>CAZUDE010000003.1:0-250093 GCA_964619205.1 uncultured Desulfobacula sp. | reverse complement strand
TCTATGTAAATTTATACTTCGTTTACATTTAATATTCAATTTCATTTTCAAAATCTTCATAGGCATTCCTGTAAAGCAGCTCTGCACTGTGGGAAACATAGCCGGAACTGGTGATTTCAAGGGCCGGGTTGGACACGGGTGATCCCACCGGACCCCGCATGTAAAACCCTATCATCATGGTTTTGCCGTTCATGATGTTCTTGAGGTTGGATCTGACCTGTTCAAGGGCCGTGGGTCTGTCCATCCGGTTGGCAAGGGATGAGACATGATCCGACGGGTTGGCAATATAAAAGGTTCTGTCCACAATCCTGCCCTGTTCTTCGGCCAGGTCATAATGGATGGTATGCCCTTCCATGGCCAGGGGCGCCTCTTCCTTTTTGGTCAGGGACAGGAGCCGGATAAACTCTTTATCTGCCGGGGACCCGGTATTGATGAACACTCTTTCAGGGTTGCAAAGCACAACGCTATTGGCAATTTTTTTTAACACTTCAGGGTGTTTGAATTTTGAAATCCTTGATAACTGTTGTTTATCCAGATATTGCCGGAATACCGCCATGGCTTTATCTACAGAATTCACGCCACCCAGTTCAGTGATGATGTCGATGTCCATTGGGAAATCATTCATGGGAATCAGGGCCTCCTGTTTTTAAATAAAAGACTTTAAGGATTCAGTGCTGATGATCAGGCCTGGTTTTGAAAATCCTTCATAAAGGAGACAAGATCGCTGACAGCATTAAAACCCGTGGCATTATAAATGGATGCCCTGCACCCGCCCACACTTCTGTGTCCTTTTAAGCCCCCGAGATTATTCTGTGTTGCTTTGGCAATAAAGGCCTTTTCAAGATCTTCGGAAGGCAGCCGGAAGGTGACATTCATCAAAGACCGGGAACCTTTATCAGCAGTGGCTTTGTAAAATCCTGAATTGTCCATGAAACTGTAGAGAAGATCTGCTTTTTTACGGTTCAGCAAATCCATTTTCTCAAGGCCGCCAATGGTTTCTTCCAGCCATTTCAATACAAGCTGGATGGTATAAATGGAAAAGCAGGGCGGAGTATTGTACATGGAATTTTTATCGGCAAAGGTCTTGTATTTCAGCATGGTGGGGATGTTATCCGGGCAGAGATCCAGAAGGTCTTTTCTGATAATGACCATGCAGGCGCCGGCCGGTCCGATGTTTTTCTGGGCGCCGGCATAGATCATACCGACATTGGCCATGTCCACGGGCCGGGACATGATATCGGAACTCATGTCAATGACCATGGGGGTTTTGCCTGTATCGGGAAGGGATGCCCACTGGGTTCCCTTGATGGTGTTGTTGGAGGTCAGATGGACATAGACCGCATCTTTATTAAAAGGGATATTTTCCGGGATATAGCAGAAATTTCTGTCTTCGGAAGAGGCTGCGACTTTTACGGGTTTGTTCTGGATTCTGGCTTCCTTGATGGCATTGGTGGACCAGGTGCCGGTATTTACGTAATCCGCACTCCTTCCGTCGGAAAGAAAATTCAAAGGGATCATGCAGAACTGAAGACTGGCGCCGCCCTGAAGAAAGAGTACCTGGTACTTGTCATTGAGTTTTAAAAGCCGTCTGGTCCTTTCAACGGCATCACTCAGAACATCTTCAAACCATTTGGACCGGTGGCTCACTTCGGTAATGGACATGCCGCTGCCGTTGAAATTCAAAAACGATTTCTGGATTTCTTCAAGGACAGGCAAGGGAAGGGCGGCAGGCCCGGCATTAAAATTATGGATCCTCTTTTGCATGGAATTGTTCCTTATTAATTTTTCGGGTTGGGAAAGATACCCGGAAGCTGCATGAGTTGGCAGGGTGCAGCTTCCGGGATTTGTTAAAAGATCTTATCTTTTGGTCGCCTGTCTGGGCTTGGGTAATGCTTCAAGATCTTTTAAAGCATCATCAATCTGGGACTGCGGGATTTCGTGGTCAGCCAGTTTTCCTCTGAAAAAGTTTTCATAGGCGCCGAGATCCACAAGACCGTGACCGCTCCAGTTAAAGAGGATGACTTTTTCTTTTCCTTCTTCTTTGGCTTTCAAGGCCTCACGGATCGTCGCAGCCACGGCATGGTTGCATTCCGGTGCCGAGATATAGCCTTCAGATCGGGCAAAGGTTACACCGGCGTTAAAGGTCTCAAGCTGGTGAATGGATATCGGTCGTACAATGCCGTCCAGGACAAGCTGGCTGACAATGGGTGCCATGCCGTGATATCTCAAGCCCCCGGCATGGATGGGTGCCGGTACAAAATTGTGACCCAGGGAATGCATGGGCAGCAAAGGGGTCATCTGGACGGTATCACCGAAATCATAGGCAAACGGCCCGCGGGTCAGGGTGGGGCAGGAGGCCGGTTCTACGGCAATAATATCGATTTTTTTGCCTGCGATCTTATCCCGCGCATAGGGCATGGCCAGACCTGCGAAATTGCTTCCGCCGCCGGCGCTGCCGATGACCACATCCGGATAATCCCCGGCCATCTCCATCTGTTTCTGGGCTTCAAGACCGATGATGCTCTGATGGATCATGACGTGATTGAGAACTGAACCAAGGGCATATTTGGCGTCTTTGTCGTTGACAGCGACTTCAACGGCTTCACTGATGGCCATGCCGAGGCTGCCCGGCGAATCCGGTGTTTTTGCCAGGATGGACCGGCCGGCTGCTGTTTCATTGCTGGGGCTGGCCGTACAGTTGGCTCCCCAGGTTTCCATCATGAGTCGGCGATAGGGTTTCTGGTTGTAAGAAATCTTGACCATGAACACCTTGCATTCAATCCCGAAGAAGGAGCAGCTCATGGCAAGACTGCTGCCCCACTGGCCTGCGCCGGTTTCCGTGATAATCCGTTTGGTGCCGGCCACCTTGTTGTAATAGGCCTGGGCAATGGCGGTATTGGGTTTGTGAGAACCTGCAGGAGAAACCCCCTCGTTTTTAAAATATATTCTGGCCGGGGTTCCAAGGGCTTTTTCAAGCCCGGTAGCTCTGAAAAGAGGAGAAGGACGCCAGATGGCGAGTTTGTCCAGGATTTCCTCGGGTATGTCGATCCATCTCTGGGTGCTCACTTCCTGTTCGATCAGGTTCATGGGGAAGATGGGTTCCAGATCCTGGGGTCCGCAGGGCTGTCCGGTTCCGGGGTGCAGGGGAGGTTCCATTCCATTGGGCATGTCGGCCATGATGTTGTACCACTGTCTTGGCATATCCTTTTCTGATAACACATACTTTTTGGTCCTCATAACTTCTCCTTTTTATTGGGGTTTTAAAAAAATGACGGATTTAAAGGATACATCATTTTTTCAGGTTGACGATATTCTGGGCCGTTCCTGTTAACAGATAATCAACCATCTGAAGGGCCACATCCCTTGCAACATTTTCCTGGGCTTCATGGGTGGAGGCACCCAGATGGCAGGTGCAGATAAAATTATCCAGATCCATGAGACAGATTTTTCCCGGAGGTTCGGTGGCAAAGACATCCAGGGCTGCGCCGCCGAGATGTCCGGATTTCAAGGCATCATGAAGATCATCTTCATTGATGAGACCGCCCCTGGCACAATTGATCAGCATGGCACCCGGTTTCATTTTTGACAGCGTTTCCTTGTTAAAAAGGTTGGTGGTCTCAGTTGTTTTCGGTGTATGGATGGAGATATAATCGGATTCAGCCAGGATTTCATCAAAGGTGGCCGGCCGGATGCCGAGGTTCTGGATGGCCTCATGGCTCTTATAGGGATCGCAGCCGATGACTTTCATTCTAAGACCCATGGCCCTGTCTGCCACAATGCTGCCGATATTGCCGATACCCACAAGTCCCAGTGTTTTGTTGAATATTTCGCGCCCCTTGAGGACTTTTTTTTCCCATTTGCCGTCCTTGAGACTGGCTGTCGCCTTGGGAATATGGCGAGATAAGGCCATGATCATGGCGATGGCATGCTCTGCCGTTGTAACGGCATTGCCGTGGGGCGTGTTCATGACGGCAATGTTTGCCCGTGTGGCAGCCGGAATGTCCACATTGTCAAGACCGATCCCGGCTCTGCCGATGACCTTAAGGTTTTTCGCCTTTGAAAGCAGGCCCTCAGTCACTCTGGTTTTGCTTCGAATGGATAACCCGTGGTAGACACCGATGATGTCTTCAAGCTGATCCGGCGAAAGGTCTGTTTTGATGTCGACTTCAATGCCGGGCGTGTTTTTAAAGATTTCAATGCCTACATCTGACAGGGGATCGCTGATGAGGACTTTCATGATGGTTCTCCTTTATTAATAAAAATTAATAAAATAAATCCTGGTCAGTTTCTATAGGAAAGTTATAAACTAGAGGTCAAGTCTGTAAAAACAGTGAGAGAATGGTGATACAAAATCACCATTATTCAAGGGATAAGAGGTAGGAGCGCAGGTTTGAGTCTTTGTTCTTCAATCCAAGCTTGGTTCGGATTTTATACCGGTGCGATGTGATGGTATTTAAGGAAACATTCAGGGTTTCGGCAATTTCCTTATTGGGAACGCCGTCTCTGACAAGGCCTGCCACTTTAATTTCCATGGGTGTCAGGTTCAGATATTTTGATGAAAGCTTGCCGATGAGAGGGGAGGTGATCCGGCTGATATTTTTTTCAAGCTGGGCCAGAAGGATTTTCTGTTCCGCGTTGAGACCGGTGCCGGATAATTCATTCAGATACGGCAGGACGGAATGTTTGATGTTGGTCAGAAAATTTTCCTTGTCAGCCTGCTCCTTCTGTTCCATCTGTTTTAATACAACCTTCATGGCGATATTGGTTTCCTCAAGTTCCTTATTGGCTTTGGTCAGGTTGTCCGTTCTTTTTTTTACCAGTTCCTCAAGCTGATCTTTGCGGCTTCTTAAGTCATCTTCCACTCGTTTGCGTTTGAAAAATTCAGGGATGTCGATTTTGTTGTAATGTTCATATTTGATATAGGCTTTTTTGCTGTATTTGGCGATATGGTCCTTGATCTTGGAGGGCGGTGCCATGATAAACCGGCAGTGCCGGTCCCCTTTGGCTCTGCATTCGACTTCCGCCGTGACCAGGGGAACGCCGAAGCTTTCTTCGCACCACCCCGATGAATATCCGGCATTCATGACACAGACCGGGAAATCGGTTTTTTCCCCTTTGTCCATCCATGCCTGGGCTTCAAATGAATAGGGATGATCATAAATAAGATAATAATGATCATCCGGTCTTGGGTTGGATAAAGGATGAATTTTGACCGAGGCCCACCCGGTATAGGCAAAATGGACAGGCCCTGCTGAAAGCTTTTCAATGGGGGTGGTGAATCCCATTTTTAAAAAAAAAGATTTGGCATCGGCTTTGCCTATGGAATGGGCAATATCAAACAGGAAATTAAAGGAAAGGTCTCTTGCCTCATTTTTCCCCCTGTCATTGTACATGAGGGCCATCATGTCAAAAAGCTCTTTTGACATGGCAGATGCCCGGACCAGGATATACCGCTCTCCTGAATATTTGATCACTCCTTTTTCAGGGTCGCTCTGAACCTCTGAAAAATATTTTTTTACATAGTCCTGGGCTTTCAGAAACACAGGATAGAGTTCTTCCGGAACACTTACCGTCTTTAAATCCATGCCAGGCGGGTTATTCATTTTTGATGTATTTTTCAGGATGGTTCATGAAGTTTTTATAGATATGATAATAGGAGGTGTCCTCATATCGGACGGGTTCCACAACAGGGCTGTCAAAACTGTAGATCATGGCGTCCGGACAGGCCAGCAAAAGGGGCGAATGGGTGGCGATGATGAACTGGGCATGACCGAGTTTCGCGGTTTTGATCAGAAGATTCAACAGTTCGATCAAAGAAGAAGGAGACAGTGCTGTTTCCGGCTCATCCAGGAAATACAGGCCCTTAAGGGTATACCGGGAGGAAAAATAGGACATGAGAGACTGCCCGTGGGACTGGGTGACCAGGGATTTTCCGCCGAAATAATTCAGCATGGCAGCGTCATTCACAGCCCACTCCTCAAGATTTTTTGCAAAATGGGAAAAGATCTGGGACCCGAAGAATGAGCCAGGGACAGGGCCGTTTTCCCATTCTACGCCAATGGCCTTGTAAAGATCATTTTCATAAGGATTGGGTTCAAACCTGAGATTGAACTCGCTCTGCCAGATATGGATGCCGCATCGATAGGCAAGCGCTTTGAGCAGAGTGGATTTGCCCGTACCGTTTTCACCCATGAAAAAGGTGACCGGGGTTTTGAAGAAAACGTTTTTTGTCTCCTGGAAAATCTTAAGGCAGAAGGGATAAAAATCCAGGACAGGGAATTTCTCGGACAGGATGTCTGCCTTTTTTAAATATATCACACCGGGGTTTCCTTTTGGTCTTTTGATTTTTGGATCAATTCAAAGAGCGCGTGGATTTTGGGTCTTGCCGCATTCAGAAAGACCTTTTCAAAATCTTCTTCACTCATGTTTTCCTTTAAATGGGTATGGACATCAAAATAGCTGAACCAGCAGTCAAGGGTTTTAAAACAGGGAAGGCCATAATTTTCATGGCGGCAATAGTTAAAATAGATCTCATGCCCGAGTCTTGGGCAGCGGATCTGAACGTCATCCTCTGGGGGATCAGGCGTCAGGGCATGGTTTTTTTCTGTCATGGTCATATCCGTTTCATGTTGTATCTAAAATTAGGTCTTTTGCCGCCTTGACAAGGCTTAACAGCGGCAAAAGACTTTTATTCCATAATGTTTTTAACGGGCCTGCCGGGGTTTGGGCAGGGCTGCAATATCCTTGAGTGCCGTATCGATCACGGACTGGGGAAGTTCATGGTCGGATAATTTGCCTCTCATAAAGGATTCATAGGCCCCAAGGTCCACAAGGCCATGGCCGCTCCAGTTAAAGAGGATGACTTTTTCCTTTCCCTCCGCCTTGGCTTTTAAGGCTTCCCTTATTGTCATGGCAACGGCATGGTTGCACTCAGGAGCGCTGATGTATCCTTCGGACCGGGCAAAGGTGATACCCGCATTAAAGGTTTCTATCTGCTGGACGGCTTCGGCCCGGACGATTTTATCCAGAACCAGCTGGCTCACAATGGGTGCCATGCCGTGGTACCTTAATCCGCCCGCATGAATGGGTTCGGGTATGAAATTGTGTCCCAGGGTGTGCATGGGCAAAAGGGGTGTCATCTGGACGGTATCACCGAAATCATAGGCAAAGGGTCCCCGGGTCAGGGTGGGGCAGGAGGAGGGTTCAACAGCAATGATATCAATATTTTTCCCGTGGATCTTGTCCCGTGCAAAGGGCATGGCCAGACCTGCAAAATTGCTGCCGCCGCCGGCGCTGCCGATGATCACATCCGGGTAATCGCCGGTCATCTGCATCTGCTTCTGAGCTTCAAGACCGATGATGCTCTGGTGGATCATGACATGGTTCAACACACTGCCCAGGGCATATTTGGTATTGTCGTCGGCAACCGCCTGTTCCACAGCTTCACTGATGGCAATGCCAAGGCTTCCGGGAGAATCCGGATTTTTTTCAAGGATGGTGCGGCCGGATCTGGTTTCACTGCTGGGGCTGGCCACGCAGTTGGCCCCCCAGGTTTCCATCATGAGCCTTCTGTATGGTTTCTGGTTGTAGGAAATTTTAACCATGAACACCTTGCATTCAATCCCGAAGAATGAACAGCACATGGAAAGAGCACTTCCCCACTGGCCTGCACCGGTTTCCGTTGTGATGCGTTTGGTGCCCGCTACCTTATTATAATAGGCCTGGGCAATGGCAGTGTTGGGCTTGTGGCTGCCGGCAGGGCTGACTCCTTCATTTTTAAAATAAATCCTTGCCGGGGTGTCCAGCGCTTTTTCCAGATTATATGCTCTGTAAAGGGGTGAAGGACGCCAGATGGCGTATTTGTCCAGGACTTCTTCGGGGATGTCGATCCATCTCTGGGTGCTCACTTCCTGTTCAATGAGGTTCATGGGGAAAATCGGGGCAAGGTCTTCGGGGCCGCAGGGCTGTCCGGTTCCGGGATGAAGTGGCGGTTCCATGGGAGTCGGCATATCCGCCATAATGTTATACCATTGCCGCGGCATTTCCTGCTCGGTTAATACATACTTTTTTGCTCTCATAGTCCCTCCTTGTTGACGGTTGGTTTGACTTACGGCTTACATTCGTCGAATATTTAATACCGGATTCATTGAGTCCGGCAATGCCAACAAATTGAACAGGTCTGACTCTATTTCAATTTCTTTATGAGAATAAAGAGGTCAAGTCAAGTACTAAATTGAACGGGTTTCATCATGCCATGGGCAGATGACGGCATAAGAAAAAAATTAATCCAGATCCAGCGCAGCCCTGCACTGGTTGCATCTCATGACCCCGCGGAACAGTTTGTTGCCGCAGTGGGGGCAATGGTAGCGGGCTTCTTCGTCCTCGACCCATTTTTCTGTGCCGAACTGCCGCCGATAAGGGACGGACCGCAATATGACTTTTTTGCCCACAGCCATGGAAAAATTTTCAATATGATGACAGGGAAATTCATCACATTCATGGCAGCCGGAGCAGCCTTTATCCTTTGTGCATTCTCTTATCCCGCACTGCATGCAATGCATGAAAAGATCGTTGGAGCAGCAGCCGCTGCATTGGATATCGTCCGTTGAAAGTTGATCGCTGTTGGGGAGGGTGCCTTTGCCAGGGGTTTTGCCCTTGTAAAGGTTGATCAGCTTTTCTTTGAGTTTTTCGTTGTTGTCCCGATGGGCGATGTGGATGGCGCAGACACCGCAGTAAAGTCCGCAGGGGGAGATGAAATCCGGGTTTGTTGTCATGCTTGGCTCCTTTTTATGGTCTGAGTCCGTCTATAAAATGATTGAGCTGGGAGAGGGTCAGCTTCCATATGGCCGGGTCATGGGTTGAGGCATAAAGAGCTGCGCATCCGCTGATGGATACAATAATGAATTTTGCGATTTCCGTGATATCAAGGTCTGGTTTGATCAAATCTTTTTGCCGGGCTTCCTTTAGCCAGGCCTCTATAACTCTTGAAAACCCCATCATCCCGTTTAAGACGCAACTGCTCATGGCCTCTGACTGGCCGGAGAGTTCCACCAGCATATTTAGAAAAAAACAGCCGCCTTTAAAGACATCAGCACCAAGATAATTTTTAAGATCGTTGTCCAGGGCCTTTTTGATTCTTTCCAGCGGGTCATCTATGACTTTTGTGTTTTCAAAAACGATTTGTTTCCATATTTCCACAGCTTTTTCATATGCCTGCCGCCAGATTTCCTCCTTGCTATGGAAGTGACCGTAGAGACATCCTTTGGTAAGGTTTGCAGCAGTCAAAATATCATTGATGGAGGTGTGGTAATACCCTTTGACTGAAAACAGGTGTAATGATTTTTGAATAATGCTCTGTTTTGTTTCAGCTCCTTTGGTGCTCATGGCCCCCTCTGAATCAGAATAATATACCAACCGGTTTGTTTTTTAAATTACTGGACCTTTCAAGTATTGTCAATCAGAATTTGAAAACCCTTTTATTCTGTCATGAGCTGCAAGACAGCATGGAACAGCCTGGCCTTTTGCGCGCCCAGTCCGGGCGTTTTTGAGCAAAGGTTTCTTTGCCCGGCTGATCATCGTATGGATGGCCCAGGACCTCCTGGAGTTCATGAATCATGGAAAAGTCTTTTTTTTCAGCTTTATCTATTGCGAGCTGGGCCAGGTAATTTCTCAGCACGTATTTGGGATTGATCTGATTCATCCGGGTTTGTTTTTCATGAAGGGGCCGGTTGTCCTGTTTCAGCCGCAGGGCATATCTGTGAAGCCAGGCATGCAGTTGCTCAAGATAGGCCTCCGTGATTTGAGAGGGGATGTAAAAAGATTCCATCAGGGGGTGGGAGCTGATATCCATGGGAGCGGTCTGCCGGCTTTCGATATCCAGAAGGCCGAGGTTCCTGAAGAAAATGGTCATATCGGTTTCCACCAGGGTCAGTATCTCCAGCAGGTCTTTGACCAAAGTTTCATCGGTTTCAGGCTGAAAGGATTTGAAACCGAGTTTCTGGGCCATCATGTTCTGCCAACCGTTTTGATAGTATTCTGCAAAGGAATCAATGGCCGCCTGAAGCGGCTCGACCTTTCCGATGAGGGGATAAACTGCATTGGCGAGTTTCACAAGATTCCAGTGGGCCATGGCAGGCTGGTTCCCAAAACAGTAGCGATGGGTTGCGGCGTCCGTGGTGTTGGGGGTCCATCCGGGGTTGTAATCCTCAAGCCAGCCATAGGGCCCGTAATCAATGGTCAGCCCTGTTATTGACATATTGTCCGTGTTCATGACCCCATGAACAAACCCTACCCGCATCCAGTCAAGGATCATGTCGGCGGTGAGTTTGCAGACTTCATTAAACCATTTTGAATAAATCTCAGGAGAGGGTTCGCCAAGATGGGGAAAATCGGTTCGGATGGTGTAATCGGCCAGCTGCTTGAGGATGGTTGTTTCACCACGGGCGGCAAAGATTTCAAAATTGCCGAACCGGGTAAAACTAGGGGCCACCCGGCAGACTATGGCGCCGGGTTCCAGTTTCGGACGGCCGTCATAAAACATGTCCCGCTCCACCTTTTCTCCTGTCAGGACAAGGCTTAAGGCACGGGTAGTGGGGACCCTGAGGTGAAACATGGCCTCACTGCATAAAAATTCCCGGATGGAAGACCGGAGCACTGCCAGGCCGTCGGCGGTTCTGGAATAGGGGGTAGGACCGGCCCCTTTGAGCTGTAATACCTGACGGCCCGAGTGTTTGTTTACAATTTCCCCCAGGTTGATGGCCCTGCCGTCTCCGAGCTGGCCTGCCCAGTTTCCAAACTGGTGACCGCCATAGCAGGCGGCATAAGGGTCCATTCCGGGCAGAAGAAGGTTGCCGGAAAAGGCTTTTAAAAAATCATTGGAGTTGCAGAAGGCCTCTGTAAACCCAAGGAGGTCTGCAACTTCCTTTGAATAGGTGACAAGCTTTGGCAAAGCAGCTTTTTTCGGGATGACCCGGGAATAAGCAGCGCCAAGCACCTGGCGCCGGTTGTTTTCAATTTCAGGGTCTGGGGGCAGTTCCCTTACGAATCGGTTGTCAAACCTTATATCAGTCTCTGATAAGACATGGTTTTTTGCTTTCATCAACATTATCAACCTCACTTTCAAGGCATGCCTTTTTTGGAAACGGCATGCCCTTTTCAACAGGTTTATAAAATCAATTTAAGCACGGAATAAGGATATGACAGCCCTGAAGATAAATTTAAATGGCAGTGAGGGCTCTTGCTTCTTTGTATTCAATGTATTCGTCAAAGGTCGTGAGCCGGTCGATAAATCCGTTTGGGGTTATTTCAATGATCCGGTTTGCCAGGGTATTGACAAATTCATGGTCATGCGAGGTGAATAAAATGACCTCCGGAAATTTGATCAGGCCTTCATTCAAGGCGGTGATGGATTCAAGATCCAGGTGGTTGGTGGGTTCGTCCATGATCAGGGCATTGGATTCGGCCAGCATCAGTTTTGACAGCATGCAGCGAACTTTTTCCCCGCCTGACAGCACATTGATTTTCTTGGTGGCCTCGTCACCGGAAAACAGCATTCGGCCAAGGAAGGTCCTGGCAAAGCTTTCACCTTCTTTGGGAGGAGCAAATTGAAGCAGCCAGCTGATCAGGTTCATGTTCCCGGTGAAAAAATTACTGTGCTCTTTTGGAAAATAAGACCGCGTAATGGTGACCCCAAAGGTAAAAGACCCGGAGTCCGGTTCCATTTCGCCTGCAAGAATCTGGAAGAGGGTGGTTTTTGCAACACTGCTCTTGCCCACAAAGGCGATCTTGTCCTTGGCGTTCACGGTAAAGCTGATATTGTTCAGCACCTTTTCCCCGTCAATGGTTTTGCTCAGGTTTTTGACTTCCAGGATGACGTTGCCGCAGGGGCGTTCGGGCTTGAAAGCGATAAAGGGATATCTTCTGGAAGACACGGGAATGTCCTCAATGGTCATTTTTTCCAGGAGTTTTTTCCGGGATGTGGCCTGCTTTGATTTGGATGCATTGGAGCTGAACCTCTGAATAAAGGCTTTGAGTTCATTGGCCCGTTCCGTCACCTTTTTATTTTCCGAGAGTTTCTGTTTCAGGTTCAGCTGGCTGGCCTGGTACCAGAAATCATAATTCCCCACATAGACTGAGATTTTTGAAAAATCGATGTCGGCAATATGGGTGCAGACCTCATTCATGAAATGGCGGTCATGGGATACCACGATGACCGTATTCTGGAATCGCCCGAGAAAATCCTGAAGCCAGGCAATGGATTTGATATCCAGGTTGTTGGTGGGTTCGTCCAGGAGGAGAACATCCGGGTTTCCGAACAATGCCTGAGCAAGAAGCACCCTGACTTTTTCCCCGCCGTCCAGTTCCTTCATCCGGCTCTGGAGTTTTTCTTCGGCAACCCCGAGGCTGTTCAAAAGGACGGCGGCTTCAGATTCTGCCTCATAGCCGTTCATCTCGGCAAATTCGATTTCCAGGGTGCCGGAGCGGATGCCGTCTTCTTCGGAAAAATCAGGCTTGGCATAGATTTCATTGCGTGCTTCCATTACCCGGTATAATTTTTCATGGCCCATAATGACCGTATTCATAACTGTCTCTTCATCAAAGGCAAAATGGTCCTGCCGGAGCACGGCAATCCTTTCTTCCGGGCCTACAAAGACGTCGCCGGAATCGGGTTCCATGTCTTTGGCCAGGATTTTCAGGAATGTGGATTTTCCCGAACCGTTTGCGCCGATGAGTCCATAACAGTTTCCCGGTGCAAATTTAATATTTACGTTTTTAAACAGAATCCGTTTGCCATAGGCCAGGGTGATGTCGTTTGCCCAAATCATATTCTTTTGCTTCCTTACATAAATCAATAAAAAGCCACAGGAATGAATCCTGTGGCGTTAAAAAAAATTGTACCTTATCATTTTACATGGAAAAATGGAACCCTTTTTTTAATTAATTTAATGTCTTATCAGATATCGGGGTAAGGCCGGGATAAAAGATTTTCATAATCCAGGGGTGTATCCACATCCAAAAGGACGGCATCATTTTCAAAATTGATCTTTTCAATTAAATCTTTATATGCATCAAACATCACCCTTGCCCCGGTGTCTGAAGACAGAGATGAAAGCTGCGGGAAAAGGGATCTTGAAATAATCACCGGATTGCCCCGGCGGCCATTGCAAAAGGGGATGAGGATGGGTGCAACCGAGACCTGGAACACGGTGATCATTCTGTTTATAATCTTAGCCGTGATCAGCGGCTGATCCGAGAGAAGAAACATGGCTCCGAAGCAGGAAGCGGAAACAGCGTCAAGCCCCTTGATAAGGGATGTGCTCTGCCCCTTTGCATGCTCTGTGTTGATGATGACCCTCATGCCTGAAAAATCTACAGTCTTCATTATATTGTCGGCATCATGCCCCAATACAACAATGAGTTCATCCAGATTTGATGCCGCGGCATTCTCCAGGACCCTTCCCAGAAGGGTTGTTCCCTGGAAGGGCAGGAGCTGCTTTGTTTTTCCCATGCGGCTGGCAGTGCCTGCGGCAAGGATGATTCCGGCGGTTTTTTTTAACATGGTCATGAGATGATGTTTTTTAATTTTTTCCCCGGTGCCCTGACTTTTATCAGTTCCGCTACAATGGAGACGGCAATCTCTTCAGGGGTTTCTGCATTGATGTCCAACCCCACAGGCGAAAAGACCGATTCAAGCCTTTGTTTTTTGATTCCCTGGGTTATGAGATCTTCATATATGAGGTTTCTTTTCCGGGTGCTGCCGATCATGCCGATATAGCCGGCCGGTGTGGAAAGGGCCTGTTGCAGCACGGTTTTATCATGGATATGTCCGCGGGTGATGATCAGGATATAGGAATTTTTGGACACTTTCAGTTTTTCAAACACAGTGTTGAAATCTGAGACAATGAGTTCGTCGGCATCCGGGAATCTTTCTGTGTTTGCAAATTCAGGCCGGTCATCAATCACCGTAATATTGAATCCCACGAGTTTGGCAAGCTGGGAAACAAAGACCGAAACATGGCCTGCTCCGAAAAGAAAGATCCGGGAGTTCAGCCTGATGTTTTCCACAAAAAATGAAACATCTTTTGTGTCGGCGGCAATCAGTTCAAAAGGGTCATTCCAGGTCCCGGGCAATTTTTCAGGGTCAAAGCCTTTAATATGACCCATGACTGAACCATCCTCTTTTATGAGCATCCGGGACCCTGTTTCAAAAGCCGGGATGCTGTCTTCAATCCGGGTTATGAGCCTTGCCGTGCGGTTTGCCGTAACCTCTGATTCAATGGTTTGAAACAGGGACAGGGTTTCTTTATTTTCCGGGAAAAGCGGATCAAGATAAAGATCCACTTCCCCGCCGCAGATCATGCCGGCCCCTGCCAGATCCTGGCCTGTGAGGCGGAAAGGATAGATCAAAGATTTTTCTTCCTTGAAAAGTGTTTTGGCCCGGGTCTGCACCTGGTATTCCAGGAGTCCGCCGCCCACGGTCCCGAAAAGATCGCCATTTTCCGTGATGATGCACATGGACCCCACGTCCCTTGGGGTTGAGCCGGAACGCCGGATGGTTCTGGCAAGGATAATTTTCTGCCCGGATGAAATAAGATCACAGGCTGTCTGGTATATGTTTTTTTTCATGGTGTTTCCTTTATATAATTCGACAGGTTGATTTCTTCTTTTATACAGGCATCATCTTTTAATGAAGCAATAATGATCCGGCTAAGAAAACCATTATCTTTCAGAAAGCCTGCGACACACCTGCCTGAGGCAATCCTTTTATTTGTGTCGGCCTTGTTGAGAAACAGGAGAAAATCAAAAGCCGTGCAAAAACCCGCAGCTTTTTTTATCTCAATACCCATGGAAGCGGCAATGGATTGTTCATCCACCGGGCTTCCAGGGGCAAGCCCGGTGTTGTCTGAAAAGATTTTGGCCCGGTGCACATGGTCTTCATCAAGGGGGAGGCCGACACTGTCCAGTCCCATGACAAGAATAAGGCAGGATGTTGACCCCGGGACGACGGGTTCATGTAAAGCCGAGGCCTTTAGGGATTTTTGCCGGGAACCGTCGGCTTCCACAATGATCCAGTCAAAAAGATCGGCCTGCCATAGGGAATCAATTATTATTGGGGATAAGCCCAGTAGTTTGCCAGAAGCCTTGTCATGATGGCTTCCGGCTGAGAAATGGGGGTATTTTTCAAGATATTGTTTTGATGTTTCAATCAGGTTTTCCGATGAATGGGCAATGATGGTTTTTGGGGAAAGTCTTGGGTCAGGGAAAAAGATTTTTGTTGTTGTGGTGGTCAATACATTTTTTCCGGCACTGGAGATTTCCTTTGCCAGTCTGAACATCAGGCTTGTTTTGCCGCCGCCGCCCATGAGGCTGATGACGCCTTTGGGGCGTTGGCATATGCTGTTTATCAAGGACTGGGTCATGCTGCATCCAAATAGAGTTGATCCTGTTTCTGGGTTATGGATTGAATTCAAACCCGTTTTATTGCAGTTTGCCTCTCAAAGATTATTTCATAGTTTTTTAATAATTCAAGCTTTAAAGATAAAAGGAATAAAGATCTCAAAATACAAGGGGGAACACAGTGCAAATAAAAAAAGGCAGCTGCCTGGAGTTTTCCTTGCGGCTGCCTTTTTTAAGGAGGCAAATTAAATTATAAGATTAACGAGGTTTTTTTAACCTGCTACATCGACTCCAGTGTCACAGCCAATGGAATCAAAGGTTTCACATTCAAAATTCAGATGCCTTGTGTCGGCATGACCGGTTTCTCTTTCATTATCGCTTTCAACATAATCCTGTTCTCTATCTTGCTCACTCATGGGATTCTCCTTCCATGTTGTATTGTTTGGGTCAAACAGCAAATATTGCTTTGTTAAACATAACATGAGTACGCATTATAAGTTGTCAAGAAAAAAGTTATGCATAGCTAACATTTTTTTTCATCAAAAAAGACTTTTAAAGGTTAGAGGTCCGGGGTGTTAATTTTCTTGACTTGTTCAAGGCTTAAACGTATCTATAAACATTAGGTCTTCCGATGCGACGGCTTGTCTAAAAGAGGAAAAACATCCGGCTCAACCGGAAAACAAAAAAATAAAGTTCAGACAAAAGAAAATCAGGCACGGGATTTGCTTTGTCAGACAGCAGGGAAACAAAAAAAAATCAAATTAAAGGTGATCACATGACAGAAGTAATTTTTGAGTTTCTAAACAAAATTGGATTCGCTCATCCGCTACACCCAGCATTGACGCATATCCCTATGGGAATGGTCATGGGGGCGGTTACGTTCAGAATTTTATCTTTAATCCCTAAATTGAAATTTCTGGCAAGGACAGGGTATCACTGTATAGTTCTTGGGCTTCTGGGCATATTCCCGACGGCCTTTGCAGGCTATCTGGACTGGCAGCACACCTTTGGCGGACAATGGGAATTTCTTATTATTTTAAAAATGGTGCTGGCCGTTCTGCTGACCCTTCTTATGGCTGCCATCTTATATATGGATGACACAGAAGTCCCTAAATTTAACAAAGTCACTTTTTTTTATGTCCTGGCAGTCCTTCTGGCCATCGGCCTTGGATTTTCAGGTGGAGAACTTCAATACGGATAACAAGGAGAAAAAAATATGAAAAAGCTAATTGCAGCCATCCTCCCTGCTCTTTTGTTTTTAAGCCTTCCGCTGACGCTTCCGGCAATGGAATATCAGCATAAACTTGAAGCCAAGGATATTACATTTTCCTGGACCATTGAGGGAGAAGAGATTCATGTCCAGATATCTGCAAAGACCGAAGGCTGGGTGGGCATCGGATTTGACCCGGAAGATGCCATGGAAGGGGCCGGTATCATTATCGGTGCTGTAAAAGACGGACAGGTAAAAATCGAAGATCATTTCGGTGACCGCAAAAGAGGGCATTCAAGCGATGAAGAGCTGGGCGGCAAAAATGATGTTAAAAATCCTGCCGGAACAGAAGAAAACGGCGTTACAACCATTTCCTTTACCATTCCGCTGAATTCAGGGGATAAATATGACAAACCCATTCCTGCTGAAGGGGTTGGCAAAGTAATGCTGGCTTACGGCGCCGGCAAGGATTCATTCAAGACCCGCCATCCTTTCCACGTGGTCTATGAAGTGAATTTCAAGACCGGTGAGAGCAAAAAGATCAAATGATGAAAATCTTATTCAGGTTTTTGTTTTCGGCTCTTTTTCTAACCTCGGTATTCATATTCCCGGTATCCGGCATGGCTGAGACCCAGGGTGAGCAATCACATCAGAACCGGGGAGCAACCCATGCCCAGCCTGACGACAAACCCCAGGATCACAAGCATGCCATCCTGACTGAAACCTTGTCGGATAATGATCTTGCAGGCCAGGTCAGGATCGATGAACAGCTGGGAAGTGTTGCGGCCCTGGATGCCGTATTTAAGGATGAGACCGGAAAAGAGATAAGACTTGACACGCTTTTTGACAAACCCGTGGTCTTATTGCCGATCTTTTTTTCGTGTACTGCCATATGCGGTTTTCTCCAGGCTGACCTGGCCAAGGCGCTGAACGAAGTGGGCCAGGTTCCTGGCAAAGAGTTTAATGTTATCACGTTAAGCTTTTCCGATGATGAAAATGAAACAGATGCGGCAAGTGCAAAAAAGAATTATAATAACCTTATCAAAAGGGAGTTCCCCCTGGAAAAATGGACATACCTTACCGGCGACGGGGAGAACATTAGAAAACTTACAGACTCCCTGGGGTTTTATTTTATCAAAAAAGCAGTGCACAACTATATCCACCCCTCCGCCCTGGTGGTCCTTGCAAAGGATGGGAAGATCATCCGATACCTCTACGGCCCGAATTTTCTTCCCTTTGATCTCGGAATGGCCTTGAGTGAAGCAGAAAAGGGAACTCCCGGCATATCCATCAAAAGAGGTGTCCTGTCTTTTTGTTTTGACTATGACCCGGCGAAAAAAACCTATGCATTCAAGCTGTTCAGAATTACCGGGACACTTGTCCTGATTGTGCTGGTCGGATTTATCATTTTTCTGTTGTACCCTTCAAAGAGAGACAAAAAAGATAAAGACACATTTGTCTCGTGAGACAGACAAGGTGTTGCCTGATTAAAACAATTAAGCGTTATTGAGGCCTTCATGGAAGCTGCAGCGTCATTTTTTGAAACCCCTTCTCCTTCAAGATATAAAGGCATCCGGTCCTGGCTTTTGACCATGGATCATAAACGGATAGGAATCATGTACCTTTTTTCCATCCTTTTCTGGTTCCTGCTGGCCGTTCTTTTAGGGGGGCTTATCAGGCTTGAACTCATGTTTGTCGGGGAGACATTTCTCAGTGCGGAAATGTATAATTCTGCATTTACCCTTCACGGCGTCATCATGATTTTTCTTTTTATCATCCCGGGCATACCTGCCATATTCGGGAATTTTTTTCTGCCCATGCAGATCGGGACCGATGATGTGTTTTTCCCAAAGCTCAACCTTTTGTCCTGGTATCTGTATATGGCAGGGGGCTTTATTGCCATTGTCTCCCTTTTTTCAGACGGATTCCCGGATACGGGCTGGACCTTTTATGTGCCGTTTTCCATTGCCACCAAAACCAATGTCTCAACCGCGGTTTTTGCCGCCTTTGTTCTGGGCATGGCCTCCATGCTCACGGGTTTGAACTTCATCACCACCATCCACCGCTTAAGACATAAAGACATGGGCTGGATGCAGATCCCTCTGTTTACCTGGAGCCTCTACGCCACATCCTGGGTTCAGCTCCTGGCCACCCCTGTGGTTTCCATTACCCTGCTCCTGGTCATTATTGAACGGTATTTTAATGTGGGTCTGTTTGATCCGGCCAAAGGCGGAGACCCTATTTTATACCAGCATCTCTTCTGGATGTATTCCCATCCGGCCGTCTATATAATGATCCTGCCCGGCATGGGCGTGATCTCGGAAATCATTCCCGTGTTTGCAAGAAAATCCATATTCGGGTACAAGGCGATTGTGGCTTCGTCCATGGCCATTGCCATAGCAGGATCTCTTGTCTGGGCCCATCACATGTACACCAGCGGCATGAGCGATACCGCCATTTTTGTCTTTTCCCTTCTGACCTTTGTGGTGGCCATTCCATCCGCCATTAAGGTGTTTTCATGGGTGTCCACCCTTTACAAAGGCTCCATCCAGATGGCGCCGCCCCTGTTTTTATCTTTGTGCTTTATCTATCTTTTTTCCGTGGGCGGGTTGACGGGCCTTGTGCTGGGCGCTGTGGGACCCGACATCCATGTCCATGACACCCATTTTGTGGTGTCCCATTTTCATTTCACCATGTTCGGCGGAACCGGGTTTGCCTTTTTTGCAGCCCTCCATTACTGGTGGCCCAAAATGTTCGGCCGCATGTATGATTTTAAAAAAGCCTATATCGGGGCCGTCCTTTTGACCGGCGGGTTCATGTTCCATTATGTGCCCATGTTCATTCTGGGGCTGCAGGGTATGCCCAGACGATATTTTGATTATCTGCCCCGGTATGAGACAGGTAATTTTTATGCCGGGTTTGGCGCGGCCTTTATGATTGCCGGGATCTTTTTAATGGTCATTAATCTTATTTCTTCCCTGAGAAAAGAAAGGAATGCCTCTTCCGACCCCTGGGGCGGGACCACACTGGAATGGCAGACACCCTCACCGCCGCCCCTGCACAATTTTATTACCGAACCCGAGATACTGGCCTTTCCCTATGATTTTACCGGGGTTGTGGAAAGATATTCAAAAGACGATACAGGAGAATAAATGTCTGTCCATCCGGATGAGTCCGGCAAAAAGCTGGGCATGTGGCTTTTTCTTTTTACTGAAATTATTCTGTTCGGAGGTCTTTTTGTCCTCTATGCTGTCTATTTTTCAAAATATGCCCTTGATTTTAAAGAGGCCGGCAGGGAACTGAACCGGATGATAGGCCTCATGAATACAGTGATCCTGCTTTTTTCAAGCTTTGCAGTTGCCGCAGCCGTCACTGCCATACAGAAAAAAGAAAAAACAACAACCCTTATCGGCCTTTTTGCAGCCCTTATCTGCGGGGCTGCCTTTCTGGTGAACAAATATTTTGAATGGGGACATAAAATCAAGGCCGGGATTTATCCCAATTCGGAAACACTTGCGGACGGACCCCAGGGCCAGAATTTGTTTTTCGGCCTTTATTACGTCATAACAGGGCTGCACGGAATCCATATCATTATCGGGATGACCCTGCTCCTGATCAGCCTTATCTATGTCCAAAGGGGAAAAGTGACCTTTGAGCGGTTTGCCCTGCTTGAAAATTCAGGGCTTTACTGGCATCTGGTGGATCTGATCTGGATTTTTATTTTTCCGCTCTTTTACCTGATTATATGAAAGGGGATCGGCCATGGAAAAATCATATGCATCACATTATCTGGAATACAGGACCCTGTTTTCTGTTTTTCTTCTGCTCATCTTGTTCACCGGCATCACCGTGGGTGTTTCCTATGTCGATCTAGGTGTTTTCAATGTCTGGATCAGCCTTTTGATAGCATCCGTCAAGGGGTCCATCGTGCTTTTATTTTTCATGCACATGAAATATGAAGGAAAGGTGCTTGTTTTCTCCTTTCTCGGAACGATTTTTTTTCTGTTTATCATGATCAGTTTTATATTCTGGGATGTTGCCTTCAGATGAGGTTGAAATATGAATAATATCGTAAATCCGGTCACCCTGGTAGACCAGTCATTTTATTATATCATCGGGTTTTCCTTTGTTTTTCTCTTTGCCATTACCCTTGTCATGATATGGTTTGTGATCCGGTATCGCCGGAGCAAAAATAAAATACCCTCGGATATCAGGGGAAACCTTGCGCTCGAAACGGTCTGGATTGCCCTGCCCACCTTTATCGCCCTTTCCATGTTTGTTTCAGGATGGCGGGCCTATACCGGTCTTCGCAATGTCCCGGCAGGCGCTCTGGAGATCGAGGTCACGGCCCAGTCCTTTTCCTGGCTTTTTTATTATCCCAATGAAAAAGAGACTGAAAATGAAATCGTGGTGCCGATAAACACGCCCATCAAACTGAATATTACCTCGGTGGACGTGATTCACAGCTTTTATGCCCCGGCCTTCAGGATCAAGGTGGATGCCGTGAACGGAATTCAGACCTATGCCTGGTTTCTTCCGGAAAAGGAAGGGGAATATTCATTCCAGTGTACGGAATTCTGCGGTACGGGCCATGCAGAAATGACCGGGGTGATCCGCGTCGTGTCAAAGCAAGAATATGAAGAATGGGTAAACAAAGAAGATGAATGGTAGCAGAACCAGTGTTTCCGAAAACGCAGTTCAAGTCTCAGCCCCTGCGCTGAAACATTATTTTGAACTTCTTAAATTACATCTTTGCATCTATATCGGTCTTTCCGCTGTTTTCGGCCATGTCATGGCCAGCCGTAAAATTTTTCTTGAGTCTTTTTTTTTGGGTGTCTCTGTGTTTCTCCTGGCTTCGGGTTCAGCCATCCTCAACAATATCCAGGACAGGGAATTTGATTCTTTTTTTGAAAGAACCCGGAACCGGAGCCTTCCTCGAAACAAGGTGTCCATCCTCCATGCATCCGGCATGGCAATCCTTTTGATCCTGGCCGGGCTATCAGGCATATTTTTTTTTGGCGGCCCATTTCCGGCTCTGGCCGGGGCAGCAGCCCTGATCTGCTACAACGGTCTCTATACCCCTCTGAAAAAACGATCTTTGACGGCGATCCTTCCCGGAAGCCTCTGCGGCATGCTCCCTCCGCTCATGGGGTGGTCTGCAGCCGGCGGCAATCCCCTTGATCCCAAAATCATTTTGCTCATGCTGGTGTTCGGCCTGTGGCAGATCCCCCATTTTTTCATCATCCTCATGAAAAATGGAGCAACCTTATCTTCCTCCAAGGCCTACCCCTGTTTTTCAAAGATTTTTTCGCAAACCGAAATCCGGTTGCAGGCCCTGATCTGGACCAGCCTTTACAGCCTTTCCATCCTGCTCTTTTCCATGAACGGATTTTTGAACAGCCCTGTGCTGATTTCATTGTCTTTCATCAACGCCCTGGTCATTATTGTTTTTGTCTCAGCCGCCATGCTTAAAAAAGGCGCCCTGCCGGCTGCCTTTGCCGCCATTAATCTGTCCATGCTGTTGTTCATGGGAGCGGGCATCTGCGGTGTCTGCTTTGCCTGATTTGAATATCTCTTTGCACGGGAAACAATTGGTGATAGGAATTTTGTGATCAAGATTAAAGTCACAGCAGGTTGGATACTATTTCAAATATAAACTGTATGCTGCATAAAAAAATCTGTAACCTTTTTGCTGAACATACGTTTCAATAATAATAGCAACCCCTACCATTTAAAAGGAGCAGCTTATGAAAAAATTAATTGCTTTATTTACAATTCTTTTTGCCTTGGTTTTTGCCGCAGGCCCTGTTTTTTCTGCCAGTGGGCCTGCTCCCAACTCAGGTGACGGAATCAGTGACGGGAGCGGAATGGACAGTGGCCCCAATAGCGATTCCGGGGAGTCACCAGGGCCTGCGCCAAATTCAGGAGACGGGATACCAGACGGAAGCGGGTTTGATGATTAGAAAAACGTTTATCTGATTTCCATCTCTTTTTACACTTCGCAGATATTGTTAAAAAGCAGGGCCAAAATGGTCCTGCTTTTACTTTCCTGTAACACAGCATAATCTAAGGAGCCTTTCAAGGGATCCCAAGCTGTTTAATTTTTCATCACATGCAATGCCCCCTGTCTGTAAGGTTGTTTCGCCCCATTTTATATTTATTCTGATACTCAGGCCTCAACTGGGAGGCAAGATCGGTAACCGGCCCGCGTCAGAAAAAATCTCCTTGAATGAAGGAGATATCTAATTTAAGATAGCGGCTCAACACAGAGGACACACTGGCAGGAAAAACCATGACAACCCGCACGAATGCCGGGGGAATACGATTTGAATCACATCTGACGGCCGAATTCTTGAATGATATTGAGCTTGCCGATGAATTTAAAAACGATGCCCTTCACAAATCCATATTTACAAAAAAGGAAACTCTCCAGCGAATTTTGGGCCATGGCGGAAGAGTTGCCCTTGCCATTCTGAACAACGCGCTCATTATCGGGTTTGCCGCCCTGGATGCCCCTGACCCCAAAGAGCGCTGGGGAGGCATGGACGGGAAAATCGTCATGGAACTGGAAGCTGTTGAGGTTGCTGCCGGATTCAGAAAGCAGGGAGTGGCATTGCAACTGTTATCGGAGCTCATGGCAGACCCGGGCCTGGAAGAAAAAATCCTGTACCTGGTATCTTACAAGTGGATATGGGACATGTCCCGCACCGGGCTTGACGCCGAATCATACCGGGATATGCTGATCCGGCTGTTTAGCGGTTTCGGATTCAAAAAATTATCCACCAACGAGCCCAATGTCTGCCTCGAGCCGGAAAATATTTTTATGGTCAGGATGGGAAAAGATGTCCCGGCCAGGCCCCGGGAAGTATTCAAATGGCTCTGCTATGGTGTAACCATGGAATAACAGAAAACCAATGCAGTTACGGATGCCTTTATGGTGAAAATGGACTTCAAGAAACTTTGTTGAACAAGATGTCAGTAAAGGTGCGGAGCTTATCTCGCATGCACTGGATCTGAAAGGCTTGAGAAAGCCTGGAAACCGTTTTAATGTCTTTTTTAGAGCCTGCCCGCGCCTTATATAAAAAATTTGGGTTTAAGCCCCTGGAACTGTAGATTTGTGAAGGGAATAGGGGCAAGTAAAGGAGAGAGAAATGGAGATTAAAGAGATACCGTTTCAGGTATTTGATCTGGAGAATATGGCTGCTGAAGAACATCCCGGAGTCACGGGCAAGGCATTATGGAAAACCGTAAACAAGGGAAACGTTCGGATCAGGATTGTGGAATATTCATCTGGTTACCTGGCAGACCATTGGTGTGAAAAGGGTCATGCTGTGTTTGTGTTGAACGGAGAATTTGAATCCCAACTAAAGGACGGAAGAAAATTTTCCTTAAAGCCGGGCATGTGTTATCTGGTGGCGGATCACACTGATGCGCACAGGTCCTACACAAAGGATGGGGTTAAGCTCTTGATTGTTGATTGATGGAGTATCGAAGAGGCTTTTAAATTTTTCTTATAAATGGTATTGATAATCTGTTTTTTTGCAATGAAGAAATTTTATTTTCAGGAGTTTATAGGATTATGCTAAAAGCCTGTGATTTGAAAAAAGGGAATGTTGTTGAAATCAACAGCGAAATATATGTGGTTAAACATATTGATGTTAAAACACCTTCGGCAAGGGGGGCTGTTACCCTTTACAAGGTCAGGTTCACCAATATCAGGACCAAGCAGAAATATGAAGAAAGCTACAAAGGAAATGATCCTTTGAATGAAGTGGCCCTCCAGAGAAAACCGGTACAGTATCTTTATCCGGACGGCGATTTTCATGTTTTTATGGATAACCTGGAATATGCCCAGTACATGATTTCAGCCGACGTGATCGAAGATGACCTTGTCTGGCTCACGGACGGGATGGAAGGACTTGTCGGCGTTTTTATCGATGACGGCATGGTCGCCCTTGAGATTCCCACCACCCTTGTGTTTGAAATCCGGGAGACCGCGCCCGGCATCAGATCAGCCAGCGCCACGGCAAGGACCAAGCCGGCAACCCTTTCCAATGGTCTTGAGATCCAGATCCCGGATTATCTTGAAACCGGGGAAATGGTCAAAGTCAACACCGAAACAAGAAAATACATGTCCAGGGCCTGATTGGCTCATGACCCCGGTGATCAGAAAAGGTGAACAGAACCCATATTACCATTATTAATCAGGGTGTGGATTTTATTGTTGATCATGTTTTTGAAAAGCTGACCGTTGACATGATTGCCGATCACTGCTGCTTTTCCCGATATTATTACAACCGGCTGTTTAAATCCGTCACCGGGGAAAGCATCTACAGCTTCATCAAGCGATTGCGCCTTGAGACCGCAGCCTTTAAGCTGATCAAATTCCCGAATCTCAGTATTACGGATATTGCAGCTGAACTGGGTTACAGTTCTTCAAATTTTTCCGTGCTGTTCAAAAAGCATTACGGCCTTTCTCCTTCCCAATTCCGTGCCTGCCCCGGACTGCCTCTGGAACCCTGGATCCGGCTGGTTCTTGAACGAATTCAAGACTTGCAGAAGAACAAACCAAAAGCGCTTTTAAAGCAGATGGACCAACAGGTTTCATTTGAAGAAATCCCGGATATAAACCTCATGTATCAACGGTTTAAGGGCCATTACAAGGATCTTCCCCATGTCTGGCAGACCTTTTGTGAAAAAATTCAGGGGTTGTTTCCCGGTTCTCCTGTCGAATTCTATGGCATCTCCTATGATGACCCGCTGATTGTGGGCGAGAACAGATGCCTGTATGATCTTTGTGCCGGAGTTCCCCGGTCGTCAAACCTGGGGGATCAAAATTTTCGCAGGATCCCGGGGGGATCTTACCTTTGTTATCTTTTTGACGGCCCTGTCAGCGAGCTCAGCCGGATATACAATGATCTGTTTGCCGTGTGGATGCCCCATCGCGGATATATCATGGGACCGGGACTCTGCTTTGAACGATATCATTCGGAAACAGAATCCGGCATCCGGGTTGTGATGGATCTGTGCATCCCGGTTTTGCCGGGAAACAGGGCTCAAATTCAGAAGTAAGTTTTTTTTGCATCAGATAGATTAACCTCATGTTTAAACAAGGAGGCTATTATGATGCAAAACAATTTCAGTCATCTTGAATCAAAACCGGTTGTTCAATTTTTTTCGTATTCCGTTCCAGCCATATTGGGAATGCTGCTGACCTCGGGTATTGTGGTCATAGACGGGTTGTTTATCGGCAATATCATCGGCAAAGAGGGCTTGGCCGGGGTAACCCTGACCTTGCCAGTTCTCTATCTTTTTCTGGGAACCGCCATTATGATCGGTGTGGGGGGCGCTGTTAAGACAGGGCACTCCCTGGGCGCAGGAAAAAAAGATGAGGCAGCCGGGTATTTTTCGTCCACTCTTGCGCTTGCCGTCATCATGATCATGGGTCTGACGGGTTTATGCGCTGCCTTTTTTGATCCTGTTCTTGAAAAACTGAATACAGACCCGGCCCTGCACACCTTTGTCAAATCCTATCTGGGCACAATCCTCTGGTTTTACCCGGCCATGATGATCAATATTATCTTTTCCATATTCATCAGGGCGGAAGGCAGGCCGGGCCTTTCCCTCTTTTTTGGAGTGGCGGGGAATGCACTGAATATAGTTCTCGATTATCTCATGATTGCCCGCATGGGTCTTTACGGAGCTGCCCTGGCCACAGGGATTTCGGTCCTGATCCCCATGAGCTGCGGAATCCTGTATTTTCTATCCGGCCGCTCGGTCTTACGGTTTGTAAAGTTTTCCTGGGTGTGGCAGGATATGGGCCGGATTCTGTTTAACGGTTCATCTGAAATGATTGGGCAGCTCTCCATCGGGTTTACCACATGGGTGTTTAACCGGGTCATTTTATCCCGCCTGGGTGTTGACGGCGTAGCGGCCTATACCATTGTCGGCTATGTTGCATTTGTTCAGATGATGATCATTACAGGGTTTGCCATGGGGCTGGGTCCCATTGTGGGATACGATTTCGGAGCCGGAAAAACGGATCATATCCAACGGATCATGAAAATAGCTCTTATCTCTGGGTTTGTCGCGGGGGTATTCTGCTGGGCGGTTGTGCTTTTTTCATCCACAAAAATTGCAGCCTCTTTCTCCCTTGGAAACGAAAACATCATCATCCTTGCGAGATCTGCATTTGGCCTCTTTGCCGCTGCTTTTCTGCTGAACGGGTTCAACATTCTGATCACAGCCTATTTTACCGCCATGGGGAATGCCCTGATTTCTCTTGTTGTTGCCTCCCTGAGGGGATTGCTGCTGATTAATCTGTTTGTCCTGGTTCTTCCCCTATTCATGGGGGATGCAGGGATCTGGGCCAGCTATCCGCTGGCAGAGCTGGCGACCCTTTTATTTGCCGCTGTGTTTATGCGGCAGAGCTATAAATCTGCTGGTCTTAGGAATTTCTGATAACCCTGTTTTCTCATCTGAACTCACCCGACCCGGTGGTTCGATTCTGTGCTGCCTTTACTGGCGCTGCTGGAAAAAATCGGCAATAATAGGGAAACACAAATTCCCAAAAATGGATCTAAAAAATATCTTATCCCCTGCCTCGGGATATGGCAGTTGGAATCCTGGTATTATCAGGTTCGGATTTACCGGTTTTGGACTATGATCTGCCGTAAAAAGTTTCAGCATTCATTAACCAGCTGTAAAATAAATGCAGCAGCTGAAAAAAAACCGGAGTGCCCATGAACTCTAAAGGCTTATCTCAGCATTGATGACGGCCAAAAGCCCTTTATGAATATTTCTGATGATATCGGATTCGCTGATGCCCAGTCTTTCGGCATTACTGATGTCAAAGACGGCGTTCTCGACCTTTGTTTTTTCACCCCGGGTTCCCCTGATCTGAAGGTGATATTCCTTGGCCAGGCGGTTGAGGGTTTTTTTTTCCCGGTTCAGCTTTTCAAGCCGGATATGGACCCCGGCCCTCATGGCGGTTCCAAGGTTGGTGGGGCAGGAGGTCAGATATCCGAGCCTGTTGTCTTGTGCAAAATCAAGCTGCCTGCCCAGAGCCTGAAGACTCCGGCAAAGACGCTTATACGTGTTTGAAAGGTCTGAGCTTTTTTCAAGGCTCATGATTCTTAAATGGTCCTCTTCATTGACCCAGACGACAAGCTGTCGGTCAGAGGAATAAAACACCCCCCGGCCTTCCGGGAAATCGGAATTTATCCCTGCCGCATCCTGAAACCGGTCTCCTTTTTCAAAGACAAGGACTTTGCTTTCGGGTTGTTTTATTTTGATGTCGGCCAATGACATATATCTTCCTGCAAGATCACCCTTCAGTGATCCCAAAGCAGATATTGTTTTTTTTTCCAGGTCCTTTCTTCGGGATAAAGAGATGTGGGGGGGGAAAGAATAGCTTTTTAAATTTCTGGCGACCCTGATCCGGGTTGAAAGAATGTATTTACCCTCAGGGTCTATCGGGGGAAGATCTGGTTTTGAAAAATCGGATACATGGTCTTTGCCTTTGGGAAAATGATGGTATTCGGAAATAATGGGATCAAAGACAGCTGCAAACACCTGATAGGATTCGGCATCCCCGGCATAAATGCCGATGGTGCTGTCCGGGTTTTTGATGCCGGATTGGATGGCTTTTTCAAGGGTAAATCCGGAGCCGGTCTTAAGACCATGAAGGCTTTTGAAAAGGGTTTGGGACAGATGCTTTTTTACAAGCGAATGGGATGTTTCAGAGAAAAGACCGGCTGTCAAAACCTGTTAACTCTCATAGGAAGAGGCCTGACAGGAGATTCCCCTGGCCAGCAGGGTCTGGATCTTGTCGAG
The DNA here is from genome assembly GCA_964619205.1 of uncultured Desulfobacula sp. Lineage (GTDB taxonomy): Bacteria > Desulfobacterota > Desulfobacteria > Desulfobacterales > Desulfobacteraceae > Desulfobacula. Next base: position 221,652 of record CAZUDE010000003.1, on the reverse strand, counting down.
AATACGGCACTCGGCATGGCACACGGGAAGCTCTGATCTGCTCTTGCAGGTCAGACAGGGGCTTTTGGTCAGATAGCCGATCTCAAAATCAAATTTGTCTCTTATAATAATCGTTTCCATAGCAGGCACCTTTTTTTCAAAAACTAAAGGCATTTATATCAATTCGAATTGGAATCGTCAATATCCGCCGGATTCATACTTGATTTTTCTTTTAAATATGCGAGAATAGGTTCCATTCGGATTTTTTTATTAAAAAGAGGAGAATTTTATGTTAAACCGTATCAGTATTAAGGGAAGAATGTATTTAATTATTGTGTCTATCCTGGTTCTTTTTTTAATCATGATCTGGTTTGCATTTGACGGAAGCCGCAGGGCCCGGGACCTGGCCATTGAAAAAACAGGCCAGGCCATGCTGGAAGACCAGAAGGACAAGATCAAGGTCGCCACCCATTCTCTGGCTCTATCCATTTCCAATATGGTTAAGGGTGTGGAAAACGAGGAAGAAAAAATTTCAATTATCAGAAAGGCAATTCAGGGAATTCGGTTTGAGAAAGATCAATCCGGATATTTTTTTGTTAATAAGGGCATGGCATCGGTCGCGCATATTAACGAAAGTCTTATCGGGAAAGACATGAAAGATATAAAAGATAAAAATGGCGTGTATTTTATACGCGAACTCCTGGAGCAGGCTCAGAAAGGAGGGGGATATGTGTTCTATTTATGGGACAAGCCGGACAGAAAAGACACGCCTAAAATCAGCTATGCCCAGATGATTCCGGGAACTGAATATTTTATCGGTACAGGGGTGTATATTGATAATATTGAAGCCACAAAGTCAGATATAACAAACGAAATTAACAAAAACGTCAAAGCCTCAATTATTAAAATGATCCTTATCTCAGGGGCTATTTTCATAGGGATCGCAGTCCTCTGCCTCATCATCATATTCGGTATCGGTTCATCTCTTAACGCCATGATCGCTAATTTTCAAGACGTGGCAAAAGGAGAGGGAGATTTGACAAAACGGATCAACATCACTTCAAAGGACGAATTGGCTACTTTAGGTGAGCTGTTTAACCTTTTCATGGAGAAGATTCAGAAAATCATTCAGCAGTTGTCAAGAGATTCCCAGAATATTGATGTGTCTTCGAACGAACTTGTTTCAGTAGCCAAAGACATGACAAAGAATGCCAACGGCACCTCTGATATGGCAGGAAAGGTCACTGCTGAAGCAGAAGCCATGAGTTCAAAGCTGAATTCCGTGGCAGCGGCCATGGAGGAGTCTTCAACCAACGCCAATATGGTTGCCTCGGCGGCAGAGGAGATGAATGCCACCATCAATGAAATCTCCAAAAATGCCGAAAAGGCAAGGGCCATATCCGGAAATGCTGCTTTAAAAACATCCGAAGTTGAAAACAGTATGTCTGTTTTGAACAAGACTGCCCAATCCATTGGAAAAGTGACGGATACCATAGCGGAAATATCCGACCAGACCAATCTTTTAGCCTTGAATGCCACCATTGAAGCGGCAAGGGCGGGAGAAGCCGGGAAAGGATTTGCCGTGGTTGCAAACGAGATCAAGGAGCTGGCCAATCAGACCGTTGCCGCCACCAATGACATCAGAAGCCAGATTGACAACGTCCGGAACAATACAGATTCAACTTTGACTGCTATACAGGAAGTGTCAGGCGTGATCAGCGATGTCAATGACATTGTTTCCACCATTGCCGCGGCAGTAACCCAGCAGTCCGCCGCCACCCAGGAAATTGTCAGCAATATTTCAAGTCTGTCCGTGGGTATCCAGGATGCCAACCGGAATGTGAGCCAGGGATCGGCCGTGGCAGAGAGCATCACCCGTGAGATAGGGGGAGTGAATTCCGCCACGGGTCAGATGAAACAAAGCTCTGATCTTGTCATGCAGAGTGCGAGCAAAATGAGTTCAATGGCAGAGGAATTGAAAAAAATCGTAGAGACATTCAAGGTATGACAAGGCAGCGTTTAAATCCTTTGCAGATCCATATTTTTTGCCTTGTCAGAAGAAAAAACAAATGATAAGTCAAGGTTATTTTGCTGAATTCATAAATGTAGAGGAAGGGGTAAAAGGCCGTGACTGAATCAAAATTTGCAGAATTAAAGGAAAAGGAAAGACAAACACGAAGACAGATAGTTGTTGAGTCGGCTCTGGCACTGTTTGCAAAAAAAACCTTTTATGAGGTCGGTATGCGGGAAGTCGCAGTGGAGGCAGGAATTTCACCGGCAACCATATACCGCTATTTTGAAAGCCAGGAAGAATTATTTCATGAAGCATTTTTTCAGGAGATTGCCACAGCCAGCAAAGCCTTCAAAGACATGGTCCAAAAAGAGAAACCGGCAGGGATTGAAGACTTTGGCCTTGCCTTTGTGGATCACCTCATTGAAAATGAGTCCACTTTCCAGATGATGACCTATCTTATGCTGAAGAACAATCTTACAAACCCGGTCATGGGCAGGTTTGATTCCGTGACCAAGATTTTTTTCGATCTTTTTGAACAGCTCCTGATTAAAAACGGCGCAAAAGCAGGGAGCGTCAGATTACATGCCCATTGTTTCATCGCCTCGCTTGCAGGGATATTAATGACCTTTAGAAATTATCCGCTGAAGAATAAAAAAGCCATCCGGGACCATATTCACAAGCTGGTAAAAGTCACTTCTTCCATTTATACGGATCAACTGATCAACCGGTAAGGCATAAAGGAAAATCCCTTACCGGGTTCTCTTCTTGACAGTTCAGGAACCTGCCCTATTATTTTAAAAATTCCTGTGGACAGTATTGTCAGGTTTGATTAATTTCAAGATTATGGGCGCAGAGGATTATGGAACAGATCAAAGAATCAATAGAAAAAAGCCACCTGCTCATCAGCCGCATTCGAAAAGAAATTTCAAAACAGCTTGTAGGGCAGGAAAAGCTTATCGACAGTCTTTTGACAGGGCTCTTGACCGGCGGACATGTTCTCATCGAAGGGGTTCCGGGGCTGGCCAAGACTCGGGCGGTAAAAGCCCTTGCATCGGCGGTACAGGCAGAGTTCAAGCGAATCCAGTTTACCCCGGATCTCCTTCCTGCAGATCTGACAGGCACAGAAATCTATCGTCCCAAAACAGGGGATTTTGTTACGCGAAAAGGCCCCTTGTTCAATAACATCATCCTGGCCGATGAAATCAACCGGGCGCCGTCCAAGGTACAGTCCGCCCTTCTTGAAGCCATGGAGGAAAAGCAGGTGACCATTGGCGATGAAACCTTTGTTCTGCCGTCTCCTTTTCTGGTCCTTGCCACCCAGAACCCCATTGAACAGGAAGGGACCTATCCCTTACCCGAAGCCCAGGTGGACCGGTTTATGCTTAAAGTTCTGGTGGGCTACCCGGACAAGGCAGAGGAGCTTGAAATTCTCAAGAAAGTCAGCTTTTCACAGCCGGAGCCCATATTTCCGGTCATCAACTGCGATGAACTTTCCATCATGAGCGGGTTGATGGATGAGATTTATGTGGATGAAAAACTCAAAGAATATATTGTGGATCTGGTATCTGCCACCCGGGATCCTAAAAAATACAAAATGGGTGTGGCCGATTATATCCAATACGGGGCTTCGCCAAGGGCTTCTATCTTTCTTGCCAAGGCGGCCCGTGTCAATGCTTTTCTGTCGGGCAGGGGCTACGTCACCCCCCAGGATATCAAGCATGTGGGACCGGATGTGTTGAGACACCGGATTATTTTAAGCTTTGAAGCCGAGGCTGAAGATGTGACCTGCTCCGATATCATCCAGACCCTTTTTGAGTCGGTCGAGGTGCCTTGAAAGGAGCGTTGAGGGATGATCCCGGCCCATATCATCAAAAAGATCCGGCGGATTCACATCAAATCCAGCCGTGTTGTCAACAGCATTATGGCAGGCCAGTACAAATCCGTATTCAGGGGTTCCGGCATTGAGTTTGAGGAAGTCCGGGAATACTCTCCGGGTGACGAGGTTAAAAATATCGACTGGAAAGTGTCAGCCCGCCTTGGAAAGCCTTTTGTCAAACTCTACCGGGAAGAGCGGGAAAGTGTTGTCATGCTGCTCATTGATATGAGCGCCTCCCTTAAATTCGGTACATTTTTCGGCCCGAAAATCGAAAGAGCAGCGGAAACAGCTTCGATCCTGGCCTTTAACGCCATTAAAAACAATGACAAGGTGGGCGTGATCTTTTTTACGGACCGGGTTGAAAAATATATCCCGCCAAAAAAAGGCAGCAGCCATATATGGCGGGTGATAAAAGAGATCTTCACCTTTTCGCCCCAGGGACGGGGAACCAATATTGCCGAAGCCCTGGACTATCTGTCAAAAATTACCCGGAAAAGATCCTTTGTGTTTATCCTGTCCGATTTTCTGGATGACGGATATCTAAAGAGTCTTAGAACCGTCCGAAGGCGGCATGAAATTATCGGGGTGAGACTATATGACAAAGGCGGGTTTGAACTTCCGTTTAAAGGGATTGTGACCCTGTCTGATTTTGAAACCTCGCGGCAGATAGTTCTGGACGGGTTCAGCAGGCAGACAAAAAAAGAGTTTGCAGCCGCAGGAGAAGCGGCTCACAAAAGAGCGTTGGATATTTTTTCAAAAGCAGGAAGCGATATGATTGAACTTGAAACAGGGGCTTCGGTGTCTGATACCCTGCAACACTATTTCAGGCAGAGGGAGAGACGGATCAGATAAATGCAGGATATCCATGATATAAGACCGCCTGTCGCCATGGGGATTGATCCTGAGATGCTAAAGATCATCCTGATGATCCTATGCGCCCTTCTCGTGGCCGGGCTGTTGTTTTTTCTGATCAGAAAATGGTGGAAAAAAAGAAAAGATCCAAAACATATCGAGGCCGTTGCCGAGACGCTCTCACCGTTTGAAGAAGCGGTAAAAAAACTTGATGCCCTTTCACAAAACCCCATGGATGACCCAAGACTGTCTTATTTTGACCTTACCTTTGTGCTGAGACAATATATGGGTCGATCCTTTCACATCAATGCCGTGGAAATGACCTCTGAGGAGTTTATCCGGGAGGCGGGCCGTCTGAACCTTGAAAAAGAGGTTAAAAAAGAGATTTCATATTTCCAGACCCTGTCCGATCCCTTTAAATATGCCGGGCTGCCGGCTGAAACAGCCATGGTGAAAAAAGACATGGATCTTGTCCGGGAAATCATTAAAAAGATTGAAAAAAATCTTTCAGAAAAAAGAGCAGAAATAAAGGAGGAATACTGATGTTCAGGTTTGCCTCTCCTTTATTTCTTTTCTTTTTATTTCTGCCTTTTCTGATTCTTTTTTTCAGAATGAGACAACAAAAGGCCCCTATCAATGTGTCCACCCTTGAAGGCCTTGACAAGATTCCCGTGTCTTTCATGGTCCGGGTTTCAAACACGCTGCCTTTTTTCAAGACCCTGTCCTTGATTTTTATTATTCTTGCACTTGCACGGCCCCAGTGGGGAGACAGGAAAATCAATGTCACCACTGAAGGGGTGAATATCATCCTGGCCCTTGATCTTTCCGAATCCATGAGCGCGCTTGATTTTAAAAAAGACAATAAACTGGTGACCCGGCTTGAGGCTGTCAAATCCGTGGTGCGAGAGTTTATCATGAAACGGGAAGGGGACCGCATCGGCATGGTGGTGTTCGGGTCCAATGCCTTTACGCAATTGCCCCTGACACGGGATTACAACACCATTGCCTTTATCCTGGACCGGCTGGAGATCGGGGCTGCCGGTCCCAGAACCGCCATTGGAGATGCCATTGGAATTTCCCTGAAGCGTCTTAACGATATTGACAGCAAATCCAATCTTATCATCCTTTTGACGGACGGGAAAAGCAATTCAGGGGTGCTTCCCTGGCAGGACGCCATAAAAATAGCATCTGAACGGAAGGTGAAGATCCATACCATCGGTATCGGAACAAACGGCGAAGCCCCCTTTCTCGTGGACGGATTTTTCGGCAAACGCTATGTGTACCAGAAAGTTGAAATGGATCTGGACGCCCTGAAAACCATAGCAAAAGAAACCAATGGCAGTTTTTTTGAAGCAGCAGACCTGGAATCCCTTGAAAAAATTTACGGCATGATCGACAGTCTTGAGAAAACAAAGGTGGATGTTGAAAAATGGGTGGAATATGAGGAAATGTATCCAGGGTTTCTGGTTAGCGGGCTCATTTTTCTTTTTTCCTATATCCTTCTCGTCAATACAAGATTTTTAAAGGTTCCCTGACCATGAAATTCACCCATCCCTATCTTTTGAATTTTTTGTGGGGTCTGATCCCGTTTTTCGGCATCATGGTCTTTGGTATGCTGGAGCGAAAAAAAATTTTATCACGGTTTGCCGATGCCGGCATGTTTTCTTCCATTATACCGGAATACGATCCAAAGCGCAGATGGATCAAGGCCGTGCTCATCACGCTGGCCACAGGATGTTTCATTGTTGCCCTTTCCGGCCCCCAGTGGGGATTTAAATGGGAAAAAATAAATGAAAAAGGTGTGGATCTCATGATTGCGCTGGATTGCTCAAAAAGCATGCTGGCTGAGGATATCAAACCCAACCGGCTGGAACGGGCCAAACGGGAAATTGTGGATCTTCTTCGCATGATGAAATCCGACAGGGCAGGGCTGGTGGCCTTTTCCGGGAAAGCCGTTCTGCAATGCCCCCTGACCCTTGACCATGAAGCCTTTTATATTTTTTTAAACGTGCTGACACCGGGATTTCTGCCTGTGGGGGGCACCAATCTTTCCGAAGCCCTGATGACGGCGTTTAACGGGTTTGAAAAAGAGTCTGATACGGAAAAAGCCGTTATTATCATTACCGATGGCGAAAATACGGCCGGGGATGCAGAAGAAGCGGCAAAGATGCTGGCCAAGAAAGGCATCAAAATTTTCTGTATCGGTGTGGGGGATTCAGAAGGCGCTCCCATCCCTGATGATAAAGGCGGGTTTAAAAAAGATGCCTCAGGCAATATCGTGCTTTCAAGGGTGGATGAAAAAGGTCTTGAGACCCTGGCCGCACTTACGGGCGGTGCGTATGTCCGCTCTGTGGCCGGGGATATGGACCTGGATCTGATTTATAAAGACAAAATCCGCAAGGGAATGCAGGAAAAAAACCTGACTTCGGGGAAACAGAAGGTTTGGGAAAACCGGTTTCAATGGTTTTTGTTTCCCGGTCTGATCCTGTTTTTGATTGAATCCCTTGTGGGGCCGGGGAAAAGGGTTTTAAAGAGCTTTCTTCCGGTTTTGATGCTGAGCATTATTTTTTCAGGCCTTCCATTGGGAGCGGCCCATGCCGGAATATTTTTTTCACATGTTGGAAAGGGAATCAAGGCTTATGAGGCAAAACAGTATGAAGAAGCAAAAAAACAGTTTATTGGCGCCCAGCTTGAAAATCCCGATGACAAACGGCATTATTATAATATTGGAACGGCAGCCTATATGAACAAGGAATATGAAGAGGCCCTGGGTCATTTTTCAAAGGTTCTGGATGCAAAGGATGTGACCCTGCGTCATAATGCCCTGTTTAATCACGCCAATACACAATACCGGCTGGGGAATATGGATGAGGCCATTAAAGAATATGAGGATATTTTAAGAGAATTCCCTGATGACCGGGAAGCAAAAGAAAACCTGGATTTTGTAAAGCAAAAGAAAAAGGAAGAGGAACAAAAACCCGAGCCGGAAAAAAATAAGGACAGGGAAAACAAAAAAGATAAGGACAAAGAGAATAAAGATCAGGATCAGGAAAACAAGCAGGATCAGGAGAATAAAGATCCGGAGAATAAGAATCAAGAGAATAAGGACAATCAGGGTCAAAAACAGGGCGATAAAGAAGAGAAAAAAGAGTCCCGCGCCACTGACGGCCAACAGCAGCAGGCAAAGGGAAACCTTGAGAACATGCTGAACCGGCTTGAAGATAAACCGGGAAGCGCCCTGATCCCTTTATTGCAGGATAACGCCATTGAAAAAGACTGGTAGACATGTGAAACTCAATACATTATGGTTGCTGGGCCTGGCACTGCTTTTGACGGCAATGCCGGTCAAGGGTTTCTGCTTTGACGTCACGGCCCGGGTGGACAAAAACAAGATTACTCCGGCGGATTCAATTTTTCTCCAGGTTGTGATCAGCGGCGGAAAGGCTGATCTTGATCTGTCCATGATCAAGGATTTCAAGGTCATGTCCCGGGGGACCACGTCTTCTTATAATTATATCAACGGCAAATCCGAAAGCACCTTTTCCTGTCAATACGTCCTGACCCCTCTTTCAAAAGGGGAACTGAAAATCCCTTCCATAAAGGCTTTGCGAGACGGGGAGGTAGCGTTTACAAAGGAGATCCTGATCACGGTATCTGAAGAGAAAACCTTGCAGGGCGAGGCAAAAGCCCTTTTTGCCAGGGCCGATATCACAGCAGAGAAACTCTTTATGGGACAGCCTGCCGTGTATTCCCTGAAATTTTTTACATCAAAACGGCTGTCAGGTCTCGGGTTTGAAAATCCTCCAGAGTTTAAAGGGTTTTCAGCAAAACCCGTTGAAAAGGAAAACACATATACTGAGACCATGGGCGGTATCCTTTTCCAGGTGACACAGGTGGATTATGTTCTTTTTCCAACGCAGCCCGGAACCTTTACCATTGATCCGGCCATCCTTGTCGCCAATGTCATGATCCAATCAAACCGGAATTCCGGCATCCCCTCTTTTTTCAATGATCCGTTTTTTTCATCAGACAGTTATAAGCCGGTGCGGGTGGTTTCAAATCCGGTTACCCTGGAGGTGGTTCCGCTTCCTGCATACCAGGGAGATCATCAGTTTTCAGGACTTGTGGGCCGGTTTAATATTGAGGCTCTCGTGGATAAAACAAAGCTTAAAGCCGGGGAATCCGCCACCCTGACCCTTAAAATATCCGGATCAGGAAATATCATGGATGCAAAGCTTCCTGACCTGAACATGGATGAAAATGCATTCAAGATCTATGACGATAATCCGGTGGAGACCGTCACCCTTACTCAAAAAGGATATGAGGGTGAAAAAGTATTCAAGAAAGCTGTTGTGCCGGTCAGCCCGGGTCAATATATAATTCCCCCGGTGATTCTGGTTTATTTTGATGCAGAGGAAGCGGCCTACAGGGAGGTTTCAACCCGTGATATTCCTTTGACCGTCACCCCGTCCGGAGAGGTTCAGGTGGTTGAAACACCTTTGAACACCCCTGCCGGAAACACCTTTGTGGTTAAAGAAGAGGTTGCCCTTATCAATAAAGATATCTTTGAAATAAAGGAAGGACTTGAAGTCTTAACCCCTTATCAGGACATAAGTCCCTTCATGTTCGCCGTTTTGATCCTGATTCCGGCTTTTTTGTTCTCCGGTGTCAAGGCCGTTGTCCTTATCCGGAAAAAAGAGGATTCCATTGAAAAAATCATGAAGGAAAAAGCAAAACGTCTTTTAAAACAGGCAGGGAAAATGAAAGCAGGAGACAAAGATTTTTTAAGCCGGCTTTATTCGTCCCTTGTGGCCGGTGTACTGTCCAGGGCTCATAAAAAAGGCGAAACCCTGACCCTTGCCGAAGCAGAGGCCATTCTGACCCAGGAAGGTGTTGACAAAGACCTGACAGAAACCGTGGCCGGTCTTCTGGAAAAGATAGAATCCGCACGGTTTGGTCAAAAAAAAATTGATGAAGCTGAAGGCAGAACACTTTTATCAGATGTGGGCCGGGTCATCCGGATGCTCTGCGTTGTCTTCCTCTGTCTCGGGTTTTTTTCTTTTTCAGCGCAGGAGGCCATGGCCGATCCTGCCGTGTTTGCGGACGGCATAAAGCAATATAAGGCAGGTAAGTTCAAAGAGGCTGCCGCTGCTTTTGAATCGCTTGCAGCAGGGCCTGTTAATAATCCCTATCTTTACTACAATATCGGGAATGCCTATCTGAAGGCAGGTGATCTGGGCCGGGCCGTTTTGTGGTATGAAAGGGCAAAAAGGATAATCCCCAACGACCCGGATCTTGCATTTAACCTGGACTATGCCATGAGTTTTGTTAAGGATAAAAAAGAATCATCCCCGGACATCCTGGGGGTTCTTTTTTTCTGGGACAGACTTTTTCCGGCAAAAATAATCCAGGGAGCTGCTGTTTTTCTTTCTTTTTTCTTTTTTGCATGGTCTTCGGTCAGGGTTGTTAAAAACAGAAAAATTTTTTCAGGCCTGGGCATGATCTTTTGCGTCATTTTTGTCCTGGTGACCTTGATGGCCCTGGTTCAATATCATCAGAAGGCGTCCCGTATCAATGCCGTCATTGTTCAGAATGAGGTTCCGGTCCGGTCGGGCACAGCAGACACGGCCACAAAATTATTCAGCCTCCATGCCGGGACAAAGGTCAGTGTGGAAGATGAACGTGAAGGATACCTGAAAATCCGGTTTTCAAAAGACCGGGTCGGCTGGGTGAAGACAATGGACGCACTGGTGATTTAATTGTATTATTCAGAAGGATTGATTTTTTTTAAGGCATTCTTCATGAAATTCTACAGGATAAAAATAAATGGAAAACGATACTCCCCCCTTTGAAACAAAGGGCAAGGCGGTTCATAGAAGCAGTGTCCGGTTGCTTTGTTCTATCTGTTTAATCCTTTTTCTTTCCGGAATTGTTTCCATATCCGTGATTTACTGGCGTCTGAAAAACCACGCCCGGCAAGAAGCGCAAGAAAAAGCCATGATCCTTCTGGATCGGAATCTTTCCGTGCATACTTATTTTTCACATCAGCTGAAGCCGGTTCTGTTTAAAAAAATGGAACCCATAATGGATAGCCGGTATTTTGAACCCGCCTGGATGTCATCCACCTATGCGGTCCGTGAAATCGAAAAATATTATCAGTCCATTGCCAACCAAGACTATTATTATAAAGAATGTGCCATTAATGCCAGGAGTCCGGAAAACGAGGCAGATGAATTTGAACGGCTGTTTATTGAAAAACTGAACACTACTGCTGATCTGAAAGAATATGCAGGGGATAGACGTATTGAAGGTAAAGCTTATTTTGTTGTCCTGCGAAGGGGTGAGACCATGGAAAAGAGCTGTCTTCGCTGTCACAGCACATCTTATGAAGCACCTTGGGACATGGTTGCCCATTATGGGAATGAGCGCAGTTTCAACCGTTCAGTGGGTGAAGTGGTTTCAGCGGTTTCCATCAGGATTCCCATTGATGTTGCCTATTCAAAAATCAACAGGATTATTTTTGATCTGAGCCTTGTTTTTTCCGTCACGGTGTTGGCTGTTTTTGGAATTGCAGTATGGTTGAGCAATCGGTGGGTTTTTAATCCTTTGGGAATGATTCGGTCAAAGGCGACCCAGATTTCAGGTCACCCACAGCGTATCGGCGATCAAATTGAAATACCCTCAGGTTCTGAGCTGGCTGAGGTTACAAAGGCCTTTAACCTGATGTCGGCCCGGTTGAAACAGGAGCGTGATGATCTTGAAAATCGGGTTGATGAAAGAACCCGGGATTTAAACCAATTGAATTTGAAATTAAGGGAAGAGGGAGAAGAACGCAAAAAGGTTATAAAGGAGCTTCAGACAGCCCTGGGCGAAGTCAGGACTTTGAGAGGGATTCTTCCCATCTGTTCCCACTGCAAGAACATCCGAGATGACAAGGGTTACTGGAGTAAACTGGAATCTTATATCCACAAGCATACCGACGCTGACTTTTCTCACGGAATCTGTCCGGAATGTGTTAAAAAATACTATCCGGATTTAGATCTTTAAAGGGCTTTAAAATTTTTTTAACAGAACAACACCGGCCGTGATTAATACAATGCCTGCCAGGCGATACCCGTTAAAGGACTGAACCTGGACCCCCAGAAGCCCGAAATGATCCAGAAAAACCGCCATGATGAGCTGGCCTGCAACCACAAGGCCAAAGGTCAGGGCGGCCCCGAGCCGCGGTGTTAAAATAATCACCGCCGTCACATAAAAGGCGCCAAGGAGTCCTGCACCCCATACGGCCCAATTCATGCCGGAGGCCTGTCGGATGGCTGCAAAATTCACCCGTGTAACTGTGGCATAAAAGAACAGGCCAAGGGTCCCGACGATAAAGGAAATCAGGGCAGCATACACAGGGTCGCCGATGGCCCGTCCCATTTTTCCGTTCAGGCCTGCCTGAAGGGGTGCGAGCATACCGGCCAGAAGGGCTGTGAATAGAAGCATGAATTTCATAAGCAGTATCTCCTTTTTTGATCTGTTCAAGACGCTATCATACCGGCCTTTATTTTTAAATGAAAATAAACACTATTGAATTGTTTCAGATTCTGTCCTGATTGCCTTGATTATTTCACCGGGTTGACTTCAGGAATTTCCGCTGATATCTTTGGACATTTTCATGATTGAATCATATAAAGAGGAGGGGCCATGGAAAAAAAAGTGCTTGTACCGGTAGCACAGGGCACCGAAGAAATGGAAGCCGTCACCATTATTGATGTGCTTCGAAGGGCCGGGGCCGAGGTCATCATCGCATCAGTGGATACCATCACCATCAAGGCTTCAAGGGGACTTGAATTCAAGGCCGACCGGCTGATCAAAGATGTCATGGATGAAGAATTCGACCTGATTGTGCTTCCCGGCGGGGTGCCGGGAGCCATGAACCTTAGGGATTCAAAGGACCTTGAAATCCTTCTGAAGAAACAGGCGGGTCAGAAAAAATATTATGCCGCCATCTGTGCCTCTCCTGCGGTTGTCCTTCATCATCACGGGCTTGTCACGCCGGGAAAAGTGACCTGTCACCCCGGATTTTCCGGCAATATAGACAACGGCAATGTCCTTTCCGCGGCAGTGGCTGTGGACGGCATCTGCATCACCGGCAGGGGTGCAGGTGCAGCCTGCGAGTTTGCCTTAAGGCTTGTGGCGCTTCTCTATTCTGAAGAAAAGAAAAAAGAAGTCATGCAGGGCCTTGCCCTGCCTGTGGATTAAACCTGAAAAATGGCAATCGTAACATTTGACTGGGAAGTTTTTCTGAACCACTATCGTGATGAGATCATTTGCGAGTGGCGGGACAGGCTGAAGCTGGAAGTATCTGAGCAATATGCCGGAAGATCCATGGAAGAGCTTACCCTGACTACGGGCAAGGCCTGTGACTCCTTTTGCCGAATGATTGCCGGAAATGATTTTTCCCCTGTTAATGAATTTATCAATGAGATCACCCGGATCCGTCTGGAGGAGGGGTTCCCTCTCCATGATGTGCAGAAAGCGTTTGAGCTTTACCGGCAGATCGTCATTCCCATCCTGATCAGGGAATCGCCGCGCGAACTCCTTTGCAGTAATATCGAAGCCGTCAATAACGGACTTGCCTATACCATCCACAGGTTCAGTTATCATTTCCAGAAAATGCATGAACAATACCTGAAAGACTATGCAGAGCAGCTTGAAAAAGATGTGGCCAAGAGGACGGCGGAGCTTAAGGAATCCGAACACAAATATAAATCCCTGGTGGAAGATATCAGTGATGGATACCTTGTCTTGTACAAGGATAAAATTATTTTTGTAAATCCGGCTTTCTGCAGGATGCACGGATATAAGGAAAAAGAGATTCCCATGGCCTCATTTTTATTTTTTGTAGCTGAAGAAAGCAGGGAAAAAGTCGGAAATATCATTACCCGGGATGTCAGAATGGGAACCGAGCCTGAAGCTTTTGAATACCTTCGAATGACCAGAACCGGGAAAAATCTGTCCACGGAAATTAATTTTCGGCCAACCCGGTTTGAAGGCCAGGATTATAATCTCTGTATTGTCAGGGATATCACCAAACGGGTGGAGATGGAAAAAAAGAGCAGGGAGATAGACCGCATGGCCTATATCGGTAAGCTGACCGCCTCCCTTTCCCATGAGATTAGAAACCCCCTTTCATCGGTAAAAATGAATCTTCAGATTTTGGGTAAGAACCATATATTTCAAGGCAACGACAAAAAGCGGCTGGATATTTCTGAAAAAGAAATCAAACGGCTGGAAGGGATTCTCCAGGAACTCCTGGATTTTGCAAAGCCTGTATCCCTGCAGATTTCCGGAATTGACCTTAACGAGATTATTTATTCCTGTGTGGATCTTCTGGAAGTCAAATTCAATAAACGAAATATCCGGTGCGATATCAAGGTGGATAATAGCTTGCCGGGTTTTTCGGGAGACAAAGGGAAATTGGAGCAGGTGATTATCAATCTCTTGCTCAATGCCCTGGAATCTGTAAAAGATTCAGGAATTATCCGGATTTCAACCAAAAGAAGAAAGCAAAAGGGAAAACCCTATGCCATAATCCGGGTTGAAGATGACGGAAAAGGCATTTCAAAGGAATTGCTGCCTCAGATTTTTGAACCCTTTTATACCACCAAGACAACTGGCACAGGCCTTGGCCTTTCCAATGTAAAGCAGATCGTAAACGCCCATGAAGGAAGGGTAAGGGTGGCGGATTCAAAAAACAAGGGTGCAGCGTTTGAAGTGTTCCTGCCGTTGGGAGGACTCAATGGTTGATATTCTTGTTGTTGATGATGAACAGTCAATTCTTGAAACCCTTCAGATGTTTCTGGAAGAAAAGGGTTTTGACGTCCTGACGGCAGACACCGGCGAAAAAGCCCTTTTTATATTTGAAAAAGAACAGCCCCAGATCGTTGTCCTGGATATCCGTCTGCCGGATGGAAGCGGCCTTGATGTGCTCAAATCCATGATGGAAAAAATTTTTCCATCTAAGATCATCATGATTACAGCCTTTCAGGATATGGAAACCACCATTATGGCAATGAAACGAGGGGCTTTTGATTATATTCATAAACCCCTTGATATTGACCAGGTGGAACAGGCTGTCGACAGGGCGGTCCGGATACTGAAAATCGACCGGGACACCCCGGTCTTTGAGGCTGTCATGGCCAAACCCGCAGACTCTTTTCAGATTATCGGAAAAAGCGAAAAGATGCGCGATATATTCAAAATGATGGGGCTTGTATGCACCAGCCGCGTCAATGTTCTTATCCAGGGAGAAACCGGTACGGGAAAGGAACTGACTGCACGGGTGATCCATATGAATTCCGCCTTCAAGGATGAACCTTTTGTGGTGTTTGACTGTTCGGCCGTTGTGGACACACTTCTTGAAAGCGAATTGTTCGGCCATGAAAAAGGCGCTTTTACCGGTGCAGACCAGGCCACCCGGGGAAAGATCGAACTGGCAGGAAACGGCACCCTGTTTCTGGATGAAATAGCACAGCTTCCTCTGAAAATCCAGGGAAAGCTCCTGGGATTCCTTCAGAGGAGGGAATACACAAAGGTCGGAGGAACAAAGGTGCAAAAAAGCAACTGCAGGATAGTGGCAGCCTGCAACTGTGACCTTTCAGATCGTGTAAACAAAGGTCTTTTCAAGGAGGATCTCTTTTATCGACTGAAAGTTTTCACTCTCCAGATACCGCCTCTTTCGGACCGGGTGTCGGATATCCCGCTGCTTGTGGAGCATTTTTTAAACAAGATTAATCTTGAGCTTGGGACCCGGGTCACCAAAATTCAGAACGGGGTCATGGAAAGACTTTCCAGCCACACCTGGAAAGGCAATGTCCGGGAACTTGAAAATGCGATTGTCCAGGCCCTTGTGGGGTGCCGGGGCAATGTGCTGTTGCGGGATGATATCGACCGGATACTGACCCGTAACCCCTCTTTGCCTGAGCTGGGGCTTGAGGCATTTTCCCTGGCCCATATTGAAAAAAACCATATTGAGAAAACCCTTGTACGGCTTGACTGGAATAAATCGCAGGCTGCAAAGCTTCTCAAAATTACCCTTCCGACATTAAGAAGCAAAATCAGAAAATATAATATCCGCCGGAATTAATTTTTTTCTAGGCCTGGAAAAATTTTTTCCATCTTCCCGGCTCAAAATCCTTCTTTGATAAACAATTAATTTTCATCCACTGATGAAATCCCCATTGGTTAAAAGGGATTCGTTTTTTCTGTAGGGATTTTCTTTTTCTGGCACAGTCTTTGCTTTATAGATGACAATTCTTTTGAATGCTCTGCTGCACCGGTACGTTGTCTCATTTTGATCTCTCTCATGCGGATGATTTGTTTTGCTATTTATCTTTTACAGGAATGTGAAAACGCATCTTGAAACCGGATACAGAAATAAAATCACTCAAAGAAAGTGAGAAAGAGCATCTTTTAAATGTCCTTATCAAAACACACTGGGATCTTGAAAAAACATCCCGGCTTTTAAAAATATCACTCAACCGCCTTAAATCCAAAATAAAGGAGTACGATATCTGCCGACCGGACCCGGAAGGGTCTTGAATATGATTGATAATGGACAAATTTAAAGGAGAAAACGAATGAAGCGTAAAAGATCAAGTCTGGTTCTCACCCTTTTGGCAGGCCTTTTTGTGTTGTTATGGAGTGGCTATGCTTTTGCAGAAAAACCCATTATTATTGGTGCGCCTTTGTCTATCGCCTACCTATACGGATGGGATGCGGAAAGAGGCATGAAACTTGCCGTGGATGAGATCAATGCAGCGGGCGGTGTGAATGTGGGTGGAAAAAAGAGACCATTTCAGGTGGAAGTCATCGACACGCGGGATCTTGAACCGGGCGTTCCGGTCAGCGAAGCTCTTATGGCCGTTGAAAGGCTTATCCTGAATAAAAACGCTGATTTTATTGTGGGCGGGCCAAACCGCTCGGAGGCTGCCCTGGCCGCCATGTCCCTTTTGTCTAAAAATAAAAAAATTTCCATTGTGACCAGCGGTGTATTAACCCCTGCCTATCACAAAGCCGTAGAGAAAGACTATGACAAATTCAAATACTGCTTCAGGATCCATGGAGAAGCCGTGAATCTTATCGGTGAAATGATTGCCAATTTTGCAGACTTGAAAGAACAGTACGGTTTTACCAAGGTCTTTATCATGGCCCAGGATGTGTCCCATGCCAGGGGTGCGGCCGAAGTTATGGCAAAGGTGGCCGCCTCCAAAGGATTTGAAGTCACAGGCACGGAAATCTACCCCACGGGCGCCTCAGATTTTTCAATGGGGCTGATAAAAGCCAAAGACACCGGCTCCCAGATTATCAATATCTGGATGGATATGCCGGAAAGCGCCATCCTGTTAAAACAATGGTATGATATGCAGATCCCGGCTCTTCCTTTCGGTTCCACCCTGGCTGCGGCCGAACAGCCCGGATTCTGGAAAGCCACGGAAGGTAAAGGCCAGTATACGCTCTGTAATGTGGTCAATGCCGGAAACGCCCCGTCAGAAGCCACTGAATGGACCATGAAATTTTATGATGCCTATACCAAAAAATGGGGTGTTGAGCCGGAAGGCCTTGGCGCATCAAGCTCCTATATGGCTGTATATGTCCTGAAAGATGCTGTTGAAAGAGCCGGAACCCTGGATTCCGAGAAAGTGGTGACTGCTCTGGAACAAACAGATATGATGGGCGTCTATGGAAGACTTAAGTTTGATCCCAAGACCCACCAGGTGATCCCTTCAACAGACCCTAAAGAAGGGGCTGTGGGTTCCATCCTCCAGTGGCAGGACGGCAAACGGGTGGTGGTCTACCCGAAAAGCATTGCCAAAGGAAGCATTATGCTTCCGCCCTGGATGATAAAAAAATAGGGATTCGGTTTATATCTATCAACATATAAAATTTTTGGGATCATTCTATGGATATTTTAGTCTACGGGACCATTAACTCAGTGTCCCTTGCCTTGATGGGTCTTGGTTTTGCCATGGTCTACGGCATCAGTCGGGTACCTAATTTCGCTCACGGGGCTCTGTATATCATCTGCGGTTTCGTCACCTGGACCCTGTTTCAAAAGGCAGGACTTCCCTATGTTCTGTCGATTTTCCTGGCCCTTTGTGTGAATGGACTCCTGGGAATGTTCATGTACCGGTTTATCCTGATACGGGTAAGGGGCATGAACATTTCCGAGATTATCTGTTCCTATGCCATCGGGCTTGCCATTCTTGAAGGCTTAAGATGGGGAGGGTTCCGGGGTATGACCAATACCCTGCCGGTGTTCATGGAAGGCAGTTTCATGCTGGGTGGGGTTCCTGTGGATTACCACCGTCTTTTCCTGGTGGTTATCGGCCTTCTGCTTCTGGCAGGGCTCTGGGTGTTTACCCATTTTACAAAACTGGGTCTGGCCCTCCAGGGCATGGCCCAGGATGAGCAGGCAGCCCTCATGCTGGGGATTGACTCTGATTTTATGGCCATGCTGGCCATGGGCTTCGGCGCAGTCCTGGCCGGTGTGGCTGCCATCCTGATCCTGCCCCTGGGCAATATTGTGGTGGAATCCGGGTATAATGTCCTGATCATGTCCATTGCCGTATGCATTGTCGGTGGTCTCGGGTCCTGGATGGGTGCTTTTTTTGCCGCCTTTATCATTGGGTTTGCCCAAATTCTCACCGTTGTCTTTATCGGGTCCCATTTCCAGATGGTGGTAGCGCTCATGGCCATTATCCTGACCCTTATCGTGAAACCATCCGGCCTCTTCGGCCGTCAAAAAGAGCTGGAAGAGAGGGTATGAAAAAATGAACACACAAGAGTTAAGAAAAGAAAGAATCGACCGCGGCATCAAGGTTCGATCCGACGGGCTCTATGCTCTTATGTCCTGGCGGGAGATGGCCTATCTTGCCCTGCCCAGGTTCATCCTCATTGCAGGCATGCTGTCGCTTCCCTTTTTCATGCCGGGTGTTTACTGGCAGCGGGTAATTTCCATTGTCTGCATTTATGCCATCCTGGCCCTGAGCTTTGATTTTCTGGCCCATTATGTGGGGCTGGTGTCTTTGGGCGGGGCCTTTTTCATCGGCACCGGGGGGTATATTGCAGGGATTCTCAACTCCTATTTTCATATTCCCCCTTTTTTGACCGTGCCTCTGGCCGCTGTTATCGGGGGGGCTGTCTGTACGATTCTTCTCTTTCCCTGTCTGCCCTTAAAAGGCGTCTATTTTGCCATTGTTACCCTCATGTATCCGCTTTTCATGGCAAGGATCATTGAAGCCTTTAATATCTTCGGGGGAACGGACGGGATACTGGGGATCGACAGTTTTTCGTCTGTCTTTGTTGAACAGTATTTTGTGGTGGCCATGCTCCTGGTTTTTATTTTCGCTATCCGGCGGATGGTCACCACGGATATGGGGCTGATCTTCACTGCGGTCATGGACAATGACCAGGCTGTCAAGGCATCGGGCATCAGCATTACAAAATACAAATCACTGGCTGTTTTCATTGCCGCTTCCATGGGATGCATGGCCGGGGCCTGCCTCACCCATATCTATATGTGGACAGGCATTTCCATGTTTGCCCTGGATTTTTCCATCCTTCCCATTGCCGCCACCGTCATCGGAGGGTCCGGCACCCTTGTGGGACCTCTTCTCGGCTGCCTGATCCTGGTTCCCGTGTCTGAGCTCCTGCGGGATTTCGGGACCCTGAGGATCGTGTTTTACGCCTCCCTTCTGGTGGGGTTCATCCTTTTCAAAAGCGAAGGTCTCATGGTGTTTGGACAACGGAAATATGAACAGTTTGAAAGGTGGAAAAAGATATGACACAGCCCATTCTTAAAATGCAGAACGTCTCCAAGGTTTTTGGCGGGGTCAAGGCCTTAACTGAGGTGAGTGTGGATGTTTTTCCGGGGGATGTTCTAGGGATCATCGGACCCAACGGGTCGGGGAAAACCACCATTGTCAATAATATTACAGGGTTTATCAAACCCACCTCGGGAAAGATTTTTTTCAAGGGAAAAGACATTACAGGTCTGCCGCCTCACAAGATTGCCGACATGGGTGTCACCCGGACCTTCCAGATCATGCGGCCCTATTACAGCCTTCCGGCCTACAAGAACCTTGTCATTCCTCTTTACTCCCCTAGAGCGAAACGGACCGGGGGATGGCGGGGCGGCGGGCGACACGGCGACCGGGCCACCGTGGCCGTGGATATCCTGGAAGAAATCGGGTTTGAGCGGGATTCCAATATTCCGTTCAAACCCACATCCAGCCTGCCCACGGGCTACCTGAAACGCCTGGAGCTGGCCCGGTGCTTGTCCCTTAAACCGGAAATCATTATCTGTGACGAAGTGTTTTCCGGGCTTTCCATGAGCGAGATTGCCTCCATGGTCCCCCTGATAGAACAGCTGAGAGATGAGGGCATCACCATTGTCATGATCGAACACCGCCTGCGTGAACTTTTTCAGGTGGCCAACCGCGTCATGGTCATGAACTTTGGGGAAAAACTCATCGAAGGAACCTCCGATGAAGTCATGGCCGACGCAAAGGTAAAGGAAGCCTATTTTGGATCTGAGAAAATAGAGGAGGTCATGACCTATGCTTGAAGCTAAAAATCTCATGGTATTCTATGAAAACATGCTGGCCCTGAACAATATCAGCATTACCTGCCCAAAAAACAGTATTGTAGGGGTTTTCGGCGCCAACAGCGCAGGCAAATCCACCCTCATGTATGCGCTTTCCGGCATCATACTGGACATCCGCAAAAAAGAGGAAATGGCGGGCGGAGAAAGGATCACCCTGTCCGGTGATATCCTGTTCCAGGATCAGAATATCAAAGACATGGAACCCAGCCGAAGGGCCAGGGCCGGGATCGTCCTCTGCCCGGAACGGCGGCGGCTGTTCAAGGAAAGCTCTGTCATAGAAAACCTGCGCATCGGCGGATATCTTGCCACCAAGGCCCAGGCCAGGCAGACCCTGGAATATGTCATGACCATTTTCCCGGCCCTGGAAAAGCTCAGGCACCGCCTGGGCGGGTTCTTAAGCGGCGGAGAACAGCAGATGGTGGCCATTGGCCGGGCCCTCATGGCCCAGCCCAAGGTCCTGCTTCTGGATGAACCCCTCATGGGTCTTTCCCCCCTGATGCAGGCGGCACTCATGAAGGCCACGCGGTCCATCCAGAGGGAAACCAAAATTTCGGTCATCATATCCGAGCAGTACGCCCGGCCTGTTTTTCCCATTGTAGACCATGCCTATATCCTTGAAAACGGGTCTGCCGTCATGGAAGGGACCAGGGAAGAGCTCATGGACAACCCGGATGTCAAATCCGCCTATTTCGGCGTGTCATAGAAAGGAGAATCTTTAAAAATGGTCAACAATATCATTTCCCTGGAACAGGAACTCACCTTTTCCAGGTTCGACCTGATGAGCGAAAAATATCCGGGCAAAACCGCTGTGGTCTACCTGGGTGAACATTTCACCTATAAAAGGCTTCGAAACCTGAGCGAACTGTTTGCAGGCGGTCTTAACCGGTTAGGGGTGAAAAAAGGCGACAAGGTGCTGCTGTATATCCCCAACTGCATCCAGTGGGTTGTTGCCTATCTCGGCATCCAGAAGGCCGGGGCTGTCCTGGTACCGGTCTCGCCCATCTACACCTCCCATGAGATTTCCTATATGATCAAGGATTCCGGTGCAAAGACCATCATCTGCATGGACACCAATTTCGGGTATGTCAAAGAGGCATTTGCAAAGACCAGTTTGAAACATGCAATTGTAACCCACCTGGTGGAGCTCCTCCCGGTATGGAAACAGGCCATGGGGTTTCTCTTTGACAAGGTGCCCAGGGGTAAGGTGGAATTTAACGAAAAAACCCTCTCCTTTAAAACCCTGCTTAAAGCCTCGCCCTTAAAAGAAAAACCGATGCTGGACCCGGTCAAGGATCTTTCCTATATCCTCTATACCGGCGGAACCACGGGATTTCCAAAGGGCGTACCCGGTAATCACATCGGGTCTACCTCGTATATCAATGATGTGACCTGTGATGTGGCCGGGGAGCATCTGAAAGAGGGCGAAGATGTGTATATTGCCGTAAACCCCCTTTTTCACATCATGGCCCTGGGGCTGTTCATGGCCATTGGGCTCAACAAGGGGAATATGACGGTGCTCATGCCCCAGCCCCATGTGGATGCAATCATGGAATCCATCCGGCGATACCGGGTTCGCTGGTTTCTCGGGGTTCCGTCCCTTTACCGCATGATGCTTGAAAATGACCGGATAGACCAGTATGATCTTTCTTCCCTGAAATACTGCTTCTGCGGCGGGGATGTCCTGCCAGGCAAAATCATGACCCGGTTCAGGGAAAAATATAATCTTCCCATTTACCAGGTGTACGGATCAACTGAAGTCGGGCATGTGGCCTACAGCCGAATCGGGTCTGACCCGTCCTCGGGTTCCATCGGCTATCCTTTGAAAAGCCGGGAATGCATTGTAGTAGACCCTGAGACCATGGAACCTGTGGGGCCTGATAAAAACGGCGAACTTCTGGTTACATCAAGCTATTCCATGAAGGAATATTTTCAGAAACCCGAGGAAACAAGGAAAACCTTTGTGAATATCAAGGGCAAGATCTATTGCCGCATGGGAGATTTTGTGTCCTTTAAACCCAACGGCGAACTCGTCTATATGGAACGGTCGGCTGATGTGATCAAGCACAAGGGGTTTCGGGTCTCGGCATCGGAAATCGAAGCGGTTCTCCAGGATCACCCCACCGTCATTAATGCCTGTGTGGTGGGTATCCCGGATGAAAAAGTCGGGGAGCGCATCAAGGCCATTGTGGTCTTAAAGGAAGATGCCAAGGGCGTGGGCGGGGTGGAGCTTATCCGCTGGTGCCGGGAGCGGCTGGCACCCTATAAGGTGCCGGGCTATGTGGAGTTCCGGGATATGCTGCCCAAATCCAAGGTCGGCAAGCTTCTGCGCCGTGAAGTCAGGGATGGTGAACGAAGAAAAATGACAAAAACAACTTAGGAAAAAAAATATGTCTAACATTACCTTAGCCGGCAAAAGAGTTCTGATTGTTGATGATGAACCCGATGTCCTGGAATCCCTTGAAGAACTCCTGGACATGTGTACGACGGTCAGAGCTCAGACGTTTGACCAGGCAAAAACGCTCCTGGAGACCCAAAAATTTGATATCGCCATCCTGGATATCATGGGGGTTGACGGGTATCAGCTCTTAGGGATTGCAAAAAAGAAAAATATAGTGACGGTGATGCTGACCGCCCACGCCTTAAGTCCGGACTATATCAAGAAATCTTATTTTGGCGGTGCCGCCTCCTATATTCCCAAAGAGGAAATGATCAACATTGAAGATTTTCTTCTGGATGTCTTAAAAGACAGGGAAGAGGGTAAAAATCCCTGGCTGAAATGGTACAGGCGGCTTGAATCTTATCTTGTTGATAAATTCGGTTCTGACTGGGATAAGGATGATAAACGGTTCTGGCATAAAAAGGATCAGTCCTGACCGGGAGTCTCCGCCACAATCCTTTTTTCATGGGTGTAGATATTAAACCGGTTGTCCCTGGCAAAACCGACAACGGTCAGCCCGGCATGATCGGCCAGCCTGACGGCGGAAAGGGTTGGGGCGGCATTGGAAATGACGACGGGGATTCCGGTTTTAATAATTTTACCGATGATCTCAAGGGACATGCGGCAGCTCACAGTAGCAACCTTATCCGTTGTGTCGATTTTTTTTAACAGGATATCCCCGGCCATTTTGTCCAGGGCATTGTGTCTGCCGATATCTTCATAATAATAAAGAATCCGGTCTTTGCTGCATATCCCTGCACTGTGGACAGCCCCGGTTTCAAGAAATATCCCGGAATGGTCCCAGTGCATCCGGATCAATGACAGGACTTCGTTATAGGTAATGGAAAAACCGTGTGACGGTTCTTCAGACCTAACCCCTTCCGGGTGCTGCAGCAGGACGCCGCCGGAAGACCCTTTGACCTGGCTGTTTGCCTTGAACTCTTCCAGCCGTTTCAGGGCTGAATCATTTAATGTGACATGACACTGCCGGCTCTTTTCAGAAAACCCCAGGTCCAGGATATCGGTTTTTTTTTGAACAATTCCCTGGGTAAAGAGAAAACCTGCACATAAAGCTTCTGTATGGGTCATGGAAAAGACCATCTGAAAGGTTTTTTCTCCATTGATATGAATTTCAAGGATATCTTCATCAATGATGCTGTCCTCTGTCAGGATTACCTGTCTGCCTTTTATCCGGGTAATATCGATTTTCTTTATAATATGGGTGTTGTCCATGGGTCTCTTTCCTTAAAAAAATCAGGGTAGTCTCTTGCATTATGTGATATCCATACTGCTGCCATCAGCTGTTGTCTTCTTTCTTTTGGTCAGCCATGTGCTTCAGGTGTGCGGCCATCAGCCTAATATCACCATAAGAATAGCCGTCCCCCAGTTCTGTCTTTACGGTTTTCATGGAATTGACAGGGGCCTTTGTAAGTGCTTCTTTTATCCTGTTTTGTTTTTCAGGGGACAGCAGGCGGCTGATGTCTATTTTGCCCTGCTGGATAAAAAAGCACAGATGACTTTGGATGGTTGATTCAACAAGGTTCCTTTCCCTGGCGATATCGGAAATCGTGAGCCCTTTGTCAAACAGGTCAAAACTGACCTGTTTGGTGTCGGATACCGGATTGGTTTTTTCCGGCGAACTTTTTTTTACAGGTGTTTTCTTGATATCCGGCAGGATTGTTTTTTCAATACCGTGTTTTTTTCGGTAGGCCGCAACCATTGCCAATAATTCGTCACTGTGTTTTTCAAGGGTTTTTTTGCCCATGCCTTTGATCGTTTTGAGAGCGTCAATGCTATCGGGCAGCTTGATTGCAATCTGGATCAACACCTTTTGATGAAGAATCTGATAATGAGCCAGTCCTTTCTCCCTGGCTTTTTGGGATCGCCAGTCCTTGAGCACGACGAATAATTTTTCATGTTCGATGTCTGATTCTCTGTAGGAAGGCTTCTGGGGGCTTTTTATTTTTTCAGGGGTAAAATCGATTTCAGCCTTTGACAGGGAACGCAAATATTGTGAAGGCGAGAATCCGTTTTCACAGGACTTGATTCCTGAAAGTTTTATGGCAAACTCCTGTTTTAAATTGTTCAGGGCATTGTTTATTTTTTTGCCAAGATCTTTGTTGTCGGTGCTCACCTGGAAATTTTGAACCGAATCATTGAAAACCTGGGGAAATTTATCCTTGAACCATTGGGATGCTCTGCCTGTCCTCTCCCGGATATGGGCATCCGATTCGGGTAAAGACAGGGTTGTAAAAAGGCCACGCAATTGCAGCCTGAATTTTTCACCCACCGTAAAAATCTGCTCCTGAGCAGTTTCCCTGAGTTGATTCAAATCGGTGATACCGGAGATCTGAACCAGGTGACGATTTTCCTGCAAAAGCCGGAGCAGGTAAAATAGACGGTTCCTGAGTGACTGAAAATCAAAACAGGTCAGCAGTAACTGCTGCTGAAATTTGATTCTGGCTTCTTCAAGAAGGGTTTCAGTGGGCAGGCGTTGTCTGGCAGCGTCAACAAAGGCTAAGACTGAGGCATCGGTTTCAATCCCCTGGGGCGGGATGGGGGAGCTTAAGACCATGCCTTCTATGGCTTTGCATCGGCTCAGCGCCACATAGACCTGGCCATGGGCAAAAGCGGATTTTACATCAATAACGGCCTTGTCAAAGGTCAGTCCCTGGCTCTTATGAATGGTGATGGCCCAGGCTGTTTTCAGGGGGAACTGTTTGAATCTGCCGATGATTTCTTCCTGAATTTCCATATTTTCCGGGTTCACCGTATACTTGATATTGTCCCAGATCACGGGTTCAACCACAATTTCATCGGGTTCGCCAGGACAGGAGACATGGATCTGCTGGTCGAACATTCCGATAATTTTTCCGATCTTGCCGTTGTAATATCGTTTTTCAGGAGAGGCATCATTTCTCAGAAACATGACCTGGGCATTGGTTTTGAACACCAGCGTTTCCGGGGCGGGAAAGGCTTGTTCGGGAAAGTCTCCAAAAATCCCGGCATCAAACCGAGATTCTTTACCGGTCAGAGCCGAAAGCCTGGTCTTATTGATGGCATCGGCGCTGTTGTTGTGGGTGGTCATGGTGATATAGCCCTGGTTTTCCTCCGGGGTGAAATTTTCAATATGGCGCCGGTTCAGTTCCCTGATGGCTCCGGCATCCATACGGTTATCCCGGACCTTGTTGAGCAGCCTGATAAACCGGGCATCGGACTGGCGGAAAATATGGTTCAGTTCAATGGTAATAAGCTCTGTTGCGGCAAGGGCATGGCTGGAAAAAAAATAGACGGATTCATAATGGTTTTTCAGGAGTTTCCATTCTTCCGGTTTTGCCACAGGCGAAAGCTGGTGGAGATCCCCGATCATGAGCAGCTGCACGCCCCCAAAGGGTTCATCATTCCGGCGCTGCTGCCGAAGAACCGCATCCACGCTGTCGAGGAGATCGGCCCGGACCATACTGATCTCGTCAATCACCAGGAGATCAAGACTCTTGATGGTCTGTTTTTTTTCCCGGCTGAACCGGAACAGCTGCTGACGATTTTTTTCATGGGCCTCGCTGCCCGGAATAAAAGGGCCAAAGGGTAGCTGGAAAAAAGAATGGAGGGTGACCCCGCCCGCATTAACCGCCGCAACTCCGGTGGGGGCCGTGATGACCATCCGTTTTTCCGTATTGCCTTTCAGCTGATGCAGAAATGTGGTTTTTCCGGTGCCTGCCTTTCCGGTTAAAAAAATGTGCCTGCCCGTGTATTGAACAAAGTCTTTGGCCAGCTTCAACTCATGGCCTTCCCCTGGTGTCATTGTCATGTTCTGTTTTTCCGATCCTGTCCGGCTCTGATTATGTCTATAACCACCTGAAATATTTTTTCAATTGCCTTTATAGCGGTTGACAGGGTTTGGGTCAATCAGGGAATTTTTGGTTTTTTTAAAAATTCAGGGTATTCTAACGGATCAGTCATTTTTTGTCTCATCCAGTATTTTTCTTACGGTTGCAGCGATTTCCGAACTAATGACGGGTTTCATCAACAAGGCTTTTATGCCTATGGCTGCAGTTGTTTCCACTGAGAGCCCTTCACTGTATCCGGTACAGATAATCACAGGCAGGGAGGGCCGGATCTCCATTATTTTTTGAAAGAGTTGAATGCCGCTCATTTTCGGCATGGACATGTCAGTGATCACCAGATCAAAGAAATCCGGCGCAGCCTTGATGGCATTCAGTGCATCAGAGCCGCTGTATTTTGGCTCAACCGTGTATCCCAGTTTTTCCAGGACTAGTTTTTCTGTAAGCAGCACCGCGGGTTCATCATCAACCAGCAAAATCCGCTCATTGCCGGTGGGCATCAAATCAGACGCCATAGGGCGTTCCAGCTTCATATCCTGTAAGGCTGCAGGAAAATAAACATTAAAGACACTCCCCTTTCCCGGTGTACTGGTGACGCTGATATCCCCGCCATAGGCTGTGACAATGCCATATGCCACGGATAGGCCCAGACCCGTTCCCTTACCCATGGGCTTGGTCGTAAAAAAGGGGTCAAATATTTTTTCCAGCGTGGTTTTGTCCATCCCGATTCCGGTATCTTCTACGGAGAGCAACACATGGGGGCCGGCCCTGGGTCTGGAAGTCTGTTCCCGGATATCAGCTCCGTCAATATTTCCAAGCCTGATCGTCAGAACACCGCCGGATTCCTGCATGGCATGATAGGCATTGGTTACCAGATTCATGGCGACCTGGTGTATTTGTGTGGGGTCTGCCAGGATAGTCCGGGTTTTTTTGTCTATGAGAGTTTTGATTTCAATGGATGCAGGGATAATGGATTTTATGAGATTGCCAACCTCGCGGACAATTAAATGCGGCTGTATCGGTTGGAC
Source organism: uncultured Desulfobacula sp. (assembly GCA_964619205.1). Taxonomy (GTDB): domain Bacteria; phylum Desulfobacterota; class Desulfobacteria; order Desulfobacterales; family Desulfobacteraceae; genus Desulfobacula. Next base: position 193,969 of record CAZUDE010000003.1, on the reverse strand, counting down.
TTCATGGTCCTCTGCCTGCCTGCTGAAGATCAGGATCTGTTTGACGAGCTCCTTTGCCCGCATGGCAGCGGATAAAATTTCACTTAAGCCTTCATTCATATTGCTGTTCTCAGGGAAGTCTTCTGCCAGCATTTCGGCAAATCCAATGATGGGGGACAGGATATTGTTGAAATCATGGGCAATGCCGCCGGCAAGGATACCGATGGATTCCATTTTCTGTGACTGCAGAAATCGTGCCTGGGCTTTATCTTTTTCCTCAACCGCGGCCAGATAATCTGTAATATCCCGGAAAATACTCATTTTTGATATTGTCCCGCTTTTGTTTTGAATCGGCATATTGGTTACCCTGTAGGTCCTTTGGTCAAGGGGGCTGATCATGGAAGTTTCAAGGGATTCGCCCTGGGCCACCCTGTCAAAGGCACACCAGTCGCATTTGTGATCCAGACCGTGCATGACTTTATGACATTTTTCACCGGTTGCATCCCGCCCCAGGCGGTTGGTCATGGCAGGATTCATGTATTCAACAATAAGCTCCGGTGAACAGATATATAAGGGATCGGTTATGGATTCCATCATGGACCGATACCGGGTCTCACTTTCCTGAAGGGCCTTTTCGGCAGCTTTTTGTCCGGTGATGTCGCTTATCACTGTGCGGTATTGCAGGGTTTCATCCCGATCCTTTATCACAATGCTGATGAGCTGCACATCAACCAGGGTTCCCTGTTTTGTTTTCATGCGCAATTCACAGGTCTGTTTTGTGTGTGAGCCGGCAAGCTGCTGCAAGTGCAGATGAAATATATCCTGTTCTCCGGCAGCAATATAATCGGACAGTGATCGGCCTGTTATAAAGCTTCTTTCAAGGGACAGCATATCGGTAAATGTAAGATTGGCTGCAAGAATCTGCCCTTTTGGATTCATGCTGATATATCCTGTCGGGGCAAAATCATAGAGTTCTGTAAAGCGTATTTTAAAGGCCATTAATTCCTGCTGGGACCGGTGTAGTTCTTCTGCCTGAAGTTCAAGCTCAATCTGGTATGTTGAAAGTTCATGGAGTAGCTGAAGCGGGTTTTTAAAGTCAGCCGCTGCCTCGGCAAACGCTTTGCCTTTCAACAAATCTTGTGCCTGCCTGCGCAGCCGGTTGAATTTTTCATGTGAAGATTTATTATTGTCCATATACATGCACACTTATGATTTAATGAGCCCCAGAGCATATTTCCACAGATATCAGGAGGGTTTTGTAACCTCTCTTTCAATGGTGACGATACCGTTGATGGAATCTTTTTCATCTCTGAGCCCTGCCGCCATAATCCGGACGATTATGGTTCTGTTGTCTTTGGTCAGCCGTTCCGTTTCAAGCATGTCAAAAAGGGTGCCTGAAAACGCGGTTTTCATGAATAAAAGAAAGGCGTTCATTTTTTTTTCAGGCACCAGATGACGGGTATTCATTTTTAAGGCTTCAGTTTCCGTGTACCCGTATAATTTTTCAGCCCCTTTATTCCAGAAGGTAATGGTCCCGTCCTTATCCTGGATAAGGATGGCCTCCCTTGAATTCATCATAACAGAGAGCCGCTGGGAAGTCAGGCGGAATTTTTTAAATTCGGTAATATCTTCAAAGGTCACCACCACCCCGTCAATGACATTCTGCATGGTTCGGTAGGGCATGATCCGTGTTCTGAAAAAATTGCCGTCCCGGCTTTCCACTTCAAATTCCTGGGTGATCAGATCTTTAAGAACCTGTCCTGCATGATCTGCAAGCTGAAACTGTTTCAATTCCGTGGCAAAATGGCTGATGGGCCGGCCGATATCTGTCAGGGCCAGGGGAATCAGCCTTGTGGCCATATCTGTGAAGCGTCTGACATTCAGGTCCATGGTTAAAAAAATGGTTCCGATCCGTGTGGAATTCAACAGGTTTTTCATATCGTCATTGGCATCGGACAATTCATCAATCCGGCTCTGGAGTTCGGCGTTCACTGTGGCGGATTCTTCATTAAGGGATTGCAGCTCTTCTTTTGAGGTTTCCAGCTCCTCATTGGTGGATTGCAGCTCTTCGTTGGTGGATTGCAGTTCCTCATTGGCGGATTTGAGTTCTTCGTTGGCGGTTTCCAATTCTTCAATGGTGGTTTGCAGACTCTCGCGGGTATATTGCAGTTCCTGTTCAAGAAGGCGCATGGGTTGATTTTTTTTGGGCGCCCTGGGGCTTCTGCTTATTTTTGCTTTTTCCTCATCATGAAAGGCGACCATGAGCATGCCCCGAACAGCACCGTATTCCATGACAGGTCTTACTGTCATATTGATCCTGATAAACCCGCCGTTGTCCTCGATATCGATTCCATTGTGGGTCACTTCATGTTTCAGCGTGGCAGCCTTTCGGATGGCCGAGGCCAGCATCACCTTGAGGCCGGGTCTTGCCATCTCCAGGATATTGTTGGATGTCCTGCCGGCAGCAGGCTCCAGATACTTGCCGGTACGGCCGTGGACATAGACGATATTCAGTTTTTCATCAATGATCACACAGGGCGGAGTGTCGCTCTGCTGCAGGATGGTTTCCACCAGCATAAAGCTGTTGATTTCCTCAGCCCTTTTGACGGCTTCTGGAATTTTCATTTCCATGGGGGTATCCATGGGTGACGAAAATGGGAAATTTAATGTCGGGCGGGTACTCGTCTTTTCGGGTAAGCGTTTGAAAATTTTCCATTTCCGGTTGGAAATTTCAAACAGATGTGTGTCCTGGCCAAGCGACTCTGCTGACCCTAGAAATAAGATGCCATGGGCTCTCAGGCTGTAGTAAAACATGGGAATCAGTTTTTTCTGGAGCTCGGGCCCGAGATAAATCAGAAGATTTCGGCAGCTGAGCATATCCAGCTTTGTGAAGGGCGGGTCCATGATCAGGTTCTGCGGTGCAAACACCAGCATTTCACGGATGGATTTTTTCACTCGGAAATGACTGTCCTCTCTGGTGAAAAAGCGTTGTATCCTTTCCGGATCGACATCAGACGCGATGCTGACGGGATAAAGCCCTGATCTTGCGACATTGATGGCATCCTCATCCAGATCCGTGGCAAATATCTGGACCGTAAAATGACGGTTCCTTTTTTCCATGCATTCCTGTAGAAGAATGGCCAGGGAATAGGCTTCTTCACCTGTGCTGCAGCCGGCTACCCAGATTCTGAAATGGGTGTCTTCCGGTCTGTTGGTAAACAGTTCGGAAAAAAAAGTCTCCTGAAGGGCATCAAAGGCTTCAGGGTCTCTGAAAAAACCGGTCACGCCGATAAGAAGATCCTTGAACAGGACATGAACTTCGTGTTCGCTTTTTGAAAGATAGGTCACATAGTCCTGGACATTATCGATCTGGTGCACATGCATCCGCCTTTCAATACGCCGGATGATGGTATTTTTCTTGTAAAGGGAAAAATCCTGACGGGTGCGGGACCGAAGAAGAATAAAAATTTTCTGCAGGGCTTTTTGAAATTTGTCTTCATCCGCACTGACCCTGCCTTTGGAGTCAAAGATGGCGTGCCCGGTATATTTTATAAGTGCCTCCGGCATTTTTTCCACGGGCAGGACATAGTCTGCAAGCCCCGTGGCAATGGCACTTCTGGGCATGCCGTCATATTTTGCCGAGGCCGCTTCCTGCACCATGACCATGCCCAGTTCCCCCTTGATCTGTTTTAAACCGAGGGTTCCGTCACTGCCTGTTCCGGACAGGATAACACAGACGGCATTGGCCCCCTGATCCTGGGCCAGAGATTTGAAAAAATTGTCAATGGGAAGATTAAATCCTCTGGGGTGGGGCAGATCCATGAGATGCAGGGCCCCGTTTAATATCGCCACATCCTTGTTGGGTGGGATGGCATATATGGTATTGGGTTTGATTTGAACCCCATCCTCTATTAAAAGAACCTTCATCTGTGTTCTTTTCTGAATCAGTTCCGGCAGGATGCTGATATGGGTGGGGTCCAGGTGGGAGATCAGGACAAATGCCATGCCGGCGTCATTGGGCATGGCTCTGAAAAATGATTCAAAGGCTTCCAGGCCGCCGGCAGAAGCTCCCATTCCGATAATGGGGAAAGCAGGCTTTAACATTGACGGCTGGGGGTCTTTATTTTTTAAGGCATCCTTTTTTTTTGTCATCCCACGGTCTCCTAAAAAAAGCACACATGAAATCTATGATAGTGAAGGGAATAAAACACAAGGCAGGAGTTTTTGCCGGCCGGTCTTATTTTAAGTGATGATTATAAGCTATCCCGCCGCATATAGACAACTCTTTTGTTTTAATTTAAATCAATTTTTACAGGTGTGACGGGAAATTTAAGTTCAGAGCAGCTGATACCCCGACAAAGTTCTTGATTTGCCTTTGTTTTTTATTGTATTCAATAGGAAAAGGGAGGTATCATGCCGGACAATAAATCTATTAACGGTCGATATGCAGGACTTTTCCTCCTGGGATGTTTTTTATTCTCCTATCCGGTTCTGACCCTGTTCAACCTGGACACCCGACTGCTTGGCATCCCTTTGTTTTTTTTCTATATTTTTCTGACCTGGTCTGTTTTGATCGTTTTCATTATGGTGTGCGGGAAAATTCCGGAAGCCTTTAAGCCGAGGGACCCGGAAACCTAAAGGTATCGATGTTAGAGCCAAAAATTATTCTTTTTGTGTCTTTCGGATACATGGGGCTGCTCTTTGCCATTGCCTTCTGGGGTGACAAGCGGGCGGAGGCAGGGAAAAGCATCATCAGCAATCCCTATATTTATGCCTTGTCCCTGGCGGTTTACTGCACGGCCTGGACCTTTTACGGAAGCGTGGGTGCGGCAAGCCGGTCCGGTGCCGCAGGTTTTTTAAGCATCTATCTCGGACCCACGCTCATGATGATCCTGGGCTGGCCGGTTTTGAGAAAAATTATCCGGATCAGCAAAATCAACCGGATCACCTCCATTGCGGATTTTATTGCATCCCGGTACGGGAAAAGCGCCGTCATAGGCGGCACAGTGACCATTATTGCGGTCCTCGGCATTATCCCGTACATGTCGGTACAGATCAAGGCCATATCTGCATCGGTTCAACTGATCAGTCAGTATCCGGATCTGGTTATGGAAAAAACCGGGACTCCTCTTTTTGGAACCCGGGACACGGCGTTTTTTGTATCTGTTCTGCTGGCCCTGTTTGCCGTGATTTTCGGGACCCGCCACCTGGATGCCACCGAACGCCATGAAGGCCTTGTAGCCGCTATTGCCTTTGAGTCCGGCATCAAATTGATCGCCATCCTGTCCGTAGGGCTGTTTGTGACCTATGGTCTTTATTCCGGGTTCGGGGATCTGTTCACCCAGGCAAGTCTTGTCCCCCGGATCAGGCAGCTCTTTGTCATGGAGGTGACGGCCTCCACCTTTACCGGCTGGTATAATGGCCTGTTTCTGGCCATGCTGGCCATTTTCCTGCTTCCCCGCCAGTTCCAGGTGATTGTGGTGGAGAATGTGGACGAAACCCATCTGAAAAAGGCGGTCTGGCTTTTTCCCTTATACCTTCTCCTGATTAATGTTTTTGTCATTCCCATTGCTTTTGGCGGGATGATGTATTTTTTTGATCAGTGCGGCTTGGATCCGGTCTGCAGACAAACCCTATCCACGACCTTTGGCGGGATAATGAAGTTTTCAGACGGCAGTCTGGATGCCGATTATTTCGCCCTTACCCTTTTAATGGCGGAAAAACAGCAGGGCCTTGCCCTGTTCGCCTTTATCGGCGGCATGTCTGCTGCCACCGGCATGGTCATTGTTGAAAGCATTGCCCTGTCCACCATGGTGTGCAACGATCTGGTCATGCCGGTGCTGTTTCGCCTGTCCTTTTTAAAGCTGGAGAAGAAGGCTGATTTAAGCCGCCTGCTGTTGATTATCCGGAGAATAGCCATCCTTTTCATTTTGCTGTTGGGATATCTTTATTTTCATTATGTGGTTGAATATTATTCCCTTGTTTCCATTGGCATGATTTCCTTTGCAGCTGTTGCCCAGTTCTGCCCGGCCTTGATCGGGGGGATTTTCTGGAAAGGGGCCACACGGCAGGGGGCTTTTTTTGGACTTTTGGCAGGGTTTTTTATCTGGATCTATACCCTGGTGCTGCCGTCCCTTGCCCAGGCCGGGTTTTTGCCCGGAGATCTTTTAACAAAGGGGCCATTGGGTCTTAGGCTGTTAAACCCGGCGCAGTTGTTTGGCCTCAATGTCGGGCAGTTGGGGTTTAACCATTATACACATGCGGTTTTCTGGAGTATGTCTGCCAATTTGGGTCTGTTTATCGGAGTGTCTCTTTTTTCCAGACAGAATGCCATGGAAAGAAAACAGGCCACCCTTTTTGTGGATGTGTTCAAATATGCTGTGGAATCCGAAAAATCATCTTTCTGGCGGGCGTCAGCCACGGTGGCCGAGCTGCGCATGCTGCTGGAAAGGTTCCTGGGAAAATCCAGGACCGATGATGCACTTGCTCTGTATGCCAGGGACCATCATATCAACTGGGGAGAAAAAGCCATTGCTGATGCAGGCCTGGTCAGCTTTGCCGAAAAACTCCTGGCCGGGGCAATCGGATCGGCATCAGCCCTTGTCATGGTCAGATCCATTGTAGAAGAAGAACCCCTGGGTATGGATCAGATCATGCACATCCTGGACGAAACCCAGCAGATCATTGTCTACAGCCGGGAGCTTGAAAAGGCGACAAAGGATCTTGAGGCTGCCAATGAAAGGCTCAAAGAGCTGGACCGGCTTAAAAACGAGTTTATCTCAACCGTTACCCATGAGCTTCGAACTCCTTTAACCTCGATCCGGGCCCTGGCAGAGATAGTCCAACGGACCCGGGATCTGGATGCTGAAAAACATCAGCAGTTTGTGGGGATCATCATCAAAGAGAGCGAGCGGTTGTCAAGACTTATCAATGATGTTCTTGATTTCCAGAAGATTGAATCCGGCAGGGTTCACTGGCAGATGACCGGTCTTGATTTCAGGGAAGTCGTTGATGACTCGATTTATTCCACCGGCCAGCTGATTAAAGATAAAAACATAGAGCTGACCCTTGATCTGTCTGATACGGCAATCCGGGTATCCGGAGATAAAGACCGCCTGATACAGGTCATGGTAAATCTGATATCCAATGCCGTCAAATTCTGTAATCCGGATAAGGGCAGGATCATTGTGGGCATGCAGACAGACCCAAAAACGGCCGGGGATTCCGGGGGCAAGATGTTAAAGGTTTGGGTAAAAGACAACGGCATAGGCATTGATAAGGAAAACCAGGAGATTGTCTTTCATGAATTTCGCCAGGTGATTTCGTCTTCCGAGGGAAGACCCCGGGGCACAGGCATTGGATTGACCATTGCCCGGCATATTGTTGAATCCCATAGCGGAAGGATATGGGTGGAAAGCGAATTGAATAAAGGGGCTGCTTTCTTTTTCACTTTGCCTCTGATAGAATAAAAAATCCAGGGCTCTATGGCCGGAATAAGGGGGGAAAAATGAAAAAAAGAGTATTGATTGTTGATGACGAACCCAATATTGTCGTGCCTTTAGAGTTCTTAATGGAGCAGAACCACTATGAGGTTCAAACCGCAGGAACCGGGGAAAAGGCCCTTGATCTTATTGTGAACTGGAAGCCGGATCTTATCCTTTTGGATATCATGCTGCCGGGCATGGACGGATATGAGGTCTGCGAGAAAATACGGCAGCAAAAGGAATTCAATACCATCCGCATTGTTTTTTTATCTGCCATGGCCCGTTCCATTGATATTTCCAGGGGCATGGGTCTTTTCGCCGATGATTACATCACCAAACCCTTTGCCATTGATTATGTGATCGGGAAGGTAAGAAAACTGCTGGAAGAGACGCATTAAGGCTTTTTTTTCTAGGATACCTGCTGGTCTGCAGTACCAAAGTCAAAACTTAATTTGGCCTGAATGTCTTTTATTTTCTTTAAGATTTCTTTCAGCATCTTTTTTTCTATGGATGAAAGCGTTTTTGGGTTGACAAAATTATCGGGTTTCAGATGCAGGCCGAGAATGGCCTGGATCTGTACCCTGAACCGGATCTGCATCATGAAGCCGTAGGCCTGATCCAATTCATTGTATTCATTCCGGGTTAGGATTTTTTTTATGTAGAGTTGATATAGTCTTTCCTGGGTAGAGGTTTGTTTTATCCCATGTTTCAGGGCATAGATTCTTGCAAAGTCAACAATGGGAGTATTGGCCATCTTTATATCCAGGCAGTTTTTGTGGGGTCCATGGGATTTCACCTGGAAATTGCCGAAAAATCCAATGGGCGGTTTGAAATATACGGCATTTTCAGCCATGTTCCGGAAAAATCCGGTCCAGTTGGACAGGCTTGTAAAAAGGTGGGTGGTCAGATCGTCGGTGATTTTTTGATCACCCTGGGCAAACCGGAAATCAAAAAAAATACAGGTGTGCAGGAGGTCTTCGGGTGAAGCCGCATGAATCCATGAGGAGAAATAGTCTTTCCAGACTGAAAGGGGCTGACACCATTTTGGGTTTTTGGCCATGATACCGCCCTGGCAGAAATCAAATCCGGCCTGATCCAGCCAGGAGCAGACTTTTTCGCCAAGGCTGAGAAAATAGGGTTGAACTGTTTCCAAGGCCAGTCCATCCGAAGGGTCCTGGAAAATAATGGCGTTGTCCTGGTCTGTTTTAAGGGTCTGTTCTTTCCTGCCTTCACTGCCGAGGGTGATAAAGGCAAAGGGCAGGGGAGGCGGCCCAAGGTCTGCCATGGCAAAGGTCATGAGCCTGTTCAAAATCGCGTCTGAAAATGCAGTGATGAGCCAGGTCACGGTTCTGATTTTGGTTCCGCTGGTGAGCATGCTGTGGATGAGTCTCGGCAGCTGGCTGTGCTTCCCGATGATTTCTTCAACCCGCCCGGCCTGGTTGATTTCACGGATGAGGGAGGTGTAGGAGAGTTCCGTCAATAAACGGGTATCCAGCTCCATGGCCTGATCTGAATGGTCAAAAAGCTCCAGGTCTTTGATTTGAATCCGGGTTTCCGGAAGGGCCAAAACCGGTTCATAGGATTCCCGGGCCGGACTCAGGTCCTCGGGGATGAAGAATCTTAAGCCGGGCAAGCCTTTGCCGGTTTGTCCGGGAAAGGTCGAGACAGCGCTGTGGTGCTGGTTGAGGGCTTCCTTTACGCTGATATTCAGGCTCCCGGGCTGAGTGCCCATGGAAAGGGATTCCCACTGCCGGATGGACTGGGGGCTTACGGGATTGCCTTTCCAGTTGATGTCCACCAGAACAACCTGGTTTTTTGATTGAAAAGACAGGTCAAATTCCATTGCCCCGGTTTCGGCTTTTGCACGTTCCAGGAGAAAGAGCACAAGCGTGATCATTACATAGGAGTCTGCCTTGATTCTGATATCCCGGTTTTTGGTATCCTGTATCAGGTGGCACAGGATCCCCGGTTTGTCTTTGCCTCTCCGGGAAACAGTCTGCAGAAGATCCCTTAAGAATATTGTCTTTAAAGATTTTTTTGCATGGATCACATGGGTGTAATTTTCCGATACGCGGTTGAGAAGATCACTCAAGACCATGGATTCATTGTAAATGATCTCTTTAAACCGGTCCTTCTTTTTTTCAGCCATTTCAGGGAATTGTCTCAGGGCCTCAATGGCGGCCCTGATGCCGGCCATGGGGGACCGGGCATTTTTTGACAATGTTTTTAAAAGAGATTCCACCCGTTTTTCAGCCAGGCTCTGCTGGGTGATATCATCCAGGATAACGACAAACCCGGTAAAGAGTCCCGCGGAGTTTAACACCGGTACAACCTGGGTCTGAAGTATCCGGGTGTTTTTTTGAAAAATAAACATTGAAACCGTATTTGAAACCTTTTGTTTCAATTGTTCATTAATATCGTCAAGAGCATGCTCCATAAGGGTTTTGTCAATATGGGAGACAATGGGGGTGCTGTTCATGGACGCAGGCAGTGCAGCGCCGGCCGGTCCCGGCTGAAGATAGGTTTCAGCCTGGCGGTCGTGCAGGAGAACAGTGCCGTTTGAATCACAGATCAGTATGGCTTCCGGCAGCCTTGAAATAAATGAGGCCAGAACCTGGTTTTCTTCCATGATGTCCTTTTGGGGAGCCATGGTATTTAAAATATCATACTTTAACAGGTTTTATTCAAATATTTTTTCATCCCTTGCCTCGGCTTCGGCTGCATCTTTTTCCATGTCGCGGGTGAAATTTGTGCTCTGATTGCGGTGTGATTCCTTGTACCATTCATTGGCAATGATCATGGACATGACCTCATTGGTCCCGGTCCAGATGGATGCGAGCCTAAGATCCCTGAAGATCCGTTCCACAGGATAGATATTGGTGTATCCGATGCCGCCCATGACCTGCATGGCATTGTGGACCGCTTTCTGGCAGGATTCGGTAACAAATTTTTTGGACTGGGAGACCAGTCTTCTGATCTGCTTTTCATCGATTTTTTCATCAACAGCCCTGGCCGTGGCATAGATCATGGCCCGGGAGGCATCCAGCAGGGTGACGGCCTCGGCAACCTGAAAGGATACCCCTTGAAACTCAGCCACGGGCCGGCCGAACGCTTTGCGTTTTGAGGTGTAGCCGGTGGCCACATCCACAGCCGGCGCAGCCGCGCCAATGGTCATGGCAGCCGTTCCCAGGCGCTCCGGGATCATCATGGTGTTGAACACAGCCACCCCCTCATTCAGTCTGCCCAGAAGATTTTCCCTGGGGACTTTCACATCCTTGAAGATCATCCGGGCGGCGCCGCCGCCCCGGCAGCCCATGAGTCCGTAAAGATACTCGCTTTTGACGCCCTCTGTCCTGTCCACGATAAAGCAGGAAATGCTTTTGTGGGGGGCACCGTCCGGGTCTGTCCTGGCATATACCAAAAAATAGTCTGCTCCTTCCCCGCCCACAATAAACCGTTTCTGACCGTTGACAAGGAAATGGTCTCCCATGTCTTTGGCCGTGGTGGTGGTGCCGAAGAAATCCGACCCGCCCCTGGGTTCGGTCAGGCATTCTGCGGCAAAGAGCTCCCCCTTGAGCAGGGGCTTGACATATTTTTCCTTCTGACTGTCTGTGCCATGAAGGATAATGGCATCACAGACCAGTTCTGCGCCCACGCCAAAGGTGCAGGCAAAGATATAGCCCAGTCTGCCGATTTCTTCCATGACCATGCAGGTGGATACCCAGTCCATGCCCCGGCCGCCCCATTGTTCAGGGTAGCGGCAGCCCATGAGGCTCCTTTCTCCGGCCTCCTGTAAAAATTCCTTGGGAAACTGGATTTTATCGGCATCCATATCCAGGATCATTTTTCTCGGAATGGACTTTACAAAATCCCGGGCCTCATCCCTGAGTTTTTTTTGTTTGGTGCTCAAAAGATATTCAAACATGTGAAAAATCCTCTCTGAGTTTGTATTTCATTATTTTCCCAGAAGGTGTATGGGGAAGTTCGGTTACAAAATGGAATTTACGGGGGATTTTGTATTTTGCCAGCCGTTCTGAAAGAAACTGGGCCAGCGCGTCTTCGGTCAGATCCGCATCCTTGGCCGGTACGATCACGGCATGAACGGTTTCCCCCCAGTCTGCATGGGCAGCGCCGATCACAGCGGCTTCGGCAATGCCGGGATGCTCCATGATCCGGTCTTCCACCTCTTTGGAATAGACGTTTTCTCCGCCCGTAACAATCATGTCCCTGATCCGGTCCACGATAAAGAGAAACCCGCTTTCATCCACCTTTGCCATGTCACCGGTTCTGTACCAGCCGTCATAAAAGGCGTCTTTTGTGGCCACGGGGTTGCCCAGATATTCTTTCATCATGGAGTCTGCCTTTAGCCAGATTTCTCCTGTTTCCCCCGGGCCTGCCGGAAGTGTTTCATTTTTCATGATTTTTATTTGCGCCCCGGGCAGGGCTTTTTTGCCGATGGAGCCCGCATGCTCCCCGTGATCTTCAGGATAAAGGACCGTACCGGTGGGGCCTGCTTCAGTCATGCCGTAAACCTGGTAAAACCGGTCTGATTTATAAGCCTGGGTGAGTTTTTTTACTGTTTTTGGGGCAATGGGGCCACCCCCGTAGATCCAGGTTCTCATGGAAGACAGGTTGAAATTGGGAAAATGAGGGATCATCTGGAGGGGCAGAAGATATGAGATGGGGGCTCCAAAATAGGCGGTACAGGATTTTTTCTCAATAGCCTCAAGAAAGTGAAGGGGATGGTATTCCCTTAGAAGCACGGTTGTGCCGCCCGCATAGGTAATGCCCATGAACCAGTTGTTCAGAGGCGAAGAGTGCCAGATGGGCATGGCAATGAGCATGATATCGGTTTGATCAAGATGAATGGCTTTGGCACCGGTGATGCCAGCGGACACCACGCTTTGGTGCGTGTGGACGCATCCCTTGGGTTTTCCTGTGGTGCCGCTGGTATACAGAATCTCGGCCAGGTCTTCATCCTGGACAGGGACCGGTGTAAAGGCAGGGGCATTGTCCATGATATCTTTCAGAAAAGGAATGCCCCGGGTTTTTGTGTCCAGGGATATTTTCTCGATCTCCCTGGACAGGCCAAGGGCCACCTTGGCCAGGCTGCCGTCAAAGAGAAAAAGAGAGGCGCCGCTGTTTTCAAGGATATAGTCCACTTCAGCCGCGGTCAATTTATGGTTGACAGGTACTGCAACGGCACCGGCCTTTAACAGTCCGAAAAAGGAGAAGACAAAATCAAAACTGTTCTGGCTCATAAGTGCCACCAGAGATCCTTTTTTAATACCCATGGCCTGGAAACAGGCAGCCGCCTGTTCGCTTTTTTCTTTGATCTGCCGGAAGGTAAAGGCTGTGTCCATATTGCACAGGGCTGTTTTTTCCGGGTGGTTGGCGGCGTTTGCATCCATTAGTTCAATGATGTTCATTTTTTTCTCCTTTTATTGCGGAATTGCCGATTGTTTCAAGTTCCATCTTCCGCTTGATGAGTTTCTCTCTTGTGGCAAGAATATCCTGTTCCAAAAGAGTGAGTTCTTTTTTTCTTTCCCTGATTTCCTTAAGCTTGGCATCCCCGTATGTCAGGCTCTTTTTAATCTGCTCAAATTCGTTGGGATCTGCATCGGCCATACCTATCATTTCTGCTATTTCATCAAGTGAAAAACCAAACCGTTTACCCCGGATAATCAGCTTGAGTCTGGCCATGTTCCTGGGTGTATATACCCGCTGGTTTCCTGCGGTTCTTCCGGGCTGTATCAATCCTTTTTCCTCATAGAACCGGATGGTCCTCGTACTGATGTCCAATTCGTCTGCAGCCTGGGATATGGTGTTGCCGCTTATGATTTTTCTGTCTTCGGACATTGTCTATCCTTTCAACCGGTAAGAAATCAATTTAAAACTTAACGTTTACGTAAACTGCATACTGGTTTTTGTCAACAGAAAAACTTTTGCCGGCAGTGCGGAAAAGATAGCTCAAAGAATGGAAGCTTCTTTATTATTGGACACCCGGCATAAAAAAGTGTTATTAATAAAATATTGTTATATCTCTGGAAAACTTTTCCCCTTGGCGATTTCCTGTGCTGAGGGTCCTTTTTATTCTGTAAGGAGGAAAAACTGTTATGATCAGTATTAAAAAACTTCTTTTGCAGAATATGCTGCTTATCACCTTTATCTCTTTTGCCGGTTTTTATTTTTTATGGGCGTTGAATGAATATGAGGATTTCAAAGAAGAATCAGCTGATATCAAGGAAAACTTTTTTGTTTCTGAGAAAGAAAGATTGAAAATTGAGGTTCAGGCTGCACTGGAATATGTTCATTATATGAAAAATCAAACGGAAAAAAGTCTTCAGTACTCTGTCAAGGAACGCGTGAATGAAGCCTGCGCCATTGCCATGAATATTTATAAGGAAAATAAGGATATAAAATCCCGGGATGAAATAAAAAAGATGATAAAAGATGCACTCAGGCCAATACGGTTTAACAAAGGCCGGGGATATTATTTCGCCTTTGATATGAATGGGATTGAAACGCTTTTTGCCGACAGGCCGGAGCTGGAAGGCAAAAACATGATGGAGAGCATGGGGGGCAAAGGCGAATATGTGGTCCGGGACATGATTGAAATCGTAAAGGCAAAAGGTGAAGGGTTTTACTCCTATACCTGGTCAAAGCCTGGAGAAACCGGCATGAAACATTTGAAGATTGCCTATGTGAAATATTTTGAACCCTATGGATGGGGAATCGGAACCGGAGAATATCTGAAAGATGCGGAAAACGAAGTCCAGGACGAGGTTCTGGGAATAATTTCCACGCTCCGGTTTGAAAAGAAAGGATATTTTTTCGGAAGTCTTTATGGGGGCCGGCCCTTATTTACAAACGGGAAAATTACAAAAGGGACAAAAAGCATCTGGGAGTTGACTGATCCCAAAGGGGTTAAGATCATTCAGGAACAGAACAGGGCTGCAAAAGAGCCGGGAGGCGGTTTTGTTTCCTATTCCTGGAAGCGGCTGGATTCAGAAAAGATTTCCCCCAAACTGTCCTATGTGGCCGGAATCCCGGAATGGGGATGGATCATTGGTGCAGGAGTTTATCTGCATACGGTGGATGAAAGCATTCTGCTAAAAGAAAAGGCTTTGCATCAGGTATTTTTGCAACAGGCTGTTTTATATTTTACTGTAATGGCGATTATGTCCTTTTTGATTTTTTTATGGACCCGGTATCAGGCCCATAAAATACAATCCGGGATCAGTCTTTTTTCAAGATTTTTCAAGACCGCTTCCGAGCAGGCAATCACCATTGATCCTACTGGTCTTCGGTTTGAGGAGTTCAAGGATATTGCCGTATCTGTCAATCAGATGATTGAAACAAGGACACAAGCCATTGCTGCACTTTTGAAGAGTGAAAAAAAATATGAGGCCATCACGAATTCAGCCCGGGATGCTATTTTCTGTAAAGATATCAACCGGCGGTATACTTTTGTGAATCAGGCCATGGCTAATTTTTTCAACTGTAAAAGAGAAGATCTGATCGGAAAAACCACAGAAGAATTGTTTGATCCGGTCAATGCGGGCTCCATTGCCGATGTTGACAACAAAACCTTTAACGGAGAAAGCATCAGCGAGATCCGCACCCTTCAAATCAATGGGAGGGAATATACTTTCCATACGGTTCAGGCCCCGCTGGATATCATAGACGGCAGAGTCACAGGTATCAGCGGGATTGTCAGGGATATGACAGAGCAGATAGCCATTGAAAAAGAGAAAAAAAGGGTGGAGCACAGATCCGTAGAACAGGAAAAACATGCCCTTGTGGGACGGATTGCAGGAAAGATGTCCCATGATTTTAACAATATCCTGGGGGTGATCATGGGCCATTCCGAACTGGCCCTTTTGGATTGCAGGGAAGAGGAAACCAAAAAAGCCCTTGAACTGATCCACAGCCAGACCCTTCGCGGCCGGAACCTGACCCGGAATCTTATTGCCTTTGCAAGGGACCAGGAGCCGCGGCAGGAATATTTTAATATGAATGAGAAAATTGATCTTGTGGTTGACCTCATGAAAAGGGAAATGGAAGGCATCACCCTTTTAAGGGAATTCGGGGAAAATCTACCGGATATTCTAGCAGATCCCGGGATGATGGAACATGCCATGGTGAATCTTTTCCAGAATGCAATCCATGCCCTGGCCAACCAGAGCAATGCCATGATTACCGTCCGTACTTCATACGCCAAGGATCAGATCTGTTTTCAGGTGGAAGACAATGGCTGCGGCATTCCAAAAGAGCATTTGAATGTTGTTTTTGATCCTTCCTTTACATTGAAAGGAGGCAGGGATCTGACCGGCTCCTATGGAGAAAACATCAAGGGGACCGGTTACGGACTCTCCAATGTAAAAAAATACATTGACCAGCATAAGGGCAGCATCACGGTCAGATCGGAATTCGGATCCGGCACCTGTTTTGCCATCTGCCTGCCGGTGATAAAAAAAGAGCTGACAACAAAGGAAAAGGACAGTATCCGGAAATCCGAACCCCAGACGGGCAAGTCCATTCTTCTTGTTGAAGATGAACCTGCCATTTTTAATGTTCAATACCGGATTTTAACCAGCGATCCCTGCTGCCACAAGGTGGATATCGCACAAAACGGCCGGTCTGCCCTGGATCTTTTGAACCGGAACAGGTATCACCTTGTCAGTCTGGATTATGTTCTGCCGGGAGATATCAGCGGGATGGAAATCTATCACCACATCAGGAAAGCGGATCAAAGCCTTCCCGTTCTTTTTATTTCCGGCAATATTGAGTTTCTTGAGTCTGTCAAAGACTTAAAAAAGAATGATCCGCTGATGGATCACAAATCAAAACCCTGTCAAAATCAGGAATATGTTGAAGCCATCAACGGTCTTCTTGAAAAATCGGGCAAAAGCTGAAAAATTTTGATGGGTTTTTTATATGGTATTGCAGATCTTTTTGTTTTTGATTAAACAGCATTTGAAACCAGAATTTTATTGGAACAGGAGGGTGAAACAGGATGCAGTTCATAGTGACGGGATATGATGGAAAGGATAGCGGCGCCCTTGAAAGAAGAATGGCCGCGCGTGAGGCACATCTATCAATGGCAGGGGAAATGTATGAGAAGGGAAAATGGCTTTATGCTGCGGCCATGTTGAATGATGAGGGCAAAATGGCAGGTTCGGTCATTATCTGTGAGTTTGATTCCAGAACAGCTCTGGAAAAAGAGTGGCTTGAAAAAGAGCCCTATGTGCTGGGAAAAGTGTGGGAGAAAATAGAGATTACACCGGCCCAGGTCGCACCTTTCTGTATGAAAGGCTTGAAACATGCGTGAAAAGAGGATGGAATCCAATGCCATTGCCATCAATGAGGTGCAGCTTATTCTGGCTGAAAAACGAACATCCCTGTCCGTGATGCGGACCGGGATTGCAGTCCTGGCATTGCCCGTGTCTGTGATGAGTTTTTTGATTGCCACGTCTCGATTGTTTGATGTCCTGAATGTATTGCATTTTCTGATCCCCCTGGGAATACTTAATTTTATCCTGGTTGTGTTTGGCACCTACCTGGTTATTCGTTCCATTATCAAGATGCGGCATTATGAGTGCCTGATTCAAAAAATAAAATCAACACACAGCGTTATCGGAGAGTTTATTGATTAATCATCTCCGGGATGGACACTGTTTCCGGACCGGAAAACCAATTTGAAACGGGAAAAACAGATGACGGAACCATTAAGCAAAAAGGCAAAAAAAGTTCAGGAGTATATTCAGGAGAAAGGGTTTGAGTTTGTGGTCAGAGAATTGCCCGATTCAACCAGAACGGCAAAGGATGCTGCAAAAGCCATTGGGTGTGAAGTGGCGCAGATTGCAAAATCCCTGGTATTCATGAATGAGGATACGGACAGTCCTGTGCTGGTGATTGCTTCGGGAACCAACCGTGTCAGTCTTGAAAAGATAAAAAAAGAAACAGGTCAAAGGCTTGTTCAGGCAGACGGCAAAATTGTCAAGGATCGTTTGGGGTTTGCCATCGGCGGCATCCCGCCTGTGGGCCATGATGAAAAGCTGTTTACCCTGCTTGACCCGGATTTGAAACAGTATGACCGGGTTTGGGCGGCCGCAGGTACGCCCAATGCAGTGTTTGAATTAAATCCGGTTGATCTTGGGGGCCTGACACAGGGGGTTTGGGTTGATCTTGCGGAAAATGAGTTGATCCTTTGAGGGATATGGTGTATAACCACCATTTGCGCTCAATTTGAGGCATATTTTCTTTAATATCAAGGCCTTATGGAAAATTGAAAGGAAATGTAACATAATGAAGAGGATCATAGATACACAAAAGACCCGTATCGGGGTTGTGGGAGCCGGAGCCTGGGGCACTGCCCTTGCCAAATTGCTGGCAGATAAAGGATTTATCCTGGATCTCTGGGTCTTTGAACCGGAAGTCCGGGAGCAGATTGAAAAAGACCGGGAAAATAAGGTGTTCCTCCCCAATATCCGCCTGCCGGAAAATATTATTCCCACCAATGATCTGGAGATTGCCGTAAAAGAAAAAGACCTGGTGCTGGTGGTGGTTCCGTCCCACTGCATGCGGGATACGGCCACACGGATGAAACCTTTCATCAGCCCGGATACAGTTGTTGTGACGGCTTCCAAGGGGATTGAGAACCAGACCCATATGATCATGACCCAGATTCTTGAAGAAATCCTGGATTTTGTGCCCAGAGAGAATATTGCCGTGCTTTCAGGCCCCAGCTTTGCCAAAGAGGTTGCCAACAAGGTTCCGACGGTGGTTGCAGCTGCTTCCGTCAGCCGGGAGGTATCTGAATATGTCCAGAAGATCTTCTCCTGTCCTACTTTCAGGGTTTATGTGAATGATGATCCCATCGGCACCCAGATCGGCGGGGCCATGAAGAATGTGCTGGCCATTGCCGCAGGCATCTGTGACGGGATGAATATGGGGCTTAACCCAAGGGCAGCCTTGATTACAAGAGGTTTGACGGAAATGAACCGCCTGGGCACAAAGCTTGGGGCTGACCCCCTGACGCTGTCCGGGTTAGCCGGGGTCGGAGATCTTCTGTTGACCTGTACCGGGGATTTAAGCCGGAATTATACCGTTGGAAAACAGATCGGGCAGGGGAAAAAACTCGATGACATCATTTCTGAAATGAGAATGGTGGCCGAAGGAGTAAAAACAACACGCTCGGTTTATAATCTGGCAAAAAAGCTCGGGATCGATCTTCCCATCTGTAACGAAGTCTATGCAGTCCTTTTTGAAAATCTGTCTGTTGAAGAGACTGTTCAACGTCTCATGAACCGGTCTTTAAAGCATGAGCTGGACGGGGTTCTTGAGACCTGATTCCATCATGCCGGATTGCCCGGTCCAGGATTTCCAGCCGGCGCAGGGGTAATCCTTCTGCCGACTGGAAAAATGAGCCCTCGCATTCATGTTCAATAATCACAGATGGACTGGTCCACACTTTTAGGAACGCCTTCAAAGGGGGTCCACTTGTTTGAACCGTAAGAATCCTTGCCTCTCATGTTTTTCAAGATCTCTATGCTGGTTTTATATCCCTTGTGCATCCTGCACATATCCATGGCCATTCCGCAGATCAATGCCACGGCCTGGGCCATGGTGATGTCGTTAAAGGAAAATTCCCAGGGTTTGGCCGTGTAAATGCGGAGCGCGCCAATGATTTTGTTATGGCTGATAATGGGAACCCCCATCAAGGAAGAAATCCCTTCTTTCTGGGCCTCCTTGGGATATTCGATTCTCGGGTCATCCATAACATCATAGATGGCGATGGGTACGGCATCTTTTGCCTCTTTTATACCCTGCATAAAATGGATGGGGCCTTTTTGGAGGTATTCCCGGCTCAGGCCCGATGATGCCACAAGACCCAGCTCCCGGGTGTCCTTATCAACCAGGAAGACACAGCATCCTTTTGCATTGAAGGCGGTCTTGACGGCTTCCGCAGTGATAAGGGCCACCTCTTCCGGGTCCTTGCACTGGGAGATGGCCGTGGTCAACCGGGTGATCGTGTCATAATAAATTGTGTGACTTTCCATAATGTCTCCTTTCCTTTTGGATTATTAAACAGCACCGGGCGAAAATTCAGGTGCCGGTGATAAACAAAAAAAATCCAGTCGTGAAAAAGAGCAGCAGAGATAAGCATTACAACGGGTAAAACAAAAATTCATGAAGAAGGGCGCATTTATTTTTAATGGTTCTACTATATATGAGTTAGCGCAATAGGTCAAAGGCTTTTAAAATTTCATCACAGGCCTGACGGGCACCGCCTTTTTTGGAGTAAAGATAATTTTGCACAAGGGCTTTTCGATCTTCCCGATTCATGGGGTGTTCAAGGGTTTTGACCATGGTTTCTGCAATGGTTTTCCAGGTTTTTTTCTGGATGAGAAATCCTTTTTCAATCATATCTTCCGCTGCCCAGGCAAAATCGTCGCAATAGGGACCTGTGACGGTTACGGCGCCCTGGCCGGCCGGTTCAATCACATTCTGACCGCCCAGGGGCTTAAGGCTGCCGCCTACAAAGACAACTGCGGCGGATTTGCAGGCCAATTTCAATTCTCCAAAAATATCCCACAGAATGACTCCCGGTGTTGTTAAAGGAGAAGACAGGTCAGATCGCAAATGAAATTTAAGGTCAAGGGAAGAAAGCCTTTTCTTCCAATGCGGGAGTCTGCCCATGTGCCTTGGGAAAACGGCCACCACCTGATTTGGAAACAGGGTTAACATTTTTTCCAGCATGAGCAGGGCCTGTTTTTCTTCCTGTCTTCGGACAGAGGCCAGAATGCTCAGGGGCAGGCGGGCTGGAAGAATCTGGTTTATTTTATCGGGATCCGCGGGCAGAGAAGAGAAGTCCGCGTCAATGGAATCAAATTTGATATTGGACATGGTCATGATCTTTGAAGTTTTAAAAATCATTTGAAACCGTTTCCTGTCCTGAGGGGAAATGGCCAGGATAAGATCCGGGGCAAGGTGTTTCCATAACATCCTTGTTTTACGATACCAGCCAAAGCTTTTCTTTGACATCCTGGCATTGACAACTAAGATTTTTATATTTTCCTTTTTAAGGCAATACAAAAGGCCGGGCCAGAGTTCTGTTTCAAGCAGAACCATGATTTTGGGGCTGACTATTTTCACAGCCTCTCTGACAGCATCGGGCATGTCAAAGGGAAACCAGGTTATTTTAAGATCAATGTCTTGAGAAATGCTTTCACAGCCCAGCCCTGATGTTAAAATCTCCATTCCCTGGGCAGTAGTGGTTGTGACCAGCACCTTCAGGGGGCAGGGCGGTTTCATGTGAAGGAGCATGGCAACGGCGAGATAAGCCTCTCCTGCCGATGCAGCCTGGATCCAGATGTCTGCCGGGACTAGATGGGAAGATGAAATTCTTTTTTCAAATCCCTGCCGGAGGCGTCGATTCTTTTTCAGAAATGGGAGGGCAAGCCGCCAGATCAGGTTGTAAAATTTAAAAAAATTGGTTATAAAGGCGGTCTTTGTCATGGGGACGTATGCTCTCATGTTTTTTAAATATTGACAATACCTCATGGTTTATTAAATAAAGGTCTATGAAAACAAAAAACCCGAAACTCTCATCAGTCAGGCAAAAGAAAATTCTTTCCCTTGTTTTTATCCACTGGAAAAGGCTGTTTCTGGCTTCGCTCTGCATGATTGTTGTGGCCGGGGCCAACGGGGCCATGGCCTTTCTGGTCAAACCGGTCATGGATGATATTTTCATAAGTAAAAACAGGGAGATGCTGATTTTAATCCCAGGGGTTGCAGTGTTTGTTTTTTTTCTCAAGGGCATGGGGTCATACGGCTCGGAATACCTCATGAATCATATCGGGGAAACCATGATCCGGTTCTTCAGGGACAGCCTGTATGAGAAAATTACCGATCTTCCCATATCCTTTATTCATAAGGAAAAAACCGGGGTCCTGATGTCACGGATCACCAATGATGTGAACATTGTCAAAGGCATGGTATCCACCGCCGTCATCAATGTGTTCAGGGATTTTTTTACGGTCATTGCCTTTTTATTTGTTATTTTCTACCGGGACTGGCAGCTTGCCCTGGGCGCTTCTATTGTCCTGCCCCTGGCGTTTTATCCCATTGTTCTCTTTGGCCGCCGGGTCAGAAAATTTTCAACCGGCTCCCAGGAAACCATGGCTGACTTGAATTCATTTTTGCACGAAACTTTTACCGGCAGTAAAATCATCAAGATATTTAATCTTGAAGCACTTGAAAAGCTGAGATTTAAAGAAAAAACCGATTCGCTTTTCAGGCTTGAGATGAAAAAAATTACCGCCAATGCCCTGTCATCGCCCATCATGGAATTTTTAGGGGGGCTGGGCATTGCTTTTATCATCTGGTTCGGGGGCATGCGCGTCATCAACGGCACATCCACGCCCGGCACTTTTTTTTCATTTCTGACCGCCGTCATGATGCTCTATGATCCGGTTAAAAAATTGTCCCGATTGAACAATACCATACAGGAAGGGGCGGCTGCGGCAGCGCGGATTTTCGATGTGCTGGAAGAAGAATCCCCTATCCTGGAAAAAGAAAACCCTCAAATTCTTTCTGGGAAAGCTCTGGATGTTGAATTTGACCATGTGAGCTTTGCCTATAATGAAGAAGACGCACCGACTTTGGATGATATTCATCTTAAGGTGGCTCCGGGGGAGGTTCTCGCCCTTGTGGGCATGAGCGGCGGCGGGAAAACCAGTCTGGTTAACCTGGTGCCAAGGCTTTATGATGTGAGCAAAGGCGCTGTCAGGATCTCCGGCAAAGATGTAAAGGACCTGTCCATCAAATCATTACGGGATCATATTTCCATTGTGACCCAGGAGCCCATCCTTTTTAATGAATCTGTGCGGGACAATATCCGTTACGGCAGGATGGATGCAACGGATACTGAAATCGAAACAGCAGCCAGGTCAGCCTTTGCCCATGATTTTATACAGGGATTTCCAAAAGGGTTTGATACCATCATCGGCGAGCTTGGGTCAAGGCTTTCCGGAGGAGAAAAACAAAGAATCTGTATCGCCAGAGCCCTGCTTAAGGATGCGCCCATCCTGATTCTGGATGAGGCGACATCAGCCCTGGATTCCCAGGCCGAGCGGGTGGTTCAAAAAGCCCTGGAAAATCTGATGAAGGGCAGGACCACCTTTGTCATTGCCCACAGGCTGTCCACCATTGATTATGCGTCCCGGATCATCCTCCTGAAAAACGGATCCATAAAGGAACAGGGCACCCATGACGAACTCATGGCCCTGAAAGGCGAATATTATAAACTTCAGACCCTTCAGTCGTCGGTCAAAGGGTTTGAATGATCAAAGGAGAGAATAATGGCAATTTCCGAGGAATTACTGGAAATACTGGTCTGCCCCAAATGCAAAGGGGATATTTGTCTGAACGAGAAAAAAGACGGACTCGTCTGTGATGCCTGCAAACTTGTCTATGAGATCCGGGATGATATCCCCATCATGCTGATTGAAGAGGCAAAACCGCTGTAATATGAGTACGCCCAAACATCCGGATCCGGCCAAGCTGGTCATCGGCTGTATCATGAATGATAAAGCCCTTGTTGAAAATTTGTTCCCTTTTCTTGAAGAACGGTTCGGCCCGGTGGACATGATCAGCCCATGGCTTGAGTTTGCCTATACCGATTATTATTACAAGGAAATGGGGTCTCCTTTGTTCAGAAAGGTGTTTGTATTCAAACCCCTTATCGCCCAGGAAGATCTGGCCCGGATCAAGGAAAACACCAACGATATTGAAGAAAGGTTCGTCATATCCGGGAAAAGAAATATCAATATTGATCCGGGGTATCTTGTGTCTTCCCGGTTTATCCTTGCAACGGGCAAGGAATACTCCCACAGGATTTATATCGGGAAAAAGATCTATGCCGACCTGACCCTCATGTATTCAAAAAAACAAGGCTTTAAACCCCTGCCCTGGACTTATCCGGATTATGCTTCGGAAAGCATGATTGCATTTTTATCAAAGGTCAGGGATAAATATCTTCTGGATTTAAAGGCAGAAAAAGGAAAAAAAAATGATTAAGAGCATGACCGCCTTTTCCCAGGCTTCTCATAAGAATGAAACCATTACAGCCGACGTCACGTTTCGGTCCTATAACTCAAAGGGTCTTGATATTTCCTGTCACTGCCCTGAATCCTGCCAGGTCTTTGAAGAGGATATCAAGAAAATCATTGCAAAAACCCATGACCGGGGAAGAATAGAGATCAAACTTTCCATCCAGGATGAGGCAAAAGACCTGGAACAGTTTGAAGTGGATGTTCCAAAGGCTGTTTCCTATTATGAGGCCATAAAAAAAATAAAGGAAGAGTTGGGCCTTTCCTCTGACATCACTCTGGATCATGTTCTCTCAGCCCGTAACGTGATTGTCCCATCCAGAAAGGAAACAGAGATGGAAAGCCTTTGGAAGGCAATTGCCCCCTGCATTGAGACGGCAAGCACCAGCCTTGATGTCATGCGAAGGCAGGAAGGTGAGAATCTTTATATTGATCTTGCAAAAAGAATGGATGATATTGAGAAAAGGCTGAAAGAGATTGAGATTGATGCAAAGACAATTCCGCTTGTTTACAAACAGCGCCTCATGGAGCGGATTTCATTTCTCATCTCCGATACCCAAGGGCTTGACCCTGTCCGGATTTCCCAGGAAGCAGCCATTCTGGCGGACAAGAGCGATGTGTCAGAAGAAATTACAAGGCTTTACAGCCATATCAAGCAATTCCGGGAAATCCTCGAATCCGGGGAACCCGGAGGCAGAAAGCTTAATTTTCTCATCCAGGAATTTAACCGGGAATTCAACACCATCGGGTCAAAGGCAGGGAATGCATCCTTATCCCACAGGGTGGTGGAGTTGAAATCAGAGCTTGAAAAGATTCGTGAACAGGTTCAGAATATTGAATAATTTTTATAAATTAGGATAAAATTATGGAACAGCTTCTTTTAAATTTGGGTTTTGGAAACACAGTGGTGGCGGAAAAGGTTGTGGCCATTCTATCTCCCAATTCATCACCCATGAAACGGGTCAAGGATGAGGCAAAAGAGGGAAAACGCCTCATAGACGTCACCCATGGACGGAAAACACGGTCTGTTATTGTTACGGAAAGCAACCATGTCATTCTTTCCGCCATCCAGGCCGAGACCCTGTCAATCAGGTTTGGTTCCCTGGCTGCCCAGGAAGAAGAGAAAGACCAAGCCCGTGGCTGAGAAAGGAAAACTCTTTGTGGTGTCCGCCCCTTCCGGGGCAGGCAAGACAACCCTTGTCCGGAAGGTGTTGAAAGAGTTTGAAACCCTTTCCTATTCCGTGTCCCATACTACCAGGCCGCCAAGAAAAAATGAAGAGGACGGTCTTGATTATTTTTTTATCAGCCCTGACGAATTTGAAGAAAACATTGTGAAGGGCCTCTGGCTTGAATGGGCAAAGGTCCATGGCAATTATTACGGCACATCAAAGCCATTTGTCCAGGACTGTCTGAAAAAAGGGAAAAACCTTCTTCTGGATATTGATGTTCAGGGTGCAGAGCAGATCATGGCATCGGGGCTGGACCCGGTATCCATATTTATTATGCCGCCTTCTTTTGAGGTGCTGCGTCAACGGCTTTTGAACCGGGGTACGGATTCAGAAGAGGTGATTGAAAAACGCCTTGAAAATGCAAAAATGGAGATAGCCGAAAAGGACCGGTACACTCATGTGGTGGTCAATGATGACCTGGATACGGCTTTAAAAGAACTCTGCTCGATTTTTAAAAAAGAGATAAATGGAAAATGAAAGACAAGGTTGATCTTCTTTTTGGGTTCCATTCTGTTTATGAAGCGTTGCAGGCCGAGAAAAGGACGTTTACCAGTATATTGATGTCAAAAAAAAGAACCGGTGAGAGACAAGATAAGATAGAAGCCCTTGCAAAGAAGCGCCGGATCAAAATCGAAATCGTCGACCCCCAGGTTCTGGACAAGATGACTGAAGGGTCAAATCACCAGGGAATCGCTGCCAGAACTTCTTTTTTCCCTGTGAAAAATGCAGCTGAAATGGTGCACAAGATCGGCCCGGAGGGGAAATCGTGTTTTATCCTTGTCATGGAAAATATTGAAGACCCCCACAATCTTGGTGCATTGATCCGGACAGCCCTCTCTGCCGGAGTGGATTATATATTGATCCCCAAGGACCGCGCTGCCGGTCCTTCTTCTACGGTATCCAGAAGTTCGGCCGGAGCCATGGAACATGCCGATATCTATATGATCACCAATACCGCCGCTTTATTAAAATCCCTGAAGGAAAAAGGGGTCTGGGTTTTCGGTCTGGATGCGGACGGAGACAGATCATTATTTGATGCGGATTTGAAAGGCCCCATCGCCCTGGTCATCGGCGGAGAAAACAAGGGGGTCAGACCCCTGGTAAAAAAAGAATGTGATTTTCTGTTGTCCATCCCCAATAAGGGAAGGATCAATTCGCTCAATGCATCGGTGGCCGGGGGAATTGCCATGTATGAAGCCCTTCGACAGAGAAATGGCAGCAATGGTGAGTCCCGGTAAAGCAACGGCCTCCCTCATCCGGATGCTTGAAATGCTTCTTTTCCCCGGGAAATGCCTGAAATGCGGAAGGTACATGGAGGAGAAAAGGACGGATCCCCATACTCTGGAAACCTTTTTCTGCGGCCTTTGCATGAAAGAAGGGGTTTATCCCCTTGCCCCGCCTTTTTGCACTTTCTGCGGTATCCGGTTTCACAGCAGCTTTGATGAAAATCATGTGTGCGGAGCCTGTCTGAAAACACCACTGGAACTCACCCAGGTCAGGGCGGCGGCTGAATATAAGGGAATCATCAAGGATGGAATTCAACTGCTCAAATATCATTCAAAATCAGCCATTGCAAAGACCTTTGAACTTTTTTTGTTTCAAATCTTTCTGCAATACTATGAAAATTTGTCCATTGACCTTATCATCCCCATGCCCCTGCACAAGAGCAAGATGAGAAAAAGGGGATTTAACCAGGCATATTATCTTTCCCGGAATTTTAAAAAACTGTATCATCGGTCTTTCAAGCATTTACCGGCTTGGGAGATGGATTTGGACTCGCTTGTAAGGATAAAAAAAACTTTGCCCCAAACCGGTTTTGATACTGAAGAAAGAAAGAATAATTTAAAAAATGCATTCAAGGTTATCAAAGAAGACCGTATCCGGGACAAACATATTCTGCTCGTGGATGATGTGTTTACGACAGGGGCCACCTGCAATGAAGCTGCAAAAGAACTCTTGAGGCACGGCGCAGCCAGGGTGGATGCCTTGGTTCTGGCAAGGGCCTGAAATACCCGGAAGTAAAATAAGGATCAAAAGAAACATGCCATGATAAAAGGAAATTTCATCAATACAAGCCAGGGATTTTTTCATTACCATGTACGCGGGGAATCTGAAACCCGGGTTCATTTCTGCCACGGCCTTTCCCTGAGTGCCGGGACCTATCTTCCTTTTCTGGAAAAGCTGGCTGAGCATCACCTGAAAATTTATGCCCCGGATTTAAGGGGTCACGGCTATTCCACAAAAGAGAATACCCTGGAGGTAAAAAACTGGGACATATTTGTCAAAGACTTGGAACAGTTTGTCTCCACCATTGCCAACCCTCCGGTCATCGGCATCGGCCATTCCATCGGGGGTTATTTTGCCTATGCGGCAGCTGCGCTTTATCCCGGCCTTTTTTCAAAATTGATTCTTCTGGACCCCATCATCCTTCCGCAGAGAATTGTATTTTTATGTGTTTTGGCCAGGAAATTGGGTCTGGACGGGAAACACCCGCTTCCCAGAATGACCCGGAAGAAAAAATTTGAATTCAATTCTAAAGAAGAGGCATTGGACCATTATTCGGGAAAAGGCATGTTTAAACCCTGGCAGCCTGAATTCGTAAGGGCCTATGTGGAAACCGCAGTTGAACAGGAGTCTGCAACCTCATGGGAGCTTTGCTGTAACCCTGAATTTGAAGCCCGCATCTATGAATCCGTACCCTTTGAAACATGGCGGTTTGCCGGCCAGATTAATATCCCGGTTCTGGTGGTCAGGGGAGAAAAATCAAGTCTTTTTTACAGACAGGCAGGCATGAAGCTGGCCAAAAAAATAAAAGACTGCCGGTTCATTACACTTGAAAACATGGGTCATTTCCTGATGATGGAAAATCCGGACAGGGTTATTGATACAATTCTTCCTTTTATTTCCTGAAAGGGAGTTTGACAGTAAACCGTGTGCCTTTTCCAGGGGTTGAATCGAACTCCATTTGCCCGCCGTGATGGTCGACAATAATATAATATGAAATGGAAAGCCCAAGCCCTGTTCCTTTTTCCATCCCTTTTGTGGTGAAAAACGGTTCAAAAACATGCTTGCATGTCTGGGCATCCATTCCCGTTCCATTGTCTTCTACCTCGATATGGGCCATTGTCAGGCCTTTTTTTAAACGAATGGTCAGCTTTGGAGTCTCATTTTCATATTGTTTCGAATTCATTGATTCGGAAGCATTTTTAAATAAATTAAACAAAACCTGTTGTATTTTGGTTTGTTCGCAAAAAACTTTTGGGAGATCTGATTTATATTCACGGATTATTTCAATGGGGTTAAGTTCGCCCTGTTTTTTAAAATCAGGATCATTATTTACAAGTTCTATGGTATTATCCATCAACTCTTTTAAATTAACTTCTTTTCTTTGCAGGTCACTTTTTTTGGAAAAGCTTAACATGTTCTCTATTATTTGGGCGATGCGTTGACTTGCCTGATTGATATGTTGAAGCTGGTTCAAAACCCCTCTTTTTTCCATGAAGCTTGTAATGACAGCCATGGAAGTCCCCAATTCTTCGGCAGCCTTGTCATTGGCAGGCAACTCTTTTGTAAGCCGATTATGGATGACCTGTGTATTCTGCATGATTCCGGCCAATGGATTGTTGATCTCGTGAGCCATCCCGGCGGCAAGTCCTCCGACAGACATCATTTTTGCGGACTGGATCATCATTTCCTGAGTTTTTTTTCTTTCGGTGATATCATTCACCAGCGAGGCCATGCCGATGATTTTACCATCAAGGGTTTTTAAAACCGTATTATACCAGTCGCAAAGGATTCTTCTCCCGTTTTTGGTAATGTTCTCATTGACATTTCGTTCACCCCCGCCACGACCGGCCAGCAGGTTCTGGAAAACAGCATTGACCGTTTCTATTACATCTTGGGGAAGAATCAGTTCTGTAACGTGTTTTCCAATGACCTCCTCCCTTGAATAGCCGAATATGGTTTCAGCAGAAGGATTCCATTCAACCACCCGGAAATCCAGATCCCAGGAAATCGCGCCCACAGGGGTGTTTTTAAGATGAAGGGAAAGTTGATTTCTGCTTTCCAGAAGCTCTTTTTCCGCTTTTTTCCGGTCATCCAATTCCTTTTTTAAGGAGTTAAAAGCTTTTTGTCTTATTTTGAATATATTGAATGAGGCCAGGCACACAAACATCATGACAACTGCATTATCCAGAAGATAATCCAAATGTTCGGAGGCAGTAAGATCTGAGACTGTCTTTAAATAAGAATTAAAAACCAAAAGCAGGAGCATATTGAAAAGAAAATATGCCATTATGGGTTTAAGGCTTCTGGCTGCAATCGGTATTGCAGCCAGAAGCCCGATAATAAAAACAATCGTATCCATCTTGTTTATCATTGAGCGGCTTGAAGTAAGAAACATCACCGTCCATATCGATGCAAAACCGGTAATAAAAATGGTATGGACTGCAAATCCGTATTTTCCTTTTACCAGCAGACCAAAGGAAGCCAGCATAATCATAAATCCGAACAGTTGCGGGAAAAGAAGGATGGTGTTAAAACCATGTAAATAGATTGTGTAGCCCATTGTCACAAATGTAGTCAGAAGAACGCATATAATGACAATCATTACAAACCGTGCGACAGGGAACAGTTCATTTTCGTCAGGGCCATAATTTTTTAAGAAACGATTCAGTAATCTGTCCATCCGATTCTGGCCTTTCATTCGGTATCCGGTTCAGTTCAATCCAGTATAGGCTTATCCCTATCGTAATGTATAAGAGAAATCAATAAGAAGCCGGGCCTTTTTTTTAAAATCTGAATCGCCTGTGTCCGGGCTGAAAAAAAGAGTCCATGAAATGGAGGCCCGATAAGAAAAGCGCCGGAATTATCGTGCCATCTCCTTGTTCAGGGCTGTTGTGGCTTTGATGATTTTTTTGATGTTATTGAGAAGGTCATCCTTGTCCGGCCCTGTAAATTCCTTTAATATAATGTCGATGGCCTTGTCTTTTTCGTCTTCTATTAATTTCAGGGTGTTTTTCCCCTTATCGGTAATGGCCAGGAGGGTCACGCGTTCATCGCCCGGGTCGGGTTTCCGGATGATGAATTCCTGCTTTTCAAGCCTTTTGGCCAGCCCTGTCATATTGGCTCCGGGCACCAGCATGATTTTCCCCACGGCGCTGATTTTATTTTCTCCCTTTTCCGAAGATTCAAGAACCCTTAAGATGTTGTACTGGGGGAAGGACAGCCCGTATTTCTTGAATATAGTGGAGTGGGTTCGTTTAAAGTTTTCCGCTGCTCTCACAATTGCCATCATAACCTTTTCGTCAAAGGTCAAATCGCTTTGATAATTTATCCTTGTCACTGTCCTTCTCTCCTTTTCAAATTTTGTCCGGCAGATTAATAATTATCCATTAAAATTACAAGAGTTAAGCATGGCAGAAATAAATAGTCAACTTATTGATTATTTATTTATTGACTATAAAGCTATTGCCTGATATGAGTCCAACAGCATCGGATTGCATCAGGGCCAGAAAAACAGGCCGTGATCCTTTTGGATGTTGCACTTCAACAGAACCTGGAGGTTATATGATGAATAAGCCCAAAAACGGTATTTTTAAAACAACCACCTGGTCGCCGGGCCCCGGCTGCCATGGGGGCTGCGGCGTTCTTGCCCATATGAAAGACGGCAAGCTCATAAAAATAGAAGGTGACCCGGACCACCCCATGAATCATGGGCGCCTCTGCGCCAGAGCCCTGGCCATGACCCAGTATATTGATCATCCGGACCGGCTCCGGTATCCGGTCAAACGTGTCGGAAAAAGGGGAGAAGGCAAATGGGAACGGATCAGCTGGGAGGAAGCCCTGGATCTGATTGAAACAAACATGAAAAAAATCCGGGAGGAACACGGCCCTGAGAGCATGGTGTTCAATGTGGGCACAGGCCGGGATATTTATGCCTGGATCAGCCTCCTAGCCTATGCCTACGGCAGTCCCAACATCATGTTCGGCCTCACGGGCCAGGCCTGCTATGGGCCGCGTCTTGCTGCCGTGATAACGGTTCAGGGGGACTTTGCCGTATTTGATGCTGCCCAGTGGTTTCCTGAAAGATTTGATCACCCCGGGTATAAGGTTCCGGAATGCATGATCATCTGGGGGTACAATATCCACGCCACCTGTCCGGACAATCTTTTCGGCCACTGGATCATTGATCTTATGAAAAAAGGGACAAAGATCATCTGTATCGATCCAAGATTGTCCTGGTTCGGCTCCCGGTCCAAATATCATTTAAGATTAAGACCCGGAACCGATTCCGCCCTGGTCATGGGATTTTTGAACGCCATCATCAATGAAGACCTCCATGATAAGGCATTCCTGGAAAAATGGACCAATGGTGCCCACCTGATCCGCAGGGACACAGGAAAGCTTTTAAGGGAAAAGGATTTGAAAAAAGAAGGACTTGAGGGCAATTTCGCTGTCTGGGATTCTGGCAAGGGCAAACCTGTGATCTGGGATACAGCATTGGTTTCCTTTCGGGAGAAAGATGCCCGGCCCGCCATATCCGGTGAGTGGGAAATCGAGCTCCATGATGGTGATAAGATCCTTTGTCACACGGTATGGGATTCATTTAAGAATGAAGTCAACCGTTACCCCCTGGATGAAGTTGAGAAAATCACCGGGGTCCCGGCCAAAGACATCCATGATGCAGCCGTTTTCTATGCCAACAGCAAACCCGGAGCCATCCACTGGGGGGTGGCCGTGGACATGACCCCGGCCCTCACCCCTCTGGTTGCCGGGATTACAGCCCTCTGGGCCCTGACCGGAAATCTGGATGTCCCCGGCGGCAATGTATTTGCCCGCTTTGCCTTTGATGTGGTTCCCTATGCCCTTCCCGGCACAAAAGGGGCCATCCGCCTGAAAAGCAAGGACCTGGACAAGCCCCGTATCGGGGCGGATAAGTTCATGCCTTTGGATAAATTTTACTGGCGGTGCCAGACCGATATGACACTGGACCAGATATTCACGGAAAAACCCTATCCCATAAAGGGGATGTGGATACAGACCGCCGGTATCATGCAGGGGCTGGGCATGGATCCGAAAAAATGGAAAAAGGCCCTGGAAAAACTGGAGTTTATCGTGGCCGTGGATGTCTTTCATACGCCCACCACCCAGTATGCGGATGTGGTGCTCCCGGCCGGAACCTTTCTTGAAAAGGACAGTTTCAGATCCTGGTGGGTTCCGCTTCAGACCATTAACAAGGTTATGGGTGTGGATGAATGCCGGTCTGATGTGGAGATTAATTTTGAACTGGCCCGGCGGTTTGATCCGGAGTTTAAATTTAAAACCGTTCATGATCTCTATGATGATATCCTGAAACCCTCGGGCATGACCTTTGAAGAACTTCAGGCCAAAGGGTGGGCTTATCCGCCCGAAGGAAGTTCAAGCTGCCCTTATCTCAGGCATGAAAAAGGACTGCTCAGGCCGGATAAAAAGCCGGGGTTCAGAACCCAGACAGGGCTCTTTGAATTATATTCCACCTTAAGGGAGGAGTGGGATCTGGAACCCATCCCCCACCACGAGGAACCGCCTTTTACCCCGGTTTCAAGACCGGATCTGGCAAAAGACTATCCCTTGATCCTGTCCACGGGAAGACGCTCTCCGGCCTTTTTCCATAGCGAACACAGAAACATCCCGTGGCTCAGGGACATAGACCCTGACCCCACGGCTGAAATCCATCCGGCAACGGCGGCAAAAAATAATATCGGAAACGGAGAGTGGATCTGGATCGAAAACTGGATGGGCAGAGCCCGTTACAAGGCAAAACTGACCCCGGTGGTTCCGGAATGGATGATCATGGCCGCCCACGGCTGGTGGTTCCCGGAAAAAAAAGCGGCTGAGCCGAGCCTTTACGGGATGTGGGAATCCAATATCAACCAGCTCATCCCCATGAATCACCATGGCAAAGATGGGATGGGAGCCCCCATCAAACATTCCATGTGCAAAGTGTACAAATGCAGCCCCAAGGAGGTAACCCATGAGTAAAAAGAGAGAATTCGGTCTTCTGATCGACTATGAATATTGTACCGGTTGCCACACCTGCCAGGTGGCCTGTGCCCAGGAATATGGATGGCCCGCCGGGATGGGGGGCATCCGGGTCAACGAGATTGTCCAGACGCTTCCCCATGAAAAATATTATCTCACTTATCTGCCGTTTCCCACAGAGCTCTGCGTTTTGTGCAAACCCCGGACCAGAAAAGGGCTTGAACCTGCATGTGTCAAACATTGCATGGCCAATTGCATGACCTTCGGCCCCATTGATGATCTGGCACAAAAAATGAAAGAAAAACCCAGAATGGTGCTGTGGGTGCCAAAATAATTCACTGTGTTGAAAGGAGAACGGTTTTGAAAAAATATGCTCAATTATTCACCCCCCTGAAAAT
Source organism: uncultured Desulfobacula sp. (assembly GCA_964619205.1). Classification (GTDB taxonomy): domain Bacteria; phylum Desulfobacterota; class Desulfobacteria; order Desulfobacterales; family Desulfobacteraceae; genus Desulfobacula. The sequence continues at coordinate 160,739 of CAZUDE010000003.1, read as the reverse complement.
CGGAAATGTGGAGATCAAAAATCGGTATGCCATGGCCCCCATGGGCCCCCTGGGTCTTTCCGATTCAGAAGGGGCTTTTAACGACCGAGGCATTGAATATTATACTGAACGGGCAAAGGGCGGCACGGGGTTGCTTTTCACAGGTGTAACCTTTGTGGACAATCAGGTTGAAAAACACGCCATGCCCCATGTTCCCTGTTCCACCCATAATCCGGTGCATTTTATCCGGACCGCCCTTGAGATGACGGAGCGGATTCATGCCTATGATGCCAAGATATTTTTACAGATGTCCGGGGGGTTTGGCCGGGTGACGGTTCCCACCAATATGGGGGAATACCCGCCCGTGGCCCCGTCGGCCATTCCGCACCGGTGGCTGGACAAGATCTGCCGGCCCATGACAAAGGATGAAATCCGGCACATTGTTTCCATGTTTGGGAAAGGGGCTTTTAACGCAAAGCGGGCCGGGTTTGACGGGGCCCAGATCCATGCCGTTCATGAAGGCTATCTCATCGACCAGTTTGCCATTTCCTTTTTTAATCACAGGACGGATGAATACGGAGGTTCTCTTGAAAACCGGCTGCGGTTTGCACGGGAGATTGTGGAGGAAATAAAAAAAACATGCGGGGATGATTTTCCGGTGACCCTGCGCTACAGCCCCAAAAGTTTTATCAAGGATTTTAAATCCGGGGCTCTGCCCGGTGAAGAATTTATCGAAAAGGGCAGGGATATCGAAGAAGGCATTGAAGCGGCAAAACTTCTGGTGGAATACGGCTATGCTGCCCTGGATGTGGATGTGGGGTCCTACGATTCCTGGTGGTGGAGCCATCCTCCCATGTACCAGGAAAAGGGGCTCTTCATGCCCTATGCAAAGATCATGAAGGAACATGTGGATGTTCCCATTATCTGTGCCGGCCGCATGGACAACCCGGATACAGCGGCAAAGGCCCTTGAGGAAGGGGTATGCGATATGATCAGTCTTGGGCGGCCGCTGCTTGCTGATCCCAACTATGTCAACAAGCTCCAGTGCAATGATGTCAAATCCATCCGGCCCTGTATCTCCTGCCATGAAGGGTGCATGGGCCGGGTTCAGGCCTATTCGGCACTGAATTGTGCCGTCAACCCCCAGGCAGCCCGCGAAAAAGTCAGGGCCTACAACCCCATATTAAAAAAGAAAAAAATATTGATTGTGGGCGGAGGGGTTTCCGGATGCGAAGCAGCCCGGGTGCTGGCCATACGGGGTCATGAACCTCTGCTCTGTGAAAAATCAGACCGTCTGGGCGGCAATCTGATTCCCGGCGGGGTCCCGGATTTCAAGGAAGATGAATTGGCACTGGTGGCCTGGTTTGAGCATCAGCTTGAAACCCTGAAGGTTCCGGTCAGCTTGAATACAAAAATTGATAAGGCATATATTCTGTCCAACCGGTTTGATGCCGTCATTATTGCCACTGGGTCGGTCCCGAAAAAAATGACAATGGGAGATGATCACAGGGTTTTCACCGCAGAAGAAGTTTTATTGAAAAAAGCAGATCCCGGAAAAAAGGTAGTGGTGGTGGGAGGCGGGCTCATCGGTTGTGAAACTGCTTTATGGCTTTCAAGAGAAGGGAAAACCGTCACCATTGTGGAAGTCATGGACCAGTTGCTGGCTGTGAACGGTCCTCTGTGTCATTCCAACAGTGATATGCTTAAGGAGTTGATCCCGTTTAATGGAATCAAAGTAATGACCTCGGCAAAGGTAAAGCAGTATATAAACGGAAAAATCATCTGTGCCGCAAAGGAAGGGGAAACAACAATGGAATGTGATTCCGTCATTCTGGCGGTTGGATACAATTCCAACCGATCTCTTTACGAGGAGATCCGGTTTGATGTGCCGAACACTTATCTTTTGGGAGATGCCAGGCGGGTAGCCAATATCATGTATGCTGTCTGGGATGCCTTTGAAGTGGCCAACGGGATATGATTTTTGTATTTATTGATCTTTAAATTAAGCATGTTATGGTGTTATGAGAGTTTTAAAAGAATTTTTATTGACAAAGAAAAAACCCCATGATACTTGATTAACATTCGGTAAAAAAACCTAACGCTTGTTAGGTTAAAATTAGAAGCTTTTAGCGGTCATAAAATGAGTGTTTCCCAATGAAAAAGGGATAAAGAAAAATGAACATAGCAAAGAATCTTGAAATATCAGCATTCCATTTTTCAGACAATATAGCATTGATGGATGGAAAGGCGTCTTTGTCGTACCGGCAGATGGATGTAAAGGCCAATAAAATTGCCGCCGCGCTTCAGAGAATGGGCGTCATGCCGGGCGAACATGTTGGTCTGTGTGCTCCCAATTCAAATGCATGGCTCTGTTTTTATTTTGGAGTGATAAAAGCCGGCGCCGTTGCCGTGACCCTTCCCTATGCCATGACCCAAAGCGAGTTAAATCCTGTTCTGGAAGATTGCAGACCAAAGGTTTTATTTACTGATGATAAAAAAGCGTCTGATTTTGAAAATACAGCCGGTCTTGGCCCCATCATAACTGAAACCGGCCGGATCTCTTATCAAAGCCTGATGTTAAATGAAACCGGCAGTTTTAAAACCGTTGAAAGAGACCCTGATGATACGGCAGCCATCCTCTACACAGGCGGAACCACAGGCGTGCCCAAGGGCGTCATGCTGACTCACGGGAATATTATGGCATCGGCCGTGAATGTTTCGCGTTGTGAACGGTCCAATGAAAATGACCGTGCCCTCTGCTTTCTTCCCTTGAACCATGTGTTTGCCCAGATGCATATCATGAATTCCACCATCTTCAGCGCCGGGGGGCTTGTGATTCAATCTTCCTTTAACCTGGACGCTGTGATGAACGCTGTCGGTCAATTCACCGTAACCAAGCTTTATGCCGTTCCTACGGTTTATATACGGCTTTTGTCCCTTCCGGATTTAAAGGAGAGGCTGGGGTCGGTCCGGTATTGTTTTTCCGCTGCCGCCAGCATGGCAAAGGAAGTTGTAAAGGAATGGAAAACCAGAACCGGTCTTGATATCTTCGAAGCCTACGGAATGACGGAAAGCACCTCCATGGTGACCTTCAATCATTTTTACCGTCATGTGGTGGGGTCTGTGGGTACAGCCGCTCCCAATGTTGAAATTCAGATCCACGATAAAAAAGGAAAGGTTCTTGGATTGAATGAACCGGGAGAAATCTGCATTTCCGGTCCTAATATCATGAAAGGATATCTGAACCGCAAAAAAGATACAAAGGCAGCCTTCCGGGGAAGATGGTTCCGTTCAGGGGATGTGGGATACCTGGACGATCATTCCTATCTTTATATTGTGGACCGGATCAAGGAATTGATCATCACCGGCGGAGAAAATGTTTCCCCAAGGGAAGTCGAAGAAGTCCTTTACACCCGTCATGAGATTGAAGAATGTGCCGTTATAGGCCTTCCGGATAAAGAATACGGCGAAAGAATCGTCGCCTATATTGTGCCGAAACCCGGGAAAAAGATTGATCCGGTCGACCTTAAAGCTTATCTGAAAACCCAGTTATCGCCCTTCAAGGTCCCCAAGGAGTTCATCAGTGTTTCCGAACTGCCGAAATCCAGTACCGGAAAGCTTTTAAAAAGAGAACTGAAAAGTCAGGTTATGGGGAAAAAAGAATCAGCCGGGAGTGATATATAAACATGGCCCAGATCCTTGCAGACAGAAGAGAAATTGAGTTTGTGCTTCATGAACAGTTTGAGGTCGGCCGCCTCAGCAGCCATGAAATTTATTCTGAATTTAATCGCAAAACCGTTGATATGATTATGGCGGAGGCCCGCACTCTTGCAATTAAAGAAATTCTGCCGACCCTGAAGACAGGAGACCAAACCGGCTGCAGGTACGAAAAGGGCAAAGTAAGTGTGCCGCCGGAATTTAAACGGGCCTGGAACCAGTTGATCCAGGGAGGCTGGTTTGCACCCTGTCAAAACCCGGAATGGGGTGGTCAGGGAATGCCGCGTTCTCTTCATGTCATGGCCCAGAATTATCTTATCGGCGCCAATATGAGTCTTCTCATGGTGGCGGGATTGAACCAGGGAGCAGGCCGGGTCATTGAAGAATTTGGTTCGGACCGGCAGAAAAACAAGTATCTTGAAAAATTATATACTGGTCAGTGGAGCGGCACCATGGCGCTTACGGAGTCCGAATGCGGGTCTAACCTGGGAGATCTTTCAACCGCTGCAAAAAAAAATGAAGACGGGACATATTCTCTGGCCGGGAGCAAAATTTTTATCAGCGGCGGCGATCATGACATGACAGATAATATTATTCACCTTGTTTTGGCACGGATCGCCGGAGCGCCGGAAGGCAGCCGGGGGATATCCTTGTTTATTGTCCCGAAATTCCATGTGAATTCCGACGGGAGTCTTGGTGAACAAAACGATGTCGTCTGCACAGGCATTGAGGAAAAAATGGGACTTCACGGCAGCCCCACCTGTTCCATGGCCCTGGGAAGCCGGGGCAGGTGTGTGGGGACCCTTTTGGGAGAAGAGAACAAAGGTCTTTCCATGATGTTTCTCATGATGAATGAGGCCCGTCTCATGGTGGGGTCTCAAGCGCTTTCCTGTGCTTCTTCCGCTTATCTCTATGCTCTGAATTATGCCCGGACAAGAATTCAGGGGCCTCTTGCAACCGGAAAGGATAAAACCTCGGTGGCCATTATCAACCATCCCGATGTTCGGCGAATGCTGTTGACCATGAAATCTTATACCGAAGGAATGCGAAGTCTTTTGGGCTATATTGCAAATCTGGAAGATCAAATAACAGTTAGCAGGGATAATGGGGAAAAGAAAAGATATCAGAACCTCATTGATATCCTTACTCCGGTTGGAAAAGGATATGTCACGGACCGGGCCGTTGATGTCTGCAATATGGCCATCCAGGTTTTCGGCGGATATGGGTATACCGCAGAATTTCCAGTGGAACAGCTTTTAAGGGATGTCCGGATCACAACCCTTTATGAAGGGACCAATGGCATCCAGGCCATGGATCTTCTGGGCAGAAAACTTCAAATGAAGAATAACAGATTATTTCTTGATCTGATGGATGAAATAAAAAAGACCATTACTGAGACACAAAAAATACAGTCATTGTTCGCCATTTCCCAAACGGTTGAAGATGTGGTGAACAGGCTTTACCGGGTTGCCTGGAAAATGAATGAGTCGGTTCCGGGAGAAGCTGTTTTGCAGGCCTATGCCTTTGCCGGGCTCTTTCTTGAGGCCGTGGGGGATGTGATCATGGCCTGGATGCTCTTGTGGCGGGCGGCCATTGCACAAAACAAACTTGAAAAAGGCGTTGAGGGAAAAGAAGCTGATTTTTATGAAGGCCAGTTAAAATCTGCAGAATTTTTCATAGGATGTTTTTTGCCCATAACCATGGGGAAAATGTCGTCTATTATGGAGTTATGCAGTGCAGCAATAAAGATTTCCGATGCCTCATTTGGGGGAAAATAACAGGCCCGGGGAAAAATTTCCAGGTCTGCTGTTGAATCGGATTAACAACCACATTTTTGGAGGTATGAACATGAAGCATGTTTCAGCAAAAAGTCTTTTCCTAATTGTTCTGTCAGGGATTTTCTTTTTATCCATGACGTCGGCGTTTGCCAAAACCATCGAATTACGATTCTCAAGTGGTTTTCCCGTACAGCAGACCATTACCGGGAAAATCATTGTTCCCTGGATTGAAGAAATCAACAAGGCTGGTGAAGGCAAGGTCAGTATTAAATTGTTTCCTGCCGGCGCGCTTGGTAAAGCACCGGAGCAATTTGACCTGGCTGAAAAAGGGGTTGCCGATCTGTCCTATCACCTGGCCGATTATACTCCTGGCCGTTTTCCCTTGACAACGGTTTTTTCACTGCCTTTTATGCCGCCCTCAGGAGAGAAGGTTTCCGAAGCCATGTGGAAAACTTTTCAAAAAGAAGTCAAATATCAGGAAGAGTATAACAAGGTCAAGGTCCTGGCCCTGTTCGGCCATCCAGGCGGTCATTTTCATACTGTGAAGACACCCATTCGGACCATGGCCGATTTCAAAGGATTGAAAATGAGAACGGCCAATCCTTCCATCAGCAAGGCGCTGACTCTCTGGGGAGCAGTACCTGTTGCCCAGCCCATCACTGAAACCTACCAGTCCCTTCAGCTTGGTGTGCTGGATGGGACGGTTCTTGTGTGGGAAGGAATGGGCGTATTTAAATTAAATGAGGTGACAAAATTTGCCACAGTGGCAGACCTCTATACCATGCCCATGATGATCGTAATGAATAAAAACAGCTGGGACGGTCTTCCCGATGATGTAAAAGCACTTCTGGAAAACACCACCGGGCTGAAAATGTCCATGGCTGCGGGCAAGGCATTTGATGATGCCGAGAAACCCTTCAGGGAAATGACGTTGAAAAAAGGGGTTGAGGAAATCATTCTTCCCCCGGCTGAGCTCGCAAAAATGAGAGAGTCCACCTTCCCCTTAAGAGAAGAATGGGCAACAGAAATGGAAGCAAAGGGTTTGCCCGGAAAAGAAATCCTGAAGACGGCACTTGGATTTATTGAAGAAAAATAGATAAGCCGAAAGATTAATTGTCTTTAATATTTCGGGGGGAGGGCATCCCGTGCCTTCTCCCTGATTTCACAAAGGCAATGACTGTCATAAACCTGAGAAAAAATTTTGAGGCCATTATGAATATCAGAAATTTAGTCAATATAACGGGTATTTTCAGTTATGTCATGTCAAGGATCGGATGTCTGGCCCTTTTTCTGATGATGGGGCTGACGGTTGTTGATGTTTTCAAGCGGCATGTGTTGAATACACCCATTCTGGGATCTTTTGAAATTACGAGATATTTAGTCGTCATCCTGATTTTTTCCTTTATCGGGTATGCGCAATCCCAGAAAACCCATGTGAATGTCGATATCTTTGTCAATGTCTTTCCTAAAAAACTACAGTTTTTTATTGATCTGTTTAATTATTCCATCAGTCTTATCCTCATGGCCCTGGTGACCTGGAAAGGATATGAAAAAGCAATGGAAAGTATGGCAACCGGGGACAGCCCCATGAATCTGCCCATCCCGGAACACCCTTTTGTTTTCTTTCTGGCTGTGGGATGCGGGGTAATGTGTATTGAACTGGCAAGAGACATAATCAGAATCATGGTTAAAAAATTGAGAAAAGAGAATAGTCTATGAGCACAGAAATGATAGGTGTTATCGGGATTTTATTGTTGTTTGTCTTTCTTGCCTTCAGGATGTATATCGGTGTGGCAATGGCCCTTATCGGGTTTGTCGGGGTCAGCCTCATCGTTAACCTGGATGCAGGGTTGAATATCCTGGGAATGGCTCCCTGGGCAGAGGGATCATCCTATTCCATGAGCGTAATACCGCTTTTTGTCCTCATGGGCCAGTTTGCTTTTGTTTCCGGTATCAGCCAGGATATTTACAAGGCAGTACATAACTGGATGGGGCATTTACGGGGAGGTCTTGCCATGGCTACCATCGTGGCCTGTTCCGGTTTTGCAGCCATCTGCGGATCATCTCTTGCCACGGGCGCCACCATGGCAAAAGTGGCCATACCGGAAATGGAAAAATACGGATACGATCCAAGACTTTCAACCGGTTGCGTTGCTGCCGGCGGGACACTTGGGATTTTGATCCCTCCCAGCATCGGGTTCATCATTTATGGTATCCTTACCGAAGAATCCATTGGGAAACTTTTTATGGCAGGTATCCTTCCCGGAATTTTGCTGGCCTTTCTTTTTGTAACGGCAATTTATTTGCAGTGTTTATTAAATCCCAACATGGGACCCAAGGCAGAGCCCACCACCTGGAAAGTCAAATTCAAATCTTTGTATGGCACCTGGCCCATGCTGTCTTTGTTTGTCCTTGTAATGGGAGGAATTTATTTTGGAATTTTCACACCCACCGAAGCAGCCGGAATCGGGGCGTTCGGCTCATTTGCCATTACCCTTGTAAAGGGAAAACTGAATTTTTCCACCTTTGTCGAAAGCCTTTTGATAACTGGAAATATGACGGCCATGATTTTTCTGATTATTATCGGAGCAAATATTTTTTCCTCATTTCTTGCCTTGACGCAGATCCCTTTTATGCTGGCTGATGCCATCGTTGCCCTGGCACTGCCGAGAATGGTGGTTCTGATCATGATCATTGCTGTATTCATGCTTCTGGGCTGTGTCATGGATTGTTTTGCCATAATGATTCTTATGGTCCCTATTTTGTATCCGATTATCCAGGCCATGAATTTTAATACCATCTGGTTCGGGGTCATCATGGTGATTGTCCTGGAGGTCGGACTGATCACACCACCGGTGGGGTTGAATGTTTTTGTCATCAAAGGGGCTGTCCCGGATGTGCCCCTGACCACTATTTTTAAAGGGGTATGGCCGTTTATTGTTGCTGCGTCCATCTGTATTGCCATTATCATATTATTTCCCCAGATCGCTGTTTTTCTGCCGTCGAAGATGTGATTAAGTCCAGATTGTGGGAACAGCGGAGTTTAACAATACAGGGAATGGATCAGTGTCGATAGTTAACAATCGAACGAAATAAAAATCTAACAAGCGTTAAATTTTTTAAATATATATTTTCACTGTAATTATAAATAATTGAATCAGGAGGACGGATGTCTCAGATATCAAAGATAGGGGTAATCGGCGCCGGACATATGGGCAGCGGGATTGCCCAGAAAATAGCCCAGGAGGGAATGGATGTCATATTGGTTGACATAAAACCAGAATATGTTGAAAAAGGCCTGTCGAATATTAAAAGCCTGTTGCAGGGCGGCATGGAACGAAAAATTTTTACCCAGGACCAGGTGGATCAGACCTTAAGCCGGATCAGGGGAACAACAGAACTTAAATCTATTGCCGATGTCGATCTTGTTATTGAAGCGGTTTTTGAAGACAGACAGGTCAAAACCCAGCTGTTTCAGGACCTGGATCAGATCTGTGCTGAAAAAACGATTTTCGCAACCAATACATCCAGTTTCTATGTGGCCGAATTCGCGGCTAAAACAAACCGTCCGGACCGGTTTGTCGGGCTTCATTATTTTTTCCACCCAGCCAAGAATAAACTGCTGGAAATCATACCTCATGCCACGACCAGTGCGGAAACCATTGAAAAATCAACTGTGTTTGCAGGGCGTCACGGCAAGACCGCCATTGTGGTAAAAGATTCTCCAGGCTTTGCCGTAAACCGGTTTTTTGTTCCCTCTTCCAATGAAGCGGCCAGGATGCTGGAAGAAGGCGTGGGAAACCTCTCCACCATTGAAGAAGGCAGCAAACGTGCGTTTGGTATTGGTATGGGGTCGTTTGAGATATTGAATGTCACTGGCATCCCGCTGGCGGTCCATGCCTCCAAAAGCCTTGGCGATGAGCTGGGCCTTTTTTATGGGACCCCTGAAATCATGAAAATTCAGATGGAAAAAAATAAGGACTGGGATCTTGCTGACGGGGAAATCGAAGAAGACAAAATCGCAGCCATTGTGGACCGGTTCTACGGTATCTGTCTTGGTGTGGCCGCCTCCATCGTGGATGAGGGGGTTGCCACCATGGAGGATATCAACCTGGGGGCCAAGATCGGTCTTAGGTGGAGCAGGGGACCCTTTGAGATCATGAATCATATCGGCATCGAGAAAACTTGTGAGGTTGTGGAGGCCATTACAAAACGATATCCAGGATTTAAAATGCCCAGGGTATTGCTGGAGCAGAAAAAATCCGGCAAACCCTTTACCTTCAAAATGGTTGACCTTGAGATAAAAGAAGATATTGCATGGATCACCATTAATCGCCCGGATGCCATGAATGCCTTGAATGAATCAATTATCGAGCAATTAACAGAAAAATTTGATATGGGGCAAAATGATCCGAAAGTGAAGTCCATCGTGTTTCGGGGAGCCGGAAAAACTTTTGTGGCCGGAGCGGATATCCAGTTTTTTGTGGACCGGATCAAGGCTGACAGGATTGAAGATATTGAAGTCTTTACCCGAAAAGGCCATGACCTTTTTTTGAGAATTGAAAACTCTTCCAAAAAAACCATTGCCATACTGGATGGCCTGTCCCTGGGTGGCGGCAGCGAAATGGCCTTGGCCTGTCAATTTATCCTGGCCACAAAGGCAGGGTCCATGGGATTTCCAGAAACCGGCATCGGCATTGTTCCGGGGCTTGGGGGAATGATTCGGATGGAACGCCAGGTCGGAATTTCGCTGGCTAAATATTATGTCTTCACGGGCCGGACCTTGAGCGCACAGGATGCCTTTGATCTTGGAATTATCTATAAAATTACAGAGCCCTCTGGGATCAGTCAAACCATTCGTGAGATCACGGACAAGGCTGAGAGTGATAAATACCATCAGCGGGCAATCCCTGAAAAATATCTGGAACTTGCAGCGGCCTTTAATGATCACAATATTGACAATCTTTTTTCCGGCAGACCCATGACGGGTTTATCGGAAAACCTTGCTAAGAAAATTACAGATATCCTAAGCACCAAATCGATGATTGCTCTTAAAATGGCGGATGAAATCATGAACAAACAGGTAAAAATGTCCATACCCGAAGCCATTGAATGTGAACTGGGTGTCCTTGACCGGCTTTTCAGCACCCATGATGCATTTGAAGGATTGTCTTCGGTGGGGCGTGGAAAACCTGTATTTACTGGAAAATAAAAAAAAAGGAAATATGACTATGTATACAAAAGCATTTATCCCATATAAAGGGTATTACAGCACCCCCTTCTGCAAATGGCAGGGCAGCATGGCCAATGAAAATGCCATATCCTTTGCAGCTCAGATTTCAAAACAGTGGTTTGCCTCAAAAAATTTAGATGTAAACATGCTGGATTATTGCATCTTTGGCAACACCATTGGTCAGCACCGGCAGTTTTATGCATCGCCTTGGTCGGCCGCCCTTTTGGGTGCAAACTCCCTGCCCGCCATTGCCGTCAGCCAGGCCTGCACCACAGGGGCCACCTGTATCAATCTGGCTGCCATGGGGATTGAAAACGGGCTCTATGAAACCCCCTATGTGCTGACCACGGATCGTACATCCAACGGTCCCCATACCATCTGGCCAAACCCTAACGGTCCTGGTGGCGAAGTCATTTCCGAAAACTGGAATATGGACAATTTTAACGCAGACCCCAACACCGGTAAAAAAATGGTGGAAACTGCCGAAAATGTAGCCAGGGAAAACGGATTCACAAAAGAGGAGTGTGATGAACTGGTATTGCGGCGTTATGAGCAATACCTCATGGGCCTTGAAAATGACCGGGCATTTCAGAAACGATATATGCTTGCCGCTGAAATAAGGGTTTCAAAGAAAAAAACAATAATCGTCGAACAAGATGAAGGGATCACGGCATCCACCAAAGAAGGGCTTGCAGCGCTGAAACCGACCATTCCCGGGGGTGTTTTGAGTTTTGGGGCACAGACCCATCCGGCGGACGGCAATGCAGGCGTCCTTGTCACCACTTTAGAAAAAGCAAAAGAATTGAGTGCAGACCCCAAGGTTATCATTCAGGTGATGGCCTATGGCTATGCCAGGGAGCGAAAAGGCTATATGCCGGCTGCCCCGGTTCCGGCCACCCGCATGGCCCTGAAAAATGCCGGGTTGTCCATAAAGGACATCAACGTGATAAAAACCCACAACCCATTTATAGTGAATGACTTGTTTTTTTCAAGGGAGATGGGTGTTGATCCCGAAAGTTTTAATAATTACGGGTCTTCATTGATTTTTGGTCATCCCCAGGGCCCGACAGCCACGCGTCTCATCATCGAGGGAATTGAAGAAACAGTGATGGCCGGCGGTGGTAATTTTCTATGGACAGGCTGTGCTGCAGGAGATTGCGGTGCTGCTTTGATTTTGAAGATTTCATAATATTCAGATAAAGAAAAATGCGGGAATTCGGCTATTGCCGAACCTGATTGACCTCCGGAGTTTGGTCAGCCGAGTTTTCGCATTTTAATAGCTGTTTTGAAAAATTAAAAACAATTACCCGGCTTCAAGGGAAGAAATCTTGCCTTTGTTGGTGAGGCCAAAAAGAAAGGTTTCAAATATTTTCAGAGCCAGGTTTTCGGGTTTTATCCGACCTTTGGGGTCATACCACCGGTAAATCCAGGAACACATCCCCACCAGACAATGGGCATCAATGGCAATATTCTCTGTTGAAAGCCCATTTTTAACGCAATAGGCTTCAATCACTTTTCTCCAGAACATGAGATAGGTTCTCTGCTTTTCTTTGACCTGTTCGTACCATTCTCCCGTCAGGCAGTCATCATCATTGAGAATCAATTTGGTCCGGTATCTGTCATTGCAATAGGTGTCCACCTGGTATTGAATGTATTTTTCGATGATATCACCGGGGTCATCGCCTTTGGCAGGGATTTTTTCAATACCGGCGATCATATCATCCATATGGCTGTCCAGGATCTGAAACAAAAGCTCTTCTTTGCTTTTAAAATAATAATAAAGACCGGCTGTTGTCATTTCCGTTGCCCGGGCAATGTCCCGGATGGTGGTCTTGTCATATCCTTTTTGCCAAAGGGTTTTTGTAGCAATCCGGTATACTTCTTTTTTTCTGCGTTCCTGCTCTTTGAGTTTATAGTTTTTCATAAGGCGTATGCCGGTTAAAAGATATAGGGGACTTTCAAATTATAGGATTTATAGACCACGAAGGTTTCCACAGATCTGATCCCCACCACTTTTGAAATTTCTTCAGTATAAAATTCAAGCAGGCCGAAATCTTTTTTGAATAAAACAAGAACCAGAAGATCAAACCGTCCTGTCACAACACTGACGGAAATAACACCTTTCAGTTTGCTGATTTCCTCACCTTTTTCAACCAGATTCATTTCAGAAAGCTTGATCCCGATGACGACCACACGGTGATCCGGCAGTTTTTCAGGGTCAACAAGGCCGCAGATTTCAAGGATTCCTTCATTCTGAAGGTTGTTCACTCTTGATCGGACCGTGTTTTCCGTAATGGCGAGTTTATCGGCGATTCTTTTAAAGGATTTTTTCCCGTTTTTTAATTCTCGGATAATGTCAATATTGGTATCGTCTATTTTCATGATTTCCTCATTTTTTAGTTTAAAACACTGTAAAAATACCATTATACTTTTAACATTAAATTCTTGACGATAAAAGAAAAATAAAGGCATAATTTCAGGAATTATAAACTTCCCATTGAAACTTGATCCATATCAATTATTTACTCTTTTTTTTACGCTATCCTTTCTGATAACTGCCGGTAAAATTTTCCGGAAACCAATTAAAAAAGGAGGGATTCATGATCAGTTCAAGGCTAAAAATTTATTTTTTAGGGTTGCTGGTCAGTGCAATTGTGATTGCACTCATCGGCTATTATTACACCAAAAAAGATCTGCCGCCTTATCCGGACAGGGTTGTCACTGAATCGGGCGAATTGTTATCCGGGAAGAACCGGATCATGGCAGGACAGAAAGTGTTCCAGAAATACGGGCTCATGGATCTGGGGAGTGTTTGGGGGCATGGAACTTACAGGGGGCCTGATTTCACAGCACAAGCCCTTCATCTTATGGGTGAGACCATGCGAACGGCTCTGGCAAAAGAAAAATATTTTACAGAATATGACGCTCTTCCAACTGAATCAAAAGGTGCCGTGGATGCCGTTGTCATTGAGCAGATAAAAAAAAACCGGTATGATAAGGCAACCGACACTCTTACATTTTCTACCATTCAGGAAGCTGCCTATTTAAAGAACCAGGAATTTTATCTCAATCTTTTCACCCATGGGGATGAAAAAGGACCCATCCGGGCAGGGGTGATCAAAGACCCCCTGGATATAAAGGATCTGGCGGACTTTTTTTACTGGACAGCCTGGTGCGCCGGCACCATAAGACCGGGTGATAATCATACTTATACCAACAACTGGCCCCATGACCCCAGGGTGGGCAATTTTGTTTCAGGTAAATCCCTTGTCTGGTCAGCCATTTCCCTTGTGGCATTCGGATTGTGCCTTGGCGTGTTCATTTTTATTTATCACAAATACAGATTTAATCAGGGCCACCTTGCGTTTACGGACAAACCAGCCATTGCGCTTGCCAATGCCGGGATATCCGGCAGCCAGAGGAAAACCGCAAAATTTTTTCTTGTGGTCACGGCTCTTTTTTTCCTTCAGGTGAATGTGGGCGGACTCATGGCCCATTATACGGTCCATCCCAGCAGTTTTTACGGTCTTGATTTCATTGCAGCCCTGATCCCTTACAACTGGGTAAAAACCTGGCATCTCCAACTGGCCGTGTTCTGGATTGCAACGGCCTGGATTGGCATGACCCTTTTTGTGGCCCCGAAGGTCGGGGGGAGAGAGCCTGCAGGACAGGGGTTTTTGGTTGATTTCCTGTTTGCGGCTGTTGTTATTGTGGTTCTGGGCAGCCTCACCGGTGAAGTTCTGGGGATCAAGGGTCTGATCGGAGATGCATGGTTCTGGCTGGGACACCAGGGATGGGAATATCTTGAGCTTGGCCGGCTCTGGCAGATCCTGCTTCTGGTGGGACTGATTCTCTGGCTCATCCTCGTGGTCCGGGCCTTGAAAGATCATTTCGGCGCAGGCAAATCTCACTGGGGTCTGCCGCATTTTCTTGCCTATTCCGGTATTGCCGTGGTGGGGTTTTTCTGTTTCGGGCTTTTTTACGATTCCAATTCCCACCTGACCATTGCCGATTTCTGGCGCTGGTGGGTGGTTCACACCTGGGTTGAGGGCGCCTTTGAATTTTTCGCGGCCGCCGCTATTGTGTTTGTGACGGTTAACCTGGGGCTTGTCAAACTTGAAGCAGGCCTGCGAACCGTTTATTTTACCGTGGGGCTTGCCCTGTTCTCAGGTATCATCGGCGTGGGTCATCATTACTACTGGTTTGGAGAACCGTCCCTCTGGCTTGCTCTTGGATCAACCATTTCCGCCCTTGAGCCGGTACCCATCCTGTTATTGCTTTCTGAAGTCTGGCACGGGCAGAAAACCCTTGTTGCTGGCGGCAGTTCCTATCCCTATAAATACCCGATGATGTTTCTCATGGCAGCGGTCTTCTGGGAATTCCTCGGTGCCGGTGTCATGGGGCTTTCCATTACAACACCTGTGGTCAATTATTATGAACATGCCACCTATCTTACCGTCAACCATGGTCATACAGCCCTTTTCGGAACCTACGGCATTCTCGCCATCGGGCTTCTTTTGTTTTCCATGCGCAGCATTGTCAAGGAAAGCGGATGGGATGTCAGATTTCTCAGGGTGGCTTTCTGGGGTACCAATATCGGTCTTGCCACCATGTTTTTATTTACTCTTCTTCCAGTGGGTATTCTCCAGGTGCTGGACAATATCAACAACGGGTTCTGGCATGCAAGATCGGATGCATTCTGGTCCAGGGATATCATCCAGTTCCTGGGACAGGTCAGATTGATACCGGATACCCTGATTATTATCGGTGCCGGTGCAATGGTGCTGTTCATGCTTAAAGCCATGGTGAATCTAAAGCCGGTTACCATAGAATCGGGCCAGTCGTTTTTATAATACATGAATATCTCCCGGCTGATAAAAACCCCGGGAGGTTGCCTGTGCAGGGTCTTTTTTAGCCCCTGCACAGGTTGTTTCCCTTGAGGGGAGGAAAAATGAAACTCAGTTCCTTAAATGAATGTGCACCACCCATAACGGATCAAGATATTGTTGAGGCCATGAAAAAAATACCCGGATACCTGGACATCACCCCAACAGATTTTATGGAGATATACCAGGTGGCCTTCAGACATGCCCTGTCCCGATTGAAAGATGCCATAAAAGCAGAAGAAATCATGACTCAGAAAGTCATATTTGTCTATGAAAATACGCCGTTGCCGGAGGTGATAAAAAAAATGGCCGGGAACGACATATCCGGGATTCCCGTATTAAAGGAGGATCAAACCGTTGCAGGGGTGATTTCGGAAAAGGATGTTTTAAAAAGACTGAATAATGACAAGACTCTGTCGTTTATGCAGGTTGTTCTTAAATGCCTTGAAACCAGGGGGTGTGTTGCAAGAGATCTTAATTCCCTATCAGCAGGAGATATCATGACCTTTCCGCCTGTAACCGTGAAAGGCCTGACACCGGTTTCAGAAGTCGCCGATATCATGGACCGGTTCAATATCAACAGGGTTCCGGTAGTGGACGGGAATTCCAGGCTTTCCGGTATCATTGCCCGGTCAGACCTTGTAAAGACCCTGAGTTAATCTCTTTCATGAAAGGAGTCATAAATCCGTGAAGTATTTTCGCAAGATGAAAGGGGGCAGCCAATGTCCGCCAGCCGTAAGCTTTTCAGAAATCATCTGGTCCTGGACCGGGGCATTCCTGGGGATAGCGGCCGTTGCCCTGCTGCATTACAATTTTCTTTCCAATCCTGATCTGGTCTTGATTATCGGGTCTTTTGGCGCCTCAGCCGTGTTGATCTACGGTGCCGTCAGAAGTCCTCTGGCCCAGCCCAGGAATCTTGTGGGCGGCCATATCCTTTCTGCAATCATTGGGGTGGCATCTTATAAATTGTTCTATCCTTTTCCGTGGTTTGCCGCATCCTTTGCCGTTGCCACAGCCATAGCCCTCATGCATGCCACCCGGACCCTTCATCCGCCCGGAGGGGCAACGGCACTGATTGCAGTGATCGGGAGCAAACAGATTCATAACCTTGGATTTCTTTATGTTGTCCTTCCTGTGGGGACAGGCGTGATCATTATGCTTTTCGTGGCATTGATGGTCAATAATCTGGCTGCATCCAGAAAATATCCTGAATTCTGGTTTTAATATGAACAAAGGAGTCTGAGGATGAACATTACGCAGATTTTGATCCAGGAGCATCAATTGATTCTTATGGTACTCGGCCTTTTGCAAAAGGCAAGACAAAGGCTTGAAAAAGGGGGCCAGGTTCCTTCAGCATTTTTTAAAGCCGCCATGGTGTTTTGTTCCGGTTTTGCAGATCAGTTTCATCATTTTAAAGAGGAATTCCTTTTGTTCGGTCTTCTCTCCCACAAGAAACAGGGCAAACTGGATTCTGCCATGGGGGCGCTCCGGTATCAGCATGAACGCTGCCGGGAGTGTATTGCCGGGATTCGGCAATCATTACCCATGTATGAGGAAAATGATGGCACGGCCCTTACAGTTCTGCTTGAAAATCTGGCTGTATATGTATCACTTTTAAAACGGCACATCCATGAAGAGGATGTTGTTTTTTTTCCCCTGGCGGATAAAACCCTTTCATCTGAGGAAAAAGAATCTTTGGCCCGTCAATTTGAGATGGAGGAAGAGCGGGTGGGTGGCAGGTCTGCTGTATTTGAAAAATATCAGGAAATTGCCGACTATCTCTTTGAGATCATGCAAAAAAGGTAAGAGCCGTGGCAAAGAAAAAAAACTGCTGGGAATATATGCAGTGCGGCCGTGAAACCGGCGGTAAAAATGCGGATGAAACAGGGGTCTGCCCGGCAGCTGTGGATACCGTTCATGATGGTATCAATTCCGGCACCTGCGGCGGAAGATTCTGCTGGGCCGTGGCTGGAACCATGTGCAGCGGAAAAGTCCAGGGCACCTTTGCTGAAAAACGGGAATCCTGTACCCGGTGTCTTTTTTATAAACAGGTCAGGGCCGAAGAAGGAAGTCTTAACATACGGACAAAATTCTTAAGATTTGTCAGGCCTTATTCCAAATCTTCTTTTTTTCAGACACTGACGCCTGAACGGATCAGGCAGGGCGAAAGGTTTATCATTCAGGGCAAACTCAATGACAGCGCCTGTATCATCCAGCAGGGGTCCTGTATTCTGCTGGTTGAAAATAAAACCGGTCTTTATCCGGTCGGTCATCGCGGGCAGGGAGATATTGTGGGAATGATCTCTCTTTTAACCGGAGAACCTTCAGGCTTTCATGTTGAAGCGGAAATCGATATGGATGTATGGGTCATAAGGAAAAAAGATTTTGATGGAATGCCGGATCAGGACCCTGAACTTTTTACCTTTCTGACAGAACTTGTGGCAGACCGGTTTGACCGCAAAGGGCCCATGGCTGAACGAATCATCGGTAAATACCTGATCACGGACATCCTTGGCAGGGGCGGATACAGTATCGTGTACAGAGGGATTCATTCTGAGCTTGAACGGCCCGTGGCCATTAAAATGATGCGCCATCATTTTTCCATGCAGCCTGAATTCATGGGAAATTTTCAGAATGAGGCCAGAATCATCGCAAAGCTGAATCATGAAAACATCATCACGGTTTTCGATATTGAATCCCGGTATAAAACCGTTTTTATCATATATGAATTCCTTGAAGGAGAGTCTTTAACCGATCTGATTGACAGATTGAAAAGGATACCGCCACTCCTTGCCCTGACTTATCTTGAGCAGATGGCGTCAGCCATGGCTTATGCCGGGGAAAAAGGACTGATTCACCGGGATATCAATCCTTCCAATGTGATCGTTCTTCTCAATGACCGGATCAAACTCATTGATTTCGGTCTTGCCGGTCCCATCGAGGCCGAGGATTTCCAGATGGACGGCAATTTTAATTATCTGGCCCCTGAACTTTTTGACGGGGAACCCGCTGATTTTAGAAGTGATATTTTTTCTCTTGGGATCACAGCATTTCACATGGTCGCTGGGCATCTTCCTTTTTTATCGGACAATCCTGCTGATTTGATGAAAATGATGAGAACAAAAACCATACCTGACCCTGGAAAACTGGTTGTAAATCTTCCGGAAATCCTTCGGGAATTTATTTTAAAGGCCTGCGAAAAAGATCCGGATAAAAGATTTCAAACCCCGAAACAGGCAGAAGAATTTCTTTTAAAAGAAAATCCCAGAAAAGGGAAAAAGCCTGTCAGGCCCCGTAGAAAAAAAAAGAGAACGCTTACCTTTGAAATCGATTTGGACAGAGAAGAGGAGTTTTTATTGCTTGCAAATGAATTCAATAAAAAACTTACAGAGATTAACAGCAGGATTCAGAACTTTAAAAAAGGATAACATCATTATTGAAAATCTGAAAAAGACCTTCTGGGACAAGAAACAGGATTATTTTCAAACTGAAGACATCGTCATATCAGCCAAAACCGATATCGGTCTTAGACGGAAAACCAACCAGGACCGGTACGGGGTAAGGTTCCTTTCTGATGGCACTGTTCTGCTGGCGCTGGCCGACGGGCTTGGCGGAGAGCCAGGTGGTGAAACCGCATCCCGCCATGTAATGAAACGTCTGAAAGATCGAACAGCTTTTACCGGTACAAACAGATCCGGAAAACTGGTTGGTTTTTTAAACCGGATGGACAGGGAAATTGGGGCCATGGCTGAAGAAAATGAGACTCTGTCCGGTATGGCAACCACATTGATCCTGGTTGCGATCAAGGACCGCCATGCCTTCTGGGCCCATTCAGGAGACAGCCGCCTGTATCATTTCAGAAATCAGAAATTGACACAGATCAACCATGACCAGACCTTTGCAAGCTTTCTGATAAACGAGGGAGAGCTTTCATATGACAGGGCCAAAACCCATTATTCTCAAAACGTTCTGGAACAGTATATCGGCTGCCTGGAGTTAAGACCTGAAACCGGAGAGATCCGCCTTGACCAGGGGGATATGATCATCCTCATGTCCGATGGAGCCTACCGCTCCATGGATGAAAAAATTATGAGTGAGATATTTAAAAAAGCCGGCACCTGTGACCGGGCTTCGGATCATCTCATTGAATTATCCATTTCAGCAGGGGGTAAAGACAATATCACGGTGGTCATCGCAAAAATCCTTTAAAATCGTCTTTACACAAATTTTTGATTCTGATAAGCCTTATTCAACTGCAATCTTATAACGTTGGAGAAAAAATATGCCCATGGTTATCATCCACATGGCTCTGTCCATGCCACCTGAAAAACGAAAGGATCTTGTAGCGAAAGTCAGGAGAACTATTCCGGAGGTACTGGGGGTGCCCGACCATATCGGCCAGGTGGTTCTCTATGAAGCCCCGCTTGAAAACCGCAGTTCCCATGACTCCCGGGATCAGATGTTTGTCTTTGTTGAAGCAACCATGTACCAAGGCCGGACAAGAGAACTAAAAGAGATTTTCCTGAAAAAAATCATTTCTGTCATCCATTTTCATACCGGTATCGATCCCCAAGACATCAACTGTGTAATCCGTGAAATCAGTTCTGAAAACATGCTGGGCGGTGTGTCCCACGAATTTATCAGGAAAAGGGGAGAAAAGAACCATGGGGTTGATTGAATTTATCATCAAAGCCAAGCTGTCAGGCTATGCAACAGGCAGTGAAGGGCAGAAGAAAACATTTGATGACGGCTCCTTTGGATTTGAATTTGAATCGGGCGGGTATCGATACCTGGACCGCTATTATGGGTTCAACCCTTTTTCCGGGACCGAGCATGTGCTTGATGTCAAAGGTTCGCTTATCTGGAAAATGAATTATTACGGCAAGATCACGGGAGACTGTCCTGACCCCGGAAGGATTTACGAATTTTTAAGAAAAGCCATGTCTTTGATCTCGCCTGAATTTCCCTTCAGGGGACCGGCTATGCTGGAAAAAGGTAATCTTCATTATGAAAACCGTCAGAATGGGACCCTGGAAAATTTTCATGGTGTTGAAAGTATATATGACAGCGGCCAACGAGCGTATGTCCTTTATTACCATGGCGGGAAAATGATGGATTGATTTTCTGGATAACGCTTCGATCGTTTCAATTTTTATACAATCTCAGAAATTTAAAGAACAATATGTCAAATTCTTATTGAAATAATAGAGGGAAGACATGTCCTTCAAATAAATGGCCGCCAAAATTATCCAATCATTGAATTTAACCAGCCTTTTCAAGATTTGCCTCCTATTGTCATTCCATATTATTAAGGTTCTACTGTGAAAAATGATTGCCGGCGATTAAATTTTTCTTGTTTATAGAAAGAATTATTTATACGCTGGACAATCTGTTCTGGATTTTCTTTGCGCTGATGAAGTAAAATAAAAATGATCAATCCCTCAAGTACTATCTTGACTGGAATAAGGAGATCGGTATGGCACAGACCAGGATTCTTGTGGTGGATGATGAAATGGTCATCCGTGAATCTCTTGCCGGGTGGCTGAGAAGAGATGGATATGATGTCGGCACCGTGGCAAGTGGAGAAGAAGCGATTGATCTGCTGAAAAAAAAAGGGTTTGACATCCTGCTTCTGGATATTCAGCTGGACGGGATGAGCGGTATGGAGCTGCTTGCCTATGTCAAGGAAGAATATCCGGATATCGATGTGGTCATGATTACGGCTTTTGGATCTGTCCAGTCTGCGGTTCAGGCCATGAAATCCCTTGCATTTGATTATCTGTTAAAACCGTTTGACCCGGATGAACTGGGTCTGATGATAAAAAAACTGGTTGAGCACAGGGCGCGGAAACAGGAAAATATTTTTCTGAAAGAGGAATATGAAATCCGGACCCGGTTTGAAAGTATGATCGGTCAGTCAAAACCCATGCAGGATATTTTCAGGCTCATCGAAGACATCAAGGATGTTAATTCCTCAGTCTTGATCACCGGGGAAACCGGCACCGGAAAAGGTCTGGCTGCCAAGGCCATTCACTCCAATTCAAAATTTCGAAACGGACCCTTTGTGAGCGTGAATTGCGGCGCCATCCCCAAACACATAATGGAGAGCGAGCTGTTCGGGCATCGGAGGGGCGCTTTTACCGATGCCAAGGAAACACGGAAAGGGCGTCTGGAGATGGCCTCCGGGGGAACCCTTTTCCTGGATGAAATCGGTGAGATCAGCATGCGTATGCAGGTGGATCTTTTGCAGGTGCTGGAGGATAAAATATTTTACAAAGTCGGCGGGACCCAGCCCATCACAGCGGATTTCAGGGTGATCGCCGCGACCAATGCAGACCTTGAACAGGCCATCAAAGACCGGGCCTTTAGAGAAGATTTGTACTACCGCCTGAATGTGATTTCCTTTACCATGCCGCCGTTAAGGGAGAGAAAAGAAGATATTCCAGTTTTGGCAGAGCATTTTTTAAAAAAATTCACCCAGGAAGTCAACCGGGGAGTTGAGCGGATCAGCCGGGATGCCATGGATGAACTCATGCTTTATGAATGGCCGGGGAATGTCCGGGAGCTTTCCAATGCCGTGGAGCGGGCAGTGGTGGTGTGCAGAACCCGGACCATCACGCCCATGGATCTTCCCATTGGATCGTCCCGGGAAGAAGAGTTGAAAACCCGGTATTTTTCTCTGGATGATGTTGAAAAAGATCATATCCAAAAAATTCTGACCCAGACGGGGTGGAATATTTCAAAGAGTTCCACTATTTTAGGAATCGACAGGTCAACGCTTTATAATAAAATCAACCGCTACGAACTTAAACCGGAATAAAAGAGTTATTTGCCGTGCTTATGCGAATGAACCCGGAAGCCGCCATTCTTATTTCACCCATCGGAGAGATTCCGGACTGGATCAGCACGGCTGTTGCTGAAACCGTTGAAAAGGTGTTCGGGTTCAAGACAAGGGTGGTTTCACTTCTGGATGACCTTTCTTTTTCCCATGACGAAAAAAGAAACCAGTATTATTCCACAGCCATTCTGACGGAGTTGGAGAAAAAAGCCTCCGGGGATGGAATCAAGGTGCTTGCCATAACAAGGGAAGATCTTTTTATCCCGATCCTGACCCATGTATATGGCGAGGCGCAACTGGGCGGTCGGGCAGCCATCATTTCCGTGTCCCGTCTCATTGATTATCCCGAATCCGGGGATCTGAAAAAGAGCCGGGAGAGGATTGTCAAGGAAGCTGCCCACGAGCTGGGGCATGCCTTTGATCTTCGGCATTGCGAAGATCCGCAGTGCATCATGCATTATTGCCGGAAACTGGAGGATGTGGATAATAAATCCGATAAATTCTGCCGGTACTGCAAGGTTTTCCTATCCGACGCCGTCAAGGTGCTTGCAATATGAATTTTTTTACAAGGGTGTCCCAGGATATCCCTGGAAGATTGCCGTAGATATCCGGTACCAGCGTTCCGCCATCCGCAGCCTTGATCCCTGATGCGTCTTCAAGAAATTCATAGAGCCGGTGGACTGTTGCTTCCATGAATCCTTTTGAGGAATCCATAAACATGAGCTGTTTTAAGTCCTGTTTCAGGGTTGGGCAATACATCATGAATATCCACCCCCCGGTATAGGGATCATCATTGATCAGGCCCGGTGTTGATGTAACCTGCGCATTGACTTCGGTTATCACCCCATTGACGGGAGAAACAAAGGATACCTCACGGCCTTCCCGGGACAGGGTCAGGGCAGGCCTGCCCTGGCTGAGTTTTTTTCCGATGAGCGGAACTGTCACGGCATCGAATTTTCCGAGGAGTCTTCCGGCAAAATCATCAATGCCCATGCGGACCATCCCCTGATCTTCTATTTTTATCCAGGTATGACCGGGATGAAGATAATATCCGCTGGGAAGGGAAACACCGTGGATATCATCAAAATTCACGGGTTTTATTACTGTATTGACCTTGAACTGGTCATAAAAATATTGTTCAAAATCGCAGTCAATACAATGATAGGCCTTGGTGCAGTTTTTAAATCCAATATGGCCTTTCATGTGGTGGATGCAGGCTCGTTTGGCCATCGGCATTTTCACGAGCCGGTCAGTCCAGTAAACAAACCTTGCTTTTTTCCCCTCAGGTTGAACCCCTTTGGCCTTCAGTGCTTCATTATTCCGGCACACCCTTGCCATGGCCTTTTCAAACGGGCAGCCGATGCAGGCGAAATCTTTATAACATTTTTTTTTCAGGACCACGCCTGCCTGGGTCCAGAGGCAGTCAGGCGTGGTTTTCTGTATTAATGAGAAGTTCATTGGAAGGTCTCCCCTTATTTTCCGGGTTAATCAGGATTTAAGAAATCTCTGGGTCAGATTTTTCCACCCAAGAGCCGGGAGATTGCCGAATACGTCCTTCATCAAAAGACCGCCATCGGTACTGAGAGGGCCTGTGACGGTTTCAATCATTTCTTCCAGGGTTGTGACTTCCCCATTCAGCCATTTAAAGCTTTCTTCATCTGCCATGAGGTGTTTGACCGCTCCTTTGAGATCGGAATTGTGGACGGTGAAGAGCCATCCGTCCTCATAGGGTCTTTGTTCCGGCAGGGTGGGTGATGCTGCCACGGAAGAGTTCACCTTTGTGATGATGCCGTTGACGGGGGAAAGGATATCTGCCAGATTTCGGCTTTTTTTAATACCCCAGCCGGGTTTGTCAAGGTTCAGTTCCTGTCCCATGAGGGGCAGGTCAAATCCGTCAGGGCCACCCAATACCTTGAAGGTAAAATCATCCATGCCGACCCGGATGATGCCGCCGCTTTCAATGCAGGTCCAGGTATGGCCGGTGTGGAAAAGATACCCGTCAGCCAGTTTGAATCCTTTGATGTCTTTCATCTGTACACCTGAATGCCCTTTGCCCGGAACCAGGGTGTCTTCAAACAGCTGGTCAAAATCACAATGTGAACAATTATAGTTCATGGCGCAGGTTCTGTGGTCAACCCGTCCGGTCAGGGCATGACGGCAGGTTCTGTCAAGACTGTCTCTTCTTCTTAAGGCTTCCTGCCAGGAAAGATGTTTTCCGGCAAGGGCCTGTTTTCCCATGGCGGTATCATATTTACAGGTGGTGCAGTCATGATGGTGGTTGCAGTCTTTTTTTAAGACCACGCCTGACTGCGTCCAGATACAGGGCATGCCGGCTTCATTTTTGCTGCTGTGTGAAAGGGTTTGTTTTGGTGATTTGGGTTTAGGTGTCTGTTTCATGTCGGGCCTCCTTGTAAGGTTTAATCAGTCAATGTGTTTTAGGATATTTTCCGTTTCTTGTTATGAATACTATAGAGCAAGAACGGTGCCATCTAGTAGCTCTCGAGGAATAATGCTGAAAGGGCTTGTTCCAAAAGTCTTTTGGAGACTCTCTGCCGGTTTTGATGAAGCTTATTTGAAAATGAAAAGGTGCCGGATTTTACAGCAGGTGAATCCCTTTAAAACAGCAATTCTTTCTTAAAACCGTTGCCTGGTTTGAGCATTTTTCGATGCCGGATTTTACCACAGCCAGTCTTATTTTCCGACACCCCCTTGCGGCTCCTGCCGGTCGTGTGGTAGGGATAAAGAATAATTTCAATTCTTATTCATCCTTTTTCCAAAGGGGGCATGGTGAATCTTCCCAAAAATGAAATGGAGACCATTTTTAACGGTATCCGGGATTTCATTATGATCATTTCTCCTGACCGGGTAATCCTTGAAACAAATGATGCCTTTTTAAAACATATGGATTATAAGCGGGAGGAGGTCATCGGCCGCAAGTGCTATGAAGTTTTCAAGGAAGTGACACGGAAAAGCAGCAATTGCCATGAAAAATGCCCTCTGGAAAAAGTCATTCGTGAAAAACACCATTGCCGGGCCGAATTGTCCCGGCTCGCCAGTGACGGAAAGATAAGATATACAGAGTTGACCATATTCCCCATATGGGAAAAGAAAGGGAAAATTTCCAAATTCATTGAAATCAGCCGGGATATCACCAAACGCAAATCAGATGAAAAACAAACCCAGGATTACCTCATGAGGATGGTGGAAGAGCGGACCCGGCAGCTGAAAGAAAGCCATGAACGAATGCTTCACCAGGATAAGATGGCATCTCTTGGCAAGCTGTCTTCATCGGTGGTGCATGAGATCAATAATCCTGTGGCCGGAATATTGAACCTTGTAATGCTTTCTCAAAGGATTTTGAAAGAGGATAAGATCAGGGATTCTGAACTTGAGCTTTTCCGCCAGTACCTCGGACTCATGGAAACAGAAACAAGACGGATTGGAAGGATTGTCGGAAATCTTCTGACCTTTGCCCGGCAATCCAAAGTTGAATTTGTCCGGTTTGATCTCAATGAATTGATAGAACAAACCCTTTTGTTGAATTCAAATCTTTTGAAATTAAACAGGATACGGATCATAGAAGAACTTGAGCACAATCTGCCGCTGATATACGGTTCAGAGGATCAGATCAAACAGGTGGTCATGAACCTGATTTCCAATGCTGTTGAAAGTATGACCGGTTCTGAAAGGAAATGGCTCACCATCAGAACGTTTCGCAAAGAACCAGGAAAAACAGTGGGGATTGAAGTCAGCGACACGGGCGCCGGAATCCCTCAGGAGATGATGTCAAAGGTATTTGAGCCTTTTTATACCACCAAGAGAAAAGGTAAAGGGGTGGGACTGGGGCTCTCCGTTGTCTACGGGATCATCCAGGAGCATGGCGGGCAGATATATGTACACTCAACCCCGGGAAAAGAGACCACGTTTTCCATCACCCTTTTTGAAGACCCTCCGCTGAAGAAAAAAGAGCCGGATATGTCTTTGAGATGATAGACGGGTATCCCCCCTGCAGTATTCAGGCTATGTTTTAATCCTTGAAACAATGGTTTCAACCACTTTTTCAGCTGTATCGCCAAACAAGGTATCCACCTCCACCAGGTTCAGATACCGGTCATCCCACTGGAAATTGCCGCTTTCAAGAATCCAGTCTTTGAGCCGGTTGTATTTTCCGCCCAGGGCCTTGATTTTTTTTAATAGGGGGACATCCTCGGAAGATTTGAAACTGATGTTCAGGGACAAGAGATATTCAATGATATTGGGAGTGGCCGGATTTACTGAAATCACAGGTATCACCAGGATGTTCTTGTTGTCCTTTCTGCCCCTGCCGATATAGACATTCCCTTCCCGGACAATAATGTTCTTTGTCCCTTTGAGCCTGGGGTCGGTTTCCACACGGGAAGGTTCTTCTTTAAGCGCCCCTGTTTTATTAATGATTCTGATTTTGGTTTCCGGCGTTACTTCACCCAGCATGCTCAGTCCTGAAATCTGGTAAAGGAGTCCGCCATTGACCCTGGCAATGACCTCCTGAAGATTTTTAACAACCAGAACATTTTTGTTGGTGATCTGGGAGATCAGGATATTATTGATATTAAGCTCATTGAAAATGATCCCTTCAAATTTTTCTGCAATCCTGCTGGTGCCGACGGTAACGGTTTTTGCCTGATGCTTGATGGCATCCACCGGTCTTGCCATGATGTTGATGGAATGATTGATGGTGGTAAAAAAGGTGTCCAGCATATTGGTGGGAGTGCCCTTTGTTTCAAAATCAATTTCAAAATCCGATACCGGCAAACGGCCGGAAAGGTATTTCAGGAGCAGGGTGATATTGGCGGCATTATCCAGACCCATGGCAGCCGGGAATCCTCCCTCCCGGCGTTTTTTCGAAAACCGGTTATAGAATTGGGCAATGGTTTCTCTGAATCGTTTTTCGAGAAGCACTTCATAGGCATCGTGACCCATGGCGGTATATTCATCCAGAAGATCCTGGATTTCAGACCGTGCATCATACATGAACCGTGACCCGCTGTTGATGGCAAGGGCGGCATAATACCCCCAGATGTGCCCGACCAGGGTATTTAAAACCGGGGCAAAATGTTCTTTTGTTTCAGGGATTTTGAATACATCTGCAGCATAGGGGTCAAACCTGTCTTCTCCAATAGTGGTGATAACCACAGGGGTTGCCTTGTGGGCACGGAAAATAGCGGTATCCTTGATGATGTCGCCCAGAACACTTTCCCTTGTTCCGGCGGCACAGACGATAATGAGGGGTTCGCTGGAAAGGTCAATGTGTTTTTTATCCTCAATAAAATCAGATGAAATGGTTTTATAACAGAGTTCGCTCAATTTAATCCGGATTTCATCGGCAGAGGTTTTGTTTGATCCCGACCCGACCGTTGCCCAGTAATATTTTGAAACGGCCAGACGGTCGGCTGAGGCTTTGATCTCGTCTTTCATGCCGAGGATGATTCTCATCTTGTCAGGCAGAGAAAGGATTTCATTGATTTCTTCTGTAATAAAATCGGCAGATCGGTTCTCTGTGAGGGCTGCAATATGAAGACCGAAAACAGCACCTGCAGAAATCTGGGAGTAAAATGCCTTTGTTGAGGCCACTGACATTTCAATATCCCTGCCCGAGCTTGTGTATAAAACACCGTCGGTTTTGAAGGTCAGATCTGAATCCCGCCGGTTGACAATGCAGAGGGTCTTTGCGCCGCAGGCTTTGACCATGTCAACGGTGCGGTTGGTGTCTGTTGTGGTCCCTGACTGGCTGATGGCCACAACCAGGGTGTCGGTCATGGAGTTCTCACCATTTTTCCCTTCAATAATGCAGAAGCCGGAAAGTTCTGAGGATTTCAGGGCCCGGATGTGGATGTCGAAATCTCCAATATAATATTTCAGAAGATCGGCACAGCCCTGAGCAGCTATTCCTGCCGTTCCCTGGCCGATAAAATAGATTTTTTTGATCTTTTTGTGTTTAAAATCATTTTCCAGCGATTCGGGTATGACTTTCTGGTCGAGGATGGTTGTAAATAAGTGGGTTTCCGAAGACCGTCTGAATTTATTGGCAAGGGTTTTTTCAACTGAGTCCGGGGATTCTGAAATTTCTTTTAAAAAATAGTGAGGGAAGTTTTGCCGGTCAATATCCCTTGATGTAATTTTACTTTTCATGATGGAGGCGTCATCAACAGGGATGGGGGTAATATCATAATAAAAGGACCGGATTCCGGACACCCCGCCTGTGGATTCCTGGTCCAGGATAACGATCTGACCTTTGTCTTCCCCGTTGAGTTTGATATAATTCTGCGTTTCTTCCACAATTCCGTAGAGTTCTGAGGCAGCAATATAATGGTCTTTGGCAATTCCGACAAAGATGGCCTGGCCGCTTCCCTTCTGAGCCAAAAAGAGCTTTCCGGGTGTGAGATCCGAATGCATGCTGATGGCATGGGAGCCTTCAAAGTCATTGAGGGCGAGTCTGAACGATTCTTCAAGGGGATTTCCCTGTTTGAGATAATGCTCTATCTGAAGCGGAATGAGTTTGGTGTCCGTGTTAATGTCTGCATGGATTTTACCATACCGGGCTTCATATTCGGTTTTGAGTTCAAGATAATTATCAATATCTCCGTTCAGGCAGACGTGGATAATCCCTGTTTTACCAATGCTTTTATCAGTCGGCGTATTATCCTGGGGATGGCAGTTGGAGATGGTGATGTCTCCCACAGATGCCCATCGGGTGTGAGCGGATACGGAATTGGCTGTAAAATCATAATTGGAGAGCAGTTGAAGGAGATGATCATTTTTAATCTGGCTTCGGATAAAGGCCACGTTGTCTCCAAGGGCGCCGATTTCTGCGGCAAATTTATAGGCAAAGGAAATGGAAACAAAATGATCCCCGTTTTCCGGGAAGGTGTCATGAATGGTCAGGCTGTTATTGGACAGGACAATATGGTTGGTTCTCTGTCTGAGCCTTTCCGAATGTCCGGCCTTGATCAGGCCGTCTCTGAAATGCTCAAACTCCAGTTTGGTAAAGGTGAACATAACACTGATGCCGGCAGAATCTCTGCCTCTGACTTCAAGCCGGTCAATGCTGTTTAATACGGCATTGATCCTTTTAAATACAGCCAGGCCCTTTGCATTACCGGAAGTTTCAATGCCCGGGGCAAGCGTTTTGATGGCAATTATATTTTCAAGGATTTCCTTTTTGATGCACCAGGCGACGTCATAGAGCTTTTCAAGACGCTGGGAAATGGTTTCAGCATCAGCAGGTGAAAGCGTTGAAATTATATTTTTAAACTGTGTGGTCTGTTCTGCTGCAAACTTTTCCATATGATCCTTGATAAGGAAAAGAAGCCCTTGTCTGTCCTTATCAAAAAAGATATCGGAAAAAGGTTTTTCCTGTTTTAATTCCTGGCAGTCCTCATAAAGACTGTTTAAAAAATCGTTTCCCCACAGAAAATCATCCTGAATGGAATGAGATATGGCGGATAAGGTTTTTTCGCGTAATGAAAAAGCCTTTTCCTTAAGGGTATCAAGAGAGGGGAGCGACAAAGGATTTCCTTTGAATGCAACAAAGGCGGAAATCCCGCATGAAAGGGTGTTCGGCTGATAAGGCAAAAAAATGATGGTGTTTTTTTTTGCCGTTGCAACGCAAGATCCGAATTCTATGTTCAAAGAAAATAATTTTTCAAGCAGATTCAAAAAAGCAGTAATGGTCTTAATCATTATTTCTCCCGGATAAAAGCAGATTTCTAATTACATTTGCACAGTTGCATCGGGTTTGTTTTTAAAATATTGTTTTAAAATCATATTTCCATAAGCGCTTGATTTTGTTCCAATATAAGCGCCATGGCCGACAACAATGGCCATGGCAATTTTTCTGTCCCCGTTTTTTTCTTTGCCGAAACCTGTGAACCAGTCATATTTGATGGTGTGTTCCCGGTTGTTGAGAGAGCCGGTTTTTCCACCCATGATGAGTTTTGAAAGAACAGGATCTTTGGACGCATTTCTAAAGGATTTTTTCGCAGTACCGGTGGTTATGGTTTTCTGCATGATCTGCATCATGGTTTCTGCTGTTTTCGGGGTTATGGCGGATTTGTAGGTGGCCGGTTCGCTATTATAAATCACGTTGCCATTGGAGTCAGTAACGTGATTCACAAGGGTCGGCATCATGGCCTGCCCCTTATTGATGACGGCAGATATGAGCATGGCCCCGAATACAGGGGAAATGGTGGTATCATAGTTGTAGCCGCTGCCCAGTTCGGCCAGATGAAATTCATTGCTGTTGGTCTCAAAACTGCCGGAAACAAAAGGCAGTTCCGAATGAACAAGTTGATTGAAACCAAAGGCATTGGCATAGGACTCAAGCGTTTCTTTTCCAAGAGAGTTTTTCCCGATTTTCCCAAATACCGGGTTCACGGATTCTGCAAAAGCGCTGGAAAATGAAATCTGATACGAGTGTTTGTTGTTCCCGCTCTGAACCTGGCGTTTGTATAAGGTGTATTTATTGCCGTTGAAATACAATTGTGTCTGGGGGTTATACCCCAGGGTTTCAACAGCGGCAGCAGCCGTTACGATTTTAAAAATGCTGGCAGCCGGATAATCTGATTCAAGACAGGGGTTGGTTTCCGGTCTGTCGAGATCATAACCGGTCATGGCAATGATTTTCCCCGTATCCGGTTCCATGACAACAAAGGCAATCCTTTGAGGTTTCCCCCGGGTCAGCTGTTTCATCTGGCTGATAAGGGATAAAAGATATTCCTGGAGCGGGACATCAATACTGGTTGAGATTTTAAATTCCTCTTCCTGGTTATTCACAAGAAAAATGTTTTTATCCGTCTTGGAAAGGTCTGTCTTTGAAAGGATGGTAAATAATTTTTCTTTGGAGAGTTTGCCTGTCTCCGGGGATAAAGGAGGTGAGACCTGCATCACCTCTTTGGGTTGTTCTTCCGGAATGGAGTCTGAAACCTTATTTTTTCCAGGCACCTCAATATTTAAAAAGAATATGCCGGCAAAAAGAAAAACAAGTGTCAACACGCCCATAACGGATTTTATTGTTCTGATGAAATGCTCTTTCTTTTTTTTCTGAACAATATATTCAAATTGAAACTCCCGCCAAGAGTTATCTCTGCTGTAATGATCCAAAACGATACCCCATCTGTTTAATTTGTAGTTTCAACAAGTTTATTTAACCGGTTGCCCGGGTTCCACTTTTATATCAAAGCCTGAGAGGGCCAGCTTTTTTTTTGCATCGGCGGCAAGAATCATCCCTTGTGACAATTCTCCCATAAGTTTTGCTTCCTTTAAATTGGCTACAACAATAACCTGTTTGCCGATAATTTCCTCAGGGGTGTAATCCTTTGCAATCCCGGCAACAATCTGTCTTACCTCAGCACCGAGATCTACTTTCAATCTTAAAAGCTTATTGGATTTTTCTATTTTTTCAGCTGAGATCACAGTTCCGGTTCTCAGATCGATTTTTAAAAAATCTTCAATGGTGATTTCTTCCTTCAGCGCGGGAGTGAACTGTTTTATTTCAGAAACAGGCGGTTTGGTCTCACCTTTTTTTGTATCAATCCGTGGAAATAAAATTTCCGGGGGCTGGATAAATGTCCCTTTTTTAATCTGCCCCCATACCGAAGTCTCTTCAAGAGAATAAAAACCCTTATCCTTTTTTTCCATACCGAGAGCTTTTTGTATTTTTTGCGATGTCCGAGGCATGATGGGGTAAATCAGACAGGAAACAACCCTCAGCCCTTCAATGAGGTTATAAAGGACGGTTTCAAGAACAGGGAATGTGGCCGCGTCCTTTGCCAGGGTCCAGGGCTCCGTGGTATCAATATATTTGTTCATGGCACTGATATACTGCCAGACTGCACCCACACCTTTATGAAATTCACATAGGCGCATGGCCTGCCTGAAATCTTCAATGGCTTTTGCAGCTTCAGGGGCAAGGGAAAGTTTTTTATCTTTTTCAATTTCAGGGTGGGCTGCCTGAACCTCGCCTTTAAAATACCTTACCGTCATGGAAAGAACCCGCGAAAAAAGATTGCCAAGATCATTGGCAAGATCCGAGTTGATCCTTGTCACAAGAATGTCTTCCGTGAAATTGGCATCCAGGCCAAATGCCATTTCCCTCATGAGAAAATACCGGAACGGATCAAGACCGTATTCTTTTATTATCTCTAAGGGGTCTGTCACGTTGCCGATGCTTTTTGACATTTTACTGCCTTTGACATTCCAGAATCCATGGACATTCAGTCCATTGTATATCTCTATGCCAGCTGCCTTCAGCATGATGGGCCAGTAAATCCCGTGGGGCTTGATAATGTCTTTGGCTACAAAATGGCGGGTAGTCGGCCAGAATTTTTTAAACAGATCCCCATCCGGGTAACCCAGGGCTGAAATATAATTGACAAGGGCATCAAACCATACATAGGTCACATAATCTTTGTCAAAGGGCAGGGTGATACCCCAGGTCAGTCGTGTTTTGGGTCTTGAAATGCAAAGGTCTTCCAGGGGTTCTTTTAAAAAGGAAAGTATTTCGGTTTCATACTGCAAAGGAGAAATAAATTCGGGGTGGGTTTTGATATGGTCTAAGAGCCAGTTCTGGTATTTGCTCATTTTGAAAAAATAATTGGATTCCTTTATTTTTTCAGGGGCAACACCATGATCCGGGCATTTTCCCTCCACAAGTTCCCTTTCCTGGTAAAACCGCTCACATCCAAAACAATAAAGCCCTTCATAACTTGAAAAATATATATCCCCTGAATCATGAATTTTTGAAAGAACGGCTTCCACGATTCTGATATGGGCCGGGGCTGTGGTCCGTATAAAATCGTTGTTTTCAATATCCAATGCAGGAAGAAGATCCTGAAAGAGTTTGCTGATTTTGTCAGCATATTCCTTGGGGCTTGTATTCTGCTTTTCAGCGGCCTGGACGATTTTATCACCGTGTTCGTCAGTTCCCGTGAGAAAATAGGTTTCATACCCGGCCATCTTTTTAAACCGCGTTGCCACATCAGCAGCAATGGAGGTGTAGGCATGGCCCAAATGCGGTTTGGCATTGACGTAATAAATGGGGGTAGTGAAATATTGTGTTTTCATTTTTTTCCTGTTGCTTTAATCTTCCAGGCCATGAATATTCCTGTCGATTTCCGTATTATCTTCCATTCTTATGGTGACGGTTTCTTTCAGGACATTCTGGCGGACCACTTTTCCTGAGCCCTCTTTAAAATTTATTTTTTTCCCGAGTTTGGGCATGTCACGCTTCAGGCTTTTATAGGTTTCATTCTCAAAGGTCAGGCAGCACATGAGCCTTCCGCATACCCCGGATATCTTGGTGGGGTTTAAGGACAGGCCCTGTTCTTTCGCCATTTTAATGGAAACAGGATCAAATGCCGGCAGAAAAGACGAACAGCATATTTCTCTTCCGCATTTGCCCACACCTCCGCAGTGTTTTGAAAGATTGCGGATTCCAACCTGGCGCATTTCAATCCGAATGTTGAATTCTTTTACCAGAAGTTTGATCAGTTCCCTGAAATCGATCCTGCCGTCGGCTGTATAGAAAAATGTGAGCTTATTGCGTTCAAAAGCACATTCGACGCTGAACAGGTTCATGAGAAGGTCCAGATCATTGATACATTTAATACAGAAATCAAAGGCATTATTTTCAAGAGTTCTGATTTCTTCCATTCTCAGGAAATCTTCTTTTGTGGCAATGCGGACAATCTGTTTGAATGCCTTATCCTGATTTTCAGCATCTGCCGGTGGGATGGCAATCTTTCCAAATCCAAGTCCCTGTTCAGTCTCAACAATGACGGCATCTCCTTCTTTCAGCACAAAGGCGCCACTGTTGAAATCATATATTTTCCCTGCTGTTTTAAATTTAACTCCGGCAATTTTCAGCATACACAAACTTCCCTTCTGGTGACTGCAATCATAAGGAAAAAACTGTCCAGGATCAGCCTCAGCGTGCAGTTGGCTTCTATTTTTCTTTCTGATTCATAAAGGCATTTCAACCATTGAAAAAAGCAGTCTTTATGAACTATCTGACTAATATGTGAAAAAGAATCAAAAAAATCAAGGTTAACTATTTTTTCAGGAAGAAAATCAAAGATCATCAGGTCCCTGAAAAAAGTTTTCATAATGGCTGCGGCATCATTAATAAAGCCGGGTTCTTGGCTTAATTTCTGAGACAGCATAAATCCTTTGGAGATGTCATCCCTGCCATTCTTAATGATGTCAATGAGGGCTTCCAGGAGCCATTTTCGTCTTTTTACCCAACTGAAGCCGTTTTTATTACAGGGGCCTTTTTCACTGATCAGGTTCAGACAGGCCAGAATCTTTATAAAGTCTGAATCAACGGTCTCAGATACAATATGGGCAAGCTCAGGGTCGATTTGAAATTCAGAAACAAGGCGGTTTGCAATGATTTTGCTGCTCAAAGGCTTGAACCTTATTTTCCGGCACCGGGAAATGATGGTGGAAAGAAGAAGATCGGTTCTCACTGCCATGAGAATAAAAAAAGTATTTTCCGGGGGTTCTTCCAGCATTTTCAATAAGGCATTTTGAGCCTGAACATTCATTGCATCCGCCTTTGAGATAAGCACCATCCTGAATTTTGCCTCATTGGGCCTTGAAGAAAGGGTGCTCCCGAGTTCCCGGATCAGGGATATGGGAATAATATTTTTCCCTGCAGGCGGATCAATGAATATCATATCCGGGTGGCTGCTATTGTCGATTTTGCGACACGAGGGACAGGCGTTGCAAAAAAGCCCTGTGGTGCCTCTGCAGTTGCATCCTTTTGCAAATATTAACGCCGCTTCTTTTCTGCCGGTATTTTCATGACCGGAAAAAAGAAAGGCGTTTGGAATTTTTCTTGTCTGAAGGATGTGTGTTAGTTCTAGAAATGCCTCGGATTGGTATTGCATTTGATCAAAATCAGACGCGGTTTGATCAATCCCCATATTGTTAATAATCCACTCTCTCCTTAAGTTCTTTCCCGCATTTGAAAAACGGCAGACGTTTTGGTGGAATAGTGACCTTTTGACCGGTTTTCGGGTTTCTTCCGGTATAGCTTTTATATTTTTTGATATGGAAACTGCAAAATCCTCTTATTTCTACCCGTTCTCCATTTTTAAAGGCATGGGAAAGCGAGTCGAAAAACAGCTTGATGACCTCTGCTGCTTCGGATTTTGTCAAATTGGCTCTATCTTTTAGTGCTGAAATCAATTCAAGCTTATTCATACTTCCTCTTTATTTATTTCTGGTGAATGCATCTTTATGTTTTTTCTATCTATTGAAAACTGGATAAAAAGTCAAGGAGTTATGCCAGTATTTCAGGAAGCCTTTCAATTTTATCTTCTTCTATCTCAGTCCCTGCATACTGTTTCAGAAGATCTATCTTGATAACTACCCGGCCCTTACCTTTATATCGGATGAATTCCCCTTTGAATCCTGCCAAAGGACCTTCAATGATCATGACCGGGTCCCCATTTTTCATGCTGATATTTGAGCCTGTGACAAGATTCATATTGGAGCTGGTCAGGATTTTTAGGGATTCAATCTGAATATCCGGTATGGGAACAGGGCTGGTTTGATTTCCAAGGAGCCTTACAGCTCCTGTTGTTTTGAGAATATTGAGCTGATCTGTCGCATGAAAGGTCGACCGGACAAAAAGATAACCTGGGAAAAGAGGATATTCAACCATGAGATTTCTATCTTTCCGTATACTTTTTCGTCTTATCTGAGGCAGGAAGGCCGGTATTTTCTTTTTAAGGATGCTGTTATAAACAGTTTTTTCAAAATTGCTTCTTGTTAAAAGCGCAAACCAGTTTAATGGGGCATTCATTTCTTACCGAACTCTCCGATTCCGATAAGATTGGCCGGAAATCAAATCCTTTTTGGGTGCATTGCCGAATTCTCCAAGACCGTGAAGGGTGACCATGATTCCTATGCTTAAATCGTCTTTTGTTTCAGTGGCTGCAAGATCAAATGACCAGCATTCTTTTGTCAGGATGAATCCAGCTTGTGTCTGGACGGTTCTGTCATCTTTGAGATTTTTTTCGACCGCATAGTAAGCCGTTAATTGATCAGTCAGGGCGATGTCGATTTCAGAATACAAGGATTCCAGGGTGTCCCTGTTAAATCGATATTCGACTGCCAAAGCATCCCCCCGCTTATCTTTAATGGTGCTCCCAATGTTGAATATGTTATATTCATTATCATAGGGAGACCAGGAAAGGTCCATATTAACGGCAACAAATTGATTCAGGTTCAGTATGCTGGTCAGCAGGACATCTGAAAAGGGTTCCTTCTGATTGTCTTTTTGTTTTTTGATATCATAGCTTTGGGAAAGTTGAGCATAGGCAAAATCACGGTAGGTTCGGATCTCTTTTCCCTGGGACGTAATAAAAGTCTTCCTGGAAATAAAATAATTTGTAAGGCTCCAGGTAATAAGGTTCTGTTCAGCTATTCTATCCAGGGAATCAAATAAAGGCAGGTCATTCTGCCCAACATCCGGGATAAGGGAATATTGAAGCTTTGGAATCATTTCATGTTTGATTTTCTCAGCAAAGGAGTTGTCCATGCTGAAGGTTCTGAAAATTTTTGTAGAGATTTCCGCCCCCAGGTCAGCCATATGTCTTGTTCTCAAATGATCAGAATCTCCATCCTGGGATGTGAAATCATCGGTATACCAGAGAGTCTCCCTGGCTCCGACCGAGGGTTCAAAATATAAGAATTTATTCAGCCTCATGGGGAGGTAAACTCTGGGATAAAAATCCGTTCTCTGGCCTTTCACTAAAGTGGTTGTCGTGTCCTGCCGGTAAAAAGACCGATGCTCGCTGTCAAGGGTATAATAGAATTGTGAATTGCCGAGCTGCTGTCTGAATGCATCAAACTGAATGGCCGGGAGGGTCTGAAGGGTAGTGTCGGCGGTGTTTGTCTGCCTGGCGTTGACATTGTCATACCATAAGGCGTCTATGGCAAGGACATGGCTTGAAAACCCTTTGTTGATATTCAGCCGGTTTTTCCTCAGAGTCTGGTCTGATCCATCCAGGCTGCGGCCAAACTCATCTTCAAAAGAAGAATTGGTTTGTTGAAACCCTGTAAAACCATTTTCGAATTCATGGAGATAATCAGCATCACTGACCACATCAAGATCCAGCTTAGCGGTAAAACCATTGGGAAGCGCCTGATTGTGCTTCATCCTGAACCAGTATCGATCTGTGTTGGTTCTTTGAGGGGTTCCGGAAAAGCTGTAATTTTTAGTAGCGGTTGTCCCGTCATCAGTTTTACTGTCTTCAAGGTAATCAAAAAAGACAGAGCCTTTTGATTTATTATCAAGAATATAACGGTATTCAACCCCAGTTTTTGCTCCCCGGTCCGACATATAATCTGCATAAAGGGTGGCATCGGTGCTTTCTGAAACGGCTATAAAGAAAGGCTGTTCATATTGATAGCCCTTTCTTTTTGAATTTGAAGCCCCGGGCATCAGAAATCCGGTCTGGCGTTTGGTTTTAACCGGGAACATCAGAAAAGGGGTATAGGCGGCAGGGATTTTTTTTGCCCAGAGCACTGCATCCTTTGCAGTGCCATATCCTTCAACCGTAACCTTAACCTTTCTGCCGGAGATTTTCCAATCCGGAGAGTCTCCGGAACATGAGGTGATGCTTCCTTTTTCAAGGCTGTAAGTAAATTTTCCCGTTTTTCGGATGTCTTCGCCACTAATATAAAAATTATCCTTTTGGATAAATATGGTACCCTTATTGATGGTGCCGATTTCTGTTTCCAGGTTGATGCTCATGGCATCGCATGAAATGGAGTCCTCCCCGGAAATAAGGATGACATTGCCTTGGGCAAATGCGTCTTTTGTTTTGTTTGAAAATTCCACATAATCTGCTTCAAGCCGGGTTTTGCCCCCTGTGATGACCACTTCTTTCTCAGCAATATACAGGTCGCGGGTGTTGTCAAAGGTTACGGACAGGGCGGATATGTGCCAGGGGATCTCTTTGGGGTTTTCAGGCAGAGGATCAGCCAATGCCGAAGCCTGAAAAAATGTGAGGCACAAAAAAAACACAACTGCTGTCTGAATCAGCAGATACATCCACCTTGAAAAAGAGATCATGTTCTTTCCAGTAAAAAATTGCACATCTTTTGAATTTCCTGTATAAAGCCATTTTATACTTTAAAAGTCAAGCCTGAATACATGATTTCCATTGTTTATCAAGGCAGAGGCAAGGGAAAATGACATTTTCTATTTTAGATTCCATCGGCAATACCCCTCTTGTGGAGATCACAAAGATGAATCCTGTGGAAGGGGTGAGGATTTTTGCCAAACTTGAATATATGAATCCGGGCGGTTCCGTAAAAGACAGGGCTGCTCTTTATATGATCGCTGAGGCGGAAAAGTCGGGGGAATTGACTCCTGACAAAATCGTTATTGAAGCCACCAGCGGAAACACAGGCATCGGTCTTGCCATGATCTGCGCTGTTAAAGGATATAAGATAGCCCTTACCATGGCTGAGAATGCAAGTGAGGAACGCAAAAGTATTTTACGTGCAAGGGGTGCAAAGATCATTTTAACCCCCAGGCATCTGGGGTCTGATGGTGCCATTGAAGAAGCCTACAGGCTTGCAAGAGAAAACCCGGACAAATATTTTTTAACGGATCAATATAATAATGATGCAAACTGGAAAGCTCATTATCATACTACAGGGCCTGAAATTATTGATCAGACAAAAGGATCGGTTTCCAGTGTTGTGGCAACCATCGGCACCAGCGGAACCCTCATGGGGCTTTCCAGGAGACTCAAAGAATATAACAAGGACATTCGGATTATTTGTGCAGAACCGTATCTTGGTCATAGGATACAGGGGCTTAAAAATATGAAAGAATCATATACCCCTGAAATCATGGATAAAAGCCTGCTTGATGAAAAAGTGAATATTGATGATGAAACTGCTTTTAAGATGGCCCGCATGCTGGCGGTCAAGGAAGGCATTTTTGTGGGAATGAGCAGTGGAGCAGCCATGGCCGCAGCCATTGACGAAGCCCGAAAGATTAAAACCGGTGTGGTTGTGGCCATTTTCCCCGACAGTGGGGAAAGGTATCTGTCCACAAGCCTTTTTTCAGTTGAAAATCATATTGCTTTATCTCTTTTCAATTCATTGTCAAAATCAAAATCATCCTTTGAACCCATGGAAAAAGGAAAGGTTTCGGTTTACACCTGCGGACCTACAGTTCATCAGAGGCTCAATATCGGTCAACTCCGGCGATATGTTTTTACGGATCTTCTTATCCGGTATGTCGAGTATCACAATATCAGTGTCAATCATATAGTGAACATTACCGATTATGATGATAAAACCATTCAGGGGGCGCAACAGAAAGGAATGACGCTGGCCGCATTTACGCAGCAGTATTTTGATTATTTCAGGGAAGATCTTGTAAAGCTTAATATCCGTCCGGCTGAAGCATATCCGAAAGTATCGGAACATTTTGATGAAATGATAGAAACGGCAAATCTGCTTCAAGCCAAGCAGCATTCCTATGAAAAACTTCATTCCCTTTATTTTGATATTTCAAGTTTGCCCGGATATGGTGAGTTTTCCGGAATCAATCTCGATAAGATAAAACCCGGTGCTACTGTTGATCTTGATGAATATGAAAAACGGAACCCCAAAGATTTCACGCTGTTCAAACGGGTTCGGCTTTCAGAATTGAAAAGAGGGGTCGGGATCAAGACCCAATGGGGAAACGTTCGTCCCTCCCTTCATCTTCAGTGCGCAGCCATTGCCATGAAATATCTTGGAAATGAGTTTGATATTCAAACCGGAAGCCGGGATCTCATTTTTCCCCATCATGAAAACGAGGTTGCCATTGCAAGGGCAGCCAAAGGATCATCCCTTGCCCGTTACTGGCTGCATTGCGATCCGGTGAAGTATGACGGATCACTGGGCGTTCCGGATTTGGAATCTTTAACCCTTGACTATCTTACCAGCCGGGGCTGGGAATTAAGAACGCTTCGCTTCTGGCTTATTTCCAATCATTATCGGAAAACCCTTCTTTTGTCTGAACAGGCATTGAAAGAAGCCCAGTATACATTGGATAAAATCAACCGATGTCTTGATACCTTGAATGCCATTCAGGATGGGCAGGTTTTTGAAGAAATAGATCAGCTTCTGTATGATATCCGATCGGCATTTTTGAAATCTATGGAAGACGATCTGAAGATATCCGGTGTTGTAAGTTCATTACTGGCAAATGTGAAAACCATTAACACCCTGATCAATCAGAACCGGCTTGACCCTGAAAGTGCTAAGAAACTTCTGGGGTGTTTCAGGGATATGGATACCGTTTTAAGGATTTTTAATTTTGACAGATTGATTGACCATCCGAAAATTGTCCAAAACCTGATAAATGACCGTGAGCAGGCAAGGGTGAACAATAATTTTGAACTGGCCGACAAGATCAGGGATAAATTAATGGCTTTGGGCGTCAGTGTTCATGATAAAAAGGTGGGTGTATGACAGATTCTTGTATTTTTTTTCCCTTTTCCCATATTTCACGGGATCAGCTTGATGCGCTTCAGGCGTTTTTTTCTTCATTTGTCTTTTTTCCTGCGGCTTTGGATTTAAAGCACAATGGGCGGTTACAGGAACTGTCCGAACAAGGCGCTGCTGTTCCGGTTTTTTCAACAAGGGAGGCGCTGTCTTCAGTAGATCATTCATTTGAACAATATACGGTCTGGGCAAAGGTGCATAAGGGAAACGAGAAAAACCTCAGAGCCCTGTTAAAGGACAATCCTTATTTTACGAGTGACTCTGATCTGTCGGCCATTAAATCACAGATCAGGGCCACAAATAAGAAAACAGCACAGCAACAGTTGGGCCCGAATGTATTGCATCAGGATCTGTTGTTTTTAAAGATGGCAAAACAGTGTGATCAAGAAAATGAGAACATTGATTTTCAGCTCAGAAAGATTGACAAAAATAGAAACAGAATGCTTTCAACCCTTCTGGGAGAAGAAGGCCCCATGGAAGCTTCGGAAACCGGTCAGGAACCCTATATTCCCGACCCGGGAGCAATAATGACCCGGGAACGTATAGAGGCTTGGTCACGGTGCATGAATCATTCCGATATCTTTCAGAAAGCAGGTCAAAATCCTGTGTTTGTAACAACCAGTAAGGATGTGTTTGATTATCTTGAGACTATTTTTCCGGATGTGATAAATGCCCTTGACATAGACTCGATAAAAGTGCATGAAAATGATTGTGAAAATAAAACCAGATGGCAGCGGCAGCTTTTTGAACAACTGATGTGTGCTGCAAGAGGCAATTTTGGCGGGCCGAATTATCTGCCTGAAGTGAACGATGAATGTTCTGTTTTAGGGCAGATAAAACTAAGTCTTTTTTCCGGGAATAATAGTCACCATCTCTTTGATCTTAAAGATAAACAGATACCGGTCTGCTTGATAAGATTAAAGTGATAAAAAGCTTGATTTTAATGAATTACATGTTATAAATGCGTTTTTTATACAGATTATATTTAAAGAATGAATTTATAATATAATAATGTTAATTTTACTTAAGGAGGATATTTAAAATGGGATTCCATCCAATTGTTGATGAATCAAAATGTGTCGGTTGTGAAGAATGTGTAGACGTATGCCCGGTAGAAGTATTTGAGATGCAAGATGAAAAATCCGTTCCTGTAAATGCGGAAGAGTGCATGGGATGTGAGAGCTGCGTTGAAGTTTGTGAAGAAGATGCTATTGTAGTCGAAGAAGACTAGTTCAGAAAGCATTTTGCAATACATAAGAATGCCGGATGTGCAACCGCATTATCCGGCATTCATTTTTAGCATTATCCGGCATTCATTTTTATTTGATAGTTCAGCGATGTGATCTCAATAAAACGATTGCTGTTTCCCCCTTTTGATATGTTTTTTCAATAGAAGCCTTCGTGGCTTTAAAGAAAGCGTCCCTGCATCCAGGTTTTTTCCGGTCGTGAAATTCAATGAAAATCAGATCCACTTTGCTCAGCCATTCTGTATTATATGAAAAAACTTCCTTTTCTGAGCCTTCAATATCTATTTTCAAAATATCGATATTGGAAATATCGTAATCCAGCATGAGCTGGCTTATTGTTGTGCTTTCAATACAATCTTCTTCTGAAGATGCATTCCTTTGCTGAATCTCGAATGATTCTTTGTTGACATCGGTGTTTTTAATCGCCAGGGGTTCGTTGATATACCATAATGCCTTATTCAGACAGGTAATATTCTTATAGTTTTCTGTGTTTTTCTTTAGAATTTCAAAATTGCTTTTTTCCGGTTCAATGCTGATGATTCTGGCAGACGGGTAGCGATGCGTAAGATAGACGGATGCGGCACCGATATTTGCCCCTGCATCAATAATAAACCCGGGTGAGTGGTTGGGTTTGAAATCGTATTCATCTTCAAGAAAAACTTTATCGAATGTTTTAACATCAGATGTATTGTGTCGCAAATATATGGTTTCTTTTAATTGGGGTAGATTGAATTGTATATAATTCGAAAAAATATTCTTTTTTTGTAAATACAGTTTCAAACCCGTGAATCCCCACTTCTTCCAGTAATTTATGACCCTATTCATTTCTACTCCAATTATTTTTTTTGGGTTGATTTTATAGCTGGGAATGATTGTCCGAAATTGGTCAGATATACTCCTGCAATGACTAACACTGCGCCGGCTGTCAACGATGCGGTTATAGGTTCGTGTAAAATAAAGAAGGACAAAACAATAGCGCTGATGGGAACAAAATTGATAAAAATACCGGCTTTAAGTGGTCCGATTTCCTTGATACCCTCATAATACCAGAAAAATCCCAGAACAGTACCGAAAAAACCAAGGTAAAAAAGACTTGCCCATTCAACGGCTTTGTAAGACAGCATGTTTGTAAAAACGCCTTTATTCAGGGCCGGGAAGAATAGGAGAGCCGTGCCGGCAATGGACGAATAGCAGACGGAGACGATGGGGGACAAGTCATTCATGGCTTTTTTCCCCAGAATTGAATAGGTAACCCAGGAGATTACACACCCGAAAATCAAAAGTTCGCCTTTTCCGATGCCGGTTTCAAATATATTGAAAAGATTCCCTTTTGAAATGACGATCAGGGCACCTGCAACTGAGAGGCAAAGCCCGATGATTTTAAGGAAATGAAGACGGTCCCTGAAAAAAAGAACAGAGCAGAGACTGATAAAGATGGGGTTGCAGGCAATGATCAAAGA
Source organism: uncultured Desulfobacula sp. (assembly GCA_964619205.1). Lineage (GTDB taxonomy): Bacteria > Desulfobacterota > Desulfobacteria > Desulfobacterales > Desulfobacteraceae > Desulfobacula. The sequence goes on along the minus strand of CAZUDE010000003.1, from coordinate 117,040 downwards.
AGCGCGGTTTGCCTGGATATGGCTCAGCCCTGAGAAAAAAAACAGGTTATAAGAAAAGATGCCGGTAAACCCGAGAACAATTATGATCAAAAGCTTGCCGGGAGAAATTCCTGGAAGACGGCCTTCGATCTTCAAGGTTAAAAAGATAAGGAAAAAAGAAGCAATCAGGAATCTTAAAAAGGCTGCGGAATATGGATCCACGCTTATTGAAATCCATTTTCCCGCAATAAAGGTACCACCCCAGAACACAGCCGTTAATAACAGTTTAAGATAGGTCATTTTTCCTCTTTCACTTGACGCACTTTGGTGATTAGCTCAGACAAACAGTAAAATGTCAAGAAAATGGGAGCAGAAAAAAAGTATTAGCTCTGGGGTTTTACAAATAGTAGAAGATTCTATAAATAACAACAAAGCCTCTGGACATTTTTGTGTCCGGAGGCTTTGTTTTTAAAGTCACCGAAATAACTTTTTTCTAAAGCAAATAAAACGGTTAACTAAATCACGGTTACATTTGCTGCAGAAGGTCCTTTTTGGCCTTCTTCAATATCAAAAGAAACACGGGCCCCTTCATTTAGGGATTTAAAACCTGTGGTATTAATACCTGAATGATGCACAAATACATCTTTTCCGCCATCTTCTCTTTCGATAAATCCAAAACCTTTTGAGTCGTTAAACCATTTTACGATACCAGTAGCCATGTTGGCAATCTCCTGTAATAAAAAAATAAAAATAGTAGCTTCGTACTTTGGGGGGTAAATCACATTTGAAATTCAGGGAAATACTCCTTAAGGAAGAAACATATGTGCGTCTCTAAAATCTGCACACTGTTGTCAATAATATAGGAATATAAATAAAAGTCAAGCAGTAATTAATTTAAAAAAATTTTGTAATTTTACAATTTTATATGCTATCCATAATATATATGAGACTTTTTTAAAACCATATATCCATCAGGAAAAAAAATGCAGAAGCAGAAGGACAAAAGATTTTCCTCTCAGAATATCTGTAAAGCGCTTATGGCTGCCCGCTTGATTTCAAGGGAACAGGCCCAGGATCTTTTAAAGAAAGAAAACCGGGTACGAACGATTCTTTTAAAACAAAAGACCAAAGAAGAAGAAAATCCATTATCCCAGGAACAGCAGGCCGACCTGATATCTTTTATTGATATTATTTTGTATTTAAAACTGGAAAGAAATAATGAGCAGGGTAAGATTATTGACGAAGACTTGATATATTCAACTCTGGCAGCGGCCTGGAAGGTCCCTTACAAAAAAATTGACCCTCTGAAACTGGAACTTAATCTTGTCACAGGGACCATATCGAAATCCTTTGCCGCTAAACACTTGCTTCTGCCGTTGATGATTGAGGAAGGCAAGTTGATTGTTGCAACACCTGATCCATTCAATTATGAAGCAATTAAAGACGTTGAAATGGTGTCAAAGCTCAAGGTGAAAATTGTTCTCAGCTCAAAATCGGATATTCAAAAGCTTATCAACGAGTTTTTTGGATTCAGGCATTCCATTGCGGCAGCCGAGGATCTTTTTTCTACCAAAGGAATTGATATTGGCAACCTTGAGCAGTTTGTCAGCTTAAAATCCTTTGATGAGCTTCCTTCAACAGACCAGCATATCGTAAATGCGGTAAATCATCTTTTCAGCTATTCGTTTGACCAGCAGGCCAGTGATATCCATATCGAGCCCAAGCGGGATATCTGCCTTGTGCGAATGCGGATCGACGGCGTACTTCACACGGTGTACAAGCTTCCCAAAAAACTTCACAACGCAGTGGTCAGCAGGATTAAATCCCTTTCCAGGCTGGATATGGCCGAAAAAAGAAGGCCTCAGGACGGGAGGATCAAAATGGAAAAGGATGATAAAGAGGTTGAGATAAGGGTTTCAACAATTCCTGTGGCATTTGGTGAAAAAGTGGTGTTAAGGATAATGGACCCGGATATTCTCTTCCAGGATCTTGAACTTCTTGGATTTTTTGAAGAAGATTTTGAAAGATATAAAAAACTCATCACCATGCCCTTCGGCATTGTTCTTGTGACGGGCCCTACAGGTTCCGGAAAATCCACAACCCTTTATTCTAGTCTGAGAATGCTGTCTTCGCCTGAAGTGAACATCACCACCATTGAAGACCCAATTGAAATGGTTCACGAAGAGTTTAACCAGATTGCTGTTCAGGCTGCCGTCAATGTGACATTTGGGTCAGTGTTGAGAAATATCCTCCGCCAGGACCCTGATATTATCATGGTCGGTGAAATAAGGGATCTTGAGACGGCACAGGCAGCAGTCCAGGCTGCTCTGACAGGGCATCTGGTGCTTTCCACCCTTCATACCAATGATGCTGCCACAACTATTTTCAGGCTTCTTGATCTTGGAATCCCGCCATATCTTATTCACTCTTCTTTAAACGGGATTGTGGCCCAGAGGCTTGTCAGAAAAATATGTCCATATTGTGCCCAGGACTTTGAAATGGATGCCAGGGAGCTGGCAGATCTTGGCCTGAAAATCCAATCTCAGGGAATTATCAAACTCAAACACGGGAAAGGGTGCTCAAAATGCAGAAATACCGGATACAAAGGCCGCACGGGAATTTATGAAATCATGCCTTATTCAGAATCGCTTAAGCTCTTAACCGCAGGTGACGCAGGGTTGGATAAACTCAGGAAAAAAGCAGTTGAAGAGGGTCTTGTCCTTTTGCGTGATAACGGTATCAGAAAAATGCTGACCGGACAGACTACTTACCAGGAAATTTTAAGGGTCACATGGGATTAGGGATATCCCTTCTTCTATAAATAGAAAACATAAAAAGGATAATGAACCGGATTTCCCAAAAGACCGGAAGATCGGTTTTAATTGACAATATCATCCGGGTTGATTTCATACTTGGATGACAGGATCATCACAGTGGATGATATATCTTCAGTATGAAGCACGATCAGTTTGCCGGCTTTAATATTGTCGAATTTAATCTGATCTTTTTTATTTGTTGGCCAGAGGCTTTTGTCAACTTCATTTATTACCCTCATTACCGAATAGATCTGTCCCGGCTTGATATGGGAACTGCCGATATTGATAAAGGCAATGCGATTGTCATTGATCATCATATTATCATCTTCGGAGCAAAGAATTTTTCCATTGATGGGAGAAGGTGTTTCATCAACCGTTAATATAGATTCTCTTTTATTGTATTCCATGATCATATCGCCCTCTTGGATTGCCCTGTAAGCTTTTTCCACTTTTGCAGTTGCATAGGTGGCTTTATGCTCAAGGATTTTGATCCGGGCATGGATAAGGTGCTTGACGCCTGAAAAGGTCTGATCTTTGCTTTTCTTTTCAACAGGACTGGTATTGAATACATGATAGAGTTTTCCAGGGATCAAAGTCCCGTTCCCTGATGGTTTGATATAAATGACATCATTGGAAGACATCATCATCTTGTTGTCCTGATCTCTGATGATGCTGCCAAGAGGTGGTGCTGCATTTTTCTTTACAAATCCTATATGATCTATCTCAGAAAAAGAAAAAGAAGGGATAATTCTTTCAGGGGGGGGGGCTTGTTTTACTGCTTCAATCTTTGCAACCTCAGGTTTTACTGCTGCATTTTCTTTCAGGAAAATTCTTATTTTTTTTCCGGGATAAATCCAATGGGGGTTTTTAATTTCCTGATTCATTTCCCAAAGCCCTGGCCAGTCCCACTGGGAATTGTAGAATTTCTGGGACAAATCCCACAACGTATCGCCTTTTTTAATGGTATAATAAAAACCTGAGTCCTCGCCCGGGACAAAATCTTTATTTTCTTCAGCAAATCCGGATGAACAGAGCAAAAATCCCATAATGGTCAAAATAAAGGCTGCCGTTATTATTCTTCCGCAGTGCATATTGCCTCCTGATTTACCAAAGTTTAAATTCGAATTCTTGACTTTATTTAAACTCCTGTTCTATAAAAAGTCAAGGATTGTTGCGATTATCATGGATATTGAAACAAAAATGGAAAACATTGCCAACCTGTTGTTTGAAGTCAGAATATTAAAGGATATCGTAAGGAGCGGATATGCATTCCTGGGATCAGGAAAAGAAACCATTGCTGAACATAGCTTTATGACGGCTTTTATCTGTTTCGCCATGGCCCGTATGGACCCGGATGCTGATAGTGAGAAGCTTGTGTCCATGGCCCTGGTTCATGATATTGCCGAGGCCAGGACCGGGGATTTGAATTATGTAGAGAAAAAATACTGTAAAGTCGACGAGGCCAAGGCTATTTCTCACTTGGCCGGACACATCCCATTTGGTAAAGATATCAAGGATCTGGTGGACGAATTTAATCTGGGGGAATCAAAAGAAGCAAAACTTGCAAACGATGCCGATCAGATTTCATTTATTCTGGAACTGAAAAAGCTTATGGATACAGGCGTAAAAGGCCCTGAAAAATGGCTCCCCATAATTTCTGGAAGGCTTTTAACACAGACCGGACAAAGGATTGCCGACGCCATCCTCAAAACAGGCTGGGACGAATGGTGGATGAATGATTATTCCGAATAAGAAGATAAACCAGGATTTGGTTTCTCTTTTATACGTTCAGGATGCAGAAGGGCCTGAAGATTTTAAGGCGTTTTCAAAAGAAAAAGGGTTTGTTCTTGAGACCTGTATGGATTTTCAATCCGCGGCCAGTCTTGCAAAATTGAAACAGCCGGATCTGATCATCATTGAATCAGATGGTGATGTATCCACTGATCGCCTGATCAAAGAATTGTCTGAATCAGAGTTTAATTATAAGCCTGCGATTTTTCTGTCTCTTTTCCAATATCCTTTGCGCGATTTTAGGCTGAAGTTATATGGGGAAGGGGTTGATGATTTTTTTATCAGGCCGGTTCTGCCGGAGGAAGTCAAAGAAAAAGCGCGGGTTTTTCTTGATAAGAAAAATATCACCCAGAGGAATCATACCCTGGAGCAGACCCTTGAAAAGTCTCGAGACTATCTCAAACGGTTCAAACAGGAATTGAAACAGACAAAAACAGAACTTTATGAAGAACGACTTGCCCTGAATAATGCACTTAAACAGATTAACCAGATGGCAAAAGAACGAACCCGGTTGAAACGGGATATCAAAAAGATAAAAGAGACCCTTGACAGCAACACGGAAGGTTTTTCAGAAGTGATTTCCCTGCTGATAAAAACAAGGCTTGAAAAAAACAGGGGACATGGGGAACGTGTTGCCCAAATTGCAGGTTTTCTGGCCGAACAGTTAAAAATTGATGAAAAAAAATTGGCGGATCTTCGAAAAGCTGCTATGTTGCATGAAACAGGCCTCCTTTTTGTTCCGGAAGAAACGCTTCAAAAGAAAAAAGAGATGCGTACTGATTTTGAAGAGAGTTTGGTTAAACAATATCCAGTCAAAGGAGCCGGGCTTCTTTCATCCTGCACTGAATTTTTAAATTGTGCTGAAATTATCCGTCACATGAATGAAAATGCAGACGGTACTGGAAAACCGGAGGGATTGAAAAAAAGACATATTCCCTTATTGTCAAGAATTTTGGCTGGCGCAGAAGTGTTTGATACCTTAAGAGAGGAACAGGATATAAGTTCGCTTGAAAAGTTTCTGTTAAAACTGGAAGACTACTCCGGGGCAAGGCTTGATCCAACTATTGTCGCATTGCTGCAAAAATATGCAGCCCTTCATATGGGATCTGATGCATACCGTATTAAAGGCAAAGGCATCCATGAGTTGGAACCCGGTATGACCCTTGGAACCGCACTTTTTACAAATACCGGAACAAAACTTTTTTCAGCAAATACTTTACTTACTCAGGATGCTATTGATAAGATAAAAAAATATAGCAGGGAATATCCTGTTGATGAAACTGTTTATATAAGGGTTTAGAAAATGGATATAGCTTCGATCATCGGGGTTGTTTCAGGCATTGGGTTTGTTCTTGGGACCATATTGCTTGGCGGAAGTGTTATGGCATTTGTGGATATCCCGTCTGTGCTGGTTGTTATCGGAGGCTCCATGGCAGCCTCCATGATTGCATTTCCCTTGGCTGATTTTTTAAGTGTATTTAAAACATCTGTGAAGGTTTTCATCTTTAAGATACAGCCGGCCGAAGAAATTATCAATAACCTTGTTGAGACTTCGAATAAAGCAAGAAAGGGGGGGCTGCTGTCCATAGAAAGTGATATACAGAACACCCCAGATCCCTATCTTGCCCAAGCTCTTCAGATGACGGTTGATGGTGTTAAAACAGGGGATATTGCCGCTATTATGCAAAAAAAAATGTCTCTGACGAAAAAAAATCTGGATACTGGCGTTAAAGTTTTTCAAGGCATGGGATCATATGCCCCTGCCTTTGGTATGATTGGCACCTTGATCGGGCTTGTCCAGATGCTCGCAAATCTTGATGATCCTTCCAGCATAGGCCCTTCCATGGCTGTGGCCATGATCACCACATTTTATGGAGCGGTGCTTGCAAATCTGTTTTTTATTCCCATGGCGGAAAAATTATCCGGGAGAAATGAAGAAGAGATTACCAATATGAATATCATCTTTGAGGGGATCTTATCCATTCGAGAAGGGGAACATCCTAAACTGATGGAAGATAAATTGAGAATTTATATCAGCAATAAGAAAAAAGAGGGCAAGGATGCCAAAGCATAAAAGAGACTTGAATGGCTGAAGATAAAAGCAAACAAGAAGGCGGTGAGGAGGGTTTCAGCCTTTCACCACCTCCAGAAGAACCTAAAAAACAGAAAGCAGGGGCGCCTGAATGGATGTGTACGTTTTCAGATATGGTAACCCTTTTGATGTGTTTTTTTGTTCTTCTGTTTGCCATGAGCACCACTCAGCAGGAAACCTATAAAGAACTCGTCCAGTCCTTGAGAAGCGCATTGGGAGCACAGGCTGTTCCTGAGGCCGGTACGCGGGAAGGCCTGACCATGCATGCGGTTCCATCTGAAGAGCCTACTGAAAATCAGCAGATCGATGAGCTTGGCGGCATGATCGAAAAAGAGATGGAGGAAATTGTTAGCGAAGTAAGGGAGCTGGTTCTTTTCAACAAACTGGGGGGAGAAGTCAGTGTCACAAAAACCGAAGAAGGGATTGTGATAACCATGTCCGATCTTCTCTTATTTTCAGAAGGGGGTACAAAACTATCTGACAAAGGATATGATATTTTGAAAAAAGTTGCAGAGGTTCTTTCAAAACTCGCATACCATGTAAAAATAAAAGGGCATACAGACAGTTCCCCTATCGCTTCGGCCGTATATCCTTCAAACTGGGAACTATCAAGCGCCAGGGCATCAATGGTGGTAAGGTTATTAGTGGATAATGGGGTTCCTCCGCAATATATTTCTGCTGAAGGATATGCCCATTATCACCCTGTTGCCACGAATGATACGGCTAAGGGCAGGGCCTTGAACAGGCGGGTGGAGATTGTTTATGAAAGAGACAGCATTGCAAGACAGTTTGCCGGCATGGGCACCAAAGGAAAACAATAAAAGATGGAGCAGTCGCTTGACTTGAAGGAATACAGGCACAGGGAAATTGATGAGCTCGCGGTAACGTCCCGCCTTCTGAATATGATCCTTGAAATGAGTCTGGAACAGCAGCTTGATCTCCTTAAACAATTGGATAAGGCTTTGCACGGAGGGTCACGGCGGTATGTCAGGACCTATCTTAAAAAACCATGGGCTGTTTTTTTTGACCCTGAGACAGGAAAGAGGCCATATGCAGATTTTATAACGGATATCAGCCGGTGTGGAATGTTTATTGAAACCAGTCGTTCGTTTTGTGTCGGGGAAAAGATTACGGTAAAATTCGAAGTGCCTTCCAGCAGGAAAATGTATAAAATTTTAGGAAAAATTGTCAGATTTCAGGAAAAAGGAATGGGCGTAAAATTTATCCGTCGGATGGCAATTGATTGATCTGCAGAATTATTTTTTTATCGACAGGTCCAGTTTTTCTTTTTCAGAAGCTATTATTTTTACAAGCACTTTTTCAGGTATGTCTTTTTTTATCCCAGGGCATGAATTTGCCATTGTATTCCAGTTTTCAGGGTGGCGAATAACGGCTTTAATAAAAGGCCAGGCTTTGCACATATAGGGTTTGACAGGATGAATGGCGCATTGTTTTTCTTTGTTAAAAAAAACGCAGCACCCATCTTTGCCGCAGGCCAGAACATATCTTGATCCTGATTTTTTGCAATACCGTGCCGCAAACTGGTCGGGATCAAAGCTGATATACTCAGAAATGCTGACAATATCTTGCGCTGTGACATAAGTGCCACCGAATCCTCTGCAGCAATCACCGCATTGGCGGCAGGAGAAGATATCCTCCCCGGCAATCAGTTCAGAATCCATATCTTTTTTCCATGGCCTTTTGCATGGTTAAATGATCTATGTATTGCAGATCCCCTCCCATGGGGATCCCGGAGGCAATCCGCGTGATTCTGATATTTGTTTTTTTCAGCTTTGAAAGTATATAGGATGCTGTTGCCTCTCCTTCCACATTGGTTTTTGTTGCCAGAATGATCTCCTTTATTTTTTCAGGATCAGCTCTTTTCATCAGCTCTTTTATCCGGATATCATCCGGTCCTATTCCGTCAATGGGAGAAAGAAGTCCGCCCAGAATGTGGAAGACACCATTATAAACCTTTGATCTTTCGATGGCCGCCATGTCTGTCGGGTTTTCCACAATACAGATAAGGGCTTTGTCCCTTGCCGGGTCGACACATATCCGGCATTTTTCCTGATCGCTGAAGGAAAAGCAGATGTCACACAGCCGGATACTGCTTTTAAGTTCGATAATATCAGCCGCCAGGGTTGCAGCTTCTCCGGCTGAGGCATGAAGTATATGAAGCGTCAGCCTTTCAGCCGTCTTTTTGCCTATACCTGGAAGCTTGGAAAGGCTATGAATCAGTTTTATGATCGGTTCAGGATAGTGCGTCATGATGGGCTTAAAAACCAGGAATATTTAAGCCGCCGGTCAGTTTGCCCATTTCCGATGACACCATCTCCTGGGACTTGGTCAATGCATCATTAACCGCTGCCAGAACAAGATCCTGAAGCATTTCAATATCGTCGGCGTTTACTACCTCTTTTTCAAAAATAATGGATTCGATTTTCTGGGCACCATTGGCCACAACTTTGACCATTCCTCCGCCTGATGAAGCTTCAATGGTTTTAGTAGCCATCTCCTGTTGAGTTTGAAGCATTTTTTTCTGAAGCTTCTGAGCCTGTTTCATCATCGCATGCATATTGTTCATCATGATTTAACTCCTTAATTAAGAATTGATGATTTCGCCGTTGAACAGCCGCTGAGCTTCAACCACCAAGGGATGGTTTAAGGCAGCCTGTCGGGCTTTGGTTTCATTTTTTTGAAGGGTTTCATCTGTTCTGCTGTTTTGCAGTGATATTCTTATGGTTAGGTTTTTTTCAAGAAATTCCCTGCAAAGATGTTTTAATTCCTTCTCTTTGTTTTCAATGCGTTGTTTGTCAAAGGAAGAACAATTTTCAAGTTCAACCATTATCTCATCATGGTTGTTTTCTTTAACAGAACCCTTTGTGAGAAGCGCAAAAATAAAGGGCTGGGTTTGTTCTATTTTTTTTAAAAAAACCTCCCAGGTTTTTTGTTCGGATATAGGGAGCGACCGATCTATATCAGGGACTGAGGAGGAATCAAGGTGCGAGCCCGGTTTTTTTTCGCCACCCAAGGCTGAATCTGATGTCGATTCGGTCTTGGAGTTCGATGAATATGCAACGCTTTCTTCCATTGAGAGGATCTGTCCGGCAAGAACATCCAACTGCTTAATCATATGATCGATCCTGGCTCCGGAATCTATCTGCAGCAGTTTCAGCAGGACCATTTCAATGGCAATCCGGGTATGAGACGAATACCGTACAATACCCTCTTCCTCTAAAAGGATTTGCAGGATTGAATGGACATGCTCCACTGGGACTCGGTCGGCTGCCAGAAAAATGATCTCTTTTTCAGATTCTGTTATATTGACGGACGGGCTCTCTTTGCCGCATAGCTTGATCACGTTGAAATTTCTGAAATAAAGAATGATGTCAGCATAGAATTTTTTAAGATCGATTCCTGTGTCATTCACTTTTTCAATGATTTCAATGATTCTTACCCCGTTTTTCTCAAATATAGCGGTACAGATATCCTGCATCAATTTATGATCAATGACGCCAAGGGAATTCAGAATCCATCCGGGATCAATCTCTTTTTTTGCCGTTGAAGACAATATTCTGTCCAGAAGGCTTAAACCGTCCCTTATGGAACCTTCCGCTTCCCTTGCGATGAGATCAATGCTTTCTTTTTTTATAGAGAAGCCTTCTTTTTCGGAAAGAAACTTCAGATGGCCTGAAATCAATTCAACCGGCACCCGGATGAGATCATGCCGCTGACAGCGGGACAGTATGGTTGAAGGGATTTTATGCACTTCGGTTGTGGCAAAAATGAACATCACATGGTCGGGCGGCTCCTCAAGAGTTTTCAGAAGGGCATTAAAGGCAGCCGTGGACAGCATATGGACTTCATCAATAATATATATTTTGTATTTTGCCGATGAAGGCATATAGGTAACATTTTCCCGTAAATCCCGGACCTGATCCACACTGTTGTTGGAAGCCCCGTCAATTTCAAAAACATCTGTGCAGTGTCCTTCAATGATATCCTTACAGATCCGGCAATTATTGCAGGGGAAAGGTGAAGGACCGTTTTTACAATTCATTGCCTTTGCCAGAATCCGGGCAATGGTTGTTTTGCCTGTACCCCTCGGGCCTGTAAATAAAATGGCATGGGCTACCCGGTCGGAAGAAACCGCATTTTTAAGTGTGGTGGTGACGTGATCCTGTCCTATCACATCATCAAAGGTCTGAGGTCGGTATTTGAGTGCTAATACTTGATATGACATGCTGTCCGATATGGTTAGTGGCGGAGAAGGAGGGATTCGAACCCTCGGTACCCGGTTAGAGTACACACGCTTTCCAGGCGTGCACCTTCAGCCAGCTCGGCCACCTCTCCGCATTAATCTGATTCAGGGCAAAATAGTATCTTTTTATTATTGTGTCAAGGTCTAAACAAGGGAAAGATACTCTTCGGTTAATTTGTTTTCCGGGGTAAAGATAAAAAAGGGAGGACAGAAAGAACACTGCCGGTCGCTGCTTTTCACTGCACAAACAATCACCCTCTTTGCTTTCGTGCCTTCCTTGATATGGACAGGCCTGATAAATACGGGGTGAAAATCATGCCGGGTCAGGGCCAGGGTAAGGTCTTTCAGCCGGTCAAAGGGGAAGATGATGAAGAAATGGCCCTGACCTTTGATAAGACGGCCTGAACATTCAACAAGCATGTCAATATCAAGGGCTGTTTCATGTCGAGCCATTGCTTTTTTGGGGTCCGGATTAAGCCTGCCGGTCCCGAGTTTTTTATAGGGCGGATTGGAAACAATAATATCAGCAGGGATATCTGTTTCGGTAAATCTAATATTTTTGATATCGTCATGAAGTATATGAATATTTTTTTCAAATCCGTTGGCAAGGACATTTTGCCGGGCAAAGACGGATAATTCTTCCTGGATCTCAACCCCTGTAATTTTCAGATCCGGGTATCGATGTGCAAGAAGAAGAGAGATAACGCCGCATCCGCATCCCAGATCCATTACTTTTTCATTGCCTTTGGGAAGGATATGAGCTGCAAGAATCAGTGAGTCAATGGAAAAACGATATCCCTTTTCTGGTTGGGATATGTTTAGTCCATGAATAAAGGTGTCATCAGCCGAGGATTTTTCCAATTTTAAACCGGATTTTTTTAACCAGCGGCTGGTCAAGGTGTTTATTAATATTTAGAATCATTTCCTTTTCAAGAAAGGTGAGCTGATGAATCCATGTAGAGCTTGATACGTTCACTAAGAGGATCCCATCCTTGAATGAATCCGGTCTGGCGTTCATGGCAATGGGCTTTCCCACAGCACCTTCCCAGATATCCCAGATCCGCATCATCCATGTATCCTGGGCCGGTCTAAATTTCCCAAGTGCAGAATTTAAAATATCACTGATGTGGATCAGCTTGCCGGTTTTATTATTTTTATCCAAATTGAATATATCCCTAATTATAGTGAGATCAATTACCTCATACCATATTATTCTGATCGAATATACCAAAATAAATCGACCCTTATTTTAGAAGACCATGTTGGAGATCAATTTTAAAAAAACATTGCCTTTTAGGGTTGATAAAGATAAATATGGCTATATTTTCAGACTCTATATTAAAATCAACTTACAGGATATTGCTTATGAATTGGGATTGGGAAAAATTAAGGGAAAACCAGCAGAAATATGAGAGCAAAAAAGAAGGTGGGGGGATGGGAATGCCAAAACCACCCCAGATGGATGAACTGTTTGAACGATTCAGAAATTTTAAGAAATCAGGAGTTGTTCCTGTTGCTCTTTTACTTTTGGTCATTCTTCTGGCTTTTTCAAGTGTTTTTACTATTGGAACGGATGAGGTGGGAATTATCCAGAGATTTGGGAAGTATAACAGGACAGCCCAGCCCGGATTGAATTTCAAGTTTCCAACCGGGGTAGAAAAAATCACAAAGGTAAAGGTGAAAAGGGTATATCAGGAAGAATTCGGGCTTGAGACTGAAAAAACGCCGGTTAATTATAGATCAGGAAATGATAACGCCTCTCTGGAGACTCCTCTCATGTTGACCGGGGATCTGAATGTTGCAGTGGTTCCCTGGATTGTTCAGTACAGAATTTCCAACCCCCTGGATTATCTATTTAAAATAAAGGATGTCCGGGCCATCTTACGTGATATGTCCGAAGCTACCATGAGAACGGTCGTGGGTGACAGGAGCATCAATGAGGTGATCAGTAAGAGAGAAGAAATCGCGCTGGCTGCAAGAGAGATTCTTCAAAAGGAGATGGACCGGGCCCAGTCCGGCATTGCCATTAACACGATTGAATTAAAAAAGACAAATGTTCCTGATCCTGTTCAGCCCTCTTTTAATGAGGTAAACCAGGCAACACAGGAAAAAGAGCAGACCATTTATAAGGCAAGGGAAGAATATAACAAGGCAGTACCGCTGGCCCGTGGTGAAGCCAGAAGAGTCATAAAAGATGCTGAGGGATATGCCATTGACAGGATCAATCGGTCAAAGGGGGATGCAGATAAATATACGGCAATTTATCAGGAATACATAAAAGCCAAGGATATAACAAAAAAAAGGCTGTACCTGGAAGCTATGCTGGAGGTTTTCCCAAAGCTTGGTACAAAGTACATTATTGATTCTGAACAGAAAAATTTCCTACCTTTATTAAATATGGGCGGAGGAGCCTCTCTTCCACAGAACCAGACACCTTAGACAACAGGGAGAGACAGGAACAGCATGATGAAAAATATAATTTTAATTATTTTGGCAGCAGGTGTTTTTCTGACATACAATGCAGCATATATCGTTGATGAAACAGAGCAGGTGGTTATTACTCAATTTGGTAAGGTTGTGGGTTATCCTATAACCGAGCCGGGTCTGAAATTCAAAATGCCGTTTGTTCAGAAAGCCAATATATTCGCCAAAAACTTATTAACCTGGGATGGCATTCCGGGTCAGGTTCCGACACAGGATAAAACCTATATTTATGTGGATAGCTTTGCAAGGTGGAAAATCGTCGACCCGATAAAATTTTTCCAGACCGTGAACAATGAGCTGTCTGCAATTGACCGATTGAACGGCATTATCGATCCCGCAGTAAGGAATCTGATCACCTCTTATCCATTGGTTGAAAGTGTCAGGAACACAGATCGTTCAATGGACACATTTGAATATGATATCGATGAAAATGTTAAGAGAGTTCAGTATAAAATCAACCTTGGAAGAGATGAAATCACAAGACTGATCGTTGAACAGGCCAGTGAGAAACTGAAAGAATTTGGTATCGAGTTAGTGGACGTTAAGATCAAACGGATTAATTATATTGATAATGTCCGCCAGGCTGTTTATGAACGAATGATTGCAGAGAGAAGGCAGATTGCGGAAAAATACAGGGCTGAGGGAGAAGGTGAGGCAAGCAATATCAGGGGTGAAAAGGAAAAAGAGCTTCAGGTTATCAAATCCCAGGCTTACAGAGATGCCCAGAAAATAAAGGGTGATGCAGATGCGGAAGCTGCAAGGATTTATTCAACTGCATATGGTGCAGATCCTGAGTTCTATGCATTTTTAAAAACACTGGAAGTATACAAGGAGTCATTGCAAAAAGACACCACCCTGATCCTTTCAACAAATTCTGATGCCATGAAGTATTTAAAAGGGATAGGGAAAGAGTAAAAAGAAGAAAATCGAGTATTGAGTTGAGTTGTTTGCAACTCAATACTCCCCGTGAGGTAAAGGCTATTTTTTCTTTCTCTGATGTCTGGTTTTGGCAAGGAGTTTTTTGTGTTTATGCTTTCTCATTTTTTTTCTCCGCTTTTTCATTACACTGCTCAAAAAAATCACCTCCTTTATTTTTGGCTTATATTTTATTGATTTAATTGACTAGTCACTATAGCATAACAGTTTGCCAAATGTCCATTTTTTTATTCATACAGGGAAATGTACTGGATGTATAAGCCAAAATACTTTAGCAGGGAAGAGCTTTTAATAGTTGATGAAGCGGTTAAAATATCAGAAGAACTGGTAAATAATTTTTTTAAAATGTCATCAGGACAATGGCTGCGGAACCGGTATGATATCAAGACAGCCAAGGACCTTGACAGGCATGAGCATGTGCATGGCCCCCTTGCGCAAGTGATTAAATATGAAGCAATCAAAAAAGAGACGCTTCTGGGGTCATCTTCTTACACATTTTACAAAATCTGTCTTCAGGATGATGCCATTCTTTCCACAGTCCAAAAGGAAGACCTGCTTATAGAACCTTTTCTTTTGTATATTCTCAGTCATGAACTCGTGCACATCATCCGGTTTTCAAAATACAATCAACGCTATGAAAACAAAAATGAGGCTGATGTGACCATGGATGAAGAAAGGCGGGTCCACCTTTTGACCCATGAAATTTTAAAACCTGTTTCCATTTCAGGGTTGGTGAAAGTGTTTGAATTCTATAAGGATTGGCGTACGGGAAACAGGCTGGAATCCTAGATAAAAAAAAATATAGATACTTTCTTGACAAGAATGAAAGGCGAGTTATTTTATGAATGATTTTTCGAGGGGATTAAAAAATACGGAGAATTATAAAAATGCCGGTGTATGAGTATCAATGCAAAGATTGTGGAAGAGTAGAAGAAGTATTTCAAAAAATATCAGATCCGGTTTGCACAATTTGTTCGAATTGCAAGGGCAGATTGAACAAGCTTATTTCACAGAGTTCATTTCATCTTAAAGGATCAGGCTGGTATGTTACTGATTATGGTGGAGCAAAGACAGGAAGTGAAACAAAATCAGAGATAAAAGCCGACACAGCATCTAATGAATCAAAAACGGCTTCTGTTAAAGATTCAGATTAAACAGCCGAAGCCGAAAAACAAATACATCACATTACAATCAAACAACAAAGAGTAAGTAAAGGAGAAATTGATCATGAGTTTGAGACCACTGAGTGACAGGATTCTGGTTCAACGTATTGAAGAGGATGTTAAAACCAAAGGCGGCATTATCATCCCTGACACAGCAAAAGAAAAACCAGTAGAAGGGAAAGTCGTGGCAACCGGGCGAGGCCGGATGGGTGAAGATGGAAAACTTCTTCCAATGGATGTGAAAGTCGGCGATCGTGTCCTTTTCAGCAAGTACGGTGGAACGGAAGTGAAAATCGACGGTTCGGATTATCTTATCTTACGTCAAGATGATGTTCTTGGAATTATTGAATAACCATAAAGACAAAGAAAGAAATGGAGATTATTAAAGATGGCAAAAGAAATTAAATATGATGCCAAGGCCCGTGAAGCAATGCTTAATGGTGTTAAGGCACTCGCAGACGCAGTCGTGGTTACCTTGGGCCCCAAAGGCAGAAACGTGGTTATTGAAAAATCCTGGGGATCACCCAATGTTACCAAAGACGGTGTAACGGTTGCAAAAGAAATCGAACTTGAAGACAAATTTGAAAATATGGGTGCCCAGATGGTCAAGGAAGTCGCCAGCAAGACTTCTGATATGGCGGGTGACGGTACAACCACAGCAACTGTTCTCGCAAGAGCAATCTATGAGCATGGTCAGAGGCTGGTTGTTGCCGGGAACAATCCCATGGGAATCAAAAGGGGTATTGATAAAGCTGTTGCCAAAGTTGTCGAATGTCTGGAAAAAATGGCAAAACCAACTAAAAATCAGAATGAAATTGCTCAGGTCGGAAGCATTTCTGCAAATAATGATATAACCATTGGTAATATTATTGCAGAAGCCATGGATAAAGTCGGAAAAGAAGGCGTCATTACTGTAGAAGAAGCCAAATCAATGGATACAACTCTTGAAGTTGTAGAAGGAATGCAGTTTGATAGGGGTTATCTTTCTCCTTATTTTGTGACAAATTCAGAAAAAATGGTGGTTTCTCTTGATAACCCATATGTTCTAATTTGCGAAAAAAAGATTTCCTCCATGAAAGATCTTCTCCCTGTCCTTGAGGCCATTGCAAGAACAGGCAAACCGCTTCTTATAGTTGCTGAAGATATAGAAGGCGAAGCCCTCGCAACATTAGTTGTCAATAAACTTCGCGGCACATTGAATGTTGCAGCTGTCAAAGCTCCCGGATTTGGTGACAGAAGAAAAGCCATGCTGGAAGATATTGCCGTATTGACCGGAGGACAGGTTGTTTCAGAAGATATCGGAATTAAACTTGAAAATGTTACCCTTGAGGATCTTGGCCAGGCCAAATCCATTACGGTTGATAAAGACAATACCACCATCGTTGACGGCGCAGGTTCAAGAGAAGCGCTTGAAGGCAGGGTAAAAATGATCCGGGCCCAGGTGGAAGAAACCACCTCCGACTATGACAGGGAAAAACTCCAGGAAAGACTTGCCAAGCTTGTTGGCGGTGTTGCCGTGATTAATGTGGGTGCAGCCACTGAAACAGAGATGAAGGAAAAGAAAGCCAGGGTCGAAGATGCATTGAATGCAACCCGCGCAGCTGTTGAAGAAGGGATTGTTCCCGGCGGCGGTGTTGCGCTTGTCAGATGCATTAAGGCCCTTGAAGAACTCAAGCTTGAAGGTGAGGAGAAACTGGGTGTAGCTGTTATTGCAAGGGCCATTGAAGAGCCTCTTCGCAAAATTGCCGAAAATGCCGGTGTGGAAGGTTCTGTTGTTATTAATAAAGTTAAAGAGGGTGAGGGCGCTTATGGTTACAATGCCCTGACAGATGTTTATGAAGATCTGATTGAAGCAGGTGTTATGGATCCCAAAAAAGTGGTTCGTTTTGCGCTTCAGAATGCAGCCAGTGTTGCATCCGTCATGCTGACCACAGAAGCCATGATTGCGGATAAGCCCGAAGAAAAATCCGGCGGTATGCCTGGTGGAATGCCCGGCGGCGGAATGGGCGGAATGGGCGGAATGGGTGGAATGATGTAATCCATCATCAAAATGACCTTGCCCATATGATGTTATATAAGCTCCTGCATATTTATTATGCAGGAGCTTTACCTTTTGGGTGATATGGATTATTAAAACCCTTCCGTAACAAGGGAAAACTCTTTAATAAGAACTTGACAGGGAATGTTTGCTCGTATACTAAAGTTTATGATTTTTTTTGTTTTACAAACATCTGAAAGGTAAGGCTGTAAGAGAGGTCATATGGCAACTGAAAGTGTTGGACTGTTTTATATGCTGAGCGAGGCTGGTCCGATTGTCAAGTTCATCATGCTGCTGCTGTTGTTTTTTTCCATAACGTCATGGGCGATAATTTTTATAAAGATCAGGTATATCAGGCAATCATTCAAAGATTCCGCTGATTTTACTGATGTTTTCTGGCAGTGCCGCAATCTGGCAGATGCTTTTTCAAAAGCAAAAGCCTTAAGATCATGCCCTTTGGCAAGAATTTTCATAGCCGCCTATATGGAGATGGCAAGATCAGACGGAAAGGAGACAAAAAAAACAACCATAAAAAAAACCGAAGGCACCTATTTACAGAACATTGGAAGTATCAATAGGTCGTTGAAACGGTCTATGAATGTTGAAATCAGACGGCTGGTTCAATTGGTTCCATTCCTGGCAACTGCAGGCAATACAGCGCCGTTTATCGGGTTGTTCGGAACGGTTTGGGGGATCATGGATACCTTTCAGGGGATTGGGCTGAGCGGATCGGCAAGTCTTGCAGTCGTTGCCCCGGGTATTTCCGAAGCATTGGTAGCAACAGCAGCCGGGCTTGCGGTGGCTATACCAGCAGTTATTGCATACAATTATTTTAATGACAGAATCCGGGTACTGGACTCTGAAATGCAGAGTTTTTCTTCAGACGTTTTAAATATCATGGAACGCGACATTCAAAAGCAAATGGAGGAATAATGCAAACCGGTTCCGGCAATGGTCAATTCATGTCCGAGATCAATGTAACACCTTTTGTGGATGTCATGTTGGTGCTTCTGATTATTTTCATGGTCACAGCTCCCATGATGGTGCAGGGCATTGATGTGAATTTGCCCAAGGCAACAGCAAAAGCCTTGAAAGGCAGTGAGGAGCGCCTGATTATTTCCATTGACAATGAGATGAAGGTTTTTATTAACGAGCAGGTGGTCAGTGTTGAATTTTTAACACAGAAACTTGTGGCGATACTCGAAAATTTAGAAAGCAAGGATGTATATCTCAAGGCGGATAAACAGGTGCCCTATGGAATAGTTGTCAATGTGATTTCCAAGATCAAACAGGCCGGAGTCGACAGCCTGGGAATGATCACGCTGCCGGGTAATGAAGATGAGTCCTGATAAACGGGTATGAGTTCTCAGGAGAGTTTCAAAAAAAAAAGAGGGTCTCTTTTAAGCTCAATGGATCAGGACAAAAAGAACGAGCTGGTTTTTTTAATTATTTCTATTGTGGTCCACGGCTTGTTTTTTGGATCTCTTATTTTTTTTCAGGATTTTCATTTTTCAGGGTCGATGCCGCCGGTTATTCAGATAGATCTTGTTTCTTTTGCGCCCACTATAGGATCAGATAAACCAGGGGGTGGTGCTGAAAAAGCAAAGGAAGACAAAGAAGAGATAAAAAAAGAAAGTCAGGAAATTAAGGAAGCAGCGGGGGCACCGGCAGAGCCGGCTGAAACAAAAAAAGAGGAGCCGCCTCCTGTAATCAAGCCGGATATCAGCTTAAAGGCAAAACCAAAAAATTTAAAAGACCTTCTGGCAGAACAGGAGAAAAAGATCAAGGAAGAGGAAAAGAAAAAAGAGGAAAAGACTGATAAAAAGACACCTCCAAAGGAAGCCAGCAACACAAAAGCGTCGGACAAATCAAATGAAAAGCAGGATGATAATAAAATGTCCGAAATTTTAGGCCGTCTCCGGAAAAAAGTGGCGGAACAGGGAAAATCAAAACTAGGTGACGATGGAGAGGGTGAGGGAAAGGGCGGTTCCCCGGGAGGAATTGGAAAAGGCGGGTCCAGCCCTCTGGAGATTTATCATTATGAGATTGGTTCGCGAATACAGCAGAACTGGGTGTTTAATGACAGTCTTGCCAGAATGGACCGGAACCTGGAGGTTAGAATTATAATTAAGATATTGAAAAGTGGAGAAATTAGGGATATTATTTTTGAGACACGATCTGGGAATCCATATCTTGATGAATCTGCCAAAAAAGCGATCATGAAGGTTAATCCTTTAAAGCCGTTGCCGGCTGGAATGTTTTCCTATGATCTGGGTTTGATTTTTACGCCTCAAGGCTTGAAATAGAAATTCTTATAATAAAAAGAAAAAATATGGTATGTTATTTATGATGAAAAAAACAATTCTGCAGGGGTTCTATTGTACTCTATTTATCGCTTGTTTCTGGATACCGGTTTGCAGTGGTGTAACTTATATCAATGTTGGGAATCCTTTGCTGAAAAAAGCACCTGTTGCTGTTCCGGATTTTAAAGCTATGAGCGGCAGTGTCGAAGAAGTAAAGGACGGGAAAACAGCTGTTCAGATATTAACTGAAGCATTGAATTTTACAGGGTATCTGAAAACCATGGACCCGGTTGCATTCCTGGCCAATCCGGCTCAATCCGGGATCCAGCTTTCTGAAATCAATTTCAGAGACTGGAAGGGAATCGGTGCAGAATATCTCATTACAGGCGGAGTTATAGTTGAAAGCCCTGGAAATGTTAAATTTGAATTAAGGCTTTTTGATACATTCAATTCAAAGCTTCTCGTGGGAAAGGTATATACCGGCTCTGAGTCACAAATTCGAAGAATGATCCATATGTTTTGCAGTGAGATATCGTTTGCTCTGACTGGAAAATATGGAGTTTTCAATACTGAAATGGCATTTGTTTCAACTGTAGATGGGAATAAGGAAATATTTACCTGCGATTTTGACGGGCAAAATATCAAGCAGATTACTTTCCATAAAAGCATTACTCTTTCGCCTTCCTGGTCATCGGACGGCAAATGGCTGGCTTATGTTTCCTATGCAAAGGGAAAGCCGGACATTTTTATCAAGAATCTCCAGGAAAACAGAGGAGCTATCGTTAATTTCAAAGGAATGAATATTTCTCCCGACTGGATGCCGGGGCAGCTTAAACTTGCCGCAGCATTAAGTTTTTCTGGTGATCAGGAAATTTATCTATTGACCATCAATGGAGAAGTGATTAAAAGATTAACTGACAGTTTGGGGATAGATGTTTCGCCAAAATTTTCACCAGATGGTCAGAAAATAGCGTTTACGTCAAAGCGTACAGGAACTCCTCAGATATATATACAGGATATCGATTCCGGAAGCGTGAAAAGGCTGACATTTAACGGTTTAAATAATACCTCGGCTGCCTGGTCTCCGGATGGAAGAAAGATTGCCTATGTAGGCATAGAAAAGAATGATATAAATATTTTTGTGATGAGTATTGACTCAGGCGCGCCGGTTCAGTTGACTGCGGATTCAGGTGATAATGAAGATCCGGTCTGGTCACCTGATGGAAGTATGCTGGCCTTTACATCAACTCGTGAAGGTGGTGTGCCAAGGATCTTTGTCATGAATGCTTCAGGAACCGACCAAAGAAGGCTTTTGAACATGAGTGGCAAGCAGACCCAGCCGGACTGGTCAATTTCAGATAGTACAAGAGAAGGTATGTAGGTATTTAATAATTAAAAGGGGGAAAAAATGAAAAGAAAAATTTGGTTAAATGTATTATTGACAGTTCTTGTTGCAGGTCTTTTCTTCACAGTATCATGTGCAAAAAAAGCAGTTGTATCTGATGTCGGAACTGTAAAACAAGCAACAGCTGGCATGAGCGATGCAGATAAAGCTAAAGCTGAGGCTGAAAGACTTGCCGCAGAAAAAGCCGCAAAAGAAAAAGCTGCAAAGATAGCTGCTGCAAGAAAAGCGTTTGAAAATGAAGATATTCATTTTGACTATGACAGCTCAGAATTGACAGCCGCTGCTAAAACGCTGTTAAAAGACAAAGCAGCATGGTTAACGGAAAATGCATCCGCATCCGTAACCATTGAAGGTCACTGTGATGAGCGCGGTACAACCGAGTACAACCTTGCATTGGGTGAACGTCGTGCAACTACTGTAAAAGCCTATCTGGTAGACCTTGGTATTGCTGCCGCCCGTATGAATACCATCAGTTATGGTGAAGAAAAACCAGTGGATACAGGAAAAACTGAACTCGCCTATACAATGAACAGGCGCGCTCATTTTGCAATTAAATAGTCGATTGGATATTTAGTATATAAAATCAGGCGCAATACTTTGAAAGATAAAGTATTGCGCCTGAGCCATTAAGACCTTTTGACTGTTGGAGTTTGGTTATGAAAAAAAAAGATTTTTTTTGTATTGCAATCGGTTTCCTCATTTTTTCCGGGTGTGTTGAACCCCATCAATTCGTTGCCCTTGAAAATCGAGTGGCTGCAATGGAATTGGAAAAGAAAAAGCAGGTTAATGCACAGAATGAAAAAGATAAAGAGCTTGATGTTATTCGGGAAAAAATGAAAGAAGGGATCAGGCCGGAAGATTATGCGGATATGAAGTACGATATCAAGGTCCTTAAAGAAAATAATCAAAGGCTTCAGGTCTCCATAGAGGAAATTAACCATAACCTTGGGAATTACAGTAAAAAGGATAGGGAAGAACTTGAAAAAAGACTCGAAAGACTGGATAACGCAATTTCCCAGAATTATGAGAAACTGGTTGAACTTGAAAAATATCTGGGCCTGGAACCATCTCGCCCTACAGCATCATCCTCTCCGGAGAGTACTGCTAAAAATACTGTAGAACCTGAAAAAAAAGCTGTTCCTTCTGGTGAACCCAAGAAAGAGAATGGAGAGCAGGAATTATATGCATCAGCAAAAAAACTGTTCGATGAAGGGGATAAAGCCAATGCCCGCTCACAGTTTGAAGATTTTATAAAAAAGTATCCAAAATCTGAAAATGCTGATAACGCAAGATTCTGGATTGCAGACACCTATTTTTCGGAGAAATGGTTTGAAAAGGCAATTCTAGAATACCAGAAAGTCCTTGAAGATTATCCAAAAAGCAATAAGGCAGCTGCAGCAAGACTTAAACAGGGATACTCATTTGCAGAGCTGGGTGAAAAAGCAAATGCCAGGCTTATCCTTAATGAATTGCTGAAAAAACACCCGGATTCAAACGAAGCAAAATTTGCCAAGGAAAAATTAAAAAGCTTACAGTAAATGCATTATTATTCCCATGATCAAAGTTGTAGGGATTGATCCGGGTCTTGCCGGTACAGGCATTGGTGTCATTCAGGGAAACCAGAGAGACATTCTGGAATATTCTTTCGGAAGCATTTCCACAAAGGCGAAGGACCCTGTCCATTTCCGGCTTCATGAGGTTTATTCCAAAACACTGGCATTTCTTTGTGAGCAAAAACCTGATTATGTTGTCTTGGAAGACATTTACTCCCTTGAAAAATATCCGAAATCCGGTATTATGCTCGGCAAGGTGTCAGGGGTTATTCTGCTGGCAGTCTATAAGGCGGGGTCAAATATGGAAGAGATACCTGTCCGTGAGGTAAAAAAAATCATCTCCGGAAATGGAAGCGCCGACAAATACCAGATGGAGCGGGCCATTCGAAACCAGTTAAGCCATGGCCAGCCCATTCGGCCTTTTCATGCCTCAGACGCGCTAGGACTGGCTTTAACAGGATATTACAGGTATAGAAACATGTTATGATCGGATACCTTGAAGGATCTATTCTGCATTTTGAGCCGGACGGCATTTTATTATTGGTCGGCCGGATCGGCTATGAAGTATTTTTGAATCCTCAGATTCTTGAACGAATAAGATCGCAAAATTCTCCCAACGATGTAATAGCTCTCTATATCTATTATCACCAGACCGAGCGCCAGCCAAAACCTGTTCTGATAGGATTTCAATCACTTGATGACAAAGCTTTTTTTCAGGAATTTATTACAGTAGACGCCGTTGGTCCCATGAAAGCTGTAAAGGCAATGGGTCAGCCCATAAGTGACATCGCCCTGGCCATTGAAAAAAAAGATACAAATTTTTTGGCTGGTTTGAATGGAATCGGAAAACGAACTGCTGAAAAAATCATTGCCACCTTGAATGGAAAAGTCGAAAGATTTATTTCTTCAGCTGACGCCCAATCATCCTCTATGGATTCTTATCATCCGACAGATGAAACACAGGACATCCGTCAGCAGGTTGAAGATGTTCTTGTGGAACAACTGGGTCATTCCCAGGCATCTGCAAAAAGGATGGTAAGGGAGGCGTTTGAAAGAAACAGGATGATTTCAACGCCTGAAGAACTGTTTGATGAAATTTATCAGGAAAACAGATAAATATGGGTGATTCAATAATTTCATATTCTTCCGACAAATCTGATAAAAAGGGTATTGTCACATCAAAAAACACGGCTGATGATCTGGCCCATGATATAATTTCTTTAAGGCCAACGAGTTTTAAGGATTATATCGGGCAGACAGAAAGCGTTGAAACTCTGAAGATTGCCATACAGGCAGCCAAAATGAGGAATGAACCTCTGGAGCATATTCTGCTTCACGGCCCTCCCGGGTTGGGGAAAACGACAGTGTCCCATATTATTGCCAATGAAATGGAAAAAAACCTGACCGTTACTTCAGGTCCGACTTTGGAAAAAGGTGGGGATCTCATCGGGATTCTCACCAATCTTAGCGAAGGGGATATCCTGTTCATTGATGAAATTCATCGAATTCCAAAAATTGTTGAAGAATTTTTATACCCTGCCATGGAAGATTTTGCCATTGATTTTGTATTTGACAAAGGAATCCATGCAAGAAGTCATCGATACCGACTGAAACAGTTTGTCCTGATCGGGGCAACAACCCGTGTGGGTCTGTTATCCTCGCCATTACGAGATCGGTTCGGAATTTTCAGGACCCTTGATTTTTATACCCCTGAGCAATTGATAGTCATTGTTAAACGATCTGCAGCAATTTTAAATACCGTTATTACCGATGATGGCGCCAAAGAACTTGCCGACAGATCAAGGGGAACACCAAGAATTGCCAATCGGCTTTTGAAAAGAGTCAGGGATTATTCTCTTGTCAAATCACATGGGAAGGTGACTCTTGAAAGCGTAAAAGCTGCACTTAGCCTTGAAGGAATTGATCACCTGGGGTTGACAACGCTTGACAGGAATTATTTAAAAACGATAATTGATTTTTATAAGGGTGGCCCTGTCGGGATTGAGGCTATTGCTGCAACACTGCAGGAAGAAACCGATACACTAGTGGATGTGGTTGAACCGTTTTTATTAAAAATCGGTCTGGTTCTTCGTACCTCCAGTGGCAGGAAAACATCGGGAAAAGCTTTTAACCACCTTAAACTCTATCCATAAATAAGGGCTTGCTTCAGAATATTAATGGGAAAAAAAATAAAATTTAAAAGACAACACAGGCTATTTTTGTTCGCTTTATTTGTGATCAGTATGTTATTTGGTTCAGAAATTTTTGCAGAGAATTATACTCGCCCATCCGCAATTATAAAATTACCGGAAAATGAGAATGCAATTCTAATTGAAAAGAAAAATCAAACTTTGTTCCTATACAGCTCAAAAGCAGGAGAGATAGAGATCAAATATAAAATGCCCTGTTCCACAGGAGAAATATCAGGCGTGAAACAGAAAGCCGGAGACAAGAAAACGCCTGAAGGCATTTATTTTTTAAAGGATGAGTATGAAGATCAATATCTTTCGCCGATATATGGAATAAAGGCATTTCCTTTGGATTATCCAAACCTGATGGATAAGCGAACCGGCAAAGATGGCTCTGCCATATGGATACACGGCACTAATAAAGTTTTGAAACCCATGGATTCAAACGGGTGCGTGGCTTTGGAAAATTCAAACATTCTAAAACTGGCCGAGCATATAAGGCTTGATTCAACTCCGGTCATTCTGGTCGAAGATCTCAATAAAACTGATAAGGAAACGCTCGTCAAACAGGAGCAAGAAATTAACCTTATTCTGGATCAGTGGATTAAAGCAGTCGAAAGCGGAAGCTATCACGATTATCTGTCCTTTTATTCGGATGAATATCTTCCGGAAATTGACTGGTGGACAAAATGGAAGGAAATACGGCAAAATGCATCCGGGCACGACTCAGGCTTTAAGATAGAAAGAGATCAAACCGGCATTTATTATCATGACAGTGTTTTTGTAGCTTTGTTTGATTATTCTGCAACTCTAAATAAAGAGAAGCTATTGTTAGGGAAAAGAAAATTGTTTCTTGAAAAAAAGGGCCAGGTTTATAAAATTATTGGAGAGGCATATCAAAATGTTTCAAAAGAATTTTTGGCCTCTCAGACGCCTTTGCTTGCAGCAGCATTAAAAGCAATTAAGCCTGCATCAAAACCGGAGCCGGTTGTGGAAACAAAATCGGTTGTGGCAGTCAAACCAGCTCGGGAAATAAAATCGCTTCAGGAAACTCAACAGATTCAGGAGACAGTCAATCAGTGGCTGGCGGCATGGTCTGCAAAAGATATGGACAAGTATGCGTCGTTTTATGCAGCCAATTTTTATTCTGATGGAATGAACAAGAAAAAATGGGTGGACCGGAAAAAAAGTATTGCCGGGAAAAATAATGTTATAAAGGTTTTCGGCAAAAGCTTTCAGATCAAGCAGACAAATGATACATGTGAGGTTTCATTCTTTCAGGACTACAAATCCAGCGGATTGGATTCCCAGGGTATCAAAAAGCTCAATCTTATCAATAAAGGCGGATCATGGAAGATATATCAAGAGAGCTGGAAAGAGAAATAGCCAAATCCAAGCCCAAACCCTTCAGGAAAAATAGGAAAATAAAAATTCTGATTGTGGATGATTTTGGTAAAGTAATATCCGGCAATCATATGAAAGCCATATTAATGGTGCTATTTCTCGTCAGCGTTATGGCCTTATTGACTTCAGCTCTGCTTTTTTACCAGTATTCCAATATATCACGTGAGGCGGCTTTTGCTAAAGATAACCTTATTCTTGTTGAGAAAAAAAACAGTGAATTAATAAGTGAAAAAGAAGTGTTGATGGCAAGACTTGTGATTCTGGGAAAGGAGCCGGGGGTCAAAAAAACGTTGGAAAAGAATGAAAAACCTTCAAACAATGATATTGAAGAAAAAAAACTGACAGTTTCCAAGCTGATGGATGTTAAACCCATGGCTTCAGATCCCTCTGATAATACTGATGAAGAAAAACTCAACCCCCCAAAAGGTTCTGAAAAAGAGATAACAACCGGTAAGCCAGACATTGATCCGAATACCCAGGCATCAGTTGAGGCCCGAAACAGTATAGAATCCAAAACAATTAAGAAAACTATTTCGATAGAGAAATTTGCCGTAATAAGAAACAAGGGGGAAAAAGATCTCTTAGTGCGATTCGATATCAGAAACATTTCAAAAGATCAGGGAGATGTATCCGGAAGAATATTTACAATTTTAAAACCTGATAATGAGAGTGAAGACCAATGGCTTGTCGTGCCGGCAACAGGGATTAAAAATGGGATTCCTATAGAAAATCAGAAAGGCCAGTATTTTTCTATTGCTCACTTTAAACCGGTTAAATTTCGGATAAAAAGTGAAATGGACCCTGATTTTTATAAAAAGGCCTCCATTTTTATTTTTAATGGTGAGGGGGATCTGATTTTTGAAAAATTGATTGATATAACCGAGGCTGAATAGCACTCATGGAGAACGTTTCTATAATAAAGAAAATCATAGCCATTCTGTTTTCCTGTTCGTTTTTTTTGTGCGGGCAGATATTCGCCGGACAAAGGACTCACACCGTTTTTTTTGAGGGAGAAGAAAATGAGCTTCATGTTTATCGGATTAAAGGTTCCCAACCTGGAAAGACATTACTCATTATTGGCGGGATTCAGGGTGATGAGCCCGGTGGATATCTTGCAGCAGATTTCTATGCTGATTTTCTTCTTGAAAAGGGTAACCTGATTGTGGTTCCAAGGGCCAATTTTCCCTCTATTCTAAAAATGGAAAGACAGATCAACCAGGATATGAATAGGAAATTTTTAGATGATAAAATTTCTAATTATGAAACAAAAGTTGTGGGTGTACTGAAAAAATTGATTTGCGAAAGTGATTGTTTTTTAAACCTTCATGAGGGGTCTGGGTTTTATTCGCGGGATTGGGAGAGTGAAGAAAAAAACCCCGAAAAGTTCGGCCAGTCAATCATTATTGATGATTCGGTTCTTCAGGGGACAAATTCAGAAGGATTAATTAATCTTGAGAAAATAGCTGGGCAGGTTGTTGAAAAGATAAATGTTTTCATTGAGAATAAAAGCCATTATTTTCATGTTAACAATCACATGACCAATCATGCGGATTCAATTCATAAAGAGCAGCTCAGATCAGCAACATACTATGCATTCAATATCTGTAAAATCCCGGCATTTGGAATAGAATCCGCCAAAACACTTCCCCTGGAGCAAAAAGTCAGGCAGCATATCCATGCCATCAATGGATTCATGGAGGTCATGGGGATTATACCAAAAAATCCAAATATTGATTTAAAAAAACCGGAAATGCAATATATGATCATATCTGTCAATGATTCGATCCCTGTTGTTGTTGAAGAAATGCAGCGTCTAAAGATCAATAAGGGAGATACCATTAAAATCCATGATATTATTGCAAACTATGAGCGAGGGCTCAGTGTGGATGTCATTGGGTTGGGAAACAAGTTTAATGATATGAAAAATGAACTGGTTGTCAATGAATCAACCCGAATTGAAGTCAAGAAGGATTTTTATAAGTGCGGAAGCGTTTTTCTTGATATTGTTTCTCAAGGCTCAAATGAATCAAAAAAGGTTGTTGTTACAGAAACCGGCGAGGTCACGAGTTTAAAATATAAATTTAGAATCAATAATGCGCTTTCTCTTGTGGATAACTACAGTCATGTTAAAGTTAGACTCGGGGATCAACTAATTATTGAAGATATTGTTTCCGGAACTGTTGATCCCTCGAAATATGTTGTTAATTTTAAAGGTTTTGTCGGCAATTCTGGAAATAACAGTGGCGAAGATCGAGGTTATACGATTCATATATCCGAAGGATCATTAATGAGGCGTTATTCTTTCCAAAATAAGGGGCAATGCTACCATGTGATAACAACATTGGATGGAAAAGAAGTCGGAAAAATTTTTATTGACATCCAGCCATAAGCAATTGAGGAGATTTAAAGTGAGGATTAAAAACAGCAAGAATCTTTCAATCATAGATAAAGAACTGAAAATTGAAGGTTCAATATCAAGTAGTGGAAAGTTGATTATCAAGGGCCAGGTCACCGGAACCATTGAAGGGGATGTGGTAATTATTGCGGAAGACGGGCAGGTGAATTCCAGTTCAACAAAAGTATCAAGTATTACCATTGGGGGTAATTTTGAAGGTGAAGTCACGGCGTCGAAAGAATTAATAATTCTTTCGACTGGTACCTGCGCGGGAAAGGTGGAGTGTAGAGATCTTATTGTTGAAAGTGGTGGTGTATTAAATGCTGAAGTAACCTGTAAAACAGCCAGCAAAATTTCTACAGACAAGGACTCAAAACCATTTGAACCCCATGTTTTAATAAATAAGAAACAGATAGAACTTTAAAATTAGCTTGACAGAATTTAAAAAAAAATATAGTAATTCACGATTGTGTTTATGAAAAGGAGCTTTGAGGAAATTGAAAAAATATACATACAGTGCAAAAAGATCGGATAATAAAGAAAATTGGTGTGTTATCGATGCCAAGGACAAGATTTTAGGCAGACTTGCATCAAGGGTAGCATATCGGATTCGTGGAAAGAATAATCCTCTTTTTTCACCCCATGTTGATACAGGTGACTGGGTCATTATTATCAATGCAGATAAAATTCGATTGACTGGGAACAAATTGGATCAGAAGAAATATTACCGTCACTCGGGGTATATCGGCGGTTTAACAACTGAAACAGCAAAAGAGCTGCTTGAGAAAAAACCTGAAGAGGTTATTAAAAAAGCTGTTCGAGGTATGCTTCCCAAAAATCGACTGGGTAGAAAGCTTGGCAGAAAATTGTTTGTTTACACAGGTGATCAGCATCCCCATGCTGCTCAGAAGCCTGATGCTGTTGAAATTTAAGGAATAAAGGACGCGGTAATTATCAATGGATAGTGGAAATATTTTTTACGCGACTGGTAAGAGAAAAGGCTCTGTTGCCAAAGTATGGCTAACACCTGGTAATGGGAATATTGTGGTTAATGATATAGACGTTAATGAATATTTTGAGCTGAATGTTGCGAAAGATTTATTGGCGTCCCCTTTAGTGCTTACCGAAAAAAGTAGTGCTTTTGATGTCAGGGCCACAGTCATGGGTGGCGGTAAATCCGGTCAGGCCGGCGCCATTCGGCTTGGTGTCTCCAAGGCGCTCGTGATTCTTGATCCTGATCTGAGAGGCGTATTGAAAAGCGCTGGTTTTCTCACAAGGGATTCAAGACAGAAAGAGCGGAAAAAATACGGGAAAAAAGGTGCAAGAGCCAGTTTCCAGTTTTCAAAACGTTAGTCTTTTTTCTATATCTCAAAATCATCAGGGGCAATTTCTTTGCCCCTTTTTTGTTTTTGTGGATAAAAAATGAAAACATTTTTGTTCTATGATGTTGAAACCAGTGGTTTAAACCCTGCCTTTGATCAGATATTAACCTTTGCAGGCATTCGTACGGATCTTCAGTTCCGGGAAATTAACAGGCAGTCCGTCACAATTCGATTGCGAAAGGACATAGTCCCTTCACCCAAAGCTTTTTTAACCCATGGGTTAACAAGCGACGACCTGGCTTCCGGAATCAGTGAATATGAAGCCGCGCTTATAATTCATAAAATTGTAAATACCCCCGGTACCATAAGCCTTGGATATAATTCACTTGGTTTTGATGATGAATTTTTACGCTTCATGTTCTATCGTAACCTTCTTGATCCATACAACCATCAATACAGCAATGGTTGCAGCAGAATGGATGTCCTGCCCATTACAGTTATTTATAAGGTTTTCCATCCCGATTGCCTCAAATGGCCGGATATAGACGGGAAACCAAGTTTGAAACTTGATTTGGTCGCTTGTGAGAATCAATTTTCAACATCCGGCAGGGCCCACGAAGCAATGAACGATGTCGAATCAGTGATCGAGCTCAGTAAAAAATTATTTCAACAGGAAGCCACCTGGAATTATTGCCTTGATTTTTTCAATAAAACAAAAGAAGAGGCACGAATCAACAGTATCAAAAGTGATTTTAATATTCAGGACAAATATTTCAGGGTCTGTATAATGGTTTCCTTATCTTTTGGCTCAAAGGTGAACTATATGGCCCCTGTTATTCATCTGGGCCAGTCACTGCCCTATAAAAATCAAAGCCTGTGGTTGCGTCTTGATTCAGAATCCATTCCAGGCTTTGGTAATGGGTTGAGTACTGATGATGCATATGTGATAAGAAAACGGCCCGGGGATGGTTTGATCATCCTACCGAACCTTGAGAGATTCTGGAATAAGATCCCGGCATCTTCAAAACAGTTGACAGATGAGAATCTTCGAATAATTTGCAAAGAGTGGGAAAAGTTCTTTGAATATGTTCGATATCATCTTGGGTACAAATATCCTTATATCCCGGAAATTGATCCGGATGCGGCACTCTATCAGGATGGTTTTTTTTCTGCAAAGGAAAAAAAACAATGCGAACTGTTTCATAAAACAAAAAATGATTTGAAACATGGGATTTTGGATCAAATACAAAGCCCTAGGGTTAAAGCTCTGGCAATTCGTATTCTGGATCGAAACTTTTTAAAAGAACCTTTCCAGAAAAAGAGCAAAGAATACCACCGCCATTTGGAAAGGCTGCGATCTTTTTCGGAAGAAGACAAGATAAAGGGTTACAAAGGCGATGAAAAATTTAACTGTATTCAGGGGCTTGAAGAGCTGAAAGAGCTTGAGAATACTGTATCAAATCCTGATTTAGATCAAAAAAAGATGATGATCTGGCTGAAAGAGTATATAAAAAATTTCTAGTTTTTTCCACTGAGCCGTTTAAGCTCATCAACTTGGGCGTCATGAATAAATTTGTTTAATAATTCTTCATTTTGGTTGGAAATGCTGATAATTTTCAACCCAATAAGTATATAATTTTCAGAATATCCAGGATTGATTCGCGTGACTTGAGTTCGAATAGGGATCTTGCCCAGCTGTTTTTCCTTGACCATATCAAACAATACCATTCCAAACACTATCTCCTCATTTAATCTAAGTTCGGAAAGAGGATTTGAATTGGCATTATTGGGTTTGGGGATAACAATGCCGATACCGTTAAGTGAAATATCCCTGACGGAAAATTGCTTTGGGCTGCTATATTCTATGTTGCCATATAAGATTTTGCTTTTTATAATATATTTTGTGCTGAGCGACAGGCGGAAAGCAGATCGGATATTGGTTTCCTCAACCGGTGGCTTATATTTTAAAACAACAGCCTGCACGCTTTTTTTATTTGCAAGAGGGTATTGATCGATCAAGGCAAAATTATGGCACTTTATGCCAAATCTTGCTTTTCTGTTTTTTTCCTGGATAATGGTAGTCAGATGGAGCTCTTTGAAAACAGTCTTTTTCGAAAAAGCAATTAGAGGCTGGGCAATTGTAATGGCCTCATTAATATAATCAACGTCATAAATGATGGACGATCTGGAATAAGGTGTCAGGGAATTAATGTTAAAAACCAAATCTACCCCGACAGATGGAAGAAATATTTTATCTATGGCAAGGGTCAATGTGAAAATTATTCAGGCAGTATCCTAATGCTCAGATACTGCCTGAATGAATCCTTAAGGATCTTATTTTACAGAGTCTTTAAGTGCTTTTCCAGGGACAAATTTAGGTACATTTCTTGCCGGGATGTTAATTTCTTTTCCTGTTTGAGGATTTCTTCCTTTTCTGGCTTTTCTTTTTGCGGTTTTGAATGTGCCAAAGCCAACCAGCGTGACAGAATCCTTGCTTGACAGGGCTTCAGTTATTGCCTTAATGGTGCAGTCAACCGCTGCCTGAGCATCTTTCTTGCTGCTAAGCACTTCTGAAACCTTGTTGATTAAATCACCTTTGTTCATTTTGATCACTCCTTTTTTTAGGTTTTAGAAATTTCCAAATACTAAATTTGTTGTTAAAACACTTTTGGTACATTTTATTTATTCACTCAAATCAGCTTTTCACGGTACGTTACGTCGTTGAGAAGGGCGTGTCAAGTCTTTATTCATATTTTTTTAAAAAAATATTGCAGGATTTCGAGAAAAAACATAAAATTGACTAAAAAAGGAGAAAAATATGGATGCAACCCTTGTTAATCCTTTCATTGAAGGTACTTTACATATTCTCGACACTACGGCATTTGTGAAAGTAAAACCCGAGCCCCCTTTTTTAAAAAATGACCGGTACGCTTTAGGAGATATTTCCGGATATCTTGAAATTTCCGGCGACCTCACCGGGTCAGCTGCTGTCAGCTTTTCGGAAAAAAGTATTCTGGGGATTGTCTCTGCGATGTTTGGAGAGGATATGACGGAAATTAATGACGAAATTAAAGATGCTGTCGGTGAAATCAGTAATATGGTGGCCGGTCATGTTACGACCAAAATTGCTGAATTAAGCAAGAAAGTGAAAGTCAAGTTCAAAGAGATCAAAATGGGAAAAGATTCTTTAATCCCTCATATTGAGGGGGCAAAATATGTTCTCGCCCTTCCCTTCAGAACGACAAAAGGGAAGGTTGTAGTCGAGGTAAGTTATCTCTGAGCGTTCATTTATCGGCTGATAGTTCCGATATACCATTGAATCAGCTCATGTCCAAAGAAAATATACAAAATTGCACCTGCTGACAGGAAAGGCCCGAAAGGAATCCTGTGTTTTGTATTTGCTGTCTTCATATAAAGCATAATCGAAAGTCCTGCCAAGGTTCCGAGCAGAGAACCTGCAAAAATAGTAAATAAAATGCCTTTAATTCCTGTTGCAGCACCGATCATGGCCAGCAGCTTAATATCCCCGCCGCCCATTCCTTCCTGTTTTTTAAGCAGATAATAGGCCGCTGCAACCGCATATAAAATTCCACCCCCACCCAATATTCCGATAAAAGATTGCAAGAGTGTCATTTCAGGCAGAAAATAAAAGGAAAAGGAAAAAATAAATATGCCTGGAATGGATATGCGGTCGGGGATAATTTGATGATCCATATCGATGAAAGAAATGGTGACCAAGGTACTGATGAAAAAAAACCAGTAGAACATGGCAGGAGTTAACCCGAATTTTAAAAACAGCAAAACCGCAAAGACACCGGTTAATGTTTCTATAAAAGGATATCGTATTGAAATCGGATGCCTGCAGAATTTGCAGCGGCCCCTTAAAAAGAGATAACTTAAAATTGGAAAATTGAGGTAAAACGGGATGCTGTAATGACAATTGGGGCAGGATGAGCCCGGGTAAATGATAGACCGGTTTTCGGGTATCCGGTAAATACAGACATTTAAGAAACTGCCGATACAGGTTCCAAAAATAAAAGCAAACAATCCGGATATCACTGCATATTCTGTCATAATCTATTCTTTTATAAAATTAACAGCATTCTTTATCGTCCTTTCTTTTTTTTTTTGCAAGGATATTGTAAAAGTTGAAATGTGTTTTATTGTACAGTCACAATTCACAAGGGTTGTGGATGCATAATTAATAGTTGATGACAACACTGGATGGGATGAACTCACCCGGTGTTTCCATAGGGGTAAAGGAGTAAGAATGGCCGAGGCAGATATCGATGACCTGATCGAAATTATTGAGAAAGAAAGCAACATACAAGATATTCCGACAACAATTCCCATGATGCCTGTTAGGGATGTTGTGGTGTTTACCGATATGCTGCTGCCATTGTTTGTCGGAAGAGAAAAATCCATCAAAGCAGTTGAAGAAAGCTTTGAATATGATCGCTATATTTTTCTGACGGCACAGAAAGATTCTGAAATCGAAAAACCGACAATTGACGATGTCTATACCGTGGGTACGGTGGGAAGAGTTCAAAAAATGATTAAATTGCCGGATGGCAGAATTAAAGCCCTGGTCCAAGGCATTGCCAAGGCAAAATCATTGGAATATGTTAAAAAAAGGCCGTTTTTCAAAGTTCGGATTGAATTTTTAGAGGATACCGACCCCAAGGAGCTTACGATTGAAGACGAAGCTTTGATGAGAAACGTCAAAGAGGCCAGTGAAAAATTACTGGCGTTGAAGGGGGAGCTTTCCGGAGATATCGGTGACCTTTTATCCCATATTGAATCTCCGGGTAAACTTGCGGATCTGGTTGCATCCAATTTAAATCCAAAAGTGGAAGATGCCCAGGAATTACTGGAAATCATTGATGCAATTGAACGGCTGAAAAAAGTGAATGATCTTCTGGTCAGGGAATTGGACCTTTCAACAGTTCAGGCAAGGATTCAAACCGATGTTAAAGATGAAATCTCTAAAAATCAGAGGGATTATTATTTAAGAGAGCAGGTCAAGGCTATTCATAAAGAGCTTGGGGAAAATGACGATAAATTTGCCGAAATACAAGAATTCAAAGTAAAAATTGAAAAATGCAAAATGCCCTTAGACTGTGAGAAAGAAGCCAGAAAGCAGCTGAAGCGTCTTGAACAGATGCATTATGATTCTTCCGAGGCCTCGGTGGTCAGAACATACCTGGATTGTATTGTCGAACTGCCCTGGAGCAAATCCACCAAAGATTTTTTAGATATTCCCAGAGCCCAGGAAGTTCTCGAAAAGAATCATTTCGGCCTGGACAAGGTCAAGGAAAGAATCCTTGAGTATTTAAGCGTCAGAAAACTGAACCCGCAGAAAAAAGGGCAGATTATCTGTTTTGTCGGCCCTCCGGGAGCAGGCAAAACATCCCTTGGAAAGGCTATTGCAAAAGCAATGAAACGCAAGTTTCACAGGGTGTCTCTGGGCGGAATAAGAGATGAAGCTGAGATCAGGGGCCACAGGAGAACCTATATCGGTTCCATGCCCGGGAGAATATTACAGGGGCTTCGCCAATGCAATACCAATAATCCTGTCTTCATGCTGGATGAAATCGACAAATTGGGAAATGATTTTCGGGGTGATCCTTCTTCTGCTCTGCTGGAAGCACTTGACCCAGAGCAGAACTTTGAGTTTTCAGATCATTATCTCAATATGCCTTTTGATCTTTCCAATGTGCTTTTCATCCTGACGGCCAATATTTCCGATACAATTCCATCTGCTTTGCTCGACAGGATGGAGGTCATAGGTGTTCCCGGATATACGCGGGAAGAGAAAAAGGTTATTGCCCAGAAGTATATTCTTCCAAGAAAACTTAAAGATAACGGGCTTATTCGCAGATCGGTCAATTTCAGTTCAGGCGCCATTGAATCCATCATTGCAGACTATACCCTGGAAGCAGGGTTAAGAGGCCTTGAACGCAAACTCGATACTGTTTGCAGAAAAATAGCAAGGAAAATTGCAGAGGGTAAAAAGGGCAAGTTTGCAATCACCCGGCAAAACCTTGCAACATATCTTGGTCCACCTCAGTATATAGCGGAACTGGACCAGGAAGAAAGCCAGGTGGGTCTTGCAACCGGCCTTGCATGGACCGAAGTCGGCGGTGAGCAGCTTTATATTGAAGTGTCTCTTTATCAGGGGAAGGGGGAGCTTCTGGTGACGGGTCAGATCGGTGAAGTCATGCAGGAATCTGCAAGGGCGGCGCTCACCTATGCCAAATCAAACGCCGACAAATTTGATATCAGCAAAGAAGATCTTGATAATAATGATATACATATTCATGTTCCTGCCGGAGCAATTCCAAAAGATGGACCATCGGCAGGCATTGCCATGGCGACGGCATTAATTTCCGCTTTCACCGGCCGAAAAGTGAATAATAAGGTCGGGATGACCGGAGAGATTTCCCTGAGGGGACGCGTTTTGCCTATCGGCGGGCTTAAAGAAAAAGCCCTTGGTGCTTTGCAGGCCGGGATTGAGCACATCATCATTCCAGAAAAAAACAGGAAGGATTTATATGATTTGCCCAAGGTGATAAAAAATAAGATGAAGTTCACCTGCGTGCGGGATATAAGAGAAGTCCTTGAGATCGCCCTGGAAAAAAAAGATGACCGGGAAGACGCCCAGTAATTTGAAAATTCTTTCCCTAAGTACGGCAGAGCAGGGGTGCAGCCTTGCAATGGTGGAAGGGCTTTCATTGATTTATGAAGAATTTTGGACAACCAAGCTGACCCATTCCAGAAGGCTTTTAAAAATGATCGAGTATATGCTGGAAAATCGGTCAGGGGTGAAGCTCAATGATGTTGACGGATTTGTGGTGGCAGGCGGGCCGGGAAGTTTTACCGGCCTTCGAATCGGCATCAGTGTAATCAAAGGATTTTCCTATGCCATGGATAAACCGGTTGCGGGGGTGTCAAGCCTTGACGGCATCGCATTTCGATTTTCCTGCTCGTCAATCCCGGTGTGTGCCATGATGGATGCAAAAAGAAATGAAGTCTATTGTTCGGTTTATTATTTCAATAAAGGCCACCTCATTTCAAAGACCCCTGAAGCTGTTGTCAGTCCAAAAGAAGCTGTCAATATGACAAGGGGAGAGCCGGCCTTGTTTGCAGGTTCAGGTTCAAAAGCATATAAAGAACTGATTGAAAAACAAGCAAACCAGCCCATTTTTACCGATAGTTTTTCCGATAATATAAGTGCAGCTGCACTTGTAAAGTCCCTGTATCTGAAGGACAATTATTTCTCTGTATCCGAAGAGGGCCTTGTTCCAAGATATATCAGGAAATCGGACGCGGAGCTGATGATAAAAATTCCAGGTTATTGACATAAAAGACATTCCTTGATATTGTAAGCGCCTTATTGGTGTGGGATAAAAGATTATGAATAGCTCAAAATGGCCGGCAAGGGTGATTTTACCTGTTGCTCAACCCGGCTTTATATTTATTTTGATAGCCATCCTTTTTACAGGGATGCTTTTTTATTTTGGGTGGATGGTATTCGCCTGGGTCTCTTTTGCTTTAACTCTGTTCATCTGCTGGTTTTTCAGAGATCCAGACCGTGCCATCCCTAAAGATGAGAAGAGCCTCATATCTCCCGCTGATGGAAAGGTGATAGTGGTTGAGAAGCAGCCGGGATGCGAATATCTGACCGGACCATGTATCAAGATCAGCATTTTTATGAATGTGTTTAATGTTCATGTGAACCGGGTTCCCTTTGACGGGGTGGTGCAAAAAATTCGATACAGCCCTGGAAAATTCATTAATGCATCTTTTGATAAAGCCTCTGTCCATAATGAGAGAAATGCTTTGATAGTCAAAACATCGAATGGAAAAGACTATGCCGTTGTCCAGATTGCCGGTCTCATTGCCAGAAGGATTGTAAACTGTGTTACGGAGAAAGAAAAAATCACAAAGGGAGACAGATACGGTATGATCCGATTCGGCTCTCGTCTGGATTTATATCTTCCTGACGATTTTGAAGTTTCTGTCCATGTCGGTGAAAAGACAAAGGCAGGATCAACTGTTATAGGGTATATGAAATAAATAGGGCAGAAAAAGTGCAAAAGCATAATTTTAAAAAAAGTATTTATATTCTCCCCAATCTATTTACATCGATGAATTTATTTTGCGGCTATTATTCCATTACAGCAGCTGTACAATTTAGATTTGTCGAAGCTGCCATTGCCATTCTCATCGGTTCGGTATTTGATCTCCTGGATGGAAAAATTGCCAGGGCAACCCATACCACCAGTAAATTCGGTATCGAATATGATTCTCTTGCAGACCTCATCACTTTTGGTCTGGCGCCGGCGCTTCTTATGTTCCTGTGGGGTCTTCAAACCACTGGAAGATATGGCTGGTCAGCTGCATTATTATTTACCGTCTGCGGTGCGTTGAGGCTTGCCAGGTTTAATACCAGTACTTCATCCGGACCAGATTTTGAAGGATTGCCGATCCCGGCCGCAGCGGCCATGAATGTTTCCCTTGTCCTTTTTTTCTACCGGATAGGAATAGATCCTGAGCCCTATAAATCGGCAATTCTGGTGTTGATGTTTATACTTTCCTTTTGCATGGTGAGTTCGTTCCCCTATAAAAGCCTTAAAAAAGTGTCTTTTTTTAAAAGCCTTAAATTCAACCGGCTTGTAGGATTGATCCTTATTCTTATTTTTATTGCAACAGAACCTTATATTCTTCTGTTCATGGTGTTTTTATTATATGTCCTGTCAGGTCCTGCATTGTCATTGTTTTATCATCACACCTCAAAAGGTGAAAAAGAAATATTCATTGACGAAGAGCTTTAAAAAAACAAATCAAATGGAGTAAACAAAAAACTTGGAACAAGTGCCCATCACAAAAGAAGGTTATGCTGTTTTAAAAAAAGAACTTGAAAGATTAAAGACAATTGAGAGACCGGAAACTATCAGATCTATTGAAGTTGCCAGGGCTCACGGAGACCTTTCTGAAAACGCCGAATATCATGCCGCAAAAGAAAGACAATCTTTTCTGGAAGGCAGGATTGGTGAACTCAGTTATAAAATCGGGAATGCAAAAATAATTGATCCTCTGACGGTTCCAAAAGATATCATCAGATTTGCAAGCAGGGTTCGGGTTGAGAATATGGATTCGGAAGAAGAAGTGGAATACATGATTGTCGGTCCTGATGAAGCAGACATCAAACAGGGGAAAATTTCGGTTTCTTCTCCTCTGGGAAGCGCTCTTCTGGGTAAAAAGCCTGGGGATGAAGCGGTATTGCAGGCCCCGGGCGGGAAAAGAGTTTATGAGATATTGGCGATTATTTAAATACAGTGGAGGGATAGACTTTGGCAAGAGTTACAATTGAAGATTGTCTGAAAAATGTGGACAACAGATTTACGCTTGTTCATCTGGCGGCTAAAAGGGTCAGGCAGATAAGAGAAGGTGCGGACCTAATGGTAAAATCATCCAAAAATGGTGATGTTGTTTCTGTTTTAAGAGAAATTGCGGCCAACAGAATTGTGGCTAAAAAGAATAAAGACCAAGATGTTGAATAGAAACAGAACCAACGATCAGGATTCCGAGATGGAATCCAAAGGCTGATTCAGAGTTGAAGGACAGCCTGAAAAAAAAGATTGATCATGCAGTGGGAAAGGCAATTTTCGACTGGAATATGATCCTTGACAATGAAAAAATTCTTGTGGGGGTCTCCGGCGGAAAGGACAGCCAGGTACTTTTAAATCTTTTATTTGCGTTGAAGAAAAAAGCGCCTGTTGCTTTTGAGATTCTACCGGTACATATTGATGCCGGATTTTCCGGCTCATTTGCTGAAGAACTTGGCAGGTATGTTGATAATACCTATTGCCGTTTGGAGATTGAATATAAGGAGTATGGTATTCTTGCTCATTCCCATGATAATGTTGAAAATTCTTGTTTCCTGTGTTCCCGAATGAGAAGAAACAGGCTTTTTGAAATTGCAAAAGAGCAGGGGTGTAAAAAAATAGCATTGGGTCATAATAAAGATGATATTATCGAGACGCTGTTCATCAATATGTTTTATGCCGGAAAAATAGCTGCAATGAAGCCCAGACAATCTTTTTTTAACGGAACGCTTGATATCATCAGGCCATTATCATACGTTGAAAAAAAAGATATTATACGGTTTGCTCAATCCTCTGGTTTGCCTGAATTTAAAAACAACTGCCCCAGTGCAAATAAAACAAAGCGGACACAGATAAGGCATATGCTGGAAGATATGTATAAACAGAATCAAAATATTAAAGGCAATATATTCAGATCCATGAGGAATATTGTGCCGGAGTATCTGTTAAACAATTAACCATGATTGATATCCAAAATCAGCCTGATTTCAGAAACATCCCCATAGATAAAGTAGGGATAAAGGGATTGAAATATCCGGTAAAAGTGCTGGATAAGACCTCAGGCCTTCAGTCAACAGTTGCACAGATCAATATGTATGTAGATCTGCCGCATCACTGTAAAGGGACGCACATGAGCAGATTTGTAGAAATTTTGAATCTGGTCAGAACCACAGTATCGCTGGAGTCTCTAACCAATATCCTTGAGGACATGAAAACAATTCTTGGCGCCAAATCCTCCCACATTGAAATATCATTCCCCTATTTTATTGAAAAAAAATCCCCTGCAACAGGATCAAAGGGGCTCATGGATTATAACTGTTCCATCATCGGGTCCTCAAACGGAAAGAAAAACACAGATATCATTCTGACCGTTGCCGTTCCTGTAACATCCGTATGCCCATGTTCAAAGGAAATCAGCGAATATGGCGCCCATAACCAGCGTGGTGAAGTACTGGTCAGCACACGATTCAAAAAATTCATCTGGATTGAGGATATTGTCGGGCTGGTTGAGGCAGCGGCATCCTGTGATATTTTTTCCGTGCTGAAAAGGGAAGATGAAAAATATGTTACGGAAAAAGCCTATAATAATCCTAAATTTGTTGAAGATATTACAAGGGATGTGGCAAAGGAGCTGATGGCAGATAAAAATATCACCTGGTTTTCCGTAAGTGCTGAGAATTTTGAATCCATCCATAATCATAGCGCATACGCCTATATCGAAAAAGGGCTCACCTCCTAATCATTATTTTTTGTCGCTTGGCTCACCATGGTTTTAAGCCGGTTCAAGATAGAGTCATATCCGGCCTTCTCCTCATTTATCATGATAACATAAGGATAAAGCCTGTCATCCTTTCCCAATAAAAATCCTGCCCGGGTTCTGACGCCGGTTAATGTGCCTGTTTTAAAAAAGTCATTTTCTTCCCGCTTCAGCAATCCATGATAGGGTTTGAAACTGTTCAATATCTTAAGCATCTGATCCGGAGAGACCCTGTTTGATCTTGAAAGCCCTGAACCCTCATTGATGATGAGGGTGCCCAGATTCAACTGGTCACGCGAGAAATCACGGACAGCCTGTACCCCTTTTTCAAGTGTAGCCGGTTCCCCGTATGCTTTTGCTCCCATGGACAATAAAAGCTGATTTGCAATAAAATTATTTGAGTATTGCAAAAGACGTTGAATAACAGTTTTCAATTCATAGGGAGACAGAAAAATGTGGGCTTTTTTAGTTTTTAAGGAAAAATCTTCGACCCGAACGGAACCTGTGACAGGGATCATTTTTTTCTCAAGAAAAAATTTCAACAATAATCCAGGGTATAAATAGCTCTGCTGCTGTGAAAGAATGATTCTTCCCTGTTTTAAATTTGTTTTTTTAATGTCGTCATGAAAAAAATCGAGCAAAGGCGTCTGGGGTTCACCACTGATAAAGCCTTTTGTCTTATTGTCCCATTGAAACATAATGGTATTGAAATTGGCACATAAAGCCCCCACAGGTGCATCATAGGGGTTTAAAGAATCGCCTTTGCCCGGGATATCAATCTGTTTTGAATAATAGGATTGATCAATAAGGACATGATGGACTTCTTTTGTTCCTGTTTTTAAAATGAATTCACGGCTCAGGTCTTCAATCACTTCAGAAGTGAATACCGGGTCTCCATATCCTTTTATATGAAGGTTTTTTGATTTTTCATCATAATCATAATGTACAGGGAAATGGTATGCTTCGCCCAGAATATGGATGGCGGCAAGGCTGGTCAGAATTTTCAGCGTTGAGGCCGGAACAAATGGCTGTTCTCTATTCTGAGAATAGAGAACATTCCCCTGATCATCCGTCAATATTATCCCGGCATTTATGTTTTTTGCATAACCACATGGAATAACAGATAAAAGGACAAGACCGGTAAATATAATAAAAATGACTTGTGCGGGTTTTTTTTTAATCATTATCTTTATAAAAGGCTTTATACGCCAGATATGTCATATACACATCGGCCTTGCTTGATATTTCAAAGGGTGAGTGCATTGAAAGAAGCGCAGGGCCGCAATCAAGGACATTCATTCCAAATTTGGCCAGAAATTTTGCTACAGTCCCGCCTCCTCCCTGATCAATTTTTCCCAGTTCTCCTGTCTGCCAGACAATATTATTTTTATTGAAAACATGTCTGATTTTACCGACAAATTCCGAACCTGCATCACTGGACCCGGATTTGCCGCCCACACCTGTAAATTTGGTCATGCAGATGCCAAATCCCAGTTTTGCAGCATT
Source organism: uncultured Desulfobacula sp. (assembly GCA_964619205.1). Lineage (GTDB taxonomy): Bacteria > Desulfobacterota > Desulfobacteria > Desulfobacterales > Desulfobacteraceae > Desulfobacula. The sequence goes on along the minus strand of CAZUDE010000003.1, from coordinate 74,252 downwards.
CATTGCCTCATGTACGTCCTTGAAGTCAGGGTCCATGGCGGCATTCACATCAGCAGAAAGGCAGGATGACCGGATCAATGCTTTTCTGAGGGAGCGGTTGTCTGTCTTCCCGCCGCTTACAAAGAGGAGATCGGACATGAAATCTTCAAGGAAATTGGATTTTGCGCCGCTGCTGCCTTCACTGCCGATTTCTTCCTTGTCAAAGAAAAGGGCAATGGCAGTTTTTTCCGGCGATTCTGAATCAAGAAATGCTTCAAGGCCGGTATATGCACAGACCCGGTCATCCTGACCATAGGCGCCGATTAAAGATCGGTCAAATCCGATATCTCTTGCTTTTTCCGAGGGAACAGCCTCTATTTCCGCGCTGACAAAATCTTCTTCAGTAATGCCGTATTTTTCATATAAGCAGTTCAGCACCCCTAATTTAAATCGGTCTTTTTCTTCATCTCCACCTAAAGGCATGCTTCCGACAACCAGGTTTAGCTTTTCACCATCAAACACTTCTGAGATATTCTTGTTTGACTGGGTTTTGCCTGCCAGATGGGGCAGAAGGTCGGTAATGGTAAAAACCGGATCATCCGGGTCCTCGCCAATGGTGATATCAAGTCTTTCATTATTGGCTTTAATAATGGTTCCGTGAAGCGCCAATGGCAGCGCCAGCCAGTGATATTTCCGAATACCGCCATAATAATGGGTCTTCATCAACCCTAAACTCAGGTCTTCATAGAGAGGGTTCTGTTTTAAATCCAGCCGGGGAGAATCAATATGGGATGCGATAATGTTTGCTCCAAGAAGAGGCAAATTTTTCCCAATGGTTGCCAGGGCGACACAACGGCCCTGGAAAATTTTGTAAACTTTTTTTGGCGGCCTGTTTTTTTTTGTTAAAACTGTATCAATATCCACAAACCCTTTTTGTCTTGCCGCCTGAACAATTTGCCGGGCTGCCTCCCTTTCGGTCTTGGATTGATTTAAAAAGACTTTGTATCTTTCACAGAATTGAAACGCCCGCTCTTTATCTTTTTTATCAAGAAGATCGAAAACAAGAGGTCTTTTTTTCAACAAGGTATCTTTAATTTTTTTCATCTGGGCTTTATTCATTTATCAGGATCCTTTCTTCTCATTTGAAAAATTGAAAAAATTCATTCACTATTTCTTTAATTTTATATTTCAAACTCAGGGCCTCCCACCTGTCTGGAAAAGAAATGGGGCTGAATTCAACCCTGACTTCATATATATATCCGCTCTGGTCTTCAAGGTAAGTATTTTTTATAAGGGTTAAAGGGGTAATAATCACCCCTTCATAACTGATGACAGTATCGTAATCCTTTGTTTTGACGGATTTTAACCCATAATTCAGCAAAATATTCTTTAAGGCATTTTCTTTAATCCGCTTTTGCAAAGATTCACTGGATTCACCCGGGGCGGCAGATATTACTCCTGAAATTGTGATTTGAGAAAATTTTTCCGCCCGAAAGTCATTTTTTGCTGGGACCATTAAAAGATTGTCAACAATCACAACATTTTTTGATGACTTGACATCATGCTTAATATAATATGAATTAATTCCCTCATCCGGGTATGTTACAGGAATTAATACCCATATTGCCAAGAAGGTAAAAACAGATGCATATAACAAGCAAGGCTTATAATCAGCAGGCATGATTTTTGAATAAATTCTTTTCAGGTTAAAGTTAACAGCAATTCCTGACGATTTGTATCAATATCATGAAAAATTGTGAGGAATCAATGTAAAAAGGGGTTGTGAGTTGTTGGACGGTTTTGGAATAATCAGTTTAAAGGGGAAGAAAAGATGAAAAAATTTTGTTTGATCTTATCGGGATTGTTTGTTTCCTCACTATTGTTCTTTGCTTGCGGGGGCTTTCCGAATTCTGCTGTAGGTGGGCCAGGGAAGGTATTGGGACCTCCCGGCGGTGAAGCAGATGATCAGAAGGTGGTTACCTTTTATGTTATCGGAAAAGGTCTCGAACCTGAGAATGCACTTTCAAAAGGAGAAGCCGTTTTAATGGCTGAAAGAGCTGCTGTTGCAGACGGCTACAGGCAGCTGGTTGAAAAACTCCGCGGAGTCTACGTCGATGCATTCTTAAGAGCCGGCCGAGGCACAGTTGACCAGGAGTCCATTCAGGTTCAAACGCAATCATGGCTTCGAGGAACTGAAATCATGGAGATTACCAAGGGAGAATACGGGATTACAAGCGCAAGGCTCAGCTTAAGAATTCATTTTACCAGAGACGGAATGATATGGTGGCCGGTGGGAATTGGAAGAGATGTAAAGCCGTCTTTTTCAGAAGGAACCATCAGCGGTGGTTCAACCTAATATTTTTTGTTTTGGAAATAAAAAAATTTTATAATAGTCTAAAAACTGATCCATTTTTTTGGAGGGTGCCATGACGGGATCTTTGTTGGTTTGCAAAGCATTCAGAAAATATGTGCTGGTATTGTCGGCATTCTTTTTTCTTTATACTTCTTTAGGCTGGGCTGCCGGATATCAGGAAGAAAAACTGCTTGATGCAAATTCATATTCTTCGGATGATTTAAAGAAAAAAATTGACGGTCATAAAATTGATATCAAGGTTCTTGAGGAACAGATTAATGATTTTGAAAAAGAATCAGACTGGCTTCTTCTGAAAATTAATCAGATACAGGATTCGGGAAGACCCGCACCTTCAAAACTAAAAGAATCTCTTCGCCAGAAAGAAGAAAAAATCAAAGAGTTTGTGAAAACTAAAAAACGGCTGGAATCCATGGTTCAATATTATTCAGCCGCAGTAAAATCAAAGCATGAGGACACCCTTGAAAATCTTGTTAAAAAGAAAATAGCAACGCTGGAATCAAAAGGTGAAAAACCTGAAAAAAAAGAGCCGGTTATTCAGGCCAAAGATATTTCCTCAGGACCAGATAACAATGCCTTACAGAAGAATCTGCATTTTGTCACTGACAACCCTGAAGAAAAAACTTCAGTGAGTAAAAGTGAACTACAGGCAGCCATAGAAAAAACAGGCCTTCGCGACTGGGTTGAAATTGTTGGCTCAGGTACCTGTCTGCGCCTTGAAACAACGCTGCCTATTCTCTTCCCCACAGGCAGCGCTATAATTGCAGGAGAGTATAAGTCTTTTTTCCGGAAATTGGCTGAACTGCTTAAACCCTACGATGTAAAGATTCTTGTAAACGGATACACAGACACAGTTCCCATTCATAACAAAAAATATCCATCCAATTTTGAATTGGGCGCCAATAGGGCAACCAATGTCATTCACCAGCTTGTCAGCTATGGCTTAAAACCCTCCATATTTAAAATAGAGTCCACAGGGGAGTACAGATTTGCTGCTAAAAAGCCTTCAACACAAAAAGCCTTTGAAAGACGTGCCGAAGTGACTGTAATCTTTGCCGGGTAATTATTTTTTTTTATCAGGTATTAATAAAAAAAGCATCACTATCGAGTGATGCTTTTTTTATTTTTTACTTGACCTTCCCCTGTTTTCCTATGTATATGTTCAAGTCATGAACACCTTGATAGATAAAGAAATTCACCTTAAAATACTAAGAGTTCTCCAAGATAACTCCATGATAACGCAACGTGATATGAACAAAAAAATGGGAGTCAGCGTCGGTAAAATAAATTATTGCATTTCTGCATTGTCTGAAAAGGGTTTGATTAAGGTTGAACGGTTCAATAAAGCTAAAAATAAATCTGCTTATATATATCGTTTAACACCAAAAGGGCTTGAAGAAATAGCACGCTTGACTCTCAGTTTTCTTAAACTGAAAGTGAAAGAGTACAAAAGAGTAAAGCAGGAAATTCAATCACTTTATGACCAGGTCAATAAAATTGATCTTGAATCATGCAATGATTCTGACCTTTTGGCCGTTTTGAAAAATATGTCTGAAATGTAATTTTTGCTGAAAATCAGGGTTTACCCTGATTGCATTGTCAGAAAGTATATACTATAAGCCTAATTCACTTCTCTGAATATCAAAGAGACCCTATCGGGTGCTAAGATAATGTAGTCGACAGAGCGGAGCTATGTCTTTAGAAAAATTTTTTAATTCCAAGTGATTATAATGATAAGATCAAAAAAAAAAATAAAGTCTATTATCTCTGCGTCAGATACTAAGACCAAATACAAGATTTTAGTTACAGGCGCTGACGGATTTATCGGATCCCATCTTACAGAAACATTGGTCAGGGAAGGGCATGATGTAAGGGCATTTGTCTTCTATAATTCCTTTAACTCACTAGGATGGCTTGATTATGCCGAATCTAAAATTAAAAAGAATATGGAGATTTTTTCCGGAGATATACGTGACCCACATGGTGTCCGCCATGCAATGAGGGGTTGTGACGTTGTTTTTCATTTGGCAGCTCTTATTGGAATACCTTATTCATATCATTCCCCGGATACATATATTGATACAAATATAAAAGGCACCCTCAATATTGTCCAGGCGGCCAGGGAGCTTAGCGTTTCAAAGATACTTCATACTTCAACCAGTGAGGTTTACGGAACAGCTCAGTTTGTTCCCATCACAGAAGGGCACCCCCTGCAAGGCCAGTCTCCTTACTCTGCGAGTAAAATAGGTGCGGATCAGATTGCAATGTCTTTTTATAATTCTTTCAGAACGCCTGTGAGCATAGTTCGACCATTCAATACTTACGGACCAAGGCAGTCTGCTCGCGCTGTTATCCCAACGGTGATTACCCAAATTGCCACAGGCAGAAAAAAAATAAAAATAGGAGCCCTTCATCCAACAAGAGATTTTAATTACATAAAAGACACAGTGAGGGGGTTTATTGCAATAGCCGAATCTGATCAAACTATTGGAGAGATTATTAATATTGGAAGCAACTATGAAATATCTATAGGTGATACGGTAGGATTGATAGCGGAATTAATGAACGTTGAGGTTGAACTCGAAAGTGATTCTCAGCGTATCAGACCTGAAAAGAGTGAAGTGGAAAGACTTTGGGCAGACAACAGAAAAGCCAAACGATTGACTGGCTGGTCTCCTGCCTACAGCGGCATACAAGGATTTAAAAAAGGATTGCAGGAGACGGTTGAATGGTTCAAAAATCCTGACCATTTGAGGCAATACAAACCGGGAGAATACAATATATGACAGTGTCTTTTGACATTAAACGCATAATTGCCGCCATTAAAACGGTCATTCCTTCTGATAAAATACCGGCTGCCCTCCATGAGCCATGGTTCAATGGAAACGAAAAAGCATATCTGAATGACTGCATAGACTCAACCTATGTTTCATATTCAGGCAAGTATGTAGATCGATTCGAATCCATGATTTACGATTTCACGGGCGTAAAAAGTGCAGTCGCTGTTGTTAATGGTACGGCCGCACTGCATATAGCGCTGAAACTTGCAGGAGTTGAACACGAAGATGAAGTTTTGGTTCCTGCCCTGACTTTTGTGGCAACTGCCAACGCAGTTACATATTGCCAAGCCATTCCTCATTTTGTGGATAGTGAGGAACGAACACTTGGGCTGGATCCATTAAAGCTTAAAAATTATCTAAAAGACATGGCTAAAACAAGCACCAACGGTTGTATTAACAAACTCACGGGGCGAAGGATAAAAGCTGTCATTCCCATGCACACCTTTGGACATCCCGTCGATATCGATCCATTGGTTGATCTTTGCAAAGAATATAAGATAACCATTATTGAAGACGCTGCCGAATCCCTTGGATCGTATTATAAGGGAATGCATACCGGAAATCAGGGGCGGCTCTCCATATTGAGCTTTAACGGTAATAAAACGATAACAACAGGAGGAGGTGGGGCTATCTTAACCAATGATACATCTTTGGGAAAGAAAGCAAAACATATCACAGCAACAGCCAAAATGCTGCATTCCTGGGAATATATTCATGATGAAATCGGTTACAATTATCGGCTTCCCAATATAAACGCCGCCCTCGGATGCGCTCAGATGGAGCAACTGCCTAAATTTCTTGTAAATAAACGGCGATTGTCAGAGTCCTATCAGAATGCTTTTCAGGGAATCGATGGGATGTCCTTTTTTACCGAACCAGCCTTTGCCAAAAGCAATTATTGGCTGAATGCCCTGCTTATCGAGGATGCATTTTTGCATAAACGGGAGGAGCTGCTTGAAGAAACGAACAATAACGGAATCATGACCCGTCCTGCCTGGACATTGCTGAATGAGTTGTCAATGTTTAAAGATTGCCCTAAAATGAATCTTGATTGTTCTGAAAAACTGGCCAAGCGTATTGTCAACATCCCCAGCAGTTCTTTTCTGGTGAACTAACGATGAATGGAAAGCGGAAAATTTGTGTTGTCACTGGCACTAGAGCTGACTATGGTCTTCTTTACTGGCTTATGAAAGAGATTCAGGGAGATTCTGATTTGGAGCTTCAGATTATCGCTACAGGAATGCACCTTTCTCCTGAATTCGGACTTACCTTCCAAAAGATAGAGGAGGATGGATTTCAGATCAATGAAAAAGTTGAAATGCTACTGTCCAGCGACACGCCGGTCGGCATTGCCAAATCGATCGGCCTTGGTATTATAGGTTTTGCTGATGCCCTTAACCAATTGAGACCGGATATAATGGTTGTACTCGGCGACCGTTTTGAGATTTTTGCGGCAGCCCAGGCAGCAATGGTTGCAAAAATTCCCATCGCACACATTCATGGCGGAGAGGCAACAGAAGGATTGATTGATGAATCAATTCGGCATGCAATAACAAAGATATCTCAATTCCATTTTGCGGCAGCAGAAACTTATAGAAATAGGATTATTCAAATGGGGGAATCGCCTGAACGTGTTTGGAATTATGGGGCTCCCGGACTTGATAATTTCAAAAAACTTCCCCTGCTTGATAAAGATCATTTTCAACAGGCAATAAACCTTGATCTTGGCGAGCTCTCTTTTTTAGTGACTTACCATCCTGTTACCTTAAGCCACGAAGACCCTCAAAAATCCTTTTTGCAGCTTTTATACGCCCTGGAATTTTTTCCTGAAGCAAAAGTGATTTTTACAAAGGCAAACGCTGATACTGCAGGGAGGATCATTAATCGATTGATTGACCAATATGCTGAGGCTTACAATAAACGCTTTAAAAGCTTCACATCAATGGGACAAACACTATATCTTAGTGCTCTAAAAAATGTAGATGTGGTTATAGGGAATTCATCGAGCGGTTTGGTAGAAGCCCCCAGTGTGCCTGTCCCTACCGTTAATATGGGTGATAGACAAAAGGGGCGGTTGAAAGCGACATCAGTAATAGATTGTCAAGAAAAAAAAGAAGCTATCATCTCCGCTATCAAAAGAGCCATATCTCCTGAATTTAAAAAAACATTGTGCAATACCATATCACCGTATGGAAGTGGTGGCACTTCAATAAAGATTAAAGAGCAGCTAAAAGAACTTTCTTTAAATAATGTTATTGTTAAACAATTTTTTAATATCAAGGTCTGCTGATGAGGATAGTATTTATCGGATGCGTCCAATTCAGCTATTCCCTTTTTAAGGAGCTTATAAATAATAAAGAAATCGAAGTCGTCGGGGTAGTGACAAAGCAATCTTCATCATTTAATGCTGATTTTAAATCTCTTCGGCCACTTGCCATTGAACAGGGAATACCTTGCTACATAGAAAAGGGAAATAATCAGGCAGAAATAGTATCATGGTTGAAAGATTTGAATCCCGATGTTATTTATTGCTTTGGATGGCCCTATTTATTAAAAAAAGAAATAATCGAATGCCCTTGCCTTGGTGTTATAGGATATCACCCGACAGCATTACCCTTCAACAGAGGTCGCCATCCAATAATATGGACGCTTGTATTAGGGCTTACTGAAAGTGCATCAACCTTTTTTTTCATGGACGAAGGGGCAGATTCCGGCGATATTCTACATCAAGAATTAATAAAAATTCAAAAAGATGATGATGCAGCAGCCATATATGAAAAGCTATTGATAAAGGCAAAACGCCAGATGCGGTCTTTTACCAAACAATTAGCCAATGGGAATTATATACGGACACCACAAGATAATTCGAAAGCCAATTATTGGAGAAAACGATCAAAAGAGGATGGGAAAATCGATTGGCGCATGTCTGCTGTGTCAATTTATAATTTAGTGCGGGCTCTGACGAAACCATATATTGGCGCTCATTGTGATTATAAAGGATCGGAAATAAAAATCTGGAAGGCAGAACAAGTGCAGTTGAGTCTTTACTCAAATATTGAGCCTGGGAGAATATTGGCATCTGAAAATGATATGGTCATTGTAAAATGCGGCGACGCTGCAATAAGAATTATTACGCATGATTTTTCAGAATTACCGCAGGTGGGAGAATATTTATGAACAAGGTACTTGTAGTCTCCCCGCACCCCGATGATGAGACATTGGGGTGTGGAGGTGTTGTGCTGAGACATAAAAAAGAGGGTGATGAAATAAATTGGCTCATCGTTACCTCCATTACAGAAAAGGCTGATTACAAACTTAAAAAAATTGAGGGTCGTGCAATTGAAATTCAAGCCGTAAGTAATGCCTACGGCTTTTTATCAGTTCATCAGTGCGGATTCCCGACTACTATGCTTGACACAATACCCATATCCATAATTATTAAAAAAATCAGTACTATAATTCATGAAATAGATCCTAATATAGTGTATCTGCCATACCGGGGAGATGTGCATACCGATCATCGTATTGTCTTTGATGCAGTATCATCCTGTCTGAAATGGTTCAGGCACCCATCTGTAAAACGCGTACTGTCATATGAGACTCTATCGGAAACAGAGGCAGCGGCAAATCCTGACAACAATGCTTTCCGTCCAAATGTTTTCATTAATATTTCGTCATTCCTGGAAAAGAAGATTGAAATCATGAAAATTTATAATGATGAATTAGGCGTTTTCCCCTTTCCAAGAAGTATAGAAGCAATTCGCGCAATGGCATTATTGCGTGGGGCTGCATCGGGCTTCAAAGCGGCTGAAGCTTTCATGCTGCTGAAAGAAATCATAGAATGATCTCAAGCAACAGAACTTATATCATTGCTGAGGCGGGTGTAAATCATAACGGCAGCATCGAGACAGCTAAAAAGCTTATTGATGCCGCCGCCAAAGCCAAGGCAGATGCTGTAAAATTTCAAACCTTCAGAGCAGATAAGATTATCAGTAAATACGCCACTAAGGCTGAATATCAAAAAAGAACAACCAGTGAAGATGAATCGCAATTGGACATGGTTAAAAAGTTAGAACTGGATGAGGGCGCTCATCATAAACTCATGGAACATTGTAGATTAAGAAAAATAGAATTTTTATCCACGCCATTTGATTTTGATAGCATAGATCTCCTTGGCAGACTCGGACTTTCATGTTTTAAAATTCCTTCAGGAGAAATAACAAACGGTCCTTATCTTCTTCATATTGCTAAGACAGGCAATCCTGTTATTCTATCAACAGGTATGAGTACGCTGGGAGAAATCGAAACAGCACTTGGTGTTCTTGCCTTTGGATATTTGTCCTGTAATGATCCACCGTCTCTGAACAATTTTCAGAATATTTTTTGTTCTGTTGAAGCCAAAAGAATTTTAGAAGAGAAAGTGATACTTCTGCATTGTACAACAGAATACCCTGCTCCGTTTTCAGAGGTCAATCTTCGAGCAATGGAAACAATGCGTGCTGCCTTTGCCCTACCCGTAGGTCTTTCTGACCACACGCCGGGTATTGCGATGCCTATCGCAGCAGTTGCCTTGGGGGCCGTTGTGATAGAGAAGCACTTTACCTTAGACCGCCATCTTCCTGGTCCGGATCACAAAGCTTCTCTTGAACCTGATGAATTAGAGGCAATGGTTACGGCCATCAGGCAGGTAGAAAAAGCTATGGGGAATGGTCGCAAAGAACCCACCCCTTCTGAATGGGGAAACCGGATAATCACTAGAAAGAGCCTTGTGGCAGATAAACAAATTCAAGCTGGGGACTGTTTTTCATCAGATAATCTATCTATGAAAAGAACAGGGAGGGGTATCTCACCCATGAGATACTGGGACTTCATAGGTGAGATTTCAAAAAAAGACTATGATGCGGATGAGACGATTTATTTATGAACCGGCCAATTATCATTATAGGTGCGGGGGGGCACGCACAAGTCTTAATATATTCCCTTAATGCCTTGCGGCGAGAGATTATCGGTATCCTTCATCCGGATGCCTCAATGATTGGTCAATCCATTGCTGGAATACCCATACTTGGAAGTGATGACAAAGTAAAAGATTATGGTTCTGATGTTATATGCCTTGTCAATGGAGTAGGGTCAGTGTCATCAATGGAAAGGCGGAAAGACATTTACATGAAATTTAAAAAAAAGGGCTATTTATTTGCGAAGGTTATTCATCCATCTGCCATTGTTATGGATAGTGTAAAATTAGGAGAGGGTTCTCAAATTATGGCTGGTGCCATCATTCAGTCTGGTTGCGTAATCGGTGATGATTCCATTATAAATACCGGCGCTATTGTGGATCATGACTGTATCATCGGTGCACATACTCATGTCGCCCCAGGCGTTGTTCTTTCAGGAGGGGTTCATATTGGCGACATGGTCCATGTTGGAACGTCAGCCACAGTTATTCAAGGAGTTGAGATTGGTGACACTGCAATTATTGGGGCTGGTGCTGTGGTTGTGAGGAATATTCTGCCAGGCAGAAAAGTGGTTGGTGTTCCAGCACAGGAGATAAATAAATGAAAGATATAACCATAAATCCCAAGGCCACTATCAAAAAGGCCATGGAGGCCCTGGATAAAACAGCGGAAAAGGTTCTTCTGGTGATTGATGAAGAAAAAGTGCTCATTGGTTGTTTAACAGATGGTGATATCAGGCGCAGCATACTAAAAGGCTGGGATTTAACCGGCACTATTGAAAAAGCATACAATTCAAATCCGATGTTTGTATTTCAGTCAGATTTTAATATAGAAAAAATCAAAGCCATTTTTTTAGAAAACAAAATGGATGTAATTCCAATTTTGGATCAAGCCCACAGGGTGATTGATTATATAACTTGGGAAAAGGCCTTTGGGAATAAAAGAAGGTTAGACCTGCAAAAACTGGAAGTACCGGTTGTGATTATGGCTGGAGGAAAGGGAACCCGTTTGGAGCCTTTCACAAGGGTTCTACCCAAACCCCTTATTCCTGTTGGCGAAAAGCCGGTTATTGATCATATCATTGACAGGTTCAGGGCTTATGGTGCAAGAGAATTCTATCTTACGATACATTATATGTCAAAAATTCTGCGTGCCTATTTTGAGGAAAAGAGCCCTGATTATTCTATTGAGTTTGTCCAAGAGGATGAGCCCAGAGGTACTGCAGGAAGCTTGAAATTGCTCATGGACAAACTACACAGTCCTTTTTTTGTATCAAATTGCGATATTATTATTGAAGCCGATTATGCTGATATTTTCCGATTTCATCAAAAGAATGGTTATGATATTACTCTTGTGGCCTCAGCCAAGCAATATAATATCCCTTACGGGATATGTGAACTGAACCACAACGGTAGTCTGAAGCGGATACAGGAAAAGCCGGAGTACAATTTTTTAATAAACACGGGGCTGTATGTATTAAACCCGGGCTTAATCGAAGTAATACCTGATTTTGGCTTGTTTCATATCACCCATCTAATAGACAAAGTCAATGAAAACAAAGGCACAATCGGCGTATATCCGGTCAGCGAAAAGTCCTGGATTGATGTCGGTCAGTGGGAGGAATACCGAAAGGCATTAAAGATGATTGAAGATATCTGAAATACAAAGCCGGTAAAAGTCCAATATTGTTGGATTGATGAGATCGAAACCAATAAGGCGAACGGAAACTATCTTATTTGATTTGTAGAGCGATTTTAAATGATAAATGGTAAATATGTTTTAGCAATTATTCCTGCAAGAGGTGGATCGAAAGGTCTGCCAAGGAAAAATGTTTTAAATTTTTTAGGAAAACCTTTAATCAGGTGGACTATTGAACAAGCTAAAAACAGTATCTATATAGATAAAATTATTGTTTCTACAGATGATGATGAGATAAAAACAATTTCCCGAGTGGCAGGTGCTGATGTGCCTTTTATAAGACCAAAAGAGCTTGCAACTGATGATGCCAAAGGGATTGATGTGATTTTACATGCTGTTAATTGGTCGGAAAACAATGATAAGGAGCGATGCTTCGATATAATCGTTTATCTTCAACCAACATCACCATTAAGATTATCTGAAGATATTGATTGTTCGATAGAAATGCTTTTTTCTAAGGATGCCAAGGCAATTGTTTCTATATGTGAAGTAGAGCACAATCCTCTGTGGACAAATGTACTCCCTCCTGACGGATGCATGAAAAATTTTATTAGACCAGAAGTCCTAAACAGAAATAGACAGGAGTTTCCACAGTATTATCGGTTGAATGGGTCAATATATATTTCTATGATCGATTTATTAAAATTACAGAAAACTTTTTACGGTGATAAAACCTTTGCATACATAATGCCACGGGAAAGATCTGTTGATATTGATACTTTTATTGATTTCCAGGTAGCTGAATTTTTATTTAAGATAAATCAAGTGAAATAATGACAAAAAGTATAAGGATAATCCCCAGATTAGACATTAAAGGGCCAAATCTTGTAAAGGGAATTCACTTAGAGGGATTACGAGTTCTTGGTAAGCCCGAGAATTTTGCCCGTTATTATTATGAAGCCGGTGCTGATGAAATGATGTATGTGGATGTTGTTGCCAGCTTATACAATCGCAACAGTCTCCATGATATTATTACAAGAACAGCAAGAGAACTATTTATTCCTTTAACCGTTGCGGGTGGTATCAGAACAATAGATGATATTCGGGAAATGCTCAGAGCAGGTGCGGACAAGGTTTCTTTAAACACAGCAGCTATTAAAAGACCTGAGATAATAAGAGAAGCATCCCGAAAATTTGGATCCTCCAGTATTGTTGTCACTATTGAGGCAATTAAACAGAAAGATGGTCTTTATCTTGCTTACATGGACAACGGTAGAGAATATACAGGGACCGAAGTTTCGGAATGGGCTCAAAAGGTGGAAGACCTTGGTGCAGGGGAAATTGTAATAACATCTGTTGATCATGAAGGAACAGGCCTGGGATTTGATGTTGAATTAACAAAAATGGTTTCAGAAGCGGTATCGGTACCGGTCATCGCTCACGGCGGTGCCGGAAGCTTGGAAGATATAAAAGAAGTGATTAGAGAAGGTAATATAGATGCCGTGGCTATTTCATCCATGCTGCATTACGAATATGTAAACAGAAATGGAGCAGCAGGTGATTCTATAAAGGAAGGCAACATAGATTTTTTGAAAAGCGGTCGGAGTTTTACAAAATTTTTCCCAACAACACTTCCTGAAATCAAGGAGTTTCTCCATAGTCAGAAAATCCCATGCCGTAGGAATATCGAGAAAGCATAAGTTAATGCCCCAGAGAAAACAAAATGTTGTTGTTGTTGATTATCAAGCAGGTAATTTGTTCAGCATTGAGAATGCCTGCAAAAGTGTGGGATTAAACCCTGTTTTTACAAACAATACCAAAGAAATTTTTAAAGCAGATGCATTAATCCTGCCGGGGGTTGGCGCTTTTGGTGAAGCCATGATTAATATTCGCAGGCTGGATTTGGTTCAACCACTAAGAGAATTTGCAGAGTGTGGAAAACCCCTCATGGGAATTTGTCTGGGCATGCAATTGCTTTTTTCTGAAAGCCAGGAATTCGGTCATCATAAAGGATTGGACGTTATCAAAGGGTACGTGGCCAAATTCCCAGTAAATGGTTTTAGACACGAAAAAATTAGGGTTCCCCAAATGGGATGGAATCAGATTATTAGTCCATCCTTTAATGATTCATCTTATTGGGATGGATCACCTTTGGAAAAAATAAAAAGTGGTGAATTTATGTATTTTGTTCATTCTTTTTATGTAATGCCGGAGTCTACGGACAATTTTTTAGCCATAACAAATTATGCTGATATTGAATATGCATCAGGAGTTATAAAGGAAAATGTCTGGGGTTTTCAATTCCATCCGGAAAAAAGCGGATCTGAAGGCTTAAAGATTTTTAAAAATTTTAAGGACATTATTGTAGGAGATTGCCATGATTGAAAAAAAAGACACGGCTATTATGTATAATTTGCCTTTGGAGGTTAAGTATTGCAAGAAATGCACAATTTCTAACCAGCGCCCAAGAATTACCTTTGACGAAGAAGGGATCTGTTCTGCCTGCAGATTTGCAGAATATAAGAATACAAAAGTTGACTGGGGATTGAGAGAAAAAGAACTCAAAGATCTGTGTGACAGATTCAGAAGAGATGATGGATACTATGATGTTATCGTGCCATCTAGTGGTGGCAAAGACAGTGGTTCCGTCGCTCACAAATTAAAATATAAATATGGAATGACGCCATTAACGGTAACGTGGTCACCGCATTTATATACGGATGCGGGTTGGTGTAATTTTCAAAATTTGATACATATCGGGGGGCTTGATAATATATTGGGCACTCCCAATGGCCCCGTTCATAGAAAATTAACAAAGCTGGCATTTGAAATATTAGGCGACCCATTTCAACCATTCATTTATGGACAGACAAATTATCCGTTGAAGATTGCCGTTAATTTTAAAATTCCATTGTTGATGTATGGAGAGAACGGGGAAGTTGAATATGGTGGAGACATGAAAAATGCTTTCCAGCCTATTCGAGATTATAAAGAGGACCACAAAAAACATTATTTTTCAGGTATAGCCCCGGAAGATCTGGTACATTACGGTATAGATCAAAAAGATTTAATGCCGTATACGGCGCCTCCTGTTGAAAAATTAGATGAAAACAAGACAGAGATTCATTTTTTCAGCTATTATGAAAAATGGATACCCCAAGAAAATTATTATTATTGTACAGAAAATACAGGTTTTAAGGCTCTTCCAAATAGGAATGAGGGGACATATTCAAAATATGCTTCTTTTGATGATAAGCTTGATGGATTTCACTATTATTTATCATTTATAAAATTTGGCATAGGCAGAGCGACTGCCGATACAGCACATGAGATACGTGATGGGCATATTACAAGGGAGGAAGGTATCAGGCTGGTTCAAAAATTTGATGGAGAATTTCCTGTCAAACATTTCAAGGAATTTCTAGAATATTGCAGTATTTCTGAAGATTATTGTCATGAAATAATAGATAGTTGGCGTTCTCCGCACCTCTGGAAGCAGGAAGAAGGAACCTGGAAACTGATTCATACAATATATGGTGAGTGATCTGGAGCTTTTAAGATGAAAATTTTACTTGTAGTTTATGACAACCAGTCATATTTATCCGAATTTCCAATCGGTCTTGCTTATATCGCTTCTATACTTAAAAAAAGGGGACATGAAGTAGAAATCTATAATCAGGATATTTACCATTATCCTGATGCCCATTTAACGGAATACCTCAATAAAAAGAAATACGACATAGTTGGTGTCAGCGTTATTGGAGGATATTATCAATACAGAAAACTCCTATCTCTTTCCCATGCAATCAATGCTTCCGCCAATAGGCCTTTTTATATTATCGGCGGGCATGGACCATCTCCTGAACCTGAATTCTTTCTAAGAAAGACAAAAGCCGATGCAATTTGTATTGGAGAAGGAGAGGAGACGATTGTTGACTTAATTAATGCATTAGAGAGCAAACAGATTTTAAAAAATGTATTAGGCATAGCCTATCGGGATGGGAAAGAAATTGTAATCAACAAAAGGAGACCCCTCATAAAGGATATCGACAGTATCCCATTCCCGGCTTATGAATTGTTTCCTGTGCATATTTACCGTTTGCTTAGAATGCCGAATTGCAGTGTTACTGACTTTGTTATGCCAATCCTTTCCGGAAGAGGGTGTGTTTTTAAATGTAATTTTTGTTACAGAATGGATAAAGGGTTTCGGCAAAGAAGCAATGAAAGCATAATGGAGGAAATACTTCTTTTAAAAGCAGATTATGATATTAGCTATGTATATTTCAATGATGAATTGTTGATGTCTTCCATTGAAAGAACGGTTGCTTTGTGTGAAGCATTAATCAAAAAAAAAATCAAAATCAAATGGAATTGCAACGGAAGGTTGAATTTTGCTAAAAAAGATGTACTCAGGATTATGAAAGAGGCTGGTTGTGTTTTTATAAATTATGGTATTGAGTCCTTTGATGATCAAATCTTGAAAAATATGAACAAAAGATTGACGGTTAAACAGATAATCAGTGGGATCGAGGCCACTCTTGAAGCTGGAATAAGCCCTGGCTTTAATATTATTTTTGGAAACATAGGTGAAAACAGGGAAATTTTGATGAAAGGAGTAGAATTCCTTTTAAAATATGATGATGGATCACAAATGCGAACCATTCGACCTGTTACGCCTTATCCCGGCTGTCCTCTGTATTATTATGCAATCGAAAAAGGGTTGTTGAAGGATTGTGAAGATTTTTATGAAAACAGGCACATTAACTCTGATTTGTTATCCGTCAATTTTACAGAGCTTAGTGAGAAAGAGTTTAACAGGAGCATGCATGAAGCAAATTCAAGACTGTTAAAGAATTATTTTGAGAAAAAATTAAATTCAGTTCTTAAACAGTCTGAGGATTTGTATTTTAAAAAAAATAAGCTTTTTAGGGGTTTTCGCCAGTCATAAAAAAGGTATTGTGTCCCTGTAAAATTTTTATAGATAAAAATATATTAAGATGGAGAATATAAAATGGTATGAAAAAATTGGATTCTTTGATTTCCTGGTGATACTTATCAAAAATTTGCGGGAAACAACGAGGATCTATTTCGACAAAAATCAGTGCAAGCCTTTTGTGAGCAGTTCTATTTCCGCCCTAGGAATTAAAAATATAACTCCGGCGCAGTTCAATGGAATGGGGCCTGGAAGCGATGGAAAGACAATCATTTACAAACTATATCCCATGTTGAAAGACTTTCAAGATTTTGTTGCAACACGACAAGCTTCTCATACAGATCCATTTATCAATTCGTCTGTAAGATGTTTTATTGCCCAGTATCTTTTTTACCAAACTTTTTCGTTTGTTCAGATGGTCCTTTCCTGCCCCCAGTATCGGAAAGGGCAGGTTGTTGTCTTAAACACTCATCCATTTCAGTTCCAGTATTTGCTAAGAGAGTTTTTTACCGCAAAAGGAATTACTGTCCACTGTAATTTTTGTTTTTTAAAAACTTTCAGATTCTATTTAAGACCGATTATATATCTTGTTTCGGTCTCTATTGCTGCTCTTAGTCCAAAAATTCATCATTCAAAAGGACTGGGCAAAAATCCTTCAATCTGGGTTGAATATGTCCACAATTCTATAGTTGATTATTCCAGCTGGTTCAGACATCTGCCAGCCCACAACTATGATGTCGCCTACTATCTGGATCGTTCTGATCCTTATCCTATTTCTCTTATGATCAACTCTATTGAAAACAAAGGGATAAAATGGATTGATGTTCGTTCTTGGAGGATTTTTCGATCGATACCCGTATCCTTTGGCATTGGCCTGGCATTCAAATTTTTCAGAGCAGGGCATTATCCATGGTGGTATCGTTCGTTTTTGTTTGAATATTATTATCGCTATAGAATATATCACGATCTTTTTCTTCAATATAAAGTTAAGGTCCTGATACAGCACGGAGAGACCTCCTGGATTCAGGGGCCGCAAGCAGCCGCGCTGAGGGATACAGGCGGGGTTATGGTTGGATATCACTGGTCGAATTATCAGTCAGAGATGGGATTGGGAACTCATTTTTTCCCCCAAGATATTTTTTTTGTCTGGGGGCAATGGATGCGCAGTGTAATACGGCAACAAAATAACCTTTGTAAATATATACTGCCGATCGGTCCTTTGGGGTTAATGCCACATTCGGCCAATGATATTTCGCCGGAGATTCTGAGTGGTCAGTTTGTCATAGGGATCTTTGATTCATCTGTAGCATATAATATCGAACAAACCCCTGATGCGCTATCGCTGTTTTATGATCGGTTTTTTAAGCTGCTCGAAACCCATATCTCATGGAGTGCAATTATTAAAAGCAAAAATTATAGTACAGTTGATGATTTCAAACAGCTACCCGGAGGAGGCACTCTTTTTGATCGCATATGTAAGCTGCAAAAGAGTGGCAGAATTATGTTTGTAAGGCATACCGTTTCTCCACTGGCGGTTGCCTGTCAAACTAATTTATCGATATGCTTCGGTCTTAATTCGGCAGGGATATTGTTGGGTATTCAGGGGTATCGAGCCATTCACTGGGATTGTGCTGGCTGGCTTGACTTTCCGGTCTATAAAAATTTGCAGCAGAAAATATTATACACTGATTTGTTTCGGTTTGAAAATGCAATATTGGATGCATCTCAGGGGGATACAACTGTTGGAGAGTTCTCAATATTGCGGGATCTTGGTTTCTTGAGTTGCTTTAATGACGATTTAGGTGACAACCGTATGGCACTTTTTATCCATGATCTCATGGAAGAATTATCACTAACTCAAGATACAGGTACTGCACTGAATAATGCAGTAATAAGATATATTGACAGGAATGCTTTACCCTTGGAAAATTCAATAGGGTAGACTGTTTTGTTTGCATTAGAACTATGATTAATCAAAAAAAAATAAGATTCATATTGAATGCTAAGGAGAAACAAAATTTTTGCATAATCATCGGTTTGTCGATTCTTCTTTCAGTATCAGAGATATTCAGCATTGGTATCCTTCTTCCAATTATCAATTTATTTCTTGATCCTTCACTGATTACTTCTTCCGCCAAATTGTATAAAGTCTATATATTCTTTGGCATAGAAGACCCATTAACTTTTTTGACGATGCTCGTAATCATTGCCATACTCCTTTTCTTGGGAAAATCTGTTTACGGATTGATAGTGTTTTATCGGCAGCAAAAATATCTGGCAGCAATTAACCGCCGATTGGCAGGTGATATTCTGAGTGAGTATCTTAGACGTCCATACGAATTCCATCTTGCCAATAATTCGTCTATCCTTTTTAAGAATATAAATGTAGAAGTTGGACAATTTGTTTCTTACATATTGAATCCTGCAATTACAATTCTATCGGAATGTGTTATTCTTTGCGGGGTTCTAACAGTGGCAGTTTATTTGTATCCATGGGCAACCGTTATATCTGTAGTTAGTATTGGTATGGTTGCGTTTGGATTAAATCAAATGTTTAAACGCCGGTTGGCCCGTTATGCAGAGAATCGAAGTTTTTTTTCAGAGCAGTATTATAAGACAGTTACTGAATCCCTCCAGTCAGTTAAAGAGATAAAAATATTTAATGTTCAGGACTATTTTATAAAAAGGTTTTTATATTCTTTTGAGCGTTATCTTGTAAGTTTTGTAAAATCATCTTTTATCGGTAGCCTGCCACGATACTACATGGAAGCGCTTTTATTCTCGGGTATGTTGGGTATAATTCTAATCAGTGTGTATACAAGGACGGACTATAAGACAATCATTCCCATGATTGCCATTCTGGGGGTCGTAGCAATGCGATTGATGCCGTCCATCAGCAAAATTGTATCAAGTATTAATTCCATGCACTATTCATTCAATTCACTGGATATGGTCTATTCTGTTATAGGTGAGATAGAGAGAATGCCTCAACAGAACATGCTGCCATATTCTGCTGCAACACAGCAGAAATTTTATCCAATCCGGCTTGATCATGTTTCATTTAGGTATGCATCAAGACCTGAAGATATAGTGAAAGATATCAGCCTTACAATCGCACCATGTTCCATAACAGCCTTTATTGGGGAAACAGGTACGGGGAAAAGCACATTAATAGATATTGTTATGGGGCTGCTTTTGCCTCAGCAAGGGCATTTGTATTATGGCAATGAAAAGATTGATGAGAACACAGTTGATGTTTATCGTACCAGAATCGGTTATGTCCCCCAGACAATCACCCTCATTGACGACACTATTGCTGCGAATATTGCTTTTGGGATACGACTGACTGATCAGGAAGATGAGAAACTTCTATGCGCAGTTGAGAGAGCGCAACTGAATGATTTCATTGCTGACTTGCCTGAAGGCCTGCAGACAATTGTTGGAGAAAGAGGTGTCCGCATTTCAGGTGGTCAACGGCAGAGGATTGGGATTGCCAGGGCACTTTATCGAGATCCGGAAATTCTGATATTAGACGAAGCAACTTCTGCGCTCGATATTCATACAGAAGAAAGAGTATATCGGGTAGTCAAAGAATTAAAAAAATCAGTTGTTATGGTAACCCATCGGCCGACAACTATTATTTTTGCCGACATGATTTATGTGTTGGACAAAGGTTGCATTCGCGAGCGGGGGACTTATATGGATTTGAATGAAAAATCTCAATTTTTAAAAAATCTTTCAATCTTAGGAAGAGACAATGAGTGATATTCTGAGAACGGGCATTCGCAACGCCCGGAATGTGTTGCGATATCTGTATGGTTTTGGGGCAATAGATGATTTGGGAGAGATTCTATCAGAGCGTAGAGCCATTAATTCTGGACCTGTTGTTTTTTTTGTGGATCATTTTTTCGAACAAAAAGATTTTATGAAACAATTGAATGCTGTTTTGCAGGAGGATCTTGTCATTTTTATTAATACAAAGGACGAACCCACCACAACACAGGTTAATAATATTTATACCCAAGTCCTTCAGAAAACTCCCGAGTTGCCTACGGCCCTTGTCGGAATAGGGGGAGGCGCCACCATGGACGTGACCAAGGCGGTTTCCAACTTATTAACCAATGGCGGAAAGGCAGAAGACTACCAGGGGTGGGATCTTGTCAAAGTGCCGGGTATTTATAAAATAGGGATTCCTACGCTTTCAGGGACAGGCGCGGAATCAACCCGTACCTGTGTGATGACAAACCCTGTTAATGGACTGAAGCTGGGTATGAACAGCGATTTTACTGTGTTTGATCAGATCATTCTCGATCCGGACCTGACAGCGACCGCACCATGGAACCAGTATTTTTATACAGGGATGGACGCCTATCTTCACTGTATTGAGTCTTTGAACGGCGCTTACCGAAATGCCATCGGAGATGCATATTCAACGAAGACAATTGAATTGTGTAGAGAAATTTTTTTAGGTGGTGGCATGATGGATCCTGAAGCCAGAGAAAAATTAATGGTTGCATCCTATCTTGGTGGCTGCGCCATTGCCACAAGTTATGTGGGTTTGGTGCATCCCTTTTCTGCAGGTTTGAGCGTGGTGCTCGGTATTCATCACTGCGTTGGTAACTGTATTGCCATGAAGGCGATGGAAGAATTTTATCCGGACTATCACCGGGAGTTTCAGCAGATGGCAGAGCGGCAAGCCGTTGATATACCCGAAGGGATCTGTCAAGACCTTACCACCGAACAATATGATCGTCTTTATTCCGCAACCGTAATACATGAAAAACCATTGACCAATGCCTTGGGAAAAGATTTTCATAAACTTTTGACGCCTCAGAAAGTCAAAGAGATTTTCCGGAGGATGTAAAATGAAATTTAAAATACCTTTCAGCGGCAAAGCACATGATTATACAAAAGAAGAAATCGAAACTGTAATCACAGCAATGAAGAAAGCAGAACCATACACACAGGGTGATTATCAAAGAGCGTTTGAAAAAAAGTTTTGTGATTTTTTTGGTGCTGAGAGTGCTTTTGCAGTCAATAATGCCACATCTGCACTCGAAATGTCTGCACAGCTATGTCAGTTCAAACCGGGGGATGAAGTGATCATTCCATCTCACACATTTACATCAACGGCTTACCCTTTTGCAAAGAAGGGGGCTAAATTGGTCTGGGCTGACATTGATCTGAAAACCCGGGTAGTAACCGCCGATATGCTTGCAAAAAAAATTACCCCAAAAACAAAGGCAATGGTTGTGGTTCACCTGTACGGATATGCAGCAGACATGACTTCAATTGTGAAGCTTGCAAAAAAACATCAGATTTTGCTCATCGAAGATGCGGCTCAATCCATGGGAACCCTTTTGGATGGTAAAATGACCGGGACTTTTGGTGATATAGGCGTTTTTTCACTACACTCGCATAAAAACATCACCACCCTGGGCGAGGGTGGGGTATTGGTGGTCAAGGACCCGGAAATGGCAAGAATAATTCCAATGCTTCGTCATAACGGTCATTGTCAATTCCCTGGTGAAAGAGAATATTATTGGAAACCGGCCATGGGGAATGTAGATTTTCCTTTGCTCAATGGCCAGATTTTATGGCCGAATAATTATTGTATGGGCGAGGTAGAGTGTGCACTGGCAGCAAAGCTTTTGGATCGGCTTGAACTAATGAATTCAGAAAAGCGGGCCAGGGCGTTAACTTTTATTGATGCTTTGAGTGGAAGTAATATCCTGGAGTTTCATCGCGATGAAACCCAACGGCATAATTATCATTTGCTGGTTGCAAGGGTTACAAACAATAGGCGAGATGATATCATGAAATTCCTGGTCTGTGAAAAAGAGATTCAATGTGTGGTCCAGTATTGTCCCCTCAATCGTTACCCGTTCTATCAGAAACTGGGGTTCGGGAAGGCCGATTGCCCCAATACGGATCTATTTTTTGATAACATGATCTCTTTTCCATTTCACCACTGGATGAGTGATCAGGATTTTGAATACATGTTGCAATCTTCGTTAGAGGCTCTTGAAATGTTTTCATAAATCCTAAAAAAGGGGTGATAAGGGTTATGACGCCGATTACTACGGTTTTGATTACAGCATATAATGTCGAAAAATATATTGGGCGTGCGATTCGTTCCATTATAAATCAGAGCGCGGATCGAGAGTCTTATGAGATTATTGTCATTAATGATTGCAGCACAGATAGGACACGGTTTGCTTTGGAGATTTTTGAAGATGAAATCCGCCTTTTTAACAATGAGAAGCGGATCGGGTTGCCCGCATCTTTGAACAAAGGCATTAAGAAGGCCAAAGGGCAGTATATAATACGGGTAGATGGTGATGATTATGTTCACAGGGAGTTTATAAAAATTCTTGAATTACATTTAACAATGAATGAAGGGTCTCATGCCATGGCCTGTGATTACATACTTGTTGATGACAATGAAAGGGTTCTGGGACACAAAAATTGTATGGATGAGCCCATTGCATGTGGAATTATGTTTCGAATAGAGCAGATAATTGATATCGGCCTTTATGATGAAGATTTTCTTTGTCGTGAAGATGAAGATCTGCGATTGCGGTTTTTGAAAAAATATAACATTGAGCGAGTCAAATTACCCCTATATCGCTATCGAAGGCATGAAAATAATATGACGAATGATGTTGAGAAAATGAAGAAATTTGATCAGAAACTCAATGGCAAATATTTGCAAGATTAGGCGGTAAAACAATAATGAGAAGAACTGTTGCCGTTATTCAGGCCCGGATAGGCGCTAGCAGGCTGCCCGGGAAAATGATGCTTGGCCTGCATGGCCATCCAGTCATTGAATGGGTGTATCGAAGGGTTAGATCGTCCAGGCTGTTGGATGATGTCGTTATTGCAATTCCTGATACCCGTAATGATGATGTTCTGGCTCAGTTTATCACGGAACATTTAAATGCTAACGTGTATCGGGGTTCCGAGAAGGATGTGTTAAATCGCTTTCTGGGTGCTGCTAAACAAGTTCAGGCCCAAAATGTAGTCCGTGTCTGTGCAGACAACCCGCTTGTGAGTGGAGAGGTGATTGATGAATTAATTCACTATTTCAACGAACACCCCTGTGACTATGCTTATAATCAAGGCGATGGCGGACGGACAAATACTTATCCGGACGGGTTTGGGGCGGAAATCATACCTTTCGCCCTTTTAGAATGGCTGGATCAACACGCAGTTAGCGAGCGCCATCGTGAACACTGCCTTACCTATATTGTCGACAACCCGGATCAATTTATAATTAGAACATTTAATCCCATAGATCAACGCATCGCCCTCCCGTGTGTGAAGGTGGATATGGATAGTCTGGAAGACTACTGCCGTCTGGCTCTTAAACCTTTTTCCATCACCAGCTCTCCATATGATATCGTTCAGGTGTTTTCGGAGGAACAATGAAAATACTGGATGTATTCAGTCAATTTAAACCGTGCGGTTTGGCCATTGAGCGGCCCTATATCATAGCCGAAGCCGGCGTCAATCATGAAGGCAGCATAGATCTGGCTAAACGCCTGATTGATGAGGCCAGAGAAGGTGGTGCCGATGCCATTAAATTCCAAACTTACAAGGCGGAAACCATTGCATCAAAGGATTCCCCCTCTTACTGGGATTTAAGTAAAGAACCGACCGAAAGCCAATATAAACTTTTTAAGAAATATGACAAATTTTGGAAAAATGAGTTCGAGATTCTCAAGCGAAGATGCGATGAAGTGGGTATTGAGTTCATGAGTACCCCCTTTGATATTGAATCAGCTCTGTTTCTAAACGATTTTATGGATGTTTTCAAGATTTCATCCTCGGACCTTAACAATAGGCCGTTTGTCGAATACTTGTGTGGTTTCGGAAAACCCATCATTCTCTCAACCGGAGCGGCTTACCTTTGGGAGATTGAACAGTCACTCAGTTGGATCGAGGCAAAAGGGAATGCTTCTGCCCTTCTTCACTGTGTGCTCAATTATCCGACCGACGATTCCAATGCCAATCTGGCAATGATCCTTGATTTGCGGCGGAAGTTTCCGGATAAACTGATCGGGTATTCCGACCACACTCTTCCCAAGAACATGAAGACGGCAGAAGTTGCCATGCTGATGGGTGCGCGTATCATTGAAAAGCACTTCACGCATGATAAAACATTGCCGGGAAACGACCACTACCATGCAATGGATAAGAAAGATCTTATGCTGTTCCAGGCAAGATTAGATAATCTATTATCTTTGCTTGGCGATAATTGCAAGCACCCGCTGGTAAGCGAGGAAATTGCCCGCAGAAATGCCCGGCGCAGCTTGGTCTCGGCTCGCATGATACCGGCCGGGAAAAAAATAGAATCACAGGATATAACGTGGAAGAGGCCGGGAAGCGGAATTGATCCTCGTGAATTTTACAGTCTCATAGGCAGGCAAAGCAACACCTCAATTCAGGAAGATACTGTTTTACAATGGAATATGTTCAATGTCTGAAATCATATCGGAGATCGACCATTATCTGAAACGTCTCTTTCCTATTTGCCGCAGTATAACTGGCGGCGGCAACAGGGAGAGCCTTCGGATTCTCCAAGAGATTGCTCCGCTTGAAATAAAGGAATATCCCTCCGGCACACCGGTTTATGATTGGGTGATCCCTGCTGAATGGGTTATTCGTGACGCGTGGATCAAAGATGCAGAGAAAAATAAAATTGTTGATTTCCGAATCAACAATTTGCACTTGGTTGGCTATAGCGAGCCGATTCATAAAGAAATGTTTTTTTCAGAATTAAGCGATCACCTCCATTATCGGGAAGATCTTCCCAAAGCCATCCCATACCGAACCACATACTACAAAAAAAATTGGGGGTTCTGTATAGATGGATGCCAGTATGAAATGCTGAAACAGGCGCAAGGGCCGTTTGAAGTTTTCGTGGATTCTGAATTTAAAAAAGATGGCAGCCTTACGGTTGGCGAACTGGTGGTTCCAGGTGGGTCTGATGAAGAAATTCTGATTTCCACATATATTTGCCATCCCTCAATGGCCAATGACAATCTCAGCGGAATGGTCATGACCGCTTTTCTGGCCAGGGAGCTATTTAAACAGCCCTCTTCCCGTTATGGTTACCGGATTGTATGGTTACCCGAGACCATCGGTTCCATTGCTTACAGTGCAATGAATGAAGAAGCTATGAAACGGATTCATCAGGGATTTGTTGTCACCTGTGTGGGTGGGCCGGGCAAGTATGGCTATAAACAAAGCTTTGAGGCCTCCCATGTCATTAATTCGGCAATAGAGGATGTTTTCCATGGCCATGGGATTGATGATTATATTATTTATCCGTTTGATATACACGGCAGCGACGAACGTCAGTATTCGTCACAGGGGTTCCGGATCAATGTCGCCTCGATAACCCGGGACAGATATTATGAGTATCCATATTACCACACTTCAATGGATGATCTGCGCTTCATTGATGCCTGTAATATTGAGCATAGCTTCAGGTTATATAAGGCGACATTGGAACGGTTGAATGACTGGGGGAATGGGTCTTTTTATAGGAATCTCCAGCCCCATTGTGAGATTATGCTTTCCAAATATGATCTTTATCCTAAAACCGGTGGCGCATTATTACCAAATTCAAGATTGACTGACATTGATCTTCGCCTGTGGTTGCTGTTTCTTTGTGATGGGACCCAGCCCCTTCATATGATTGCCAAGCGACTTGGCATCCCCTTGGAATGTCTGGAGAAAGAGGCCAAAATTTTAGAACAAAAAGGGTTATTGGCCTGCAACCCAATATGACCTTTTTTTGTTGTAATTTCAAAATGATAGAGGCATGAGCAAATTTTCGATTATATCAGCAAGTAATGATGGAGTGTGGGATGATTTCGTCGAGGATTCTCCACAAGGGACTGTTTTTTCTCAATCTTGTTATCTTAATTCTGTTGATGGTGAATATATTCGGAAGTATTTACTTAAGGGCAACGAGGTAAAGGCAGCTTTTTCCCTCATGCTGTCAGATAATCGATTAAACGCAAAGCTTGATGATCTTGTCATTTATAATGGGATATTCTTCAAGGATGATAAAGAGAAAAAGGCAACCAAGGCACGGTTGGAAAGGTTTGAAATAACACAGTGCATTATTGATGATGTTCTCGGGTCATATAATAATATAGAGATGGCTTTTTCACCCCAATTCGAAGATTTGCGTCCCTTTCTCTGGTATAATTACCATGATAAGAACAGATCCAGCAGATTTGAGTTAGACCTCAGATATACAAGTTATATAGATATTTCCGAACTTGCGCTGGATATCCCGTATGAAAATACAAAATTGTTTTGTGAGATGGAAACACTTAGAAAAAGAAATATTAAAGAAGCCATTCGCTCGGAAGCCTCAGTCACTGTCGATACAGATGTGGATAAGTTGATTCATTTTTACAGGCTATTGATGGAATCGCAGAATGAGGTTGTTTCTGAGGTTAAACTCCATAGAATGGCTAAACTCACACAGATATTGGTTGAAAAAAATAAAGCGGTCATGTTTCTGACCAAAAACAGAAGCGGTGCCATTATCTATATTACAGTTTTCTGTTTTGATTCAAAACGGGCATATTATCTTTTTGGCGCAGGCCATCCTGGATTTTATGAGCGTTATAAAGGGACCATGAGTTTTTGGGGGGCGTTTGAATATCTCGCCAGGGTCAAAGGGATAAAGATTGTCGATTTTGAGGGGGTTAACAGCCCTCAACGCGGCTGGTTCAAATTGAGTTTCGGTGGAACGTTGCTTCCGTATTACCAAGTCTTTTTAAAGAGATAACGCGGTGTCTGATTACGGGAATCCTTTGATACAATATGTGTCTACATTACGAAACATTTCGAATTAAGGAGATAGCATATATGGCACTATTTTTTTATCGGAGAAGAGGAAAACGTTAAATGAATTCTATAAAATCAAACCTGTTCAGTCAAGTCAAGCCAACGGATGATAAAAGAAGTGTTCAGCTTAATAAAGGGCATTTTTCTTTGGATACCGAGGATAGAATTGAAGCATTCAGTAAAAAACTGGCCATGGGATGGGAACAGGACTACATGGAGTATCGAAGGCTCTGGGCAGATCTTCCTGTAAAGAAAACCGTCCGTGAATATCCTCTTCTCGTTGATTTGGAATTATCCTCAGTCTGCAATTTAAAATGCCCCATGTGCTATACCATTACCGAGGATTTTAAGAATAAAGTCACCAAGGGGTTTATGGATTTTGATCTTTTCAGACGTATTGTTGATGAGATTGCGGGAAAAATTTTTGCTCTTCGGTTGAGCTTGCGTGGTGAAGCAACACTTCATAAAAAATTCATCGAATGCATTAAATATGCAAAATCTGCTGGTATCCATGAGGTGTCTGCACTGACAAATGGTTCTAAATTAAAGGGTGAATACTTAGCCCAAATTATAGATGCACGGATTGACTGGCTTACTATTTCCGTGGATGGTATTGGCGAAACATATGAACAAATCCGTCAACCGGTTAAGTATTCAGACATTGTTGACAACATTTCACAAATCAGCATAATCAAGCAGCAAAAAGGTTTCACCAAACCGGTTGTTAAAGTTCAAGGGATATGGCCGGCAGTCCGCATTGACCCGGAAAAATACTATAACACCTTTGCATCGATTGCGGATTTGGTTGCATTCAACCCATTAATTGATTATTTGCGCAAAGATGACGACATCGTTTATGAAGAAGATTTCTCTTGCCCCCAGTTATACCAGCGTATGGTTATCGGCTCGGACGGCAAAGCGATGATGTGTTCTAATGATGAGGATGGACAGATCATTATCGGTGATGCAGACCGACAGAGCATACATGAAATATGGCATGGCAGTTCTTTGAATAAGATACGTGGAACACATAGTATCATTAACGGATTCAAAACATTGGATGTTTGCCGCCATTGCTATTATCCAAGAAAGACCATATCAGATGAGACTGTAAAAGTGAACAACCGTATGATTAATATTGAGAATTATGTTAACCGGATTCAAGAGGTAGGCCAATAAAATTTGGTGGCGATTTTGCAGCCTGTGGATGCATTGAAGACGCGCAATCTCATGAAGATAATCGAATTCTGTAAAGATTGTAATTATTAAGGATTTATAACAATGCGAGTGCTCTTTGTTTGGCCTAATATGGATAATTTTGGATTTAAGCCGATTGGCTTGAGTCTACTCATTGCGATAGCAAGACGTAAAAAATGTATCATTCAACTTTTCGATACGACAGAAATTGAGTTAAGCTATTCCCAGAATACAAAAACAGGGGAACAAGCCAAACAGTTTAAACCCGTTAATCTTGAACCATATGGTCATAAAAAAAAGGGGGGATGGGATGTTGAAAAGGTTTTCGAAAAAACTCTTATCGATTTTTTACCGGACCTTGTTGCCATTTCCTTGCTGTCAGATGAAGTCGCTTTGGCGAATAAGTTAACGAGGGTATCAAAAAGTATCTTTCCGAAAACTATTGTAATTTGGGGTGGAAAGTATCCAACAATTCGGCCTGTTGATTCCATGATAAAACACGGTGCTGATTTTGTTTGTGTCGGGGAAGGTCTTGAAGCTTTTTCTGATTTTTTAGATGTTTTTCAGCATAACCACAACGGGCTTTTTAATATTCAAAATATTTGGGGCATGCGGAATGGGGAAATAGTTCCGACGTCAATCCGACCGATTCTTGAGAATATTGATTCCATACCTTTTGTGGAATGGGATCATTTTCATCCAGCTCATATGTATAAGCCTTTTGATGGCGCTGTTTATCGTGCTGGTGATCATATGCTAAACTGGGGGTGTCCTTATAGATGTACTTATTGCATTAACGGATTCCTTCACAATATATATAAAAATCGATATGTCATGCGGCGATATTCGGTTCGACGGATTATTGATGAGCTGAAATTTCTAAAAAGAAAATATGAACTCGAATTTTTCCGATTTCATGATGAAGATTTTTTAATGCGCCCTATAGAAAATTTCATTGAGCTATCCGAAGCATATTCAGCGGAAGTCGGGTTGCCGTTCAGCATTGAGACAAATCCCAAAAGTGTGACAATAGACAAAGTCCAGTTTTTGAAAAAAATGAATTGTGTAAGTGTCTCATTAGCAATTGAAACTGGATCTCCCTTAATTAGGAAAAATATATTAAAGAGAGTTGATCGCGAATCTGATATAATTAGAGCATTCAAAACACTTCGTGATTTCAGTATAAGAACGGTTTCCTATAATCTAATAGGAATTCCTTTTGAAACGATAGAGTCTTATAATGAAACTATTGAGTTAAATAGGCGGGCGGAGGTTCAGTATCCGCAAATCGGAGTGTTTTATCCTTATGAAGAAACCGAAGCTCGAAATATAGCCATTCGGAATGGTTTTTTAGATGAGCTTTATTCTGATCCATACGACAGGAATAGAGTTGCTTTGCATTTTAACTGGGCAACTGAAGAGAAAATATTATCATTGCGTGATAATTTTGTTCTTTATGTTAAGTTGCCTGAAAAATATCATGATTTTATAAGACGATCCGAAGAAAAAGACACTAAAGGGCAAATGTTGCGGAAGATACTCATTGAACTGTATGAGCTTACTGTTTGGAAAAACGATGGTTGGTATCGGCCCATAGAAGCGGAAAAAGTATTTTTTAATAAATTGTCTGAAATTAATACGAATTAGTGGATAGTCGAGAAATTGAGATAACCCTTACCGGTGATGAAAGCTGTTGGCCTAAGAATCCGAAAATGGCAGTATACCTGGGTCCATGGTGTTTTTGTGGCAATAAAGATTATCGATTCATCAATCATCTGGACTTCAAAGTCATTAAGAGCCCTTATAAATCTTTGAGTCAGGCAAAAGAAGTCACATCATATCTTAATCAGTTCATTGAACGTCTTATCCCAGTGCTTGCGAACGAACTTAACAAGGCAACCCTATCAAATATGAATGAAATATACTGGGAAACGTTAACCATGCCTTGGCTTGTTCACTGGATTGGTATTGTTTTCGATCGATATACGCGCTTAAAAAACATTGAAAATTATTTTGATGAAAAAACGGTAATACAAATATATATTTTACCAAGCCGTTACCGTAAAATTGATATAGCCCCTTTGGCTGAATACAATGACCATTACAATAATCTTGTTTTGATGTCAGATATTCTCAGGAAAATGGAATTTAATTCATTAAAAGTGTCGTTAATTGAAACAAAAGAAAAACCAGTTCAAAAAATCAGCAATTACCTTGCCCCCAATAATTCCTTGAAAAATAGAATTAATACCTTTTTTAATTCACTATTATGTGATGCTCAAATCAGCATCATGGACGCTTATGGAATGAGCTATTTTGATAGGATATCAATACTGTTCAGGATTGACCCATTTTTTTTTCTTAAACGAGTCCGATATAAATTTTTTCATGTTAACGTTGATCGCAGCACCATGGCATTGTCTTTCAAGCCGGATACTGAATTTGAACAGATTGTAAGGACTCTTTTGCCGAAATATCTTCCGGAGTATTTTTTTTCCTTGTGCAAAGAAAGCCCGGCTTCTTCTTTCAGGGTCATTACCCACGAACTTGGTATTCCTTACACTGCGAATAAAATAGCTGCAGCAAGAAATAACAATGCTATGTTGGTGTCTGTCCAACATGGGGCAGGGTATGGGCATTACGACTCATTTCCCTTGGGTAAAATCGATTACGATTTATCAGACAGTTTCATAACATGGGGCTGGACTTTTGATCCTATGTATAAGAAAAATAAATTCATTCCACTTCCTTCCCCGCTTTTGTCAAAACTGAAGTTAAAAAGAAAGAACAAAAATAAAATTCTCCTTGTAAGTGTCAGTTACCCTGTTTATTTCTATAGGTGGCATAGTGTCCAGTTTCCAGAGCACATCGTTGAATATATAAACAACAGAATTGAATTTATAAATTCGTTGGATACTTCACTTCAAGAAAGGCTTGTATTAAAGCCATATCTTACTGACCATGGCACATCTGAATGCGATATTATTAAAGAAGGGGTAAACGGTTCTGTTAATTTTACATCGGAAAAAAATATATGGAAGCTCATCCCGTCTATTGGTCTGGTTGTTTTTGACCATCTTGGTACGGGATTTCTTGAAATGCTGACCCTAAATATACCGGCAATAGTATTTTTCGATAAGAATCATTTCCTTTTTCATGAAAAAGCCAACCAGCATATAGAGATGTTGAAAAACGCCGGCATCGTTTTTTATTCACCTCAAGACGCTGCAAAACATATCAACAGCATTTCTTCAGATGTTGAGTCATGGTGGGCCAGCCCTGGTCTTCAGGATGCCATTGAAAGATTCAAAAAAATATATGCATTAAGTTCAAAAAATTGGAAAAGAGATTGGATATCCTACCTTAATGGATTTAAGAAATCATGCAATGTTGACTCACTCCGGAAAAAAACTTTTATTAAGGAGGAAAGATAAAAGAGTGTATACCTATAGCGGCACAAAAGGGGAAAAGGTCCAGATGTATGGTCGAGATAATTTTCATGACATACTAAATAATATTTTTGGCAGCAGGTTCCTTGAGTATCGAAATAACTGGGACCGTGCCGGCCGTCTTGAATATCTTCCAGAATTTCCTCTCTTCCTTGATGTAGAGCCTGAGTATCAATGTAACATGAGATGCATTATGTGCATTCACTCACTTCCTAAGACAAAAAATCCCTGGGCAATGGCTGATATAATGGCGCCGGACCTTTATGAAAGAATATGTAAAGAAGGAGCAGCCTTTGGATTGCCTGCGATAACAGTGAGCAATAACAACGAGGGGCTGCTTGAAAAATACCTTTTTGAATATATAGATATTGCCGCCCGCTATGGCGTAATGGATATTTTCCTTGGAACCAATGGGTTACTGTTAACAAAAGAGATGTCTCAAAAACTGATATCAAGTAAAATAACACGTCTTCTTGTAAGTATTGATGCGGCATCTGAAGAAACCTATAAAAAAATTAGGTGTAATGATTATTTTAAAATTGTTGAGGGAAATATAAACACCTTTTATGAAGAAAGAAAGAAGGTCAATTCTTCTACGCCGCTTTTAAGAGTGAGTTTTGTAAAAACTTCGGTTAATCAGCATGAAATTGAAAGTTTTCGGAATAGATGGATAGGGAAAGCTGATATTATTTCAATTCAAGACTATATTTCGCCTTGGTTGTTTTGGGATTCATCTGATAAGCTTATTGTTAATAAGGAGATCAAGGACAAAGATCCTTCAGTCAAAAAGCAATGCTCTGCCATCTGGCAGAGAATGACTATTCGGGCAAATGGCGATGTGCTCGCCTGCTGCAATATGAGAAATGAGCTTGTCTTGGGAAATGTTGATACTCAAAGTATATACGATATCTGGCATGGAAAAGAGATGAATGCCCTTCGTGAAGTCCATGCAAGTGGCGATTATAAAAAGATAAAAATATGCAGAGAATGTTTATGAATAGACGAATTCTTCTCATTTATCCTCCGCTCAGATCAAATTTTTCAACATTCCTTCCCACTGGAATCCTGCTGATTGCCCACGCGTTGAGGCAGGAAGGGGCAGATGTAAAAATCCTAAATCTTGATGTGGAGCGGTTATCACCTGAAGGAACGATTCAAAGGGTAATGGATATTGAACCGGAAATCATTGGTTTCTCAGCAGTTACAAGCACGACATATCTGTTTATAAAGGAAACGATTGTTAATATAAGAAAAGCAATTGGGAAAGATATACATTTTATTGTTGGCGGAAATATTGTTGCCAGTGCAGAAATCCTAATCCGTGATGCAAATGTTGATACTTGTTTTTTTGGTGAATCATATTGGACAGTTAAAGATTTTTTCAGGGCTTATGATTTTCATCAGCACACTCTTCCAGAGGAAGAAGCAAAAAAAATTCCAGGAATTGCTTATAAATGTGGAAATGATGTTATCTATTCCGGACGACGAAAGGTTTGCAATATAAATGAAATACCGCTGCTTAGGAATTTTGATGACATTGATATTGATCAATACTTTACATTGATAGAAAGAATGGATTTTTCCCATTATCCTGCTGAAGCAAAGGAAAAAATCAATTCACTTCCAGAAGGCTCACGATTTATATGCACAATTTTTTGCAGCGGTTGCCAAAACAAATGCTCCTTTTGCCATCGTAATATCCCTGGGATCAGACAAAGAAACGTAAAGGATATTTTTGAATATATCGATTATTTAACAAGCTGTTTTAATATTCGATTTATAAATTTTTGCGATGAATCTCTTTTTTTTAGTGAAAGATGGTTAAATGAGTTCACTCAAGAGTTATTGAAAAGAAATATAGTTTATAAATTCGCAGGGGTACGGGCAGATCGGGTAGTTAGATATAAAGACTATCTTAAGCAAATGGCAGGACATGGTTTGGTTGATATTGCGGTTGGTTTGGAGACAGGCAATAAAGAAATGCTGGATATTATGAACAAGAACGTAACCGTTGAGGATAACCTTAAAGCCATTGAAATCATAAATGATCTCAGAGTATACCATGTGCCGCAGATAATCCTGGGGATGCCTGGAGAAAACCCTGCAAGTATTAAAGAAACTTTGAGGATGGTAGATAAATGTAAGACAAACAGCTCATTAAGCTCAATCAATATTATACAGGTGCTTCCCGGGACCCCTGTATATTGGTTTGCTAAAAAAAACGGACGCATTTGTGACGAGACCAGCTATTTGGAATCGATCTCGGACAAAAACCCAATTGCTGAAGGTACAGTAAATGTAACCGAGTATAGCATGAGTGTTCTGGAATATGCTCAATTCCATATGGCACATAAAATAAAGTTTGAAAATAAATGGTATGGCTCAGTTTTGCTTTGGATCTATGATCTTGCCTTCCTGTTCCGGGAATTTTTTAAGCAAAAAAAATATTCATATAAAGAAAAATTTTCTCTTGCCCTTTATGCCTTGACCGGACATACTTTCAAAACTGAAAAATATATATTTCCACCTTCTGGTCCGTCATTGAGAAAAGAGGTCAAAAAAAATATATCAGATTTAGGGCCATTGGATAAAATTAAATATGGATGTTGAAACTGTGAATAAGATCAGCCCATTCTTATGAAAGGGAAATTGTATTCTTAGAAGAATACAGGCAGGAATGTTTTACAGAAATGGATAACCCTAAAATTCTCATAACCACCTCATCTTTTGCAAAAGATGATATGACACCTCTTATAAAGTTACAGGAGGCGGGTTTCGAAGTAGTTCTTAATCCAATGGGCCGTAAACTCACGGAAGAAGAAGTTTTGAAACTTATTTTTGAGCATGAACCCGTGGGTCTTCTTGCGGGAGTGGAGCCTTTGACTGCCAGGGTGCTGAATATTGCCAAAAAGGTTAAAGGTATTGCCAGGGCCGGTATCGGCTTGGATTCGGTGGACCTTGATGCAGCCGCGAAACTGGGAATAACGGTAACCAATACTCCGGATGCCCCGACTCTTCCAGTGGCAGAACTGACCATGGGAATGATTCTGTCTCTTTTGCGTATGATTCATACGACAGATGCAAGCATAAGAAAACAGGGATGGGAGAGGCCCATGGGCAGACTCCTCTTTGGAAAAACCATTGGTATTATTGGTTGCGGGAGGATTGGTTCCAGACTGGCCAGATATCTACAGGCCTTTGAATGTAAAATTCTTGGCAGCGACCCTGTTCTACAATTTCATAAAAATATTCAAATTGTTGAACAAGAGAAACTGATAGCTGAATCGGACGTTATCTCTTTGCATTTACCATATTCTGATAGTACCCATCATTTTATGAATAAAATTCGTATCCAATCCATGAAACCGCGTTCCTATCTGGTCAATGCGGCACGTGGAGGCTTGGTGGATGAAAAAGCACTTTATGATGCCCTTAGATCTGATCATCTGGCTGGTGCGGCGCTTGATTGTTTTGAACAAGAGCCATACACCGGGCCGCTCAGAGATCAAAAAAATGTCTTGCTTACCGCACACATCGGTTCCTATGCCATGGAAGCCAGGGTTATCATGGAAACCCAGGCAGCAGAAAACCTTCTTGTTCAACTAAGTGGAAAAGGAGTATTATGAATATTCTGGTGACCGGCGGTTCGGGTTTTTTAGGCAGTCATGTGGCTGACGCGTTAAGCGATGCCAACCATAAAGTGTTCATTTTTGATATTCGTGAATCCCCCTATCTACGTAAGGATCAGGTCCTGATTACTGGAGATTTGCTGGATGAAGCACTTTTGAATGAAATAACCCGGGGCATGGATATTGTCTATCATTTTGCGGGAATAGCAGATATTGATGAATGTGCAGAAAAGCCTGTAGATACAGCAAAAATAAACATCTTAGGGACGGTGCATCTTCTGGAAGCGGCTAAAGATGCAAAGGTCAAGCGGTTTGTGTTTGCCAGTTCTGCTTATGTTTATAGCGATTTGGGATTTTTTTACCGCAGCAGCAAACAGGCATGTGAGTCCTATATTGAAAATTATTCCCTGCTATATGGCCTGAAATACACTTGTCTGCGATATGGTTCTCTATACGGTCCCAGAGCGGATGAAAGAAACGGTGTCTACCGTTTGATCAAGCAGGCAGTTGAAAAAGGAAGAATTGTATACCCAGGTACCGGCGAAGAACAGAGGGAATACATTCATGTTCTGGATGCAGCGCAAAGCAGTTTGAAAATACTTGAGCCTGAGTATGAGAACACCCATATCGTCCTGACAGGTAAAGAAAAAATATGTTCAGGAGATCTTTTGGAAATGATAAATGAGATGTTTAGCAACCGCATAGAAATTGAATTTATTTCTCCGTCTCATAAGTCTCACTATAAGATAACACCTTACAATTTCAGTCCAAAACTGGGCAGAAAGCTAGTAAACAACCCGCATATCGATATGGGCCAGGGGCTTTTGCAAAATATAGCCGAAGTATATGAGAGGGTCCATCAGGAAAAAACTTCTCAGATGGGTGTGATGGTCAATGGTAAATAAAGAATCAAACTGGATCTTCCTTTCGTATCCTTTGCACTCAAAAGTCATATCCTATGGCGGGGATAAGGGTTTTTCCCAACAGAAACTCACAAGCATGGATCAGGGCGATTCCTGCAACACAAGTTACTGGTCGCTTTCCAATCATGTTGGGACACATATTGACTTTCCAAGGCATTTTTCCAGAACCGGTCATACACTCAGTGAATATTCCAGTCTGTTTTTTGTATTTGAAAGTATTTTTTTGGCAGAGATCTCCACGGCAGCTCCTGAAACGATCATTGGACCGGGGGAGTTATGTATTAAAAAAGCGCCGCAGGAAACAACTCTTTTATTGATTAAAACCGGGTTTGCTCAATTTCGGGAAGATCCGGTATATTGGCGACAAAACCCTGGTTTACATCCTGAACTTGCCGGTTATTTGAGAACAGAGCTCCCAAACTTGCGGGTTGTGGGTTTTGACAGTATTTCTCTATCGTCTTTTGCCCACAGGGACCTTGGCCGAAAAGCTCATAAGGCTTTCCTTGATTATGACAGGCCCATTCTTCCCCTTGAGGATATGGATCTAACTCAGGTTGACGAGAATACAAAAATTGATATGGTGATTGTTTCCCCTCTTCGCGTATTAGAAACCGATGGCAGCCCTTGCACAGTTATTGCAAAGATTGAAAGAAAAGCTGAAAAAAACTGAATCACAAAGACACAAATTAATTTGGACTGTATCAACTATCAGGCAATATTTTTTGACTTTGACGGGGTTATTTTAGACTCTGTTCATGTCAAGACCCAAGCTTTTTCATTCATGTTTCGCCAATACGGACCGGAAATAGAAAAAGAGGTTGTGGAATACCATCTATCCAATGGCGGGATGTCCAGATTTAAAAAATTCGAATATTATTATACACAGCTGCTTAATAAACCGCTGGATCATAAAATTGCGGTAACATTAGGCAATGATTTCAGCCGACTCTCTCTACAAGGTGTATTGGAATCCCCATTTATTCCAGGTGCTCTGGAAACTTTGCAAGAATTGAAACAAAAAAAGATTCTTTGTTTTATCGTATCTGGGACACCGGACAGTGAATTAAAGCTAATAGTAGATAAAAGAGGTTTGGCAAAATATTTTTCTGAAATTCATGGTTCTCCAAGAAAAAAAGATGTAATTATTAAGGATATTGCTTTGCGGTATAAATTGGTTTTACAGGAATGTCTTTTTGTCGGCGATGCCATGACTGATTATGAGGCTGCAAAATCAACAGGGACAAAGTTCTTGGGTATTGTAAAAAGCGGAGAAGTATCACCTTTTCAAGAAGGAACAATCGTATTTGAATCTGTAAAAATTTTTTGAACCAGAATAATGCTTTTTAGGTGGCATAATTTTATGAAATATGAACTTAAACTCGTTGTAAAACGTATTCTGACATACCTGGCAGGCAAGTTGAACAAAACAAAAATAGGGAGGGGCTTATGCAAACAGATAATCGATACCGCAATGGACCAGACAATTGCTGTCGATCATAAACGATTGCAGATGAAGTTTGCCGTTCCGAATTCGCTTAATCGGTTTCGGGTCAAGACATTTTCAACAAAAGAACCTGAAACTCTGGAGTGGATTGATGGTTTTAATGAAAGGGCTATCCTTTGGGACATCGGGGCTAATATTGGGCTTTACTCAGTTTATGCGGCTAAAGCAAAAAAATGTGATGTATTTGCTTTTGAGCCTTCTGTTTTTAACCTTGAGCTGTTGGCGCGGAATATCCACTTGAATGATCAAACAGATCAGATATGTGTGATACCCATCCCCTTGAGCGATAGGATGGCAAAAAGCAAACTCAATCTGATCAGCACAGAGTGGGGCGGTGCGTTGTCGACGTTTGGCCGGGATTTTGGGTGGGACGGAGAACCGATGAACAAAGTATTTTCTTTTCAGACATTGGGGTTGTCAATGACGGATGCACGGAAGTTGCTTAATTTGCCTCAGCCGGATTATGTTAAAATGGATGTGGATGGACTTGAACATTTGATTCTGCGCGGTGGAAAGGAGATCCTCAAAGATGTCAAGGGGGTTTTGGTTGAGATCAATGATGATTTTTTGGAACAGAAAACCGAATCAACGATGATTTTGCAGGAAGCAGGGCTGACTATGAAAGAAAAGCGGCATGGCAAGATGTTTGAAAACGGAATATTTCAGAACACGTACAATCAAATCTGGGAACGGATCTAATAATGGATAGATATAAGAGAATTATTGAGTTACGAACCAAACTTTCCAACGGTGGTCATTCAATTGGGAGCTGGATGCAAATTCCGAATTCTTCTGTCGCAGAAATCATGGGGCAGGCAGGCTACGATTGGGTGGCGGTAGATATGGAACATGGATCTATAGCAGCGAACCAGTTGCCGGATTTGTTTCGTGCTCTTGAGTTGGGCGGTACTTTGCCATTGGCTCGCCTGGCACAGGGGCATCCTAAAGATTGCAAGCAGGCGCTGGATGCAGGAGCAGGTGGTGTGATCATCCCGATGGTGGAAAGTGCTGAACAATTGCAAATGGTTAGAAATGCCTGTTGTTGGCCACCTGCCGGGAATCGAGGAGTCGGGTTTTCCCGGGCAAATCTTTTTGGAGATCGATTTGATGTCTATTCCAAAGAAGCGCAGACTCCCTTCCTGGTTGCAATGATTGAACATATCCAGTCTGTTGAAAAAATGGGCAGCATATTGAAAGTAAAGGGATTAGATGCCATTTTAATAGGCCCCTATGATCTTTCCGCCTCAATGGGGATGACCGCCAAATTTGACAGACCTGAGCTTGTTTCTGCGATAAATAAAATACGATCTCTCTGCATTGAGGAAAATATTCCCTGCGGTATTCATGTCGTTAAACCAGATGAAAAAGAACTTCAGTTAAGGCTTAACGAAGGTTATCGTTTCATAGCATATTCAATTGATGCCGTATTTTTAAATACCTATGCAAAAAGAGGCCTTTGATTATGGATAATGTTGGAGAATCCAAAACGAGAAATGAAGAATATCATAAGAATTTCTCACGGGCGAGAGTAATTAAAAATACTATAAAAAAAGAGGTGACTAACCCGGTAATCTTTGATATTGGCGGGCATATTGGGGAGAGTATCTTTTTTTTGCGGCGAGTCTTCCCCGACGCCTTGATTTTCAGTTTTGAACCTGACCCTGATTCTTTTCTTAAACTCAAGGCGTTAGCTGATAAAAAGACATTCTGTTTTAACCTCGCGTTTTCCGATTCTGAGGGCCAGGTTGATTTTTTCAGAAATAAGATAGGACATACAAATTCTCTTTTGCCTGTAAACCTGAACAGTAAAGATTCAATTTATCTACAGAGAGTAAGGAACAGTCAAGAAATTTTTGATGTTAGCCGCTTTAATTCCAAAACAATTATCAATTCAAAACGGTTGGATAATTTCTGTGAAGAAAAGAAAATAGAGCATATTGATTTGTTAAAAATTGATGTACAAGGGGCTGAAACAAAAGTCTTGAGAGGGGCTGGGAATATACTTGAACTGGTAGAGAACATAATTATTGAGATTTCTTTTTTTGATTATTATTCTCAACAATCGTCATTCTATGACGTGGAGAGGGTTATCCTTCCTTTCGGATTTAAGCTTTTCTCTTTAACGGAAATTTCTAATAATCCGATGAACGGACGTACTGATTGGGTGGAAGCTATCTATACAAAAACAGATGAAAATTCTATATAAAAAACAGGACTTTAACATGAAAATTCTTGCTTTAATACCAGCACGCATGGGCAGCAGCCGTTTTCCGGGAAAACCCATGGCCAAAATACTGGGCATGCCGATGATCGGTCATGTGTATCAACAAGTGCTTAAAAACACTTTGACCACTTTGACCGCAGTTGCAACCTGTGATGAAGAAATAGCAGCATACATTGAAAGCATAGGAGGTTGCGCCGTTATGACAGGAAATCATCATGAACGGGCATCAGATCGTTGTGCAGAAGCCCTTGAAATTCTTGAACGCGAAAACAAGACCTCCTATGATATTGTTGTCATGGTTCAAGGTGACGAACCCATGACGCACCCTGATATGATTTCCGAAGCTGTTCAGCCTATGCTGGATGATCCTTCAATCCGCGTCACCAATCTTCTCGGAAAGATAAAAACCAATGAAGAATTTGAAGACCTTAATTGTATTAAGGTGGTATGCGATCTTCAGGGCAATGCCCTTTATTTTTCACGCGAACCTATTCCAACCCGTTCTAAGGTTAAGGATATCCCTATGGGAAAGCAGGTATGTATTATCCCCTTTAGAAGGGATTTTTTGATTGAATATACCCGGATGGATCCCTCTCCACTTGAGATTGTGGAATCAGTGGATATGATGCGGGTGCTTGAACATGGTCTAAAAGTGCGAATGATACCAACACATCATGACACCCACGCTGTCGATACAAAGGAGGATTTAGCAATAGTTGAGCAACTGATGGCTGAAAAATTTGAATAATCAAATAGTTACAATATGGGACTCGGATGATCTTCCTCCGGGGAATTATGGAACTGTTTATTGCTGGAATGGCTATACTGAAACACAAGTTTCACGCTCCTTGTTGCGATACGTTGATGAAAATGCCAACAGACTGAGGGCGAAATATCTTGCATGGATTCATGATCTTGGAGATACCAATATAAAGGGGAAGCGACTCATCGATCATCTTGCCTCTGAGGATGGATTAAGCTACTGGTGGGTGACGCTGCTTGCAGAGAAAAGTCCGTTTAAATCGCCTGTTAGTTATGCAATCCGAATTCTGGCACTTGAAGAGATAATCATTAAGGAGAGTTTTTCCAGGGTCAAATTGTTTAGTTCAAATAAAAATCTTCACAAGTGCATTGCCTTGCTATGTAAAACCCTTGAAATCAGTTATGTCTGGAAACGAGTTCCATCAATATATAAGCGGGTCAGCCTTAGAACTCTATATAATAGATTACCAAATATTGTCCAAGCTTTGGCTGTTTTTATAAAATATATCTTTACCTGCTCTCGAGTTAAGAAATTGAATGATTTTAAATGGTTTGAGGGGGACAACGTTTGTTTTTTCTGCTCTTATTTCATTAACCTGGATCAGAAATCATGTTCTCAAGGTTTTTTTTATAGCAATCATTGGGAGAGTCTGCCAACATGGCTGCACAAAAGAGGGTATAACACAAACTGGATACACCATTATATTAAAAGCGATGCAATATCGGATGCACAATTTGCGGTTAATTGGGTTAACAGATTCAATCAGGAGCCGGATAAAAATGGGCATCACGCATTCCTGGAGACATTTCTATCTTTTGGTGTTTTGTACAGTGTGTTTATAAAATGGTTAGGGCTGTTAATTCTTTCATTTCATCTTAGTAAATTGCAAGAGGCAATTCAAACAAGAAAAATACATGTCCCATTATGGATATTGATGAAAAATGATTGGTACCAATCCATAAGGGGATCAGTAGCGGTCAGCAATTTGTTTTGGATACGCCTTTTCGACAAAGCCATGAGCAAAATCCCACATCAGAGGCTTGGACTCTATCTTTGTGAGAATCAGGCATGGGAAAGAGCTTTTATTCATGCGTGGAAAAAACACGGGCATGGCCGGCTTATAGCTGTCGCTCATTCCACTGTGCGGTTCTGGGACACCCGCTATTTTTTAGACCCATGTACATACCAGCGGGCCGTGAAAAATGGGATTCCTTTACCGGATGTAATGGCTGTTAATGGGCCTGCGGCCTATGATGCCTATAAAAGGAGCGGCGCTCCGGTTGATAATGTCACAGCAGTGGAAGCACTTCGGTATCTTTATCTCGCTGATTTCAATCCCAAGCCCAATATAAGAGTCAGCAGCGACAATTCGC
Source organism: uncultured Desulfobacula sp. (assembly GCA_964619205.1). GTDB lineage: Bacteria > Desulfobacterota > Desulfobacteria > Desulfobacterales > Desulfobacteraceae > Desulfobacula. Next base: position 31,599 of record CAZUDE010000003.1, on the reverse strand, counting down.
TGCATATACTAGTTCTTTGTGATTATTCCCCTGAATTCACCAGCCGGCAAATACAATTATTGGCTGATGCAAAGCCACTATTGCCGAGGTGCTGTGCTTTTATTGTAAAGCCTCATCCAGCATGTCCTGTTCGATCTGAAGATTATCCGTCACTTGAAATGAAGATTACCAGCAAACCCTTACCAGAATTATTGAATTGCTGCGATGTCGCATATACCAGCAACACGACTTCTGCGGCTGTCGATGCGTATTGTTCTGGGTTGCCCCTTGTATCGGTTCTGGAAAACGCAGAACTGAATATGAGTCCGCTGCGAGATCACGAAGGTGTCATATATGTTAGTAATCCTGAAGAACTGGCAAAGGCACTATATAGTGTTCGGGATGGCAAACGGACTTCTATTGAGCCCTATTTTTTTTTGGATAAAATGTTACCGCGCTGGGAGAACTTGCTAATTTCAAACAGATTCAAATTGCGGAATTGATCGGCTGACAAATAAACAGGAAAGAGATTCTAATGAAAAATATAAAAAAACGTGTACTCATTACCGGTGGTGCCGGTTTTTTGGGCTCTCATTTATGTGATCGTCTCATAAAAGACGGATCCGAGGTTTTGTGTGTTGATAATTTTTTTACAGGGACTAAGGAGAACATCAAGCATTTGCATGGGAACCCCTATTTCGAACTTATACGTCATGATGTTACATTTCCACTTTATGTGGAAGCTGATGAAATTTATAATCTGGCCTGCCCTGCCTCTCCAATCCACTATCAGTTTGACCCAGTGCAAACGACCAAGACTTCGGTGCATGGTGCAATTAATATGCTGGGTCTTGCGAAGCGCTTGAAAGTTAGAATTTTTCAGGCCTCCACATCTGAGGTCTATGGTGATCCGGAAGTACATCCGCAGACCGAGGATTATTGGGGGAGAGTTAACCCAATCGGGATGCGTTCTTGTTATGATGAGGGTAAGCGCTGTGCAGAGACATTATTTTTTGATTATCGTCGGCAGCATGGTTTATCCATTAAAGTGGGCCGCATTTTTAATACCTATGGCCCACGTATGCATCCCAATGACGGCCGGGTTGTTTCCAATTTTATTGTACAGGCGTTAAGGAACAATCCTATCACTATTTTCGGTGAAGGCATACAGACAAGATCTTTTTGCTATGTTGATGATTTAATAGAAGCTTTTATTCGTTTTATGGAGCAGCCAGATGAAATCACTGGCCCTTTAAATATGGGCAATCCATGCGAATTTACTATCCGGGAGCTTGCAGAATTGGTAATCGAATTGACCGGTTCTCATTCTGTTCTTAAATTTTTACCGCTTCCGTCTGATGATCCGCGCCAACGCAAACCAGACTTGACGCAAACTCGAGCTGCTTTGGATTGGGAGCCGACAACACCTCTCAAAGAGGGGTTGTTAAAAACGATTTCCTATTTCGATCACTTACTTAGTCAAGGGATCATGGCTGAGACATGGTTTCCTAAATAAAGACAGCAAGAATTTTTTTACTATCGTAATTAAAAGGATAGATAGACAATGACTCATACAATCCAGAGCGATTTGCTATAGGTGAGGGAAATTAGTTAGATGCCAAAATTTTCAGTTGTCATCCCAACATATAATCGGGCCGCTGCTCTAAAGGAAACTATCGATTCTGTTTTAAAACAAACCTTTGATGACTTTGAAATCTTAGTAGTTGATGACGGCTCAACAGACGATACAAAGGAAGTTGTTGCATCATTCTCCGATCAACGGATAAAATTTTTTTGGATTCCAAATTCTGGTGGTCCAGGAACACCTCGGAATATTGCAATCAATAACTCATCCTCAGAATGGTTGTGTTTCCTTGATTCTGACGATATCTGGTATCCTTCCAAATTGGAGATTGTCGACAAATCCATCTCCCTAAATCCTGATATGGATGCATTTTGTCATGACCAGCATTATCTCGATAGAAGCACGGGTAAAAAGGGGATTGTAAAATGCGGGCCTTTTTATTCTGATTTTTATCGAGCTATGCTATTGCAGAAAGTGACGATAGTCAACTCGGCAATGACGGTAAGAAAATCATTTCTCGATCAGCAGGATCTCCGATTGAATGAGCAGGCCGAGTATGTGAGTGTAGAAGACTTCGATTTATGGCTGCGAATGGCATTTTATGGAGCGCAATTTAATTTTATTCATTTGCCGCTTGGGGTTAATCTGATTCATCCGGGAAATATATCCGGTTTTATTGAAAAACATAGTAAGAATGCATTGTTTATGTTCCGTGAACATGTTTTTAAACTTCAAACCTTTGACCCTCAAAAGGAAAAACTTTGGAAGAAAATTCAGTCTTATATGTTCATGGCGTGTGCCATGAATCACTTGAAAGAATTAAATTTCGTTGAATTTAATAAATTTCTTTCTATGTCATTTAAGATTAGACCATTAACTATAGGTCATTATCTGTATTTAAAACTGCTGAAAATTTGGCTTTGATGGAGTCTTAAAAGCATGTGGCGTTATATAGAAACCTCAAGATCGAAAATTGCTTTTGTATTTTTGTACGTTTATGTGTTTGTGATTACATTCGGAATATTACAGCGTTCTTATGGAAACCCTTCCGGTTTTGGACTATCTTCAGCTCTCATGGCTGCAATTATCATTTTGGTATTTCCGGAAACCGTAAAAGCCATTCTATATCACAAGCTTTTGCAAATGTGGGTAATATTGATCGTGTATCTTTTAGCAATTACGATGATTGCAAATCCTTCTTTTCCGGTAACGGATGATGCCTACAAAAAAATAGGTGGGTTATTCATGCTCTGCTTGTTTTGTGGTGCTGTGGCCAGTATGACTTGGAATGCATTGCGTATCAGGCGTATCGGTAATGTTATGGTTTTCGGTTTGATGATCATGGGGGTAATGGCGCTTTTAGATGATTTTAAAGTCTTAGATATTTCATTCATGAATTTGTGCTATATGCATGACCCTCCCATAAAAAGTCCAAATGCCCAATTCGGACATCGGAGCATTATGGGCCTTTATTTAGGAATAATGCTGCCTTTTTTATTTGTTCTTGAAGATAGTAAAAAACAAAACTGGTTCCGATTTACAACGATTGCTGTTGGCATCTGTTTTTTATATTTTTTAATTTATAGTGCCAACAGGTCAGGTATCGCGGCAGCAACGATCTCTTTAACCCTGTATTATGCCTTCCATTTGGAAAACAAGGAACGTTTGTTAAACCCTTATGTCCCAGGCTTTGCGATCTCAATAATACTGTCATTTGTTCTTGTCTTTTGGACAAGAACTCTTCAAGGGCTGTATTTTTTGATATCATGGCTTGCTTCACCGATAATTGCAGATATCCCTGTGGTTGGGGAGGTGGCGGCTAGATTTGCAGCTTTTAAATTAAATCAATTGCAAACAATACCTGCAAATGTCATTTACGCCTCAGATAGGGTTCGATATGAAGTTATCCAAAATGCAGTGTCAGGATTTAAAACCAATTTTTTCGGCGCTGGCTTCCAATCCAATACCCATGTCTGGTTCATCATTGATATTATTTTCGCAGCAGGGGTTGTTGGGGTCATATGGATCAGCATATCTTCATTTTATGTGACAAGAGTGTTCTCATATGGATTTAGAACATTTCCTGATAAAAATATAATATGGGCTTTATTGATACCTTTAGTCTCATGGGTTTTTGTCGGCATAATGTACAATTCTTTACATATTGGTTTGGCGTGGCTGTTTTTAGGAATAGTATTGGCTTTGTGCAGCGGTGACCGGATCGATAACATGAAACCAAACACAGAAAAGTTTTGAATAAGAATTTTTTCGATGAGCTCTTTTGATAAGCCTGTTATTTTAACCTTCATCGGTAATTATCTTCCAGGTTTTAAAGCTGGTGGTATTTTGCGTGCAATAGTTAACACTGTTGATCATTTGTGTGATGAGTTTGAGTTTAGGATAGTTACCAGAGATAGGGATTTGGGCGACCATAAGCCCTATGCCGATATCAAGATTAATCAATGGCAAAAGGTTGGCAATGCAATGGTTTATTATTTGCCTCCATCTTCAAGTAAACTTAAAAGCTTATTTAGTTTAATAGCGGGTACCCCACACCATGTGCTGTACTTAAATAGTTTTTTTGACCCTATTACGATAAAGGTGCTGCTCAATAGAAGTCTTCATCGGTCCCTCTTCAGGGCGGTTATAGTTGCACCATGGGGCGAGTTTGGTTGGGCTTCTTTAAAGCAAAAATATTTTAAGAAGTTTGTTTTTATAACAGTGGCGAAAATTTTCGGACTGTATGACAACGTTATCTGGCGTGCATCCAGTGAATTTGAAAAAAAAGATATTCTTAAGTATATGGATATTAAAGCAGATTTAATTCACATTACAAGCGATTTCCCTATAAAGAATAATCCGGATTCTAATTTTGATTTGCCCTCTTATATTCCGTCGGATGATCGGGAAGGGTTAAGGCTTGTGTTTTTATCACGGATCTCACGTGAAAAGAATTTAGATTATGCTTTGAGGGTTTTAAAAAAAGTTAAATCCCCAGTTATTTTTGATATTTATGGCCCGGCAGAAAATCTTAGATATTGGAAAGAATGCCAGGAGCTGATGGACCAGTTGCCTTCTAATGTGAAAGCAAAGTATCTGGGCAGCGTAAATGCCGATCAGGTTATAAATATTTTTAGTCGATATGACTTATTCTTTTTTCCTACAGGAGGTGAAGCCTACGGGCATGTGATTGCTGAGTGTTTAACTGCGGGAACTCCGGCACTAATAAGCACGGAAACGCCTTGGCGCCAATTACAGAAGGATGGTTTGGGATGGGATATAGATTTGGCGCAAATGGATGTTTTTGTAGAAAGAATAGAAAAGTTATCCTTAAAGAGCCCTGCTGAGCGCTTGAAGAGCCGAACCAGGGTTAGAACGAAGGCGGCGGAACGTTTATTTAGCCCGGTAGTGCAGGAAACAAACCGCCAACTTTTTTTGAACGCATTGACACAATGAGAACGTTAGCAATTACAGGAGCTAGTGGTTTTTTGGGGCGATATCTCATTTCTGAATGCATAACTCAGGGCCATTTTAAGCTGAGATTATTAACGCGAAACCGTGATGCTTTTGCTCATTTAAAAAGTGATAAAATAACAATATGTGAGGGGGACTTGTTGGATCTCGATACCTTGGCAGATTTTATCAGTCTGGAGAGCACGCTGGTTCACTTGGCCTATATAAATAATAAAAAAAAAGACAATATAGAGGCAGTCTCTAATCTTTTAACGATTGTAAAACAAAAAAGAGTGAAACGATTTATCCATTGCAGTACTGCGGTTGTTGTTGGATTCAAGGCAAGAGGTGTAATAACTGAAGAAACAAAACCAGCACCAAGAGGCGAATATCAAAAGACGAAATATCAAATTGAAAAAATGTTGCGTTCCGAGTTGTTCCCTAATATTGAACTTGCAATTTTGCGCCCCACAGAAATAATAGGCTTGAGTGGTCAAGGTCTAAATTCAATGATTAATAGGCTTCAATATGGGAATCCATATAAAAATTTTATATATCATAGTCTTTTAAAATCCAGACGCTTTAATTATGTAAGCATATACAATGTTGTTGCTGCTATTTTGTTGCTGGCCTCTACCCCGATCGCACAGAATAGCGAGGTGTATAATATTTCTGATGACGATGATCCCGATAACAATTATGAGTCAGTAGAAAGAATTATAAGTTCACATCTTAACTGTAAAAAAGGACATCAATTGGATTTTGGAATACCAAAATGGTTGCTTTCGTTTTTATTCAGGCTAATACCTAATATATCACCTTCAGACCGTATTTATTCGCATTTTAAAATATGCGGGATAGGTTACAGAAAAAAAATCAAATTAAATTCAGCCATATCGGAAATAGTATTACAGAGGAAAAGATAAAATTATGAATCAAAAAGAATATCAGATATGTTCAAATTGTATAATGGATACTTCTGCCCCCAAGATTGCCTTTGACGAGCGTGGATGGTGTGATTACTGCAATAATTTTTATAAGAACATTCTGCCGAATTGGCACCCGGATGAAAGAGGCGAGAGAGAGATAGCCCCGGTTATCGAAAGAATCAAGAAAGAGGGGAAAGGTCGCGATCATGATTGTTTGATCGGTATTAGCGGTGGGGCAGACAGTTCGTATTTGGCCTATATAGCCAAGAAAAAGTTTGGCTTGAGGCCAATGCTTTTCCATGTAGATGCTGGCTGGAATTCTCAGGTGAGTGCAAATAATATTGAAAGGCTTGTAGATGGTCTTGGTCTTGATCTGCATACCGAGGTCATTGATTGGCTTGAAATGAAAGATTTGCAATTGGCTTTTTTTAGAGCACAAGTGCCACATCTGGATGCCCCACAGGATCATGCTTTTTTTAGCGCGCTTTATAACTTTGCGGTAAAATATAGATTTAAATATATTCTCACAGGTGCAAACTATTCTACCGAATGCATACGGGAACCCCTTGACTGGGTTTACCATGCATCAGATCTGCGACAGCTTAAGGATATTCACCGTCGTTTTGGGCAGAGGCCTCTAAAAACATTTCCCACTGCAGACATATTTAAATTTAAATTATATTATCGCTTTGTAAATGGCCTCAAGGTAGTGAAACCATTGAATCATGTCCCTTATAATAGAGACGCGGCCATCAATGAGCTGTCAGAGCGGTTCGGCTGGCAAGAGTATGGCCACAAGCATTATGAATCCCGTTTCACGAGGTTCTTTGAAGGCTATTGGTTGCCCAAGAGGTTTGGGTATGATAAACGGCGAACCCATTTTTCCAGTTTGATTTTAACAAAACAGATGACGCGGGAAGAAGCACTAGTGGAAATAGCACAACCCGCATATGATGAACAAATGATGACAGAAGACTTTGTGTATGTTGCCAAGAAATTGGATTTAAATGTTTCGGAACTTCAGGAACTTTTTGAGAGTGAGAAAAAAACATATAGGGATTATAAATCGAATATGCCTTTGATTAATTTAGGGACTTACATTTTAACAACTATTGGACTTCAAAAGCAAATTTTCCGATGATAGCAATAATCGATTATGGATTGGGGAATGTGAGAGCATTTGCCAATGTGTATAAAAAATTAAATATCCCGACTCTTATTGTCAGGCGGGTTGAAGATATGAAAGCGGTTAAGAAAATCATCCTGCCGGGCGTTGGTGCTTTTGATCAAGCGATGCAGATGCTAGAAAAGTCTGGAATGCGGCGTTTGATTGATGATTTGGTGTTGTATCATCATGTTCCGGTTTTAGGAGTCTGTGTAGGGATGCAGATGCTTGCCCGCTCCAGTGAGGAAGGAAACCTGCCGGGGTTAGGATGGATTGATGCTGATGTGATGAGAGTTTATTCATCATCTTCAAAAAGACCACTGCCTCATATGGGCTGGAATGATATTAAAGCAATAAAAGACAATAGTTTGTTCCGGAATATAGACCAAGGGACATTATTTTATTTTCTGCATTCATTTTATATGCATTGCAATAAAATGGAGGATGTTATTGCTACGGTTAATTATGGTTCTGAATTTACCTGCGCAGTGAATGCCGGAAATGTTTATGGTGTTCAGTTTCATCCTGAAAAAAGTCATCGATTTGGTAGTCAACTTCTAAAAAATTTTGCTGAGCTTTAATAATGTTAAGGTCACGTATTATTCCTTGCCTGTTGGTTAAAAATCAAGGGCTTGTAAAGACGATTCAATTTGATAATCCCAAATATGTAGGTGATCCAATTAATGCGGTCAAGATATTTAATGAAAAGGAAGCTGATGAGCTGATTGTGCTTGATATCTCTGCAACAATTGAAAAAAGAGAACCCGATTATGATATGATCGGGCAGTTAGCAGAGGAATGTCGAATGCCTTTATGCTATGGTGGCGGCGTTTCATCCAGTGATCAAGTACTAAGAATTGTTCAACTTGGTGTAGAGAAGGTTGCAATCAGCTCTGCTGCGGTTGAGAATCCCCATCTGGTGATGGAAGCGGCTGACCGTGTTGGGAACCAGAGTGTTGTGTTCGTATTAGACGTCAAAAAGAATATTATAACCCGGAAATATGAGGTCTGGACAAAAAATGGACATAAAAAAACTGGGAAATGCCCCATTGAGTTGTCGCAACAAATGGAAAAGAAAGGTGCAGGCGAGATATTGATAAACTCTATCGACAATGACGGCCTTATGAAAGGGTATGATTTTTCTATAGTTGAATTAATTAAAAAGAAAATCGGCGTGCCTTTGACAATACTCGGTGGTGCCGGATCACCTAATGATCTTAGAGAGCTGATTGGCAGGTATGGACCTATAGGTGCTGCTGCTGGCAGCTTGTTTGTATTCAAAGGAGCATACAGAGCGGTTCTAATCAATTATCCAAACAGAGCAGAAAAAAATTTGCTTATTGAAGATCAATCATCGAAATGAATAGGTCGGGGTTAAAGTATTCCAAGAAGATTTTCCGAATAAGGATATAATAAAGTGAATGATACTGTAAAAGAGGGTCAGGATTTAAGTGCTGAAATTGCCCAGTATGAAGATGTAAAATTCTATATCGATTCAGGCCACTGGACTTCTCATCCGGTTTTTGCCTCCAGGGAAAGGCATTGGATGGCTTATGCGATTGAAAAAATTCGTTTTTATGGATATTTATCAAAATATGTTTCTTTAAAACCATATGATAAAAAAGCTAAAATACTAATTGCACCGATTGGTAACGGAAATGAAACGGTATATCTTCAAGGCATGTATTCTGAAATATGTGGTATGGATATTTCAGAAAGAGCCCTTAGCCAATGCCCCGCCCATATATCCACAAAAAAAGTGAATATATTGCATTCAGGAGGAGGGGCAGAAATTTTTGATATTATCCTTTGCCCTCTTTTTCTTCATCATGTCCATAAAGTAGGATTTACACCGTTTCTCAAAGAGTACTATCGGTTGTTGCGACCGGGTGGAATCCTTGCTATTCATGAGCCTGGAATTCTTTTTCCTCCCTCTCAAATTGCAGCGCTCTTGAGATTTTTTATGGGTGATGTTACTGGGTTAGTCGATGATGAGAGACCTATTTTCCCACCAGCATTAACCAAATGCCTCAAAAAAAATGGGTTTGTTCGCATAAAAAATCGCGGTTTATCATTCAGCCATTGCCGATATCCTATAATTTTACAGTCTATGCTTATTGCGATGGACTGGCCTTTACGTATATTATGGCCTTTTAAACTTTTTGCTAATGGGATTGGGTGGTATTGTGAAAAACCCATGGGATAAACTGGGACTGTTTTTTTAGAAAAGTATTTAATATTTACAAATTGCAGCTTGAGAATTAAAAACTTATTAAAGATTCAATTTTTGATTGGTTAGCTAATTAGGTTTTTTCTTCAAAGGACTTCAGAAGGAAACTTATCAATAAATGAAACAAATTATTCAGAATTACCGAACCGGTATCGTGGAACTTGCAGAAGTCCCTGTACCCATGTGTTCTTCAGATACGATGATAATCAGGAACGAGACGTCATTGGTTAGTATTGGAACGGAAAGGTCGGTCATAGAGTTGGGACAGAAAAGTCTTTTGGGAAAAGCCAAGGCGAGGCCTGATTTGGTTAAGAGATTCTTGGAAAAAGCTCAGAAGGAGGGCTTTTACAAAACATTTCAGGAAGCGTTGAGCCGTCTTGATCAACCCACAGCTCTCGGGTATAGTTCATCTGGTGTTGTCGTTGAGGTGGGACACAATGTTCACAAATATTCACCTGGAGATCGCGTGGCATGTATTGGAGCAGGTTATGCTTCGCACGCAGGATATGTGAAAATGCCTACAAATCTGTGCTGCCGGATACCCGATGGAATATCTTTTGAAGAGGCATCTTTTGGGATGTTAGGCATTATTGCTCTTAATGGCATACGCTGTGCAAAATTGACATTTGGGGAATCAGTAGCTGTAGTAGGTCTTGGCCTAATAGGCCTGCTTTCTGTTCAGATGCTTAAGGCTTATGGCTGTCGTGTGGTTGGGATGGACCTCGATTCATCAAAGGTTGCTCTGGCAACCAAATTTGGGGCAGATCTGGCTGTGGAAGCAGCAAACTTCAAAAAGGTTTGCGAGGTTTTTTCAGAAGGTTTTGGTGTTGATGCCGTTATCCTGGCGGTAGCCACAAAATCTGATGAACCAGTCCATAGTGCAATAGATGTTGTTCGCTATGGAGGACGGGTTATCTGTGTGGGTGTGGCAGATATCCACCCCCAGCGAAATGAAATGTGGCATAAGGAAGTGGAGATTATTGTCTCCAGAGCTGGCGGACCAGGGACGTTTGACCCGCTATACGAAAATAAAGGGATAGATTATCCTATCGGTCACGTCCGTTGGACCGAGAACCGGAATTTATCAGAATTTCTTCGCTTGATCGCTGATGGGAAAATTAATGTCCAGGATTTGATATCACATCGGTTTTCAATTGATGAAGCTGAAAAAGTTTATCACAATATTATGGAGAACAAAGAGGGACCTTATATTGGAGCTATCCTGGAATATCCGGCTCTTGATACACCTATCGCTGCAATCAATGGACGCATATTAAGATTTGAGCCATCACCGATTAAAAAAGGCCGTGTTCTTCCCAAACTTTCTCTTGGTGTTATTGGTGCAGGGCTTTTCGGCAAGTCATTACTTCTTCCTGCATTAAAGAAAGTACCAAATGTCCATTTTAATATTATTTCAACCTCTTCCAGCGCAAATGTCTATCATACAGCAAAAAAATATGGTTTTGATCAATGCACTACTGACTATAGAGAGGTTCTGAATAACGATAATATCAATGCTGTGATAGTATCTACACCTCATAGTATGCATGCCCTTATGGTGTCTGACTCTTTGGCGATGGGAAAGCATGTGTTTGTAGAAAAACCTCTATGTATAAATGAAGACCAACTAAAAGATATTATCAGGGCTGTAAGATTAAACAATGGTTGTTTTCTTATGGTAGGCTACAATCGCCGTTTTTCACCTCATGCTGTTAAAATAAATGAATGGCTGTCAAAGCGTAATGAACCGCTGGTAATTCATTATCGTGTAAATGCGGGTTTTGTGCCGGCAGATCACTGGGTTCACACAGAGGAAGAAGGTGGAAGCCGCGTTATAGGCGAAATCTGCCATTTTGTTGATTTTATGCAGTTCGTTACAAAGTCAAATCCCGTGCGTGTTTTTGCCGAGCGGGTTGCTGGGAATAATCGTAGCACAGTCAACAGCGATAATCTGGTTATCATTCTTAAATTTGCTGATGGGTCTATTGGGGATATTACTTATGCAGCATCGGGTGACAAATCTTTTTCTCGGGAGCACATTGAAATTTTTTGTGAAGAGATGACTATTGTCTCTACCGATTTTTTGAAAACAATTAGTTACAAAGATGGGAAAAAAAATCTTTATAAGACATTTAATCAGGCCATGGGGTATAAAGAAGAACTGCAATATTTTACAGATGTGGCAATGGGAAGATTGGCTGCAAATGTTTCTTTTGAGGAGATCCTTTTTTCTACGCAGACTGTTTTCAGCATCAACAAGTCTTTGGAAAAAGGAATGCCGATCGATATCAGGATTTGAAAGACCGGCAACCCACTATGGAAATTCTACTTGTTTGTGTTGCATATCCTCCTGAAATCCGTTCAGCTTCTGATCTTATGAAGGAGCTGGCAGAAGATTTAAAAAAACGTGGTCATGAGATAACTGTAGCCACCTGTTATCCACGATATAATTTAGCGGAAAAAACATTTAAAAAAACATATAGAGAGTGTTCCTATGAAGGAGGAATTCGTGTTATCCGGATACATACTCCGCCTCATCATAAGGTAAATTTTATTATCCGGGGATTAAGCCAAGTTTCTTTGCCTTATATCTTTTTATCAAAATTGCGGAAATATATAAAACGGAAGGTCGATGCTGTTATCGTTTATACTCCGGCACTTCCCTTGTGGAGTGTAGGATATTTTTTTAAAAAGAAATTTGGTGCAAGATTTATCCTGAATGTGCAGGATATTTTTCCTCAAAATGCCATTGATCTTGGTATACTTCGGAATCAGCTGCTTATTCGATTCTTTGAACGGATGGAAAGGCGGGCCTATGAATGTGCAGATATCGTCACCGTGCACTCTTCAAGTAATCGGTCATTTTTGCTTGATAAAAGGAAAGTCTCTGCTTCAAAACTCATAACGCTTCATAATTGGGTTGAGATAGGGAAGCATATCACACAAAACAAAGAGGGCCTTTATAGGCAAAAATTAAATTTAGAAAATGCCTTTATTATATTCTTTGGTGGGGTTCTCGGGCCATCCCAAGGCCTTGATTTAATAGTCGAAGCAGCAAAGCAAATTCAGAGCCAGAAGCAAATCATTATTCTCATCGCCGGGGATGGTATGGAGAAAGAGCGGTTGATCAATCAAGTAAAACAGAATGGATTGAAAAATGTAGGTTTCATTCCTTTTGTTTCTAAAGAAGAATATGAAAAGCTTTTAAGGGAAGTTGATGTAGGACTCGTCTGTCTTACTTCAAAGAATAAAACTCCGGTAGTTCCCGGAAAGATACTTGGTTATATGGCAGCTGGTATTCCGGTCTTGGCTTTTTTAAATTGTGAAAGTGATGGCCATCATATTATTCGTGAAGCACGTTGCGGCTATTCGGAAATTTATGGTGATGTTACAAGAGCGGCGCAGATGATAGTGAAAATACATGAAGAGAAAAACAGTCTTAAAGAATTGGGCATGAATGGCTATAAATATGCCCTTAAGAATTTTTCCAGAAAAGAGTGTGTGGATAGGCTTGAAGGGCTGCTTCGCGGATGAAGAAGGTACTTACCGTTTTAGGAACACGCCCGGAAGCGATTAAATTGGCACCAATTCTGATCGAAATGGGTAAATTTTCGGACCTACAGTCTCGAGTGTGTGTTACTGCCCAGCATAGACAAATGATGGATCAGGTGCTCAAACTTTTTTCTATCAGCCCGGATGTCGATTTAAATTTAATGACACCGGGACAATCTCTGGCTGAAATAACATCACGGGTTGTTTCAGGGGTTGATCAAGTGCTTGTTCAGGAAAAGCCGGATATTGTTTTGATTCAGGGAGATACAACGACTGTTATGGCGGTAGCTCTGGCAGCATTTTATCGCCAAGCCAAGGTAGGCCACATTGAGGCTGGACTACGTTCCGGGAATCTTCACTCTCCATTTCCAGAGGAAATGAATCGACGGGTTGCCGGCATCATCAGCACCCTGCATTTTGCACCTACCAACACAGCATTTCAGGCTTTGCTGTTGGAAGGTATCCCAGAAGAACAGGTATTCTTAACGGGCAATACGGTTATCGATTCCCTTAATATGATTGTGGCACAACCTATTCCTGAAGAAGCAAGCTCACTTCTCTCTAAAGCAGGTATTTATGGAAACGAAGGTGAGTTGAAGTTGCTTTTGGTTACAGCCCACCGCCGGGAGAATTTTGGAGAGAGATTAGAAAGCATCTGCAGGGGGTTACGATCTGTCGTGCAGAGGAATAGAGATGTGGTGGTTATTTATCCGGTGCACCTGAACCCGAATGTCCAAAGCCCGGTATTCAGGATTTTGGGTGGGATGGGTCGAGTCATTTTGACAAAACCAGTCGAATATAATGTATTGGCGCATCTTATGAAATCTGCCTATATTGTTTTGACTGATTCAGGAGGAATTCAGGAGGAGGCCCCATCGTTGGGCAAACCAGTACTGATTCTTCGTACGGAGACGGAGCGGCCAGAGGGCATTGAAGCGGGCACGGCAAAACTTGTAGGTCCATTTGAAGATCGTATTGTAGCAGAAACAGAAAAACTTTTAAAGGAAGAGGCGGCCTACAAACGAATGGCCATGGCCATAAATCCTTATGGCGATGGCCATGCAGCAGAACGAATAGTGGATATTATACGGAGAATGAGATGAATTATTATGATAAACGTGTGTTATTAGTTGACAATTACCTTGAAAGATTGAGGCTCAAACATGAAATTACAGATCATTACAAAGGAAGAACAATTCTGGTCACTGGTGGTGCCGGGGCTATCGGAAGCAATCTGATTATAGCACTTTCATTATTAGTAGGAAAAAAGGGGAAAATTGTAGTGTTGGATAATTTGTCGGCAATAAAGATTAAAGACCCTTGGAATGTGACGCCCCTTCCTAATATAATGTTCGTATTGGGCGATATCCGTAGTGATGTTGATTTAAAAAGGGTTTTCAAGGAAGACCCTTCTATTGTATTTCATCTGTCAGCTTTTTTTGCAAATCAGAATTCTATCGATTATCCAGAGGTGTCTGTCGATGTAGATATCCTGGGGCAAGTTAGAGTTCTGGAATATGCAAGATTGGCCAGGATAAAACGGTTTGTCTATGCATCTAGCGGGTGTGCAATTTACGGATCTTATCCGATGTTGCCGCTTAAAGAGGATTTCATCTCCATGCATTTAACGACACCGTATCAGATTAATAAAATGACTGGGGAAATGTATTGTAATTTTTATCATCATCACTATGCTCTACCCATCGTCAATTGCCGGTTTTTTAATTCTTATGGCCCTGGAGAGGCCCCCGGACAGTATCGAAATGTGATTCCAAATTTTTTGTATTGGGCGATGTTGGGTCAGCCGCTTCCACTCACAGGCACTGGTGATGAAACTCGTGATTTTTCATATGTACTTGACCTTGTTCAGGGGTTGATTAAAGCTGGATTTGAGGATAAGGCCGTGGGTGAAAATTTTAACCTGGCCTCTGGAATTGAAATTAGAATTAAGGATTTGGTAGAAATTGTCAACAATTCAACTGGTAATAAAGCCCCTATAAAACATCTTGATCGTCGCAAATGGGATACTAAGCCACGTTTGCTGGCTTGCATTGATAAAGCAAAAGAATTGGTAGGCTATAAGCCGTTAGTGAATTTCGATGAAGGGTTCCAGGCAAATATTGAATGGTTTCGGGATAACTGGGATAAAATTAAGACTGTTGCCGATTTCCCTCCCGGGATGAGCAGCGCTGTTCGGAATACATTGGATAACGAAAGCACCCATGAGTAAGACCGTTTTCTTATATCATTTTCCAGAATTAAACAGAAAAACGGAGGCAGTTAAAAGATAAAATGAATGACATTAAAGTTGCTATCACTGGCGGATCTGGTTTTATCGGTACATGTGCGGTTGATTATTGTATTCAAAACAATTATTCATTTGTGAATCTTGACATTAAACACCCAAACAAAGAAGAACATGCTCCCTATTGGCAGAAGGTGGATATACGAGATCGCGGGGCTTTCGAAAAGTCTCTTTCGTCTTTTCAGCCGACACACATCCTCCATTTAGCCGCTCAAACAGGCATGGATATCCCCAATATCGATGTTCTATCTGCGAATACAGATGGTGTAAAATATCTGATTGAAATCGGCTCTCATTTATCTAATCTCCAACGTATTGTTTTTATTTCAAGTCTGCTAGTTTGTAAAAATGGCTATGTTCCAAAAAGTGATAGTGATTATTGCCCACCAAATCTATATGGTAAAAGCAAGATGATAGGGGAGATCGTTGTTCGTGAGGCAGGGAATCTCCCTTTCAGTTGGGCAATTGTACGTCCAACTTCTGTTTGGGGTCCGTGGTTTGAACATTCATATCTAACTTTTTTCAAGATGATTGATAAAGGTCTGTATTTCCATCTTGGCGGCAGCAATATTGTTAAGCCTTTGAGTTATGTGGGAAATGCAGTTTATATGATGTTCAAAATCATGTTTGATTCGGAAGGGAAGGTCGATAACCAGACTTTCTATCTGGCAGATTATCCCATTTATTATATTCGCAACTGGGCTGACACCATCCACAGAGAATTAAAGAAATCCGGATCTATCAAAACAATACCTAGTTCCATTTTCAGGGTAGCAGCTTTAATGGGTGATGTATTGAAGCGGTGTGGCTGGAAAGATTTTCCTCTTACATCATTTCGTTTAAAAAATATGAAAACAGGTGGTCAATATCCTGTTCAAAACACGAAGGAGTTGGTCGGTCCTTTACCTTATTCTCTTCAAGATGGCGTTCGTGAAACTTTAGATTGGATGCATTCCTATGAGAAAATTTAACATTATTATATAATTTTAATAAAATAAGATTTGCCACTGTCTGATCAATTATAAATCCAGAGAAAATAATTAGTAAATGATTCTTGTGACTGGACCAAATGGATTTGTGGGAACACAAGTTTGTCGTGAGCTGATATCGCGAGGGGAAAAAGTAATTGGAGCACAATTCCATCAAGCTCAGTTGCCGGATGGATGTCGTTCTATTATGGTTGGAGAGATCGGACCAGAAACTGACTGGAGAAAAGCCTTGTGTGGCGTGGAGACAGTGCTGCACCTTGCAGGCCGTGTTCATATTATGAAGGACACGGCGGCAGATCCAATGGCCGAATTCCGGAAAATTAATGTGGAGGGAACACGTCGGCTTGTAGAATCTGCTTCTCAGGCTAAAGTAAGGCGATTAGTGTTTCTGAGCTCTGTGAAGGTTAATGGGGAGATGACGGATAATATTAAAGGCCCTTTTAAGGAGACAGATGTTCCTGCACCAGAGGATGCATATGGTATCTCCAAATGGGAGGCTGAGCAGGTTTTGAGGAAGATTGGACAAGAGACAGGCATAGAAGTGGTTATTATACGCTCACCCTTGATTTATGGGCCAGGAGTGAAGGCAAATTTCTATAATCTGATTAAGCTTATTGATAGAGGAATCCCACTACCGTTTGGGTGCATCTGTAATCAGCGGAGTTTGCTTGGCATGACAAATTTAATCGATGTTATCTGTCTCAGCATAGAACACCCTGCAGCGGCAGGGGAGACTTTTTTTGCCAGTGATGGCGCTGATGTTTCCACCCCGGAACTTGTGCGAAGAATAGCACATGCTTTTGGCAAATCGGCAATGCTGTTACCGATTTCAGAATGGGTTCTGAAGCTGGCTGGCAAGGCAACCGGAAGATTAGATCAGGTAAATCGCCTCTGTGGTTCCTTGCAAATAGACTCATCAAAAATTCAGAGAATGCTTGCTTGGACACCACCATGCTCTATGTATGAAGAACTTGAAATAGTGGTAAATTGGTATAAAAAAGGATAGCGATACTGGGACCTTGTTAAAACTCAGATGATACGTGTAACTACCGGGCATGTTTTGATAGCTTGAGGGGTTGTATCTGAGGTTTTTTTAAAAAGATGAAATTATGATGATTTTGTATATTTTTAGTTTTGTGATGGGGTTGGCGGGTGCCTGGTTGATATTGAAATTTTGCGATATAATTGGTATATATGATATTCCTAATGATCGAAGCTCACACGAGAAGGCGATCCCCAAAGGTGGTGGAATTGGAATATTAGCAGCTTTTGTGACTGCCTGTCTGGCTTTGTCGGTTCCTTTTTATTTTTGGGTTCCTTCTTTTTTTATTTCATTGATCAGTCTGTGGGGAGGAGATAAACATAAACTTTCTCCAACACAAAGGCTTATATTTCAATTTGCCTTTAGCCTCTTCTTTTTAATCTTTTTTTTATCTTCCTTACAAATGGAGTTCTTAGCCTATATTTTCTGTATACCGCTATCGGTTTTTATTGTTGGCACGTCAAATTTTTATAACTTCATGGATGGAATAGATGGGATAGCCGGAATTACGGGAACGATAGGGTTCTCATTATTGGCTTTTTATACATATTTGAATGGGATTGACGGACCTTATGGGATATTATGTGTTTGCCTGGCTTGCTCATGTGCTGGATTTTTATGCTTTAATGTCCCGAAAGCAAAGGTTTTTCTGGGTGATATTGGCAGCATATTGTTGGGTTTTGTATTTGCCTGCCTGGCAATTGTTTTATCAGAAAATGTTATGGATTTTTTTGTGATGGCAGGGTTTCTATCGACTTTCTATTTTGATGAGCTTTTTACCATGATAATGAGAATCCGCAAGGGAGATTCATTGATAGAATCCCATCGAAAGCATATTTATCAGCTTTTGGTGAATGAGCTTTCAATCAGTCATTGTAAAATTGCTCTAATGTATGGAGCTTTTCAGTTGATTGTTGGAATTTCAGCAATATTGGCAAGGTTTGATTTTTTTTATTTGATTGTTCTATATGGACTGTATGTCCTCATATTTACTGCCGCTGCCCTAAAAATACACAAAAAGGTTGTTACAAAATGAAAATTAGAATAACTCGGAATCTATTTATCATCCTGACACTGGATATTGTTTTATTATTTTGCTCGATCTATTTGGCTTATCTGGTTCGTTTTGATTTTATTATTCCCGGATATAGCTTGGTGGGCCTGATAAATATTTTCCCCTATTTATTGTTGGTGAAAATTATTTGTTTTTTCTATTTTGACCTCTATAAGGGGATGTGGAGATATACAAGCCTGAACGATTTGATTAATATAGTAAAAGCCTCAACATTTTCAACCTGTTTCATCATCGTGTTGATCTTATATATTAATCGGTTTGAAGATATTTCACGTTCTGTTTTTATTATTGATTGGTGCCTTACAATAATTTTTATCATCGGGTTGAGGGTTTTTACACGTCTTTGCTTCAGTCGGTTCACAGAGACCATAGGTTTCAAAGATTTCAAAAATATTTTTTTCCAGGTCCTCAAAATAAAGACGGAACATGGTAAGGGGGTTTTGATAATAGGTGCTGGAGACTGCGGTCAAATGATTTGTCGGGAATTTCGGGCGAATGCAGCTATTCAATCCCATGTGATTGGGTTTCTGGATGATGATAAGGCTAAAATCGGAAGAAAAATACATGGTGTATCGGTGTTGGGAGTCATTGATGATTTAGAGCCGATTATAGATTCAACTGGTGCCGAACAGGTTATTATAGCGATACCTTCTGCTGGTTCACAAAGGATGAGACAAATTGTTGATTTGTGTAACAAGGCAGAAATTGATTATAAAACAGTCCCTGATATGGGTGAATTGATCGATGGCAAAATACAAATCAGTTCCATAAGAAATGTGGAATACAAGGACCTTTTGGGTAGAAAGCCTGTAAAACTTGATAAATTAGAAATTGGAAAATACTTGGGAAATAGACGGGTTCTTGTTACTGGTGCAGCTGGGTCGATTGGAACCGGACTCTGCAAACAAATTTGCATGTACTCACCCGAAAAACTAATACTATTTGAACGGGCAGAAAGTCCTTTATATGATTTGGATTTGGACCTAAAAAAAAATTTTAAGAATCTTAGTATCATTCCGGTTCTTGGGGATATCAACGATGAAAATGAATTAAAAAATACCTTTGAAATGTTCCGTCCGGATATTGTTTTTCATGCGGCAGCCTATAAACATGTTCCCATGTTGGAGAAATACCCTTGGAAAGCAATAGAAAACAATGTTTTTGGAACAAAAAATCTTGTCGAAACGGCAGATTTATATAAGTGTGAAAAATTTGTATTTGTTTCAACCGATAAAGCTGTGAATCCTTTTAACATAATGGGTGCCAGCAAAAGAATTGCTGAGATGATTGTTCAAAATCAGAATGTTATTGAAAATTCAAACACCAGTTTTATAACTGTTCGGTTTGGCAATGTGATTGGCAGTGTCGGCAGTGTTATTCCCCTTTTTAAGAAGCAAATTCAGGAAGGTGGCCCGGTAACCGTGACCCATCCTGAAATTATTCGATTTTTTATGTTGATCCCAGAGGCTTGTCAATTAATATTACAGGCTGGCGCCATGGGAAATGGCGGCGAAATATTCATACTCGAAATGGGAGATCCCATTAAAATAGACGTTATGGCTCGAGATCTAATCAGGTTCTCCGGTTTTGAACCGGATGTTGATATCAAGATCGAATACACGGGCTTAAGACCCGGGGAAAAATTATATGAAGAACTAATGACTCATCAGGAAAACGTCATTCCTACGGAACATAAAAAAATCATGGTGTTAAACAGTGCAAAAGTTGATCTGGGGAATCTTAAAAACAGATTTGAAAAATTGAGATCAGCAGCACAAAGAAGGAACGCTGAAGACATTAAACATCTGTTCAAAGAGATTGTTCCTGAATATACTCCGTATCACTGTCAAGGAAACATGTCGGAAAAATGAAACGGTCATTTGATTTTTTAGTTTCCTGGATGTTGTTGATTTTACTTTTGCCAGTCTATTTGACTATTGCAATCCTGATAAGGTTAAAACTGGGAAGGCCTATAATATTCAAGCAAACTCGTCCAGGCCTTTATGGCAAACCATTCACTTTGTATAAATTTCGGTCAATGGTAAATGTAAAAGATGAATATGGGAATCTACTCCCAGACGCAGAACGGATGAATGGGTTCAGCCGGTTGCTTAGAAAAACGAGTTTGGATGAATTACCAGAATTGATAAATGTTTTGAAAGGAGATATGAGTCTGGTCGGTCCCAGACCACTTTTAATGCAATATTTAGAAAGGTATAATGAGGAACAAACCCGCCGACATGAAATCAGGCCCGGAATAACCGGATGGGCCCAAGTAAACGGGAGGAATGCCATTGGGTGGGAAGAAAAATTTAAAATGGATGTCTGGTATGTAGATCATCATAATTTTCGGCTTGATTTAAAAATCCTTTTTCTAACCTTTATTCAAGTATATAAACAGGAAGGAGTCCATCAAGAAGGGCATGCAACATCAGAAGAGTTTATGGGGGATAGAGGATATGAATGATCGCTTCGAAAATTGGAAATACCCAGAAATAATTGATGGCAAACCCACGAAATACAACTGGGTCGTTCAAGGCATAGGAGGGTTCACTCTTGGTTACGGAACCGATATCGGGGCTTTCTCATATATAAATGCAAAGGAACAGGTTCTTATTGAAGATTATGTCCAGATAGGATCGCACTGTTCCATTTATTCTGTTTCAACTATTGATGGAAAAAAAGGGAAAGTGACATTAAAGGAAAATTGTTGTATCGGCAGTCACAGCACAGTTATGCCTGGAGTGACGATTGGTCGGAATGCTATTGTTGGTGCGCATAGTTTTGTGAATTTTGATGTTCCGGATGATGTTATTGCGTTTGGCATACCGGCAAAAATCATTAGAAAAAGAGAGAAATAAAATGGATTTTTCAGCGTGGCCTCATTTTGAAGAAGATGAGATACATTCAGCAGTTAATGTATTAAGGTCAGGGAAAATAAATCAGTGGACCGGAAAAGAGGTCACTTCCTTTGAAACTGAATTTTCTCAATTCATAGGTACAAAATATGCCGTGGCACTCGCAAACGGGAGTTTAGCTTTGGATCTAGCGCTCATGGCCCTTAATATTGAAAAAGGCGACGAAGTAATTGTCACACCTCGTTCATTCGTTGCTTCTGCCAGTTGTGTTGCCTTAAGGGGAGCGATCCCTGTTTTTGTGGATGTGGATCTGATTACTCAGAATATTACATTGGAGTCTATTTCCAGAGCTGTCGGCTCGAAAACCAAAGCCGTGATTGTGGTTCACTTGGCAGGATGGCCTTGTGAAATGGATCGGATCAAATTGTTTTGTAAACAAAAAGGGATCGCCTTAATAGAAGATTGCGCACAGGCTCACGGCGCAAATTATAAAGGGAAAAAAGTTGGCTCTTTTGGTGATTGTTCTATTTTTTCCTTTTGTCAGGATAAAATTATGACAACGGGTGGTGAAGGCGGGATGCTGTTAACAAATAGAAAGAACATATGGGAGAAGGTCTGGAGTTATAAGGATCACGGGAAAAAATTTGATGTGGTTAATTCCGAAAAGCATAAAACCGAGTTCAGATGGGCGGTCGAGAGTTTCGGGACCAATTGCAGGATGACGGAGATACAGGCAGCCATAGGCAGGACAATACTGAAAAAGCTTGACAGTTGGGTTACAAAAAGGAGAGTCTTTGCTGATGTGCTAAATAGCGAATTAAGCGTTGTTCAAGGGTTGAGAGTAACGCTTCCACCTTCCGATACATTCCATTCTTATTATAAGTTTTATTTTTTCCTTAAGTTGGAAGAATTGAAGAAAGGCTGGGGCAGGCGGGAAATTATTGAGGCATTGAATAAATCAAACATACCTTGTGATACTGGGATCTGCCCAGAAATTTATTTGGAAAAGGCATTTAAAAACTATTCGTTTAAAATTGTGGGCGGTGAAGGGAATGATTTCAAGAAAGGAAACAGGTTGCCAAACGCTAAACATCTGGGAGAGACGTCTATGGTCTTTCTTGTTCATCCAACTTTGGATATTAAGGCCATTCATTATATGATTGACAAATTAAAGTGGATTATGAAAAAGGCATGCAGATGAAAGATGAGGGATTTGTATTTGAATTCGTTGCCAAGCCGTAAAGAGGTTAATCAAAAAGGGAAATGGATTATTATCCTAACCCTTTTTGCTTTTTTGGGTATATTCCTTCGGGATATTATTGTCGCCCGATTCTTTGGAATTAATGCAGACCTTGACTCTCTTTTTCTTGCTCTTGCCATCCCGACTTTTTTTATCAATGTTCTCACCCAATCTTATGGGCAAGCAGTCCTTCCGCCATTTCAGAACATTCACGCACAGTGCGAAAATTCAGAACGCCAAATTTTTGTCTCTGAGTCTTTGACATTTATTCTTTTTGTTCTCTTTACTCTATCTTTTGCTATTTTTTTCTTTCCCGATTTCTGGCTTACGCTTTTCCTTGGGGATCGTGCGGCATTGGATATTAAAAATTTATCTTACTATCTCCAGTTTTCTCTTCCCATACTTATTTTAGGGGGGATTACAATTCTAGGCAATTCTCTTCTGAATGCTATCGGGAAATCTAAACATTCAGCAGGCGCTCAAATTATCTTAAGTTTCGGAACAATACTTTTTCTTTTCCCTTTGCTTCCTCGAATGGGAATCTCTGGTGTCATCCTCAGCATGATAATCGGACAGGTCTTAAACCTGTTTATTGTTTTTTGTTTTTGTTCTAAAGAGGGTTACTATCTTTGGACCCTGAAAATACCCACTCCCTCCTTTTTTAAAAGAATTCTTTCTGAATATATCCATTTAAGCCTCTCCGCAATTGCCTCTGCCATGATGCTTCCCTTTCTTCAGTTTCTTGCATCTCGTCTTCAAGAAGGAAGCGTGGGAGCTCTGACCCTTGGGAACAAACTTACTCTTTTTGCCACTCATATTGCTTCGTTGACTATGAATTTTGTTCTTCTGCCTTATTTTTCTCAGCTCATGATCAGGAAAAGTAAAGAAGAAGCTTTCAAAGAACTTAGATATTATTTAATCTACGGCACTTTTTTTTCTGTTATTTTTTCAATAATAATTTTCCTTTTGACCCCATTTCTAATCGGCCTTTTCCTTTTGGGAGGAAAGCTTAGCATTCAAGATTCAGAAAAAGTATCTTTGGTCATGCGTTTTGGAGTTCTTCAGATTCCCTTTTTCATTATATTTTTTCTTATCCAAAAATATGCCACCGCTCAAAAAAAGTCTTTTCCAGTTTTTATTTCTTCGCTTGTAGCACTTTTAGCTACTTTACTTTGGGGAGGATTTCTCTCTCCTAAATTCGGGTTGGCTGCTCTGGCTTCGACGCTTCCAGTTTCTAGCTTTGCAGGGTCTATTTGTTTGATCTGTTTTCTTGCACAACAAAAAGATATTAATCGTGAGGCGCTTGTAATAATTTTCAGTTTTCTTGCTTTTTTTTTGCTAATAGTCAGTTTTTGTTTTTTCCATTTTTATTTCTCAGCCATTTTTTTTATTTTTTTATTTCTTTTGCTCTTTAAACTATCTCACCGTAACGAAGGCACTGTTAAATGATAAAAGATTGTCTTCACAAAATGAATGAATCTTACCTAATACTTTTTTTCTTTCTTTTTTTTATCTTTTGTTTTTATCTGGGGCTCATTCAGTTGGTCCTTCTTCCTCATATTTTCCCTTCGCTCCACGCAGGGAATGGGATTATGAAGGGAGCCAATGATTCCCTTTATTTTCATGGACTGGCACTTGAACTATTTGAAAAAATGAAAATTCATGGGTGGAATGCTTGGAGCATTAATTATCAGGGCCAATCACCAGCTGGGATTTCCGCTTTTTTTTACTATTTATTTGTTCCAAAACCTTTTATTTTAATACCGTTCACATCTTTTTCCCATTCTTTATCGGGTGTTTTCCTCTTAAAAATAATGAGACTTCTTTTTAAGGATGTTCGGATTATTTTTTTTGTGATATTTCCTTTTCTTTTCATGCCTTCGGCCATTACGTGGCTTTCAAATTTTCACCGGGATTCTTATTTTATTCTAGGGTTTTTACTTGTTATTTACGCCCACACAATTCTTCTGCTTGATCCTCTTTCTTTTCGCAGGGTAATAGGCAGCGCGCTCTATTTTGTTTTCGGAACTTTTCTCATATGGTTGGCAAGGCCTTATGCCCTCGATATTATTATTTTTTTATCAGCCACGACTTTTTTCTTTTTCATTTACCGAAAGCCCAACAGGCTTTTGATAATTAGCAGCATAACCATCCTTGTGATAGTCGGTTTTTTTTCAGTTGTTTATTTACAGGAAAATAAAACAGATGGATCAGATCAACTAACAAAAGGGTTTGCTTCTTCAATTTCAATAATGATTAAAAATAAATTTAGAGGGTTCGCTCAAAATAGATATACTTTTACCAAATTAATTGATGCTAAAAGCAACCTTGATACAGGTATTCAATTCAATACGTTTTCCGATGTGATCTCATATATTCCAAGAGCGATGCAGATTTCATTTTTTGCCCCTTTTCCCAACACCTGGTTTGAAAAAGACTTAAATCTCTTTAAAAAGGTTGCTGTTCTTGAAATGATTTTCCTCTATCTGATGTATTTTTATTTTTTATTAATGTGCTTAAATAGAAAATTAACAATGCTGGCAATCCCGGCACTAATTTTTTCAACGGGGTTAATCCTCTTTCAAGGGCTTATTGTATGTAATGTTGGGACGCTTTATCGCATGCGTTATGGCTCAATTATGATCTTTGTGACAATAGCTCTGTCATATTTTTTTTCTGAATCTTTTTTTTTAAGAAAAAAAGCCCTGAAAAATTAAAGTCAAGAATCGATTCTTTTTTTACCGGGGGTTTCAATAATAATTGATGTCGATTTTAGACTTGGCAGATTTTCAAAAACTGGAGAGCTTATGAGTGGTTTGGTAGGTCATTATAATCAATTGTGGCAGAAAAATTCACCGCCAACATATGTTACATCTTTATTTCCGCTATTGGACGATCTGAAATTATCTTCAAAAAGCAAAGTGCTGGATATGGCCTGCGGCAATGGGGCCATCGGAAAACATTTAATTGAGAGATTTCAGTGCCGGGTCTGGGGAACTGACATCTCTTCTGTTGCTTTGAAACAGGCCGAAGAAATCGGATATATGACGGAGTCGGTCGATTTTGACCAAGAGGGCAATCCGCCTTTTTCAGGAGAAATGTTTGATTTGGTGGTGTTGAGCGCAATGCTTGAGCATGTTATGGAACCCGATAAGATAATAAAGATGGCATATCAAAAACTTACACCAGGAGGTTTTGTAGTTATTCTGACTCCCAATATTGTCTGGTGTTTTAATCGATTTTTGTTTTTGCTGGGTAGTTGGGAGCATCGTCTTCTGGGCGGGATGACAGGCCATATCAGTTACAGGAACAAAAAACAGCTGCAGCGGATGATTGACGAAGCGGGTTTTACAGAGCAGAATTGGAATTATTCAGTATTCTGTGTTGCAGGAGCATCTGATCTATGCACAAAAGGAATCAGTGGGTGGCTAATTCAAAAATTTAGCAACTTGAGGGTTCGGTTTTGGCATTCGTTTTTTGCATTTAATTATGTTGTGCTGGCAAAAAAGTCAGGTTAAGAATCGGCTCATGAGTTTTTCTAAAAAAAAAATTTGCATTGTGGTTTCCACTCCCATGACAACCCAGGTATTTTTAAAAGATCAGATTAAGGTGTTGTCAAAATATTTTGAGGTTACGAGTGTGGCAAATTTTACTGATAACCCTGAATATAAAGAAACCTGGGATTGCTTGAAAACAAAAGATATCCCTTTGAGCCGTTCCGTGAAACCGCTTCAAGATCTAAAGGCATTATTAAAACTGTTCATTTTTTTAAAAAAAGAACAGTTTCTCGTGGTGCACACCATTACTCCCAAAGCAGGCCTTATTGGCATGATAGCAGCTTTTCTTGCCGGAATAAAGATTCGTATCCATACATATACAGGCCAGATATGGGTGACGCGTAAGGGAATGATATGCTTGCTTCTTAAAAATATAGATAGGGTTATCGCTTTTTTGACCACTCATGCATATGCCGACAGTCCTTCGCAGCGTAATTTTTTGATAAAAAAAAAAATTATTCCATCAAACAAAATTAAAACACTGGCCGATGGGTCCATCAGCGGGGTAGAGCCAAAAAGGTTTAAACCTGACCAATTTAGCCGACTAATGATTCGTAAAACTTTCGGGCTGAAAGAAGATGCGACAATTATTTTATTTCTGGGGCGGATGAATATAGATAAAGGGGTAAAAGATCTGGTAAAGGCTTTTGCCAGAATAAAAAGAGATAATATGCACCTTTTTATGGTGGGGCCGGATGAATGCGGGATACGGGGCCAACTCCTTGCGATTGCGGGTAAGTGTTCTTTGAAAATTCATTTTGTGGATTATACAGATGAACCTGAAAAATACATGGCAGCAGCCGATATTTTTTGTCTCCCTAGCTATAGGGAGGGGTTTGGTTCTGTTGTAATTGAAGCTGCGGCCTGTGAACTCCCTTCAGTTGCGTCAAGGATTTACGGATTAACAGATGCAGTTGTCCATGGTGTGACAGGATTCCTCTACCAGCCGGGTGATATTGAGAATTTGCTTCAGGCTCTTGTAAAACTGGTGGAGAACCCCATGCTCAGAAAGCAGATGGGGAGGGCAGCACGAAATCGGGCAATCGATCTATTCGATCAGAAACGGTTGACACTGGCATTGCTTGAAGAATATTTGGTTCTAACACTATAGGACAATAAAAAATGGATCAGCTATAAAATTATGCTGAGATATATCCAATTATGAAAAGTGGAAAAGGTGATAAAAAGTATCAAAATGCAATTTAATGGCTATATCGCCAAACACTTGTATGGTAAAAAACAATGTTCGGAAAAATAATTTGAATTTATTATTCATTTTTTATAAAAATTCAGGGTTTTCCCTGATTGATTTTTCAATTTTCTTTTAATACTATCCATTTTGTTTATTGGATTAACTGTTATGGCCATAAAGTTAATTTGTCATTAGGTTCCCGCCTGACTAGGGGCTTTCGGTTTTTAAAGGTTTTGGGGATCAGGGGAGTTTATGTCTTTTTTATTAAGGAGGAAAAATAATGAAACAGATAAAAAAAATCTCTTTACTAATTATGGCCGGTCTTTTGCTGCTTTCTTTCTGTCAGCCTTTGATGGCGGCTGACAGTGAAAAAATTAATATAAACACCGCAACCCAGGAAGAGCTTCTCAAGCTCAAATATGTGGGTGAGAAACTTGCTGAAAAAATAATTGAACACAGAAAAGACAATCCATTTCAAAAACCCGAGGATATAATGAATGTAAAAGGAGTTGGGGAAAAAATATTTGATGCAAATAAGGATCTTATCATCGTAAAAAATAAATAATTATGAAAACTTAATCTTTACCCCCTGATTCCCTATCTTTATCAAGCTGGCGCTTGATAAAGATAGATTTTGTATTATCATGTGAACCATGCTGTTGCCCTCAGCATGGTTTTCTATTATATGGACATCGATTGAAAGGAGACTCAGGTTTTGGAGGTTTCAAAAATATATTCAAAAAAATCATTTATTATTATTTTCATATTTGCATTGATCGTCACTGCCTTTGTTAATACAGGGCTTTATGCTTTTCTGAAGTGGTTATCTTTGAACCTTACACTCAATGCAGGGAAAGAAGCTATAGTTAATGATATGCCTGAGATTGCAGATCGCCTCAGATGGGTAGCAAGTAACTTGTATGTTGGGGTACTGCCTGTAATGACAGGAATTTTTCTTATCTTGGGGTTTCTATTATGGGTTGCTTTGAGAACATCTGTGAAGAACATATTTGAGCAGAACCAGTTGGGCAAACAGGCAACCGGGTCAAAGGAAAAAAGCAAACCCGATTTTGTGGTTCAGAAAATAGAACAGGACAGAAAAAAGCGTCTTTTTTTGCACAGTTTGTCTGTCCTTCAGAGGGAGGGGAGGCTTCTTGATTTTTTCACAGAAGATTTGAATTTGTATGAAGATGATCAGATCGGGGCAGCTGTCCGGAGTATCCAGGAAGATTGCAAACGAGCCATTAAAAAATATATTGACCCAAAACCGGTGATAGAAAAAGCAGAGGGTGAAACAATCCTGATTGAACCTGGCTTTGATATCGATTCCATAACCCTTGTGGGAAATGTATTTGGCGCACCTCCTTTTACAGGCATTTTGAAGCATAGGGGATGGAAAGCAGGGAAAAACGAAATTCCAAATCTGTCCGATATTCAGGATGCCTCTGTTATTATTCCTGCCGAGGTTGAAATTCAATAATATTAGAAGCCATATCATATTCGGGAGTTAAATTGGATTTTCAAAATTATCAATATATTATCGGGATAGATCTGGGGACAACCAACTCTGCTGTTTCATATGTGGATGTAAAAGCTCTGGGAAATGAAACTTTAAAAGGAAGATTGAAGATTGAGAAAAAAAGCCTGATTAAAGTTTTCAGTGTGCCTCAATTGACCGGTTCTGGCGAATTTACAAAGCTAAAGGTCCTTCCTTCCTTTTTATACATTCCGGGTGAATATGATATTTCAAAGGAATCATTAAAACACCCATGGAAAAAACGGGAAGATATTTTTACCGGCAGTTTTGCCCGGGATCATGGCTCAAAAATACCTTCTAGGCTTGTTTCTTCGGCAAAAAGCTGGCTGTGCAATCCCAATGCCGATAGAAAAGCAAAAATATTACCATGGGGATCGGAAGGATTTGAAAAAATTTCTCCGGTTATTGCGACATCTGAATATCTGTTACACATCAGAAATGCATGGAACCATTTTGCCAAAGACGAGGATCAATTTCTCGAAAATCAGATGGTGATCATTACTGTTCCGGCTTCCTTTAATGAGGAAGCAAGAGAGCTTACCCTGGAAGCTGTAAAAATAGCCGGGTTTGGTGCAACAGTGACCCTTCTTGAAGAACCGCTGGCCGCTTTTTATCACTGGTTGATAAATCATGAGAACGACTGGCAAAATCATGTAAAACCGGATGATTTGATTCTTGTGTGTGATGTGGGTGGCGGAACCACAGACCTTAGTCTGATTTGCCTTAAGGAGTCAGGAGGCAGTCCGAAATTTGAGAGAATTGCCGTCGGGGATCACCTGATTCTCGGAGGAGATAATATTGATCTTTCTCTGGCTGAAGTTGTCGCATCAAAATTTAAATCAAAATCGAGTTTAACTGCTGAAAAATGGAAAACTTTATGTCACCGGTGCAGGGAAGCCAAAGAAAAAATGTTGGATATGGCAGAAACTGCTGTCAGGATAACACTCAAAGGTGAAGGCAGATCATTAATAGCGGGTACGCTTGCAGCTGATTTACACAGACACGACGTTGAGGGGAAATTATTTGAAGAATTTTTTCCTTTTATCGACCCTCATGAGAACTTAGACATCGATTATGGAAAAAAAATAAATGATTTTGGTTTGCCCTTTGAAAAAGAACCTGCAATAACAAAGCATATAGTGGCTTTTCTGGAAAAACACAGGAGCGATGTCCTAAAAAGTTTAAAGAAAGATCCGTTACCAGATTTTGTATTATTTAATGGTGGAACCCTTAAGCCTGAGATTATTCAAGAAAGGATCATAGAAACCATTGGCAAATGGTTTAACGTAAAAGAATCTGAATTCCCTCAAATTCTTGAAAATAAGGTTCCTGAACTGGCGGTTGCAATTGGAGCCTCGTATTATGGCCTTGTAAAAATGGGGAAAGGTGTCAGGGTTGGCAGTGGAAGTCCAAGGAGCTACTATATTGGGGTTTCTATTAAGGGTGAGGAGACTGCAAGAGCAGTTTGTCTTGTTGAACGAGGCTTGGATGAAGGGTCAATCATTGATCTTCCTGATATCAAGTATGAGGTAAGAGCCAATGAGCCTGTGGCATTTAAGGTTTACAGTTCCAGCTATCGATCCGAAGATAGGCCTGGAGATATTTTCCCTGTTGATGCTTCTTTTGCTGTCATGGCCCCGCTTCAGACAATTATCAGGTTCGGAAAAACAGGCCAAAGGAAAACTATTCCGGTGACAATCGGGGCAGAATATACAGAAATGGGAACCCTCTCCATGTATTGCCGGTCAGAAGTGAGCGATCATAAATGGAAACTGGAATTTCAATTAAGGGATCAGGAGAGTATAATAGAGTCAACTGAAACTGAAGTTTATGATGAAGATTTGATACAAAAGGCTTGTAATAAGATTCATCAGGTTTTCTCAGATGAGTCTGACGCCGGTGGTGAGCTCAGAACAATTACAAAAGACATTGAAGAAATTGTTGGACAGAAAAAATCCAATTGGCCTTTGTCTTTTTTACGGAAAATTGCAGACAGCCTTATTGCACTGGAAAACACCCGGCAGTATTCCCCTGAGCATGAGGCAAGGTGGCTTAATCTGACAGGGTTTTGCATGCGCCCGGGGTTTGGCGATGCATTTGATAAAGAACGGGCAGTCCGATTATGGAAAATATATCTGTCGGGTTTGAAGTTTGATAAATATTCTCAAGGCAGGCTTGAATGGTGGATATTTATCAGAAGGATTGCGGCAGGTTTAAATGCTGGGCAGCAAAGGCAGTTTTTTCAGGATGTTTCAGCATTATTGCTGGGCGGTAGAAATAAAACAAGAATATCTCTACAGGAAGAGGCCGAACTTTGGATGGCCTCGGGAAATATGGAGCGGTTTTTAGTAAAGGATAAAATTGTCCTTGCACGGGTTGTCCTGTTGAAACTCAACCCAGGGAAAAAGCAGGATAATCTATTTTGGACCTTTTCCCGCATGGGCTCAAGAGAGATGTTGTATGGATCGGTAGACAGGGTGATTCCGGCAAATGAGGTTATGAAATGGTTGAATCAAATAATGAAAAAGACCTGGCATAAAAATGATCCAGTAGAGAACATGGTGGTTCAGATGGCAAGAAAAACCGGAGATAGAACTCGGGATATTGATCCGGAAAGCACAAAAAAAATTACAGAATGGCTGGAGTCTCGAAATGCAAAAGAGAGAACTGTTGCAATAATAAATGAAAAAATCGAAATAGCTATAGCCGAAAGAAGCATTCTATTTGGAGAACAACTCCCGGCTGGGTTAGTCTTATATGATGATAATTTATTAATCAATAATTAAGAAAATGTTTGACATTAATTAAAACATCATATATTCTTCTTGAGTTCTCCTTAAGGGAGGAACCTGAGAATTTGATCTTTGAAAATTGGTCAGTGAAGAAATTAAGAGCGGGTCTATAAAAAGAC
>CAZUDE010000002.1:291770-318117 GCA_964619205.1 uncultured Desulfobacula sp. | reverse complement strand
AAAAAAATTAGCAAAATCTATAATCCGGAGAATTTCCGGCTCTTGCAAAGGTCTCTCCTTCTTTTAAAAACTCCGGGCTGGTGACCATTAAATTAAAAGTCTATGTTGTTTACGGATAAATTCTTAGTCTCACAAGGAGAATTTCTACAATATTTTTTATCTAAAATCTGTTTTGGACAATATTAAATTTTAATATTTTTTCAAGAATTATTTTTTTTCCATCGCCACTGCCAGGCCTCTTTAATGTGATGCCCAAGTTTATAAAAATGTTTCAACGAGTGCTTCGTTACTCCTTTATGATATCCAAGCTCTGTTAACAGGTTGCCTGCAATATCAAATGCAATTGCTTGGTCAGCGGGCGACAACGTCTTTTCCCATTTCATCGCCTGATCTTTTGATGGAAGAGCAGTTAGATGTTTGTGATGTTGACTAATTCTGTCACCAACTTTTTCTGGGGAAGTTTCAATGTATTTAGACAGCATCGATGTCTCAAATTCCCATCCTAAAAAGTCTATTACTTCTCTAATTGTTTTTTCAGGATTTTGAACTAAATCCTCAAAAAGCAATTCAATCGTCTGATTTTCAGGTAACATCTTTAACATTTTTCGAGCCCAAAAAACATTTTCTCGCCAGTATTTCATTGCTGAAATAAAATCATTAGGGCCCCACCATTGTCTGATAAGGGAGAGTGCAACATCTCTGCCATCACGAATGATATGAATGAAACGAGCACGAGGGAATAACCTGTAAAGCACATCAATGTCTGAAATATAAGAGGGGGTTTTATCCCCCCAAACCTTTTTGCCATTTTTTTTCGCATAGGATTGAAAAACAGCTGAAATACAGTCGGCTAATGTATTAGAATTCTCTAAATCAATATCGTTGATTGTCAAAGGACAATCCCATTTTTTCAAGTACGGTTGTTTTAATATTTCAGAGATTAATACCTTTCGGTTTTCTATATTTTTTAGATTCCCCCACCTATCGCTTTGCCTCGCCATTGGAACAATAAAATGAGATTCGTATGGGATGGCAAGCAAAGAGTGACCATCTAACATTAAGCTAAATAATGTTGTCCCTGAACGAGCAACCCCTAAAATAAAAACTGGTTCTAGGCGAATTAAATCAGTTAATGGCTCTAATCTATTGTCAGTACTCATACTAAGACCTCGTATAAAGGTTAAAAATCAGGCATGAAAAATGTGATCCGTTCAAAAAAGATACCGCTGACATATAGGCAGCCACAAGGCTGGCAAGCATGATCGGAATGGTCAGGAAATCTTTCCCCATTCAAATTTGAACTATATATAGCCTTCCCTGCTGATCAAGAGCAGGACTTCCTGGGCAGCCTCATCCGGGGTCAGGGCGGTGGTATCGATTCTCAGTTCCGGGCAAAGAGGGGCTTCATAGGGGTCGTCTATGCCGGTGAAGCCTTTAAGGAGACCGGCCCTGGCCTTTGCATACATGCCTTTTCTGTCCCGTTTTTCACATTCAGTGATGGGGGTGGCCACATGGACTTCAAAAAAGCCGCCGTGGTCTTCGATGGACTGGCGGATGGCGGTTCTTGTCTTTTCATAAGGGGCAATGGGGGCGCAGATGGCAATGCCGCGGTTTTTTGTGATTTCCGAGGCTACAAAGCCGATGCGTTTCACATTAATGTCCCGGTGTTCTTTGGAGAAATTGAGTTCGGAAGACAGGTTTCGCCTGACAATGTCACCGTCCAGAAGGGACACGGGCCGTGTCCCGATTTCCAGAAATTTGGCGTACAGGATTTTGGCAATGGTGGATTTCCCGGCGCCGGAAAGCCCGGTGCAGAAAACGGTAAATCCCTGTTTTGAGGGCGGAGGAAAGGATTTCTGCAGTTCTTCCACCACTTCGGGAAAGGTGGCCCAGTCCGGCACTTTTTTTCCGGCCTTGATCCGTTTCTGGATATCGCTTCCGGTAAAGGAAATGGTATTGACTGTTTTTGACACTTCACCGGCTGGTTTGTATTCATCTTCAAAGGGCAGGTAAACCATTTCTTCAAAGGTGATGATGTCAATTCCCAGGTCCTCTGCGGCATCCCGGGCAAGGCGGGGGGCTTCATCATAGGGATAAAAGGGCTGTTTGTCGGTGTTGTTGCCGGGGGAGCCGTGATCATGTCCGATGACAAAATGGGTGCACCCGTAATTTTTCCCAATGATCATGTGGAGGATGGCTTCCCTGGGCCCTGCCATTCTCATGGCCAGGGGCAGAAGGTTGAGCACATGGGTGTCCGGCGGGTAGTGGGCCGCAACTTTCTGGTAACAGCGCATGCGGGTGAAATGATCAAAATCTCCGGGTTTGGTCACGCCGGCAATGGGGAGCAAAAGAAGATTGGCCTTTGCTTTCTGCATGGCCAGAAGGGTCATTTCAAACTGGGGCCGGTGAATGGGCTGACGGGTCTGAAACCCGACAATGCGTTTCCAGCCGAGTTTCTCAAAGGTTTTCCTGACTTCGGCCGGGGTGTTCCGGATCTGCTTGAAATCAGAATGGATGGGCAGGTTCAATGCCTGAATTTCACCGCCGATATAGGATCTGCCGGATTTGTTGTAAAGATAGTTCACTCCCGGATGGGTGGTGTCCTGTGTGTTGTAGACGGCCTGTGCTTCCTTTTCCATGTCCAGGGGCCAGATGTCTTCAATGGTCATGATACCTAAAAGAAATCCTTCCGGGTCTCGCAGGGTGACGGACTGGCCGGTTTCAAAGGTTGCGGCCAGGTTTTCCGGGATGTCAAGGCAAACGGGAATGGGCCAGAGTTCTCCGGATTCAAGGCGCATCCGGTCCAGCACGGATTCATAATCCATCTGTTTCATGAATCCTTTTAACGGGGAGAAGACCCCGGTGGCCAGGAGTTCAAAATCACAGATCTGCCGGTCGTTTAAGATGATGTCCGTCATGGTGGCGGACAGGTTCTTGAGGATGGCGTGCCGTTCCTCCGATACCAAAAGATTGACTAAGGGGATAGGATTCATAATATTACCGGGCAAAACTTATGCCCAATGACGGGAACCATTTGCTCAAAATCTCTATCATTATTTTGTAAAATCTTATCATTATTTCTAATCAAATAACATACATCTAATTGAATTAATATATATTTTCTGCTATTATGCTGCTATATGATCGAAAGCGTTTTAGAATTTATACACATATGAGCGAAAATGTGTCTGCTTTTTCAAAGAAAGATCAAATTGTTCTCCGATCTCCTTTTCTTAACATTTTCCATTCATCCATCGTAGGTTTTTGATATTAATTTTCTCAAAAAATCAGATGCTCCTGAGATATCTGCTGTTGAATCATAAAAAGGTTTTTTAATTAAATAATCTCTGTACTCTTCTGGATTTTCATTTTTTTCGCCAGCTTCGCTCGCTTTTATTATATTATATAATTCTCTAGCGGTTACATAATGAAGTATGAAACGCTTCCCATCATTATATTGACTTTCCAAATAACCGAAAATATTATCGATTTCATCTCCCAAAACCGCTTTGCCATCTGCTGCCCCATGCGTATGTGTCTTAATAATGAGCCAGTTGGGTTTCTCCTTAACATGGATATGTGTTTTTATCCAGAAATCCACTCTTTTTTTAGTTACAGGTGGGTTGCCGTTTATAGCATCGCCTGCAATACGAAGGCTTGAAACTTTATCTGAAAAAAAAAATGGATGAAGCGGACCTTGAACAATCATGAGGTCTCCATTTTTTTGACCGTTTTTTACAACTGGTTTACCATTATTATAAGATTTGGGTTTGCTTGGATTGTCCTGGGCATAATATATTGAATTGATTCGTAAAGGGTTCGATTCACATAATGATGGAAAAGTAAAATCAGCATAACACCCAGTCGAATCAAGAATTTGTATTTCATTATTTACACCACAGAATTTGCCGTTTCTAGAATTATCCAAAGCCCAATCACCATGAATAAAAGCATACTTTTTTTGCTCGTTTAGAGTGCCAAAGATTCCAAATTTACTATATTCTTCAATAATTTGCAAAATGGTTTGTTTCAAATTATTGGCGGTATCCGGTTGAGTTTTTCCATGGTGGAGGTGAAGCTCAATTTCGCCATATCCCCTTTCACAAAGAGATACCAATTTTTTTAAATTATAATTTCTATGATAATGAGGAGGAAAAAACCAAGTTCTCCCGGGAATATTTCCATAAAAATCTTTGTGTTTGTCAGCTATATTCGGATATTTTATTAGTAAATCTGCCATTCTTTGATCTTCAATTTGTGTGCTTACACCACCAGTACCAGGCTCAAAATGATCAACCAGACAGAAGAGTATATGTAATGGTTCATTTTTTGTGGAAGTGAGAATCAGGCGGGAAAAGATCCAACGAATGAGCACTGAAAACATAAAGCATATTTTCCATAAAACATTCATTCTAAAATTCCTTTATATCAGTATGAGTTCCGATTATTTTTTGCCCAGTAAATGAGTCTTTCTCTTGGCCAAATTAAAAGATATTTGTTCGGAATATATTTACCCTCTTCATACAGTTTTCTTCTTGTTGGGGACTTTAAGGTTGCATCCTTAGTGCTTTGATCATCAGGTCCAAGATAAAAGATCTTCCCTCCATTGTTGACAGGAATTCGTCTGAGGTAAGCAAGCCTTGGGCTTATACTCTCAAGGTTTGGATCATAATACCAACTGCTTCCAAAAACACCTTTTACATCAGGGTAAAGCGAAAATAATACGGCAATCCTTTTGTAAGCCCGAATCAATCCTTCTTCATTAAATTCGGCCATTAAATTGGAGTCCTTACTATCAGTATGCATTTCAAAAAGAATTGCTTTAAAGCTGCCAAACTCAGCAGTTAGAAACTGAAGGCCTTTAACAAATTGTCTTAACCCTCCTTTGAATAAAAACCGCAAAGATAATTTTTCTAAATGAATTTTCCTTGCTCCGGTGGGAATCATTTTTAGGCTGCATAACGCAATGTCTTTTCTGAATCTATCATTGTCATAAAAAAAAGATCCCTGGTAACTATCTGAGCTTATATCATTTACTATTCTTTTAAAATTTGTGTGGTAAAGAGAACAAACTTCTTCTGGAAATTTTTCCAATCTTTTTTGTTGATAAACCTGAAGAATAAACTTTACCAAAATTAGTTTATGGAACAAATCAAGCACAGATTTATTTGTATACTGGAGCAGGTCATTGCAAAAAGTAATTGTACTTTCATTTACATAGCTATAAGCAGAAATTGACGGGTACTGTTTTATATTTTCAATATATTTTTCAACAGAAAATTTTGACAGACAATCTTTTTTTGTTTCTGCTATCTCATCTTTAATTTTATTTGAAAGCCCAATTAGATGATTTAAAGAAACCTTTGAATAATTCAAAATTTCAAAAAGTTTATTTTTTGAACTATTTTCAAAAGCGGAATTTTCGATTTTTTTCCTATTCGTCATTCAATGTCATTAACTTAAGGCCAAAACCATATATAACCAATTGAATTTAAAGATAAATATTATTGAAAATATGAAATCGGCATGATATACTCAATTCTCATAATAACCGCAAATCATTATAAAGAAAGGAGAATACCATGCCGAAAAATAATGTCAAATTTCAGTATGTTGGCACGGAACCTGCTTTCCAATATGTGTGCCGGACTGATCGATTTTTTAAAAAAAATTATCAGTTCGGAAGATTTTATCAAGCAATATCGTCAAAGTCCTACTGATTTTATCCGTCAAAGAAAACTTCCCTTTTCAATGCTGATATTCTTCCTGATGAACCTTATTAAAGGATCATACCAGGATGAACTCGATCATTTTTTCAAAGCCATATTCAATTTCGATGTTGCCAAACGGATTGTCACAAAAGCCGCATTGACCAAAGCAAGGCTAAAATTGAAATACGAAGCCTTTCTTGACCTTAACAGTAATCTGATAGAACATTTTTATGAAAACTTCGAACCTCAAAAATGGAACGGCTTTACCCTTCTTGCTATTGATGGCTCAACCGTTCAATTACCCAGAATCGAAGCCATTGCAAATCATTTTGGAGCCTGGAAGCCAAGACAAGGCGGAAAATGTCCCATGGCCCGTGTTTCACAGATGTTTGATCCTCTGAATCGAATAACGGTGGATGCAATCATAGAGCCAAAAGAAACCGGTGAACGGGAACTTGCAGCATTCCATTTTTTAAAACTGATGCCAAAAGATTTGATTCTCCTTGACCGGGGCTATCCGGCATACTGGCTTTTTAACCTCATTATTTCCAGGGGAGCCGATTTTTGTGCACGGATCCAACGGAAAAGATGGAAAATGGCTCGTCAATTTTATAACTCCGGCAAAAAAGAGAAAATCATTTCATTACAGGTGTCCCCAAGCTCGGTGAAACAGTGCCGGGAAATGGGGCTTGATCTCAGGCCGCTGAAATTAAGGTTGATCAGAGTAGAATTGGACACTGGTGAGGCTGAAATTTTGATCACATCCCTGTTTGATACCCAAAGGCATCCACATGCACAATTTGCTGAACTCTATCACTTGAGATGGCCGGTGGAAGAAGATTATAAGGCCATGAAGCAATGGATTGAAATAGAAAACTTTTCAGGCAAATCGGTGCTCTCCATCTACCAGGATTTCCACGCAAAGGTCTTTTCAAAGAATTTAACATCGGTGTTGGTTCACCCCACTCAAGCCGTAATCGACAAAAATAACGAAAACAACGTCTATCAATACACGAGAAATTTTGTCCAAACTCTCTCAAAGGTCAAGGATGTCATTCCTTTGTTATTTCTTAGATCACGAGAAGCTGTTCGCAAGCTTATTTCAGACATCCACGCCATTGTTGTGAGAACAATCGAACCGATAAGGCCGGGGCGGAAATACCCGAGGAATTTTAATAACCGGAGTGGGCGCTTCCATTATGGATACCAGCCGACTCGTTAAGTTAATGACATTGATTCGTCATTAAGAATTGGCTCTCTATTTGTAATAACCCTAAGATTGCATAAAAAAGAAGTCATTTAATAGTAAAAAAAGCTTGAGGAGCCCCATGAATAAAGGTTATAATAAGTTATCGAGACAAAAAATAACCGAAAACAGGAGGCCACCTCAAGTGAAGTCCAGTAAAGCACAAATTTATACTAAATTCCATAAAATTCCTGAGATTAAATTTGAAGACCAACAGCTTACATCCTTTTCAGGTGTGATCATTTTCCAATTGCTGTTTAAACGGCTTGATTTGAAAACCAAACTTAAAAACTGCTTTTCCCATTTAAAAGTGTCTCCGATTTTCGGTCATCATCTTATCGTCATGCTGCTGATCATCCATTTGATTTTGGGTTTCAGACGGTTGA
This sequence comes from uncultured Desulfobacula sp., assembly GCA_964619205.1. Taxonomy (GTDB): domain Bacteria; phylum Desulfobacterota; class Desulfobacteria; order Desulfobacterales; family Desulfobacteraceae; genus Desulfobacula. Next base: position 310,774 of record CAZUDE010000002.1, on the reverse strand, counting down.
GAGAACTTGAATATTATAAGGATGACCCGCTGGTCCTCAGGTTAATGGGGTTGAAAAAATTGCCGGATGTATCCACAATCTCAAGAAGCCTGGCTCAATTGGATATTCAAAGTGTCAGCAATATTCGAAGATTGTCCCGTTCATTTGTGATTGAGGGATTGCAGCGGGAACAATTTTCCAGACTAACAATGGATTTTGATGGTTCTGTGCAATCCACAAAAAGGCATGCTCAAGGAACTGCAATCGGTTTTAATAAAAAAAAGAAAGGGCTCAGAAGTTATTATCCTCTTTTTTGCACAATAGCCCAGACCGGACAATTCTTTGACATGTATCACCGCCCGGGAAATGTCCATGATTCAAACGGAGCAGCTGATTTCATGCATAGATGTTTTCTAAAAATAAAATCACAGATTCCGGGAAGTCTTCTTGAAGCACGAATGGACAGTGCTTTTTTCAATAAGGACACCATTTCTTTAATGGCAACAAATCATGTACGGTTCACAGCATCAGTTCCTTTCGCACGATTTGCCGAACTTAAAAGCATGATTGAAAATTGCAGATCATGGTCTTCCATTAATGACGGTGAATGACTGGTCCTTTTTTGAAGCTCAATGGAAGCCCAAAGCCTGGAATACTGAATTTCGGTATGTCTTCACCAGAAAGAGAATCAAAGAACCAGTCAAAGGACCTCTGCAGCTTGACCTTTTTGAACCTGTTGACCGGAACTATCAATACAGGGTGATTGTAACCAATAAGATTGAATCCGCAAAAGCGGTTGTATTGTTTCACAATGGCCGGGGATCACAAGAATCGGTCTTCGGGGCAGCGAAAAATGATACATCTCTTGGTTCGGTTCCTTGTAAAAGGTTGTTTGCAAATCAGGTTTATACCATAGCTTCCATGATGGCTCATAACTTTTCAAGGGAGTTGCAGATGGTGGCACATCCGGCAGCCAATCGCGTCAAGCCAAAGCGTCCGACAGCATGGAAATTTCAAAAGCTTGATACGATCCGTCATCAAATTATCCAGCGCGCCGGTCGTTTTACATGGCCCCAAGGCAAACTCACTTTGACGATGAGTTCAAATAGGGCTGTAAGAAAAGATTTACTTCTTTTTATGGATGTGTTGCAAAAAGCCGCGTAAAAATGAAGAAAAGATTTTAAAATTTTATGCAACGTTAGGGATAACTCAACTTTCTGGTTAATCCCGAAAGTTGAGTTAATAACAGACTGATGCGGCTTTCAACCGCTAAAAACGGAATTTTAAAATTGTTTTGAACAGTAGTGATTCAAACTCTATAATCCGAGGAATTTCCTCCTCTTGCAAAGGTCTTCTCCCGAGAAGGATGACTGTCCTGGAAGTATTCGACTATTACATTTCAGCGATACAAATTTTCAATTATCTGAACTAGCTTGTTAGTTGATATTTTAACATCAAATCTTTGTTTAGCAATTGGGATATATGCTTGATATTCTTTTATCTTATCTTTAGATATACTGTCTATCATAACATCAACCATAGATATTAAATTTTCAGATTCAAATACCTGCGCAGGTGTGTTTCTAACAGTTTCGCGCAATCCTATACAATCTGATACAATTATGGGTACTCCAATCATAAGAGCTTCAATTGGTTGTAAAGGGGCTGCCTCCCACCTTGATGGCATAATAATAGTATTTACCTCAAAATAAACATCCTTTACTTGGGGTAGAAATGGTAAAAAGAAAAAATATTCTTTAAGATTCCTGTCTTTTATTGTTTTTTGATAATGGTTCAAATAATCACCAGATCCTACAGCTAATACAGCAAAGGAACCAATATTTTCTTTCTTTTGAAGAACATCAATAGCGTCAATTAATAAATCAAAGCCTTTTTGTTTCATATATCGACCAAAAAAACCAAATAAAAAAGTAGTATCGGAAATACCCAACTGACGACGAATCAAACATGGTTTTTCTAAAGGGATCTCAAACTCATTCAATTTAATACCGTTGGGAATAACAACGGCCTTATCTCGATCTTTCGCTAGGAAAGGGAATTGTTCATAGAGATGGTTAAGAATATCCTCACTAACTCCATAAAGAATTGTAATATCAGATAATATTTTTTTTAAAAATAAACGCTTAACAAATCTAAATCTACCTTCAATAAACCTTGGTTCTAAAATACCATGAATTGTAAGGATGTGGGGTATTCTAAACAATAAATTTGGTAAATATACTGCCAACGAGGAAATAAAACCCTGACTTAAAATGACATCGTAACGAGATGTCCTAAGTTCAGTGAAAACTTCATAGGCAAGGCCTTTAATTCCTTTTTTCTTGCTTATCAAAAGCTTTGCTCCGTATTCTTTGACATCCCTTTCTAAGGCATAATTTTCTCGAGTTGAAGATGCTATTAAAGTCAAATTATAATTTTTCGGAAAACAACTAAAAGTATACCTCATATAAGTTCTGATCCCCCCCAAAGGCCATCTAATAATGACCAGAATTTTTTTATAATTGTTTGTATCAACTTTAGGTATGATAATTTCCTTCATTACTATCCATAAATTTAAAAAATTTATATTTAAACAGCCCTTGTTAGAAATATTTCAAGAACAACACCCTTAATTATTCAACCACCTTTCCGAAATTGGCTCTCATAACTTTTGAAAAGTAGCAGAGCTGTGTTTTATGGAAAGTCTTAACAAGCTTCCGCTCCAAGCTGCCAACCACAGCCACATTGGACGATAAAAATTATGCCCCCCTATTCCAAAAACTAACAGGAGCAAAATGCAAGCTATGATTGCTCTTCCAAAAGCATACAAAAAACTATCACTAGGCTCAAGGCTTTTACAACATCTTAGCATTGATAAAATTAATCCTGTGAAAAAAAATGCCCCGATTATACCTAACTCTGCAATAACCTCTCCATAGAGAATGTGAGCTTGAAAAGGGGCATGATCTCCATAAAGAATGCGATATCCAATATAATTTTTGCCGCCAGCGCCAACACCCGTAAACGGAGCTTGTTTAAACATTTCCCAACTTGCTTCCAACCCTAAAAATCGACCCATGGCGGATTCATGAGCATTTTTGGGGCCTGCATCTTCATCCCAAATTGATTGAATACGAACCTTCTTGTCTTCTGGCATAAAGTTCCATATAATTCCGCAAGCTATTAGTGCTATCAATATTCCTATGATGATATTTTTCCCTTTTTGCTTAATTACCAGTATTAAAAAAGCAAAAACCATGGCAACAAAAGAGGTTCGAGATCCTGTAAGAACAACACAAACAACTGCAATAAAAAAATAAGAATAATAGAGCTTGCGAATCCAATATTTGGTTTCAAAACGGACAAGAGCATATACAATCGGAAAAGACAAAACAATACTCGCTCCAAACGAATTGGGATCGTTAAATGTGCTATCCACCCCTATCATCCTAACAATACCCATTCTATAGGCATGCCTGCCATTGTGGAATTCCCATAATGAGTGCAGTACATAAAAAATCATTGAAAAAACATAAGCTTTTAATATTAATTTCAATGTTTTTTCGTCATTTGTAATTGCCAGCATTAAAATATACAAAACTATCACTTTACTATACTCTAATCCCTGCTCAACAGCAAAAGAAGGATTAAACGCAAATGGTGCCAAAATAAAATGTAAGGAAAGCAAACCCAGAACCCATTTGTTTGTTGGAGATTCTACTAAAATGAATTTTTTTTCCCCCATAGCAATAATAATCATAAAAATGGCATAGTAACGCTCTATTCTCACCCCGTTAAACATAGAAACAGATTCCCAAGGACGTTCAATTGCTAAAAAAATATAGCCGCAAATCAGAACCAACAAAAAAGTTGGTTTCATCCGTATGTTTTCGCTGGGTATTTCCTTGTTAAATATTTCTTTCATATTACAATTTACTGGTTCTTTATCTTTGAAATACAAAACCTGTATTTTCCTGATTCTTCTTGTTTAATTCTTTCTACATATTTACAATTGATATTAACAGAATTTCCTATGGATTTTTTAATTTCATCAATTAATAATTTTTCTGTATCATCACTGAAACTATCAATTTCTCTTACAATGTTTAACGAAATATCCTGTAATGAATCTTGGATAATTTGCAATTGATAAATGCCTTGGATCTTTGTAAGGGTTCTTTCGATTAATGAAATGCCGGCAACCTGACTGCCGTCCTCCCTTTGGATGAAGTCTGCTGTGCGACCAATTACTTTTTCCATTAATGGGAAACTCCTGCCACAGGAACATTTTCGAGCAGAAGGCACGCCAACATCCTCGACTTTGTAACGGATCATGGGCATTGCTTTGTTCAGCAAATCCGTCACTATAATATCACCAGGTTCTCCTGGGGCTGCATCTGTACCATCTTCTTTTATAAATTCCACTATCAAGTGCTCGATGTTTAAGTGATAACCTTCATGTTTTTCACATTCTGAAGCGATCAAGCTGACTTCCTCGCAACCATATCGATCAAAAACTTTAGCCTTTATTATTTTTTCAATAAAAGTTCTCTCATTTTGCAGGAGCATCATTGATGTTGTTATTATCCCTTTAGGGGGAGACAATTGGATTTTCAATCTGTCTAAAATTTCCGCAAGAACAAAGATTGAATGTGCATGACCATACAATTGTGAAGGTTTGATTCGTTTCCATTCTTCCGAAAAAGCAATAACTGCTTCATCATTAATATTCATTGTATCCAGATAAAAAAATGGAGTAAATAAAAAATTTTTTAATTTTTCTTTGAAAGTAACCGGATAAACAGGGTTCCCCCATACTGCAGCAACAGGCTCACCATACTGCCACCCTGTCCAGGAATTACTCCTCAGAGCGATTGCATTTTTAAGCTCTGTACACTCCTCGGTTTTGAAAAGTCTTAATGACGTGCCCGTCGATCCGCCTGTTTTTGATTCAAACAATTTTAATTTTTGAAACGGGGTCGAAATAATTTTATTGTAATTAGCCTTAATCAGGCTCTTTGTTAGTATGGGAAGCTTTTTTATATCAGACAAAGATTTAATATCATGAATTGAAACGTTTTTATAAAAATTTTGATAAAATTCATTATTTACATGGCAATATTGCAATATTTCACTGAATTTAAACCACTGTTCGTTTTTTAATACTTCCATTGATGAATATTCTGTCTTTGCAAGGTCCTTTAAATATGGAAACTTGGGACTTTTCGATTTGATTGTCCATAAAGGAACTACAATTTTTCTACGAAATAAAGGCAACATAAGTTTTTCCTCACAAGGCCCTTTGTATAAAGGTTATCTTTTCAGAATGATAGATTTCAATAAAACTTTTAAAAATCAATTTTTTTAATTATTTTTGCAGGATTACCAACTGCGACAGAGTAGCTGTCAATATCTTTTACGACTACACTCCCCGCTCCTACAATACAGTGATCACCTACATTTGCCATTATCAAAGAATTATTACCAATAAAACTTTTTTTACCGATTTTTATGCCAACAAAATTAGATGGATCTGCTAAATTTAATCCGCTAGATTCAAATTTATGCTGGTAGCGGCCACTCATGACGCACACATTATTCGCAATAACAGTACCTTCGCCAATTGTGCACAGTCCAATTGAGCATTTAACAGTTATTGCAACATTTTTTTTAATTATAGTATTTGGATTGGTAATAATTGTGCCAAAATGAACTCTACAGTCTTCATGGAACTCAGCAAGAGTATTATAATAAAATGCTTTTAAACAATAGCGTCCTATAATTCCAGGCAATAATGAAAATATATGTGAAAATATTTCATAAAGATCATTACGTCTGGTAATTTTTTTTTCTAAATTGCAAATTAAACCAACTGGGTAAAAAAGTATTAAAATTCCCTTAGTAACAATATTCTTAATCCACATGGATTATCCTTGTTTTTTAATTTAAAATTCAATTTGTTATTTAAATCGTGAGGAGGATGTATTTGTTATCAAATCAAAATATAATTTTTCATGGGATCTAATCATCTCATTTAAATCATATTTTTGATGTGCATATTCTTTAGCCTGTCTGGCATATACTCCCATCTGAGAAGGGTTTGAAATCAAATCTTTGAGCTTAATATAAAAATCTTCAGCGCTATTGTTTTGGAATACAACACCTCCGCGACCATATCCTATAGCTTCCTCGTTTCCGCCTGCTTGCGAAACAACACAGGGGAGACCAGCTGCTAAATATTCTGTTATAGAATTTGACAGACTTTCGGACGACGAGCAAAGAACTCCAATGTCCATTGCCGACAAAATGGGAATTATATCTGAAATAACTCCTAAAAACCTAATATTCAAATCAATATCAAATTCTTTTAATACATTTGAGAGTTCATATTCAGCGGGTGGTTTACCGATCATAACAAATTTAACATTTGGAAATTCACTCCTGAATTTGGATGCGACTTTCAGAAATAAAGGGATATTTTTAACAGGGCGCCAGTTAGCCATTAGCCCAACTAAAATATCTGAATCACTTATGGCTAATGCATTCCTTGTTTCATTCCTGAGGGTTGGAGTAATCCTTTCAAATTTTTCAAATTCAAGTCCATTATAAATTGTGAAAATTCTATCTGCTTCTATTTTCTCAGAGCTAATGGTAAATTTTGCTATTAGTTCTGAATTGGAAATATATACCGTTGTCAAAAAACGCATCAATTTTAATATGGCTGTAAAAAAAGGGGTGTGCCAGTATCCCCCGAAATTCCTGCGACTGGAAATAACTATTTTGACTCCGGAAAGCCTAGCAGCTATAGTACCAAATATATTGGCATCTGTAAAAAAGGTTTGAACAATACTAATTTTCTCTTTATCTATAATTTTTCTGAATTTCATGAGCCCGCGGAGAGCATTCAAACTTATTAAAGAGTTAACTCCTAAAATATAATGTTCAACCGGAATTGAATTAGTTTTAAGCCATTCAGAATTTCTCAAACAAATTAGACAAGGTGAAAATTTTTTTTTATCTATTTTATCCAGAAGCATAAGAAGTTGTTTTTCAGTTCCGGCCGATTGGGTCTCTATTGTATCAACAATGTAAGCAATTTTTATTGGTTTATTCATTTGGTTACCCCGAAATTATAACATACATAATTCTCACTCACATATAGTTTTTGCAATATAGTTTTGATTTAGCCTTATGTTATCAAAATATAAAATTGTCAGGGTTTCTATATTTTTTAAATAAATGCTAATAGCATTGAGTCTAATTTCTTGTTTTTTTATGTGATTCTTAAAAGAAAACCGGATTTGATTCTCCCCGGGTTTTAAATTATATTCCTCTAAAAAAATCACAGTTTCTTTTGAATGGCCTTCGAGATATAAAAGGACATCTATGTTTGAAGGGTTATAAACCCAAAGCGACAATGAATCATTTTTATTAATTTTAGTATTTGTGCAATTGAGAATAAACCCGACCAACCCAGTGGGATAGAACCACATTTCAAGTGATGAATTTCCACTTTTCTTATAGGTATTTGAAAGCTGAAACCGGGTTCTGCATTTGAATTCAATTGTCTCAAGATTTTTTTCATTTTCAAAATCATACCTCAGGCATTCTTCAGGCCTGGGGGAAGCACTGCACGACATGAAACATAGAAATGCACCTGAAAATATTAAGCACAATAAAAAATAACTATATAAATCAATTTTTGGCATGAAATAAAACAATTTCAGGCCTGCAAAAAAGCCTGAAATGAACCCGGCTGGTTCCAATCCCTGTTGTTACGATGGTTTTATCACTTTGTCCGGAACGTATGCCGCCTTTGGAAGATTTGAATAGTGCTTGCCAAATAACATTCGGCAGAAAAATCTGTGCGCCGTGAGTATCGCCGCACAAAATAATTTCATTGCTTTTTAAAAAATCCGGTTCAAATTGTTTATGGCTTAGAATTAACCGTGTCAGGTCAGAATCAGATTGCAGCATTTGCCTGCCTTGTTCAAAACTATGATTGAACGATTCAATTCCGAAAAGTTCGACACCACTGTTGAGTGTAACGGTTTGATTCCTCAGCATATGGACGGGCAATTCAGGGTCATCGGCGCCAAAACGATGACAGAATTTACAGGAATTTCTGGAATTTTGATAATCCGCCTCCCCGAGTACGCCAAAAATTCCTTTTTTTGCCTTTAATTGTTTTAAAAAATTAAAGGCCTGGTTATAATTCCCACTCCAGGAAACATAATCTCCGCCTAAAAATATATAGTCCGGAGAAATCGCTTTTAATTTCTTAAGAACTATTTTTTCACGCAGGCCCCATGGGGAAACATGAAGGTCTGATATAAAAACAACGGTATTGTCCCTAAAAAAGCCTGACAGGATTGGAGAATCCACCTCAACTCTTTTTGTGGCAACCCAGAAAGGCTCAATGAAAAACCCATATGCAAGGAATAAAACACTGATTAGTGCTATTATTTTACAAAATCTTTTTAAAGATGAATTGGAACGAACCAATAAGCTGTCCAAACCCTAATCCTGTATGGATGGTTAAAAATATATTAAAAAATCGGATAAAGGAGTTAACATCTCTTGCCTTGCATTCCATCAAAATTGTAAAACAGACAGCCATCAGATACATGAGATATGGCAGGAATAAAAAAACTGCTATTTTGGGAATAATCAAAATCGAAAGGATATTCAGTATGAGGCCCAAGATAAAAAACAAAGGAAGAAGCCCTTTAAAAGTTATTGAATCAGGGTGCTTTGCCATCAGATTGATTCTTCCTTTGCCGTATCTGGCCATTTGATAAAACAAAGCCCTGATGTCTTTTCTGGGAAAATATTTGATGGTCAAATCCGGGCTCATATAGGATTTAAAGCCAGCTTGTTCGACCCTGTAGTTATAATCAACATCTTCACAGGCATCAAACATTTCATCCACTAACCCAGTTTTCTCAATAACTGCCCTTTTATAAATTGCGCCATTGCTTACAGGGCTGATATACCCTTCATACCCTGAATAGATCATAGAATCACTTCCATGACCAATTTTTGATTTTCTTGCTCTTGCTACAGACTCCTGGAAAATTGAAATTCCTGGGGGATCAAGAGGCTGCGGCCTTCCAAGACAGGCAGCACCGCTTTTACTGAAACATTTGATGATATTTTTGAACAATTGATTGTCCGGGATGTAACAATGGGCATCAATGATAATAAAGATATCCCCCCTTCCCTCTTTAAAACCAATATTCCTTCCGGAGCTGGATTTTTTTTTAGGATTATGTCTCAGTATAATTTGAGAATGGACTGCCTGGAGCTTATTGATAATTTGAACTGTTCCATCATCAGAACCACCATCAGCAACAATAATTTCATATCGATCGGCAGGATAGTCCTGATGCAGCACCATAAAAAGGGTTTCTTCAATAAAGGCTGCTTCGTTCCATACCGGCATGCAGACTGTAATAAAAGGGGATTGATTATCAGACATTGGTCAATTTTCAAATTAGTTCTGAATAAATTGTTTCCAGACGTTCAGTCTGTTTTTCTAAAGAAAAAACTTTTTGAAGTTTAGCAAAACCAGCTTTTCCCATTTCCAACATTATTTTTTGATCTGTCAAAAAGTATTCAATCCCATCTGCCAAACGCTGCACATCATTTGGAGGTACGATAATTCCATTTTTCAGATGATCAACTACTTCCGGGACACCTCCGACCTTTGTTGCAACAACCGGTTTTTTACACAAGAATGCTTCAAGAACAACATTGGGCAAACCCTCAGTCAGGGAAGGCAATACGAACAGATCAATAGTGTTCATTATTTCCATGACATCTTTTCTAAAACCCAATAAATGGATATGATCCAAACGATTGTCTGCAATGTATTGTTCAAACTCTTTTTCCAATGGGCCATCACCAAGTAACAGCAGATGGATGTTTTTATGCTTTTCAGTAAGCATAGAGAATGCCTTTATTAAATTCATCTGTGCTTTTTCAGGACTTAATCTGCCTGCTGTCGCGATAAGAAAATCAGTGTGGCTAAAACCCAATTCATATCTTTTTGCCGCTGCATCCCATTTTTTGTTATTTTGAATTTTAATATCTATTGCATTTTTTACAGTAGTAATTTTCTTTTTATTTATTCCTTTTTTTATCAAATAATCTGAGTATCCCTCAGATACTGCTATTATTTTTTGAGCGAATCTGAGCATTTTTAATTCAAATTTTTCAAAAATCTTTACTTTAAAATTTTCATGGGTATGGCCCCTTGAAAAAATAATTAAAGAGATATTCAGCCCCAATTTGGCCAGCAAGGAAATCATTGTGGGCCTATACCCATGGGAACAAATAATTTGGGGTCTTAAATTTTTAAAAACAGTTCTCATCTGATAGATTGAGGATATTTCATACGAATGATTTGTATAAATTCCGCTGCAAGGGATTTTCTCTTTTATGCAAGCCTGGATAAGCTGATTTTCAGTATTGCCTTCGATAAATGAAATAACTCTGTGATTAAATAATTTGCTTGTTTTTATATGATTAATGATCTGTTTTTCAGGCCCTCCGAAAAAATTACATGCCCTGATATGAAGAACAAGAGGTTTTGGACTGATCTTCATTCCCCTCGAACCGTATCTTTCCATATAGTATTCAATTTCTCTGAAATCGCAGCCCACTGATAATTTATATAAACTGAGTCTTTTCCGTTTTTACCCAATTTGGTTCTCAAAGATTTATCCTTGAAAAGTGCAATAATTTTTTCAGCGAAACTATTCGGCGTATCTGCTATCAATAAATCTTTTTGATTCTCAAGAGATAGCCCTTCAGCTCCAATCGAAGTTGAAACAACAGCTTTTTCCATGGATAACGCTTCAAGTATTTTCAGCCTTGATCCTCCGCCTATCCTTAATGGAACAATATATACGGATGCTCTATCAATAAAAGGCCTCACGTCGTCTACGGTTCCGGTAATTATGATATTCTCTTTGTTTTTTGCATAATTTCGAAGCGCCTGGGTAGGATTTCTTCCGACTACATACAATTTTGTTTCCGAATATTCCCTCTGTACAAGCGGCCAAATTTTATCGATAAAATAAAAAATTCCATCAATATTTGGACGCCAATCCATGGAACCGGTAAATACAATTGTCGTCTCTTCCTCACAATTTGTGCTGGTCTTTTTAAAGTATTCGATATCAACACCGTTGTCTACAACCCCGATCTTGCCGATGGAAGTCCATTCAGAAATTAAGGCCCGATCATTTTTTGAAACAGCGGCTATTTTTGTAAATTTTTTAAAATACCTTTTTTCAAACTGTTCCATTTTTTTCCATTGAAGCAATAAATAGAATTTTTTGAAAAAATTCCTTTCAACTTCATAATTGCGTTTCCAGATAAGCGCTTCAACATTGTGGGCATCAACAACACAAGGGTAATGAAAGTTTTCTTTCATGTTAATTGCATAAGGAATCCATTCACAATGGATTAAATCAATCTGTTCTTCAGAAAGTATTTTATTAACCATATGAACCATTTCGGATGAAAAGTGACTGTCGACAGAATATGGATTCATAGAAAAAAGATTTCTGAATAGGGCAAGATAAAACAAGGATCCCTTTTTGGGTCTAACTGATGAGGAGACTACTATGGGTCTTACCCCTATTTTGACAAGGGCTTCAGAATCATTATCGTTTGCACCGTCATGTTTCTGACAGACAAATATGATCTCATGAAAACCAGCTAAATACTTTAATAAATTAAAGGTTCTAATCCTTTTCCCCGTATTAAGGGGATATGGAATCTCTTCATCTAAAATGAGTATTTTCATAGGCTATAAGTTTTTTACGATTTTTGGACTAGTAGCTTTTGGAAACAGAAAAGCATAACCAGGCCTAAAAAGAACGTCAACATTCCGGAAAATTCATGAAGAAATCCCTGGGCGAATTTCTCACCATAAATATTTGATAAAAATGCAGTGGTACAAAGCCGGATTATATTAACGATAATGGCTATGGGGATAGATGAAAGAAAAAGAAGCACCTTTTTTAACTTTCCAGAAGTCATGAAAAAAGAAAAAGGGATGCTTAAGGCCATCATGGTGGTCAGTGACCTTATTCCAGAACAGGCATCTACAACTTCAAGTGTGATTGTCGGCAGTGTCAGGACATTGCCTTCTCTTAAGATGGGCGTTCCGGATAAGCTGATTACCTGCTCAGTTAAATAAGAAGCAAAGAGTTGTAATGGGAAGGCGATTTGATTCCATATGATTGCAGGAATCGGAATCATGAAAATCAGATAAAGGATTGGAATCAAAACTATCTTTGTGATTTCTTTGCCATATAGAAATAAAGAAACTCCAAAGAAAAGAATAATAATGGAAGTTCTTTGAAGAAAATATTCCATTCCTATTTTTGATATTATTAATTGAAGGCAGGCAAAAATGATTATTGCAATTCCCCAATTGGAAGGCAGTGGCTTTATTTCTCCAATTTCATCTTTTAAAGAATAAATCAGCCAGGCGGAAATAAAAGGAATTAAATATCCATGTGAATAATTTGGGTTTTTATCCCAGTCACTTATCATTGTTTTTAGAAACGGCAGGTATAGTATTATAAAACCTATCCCTAAGGCGAATGCATAATAATATGTATTTTTAATTGTTTTCATATCCGCTTCTCAAGAGTTTTTCCTGGTAAATATTGAGTTAATATTTCATTTACGGAACCGATAAAATCCATAACCTGGTCTGTATTGAACTCATTGTTTTTGTTTGGATAGCTGATGAAACGGATAAAGGCTCCATCTCGCCTCCCTTTGAATACTGCATCAAGAACAAGATATATTTTTTCGGCATATTCTGAATGTACAATTCTTCCCCGATTGTAATACCAGTAATATATGAAATTTTGAGCTTTGTTTTGTTCCAGAGTCAGTTTCTTGATTTTTTTAAGATCATTATTTATCTGAATAATTTCCGTTTTTAATATTTTTGCCCCTCCCCCCGGCATGCAATTAAGAGGTGAATGGTATCCACCCGTCACTCCCAGCGCTTCAAAATAACTGATATACAAATTTACAACATTGCCCTGGGGCGACAAATAATTATAGTTGATATAATCATCAACCCCCAGCATGCTGGATACAGCATCAGACAAGTCAATTTTCTCTATCCGTTTCCAGCCGTCAATCTGTTCAGGGAAATCTGAAAGCGGTTTAAGAATATGTGTTCGTTTAACAGATTGGGTCAGTTGAATTATCAGGAAAGTGACCAGGAAAATAGACAGAATTATGACAATTCGTTTATTAATGTTAATAATCTGATTGCTCAATTTTTTATATTCCTATTAATTGTTTCTAAAAGAAAGACTTTGCAGGTTTGATACTCAAACTTTGAAAAACTTTTAATTAATTTTTCCAGCTTATCGGCTGTTTTGCTCAGATTGATATAATGTCTGAATTTAAAGGCCCCGGTTGCCTCTTTTACCCTCGGCTGCCTTGGATCAAATTCCCAGGGATGGCAATAGAAAACAAAGGCATCTTCTTTTTTTAGCAGAATATTCATGCCATATTTAAAAAATAAAAGGGGGAAAAGCCTGAAATACCCTCCCCCTCCCAAAGGAAAAACTTTGTTTTTGATTTTTAAATTACTGATCGGGATTTCAAAGAAATCATTTGAAATTTCATATATTGTTTTAAATTTTTTATACGGCAAATCAATTGAACCGTATCTGCCATGCATTGAAAAGGAATTATAACTTGAATCATATAGATATCCGGCCTCTTTGATGACATCTAAAATATCATTATTGATTGCAAAACTTGGGGCTCGATACCCGAAAATTTGTTTTCCGATCATATCTTCAAGTAGTTGTTTGCTTTTTTGAAGATCCTGAATTAAATCCTTTTTTAATTGTTTTGTGCACAGGTGATGATCGATTCCATGGGAGGCAATTTCATGACCCCTTTTTTCAATTTCCAGGATAAGATGTGGAAGCCTTTTTGCAATCCAGCCCAGTATAAAAAAAGTGGCTTTGGGGTTAAATTTGAACGAATCCAATAGATCGAGAATTAAGTGGACATTTTTTTCAACTCTAAGCTCATGATTATTCCAGGATACGAATGGGATATAGTCTTTAAAATTTTCAACCTGGAACCAGTCTTCCACATCAAAGGTCAGGAGTATTGATTTCTTCTCTTCCGATTCCATGGTATTCAAATCCAAAGTCTTTCATTTCTCCAGGATCATACTGATTTCTACCGTCAAATATAATTTTGGTTTTAATCAATTTTGACATCATTCTAAAATCAGGTTGTCGGAATGTTTTCCACTCAGTAACCAGAATAAGGGCGTCAGTATTTTCAATGGCAGTATATTGATTGTCAAAAAAAGATAACTTTCCATTTTTAAACCATTCAATAGGCATTTCTTTTCTTGCTTGTCCCATTGCAATTGGGTCATAGGCTTTCAAGCGAGCCCCAGATTTTATTAATTCTTCAATAAGAACAATGGATGAAGCTTCCCTTAAATCATCAGTTCCCGGTTTAAAGGACAGGCCCCAAATACAAAATGTTTTACCGGATAAATCAGATCCAAATCTGTTTATAACTTTTCGGGGTAATATTTTTTTTTGCGATGTGTTCCTTTTTTCAACAGCAGTTAATAAGTCTGGCTCGAATCCATTTTCAAGACTGGTTTTTATTAAAGCCTTAACATCTTTTGGGAAACATGATCCACCATATCCGCAGCCGGGATAAATGAATGAATATCCGATTCGGCTGTCTGAACCAATCCCTTTTCGGACATTTTCAACATCTACACCAAGCCTTTCACAAATATTGGCTATTTCATTCATAAATGATATTTTGGTTGCAAGCATAGAATTGGCTGCATATTTTGTCATTTCCGCATCCCTGACATTCATGATCAGGACCTTATCCCTGTTTCTGGAAAATGGGGCATAAAGCCTTTTCATAATTTTTGCAGCGCGTTCTGAATCCACACCGACAATAATTCGATCAGGTTTTAAAAAATCATTTACTGCAGCACCTTCTTTTAAAAATTCAGGGTTGGATACTACGTCAAATTCAACATCAACACATCGACGATCCAATTCTTTTTGGATTGCTTCTCTTACTTTGGCTGCTGTTCCTACCGGAACGGTGGATTTATCCACAATAACTGAATAATCAGTTAGAATCTGACCGATTTGTTTGGCTACTTTTAGAACATACTGAAGATCAGCTGAACCATCCTCATGGGGGGGTGTTCCCACAGCTATGAAAAACAGCTTTGTGTTTTTTGAGGCTTCAGCCAAATTTGTAGTGAACTTAAGATTGCCATCTTTTAAATTTTGGATGACAAGATTTTCCAAACCTGGCTCAAAGATAGGCAGGATACCTTTCTTTAAATTCATGATTTTTTTTTCATCCACATCAACACATGCAACAGATGTTCCCATTTCAGCAAAACACGCGCCTGTTACTAGACCCACATAGCCTGTACCAATAACTGTAAGATTCATTCCCGAATAAGTCCTTTTAGTCGTTAAATATTTTATCTTCTAAAATGCTTCGTGAACTGGATGATTTCATTTTGAATGGAGTAGATGGTTTCAAATTTATAGAGACAAACGCTGTATGTTCTTGATAATCTTCTCTGATTAGATCTGAGCTGGTGAAATCTGAAAAGCGATAAGAAACATTCAAACTCATCCATCTTAAAAGCGACCAGTTGAGCCCTGCTCCAAGACTCATGATTTTATCTTCTCGATTGATTCTTGGATCATCATATGAAGATATTCTGTAAGAACCTCTGAGTTCAGATGATAATTGCTTTGTAAGATCGTAAGTATGAAGGATGCCTGCCTGATATTTTGTAACAAATCCCAGACTGGATGCAGTTTCATCTATATCATTGTAACTGCTGGAGCCTGTGATGGAAATCATACTTCTTTTAGAAACTTCAAAAATTTTATAAAGATCAAAATCTAAAAAGAATTTTTCCTTGTCATAATTTGTTCTGTTTTCATAATCCTGGAATAATACACCGCCTCCAAGGGTAATTCCTGAATCATCAGTAGGGTTCCAGGAAAAACCAACAGAGGGGTTGTATACAGTATGGTTCCCTGAATTTTGGTCTGTATGGGTCTGTGCATATTTGACATAGGCATCAAAATGAGGGTTGACTTTTCTAATAAGCCGAAAATCCCCACGTAAAGTTTCCGGATCATCCGAAGAAATTTTATAATTGGTTTTTGAATATGATGTATTCACATCAAATCCGTATAACGGTGAAAACCAGTACATCAGATATGCTGATGGTCGATGGGAATCGAATTCGTCCCGGCTTGGGTTTTCATAATTATCAAATGAATAGGCATAGGACAGCTTAAAGAAATCATTTTTACCAAACTGATGTTGAAGCGCCGCAATGGTGCTGTTTGTGTCATGCTGTTCCAGACTGTTTGTCCGGACGGTGCGGCCATAGCCTCTGTTAAATGTGTCGGAAAAAGAAAGCCCTGTGTTTTTTGCTGCCTTGTAAAACGCTTCCAATGATGCTGAATGCCCCCATGCGTCATATTGATTTTTATCGTTATAATCTGTGTATTGTGGATAATATTCAAAAAACAAACTGTTTTCTTTTTCCATGAGACCAAAAGAAAATCCCGGTTTGTATTTTGTTGAAAACTCGTCATCTTTATTATTTTTTGTACGGTTGAAATTATCAGTATATTCTTCTGTAATGGAAAGGGACGGTAAAAATTGTTTTTCAACCGAAAATACCATTGGGACAAAAAAAGATAAGGACAGGGAAAATAAAAAGGCTCCTGCTATAAATCCCAAAACATATGTATTTTTCATTTTTAGCCTCTATAAATTTTTGGTTAACTTATGGAACTATGATCGTATCATCCGGTTCTAATGGTATATCTTTGGAAAAATCACCTTTAATAATATCATCATACCGGATCGTAATGGTCTCTTCCTTGTTTGCCTGTTTTCGATATAAAATAATTTTATTTTTTGATGCCCATTCCGTAAATCCTCCGGCAAGGGCAAAGGCCTGCATTACGGTTAGTTTTTTAATGAGCGGATACTCCCCTGTTTTTAGAATTTCACCTAAAATATAAAATTTACGGCTAATGGGATTAGTTAAAGTAACAGTCACATTCGGTGCCTCAACAAAGGCGCTTAATTTTTCCTCTAAAACTTTTTTTAAATCAACCGTGGTCTGCCCTTCGGCCTGAATATCATTAATGAGCGGAAACGTAATTTTCCCGTCGCTTCTGACCATAACAGAATCAATCGTTAAATCAGGCTCTTTCCAGGTTGTAATTTTAATTATATCTCCAATTCCCATTTTATAGAGTTTTGAAGAACCCTCTGTCTTGTTTCCATCATCTGCAATTGCGCTGCTACTCGTCATTAAATATGCACAAATAGTCAGCAGGATAAGTTGATACATAATTACTTTTTTAATTACCATAGCTCCGCCTTTTCGGTTACATTGATACAGCAACCAAATTTGAGTTATATATATTCCTTCAACCAAGGAAAAGACTATCTAGCGCCTTTTCCGAAAATAACAGTTTTAACTGTCCTGAGAATAATGAGAATGTCCATTGTTATGGATAAATTTTTAATATAGAAAAGATCATAATTGAGTTTTTCTATAGCATCCTCGATTGTTGCCCCATAGTCAAATGAAACCTGAGCCCACCCGGTCAATCCCGGTTTTACGACAAAGCGTTCCGAATAAAAAGGAATCTGTTGCTCCAGTTCATCTGTAAAATGCTTTCTTTCCGGTCGCGGGCCTACCATGCTCATCTTCCCCAATAATACATCCCAGAGCTGTGGAAGTTCATCAATTCTAAACTTTCTGATCACTCTGCCAACCCTTGTAATCCTATCATCATTCGTCTGTGCCCATACAGGGCCTGTTGCTTTTTCAGCATCTTTAACCATTGAACGGAATTTATGCATCATATATTCTTTTTTATTCTGCCCCACCCTGTCTTGTAAGAAAAAAACGGGTCCGCGAGAATCCAGTTTAATCAAAAGGCTCACGATAAACATCAAAGGAAACAATAGGATCAACATTGTCAGAGATATAAGTATATCCTCGGTTCGCTTTACAAAGGTTTTAGTTTTCGACTTTCTAAATCCGTCGGAAAAAATAAGCCATGAGGGTTTTATCTTTGTTACAAGCACTTTTCCTGTAAGCATCTCGTAAAAAGAACTCCCTTCAATCACTTCTATTCCTGCTGTTCTGCAATGAATAAGCTCATCCGTAGGGAAAAGTCCTCTTTGCTCCTTTAGCGCTACAATCACTTTTTTAATCCCCATATCCTTTGCAGTTGAGCACAGGTCTTTTTTTTCTTTTCTGACAATAATATTTTCTGATATTTTCTTATCAATTAATTCATCTTCAGCATCAGGAATTATAATAGAAACAGAATACCCGCAATCAATAGTTCTTCTAATCTCATTTAAAATATCAAAGGCAAGCGGGCTGGATCCCAATAAGATAAGATTTTCATTAAACAATCCTTTTTTAATAATAAACAAATACAACACACGCCAGCTAAAAATAAATACAATAAGAAAAAAAATACTTAGAATGAATATAAATTGATCTATAATGATGACAGGAAAAATCCAATAAAGAAAAGCCAGGGCAATCGAAGTTATCCCCAAGGACTGTAAAAGTCTTATGTTAACTTCTGTCAGAGTGGAAACAACTTTTAAATCATACAGGTCGTTATAATACAAACATATCTGGCAGATAATAGTTATCAGAAGAATTCTCAAACACAAGAATATATCGATTAAAAAAGAATTCTCTTGAGTTAAAAGAAGCGTAGCCAAAAGAAAGGACCCGAATATGACAAAGCCTTCAATGATGAAAAAAAGAATATTCCGAATAGGAAAATATTGTTTCAGCAGCCTTAGCATGGGAATCCCCTATTTGCCGTATCCGTATTTGCCGTATCCGTATTTGCCGTATCCGTATTTGCCGTATCCGTATTTGCCGT
>CAZUDE010000002.1:233621-291670 GCA_964619205.1 uncultured Desulfobacula sp. | reverse complement strand
TATTTGCCGTATCCGTATTTGCCGTATCCGTATTTGCCGTATCCGTATTTGCCGTATCCGATTAATGCTTTTGCGTCATTGTATACAACACCTATTATTTTTTCCCGGCCGTAAATTTCAATAACATCAAAAATATCCTGTCTGCGGCTTCTTCCCTGCCTGACAATCAGGATGATACCATCAATCTGCCGTGCCAGTGCGCTGGTTTCCGAGGTAATATATGGAGGGGGCGTATCAACAATAATGTATCGATCCTCATATCTTGATTTGACTTCGTGGAGAAGATTTTTCATCTGCTCGGAAGACAATAATTCTGATGGGTTTTCAGGAATGTGTCCTGCCGGCAGAATTTTCAACTTATCTAAAAAAGTTGTCAGCAGCAAGGAAGAAATAGGCCTTGCAGTCGAAAGATATTCACTTAGTCCATTAACATCATCAAAACCAAACATCGAATGAATTGAAGGTTTTCTTAAATCACAATCCATTAGTAAAACATGCTCATCAATGCTTTGGGCTATGCTGATGGCAAGGTTTGAAGCGACAAAGGATTTTCCCTCTCCGGGAGCAGTGCTGGTTATCATAATCGTTCTGGGGGGAATGCCTTTTTCCGGGAACAGGATACTGTTTTTTAAATTACGAAACTGCTCAGCCTCAATAGAGTTAGGGTTAAGCGCAGAAACCAGAAAAGGATCCAATCCGGTTAAATTACCAACAGGCGTGCGTTGCGGAATGATTTTTTTAACATCATCTTCTTTATTTAAGTTTTTTTTGTTTATACTTACTTGACCCTGTATTTTATTTAAATCGGGATGAGTCTGATTACTTGGTTCTTTAATCGGTTTTTGCTCTTCTTCAATGGTTTTTCCAAATTTCTCAAGAGCCTTAAAAATTTTTCCCAAACGTATACCCCTGAATTAAAAGTTAATTTGAGTTTTGATAAAATTGACTGTTTTGTCTAATCCTTTATAGTTTATAACTGCAAAAACAGAAAGGATGGTAACTGCATAAAATGAGAACATTGAAAAAAGCACCAGCTCTAATCTTTTTTTTGTTTTATTTTCGTTAATTTTTAATGATGGGATGGTGGCAAGTATAGGTAACCCGAATTCCGCTTCGATCTCTTCAGCCCTTCTTATTGATTTATCGAGAAATTCCAGCAAAAAGATAATCCCGCCCCCCAATCCAAAACCGACTACAATGGAAAGCATGAATAGCTTTCTTACATCAGGTGATATGGGTTTTTCAGGAATTTGTGCATAATCAAGAATTCTGAATTGTTCCCCTTTTTGCTTTTTTTCCATGTTAACGGCTATTTCAGCTTCAAGTTGTCGATCCAGCAAAGAATTATAATTTTCTCTGATATTGTTATAATCTCTCTCCAGGGAGCGTAATTCCTGCTCTCTTTTAGGTGTTTCTTCAACTCGTTTTTGATAGAATATCATGGAATTTTTAATTTCTGCGATATCAGACTCAATCTTCACAATTTCATTATTTATCTGTCTGATTTGTATCTCTCGCTGAAAAACAGAATCATCTGCTTTTGTATAAGGCCTTTTTATTTGCGTTTGACCTGCTGCATCAACAGTTCCCTGTTTATTTTCTTTTGTTTCGAGGGCAAGCTTTTCCTTTAATTTTTCAACACTTTTGGTTAACTTAATGACTTCAGGGTGATTATTGGTATACTTCAGGAGCAATTCATCCAGCTTTGTTTGTTCGCTGTACAACAGCCTCTCAGTTTCTGAGTTGAAATCTCTATCCTTTCCTTTGTCATCAACGGAAAGGATTCCTTGAGAATAATCATCCTGAAGTTGCCTTGTTCTTGAAATCTGGCTTGTAACCACACCGATAGCTGCCCTTGCATCTCTTAAGGCGTTTTGTCTGTCTGATAATTGCTGCTGAAGTCTATCCAGAGTTCTTAAATTGGATTCAAGTTCGTCTGGAAGGCCACCCATATATTTTGATCTGAATTGTGACAGCGCTTCTTCTTTTTCTTCCAGTCTGAGTTTAAGCTTGTTAAGCTCTGAATCTAAAAATTCGCTTGTTCCGATGGCCTGGATCTCTCTGACTTTCAAATTTTCATCCATGAAATAGGTTGCAAGGGTATTGGCAATTTTCATAACCCGTTCAGGCTTGCTGTCGGTAAACAGAACCGAAAAAGCGTCCGCATCCGCTTTTCTATTGGTCTCAATCTTGACGTCTATCCGTTTTCTTAAGTTTTCCACTTTGTCTTCAAGGTACATATTTTTTTCATTTTCAAACAAACCGAATTGATCAATGATTTTTTCAAGATTGCTTCGACTCAGGATTTGTTGGGCAATTGTGCTGAGTCTCTGGTTCAAATCCGTTGAAACAATGGACTGAATATATTGTGCAGGCACTTTTTGAGGCTGAATGAGTATGGTGGTTGATGCCTGATAAATTTTTTTTGAGGTAACCGTAAAGATTAAACCCAGGGTCAATGATAAACAAAGCGGAATGATAATAAACCACCTGCGATTGAAAATAATTTCTATGATTTGCTCAGGCTTCAGCCCTGCATTCTGCTTATGAAATGCTGTCATAATCTTTGTCGACTCTATATGTAGGTTAATAAGAAGCTAATCTTTTCTCAAATTGGCGTTATTGTCAACACAAAATAGCACAGAACCATGTAAAATAAACAATTGACAATAATATTGAACCATTTTAGTTTTAAAAATCATGACTCACAAATTAATATATCTGAAAGATTATACTCCCTCTGTGTTTCTTGTCGATCGCGTAATCCTTGTTTTTACCATTGAAGAAGATCAGACAACAGTCAGTTCCAGAATCACTGTCCGAAAGAACCTGGAAGTTGCCGACAAAAATACTCCTCTTGCTTTTGATAAGGGCGATTGTGAAATTCTTTCCGTTGTCGCAGACGGCATGCTTCTTTTGCCTCAGGAATATCAAGCATCTGATCATTTTTTCAAATTGGCGCAGACACCTGATATTTTTGATCTTGAAATTACAACCCGATTGAGGCCTTCCAAAAATTCAAGCCTTGAGGGTCTGTATCAATCAGGCTCAATTATCTGCACCCAGTGTGAATCCCAGGGGTTCAGAAAAATCACACCCTTCCCTGACCGGCCTGATGTGATGGCTGTTTATTCATGTACCATCATTGCAGATAGAACAAAATACCCGGTTTTGCTTTCCAACGGCAACCTTGTTGATTCAGGTAATCTTGATGGAAACCGGCATTTTGCCAGATGGGAAGATCCTTTTAAAAAGCCCTGCTATCTTTTTGCACTTGTTGCAGGCGACCTTGACCATATTTCAGATCAGTTCATAACTCGTTCAGGGCGAACGGTTGAGCTAAAAATATTCTCTGAAAAAGAAAATATTGATAAATGCGGACATGCCATGAAATCACTTAAACAGGCCATGGCATGGGATGAAAAACGGTTCGGTCTTGAATATGATCTGGATCTTTACCAGATTGTGGCCATCAATGATTTTAACGCCGGGGCCATGGAAAACAAAGGATTGAACATCTTCAATTCCAAATTTGTTCTTGCCGACTCTAAAACTGCGACAGACGATGATTTCATGAATATCCAGGCTGTGATCGGTCATGAGTATTTTCATAACTGGACCGGCAACCGGGTGACCCTCAAAAACTGGTTCCAGCTGAGCCTGAAAGAAGGGTTGACTGTTTTCAGAGACCAGGAATTTTCATCGGACTTAAACTCCCGGGGGGTTGAGAGGATTACAAACGTCAGAAACCTGAGAGGATTTCAATTCCCGGAAGATTCCGGCCCCATGTCACATCCGGTTATGCCGGAATCCTATATCAAAATGGATAATTTTTATACCATGACGGTCTATGAAAAAGGATCGGAACTTATCAGGATGATTCATCAACTGCTGGGGGAAGAAAATTTTCAAAAAGGAATTGCGCTTTATTTTGAAAAATATGACGGGATGGCTGTTACCATTGAAGATTTTATTGGCGTTATGGAAGAGGCGGGACAAAGAGATTTAGCACAGTTCAGATTATGGTATTCTCAATCCGGCACACCCGTTGTAACTGTAACAAGATCCTATAATTCCGAATTAAACCAGTTGAAAATCGTTTTTAAACAAAAAACCCTGGCCGATAGAAATCAATCAGAAAAAAAGCCGCTTCATATTCCGGTTTGTTTCGGTATTATTGACGAGAATGGAAAAGACATAACACCGGAAGGGAAAAATTTGATTGAGCTGAAGGCAGAAACTGAAGCTTTTGTTTTTGATCATATTCCAAAAAACAGTCTTCCATCATTCTTCAGACAATTTTCTGCACCGGTAAAGGTTGAAACAGATTTTACCGACACAGAATTGGCTTTTTTCATGGCAAATGACTCAGATGAAATCAACCGATGGGATTGTGCCCAGACACTCTTTATCAAAGAAATCAAACGGATTATCAAGGCAATTCAAGCACAAGAAGACTTATCTGTTTCTATG
Source organism: uncultured Desulfobacula sp. (assembly GCA_964619205.1). Classification (GTDB taxonomy): domain Bacteria; phylum Desulfobacterota; class Desulfobacteria; order Desulfobacterales; family Desulfobacteraceae; genus Desulfobacula. Next base: position 287,197 of record CAZUDE010000002.1, on the reverse strand, counting down.
AACTTGATCAACGCGTTTCAAAAAGCCTTATTGGACCATAGGATGGACAGGGCCTTTATTTCAAAAATACTCTCATTGCCTTCTGAATTTGAAATCAAAGAGCATTTTGATCCTGTGGATGTCACTGCTATTCATAAGGCAAGGCTTTTTTTAGAACAGGAAATTGCAAAACAATTGAAAAATCATTTTTTAAGGGTGATTGATATTTGTTCCAAAGCCGACCCGCTCAGCATATCTCATGGGGCAATGGCAGATCGAAGTCTCAAAAACCTGTCTTTATCTTATCTTGGCAGCTTAAAGGAAGAGGAAACAACAAATCTCCTTTATAATCATTTTGTTTCAGCAAAAAACATGACCGATGAAATTGCTTCTTTTAAAGTTCTTGCTGAAATCCACCCGGATTTGAAACAGAAAGCTGCTGAACATTTTTATTCCAAATGGAATCGTGACAAGCTTGTTCTGGATAAATGGTTTGCTGTTCAGGCAGGATCAGCTCTTTGGGATAGTCTTGATAAGGTAAAAGATCTTGTCAATCACCCGGATTTTTCAATAAAGAACCCCAATAAGGTAAGATCCCTGATCAATACATTTGCCATTCAAAATCAAATCAATTTTCATCGTAGTGATGGCATGGGATATTGTTTTATAGCGGATCAGATTATCTTATTAGATCAGATCAACCATCAGACCGCAGCAAGGCTGGCCTCATGCTTCAACCCCTGGAAGAAATATGATCACCAGAGACAAGCGCTGATGAAATCAGAACTCGAACGGATTCTGAATATTACATCTCTTTCAAAAAATGTATATGAGATCGTTTCAAGAGCGCTTGAGTAGACAGTTTTCTGTTATGCTACAACCGCCAGAAATTGATTCCCAATTCTTTTGCCTCATTCGGATCAAAGATGGATTTCACATCAATTAAACAGCCTTCCGGCTTCAGCATTTTTTTAAATGTTGAAAGATCCATAGAAAGATATGCCTTATGCGGAACAGCAAGGATCAAGGCTGAAAGACCGTTTAGATCCTCCCAGTTGCACAGGTTTACATTGTAATACGCCAGCGCATCCTTTGGATCGGAAATGGCATCATGAACCAGAACCTCTGTTCCATAGGAATGAAGTTCGTCTAAAATATCAATTACCCTGGTATTTCTTAAATCCGGGCAGTTCTCCTTAAAAGTAAGGCCGAGAACGCCGATTTTTGCCCCCTTGATGCTAAGCCCCTGGTTAATCATAATTTTAATGGTTTTTTCAACCACAAACCGGCCCATATTATCATTAATTCTTCGGCCGGATAAAATGATCTGGGGGTGATAGCCTTCGGATTCCGCTTTAAAGGTTAAATAATATGGATCAACACCAATGCAGTGGCCACCGACTAACCCGGGTTTGAAGGGAAGAAAATTCCATTTTGTGCCGGCAGCTTCCAGAACATTTTTTGTATCAATCCCTAATTTATCAAAGATCAAGGCAAGTTCGTTCATTAAAGCAATATTCAAATCCCTCTGGGTATTTTCAATGACTTTGGCGGCTTCTGCCTCTTTTATGGTCTGGGTCCGATGGACACCGGCAACGACGATACTTTCATAGAGTTCAGCCACTATATCACATGTTTGTTTATCATCGCCTGAAACTACTTTTACTATTTTAGGCAGGGTATGCTCTTTGTCTCCCGGATTGATTCTTTCAGGAGAGTATCCCACATGAAAATCTTTTTTCCATTGATATCCGGATTCTTTTTCTAAAATCGGTACACATACATCTTCTGTAACTCCGGGGTATACAGTGGATTCAAATATCACGATCGCCCCTTTTTTCATGTATTTCCCTGCTGTTATGGAGGAACTGACCATATATTTCAAATCCGGGCGTCTGGCTTTGTCAATGGGAGTCGGAACAGCAACAATGATATAGTCTGCATCTGAAATCTTTGACGGATCAGAGGTTGGAAAAAACAAGGTTGCGTTTTCAAATTCTTCTTTTGAAACTTCTCCTGTGGGATCTTGATGGTTTTTACAATTCTCAATGATTTTTTCTTTAAGATCCAGACCTGTTGTATGAAACTTCGCACCAAAGTGAATAGCTAACGGCAGCCCCACATAACCCAGCCCAATGACTGCAATTTTTGAATTCTTATCCATGTATATTGCTCTCCGGTCTTATTATTTATAATAGGATTTGTACCATTTAATAAAATTGTTTATTCCTTCGACAATGGGAGTCGAGGGCTTAAATCCTGTATCTTTGATCAGATCATTTACATCGGCATAGGTAGCTGGAACATCCCCGGCCTGTAAAGGAAGATATTCCTTTACAGCTTTTTTACCTATGGCCTTTTCAATGGCTTCAACAAACTCCATTAAGGCAACGGGCTGATTATTTCCAATATTATAAAGCTTATAAGGGACACAGCTGCTGGATGGATTGGGTTTATCGGATGACCAGTCCGGGTCGGCCTTTGGTATCGCATTCATAACCCTGACAACACCTTCCACAATATCATCTACATAGGTGAAATCCCTTTGCATATTTCCATTATTGAATACCTTGATGGGTTCATTATTTAAAATGGCTTTTGTAAAAAGAAAAAGCGCCATATCCGGTCTGCCCCAGGGTCCATAGACGGTGAAAAATCTTAAGCCCGTGGTCGGCAGATTGTATAAATAGCTATAGGTATGGGCCATGAGTTCATTTGCTTTTTTTGAGGCCGCATAAAGACTGATGGGGTGGTCCACGTTGTGACGAACGGAAAACGGCATATGGGTATTGAGCCCGTATACAGAGCTGCTGGAGGCATACACCAGGTGTTTGACCTTTGAATGCCGACATCCTTCAAGGATATTTCCAAAACCGACCAGGTTGCTGTCGATATAGGATGCCGGATTTTCAATGCTGTATCTGACCCCTGCCTGGGCGGCTAGATTAATCACATAATCAAAGGAATGGGTTGAAAATAAAGTTTTTATGGCTTCCCGGTCTGCCAGATCAAGGCGTTTGAATTCAAATTTTGAATTTTTTTCAATAATGGACAGCCTTTTTTTTTTAAGATTCACATCATAGTAGTCATTAAGATTATCTATGCCTACAACCTCATTGCCGTCTTTAAGCAGGCGACATGTCAAACTGAATCCTATAAATCCAGCTGCTCCAGTTACAAGAATTTTCATACTCTTCCCTCACGATAATGATATGATGATACTGAATTCGTTTCAGTTCCGGTTTTTCTAACATGAATAAAGGTCAAAAAACAATAAAAATCAAAAGGGAAGCGTATTATTGGGATACAAATTAAGAGAATGTTGTCTTCGGGTATAAAGGTCGGAGATCACAATCATGTTTTTTTCAGATATCTACGGCAAATCTGAGTAAATTGGAGCGCTGCTCCATTTGCTGATTCTCTCCCAGCCGAATCTGTCTTCCCAGCCCTTTCTTCTGTCTTTATATATTTTTCTTTTGTGGCCTGTGGGGTATTCCGGCCCGATATCAAGAATACGTCTGTCCACTGGCGATCTTCTGTCTATGGGAGATCTTTTGGCAAAAACTGTTTTTAATTGTTGCATTTTCCCCTCCTTTATTGGTGAAACTTTTTTTTTATGGCTGTGGATCTCAAAATGAAATTGAATATGAATTGAAAGCAGATTTTTCGCACGAAATCAATATGAGCTATCTATTCCCATGATTATATAAAATTATAGAAAATTGTCAAAATGTTTTTATGGCAATATCAATTTTTCAAGAATAAGGCCCCAGAACCTATCTGATTCAGATAAAAAATACCATCCCAGGTGTGCGGAGCAATTGGTACAGATTGCAATCTGCCATGAATAACCGATAAACCAGGAAAATTCATTTGACGAAATTGAAGCCCTGCGACAACCGATAACATCTGAAAAACATCCGATTTCAAATACATACCCATAGGGATTGGCAAATATGTGACGAAAGGATTGATGAATGATGATTTGCCGCAAAGGATCAGCTATGGGATTATAGCAGAAAGCACAAATGAAAACACTGTCATCTTTTGAAATCGGTTTTGTTTTTTTTGCAGATAAATTATCCGGTGATGCTTGTTTGCATATGGTTTCCATGGCATTTTTCTATAAGGGCATCAACCGCCCTCTCTTTCGATAAATGAAAGGGTTGCACCAACCGGAGCAAAGGAAAGAAATACAATATTCAGCCCGGGAACAAGAAAGAGCAGCCCAAAACCCACGTGAAACATAAGATTTTTTTTTAAAAATCCGATCCGGGCTTTAAAAGAATACATTCGCCTGGCTGGTACAAGATCGGTGTTGTCCCAGGCTAAAAATACAGCTGCCGCGATGGACGAAATAAATATAATAACAGGGCTCAGAGGTGTTAATAACCCGATCAGCATAATAAATAAGGTAATAATCACAGGGATGATGGCCCTTGGTATTTCCTGTTTTACCAGATGAAGAAAAAAATCAAACCATGGCCCCTGGGTCGTTTGAATCTGTTTTCCAAGAATAATTGATTCTGTTATTCTGGACATATAGTCCATAATAAAGACACAAAACAATAATTGTGAAATCAGATATGCCAGAACCATGGAAATGGCAGCGAGGCCAATGGAAAGCATATAAGAGACAGCATGCCACAAATATATCACCCATCCTGAATCCGGCTTTTTCCAGATGGCCGCTAAAATTTCATCATGCCAGTATAAAATAAGCCCGGATAACAGAAAGGCCAGCAGTAAAACAAAAACAAACCTTAAAACCCCTAACATCAGAAGTTTCGGTGTTTTTAAGGCCAGAAGAACACCTTTGATATTGTATTTTATACCCTCAATTAAATCCATATCTATTTTCTCTTGTTCGTTATTGTGAAATATACCCATCTGTACTATATAAATATCAATTTTTCAACTTCAAGGAGCAAGGATTGATGAAAATATATTATGTTGATGGAAAATTTGTTTCATCTGACAAAGCGGTCATCCCTGTTGACGATCTTGCCGTTTTAAGGGGGTATGGGGTTTGCGATATCATGCGGACTTACAACGGCAAACCATATTTTCTTAAGGATCATATCCATCGCCTGGAAAACTCCGCCAGGGAAATAGGCTTATCATTACCCTGGCAGACCAAAGAAATCACAGATATTGTGCTTGAAACATTAAATCGAAATCAGATCACGGATGAAGCCAATATCAGGATTGTCATCACCGGAGGGTCAAGTTCGGACTTTTTTTATCCTCAGGGGAACCCCAGAATGATTGTCATGATAACGGATTTGAAAAAACTGCCAGATTCCTGGTATGAAAAAGGCGTAAAAGTCATTACCTACCCTCTTGAACGAAGCATGCCGGATGCCAAGGTCATTTCCTATATACCGGCTGCCATGGCTTTGAAAAAGGCTAAAGAAACAGGAGCAATTGAAGCGATATACATAAATCGAAAACAAGAAGCCTTGGAAGGAACCACGAGCAATTTATTTGCTTTTTTCAGCGATACGCTTGTGACACCCAGGGACGGGGTCCTGAAAGGCATTACAAGAAAGGCCATTCTGGCAATCGCCAAAGACAGTTACATAACCGAAGAACGCCCCATGCCATTAGATCGTCTCATGGATGCCGATGAAGTTTTTATCAGCGGAACAAATAAATGTATTGTCCCTGTTGTTCAAATCGACGACAAAAAAATAGGGGCTGGAACGCCGGGGCCGAAAACAAAAAAACTGATTGCCGAACTGGAGAAGCATGCACTTGAATTTATCAGTTCCCCTTCATGAAGTTTTTTAAGCCGGAATACATTTTATCATAAAGGAAGTATCTTTAGAAAATTCTTTATAGGTAATGTTTTTTCTCTCATATACAATTTCATCTTTCATATCAAAAAACTGTTTGTATCCATCAATAAAATTAACCCAGCATGTCTGGCTGAGTTTATTGAAACAACCCGACTCCAGAAGGATTTTCCAGATGATTTTTGTATCCTGGGTGATACAGGCCTCTTTTATCAGAGACATGATCTTATCGCTGATATGAATTTCATCATTTCTTCCGGTGCTTTCCAATCTCGATGCATTGTTAACCGCTTTACCGATGGCGGTAACTATTTTCCGCTTCTGGCTTCCCAATGGTCCTATCATTGCTGAGCCGATCTCCATTCCTGCCCTGAAGCCAAGTCCGGCCTTTGTGGTTTCAATTAATTCTTTAACACGTCCTTCTTTGTCCATCTGGTGCAGTCCTGCTTTCAATAGATGAATTTCATTAAAAATGGATGTGACGGCAAAGATCATCAACATTACCCGCTCATGAATACTTTTTGAAGAATGATCATCTTGTGTATCAAATGGGGAGGCATTTACAAGAAAAACAGAATCCCCGATAAAATTATCTACTCTGCAGGAAAATCGGTTTGCGTTATCGGCAGCTATCTGGTGACACAGATTCAATATGAAAAAATAATCCCTGGGTTGAAATTTCTTTCGAATGGTGGCAGACCCGACCATGTCAATAAATGCATAAACGCCATCGGTTATATTAACTGCTTCCATATTGAGCTGTTTTTCATCAACAGCGCCAACCGCTTTCAAATACTCTTTTTGAGCATTTAACTGTTTCTCCTTTTTCTTCAACTCCAATGCCGTCTTTCTAAGATTTTTTTCCTTTCTCCAGATAACATCGGCTGCCTGCCTGCCTTTGGCAGACCCGATATGGGCAATGGATGCCATTTCAATGGCGGTAATCAAAAGATTTAACCGCTTTGCTAAAGGTTCTTCATGGACAAGCCTGTCTCCTCTTTTCAGCAGCAGTTCTTCATTGATTGTATTAAATACGATGGAACCATAATCAGGAATATAGGCGGAAACAAAATTTTTTGCATTGAACTGTCTGACAATGGCGGTGTTAATTTTTAAACCGGGTAATCGTTTAAAACTTTTCCCATCATATGAATGTATTAAAAAACCAGAATCCTTTTCAAAATCATCAAGCTTATCCTGAATATGATCAATGATGAGGACCTTCAGCCCTTTTTCATAGAATTCCTTATGAGTTCTCAAAACAAAGGATATGATGCCGTCGGTTTCTTTTTTTTCTCCAAATTGGTCCTCCTTGTAAAGCCGTACAGGGGAAAGCCCTTTTCTTTTTACAATAGAGGTCCCGAAATATCTAAAAATAAGGCCTGAAATTCCTTTGCCGTTAAATTTGTGCATTACCCCCCTGTCCCATTTTTCAGGCGGGAGGAATTTCAAATAGGTTTTATTGGTTCCGAGCAGCAATCCCACGTGACTTGCCTGAAGCAATTTCAGGGAAAAAGACAAAAGCAGGTCCAAGGTATTTTTCTTTTTGAATACATCCCTTTCAAATTTTTCAATATCAGGCAATTCTGGTTTCATTTTTTGAATAGAGGCTTATAAAATTATCAGTACTCATTGTTTTATCATCTGTTTTGTAAAACAGATTCTGAAATAATGATATTTCTTTTTCTTTGAATGAAATCAGAGAACCGATAAAAAAGACGTGATATATGCGATAGATCTCATCTGAAATGATTTTCAAGAGCTTGTCTTTCTGGGCTTCCATTCGCATGATCCAGTCATTAAGGGTCTTGATATAATGAGGGCGGAAGTTTTCCGCGGTTAGTAGCTCAAATCCTGAAGATGACGCCAGCTCAACAAGCTCATGTTCAAACATCAGTTCCCCCCCTGGGAACATATATTTATTCAGAAAGGCGTTTTCATATCCTTTTTTTATTTCCTGATTGGTTGTGATGGTATGTTGCATAAAAAGTCCGCCTTTTCTGAGGGAACGATAAACAATGTGAAAAAATCCCTGCATATTTTTTTTCCCCACGTGTTCGGACATGCCGACGCATGAAATTTTATCAAATTTTTCCGATTCAAGATCTCTGTAGTTTTGAATTTGAATTTGAATTTTCCGGGAAAGGCCTTCTTTGGCAATCCATTTTTCAGCATAGTTTTTCTGTTCGGAACTCAAGGTTATCCCAGTCACATTGACGCCATATTTCTTTGCAGCGTAGACAGCAAAATTACCCCATCCACAGCCAATATCCAGCAGGGATTCATCAGGCTTCAATCTGAGTTTTCTGCAGATGATATCCATTTTCTCGATTTGTGCATCATCCATGAGGGTCATTTCATCGGCATAATATCCACATGTGTATCCCATTGTTTCTCCTAAAAACAATCGATAAAACTCACTGGGAACATCATAGTGGTATTCTATATTTTCTTTTTCCTTTATTTTCGGACTGGTAAAAAATCGTGAGAAATATTGAATCAGATTCTTTCTTTGATTTTTATTGAGCAATTGGGTGCACACAAGTTCATAAAGCTCTTTAATGCTGCCTGAAATGTCGAAATAACCTTTAATATAAGCTTCACCCAGTGAAAATGCATTGGGGGAAATCAGTGCATGGAAAAATTTTTTATCTTTGATATGAATTTTATGCTGAATATCTTCCCTGGCAGTAGAATACCTGTTCCCGTTTGTATCAATGATTTCAAGAGGGATCATTCCCTGATCAAGTATCTCTATGAATTTTTTCAGAAAAAAAGATTCTTTTTTTATAAGAGGTTTCATTTTTTTAAGCCTTTCTTGAAAAATTGTAATCAAATAAATTGCATTTTTTGGTACAGGCTGTTAAAAAGTTTGGCTCATTATATTAAATCTTTTAAAAAGATAAAGGGTTATCTTTAAAAATCTCATTTTTTTTAAAAAGCTAAAAAAAAGGCAGAAAAAAATTCAGGCAATGAGTTTCAGAATATTTCGTGTTTCGAGAAGCGCCCTGGAAATATTGTTTCTATTTCGTCCTAAATGAATCCGGATGCTGTCTTTTTTTATGAATTCAAAGGGAAAAAATTTCTCAAGATGTGCGGCTATTTTCTTCAAAGGCTCTTTCTGGTGTTTTTCAGAAAATGTCAGGGTCAGCACATCCGGAGTGATATCAAGTCGTTGAATGCCTGCCTGAATACAGTAAACCCTGAGCATGATTTTTAAAAGCATGTTTTCCGCTTCTTTTGGCAGCCGCCCATAACGGTCTGTAAGTTCTTTTTTCATATCGCTTATATCTGAAATATGGGTGATTCTGGATAATCGTCGATACAGAGTTAATCTCTGCTCAACAGATTCAATATAGTCTTCAGGAAATCCTGATGACATGGCTGCATTGATTTCAGGTTCAAGCGGCTCAGTGGTTTCTTCTCCTTTTAGGTCGTGGACAGCCTGATCCAGCAGTTTTAAAAACATATCATACCCCACGGCAGCAATATGGCCGGATTGTGAAGCACCCAGGGCAGTGCCCGCACCCCTGATTTGCAAATCTTTCATGGCGATTTGAAATCCTGAACCAAGATCTTTGTATTCCATTAATGCCGACAGCCTTTTTTTAGCATCCTTTGTCAACTTGGTCTCATCGGAAATAAAAAGGTAGGCATAGGCCTGGTGATCACCTCGGCCGATACGGCCCCTGAGCTGGTAAATCTGGGAAAGACCGAAATTTTCAGTTTTGTCGATAATCATTGTGTTGGCCGAGGGGATATCAAGTCCGGATTCTATAATTGTAGTGCAGACCAGAATATCGATTTCGGAATGGATAAATTTAAGCATTACTTTTTCAAGTTCTGTTTCAGAAAGCCTTCCATGAGCAATCCCTATCCTGGCTTCCGGAACAAGCCCTGCCAGATTTTCCGCTGCTTTTGAAATGGTTTTAATGCTGTTATGGACGTAAAAAATCTGCCCGTTTCGGGACAATTCTCTTTTTATGGCATCTGACACTATAGATGAATCATATTTTGAAATATAAGATATAATGGGTTGCCGGTCTGCAGGCGGTGTTTTAATGATGCTGATATCCCTCATTCCGGTCAGGGACAGGTGAAGTGTCCGGGGAATGGGGGTTGCGGTCAGCGCCAGGACATCCACAGTCGCCCTTTTCTTTTTCAGACCTTCCTTATGTTTGACGCCAAAGCGCTGCTCCTCATCTATCACCAGAAGACCAAGGGATTTGAAATCGACATCTTTCTGCAAAAGCCGGTGAGTCCCGATGACAATATCCACAACGCCGGAGCTGATTTTTTTCAATATTCTGACCTGATCTTTCCGAGATCGGAATCTTGAAAGACATTCGATATTGACGGGGTATCCGGCAAACCGTTCCCTGAAAGTCGAAAGATGCTGTTCCGCAAGAATTGTGGTCGGTACGACAACGGCAACCTGTTTTCCATCATTAACGGCTTTAAAGGCAGCGCGGATGGCAACCTCTGTTTTTCCGTAACCAACGTCACCGCAAACCAGTCTGTCCATGGGAACAGTAGATTCCATATCGAGTTGAACATCATCAATGGCCTTCAGCTGATCCCGTGTTTCCTCATAGGGGAATGAGGCTTCAAAATCGTCATAATAATTATCCGGACGGCTGAATGAAAATCCAATATTGGCTTTCCTTTGTGCATAAAGGTTGAGCAGATCTGCCGCCAGTTTTTCAACTTCTTCTTTTGCTTTAGCCTTTGATTTTATCCAGGCCTTGGAGCCGATTTTATCCAGAAGAGGCGCATACCCTTCCACACCGACATATTTACCGATCATCTCAATACGATCAACCGGCAAGTAAAGCTTATCATCATCCTGATAAACAATAAGAATAAAGTCCTGAACAAGTTTATCTATTTTCAAACTGCATAATCCTTCATACCGCCCGATACCATGTTCGACATGAACAACGATATCACCATTTTTCAACTCTTCAGGTGCAATCAGCTCGATTTTTATATCTCTTTTTCCAGATCCCTGCCTTCGGATTCTCTTTCTGTCAAAAATTTCAGTTTCCGTAACAATTGCAACCGAATAGTCCTTCAGAACAAATCCGGACGACAGGTCTCCGAAAAGGTAATAAATACCAGGGGGATTTTCCATTGCGGCAGTGAATGATTTACAGGGCAAGGGTTCTAATCCATAAGGCTGTAAAAGGGAATTTAATCTTTTTGCCTGGGATTCCTGGGTCAGAACACATAATGTCTTCCCGTCCAGATTGTGTTTTAACCACTCAGCCAAGGGTAATAAGGGATTATCTTTGAACCCTTCTCGTTTCAATTTCGAAGAAAGGTCAAGATTGTCTTCATAGCCGAATTGAAATACAGGCGCACCATGGGCAAAGGATGTCTGAGCAATCTCCAGCTGCCGGAACATTGTGTGTTTTTTTAATAAAATATCAGATTTAACCTGATCCCATTCAAGACAGATTGATTTTGGTTCAACACAGAGTCTCTTCTCGGCTGTGGCTGATTTGTAATGAAGGTGTGCTTTGTTTTCAAACTCCACTGCAAATGACTCAAGCTCCTCCGGATAATCAAGAATCCAGAAACTGTCGAAAGAAATATAATCAAAAATTGTATCCAATTTTTCATAAACGATTGATAACATGCTCTCTATCCCTGGAAATCTTCCGGATTCCCGGGTCTGGTTCACATATTCCCGTATCTTTTGCGAGTCTAATCCTGCCAGGGTCCCGGCCTGACGTAACCGGGCAAGAATATGGGGTAATTCTTCCTTTGTTAAAACGGCTTCATTTGCAGGGGTAATTACAAATTCAAAAACATCTTTAAATCCTCTTTGGGTATAGGGAGAAAAAAACCGAATGGACTCCACAAGATCTCCAAAAAATTCTATCCGAACCGGAGAAGAATTCCCGGGAGAAAAAATATCGAGGATGCCCCCGCGTACGGAATATTCTCCCGGATCTTCCACAAGCGAAGTTCTTAAATACCCTCCGGACTCAAGTTTAACGATAAGGGCATCCCGGTCAATTTCTTCATTAACAATGACCAGCTCTGCAAAATTGTTCAAACTTTCTTTGGGAATCAGTTTCTGTAGCATCGTATCCACCGTAGTGATGATAATCAGAGAATCGGTTTGTGAATTCATGACTCTGGATAACGCGGCCAATCTTGTGATTGATGTTTCTTTGTGATATGGGAGTGATTTGGAGGGAAGAATCGGATACCCCGGAAAAAAAACAATCCGGCTCTTCTCTTCAGGAAGAAAGAATTTCAGTTCTTCAATAAAACTCAATGCCTTGTTTGCGTCTTTCAAAACAACTACAAAAGATTTTTTTTTTATTTTGTATAACCGGGACGTCAGATAGGCTTTGTGTGATCCATCTGTCGGGATGATGATGATGCTGCTGTTTTGATTGCAAATTTCTTTGAATATCTTATTTGAATTTATTGGCAAGGTCATTATCTATAACATAAATACAGGCTTCATTAGCCCCCTGGATGGTATATCCGAATTTTTTACAAAGGTTGTCCATCAGGAATTTAACATCTTTTTTAATTCGTTTGTCATGAGTTTTAAATTTTTCAGTATCAAAATCCTTGATTGCATTCCTGAAATTTTCATTTTCGATAAAAGGTTCCAGAACTCTTTTTTTCAGGTTGTGTACATATCGGTCATACAGAGATTCAAACAATCTTGTTTCCGTAATATCTTTTTCCTCTATCATTATCTCATGGGTAAGGGTCCGGGTGGTATATTCTTTTAATACATCGATGCGGATTTCGTGTCTCCGTTTTTGGTCCATATTTGAAGATAAGAGCCTATTTTCAATGCTTTCAAGGAAAGCTTCCGTAACATGGATTTCTTCTTTTGTAAAAATACACCTGATGACGGAATCGACTTCATTGGTGACAGCAGAAATATAATTTTTAATATCTTTGGCAATCTGTTCTTCGTTATAATAATATAAGGCTTCCTTAACCTGCTGGAGAATACTGTAATCATACATTCTTAACAATGATTCCAAAAATCCCGGGGGAATCATCCTTTTAGCCGTGTCATCCAGTTTATTGAAAAAAGTACATAAATCCGGCATATTGATCAGCCGGTCTTCTTTTGCATATTTGGAATAGAACTGATCAAACAGTTTAATGGAATCACGCCCGGATAATCCTTCTTTGCCGTAAATTTCAGATTCTGCAATTATCTTTTTAAGCATCTTGTTGTCAAGCGATTTAATATCTTCTTCTTCAAGCCATTTGGGAATATTGCCGGAAAACAACTCCATTTTCAACAGCATGAGCTGGTCATCACAGAAATTTTTGTATTTTGCAGGGTCTTTGATCCACTCGGCAAGTGCCTGGGATTTTTTACCGATTCTTGTGCAGATAATCACCCTGGCAAAATTTTCGAGAACCATGGGCAAAAAACCGCCTTCAATATGACGCCCGAAAATATTGATAAATATTTTAACTTCCGTCTTCATATCCAGAATATAGGGGATGTCAATATACTGAATCCTGTCTTCAAACGAAGGGAAATCACGAATACTTCGTTTATCCTCGGGGTTCATCAAAGCAAAAAACAAAGAATCGACCCGTTCTTCGATGTCTTCTACCTTGTGAAGCCCTTCGCTGATGATATTATGAAGCTCAACCATTCTCTCAATATTATGGGATTTAATATCCATGAGTGCATAAATCCCATTGTTGATTTTTGCAAACCGAGAATACAGATAACTGATAATATTACTGTCCTGGAAAAGGGCATTGATTCGGTTTTGCAGCATTTCGTTGGAAAGGACATCCTGTTTCAATGGGCTGTCCCCAGGATTAAAGACACTGATGCCGTTGCCTATTCTCCGGTTGAAATAATAAGGCCTGGCATACAGCATTTTATAAACTTCCGACGGATTCCCAAGCCTTTCCAGCAATGAATGATAAATGGAAGAACAGATGGTGCAAACTTCTTCTTTAAACACCCACTCATATTCCTTTTCCGTGAAAAGACGCCATTTAAATTCATCATTTTTGATCAGTTCATCCAGAACGATTCTTCTTTGATCCTTGGGAATCGCAAGAAATGGATTGTCATGGGAAACACAGGGGATTTCAATATATTCAGCATCCGCACTACCGAATATTTTTTCATTTGTACGTTTTTTTAAACTTTCCTCGCCTTTTTCAACATAATGAATAAGCTTTTCAAAGGCAGAAACTGTCAAGGATTTTTCCTTATCCTGAAGTTTATTAATATTAAGCCGCCACACAATTTCGTATCTGAGGCCTTCCTCTGTATTGGCATATTGCTCAAATTTTTTCAGCAGATTATTTAAAAAGGTGCTTTTCCCGCATCCGTGTGGCCCGTAAAAGATGTAGATTCTGTTTTGTTGTGCCCCATGCCGCAAATACTCCATTTGTTTCATAAACCGGTTGGCAAAAAGCATATCTGTAAAAAATGGGTTCGCCGAACCCTCAACAAACAGTTTTGAACAATCATAATTGGTAAATGAAAGCTGATCGCCTTCTTCAGATATCGTTTCTTCAGGCTCAACAACATAGGTTTTAATCATATCATGAAAGGCCTGAAATATATTTCTCAGGATTTGTGACGGTTTTGAATTCAGGATGGCTAAAAATTCTTCAAAGGGAACCGGTTTAAGCCTTTGATAATCCGTCATATTTTTATCAAGCAGTTCAAGTGTCTGATCTACTGATATTGTTTTTGAAGCATGGGTTTCCATATAGATCTATAACTCCCGTTTATGAAGTTTTCGATTTTCCATGATATAAAGCATTCTTTTCCATTGAATCGGCTCAGGCTTTTTTTCTTCAATCTGCTGGGAAGAAGGGTCCCAGAAATTGGCATAGCTCGCAGCTGTTTTCCCGGCTGTGGCGGGTTCGCTGGTTTCCAAATGGACAGGGCCGCCCCACAGATATTCTATACCGATCATGGTGTTCTCTATAAAATCCGATTTCAGCGGTTTATTTTCAAATTTATGATTGAGGTACAGGATGCCGCTTTTGGTTCTGGCAATATCCACTGAGATTTCAGGTGGATGGTAAAGGGTATCAACAATCATTTCCTTGTAATCTTCAGCTTTTTTAGATTTGATATAATACTCTATGGACATCCTTGCATTATTAAACCGTTTCCCTGCAACAAAGAGATTGTGTCCAGTAACAAAATCCTGATCTATAAAAGAATTGATAAATGTAAAATCATTGAAGTTTTCACGAACTTTAAGAATATAGTCGGCACCAGTATTTTTTTTCTGATCAAATTTCTTTTTTCCGATTTCATCTTTTAAAAGATAATAATCAAAGGAATACCCCCCCTTGTCTTCCATATCCTTAATATGCTGAAAAAGTCTCATTCCAAGCGCATATGGATTTAACCCAACCTTTGGCATTGAGGTAACGCCTGCATTAATTTTTGCATAGTCTACTTCATGACCGCTGATCCTGTCATCTCTCATAAACAGATAATCGTGCCAATAACTTGCCCAGCCCTCATTCATGATTTTAGTTCTGATCTGGGGTTGAAAATATATGGAAGTATTTCTTACAATTTGTATCACGGCTTTCATCCATTCATTTTCATCTTCTTTCAAAAATGGAGAGTTCCGGATAATATATTCCATAATATCCAGATCTGATTTATGCTTGATAAGAAGTTCTTTTCGGTATAATTCTTCAAATTCAGGGAATTTGCTGATGACAAGACTGAAAAAATCTTCATTGCCTATCAAATCTTCATTGTATCTTGTGATTTCCTTGAGATATTCGTTATGGGAGACATTTTTAATTTTCTGAAGAAAGATATCAAAATAAAAATCCGTTCGATTCAATTGCTGCTTTGATTCAGTCAGGAAGTGGAGATTCAGTTCTTTATGATATCCGACAATATTATCTATCCCCCGGGCAAATTCAATGACATAATCAACCCATCTTCCTTTTTCAGACCGGAGTTTTGCAATCAGTCGCTTGTCCGACAAGGCCTGACCGGTCAGATCAATATCCCATGTATTTTTATAGAAAAGATTATTCTGAAAAAAATCTATATGCGCCAGGACATGATAAAAGATCATCACATTCAGCCAATCGGGATTATTATCATTATAGAATGAAATGGCAGGCCGCGTGTTGATGACGGTTTCGTAAGGATTTGAAGGATAGGCCTCATACATGCCTTTGCCGGAGATAACACGCACATCATGGACCCAGTAGTCATATAAGGTCGGGATCATTACCTTTGGGCTGAGTTCTATCATATCCCGATTGGTGACAATATATTCAAGGGTTTCATCATCAAATTTCAGGCCATGATCCATAGCCCTTAATTTGCATTCTTCCATTATGCCTTTGACATGCTGGCTAACAAGTTCCATAATTCTCTCACTTTCGGGTTGAACCGCCGTGTTTCTTATGAAATGAGGCTTTTTATGCCCTGGATAATCCTTGAATCATCTGCATTTTCATCCAATACATCCATTTTTAAGAGGTTGCTGTGTTTAGCAAGTATTCCTGATGATTTCAGGTATTTTTCAACCTCAGTTTGTTTTGAGCCCACATAGGAGTGTTCAACAATGGAAATGCCGATCCTGGATACATAGGTGAGCATTTTCTCGATCTCAGCAAGGGTCTGCTTCCCGTCTTTGTCCCAGTCATCACCGTCAGTCCCGTGAAAAACATAAATATTATAGTCGCGGGCAAGGCTTTCCCGTTCAACGATATCATTTACAAGTTTAAAGGCCGTAAAAACCTTTGTACCGCCTGCCACTTTATAAGAGTAATATTTGTAAAAATCCGAAACTTCCTTGGCTTCCGTGTCATGAAGAATAAACCGTGTTTCAACCTGTTTATTATATTGGAACAGGAGCCAGGAATACAGCATGACATGCTGAGAGACAACCGTCTGTGTAACCTTCCCGCTCATTGAGCCGGAATAATCCCTTAAAAAAAATACAAGTGCCTGTGATTCAAAGTCCTTTTCTCTGGATAAAATCCGGTAAACCAGATCCTGGGGCGAAATAATAAACTTGGTCGGGTCAATATTTCCAACATCAGGAATATTTCCAAGGGTGATATTGGTTTCAACAATTCTTTTCAATGTTGCCTTTTTATCCAGTACCTGACCCACTCCCCTGTTCTTGTCCGTTAAATCATATATATACCTTGCAAGTGTTCTTTTCTTTCCCTTATCTTTTAAGTTGGGAAGTTGAAAATCCTGGGACAGAACTTTTCCAAGCTCATAGGCGTTTGATTCAAGCTCGTGGTCGCTTCCCTCTCCCTGTCCGGGGCCTTCTCCCGGTCCTTCTTCCCCTTCTTCGCCTTCCTGAGGGCGCACCGGCTGTTCACCGATAATATCTCCTTTTTCTCCCTCACCTGTTCCGCCCGTGGACTCTCCTTCACCCGGCTCCTGATTTAAATTTATTTCATCATGAACAAATTTTTCTTCTACAGTTGTCGGAACAATGATGATTTTTTCTTTACCACCCGCTCCGGGTTTTACAATTCTTCCTATCCGGATTTTTCTTTTAAACCCGTCTTCTTCCCGTCTTCTGTCTTTTTCAAGAAGTTCGTCAAGGGTTATCATGGGTTTGCCTCCCTTGTTTATTTGTCATCTTCTTGACTGCAGAAATATTCAATGGTTTTCTGAGCGCAAGTCCTGCAATACCCGAGTTTTTCATTCATGGTATAAATCATTCTGTCATAAAGCTTTTGATTTTCTTCATTGGTTCTGTTGGCAAGGGCACCGATCAAGGACCCGGCGCCGGCAATATCGGATTTTAACCGGACGTCTGTGATAGCTTTGACAAGTTCAAGGTTATCCATAAAATCATAATTTGCATCCACGGAGAGCTTCTGGCCGTAAATCTTTCGAATTGAATTTCTAAAGGACGCCCGCTGTTCTTCGGTTTTCAAACCCAGCCGTTCTTCCACATTTTTGATATACCTTTCATCTATTTTAAGGGCCCTGAGTTCCCCGGTCTGGGGATCTTTATATTTCCACATCATATCCGGGCCAAGGTGTTCTGCATCCACACCAATGATCATATTGACATAATTCATCACATCTTTTTTAATGGCCAGGGGTTCATCCATATAGGCATTAAACATCTCGGTCATTATCCGCTCACGATATAAACCCCTTGCAATCTTAAGATCTTCTTTGAATTTTGCCCTGTCTGCAGGCTCCTGAACATAGTCAAGAACAGTTCTTTCAAGGGCATTAAAAATATCCAGGGCAAACATACACTGGCCTTCATTTGTTTCCGAGCTTTCCAAGAGCAACTGGACTGCCCGGCCCAGATTTCTCTGTCCAAGGCCTTTCTGTCCGAACCGCTTGGTAATATCCGTATCCTGGTTCAACATATCGATCAATTCGGCAAGAGTTTTTAAGCTCTTTTCTCCTGCCACCTCCCCTGCCGCAAGCTTCATGATTTCAACCGGAGTGAGTTTATCTGATTTAGGCAATCGCGTTAAGACAACCCCAATAGAAGCCGCATAATTCAAATTTGGATCCTGATGCAGCACCTTTGAATCCAGGGATCGCTTGGTATCTGTGCCGATGGAATATTCAGTTAGATATTTTTGAATTTTATAATCTGTGTTATGTGCCACATAACAGATTCGACACCGATCGATAATGGGTGCTTCTTCTTTTTCCGACAGGAAGGTATCAAACTCTGAATTGTTACTGGTAGCTATAATCAAAGTATCAATGGGCCATTTGAAACCGTCCAGCTCGATGGTTCGGTTCTGGATAACACCGAGGTAGACCTGAACCAGATCCTTTTTGTTTTTATAAATTTCATCGCTGAAATGAATGCCGCCGCCTGCAACCCTTGCAAGAGCCCCCCTCCTTAAGTCAAACCGATAAGGGTTGTTTGTATCGGAAATATGAAGAAGTCGCTGGATGGATTCTTCGCCCATCAGATCAACTGCCGAGGATGTGATTTTATCTTTTGCAGGATATTTTCCTGTAATCGTGCCAAGGCTTTCGATTAGCGGCACAGGTGTAATTTCGATAAATGACAATATCTTTGCAATATCATTATCCGTATATTCGCGGATCTGATTAAAAATATAGGCAGAGCAGGCACCCAGCGGCCGATACTTATCATAAAGGGAATCAATCTGTTTTTCGGTAAATTTGAATTTTTGAGCCAGAAACTCCTGTGTTTTTTCTTTAGTTTCGTAAAGGCTCATGAGCAGAATCATCGGGTCTTCATAGGTCTGTGATTCAATAAACTCAATTCTACCGTACCCCCCTAACTGACTGAGGTTTATAAAACGGAATGTATATTTCCGGTTTTCAGGAACACTTAAAAACTCCCGGTATCGTGAACAAAGATATTCAACAAAAAAGGTTTTCCCATTACCCGGTTCACCTACAAGCACAAAAGCCATCTCCCTTGATGAACCTCCTTCTGAAGCATCTTTTACAAAGGAAACAAAGCTGTTGATTTCATCATACATCCCAACCAGGTGTTTCTTGCCCTGGCTAAAGATATCAAACTGATAGGTTGTTTTACCTTTTACTGTAATTTTGCGAACACCAGCATCAAGAATCATCCTTGAAACACCCTGAAAGGCATCTTCAAACGCTCTTTTCCCTTTTTTAACTTCTTCAACATGATGAATTAATGATTTTGGATTTACGGTTGCTTTGCCGGCCATCTTACCCTCCTCTGGGCAGCAGGAGGCTTTGCTGCCTTTCAAAATAGGTTTGAATCCTGTTTGTCTCATCCTATGCAGGAGGCATAGGAATGAAAATTAGATAACTCAGTTACATTGAACAATGCTGATAGAGCGAGTTTGGTCTGTTTTTACACTTTCTTTTAATATAACAGTATAAAAAAAAACTGTCAAACAGTTTACTAAGTCACTTTTTTATTTCCAATAAGAAGATAAAACAAGTAAAATAAATTTAAACAATACTTTATTTATTCCAAAAAATTCAATAAACTTGGTGAAGTTGTCGAATCAATCAGTAATACATTTTTTAATA
Source organism: uncultured Desulfobacula sp. (assembly GCA_964619205.1). Taxonomy (GTDB): domain Bacteria; phylum Desulfobacterota; class Desulfobacteria; order Desulfobacterales; family Desulfobacteraceae; genus Desulfobacula. The sequence continues at coordinate 267,409 of CAZUDE010000002.1, read as the reverse complement.
ACGGGGCAAGAATGACCAGGGAAAAATCAATATCTGCTTTGGACATTGCTGAAGAGCTAAATACCGGCAAAGCCACAATTAAATTTATATTAAAACGGTTTAAAAAATGGCTGCCTCATGAAGTTATCGATGGGATACCTTATTATTTGCCCGAAAGCATAAAAACGATCATAAAAATACTTGACCGTATTGAGAACGGGATTCTCCCAGGAGAAATTGATGGATATCTTGATACCCTGTCAAATTCTGATACAAATAATATCCACGGGGCATCCATAAATATTTTACAGAATGAAGACATCCGTCTTAATAAAGAGGGGGTCATTCTTTTAAAATCCCTTTTTAATGAACTCAGCATACAGCAGAAAAGAATAGCCATTGCACATGAAAAAAGAGCTGAGGCCGAAGAAAGAAAAGCTGTCGCTATTGAGAAACGTGCTGAGGCTGAAGAAAAAAAAGCTGAGGCCATGAATAATATTGCCAATGCTTTGCAGGAAATGAACAGGTATAGGGGCGGGGCAATTGAGCCTGCAGCTCAAAAAATAGCGCATCAGGCTGCAAAAGCCATAATTATTGATGAGGCAGATCCATCCTATACAGCCATTAAAATGGATGATATGCATGATGACTCGAAAGCTGCGGATGCACATGAAGAGATTGATTCGGATATATCCGATCATCATATTGAAGATAACTTGATCGAGGGATTTTCGGATGTTGATGAACAGGCGGTTTCATTTGATGCTGAAATGGAAGACCCATTGATCAGTCTTAGTGAGGTTTTTAAAACTGATGATTTATCTCTATTAATCGATAACGAAGATCTGAAGAAAGAAAACCCATCAGACACCTTGGATGATCTGTCTGCTTTACTGGAGGACGATCTTGAATCCACAAACATTAAAATTGATGATTTATCAGCTCTGATCGATAAGGAAACATTGGAATCGGTTTCAAAAGAAGATCTTGACGATTTGACATTGCTGATCGATGACTCAAATAAATTACAAAATCTGATCCAAGAACCAAACCTGTTAAATTCAAAAGAATCAATGGATGACTTAACACAATTGATACCTCAGACAGATATGCTATTGGATGACCTGTCAAATCTCATTGATCCTGCTGAATTCGTAACCCCTGTCGTACCAGAGATTGGAGATTCCAAAAAAACAAGAACAATACAAATGGATATTTCACCAGACGATGACATTGAAAAATACAAAGCAGCCATCATGAAAGTAATTCTTGACCTTAAATCAGATGGCTTTAATGCAGAAGAAACCACTCGTTTGCTGAACCAGAATATGATCCGTACGCTGTCCGGAAAACCTGAATGGAGTCAAAAGGCGATTTCACAAATCTATAAGTTCATGACACCCGTATAATAAATGCTTTTTATTTAGCCCCTGCCTTTGTTGCAAAACTGGTATCAACGAATTTATCCAGATCTATTAGACTTGTCATGATTTTCATTTCGTCCATCATATATTTCTGAATCGTATCAAGATCTTTAATGATGGGGAATAATTCCCCGGTTAAAATACGATCCGGCGGATCGGTGAGAACCTTAAAAATGACGTCTTTGTCCTGAGATAAAAAATCCCTTCCGATAATAGAAGCCGGCTCAGGCTGGGCATCTATTGCAAGTCCGGATCTCACAAAACTATTACAGATTTCCTGGACTGCATCCGGATATTTTTTAATTATGTCATTTCGTACGACAAAAACGCAACATGGATGCTTTGGCCATAAATCTTTGGAGAGATAGAATTCTTCCCCATGGCCTTTGGCAATAACCAGTGAACCAAACGGCTCTGCAACTATAAAGCCCCCGATTTCACCCTCTTCATCGTATTCCAAGGCTTCCGGCATTTGGAACGGTGCCACGACTTCCAATGTTACATCTATCCCTTTTTCTGTAGCCCTCCCTGGCTTTAACCCTTTTTCAGACAGGAGCTTGTGAAACAGCATGTTGTGAATTGAAAGCTGATAAGGAATCAGAACTGTTTTACCGGCAAAATCCTCTATTTTCTCAATATGAGCTTTTTTATTTTTAACCAGAATACTCCCTGCTTTGTGGGCAAAAAGAATCAGTTTCAGGTCAACACCCGATTTAAACAGGTCCATGGCGGTCGGAGCAAGTATCAGGGCACCATCCAATGATTTGGTCGAAAGAGCGTCAGCAACCTCATTCCATCCATTCTTCAGCACTGTACTCAGTGTGCAGTGTTCGAATTTTTCCATGCCTTTTTTTATTTTCAAGTCAGTCACGCCTAGAATAAGATGATCTGTAATTTTTAGATAACCAATCTTTATTGCAGGTTTTTCCGCCATTGTGATTCCCTCCGGATTAAGTGCGTGGATTTAGACAATCTCTTTTATTATGCTTAAGTTATTTTCAATGTCAATAACAAACTATCAGTAAATGCTTCCTTATATTTTTGACAGATAAAGTTCCCCAAGACTCATATCTTCAGGTGTCGTAATCTTAATGTTCAACTTGGAGCCCTTTATTATTTGTATATTTCCTCCGAAATGCTCAAGGATTGAAGCCTCGTCAGTTCCTTTAAAAGATGTGTTTATTGCATATTCAAATGCTTCTAAAATTGACTTCAAATAAAAACACTGCGGTGTTTGAATGAGGTAAAGATTCTCTCTGCTGATTGTTTTTTGAATGCTTAAGTCAGGAAGAACATATTTAACTGTATCAGAAATTCTGATTGCAGGGACACAGGCACCGAATCGAATAACATCTCTGATGCAGTCCCGGACTATTTCCTTGTTAATGAAAGGACGGACTCCGTCATGAATCAGGACAATGGCATCTTTTTCAAATTCAAGTTTGTTATGTATATATTTCAGTCCGTTAAATACCGACTCCTGTCTTTGATCTCCACCTGTAATGATGTGAATCTTGTTTATTAATCCGTAAGCTTCCAGAATTTCTGATCTACAGTAAATGATGTCTTCTTCCGGAACCACAAGGATAATTTCCCGGATATCCTCACTATCGTGGAATACCTTTACCGTACGTGTAAGAATTGGGATTCCATTGAGCAAAAGGTATTGCTTTTTTGTATCTGATTTCATGCGCAGACCTCTGCCTGCTGCTACAACAATGGCAAAATGATCGGTTTGCTTCATATCAGCACAAATATGACAGTTCTTTTGGCAAGGGGATGCCTTTTCCCATGAGATCTTCGCCATAATTCACACCCGAAAGTATTTTAATGTCCTTTAAGGCACGGATATCTCCTTTAAACTGAACTGTTTCAAGTTCTTCCTTTTTGATTTTTCCCCCGGCCCATTGAATATCCAGAACACTGGAGGCATCAAACACATCACTATTGACAAGCATTTTAACTTCACCTCCATAATGTTGAACAATTTTGGCAACCAAAAGGCTTGGGCGGCTGTGAAACCCCCGATCTTTAGGAATCCCCACCTCAATAATGGATGTTTCCATATTTTCATTCAATATCTTAAGCGCCACGGCTTTTCCGGACGATAAAAATTTCCAGGCATAATACAGACAGAAATTGACCGCCCTGTCCAGTAAAACATCCGGATCAATCAGGCTGGAAAGGGATTCACTTACATTTTTATAAACATCCTTAAATCCGATATCATGAAGATGTCTCTCATAAAAATGCAAGAGGCTCCCGGCAACCTGCAACAAATGAAACACAATTGAAAAATGACTCCTTAGCTGTTCCAGAATTAAATTTTGTGGAGAAGACTTTGTATTTACAACATATGAATCAAAAGAAGATTGTATGTTGTGAATCAGCATTTCATATCTTCGAATGATGACTTCATTGAAATGACCGGGGACAAGTGTATTGATCTTTTTTAAATCAAATCGTTCATAGAATGCAAACTGCTCAAAATCTTTGACAACTTCCAAAAACTCACTGGAAATCCGTGTTAAATTTTCTCTTTGCTGAGGTTTGGAATTAAAATCATCAATATTATGATCAAGCTGCTGAACTGATGAGATGCCTGGGAAATAGCTTAAATCATATCCTGTCTTCGGCAGGTTGATTTGGAGCCTCACCGCTTCTGCAAGAACAACCGGAGCCGCAAGTTTGATGGATTCCTGTAAAATTTTCAGAGTGTCAAAAGCTTCCAGCTTGAAGGTTTCATATCGATTCTCTTCAAAAAAATAATATTTAAATCGATTCAAAATATGACGCTGGGAATAGCACGCCAAAGCAAGGTGCCGTATGGTAGCCGACAATTCACGATAAAAAATCCATTCTTTATTTTTTTTAGCTCCATGGAAATCAAGAAAATCTTCAAGGATATGAGATGTTGTAATCAGCTTGGAGTATAATTTCTTTGTAAAGATATAACTGTCGTCGTCAAGCCTATCAACAAAAAGAATACATTTAAGATATTCAAAGGAAAAAATATTAACTTTTTCCTTAAAAGAGATGTCACATTTAAAATTCATTATTACATCCAGGGTTTGAAAAATCGGCCTGACCAGTTGATAAGCCGAATTCTGTTACCTGTTCTTGTTGCCTCGAACAAGTCAACGATCATTCATCTGGGATACACGTTGCCGTGCACCTCAAGCAACCTACCCGGAAACTTGGGCGGACAACCCTCAAACGTTTCCCTATTTGGTCTTGCACCGGACGGGGTTTACCAAGCTTTTCCAGTCACCTGGAAAACTGGTGCGCTCTTACCGCACCGTTTCACCCTTACCCGTATCAATAAGCGATACCGGCGGTCTACTCTCTGTTGCACTTTCCTTCACGTCACCGTGACTCCATGTTATGGAGCGTCCTGTCCTGTGGTGTTCGGACTTTCCTCCAGGCTTATACCCAGCGATCGTTTTGCCTGGTCAGACCGATTTTTTAGTTCTTTATATGGTAGAGGATTCTACTGCATTGTGGACACGAAATCAATGACTTCCCTCGTTGGACCTCAATGTACAACTGGGGAGGAATATTCATAAAGCACCCCATGCAGACTTCGCCTTTAACATTAACGACTGCAAGGCCCTGGTTCATCTTTGATATCTTATTGAATCTGTTCATTAATGAAGGATCAAGTGTTTTTCCAATTTTTGCCTGATTTTCGAGATGTTCGTCAAGCATTTCCCGATCCTCAATTGTCTTTTTTTCTATTTCTTTTTGTTCTGAATCTATTTGTGCCTCAAGAAGCAGGTATTCCTTTTGGCTTTCCTGAACGATTCCTTCCATTTTTTCCTTTTCATCCAGGTGTTCAATTAATTCAGTTTCCAATGCATCTTTACGTTTTTTATTATCATCCACTTCTCTTAAAAACAGTTGATATTCCTTATTGGTTTTCACCATCCTTAATTTTTCATTACTTTTGACAATACGGTCATCAATCATCTGTATTTCTTTTTCAAGATCCTGACAAACCGCTGCCGCTTTAGAAAAAATGTCTTTATTCTCTTCCAAGGCCACAGAAAATTGCTTTAGTTTTAACCCCAGCTTGTTCTTTTCTTTCTCAAACTTCTCCAGTATTTCCTTCAGCCTTACAATTTCCGTCTCTGACTCTTGAAGTTTTATCAATGTTTCTATATATTGAGCCTCGTTGGGTGTATCCTTCATTGTTTCATCCTTAAAATATAGTAAATGGATCTTTATCTTCTTTATATTTTATTAATTCTATATCATACCCTGCCTCATGAAAGGCCTTGCTCAATCTTTCAAAAAGCAAATCAACCACCATCCATTCAGAACCGAAATGTCCAACGTCAATAATCCCTTTTGAAAATTCTTCCACACGGCGTGCATCATGATATTTAATATCTCCGGTAATAAATACTTCGGCCCCGGACTTTATGAATTCTTCAATGAGAGCTCCACCGCTGCCGGTGCAGATCGCAACCGTTTCAACAGTCATCTCGATGTCCCCTGTGACCCTGAGATGCGGCAGGTTTAATTTGCTTTTTATTTGTTTGACAAGTGCCTTTAATGTAAGTTTTGCATCAGCGAATCCAATCCTTCCAATACCGGTTTTTTCGTATTTTAAACCATGGACCGGCTGGTCAATTAAAAAAGGCCTCGTATTCTTAAATCCGATGGAAGAGGCAAAATAATCATTTAAACCACCCATGGCCTTATCAATATTTGTATGAAGAGAAATGATACTAAAGCCCTGTTTTGCTGCTGTTTCAATTGCTTTCCCAGGCATCTGATCAAAATTGATGGATTTTTCCGGATGAAGTATTAACGGGTGGTGAGTTATGATGAGATCAATATTTTTGTTTGTTGCAAAATTTAGTAACGGAAAGGAAACATCTAATCCAAGCATGACTTTTTTAACTTTCCCAGTCATTGTCCCCACCTGGAGTCCTGAATTGTCCCAACCCTCGGACAGATCAAAAGGAGCTATTTCATTGAGCAGTATAAAGATATCCTGTATTTTAGGTATGATCATATCGTCTGTAAGTAAAAAAAGCGTGGTCAAACACCACGCTTTTCATTGTTTTCTCTGTTCGATCTTCTTCAGGCACATTCATATGAGAGATGAGCATCCTTTTGTGCTTTGGGGTTCAACCATATAATGTTCCTGACTATTTTCATATTGGTGGGCCCACCTGGATTCGAACCAGGGACCGACCGGTTATGAGCCGGTGGCTCTACCAAACTGAGCTATAGGCCCTTTTTGTAAAAATCTTGAAATATATATATAAATCCCTAATATATGTCAATATTTAATTCTCAATAAAGGTCTTAAGCTTCTTACTTCTTGTGGGATGTCTCAGTTTTCTTAATGCCTTGGCCTCAATCTGGCGGATACGTTCCCGTGTCACTGTAAAATCCTTTCCAACTTCTTCAAGGGTATGATCTGATTTTTCACCAATCCCAAAACGCATTCTCAGCACTTTTTCCTCTCTGGGTGTTAATGTGGCAAGAATTTTTCTTGTCTGTTCGGCCAAACTGAAATCAATGGCTGCGTCAGAAGGGATTGAAAATTTTTTATCTTCTATAAAATCACCCAAATGGCTGTCTTCTTCTTCACCAATAGGAGTTTCAAGTGAGATAGGCTCTTTTGCTATTTTTAAAACACGACGGACCTTATCAATGGGGATATCCATTTTTTCAGCAATTTCCTCAGGAGATGGTTCTTTCCCCATTTCCTGAACGAGATACCTTGATGTTCTGATCAGCTTGTTAATGGTTTCTATCATGTGAACGGGTATCCGGATGGTTCTTGCCTGATCTGCAATGGCTCGCGTAATCGCTTGCCTGATCCACCACGTGGCATATGTAGAAAATTTATAACCTCTCCTGTATTCAAATTTATCAACTGCTTTCATTAATCCGATATTGCCTTCCTGGATCAAGTCAAGAAATTGCAACCCCCTGTTCGTATATTTTTTTGCAATGCTTACCACAAGCCTTAGATTTGCTCTTACCAATTCTCTTTTCGCAGAATCAGCTTCTTTGCGCCCTGTATCGACGCAGTCAATAATCTTTTTTAAAAGCTTGGAGTCTCCTTTTACTTCTTTTCTTCTCAGCTCAGTCTGGCGTAGTATAGAATCAATATCCTGAAAAAGAATATCAGCCCGATCCTGTGTTATGGAAGAATTTGTTGTTGCCCAGGTTACAAATTCATTCTGAGAAGACATCTGGTCTATCATTTTTGAAGCTTTTACATTAAAGGTTTGAGCGCATCGGTTTAAAAGGTCTTCAACCTTATCAAACCAAACGATAGTAGATCTTATATTTTTTTCTATACTGTCAATAACATTGGTTTCAAATCGCCATTTTTTTAATTCTTCAAAAATAATTTCCGTATTTTCTGCTATATCTTTTAAAATCGTTTCATATTTCTTTGATCCCTTTTTCTCAAACTGCAGCTGATCCCGTTTTGTCTGGAGCGTTTCGTGGATATCTTTAATCATTCTTAAGGAATCCAGGAATTTTTCTTGTTTCGAGACTTCATCCACAGCCCCATCACCTTCGTCCACGTCCCTTAACACATGTTTGGGGCGTATGGATTTTTTTTCCATTTTATCGCCATACATAAAAATTGTGGACAGGGAAATCGGACAATCGAGCATGGATCTCAGAACATCTCGTTCTCCCCGTTCAATTTTTTTTGCAATCTCTATTTCACCCTCCCGGCTGAGAAGAGTCACCATTCCCATTTCTTTTAGATACATCTTTACGGGATCAGTTACAGCCCCAAATTCAATATCTGCACGGTCCCTTTTCGATGAAAATGTGTCTTTACGGGATGGCTTTTCAATATCCTGATCATCAGGTTCTTCGTCATCGAATCTTCTGGAGTTTTCATGACTGATTTTTTTTAGGGCTGTGTGGCCTCTTTTTTTATCCATGGTTTTCTTAATATTTTTTTTTATTTTTTCTTTATCAACTAGTTTTATACCCAGTTCTTTAAACATAGTGAACACATCTTCTATCTGATCTGATGATTTTAAATCTTCAGTTATTGCATCGTTAATTTCGGCATAAGAGAGCGATCCTGTTTTTTTTCCTTTTTTAATTAATTTTTCCATGGCTAAATTACCAATGGCCATCTCCTCTCCAGACTGATTTGTCTCCATTGCCATAAAATGCCTCCTAAAGGCTTAAAGTATTTATCGATGATGTAATTGCTGAATTTCTTTCTGTTTTTTCTTCAATAGTTCAATCAATTCAGAATCACAGCCCTTTTCCGCACTTATAATCTTATTTGTTAGAATTTTTTCCCTTTTTAATCTAACTCTGATAATTCTATTCACTAATGATAGAGCAGTCTTATGAATATCTTCTTCCGAAAAAAAATCATTTATGGCATAAGACGCTAAAAGTTCCTGATCCTCATTGTTTTTCATTCTTGCCATAACACAAGTTATAAAAGCAGTGTTTTCAGGGTCAACATTTAATATTTGATTTGCAATATGTTTTAATTTTTCAGAATAAAAATATTTCGTTACCTCTCTATCTTTTGCTAAAGGAATAGTTTCAGGATAGTTAAGCATCATTGAAATAATCTGTTCTTCTCTCCGATCTGATTCAAGAATATTTTCATCCTCTTTGCCAGGATTAAGGATTGAAACGGAATTATCCAGGTAATATTCCCTGACTTTCTCCAAAACAGCTTTCTCATCAATATTAAGAGTTTCGGCAAGCTCCTTTACATATAAAGATCGTAAGGCACTGTCCTGGATAAGGATCAAATGCTGTTTCATATCATCCAGGGTTTTGATTCGGCCTTCAACAGAAGTCCCATGGGCATCAATGGAAACCTGCAAAAGAAATTGCATAACGGTTTTTGCATTTTCCGCAAGCCCTGTAAATGCATCTTTCCCATTATTATGTATATATGAATCAGGATCATTGCCATCTGGAAGAACAAGTATTTTTATATCCACCCCTTCTTTCAGAAAAATCTTGATACTCCTTTTGGCTGCACTGATACCGGCAGAATCGGAGTCAAATACAAGCACCATCCTGGTGGCATATCCCTTGAGAATTCTGACATGATCCGATGTCAACGCGGTTCCAAGGCTTGCAACAGTATTTTTTATACCCTTTTGATAAAGGGATAAAAAATCAAAGTACCCTTCAACAATATAGACAAAACCTTCTTGCCTGCAAAATTGTTTGGCTGTGTGAAGACCGTAAAGAATACGGCTTTTAGTATATACAGGCGTTTCCGGAGAATTAAGATATTTGGGCATGCCGTCATCCATTACCCGGCCACCAAAACCTGCCACTTGCATATTAATATCAAAAATCGGAAATATGATTCGGTTTCTGAACCGGTCATAATACCCTTGTTTTTGTTTTCTTTCCAATATCAGGCCGGACCGGGCAGCATTTTCATCCGAAATCCTATTCTTTTTAAAAAACCTGGTAACGGTGTCCCAGTCCTCTGGAGAATAACCCAGTTTGAACTCCTGTATGATATCTTCAGAAATTCCTCTTTTTTTAAGATAATTTCTTGCACTTTCTGATTGGTTTGATCCTTTCAGAAGATCATGATAATATCCCATTACAGCTTGATTAATTCGAAACAAAACTTCCTTGATTTCAATTTCTTTTTTAGCCGAAGGGCTGAGAGTGGTATTTTCAAGCTCAATATTGTATTTACGGGCTGCCATTTTCACAGCCTCTGGAAATGAAATCCCGTGATATTTCATTAAATAAGACAAAACATTTCCACCAGCACTGCAACCAAAACAATGGAAAATCTGTTTGCCTGGATTTACAGAGAAAGATGGTGTTTTTTCAGAATGAAACGGGCACAATCCAAAATAATTTATCCCCGCCTTTTTTAGAATGACAGATTCTGAAATAACATCTACGATATCTGAAGTATTTAAGATTTCTGAAATTTTTTCTTCAGGAAAAAGCATCGCAGTTGAGCTGACTCCAAAAATAACGGTTATGAAAATAGAGTAAATAATCTAATTATTTAAAATCACATGTCAATCATTATCATTAAAGATAATAGCTATTTTGAAATCCTTATAGCTTCTTTCAAATCCAGAGTCCCTTCATAAAGGGCTTTTCCTGTAATAACGCCTGTCACTCCCTTAGATTCAATTTTAAGAAGATTTTTTATATCCTGAATAGTGCTGACGCCACCCGATGCTACAATGGGTATGGAGACAGCATCCGCCAAGGCAGCTGTTTCTTCGATATTCGGGCCTGTCTGCATACCGTCCCTGTGTATATCCGTAAAATTAATGGCTGAAACCCCGCAGGATTCAAATTGCTTTGCAAGGTCAATGGCTTTTGTTTCGGATGTACGGCTCCATCCTTCAACAGCAACCTTTCCATTTCTTGCGTCAATACCAACCACAATACGGCCTTTGAATCTTTTACATGCGTCTCTGACAAAATCCGGATGATAAAGGGCTTCACTTCCGATGATAACCCTTGAAACACCAATTTCTATATACATTTCGATGGTTTTCAGATCTCTGATACCGCCCCCGACCTGTATAGGAACGCTGATATTCAATAAAATATCCTGGATAGTTTTGAGATTTTTTACTTCTTTTGCAAATGCTCCGTCCAGATCAACAACATGAATAAGACTTGCGCCCTCTTTTTCCCATCTCTGAGCCATTTTAAGAGGATCTTCCGAGTATTGGGTTGTATCCTCCATGCGGCCTTGCAGCAGACGTACACATTTACCTTGTTTGATATCAACGGCAGGTATAATTATCATTAGAATTCACTATATCTTAAATTGTAAAAATATTTATGCGCAAAATTCCTAAAGCGTTCCCTTTGTGGACAACGCACCCAAAATATTTTCATTAATTCGGGAAGCCATGTGTAAGGATCTTCCAAATGCTTTGAAAATGGATTCCAGAACATGGTGCTCATTGGCACCATAATAGGAATTAATATGTAGATTAAACGCGCCTTGAATACACAGGGCTTGAAAAAATTCTTTAGCAAGTTCAGTATTAAATTGGCCTTTTGATTTAAGGTCGTGGGGAAAATTATAAATTAAATAAGGTCTATTGGAAAGATCGATGGTAACCCTTGAGAGTGCTTCATCCATGGGCACACAACTGTCACCGAACCGCACAATCTGTTTTTTGTTTTCAAGCGCTTTTGAAATTGCCTGGCCTAAAACCAATCCGACGTCTTCAACGGTATGATGGTAGTCAACTTCAAGATCACCGCTTGCATGAATTTTTAAATCAAAAAACCCATGGACTGTAAAAGCCGTTAACATATGATCAAAAAATGCAATCCCAGTTGAAATATCGGCTTTTCCCTTTCCATCTAAGTCAATAAGGATGGATATATCAGTTTCTTTGCTTTTTCGAGAAGCAGTTGCCTTTCGATCCATAAAAATTCCTTAATGCTGTTTGTCAGACATTAATCTGCCATTAAAACCGATAATATAAATTTGTAAATTTATAAAAATATTATATTCTTGTCAAACAATTTTTTTTAGATATTATTTTATTGCAAAGTATTTTGTTAATATTTATAATGGGTTAAAATCAGGTTCAAATGAAATCCTAATCTTTTTTGTCAGGGCATTGAACAATGAATACCATTTCAAGACCATACAGCAATAGCATGTCAGAATTTATAAGCAATGCAGGCTCAAGATTTCAGCTTGATAATACCTCCGTTGACCAATCAAAAAATAACCAGAAATTTTCTCCTGATTTAAATACATATTCTGCCGATCCAATTTCTCTGTCTCATGAAAAAAATAAGGGCTTACATAAAGATAATCCAGATAACACTAATACGAATGGAACCAATCCGTATTCAGAAATTATTTCCGGAAAGGATCAATCATTCACACAGACAGAAATAAAGCTGCTTGAAACGCTTCAAAGGATTGATACAAAGATAAGACAGCACGAAATGGCGCATATTGCAGCAGGGGGAAGATATATAACCTCTGGTATAAATTTTACATATAAGCGAGGTCCTGACGGGAAAAATTATGCGGTCGGCGGTGAAGTTGGAATAGATACCTCGCCTGTCCCTGGGGATCCGCAAGCCACAATCAACAAAATGAATCAGGTCAAAAGTGCTGCCCTCGCTCCGGCCGACCCTTCTCCTCAAGATATTAAAGTAGCCGCCAATGCAATGTCTGAGGCATCCAAAGCCCTTTCAGAATTAATGATATCCCAGATAAAAGATCAGGCAGCCGCTAATGAAAAAAAGGCATTCGGCAATCTTAAAAAAGCTGTTGATTCTTATGAGAAAGTCGGCTCATTGCCCGACAAAGAAATATCCTCTTTTAAAATCGCTGTATAATCAATACCTTTTCCAAACAAGACCCATTTTCTTACTTAATTAATCTGATGATCTGTTTGAATTGATCGCCCTGCGCGGCTTTCATCAATTCAAAGAAAATCATTTCGACACTGGTGGCCTCGCCACCCGCCCTTAATATTCTCTGAATTCCAATTTCCTTGTTTTCTCTGGTTCTGGACGATACGCAATCTGACACAACCTGAACTTTACAACCTTTTTGGATCAAATCATATCCGGTCTGGAAAACACAAATATGCGTTTCAATTCCTGTCAGAAGAACCTGGCTTCTTCCTGTCTTTTCAAATTTGTCCATGAATAAGGGTTCACCACAGCATGAAAATGAAAATTTTTCAATAGGGTCGATTCCGGTCATGTGTTTTGAAATTTCTTCAGATGTGGGCCCTAAATTTTTTGGTATCTGCTCCATCCAGATAATCGGAACACCAAGTATTTTCATACCTTGAATCAAGATCTGAATCGATTTGAATAAATTATCCTTTTCAAACATAAGTTGAGCCAGTTGTCCTTGAACATCGATTAAGAGCATTACCGTTTTATTTAAAGTAAACATGCCCCCCCTTAAAATTAAAAACTGTTAAAACACAATTTGCAATCCCATTCGATTTTTGTTAAGTAATTACGGTAAACAGTGAATCATTTTGGAACAGGACCTTTTGATTCTATATCACAAATAAAAATCTTTGCAATTAGTTTGCAATTAGCATGATTATTGCACTATTTATCATTCAAGGGAACCCATTATAAAGGAATCACTTTTTATGATTACATCAGTGAACAGCAATATTTCGGCTTTGCAGGCTTTCTCAAAACAAATAGCGGTCAGTGCCAACAATGTTGCAAATGCCCTTTCCGATGATTTCAAAAAAAGCCGGGCCATAAATACCGAGGGTGAAAACGGGCAGGTTCAGACCGCTATAACAAAAATTAATACTCCCGGTCCGCTTGTTGATGACCCTCTAAGCACAACAGGAGAATTGAAAGAATTATCAAACACCGACATTGCCGAAGAAATGACCAACCAGATCATTGCGTCTCAAGGTTTCAAGGCCAATACCAAAGTGATCAAAACCTATGAAGAAACTATCGGCTCTTTACTTGACCTTATTGGGTAAACTCATGACAAAAAATGTCTCTTTGGCTTTGTTTTCTATTATAACCATTCTTGTTTTTGGATGTACAAATTTTCAACCAGGTTATGAAACCCCAATTGTAAGCATTACTTCCTTTGATGCACTTCCAACTGAGGGGATGACACCCAGATTTCAAATAGGGCTGCATATCATCAATCCCAATCGAACCACTCTATATTTAAAAGGGATTTCATATAATGTTTCCCTTGAAGGACACAACGTCATCACAGGTGTTTCAAATAGCCTTCCCGAAATTGAAGCCTATGGTGAAGGAGATGTGATACTCAATGCTTCTGTTGATCTTTTCAACAGCATAGGTTTTATTTCCGATCTCATCCGAAATCAGGGGAAAGATCAAATTTCCTATGATCTGAATACAAAACTTGACACAGGCACCTTACATCCTTTGATAAGGGTTTCAAAAAAAGGAAAAATTTCTCTTACTCAAAAGTCAAAACCACTATAAATGAAGCAAGCTAACATATATGTTTTATTATGGGTATTCTTGTTGGTGTCTTTTTCATGTGCGTCACATAAAAAGGAGGCGTATGAGCACCATATTCCCCCGAACCTGCCGCAATCTCAGCCTCAAGATTCTTTTAACCGGCAATTAAATCAAAGAAAAATCATTGCGCAATATGCCACCAACAGCTTAGGACTGCCATACCAATGGGGAGAACAGTCCCCGGCAACAGGGTTTGATTGTAGCGGACTTATTGTATATACCCATCAAATGGCAGATATTATTGTACCCAGAACTGCAAGTGCCCAATTTGAAAACGGCAGGATTATAACCCTGCAAAATTTACAAATTGCAGATCTTGTTTTTTTTAAAAATCTTAAAGGAAATAAAGATTATCATGTCGGCATATATGTAGGTGACGGAAGATTTATCCATGCACCGGGAAGAGGCAGAACTGTTACTTATGAGTTTTTAAACACCCCATATTTTTTAAACCATTATATTGGGGCAAGAAGTTATCTCTGATCTGAAAAAACAAAAAGCCCAATCGAAAAAAAATTGAACTGTTCATTTGTAAAATGGTACCGAAGAGAGGACTTGAACCTCCACACCTCGCGGTACTAGATCCTAAGTCTAGCGTGTCTACCAATTTCACCACTTCGGCCTGACTCTTTTGGGATTTAATACTTATGGTGCCGAAGGGGAGATTCGAACTCCCACAAGCATACGCTCGCCAGTCCCTGAAACTGGTGCGTCTACCAATTCCGCCACTTCGGCATTAAGCTTTTTCCCGCAAACCCGTAAACGGGTAATAAAAGATTGATTAAAAATGACAGTTAGGCTATATATACGTCCCTATGAACTTTGTCAAGGTTATTGTTCCAAATAGAAAAGGAAGACATGCAGTTAATTGAAAATATAGCCCAGATACAAACGCCATTTAAGAATGCAGTTCTTACAATTGGTAATTTTGATGGCGTTCACAAAGGACATCAGACCCTTTTCCAGCAGGTTATAAATAAAGCAAAACAACTAAACGGGACCTCGGTTACCATGACGTTTGATCCTCACCCCTTACAGGCTCTCGGGATCTCAGGTCCCCCGCTGATTACAAGAAGGGATCAGAAAATCGAACTGATTGAAAAATACGGCATTGACGTTCTTTTGTGTATCCGATTCAATATGGAATTTGCCTCTATTTCCGCCCATGAGTTTATTGAAGATATTCTTGTGAATAAAATCGGGATGAAAGCCATCATTATTGGTGGGGATTATTCGTTTGGAAAAGACCGACTGGGCAATACTGAACTCCTTATAAAAGAAGGAAAACGGCTTGGATTTGAAACTATTATTTCTACATGGAAGCATGTAACAGGTTCTAACCATGAAAGAATCAGCAGCACCAGGATACGCGAAATAGTGATGGAAGGAAAAGTCAATCAGGCCTATAAATTCCTTGGCCGCCACTATCAGATTCGCGGCAAAGTAATAAAAGGCAGGCAGCGAGGCGGGAGCCAGCTTGGTTTTCCAACTGCAAACATTAAGCTGCATGATGAATTATGCCCAAAGCTTGGTGTTTATGCGGTTACCGTGGAAACAGTAAAGGGTAATTTTCGAGGAGTCGCAAATATTGGATTTTCCCCTACCTTTGATGATCATCAGTTTACCATAGAGGTTCACATCCTGGATTTCAACTATGATATATATGACACAAGAATTCGCGTGAATATGATCAAAAGATTGAGAGATGAAAAAAAATTTGCCGGTATCCGGGAGCTTTCCGATCAGATAAAAAAAGATATTGAAACTGCAAAGGAAATTTTTAAAAAAAATGGCCATTCTTGATATTTTAACCTATCCGGAAAAATCATTACTTCAACCATCGGCTAAGGTTGAATCCATTGATAAGGAAATCAAAACATTGATTGCAGACATGGGAGAGACCATGTTTGATGCTCCCGGCGTGGGTCTTGCCGCCCCCCAGGTGGGAATGAACAAAAGAGTGATTGTTTATGACATCCATGCCGGAAATTCAGATGATGATGGTTCAACCCATGAATTTAAAGGTTTGATCAATCCGGAGATTATAGAAGCATCTGGCAGCATTATCTCTGAAAAAGAAGCCTGCTTAAGCGTAGTGGATTACAGCGCAGATGTAAAACGGTATGAAACAGTTGTTGTAAGAGCCCTTGATATTGACGGAAACCCCATTGAATTAAAGGCTGATGGCATTCTATCCGTCATTATGCAGCATGAAATAGACCATTTGGATGGCATCTTATTTATCAATCGAATCAGTGTATTAAAAAGATCCCTTTATAAGAAAAAACTTGCAAAAGAATTGAACAGCAATTGAAAAATAAACCTCGGATCATCTATATGGGGACACCCAAATTCAGTGTCCCGGCTTTAGAGCGTCTTGTTTTTCAGAAAGACTTTACTGTCTGCCTTGTTGTGACGCAACCGGACCGCCCAAAGGGAAGGGGAAAAAAGCTCATGCCCTCCCCTGTGAAACAAACGGCTTTAAAACTTGGCATTGAAATCTTTCAACCTGAAAAAATCAACACGCTTGAAGCTGCTGATAAATTATTATCCCTTGAACCTGACTTTTTTGTGGTTGCCGCATTTGGACAGATTTTATCCCAAAAAATTTTAGATATTCCAAAGATTTATCCAATAAATATCCATGCTTCCCTTTTGCCCAAATACAGGGGTGCCGCCCCTATTCAGGCAGCCATTCTTAACATGGATGACCTGACAGGCGTTACCACCATTGTCATGGAAAAAGAAATGGATAAAGGCGACATCCTGCTTTCCAAAAGCACCCCCATATCGGCAAATGATACTGCCGAAGATCTTCATGAAAGACTGGGGGAAATAGGTGCTGATCTTATTGTTGATACCCTCCGTGCCGTCCTGAAAAAAGAATGCTCTCCCATACCCCAGGATCATTCAAAGGCATGCTATGTTAAAATGTTAAAAAAGAATGACGGCAGAATAGACTGGGAGATTTCAAACCGAAGGATTCAAGCTCATATCAATGCCATGAACCCCTGGCCCGGCGCTTTTTCTTCTCTTTTCAGCAAACCTGTCAAAATTTTCAAAGCCATTGCCAATGAGCAGGACTGTCCATTTGATCCCGGAATCATTTTTCTTTGTGATAAGGATGGCATCCATGTTTCAACAGGAAAAGGGAGTCTTATTATTCAAGAGCTCATGGGGGCTTCCGGAAAACGCTTAAAAGCTGCTGAGTTTTTATGTGGTCACCCCATTGTACCTCCGCTTAAATTTGATTTTTAAATGCTAAAGGACCCCCGCCATATTGCCCTGAACGTTTTAGTTGACTGGCATAAAGGATACAGGACGCTTGACAAGAGTCTTGAAATATATACAGAAGAAATTAAAAATCTTCCGAAAAATGATAGAAGCCTATGCAATGCAATCATCTTCGGTGTTCTGAGAAAAAGAGAAAGCATAGACTGGATTATTCGTTCATCTTCCAATACTGCCCTTGAAAAAATTGATCTCATCTCTTTATACATTCTGAGGTTGGCATTGTTTCAGATTCTGCATATGGACAGAATCCCGACTTTTGCAGTCATTCATAATGCAGTGGATATTTCCAAAACCTTATCCGGGAAAAAACCATCCGGGTTTATCAATGCTGTCCTGAGAATGGCTGCTGAAAATAATACGGCCCTCTCTTTTCCGGATAAAAAAACAGACCCGGGTAAATACCTATCCTTGAAGTATTCCTTTCCTTTATGGTTGTCAAAAAAATGGATTAAGGTCTATGGCATTGAACAGACAGAAAGATTATGCCGGCAGATAAACAATATACCCCCCATCACCATATGCTGCAATATACTGAAGACTAACCCAGAAGCCCTTTTAGAATACCTGCAAACCCATGCAAAAAATATTCAATTGACACGCTATGCTGCCCAAGGCATCTGCTTTTCAAATCCGACACTTCCGGTTCAGGAATTTGAAGCGTTTCAGCAGGGTCTGTTTCATGTCCAGGATGAAGCAGCTCAGATCGTTGCAGAGTATCTTGACCCTGAACCCGGAGAAAAAATCCTGGATGCCTGCGCAGGCTTTGGCGGAAAAACGTTTCATATTGCCCAACTTATGAATAATAAAGGCGTTTTGGTGGCATCGGATATTGAACCTGAAAAGCTTGAAACACTTGAATTGGACACAAAAAGGCTTGGCATCGATATCATCCGGACAAAGGACATTGATATTTTAAATTGTTCCATAAAAGACTTTGATTTTTATTTTGATCGGGTCCTGGTTGATTCCCCATGCACCGGGCTTGGGGTCCTCCAACGCAATCCCGACACCAAATGGAAACGTTCAAAAAAAGATATCGAGCGGCTCTCGGCCAAACAAAAAAAAATAATCAACGCTGCAGCCAATCTTGTAAGACCCGGAGGAGTCCTTGTATATGCCGTCTGTTCCTGTGAAGAAGAAGAAAATGAAGATGTGATTCATTCTTTTTTAAATAAACGGAAAGACTTTTCAATTGATAAAGATTTCCATTCTGATAAATATTCTTTATTATTGACGAGCCAAGGATTTTTAAAAACCTATCCAGACCCAAAGAATATGGATGGTTTTTTTGCTGCCCGGCTAGTAAGGAAATAAATTAAATCCATATTTTATTAAATGCCGTAACAAAACTAAATATTCAGGAGAACCATTATGGGGATCATTGCTCCCTCTATTTTATCAGCAGATTTCACCCGGCTTGGCGAGGAAATAAAATCCATTGAAAAAGCAGGCGCTGACTGGATACACATTGATGTAATGGATGGACATTTTGTCCCCAACATTACCTACGGGCCCATTATTGTTGAGGCTTGCAAACGAGCCTCAAGATTAGTGCTGGATGTACACCTGATGATTGAAAAACCCGATCTGATCATCCCTGAGTTTGTAAAAGCCGGGGCCGACTATATTTCCGTTCATGCGGAAGCCTGCACTCACCTCCATCGAAGCCTTCAACTCATCAAAAGTTTCGGTATTAAATCCGGCGTTGCATTGAACCCTGCGACATCGATAACCTCCGTAGAATATGTAATGGATCAGTTGGATTTTATCCTGATCATGAGCGTTAATCCTGGGTTTGGGGGGCAGAAATTTATAGAATCCAGTATTGACAAAATTAAAGCTTTATCCGAAATGATTAAAAAGAAAAAACTTAAGACAATTATCCAGGTGGATGGCGGAATCAATAAAAAGACCATTAAAGCCGTTTCAACAGCAGGGGCTTCTTCATTTGTAGCAGGGTCTGCCATTTTCCATACCGACGATTATCAGAAAACCATTTCCCTCCTTCGAGAAAACATGTAAAGGTGGTCCATGAACAAATTCATGATTACAGTCCTTGGAAAGGACAGGCCGGGCATCATTTCACTGGTTTCCAACAGTCTTTACGAGCAGGGCTGCAACCTTGAAAATGTCAACCAGATGATCTTGCAGAAACAGTTTGCCGGTTTTTTTATTGTTCAGGCGCCTGGCCATCTGGATGTCAGCGCGCTTAAATTGAAACTTTCAACAAAAGCTGAAAACTCAGGTCTTACCATCCATGTTGACGGGATTGTTGCAAATGGCCTGACACAAAAGGAAGAAATTGGTGAGATTTTCCTGATAACCACCATAGGGCCTGACCAGAAAGGGCTTGTGGCAAGATTTTCAAAGATTATTGCAGGTCATAACGCAAATATTGAAAATCTTAAAGCCGTCTTTAAGGGAGGCAGCGATCCTGATGACAATATCATGTCCTACCAGGTATTTGTTTCAAAAGATATTGATACAAAAAAGCTATTTGCCGAATTAAGAGAAAAGGCGACTGAGCTGGGTCTTGACATCCGGATTCAGCATAAGAATATTTTTGAAGCCATCAATAAAATTTAATTGGAAAAGATACATATGTTCGAAGATCATGAAATCATATCCACCATAGAAATGGTAAAAAGTGAAAAACTCGATGTCCGTGCAGTTACTTTGGGAATGAACCTCTTTGACTGCATCAGTCATGACCTTTCCGTTTTTAAGCATAATATCCGGACAAAAATCCTGAGACATGCAGGAAGCCTTGTGGAAGTCTGCGATACCGTCGGTGAAAAATATGGCATCCGGGTTGTTAACAAAAGAATTTCCATCAGCCCGATTGCCCTTGTGGCTGCCTGTTTTTCATCGAATCAGATGATAGAAATAGCCCATGAACTGAACGATATTGCAAAACTTGTCAACATCGATTTTATCGGCGGGTTTTCAGCGCTTGTGGAAAAAGGGATAGCTCCCGGAGACAAGGCCCTCATTGATGCCCTGCCAAAGGCCCTTGCACAAACCCAGAGGGTATGCGCTTCAGTGAATGTTGCCACAACCAGGGCCGGTATTAACATGGATGCGGTCCTTGAAATGGCCGGAACCATTAAAAAAGCGGCTGAACTGACGTCTGATGAAGATGGTCTTGCCTGTGCAAAACTTTGTGTTTTTTCAAATATCCCGGAAGACATGCCGTTTATGGCAGGTGCCTATCTCGGGGTCGGCGTCGGTGATGCGGTTATTAATGTCGGAGTTTCAGGACCGGGTGTGGTTAAACGCGCCATAGAAAGAAATCTTGAAGGCCGGCCGGGAATAAACCTTGGCAATATAGCTGAAATCATCAAAAAAACAGCCTGCAAGGTGACACGGGTCGGAGAACTTATCGGAAGAGAGGTCGCTCAGAATCTTGATATAGAATTCGGCATTGTTGATCTGTCTCTTGCCCCCACTCCATCGGTGGGGGATTCTGTCGGAGAAATCTTTGAGGCCCTGGGGTTGACAAGCATTGGAGTTCCAGGTTCAACAGCAGCCCTTGCCATGCTCAATGATGCCGTTAAAAAAGGCGGCGCCTTTGCCAGTTCCCATGTGGGAGGATTAAGCGGTGCATTCATTCCGGTTAGTGAAGATTTAAATATTGCCCGTGCAGTGGATAAAGGCTTTCTTTCTTTAGAAAAGCTTGAGTCCCTCACAGCAGTCTGCTCAGTGGGTCTTGATATGATCCCCATCCCAGGTGATATCACCAGGGAATGCCTTGCCGGTCTCATAGCAGATGAAATGGCCATCGGTGTCATCAATTCGAAAACCACTGCAACCCGGCTTATCCCGGTACCCGGAAAAAAAGCCGGGGACAAGGTGTTTTTCGGAGGTCTTCTGGGAGAAGCCAGAATCCTGCATGTCCCGAACGCTTCTCTAATGGATAAATTTGTCACCTATGGTGGGCAAATCCCGGCGCCGATTCACAGTTTAAAAAATTAACCATCATGACCACACCTTCTCATCTGTCAAAAAACAAAGCAAATTACAGTATTATCTTCATTCTCAGCCTGGTGCATTTTACAGGTGATTTTTATTCTTCATTTTTTACCCCATTATTGCCGGCCTTTGTAGATAAATTCAGCCTGTCCCTTGCAGAAGTGGGGTTGCTGACCGGTATTGTCAGATTGCTGTCCTTTATCGTTCAACCGGCCGTGGGTTATATGGCCGACCGATATGAAACCCGGACCTTTGTGTTAACCGGTCTGTTTTTTGCGCTTTTCTTTATCCCCTTTTCCGGTATTGCCTCAAACTACTGGATTCTTCTTTTGGTTCTGTGTCTTGGCTCCTTAGGGTCATCCATGTTTCACCCGGCCACCACCGGGATGGTGCCGTTATATTCAGGAAATCGAAGCGGATTCAGCCTCTCAATTTTTAATACCGGCGGAACCCTTGCCTTTGCCCTTGGTCCGGTATTCATTACCTGGTATGTGGCGACCTTCGGTCTTGAAAAAATGCCCTATACAATTGCCCTGGGTGCCATTGTTTTTGTTTTCTGTCTTAGATTCCTGCCGGTTCCTGTTAGTGAAAATCTTTCCCATCTCGGATTTCTTGGTTCCATGAAAGAAATGCTGGGCAAGGTCTATAAATCCATTATCCTGATCTGGATCGTCATGGTGCTTCGGGCAATTACCTCACAGAGCTTTATGACATTCATGCCCATATACCTTGTAAAAAACGGTCACACCCTTGTTTCAGTGGGTTTTATTGTGTCTTTTTTTACTCTGGCCGGTACCCTCAGCGGCCTTCTGGCAGGCTGGATGGCAGATAAAACAGATTTTAAAAAACTGTTTTTTATTTCTCATGGATTAATGACCCCTGCCATGCTCCTGTTTCTTTACCTTCCAGGGCCCTATGTTTATCTGGGTGCTTTTCTTGCCGGTTTCATGGCGCTTGCATCGCTTCCTCTGGGTGTGGGCATGGCCCAGAAACTGGCACCCAAATCCAGGTCCATGGTCTCAAGCCTGATGATGGGATTTGCCTATGGTCTTGGCGGAGCTGTGTCGCCTCTGGTTGGAAAGCTGGCAGATATTTACGGACTTGAATCCGTTCTTTTCTACTCCACCTTTATCCCGCTGGTCAGTTTGATATTCATTGTTAAATTTCCAAAGGTCGAGTAAACCCTTAAGCTTTTTTCATCTGCCAGACACCTGAGACAATTCTACCGACTTTTTCAACGGCTTTGTCCATTTTATCCGTCATAAGATATTCAGTGGGTTTATGAACATCGCCTCCATCGCAGATCCCTATACAGACCGCCGGCACTCCCTTTGAAAAAGGAATATTGGCATCGGTTGAACCGGATTTGAATTCAACATCCATAAAACCGGTTTCAAGAAATACAGAGCGACACAGGAGGATCAATGGCGAAGTTTCAGAGATTATGCCCGAGGGGCGGTCGCCTATCTTTTCAGTTGTAATCTGGATGTCAGCCATGGAAAACTCATGGATCATCTTTTTTGTCTGCTCAACCAGGTAATCAAGCCCGACATGGGTTTCTGATCTTAAATCCAGCAGGATAGATGCTGACTGGGCGATGGTATTGATGGAAGTGCCTCCCGTTATCACACCAATATTAAAGGTGGTTTTTGGCTCTATAAGAGGAGACAGTTCCGTCAGCCGGGCAGCGAGCCGGGCCAGACCATGTACGGCACTTGAATTCCCGAAATCGTTCCAGCTGTGACCGCCCCGGCCATGGGCGGATATTTTGAATCTTATGGAGCCGACTCCTCTGGTATAGATACAGTTTGCACCGGATGTCCCCTCAAGAACAATATAGGCCAAGGGGTTTTCTTTGATTGTCCTAGAAAAGGCTTCCTTCATGCCCTTAAGATCCCCGGTCCCTTCTTCACAGGTATTTGCCACAAGGATAATATCACCTTCCGGTTTTTTATCCATGGCTTTTAGTATCTGTTTCATCATCAATAGAAAAGCAACTCCAAGCGAATTATCCCCAATGCCAGGGCCGAAAATTTTATTCTTCTCCATCCTGACGCTGAGATCACAGGACCGGTCAAAAACAGTATCAAGATGAGCACTGACAACCACAGGCTGTCCCCCGCCTCCTTTAATCCTGGCATACACATTATTTACCGAATCCATGAATACATCTGAAAAATTTTCATCCATAAATTGTTTTTCCACAAATCGGGCCCGTTCAGCTTCCTCAAATGTTGGAGAAGGAATCTGCTGGACTGCGATGGTTTCCTGGATAATTTTTTTAACAAGTTTTGTATATGATTTTCCCACAATGGCCTCATCTATTTGAAAAATACTAAAACAATGGTATTAAAATCAGAGTTATACTTTAAAATAAACTTTAATAAATCAAGATTTATATGAATATATCAAAAATTGTTCTGGTTCAACCGCCCATAGAAGACTTTTATCTCACAAAAAAGAGAACCATTCCCTACGGACTTGCCTGTCTTGCCACTGCTATCAGAAATAAAGGGTTTGAAGTTGAAATTCTGGACGCCCTTTCCACCAAAAAATCTAGAGTCATTGAGTATCCAAAAGAGTTTTCCCATCTAAAATCATTTTACCCTCAAAAGGATCTTTCATATTTTTCCCTTTTCCATGAATTTAGGCATTTTGGATACAGTTATGAATTCATCGGGGCAAAGATCAGAGATATTCAACCTTTTGTTGTCGGCATCTCCTCTTTATTTACAGCCTACAGCAATGAAGCGCTGAAAACAGCAAAAATCATAAAAAATTTTTATCCTGACTGCATCGTCGTAATGGGCGGGCATCATCCCACAGCTTTCCCTGAAAAAATACTTGAATGCTGGGAGGTTGATTATGTGCTTCGAGGAGAAGGGGAAAAAAGCATGCCCCTGCTCTGCAAAGCATTAAAAACAGGAACAGATCCGACAAACATTCCAGGGGTTGCTTTCAAAAAAAATGGACTCATTCATATTTCAGATCCCTCATGGATAACAAAAACCAATGAATTTGTCTTGCCTGCCATGGATCTTGTCAATCATGAATTTTATAAAAGGGCAAAACGATATTCCACCCTTGTGGTTTCCAGCAGAGGGTGCCCCATGCTGTGCTCATACTGTTCCATGTCGGCTTCTTCGTCTTATGCGCCGTTCAGACAGCGGCCGGTTGAGGATGTAATCCATGAAATCAAGGTTCAGATCCAGACCCGTGATATCGGTTTTATTGATTTTGAAGATGAAAACCTATGCCTCAGCAAATCCTGGTTTCTTGATCTCTGCAAAAAGCTTGAGCCGGTTCTTAGAAACAAAGATATTGAAATCAGGGCCATGAACGGGCTTTATCCCCCTTCAATTGACAACGATATTGTTTGTGCCATGAAGACGCTTGGTTTTAAAACCCTGAATCTTTCACTTGGATCCACTTCAAAGGAACAGTTAAAAAAATTCAATCGGCAGGATGTGCGGAAAGCCTTTGAAAATGCCCTTATCCTTGCTGAAAATAATGGCCTTGAATGTGTGTCCTATATCATTGCGGCAGCACCGGGCCAGACCGCAGAAAGTTCTCTGAACGATCTGATTTACCTTGCACAGAAAAAAACCCTTATAGGGTTTTCAATTTATTATCCTTCTCCGGGAAGTCTGGATTATCAGACGCTAAAAGATAAAGAAATACTGCCTCACGCTTTCAGCCTCATGCGATCCAGTGCGTTTCCCTTTAACGATACAACATCAAGATTAGAAGCCATTACACTATTGAGGCTTTCAAGAATTATCAATTTTATGAAACACATCCTGGATGTTTCCGGAAAAATACCTGATCCAGAGGATTTCCCCGATTGCTCTGTGCTCTGTGTTACTGACAGAGAGACTGTCTCCCTAAAACTTTTACAATGGTTTCTTTATGATGGAAAAATAAGGGGGGTTACTGAAACAGGACAGGTTTTTATTCACCGGTCGGATGATCTGATAACCGGCCGGTTTATCAAAAAAATGGAATCCATTGACATCACAGGCATGAAATAAGATTCAAAAACTTAAAAAATCTTTCCAACCCTTTTAAAGTTCGTAAGGAGTCAGGCTTTCCCACCCGGTTTCCGTCACAAGAAGGGTTTGCTCAAACTGGGCAGACAATGACCCGTCGTTAGTAACGGCCGTCCATCTATCCTCAAGCACATGAAGTTCTTTTTTCCCAAGATTGATCATGGGTTCAATGGTAAATACCATCCCTGGAACAAGCGAAAGCCCTTTTCCTCTTGTGCCGAAATGAAGAATCTGAGGTTGTTCATGAAAATTGGTTCCCACACCATGACCGACAAATTCACGGACTACGGAGCAGCCTTGTGATTCTGCAAAACTTTGAATGGCATACCCGATATCCCCGAGCGTTGCACCGGGTTTAACCGCCTCAATTCCTCTTTTCAATGATTCTGCGGCCGTAGTGACGATTTTCCGTCCTTTTTCCGTTGGCGTTCCCACAAAAAAGGTTTTACTGGCATCTGCATAATAGCCGTTCAAAATAGGGGTTATATCCACATTTGCAATGTCACCGTCCTTCAGTACCCGATCACCGGGTATGCCGTGACAGATGACATCATTGACGGAAACGCACACGCTTTTGGGGAACCCACGGTAATTCAATGGAGCTGGAATGGCCCCTGCCCTAATGATCTGTTCATGGACAAAGGTATTGATATCATCTGTCTTCAGACCCGGCTGTATCATTAATTCCACCTGATTGAGAATCGACATTAAAAGATCCCCGCATTTTCGTATCCCTTCGATCTCATGGGGTTCCTTCAAATGAATATCATATCTTCTTTTGTATTCTTCCTTAACATTCACATCCATTTTTAAATTCCGACAGCAGTTTTTATATTTTATTCCGCTTCCACACGGGCATAAATCATTCCGCCCGATTTTCACCGATCTGTTCTTCATTATCGATCAAACTCCGGATGGCCCCACAGGGAATGAGAATATGCATTTTCAATCCTTATCCTGACCATCTCCCCGATCTTGGCATGGTTGGACGGAAAATGAACTATTTTATTGGATTCGCTTCTTCCGGTCATTTGTTCCATATCCTTTTCAAATTGCTCAAATCCATTATGCTTTTTAGAGCTTTTTCCTTCAACAAGAATTTCGAGTGTTTTTCCGATCTGGGCGTTATTTTTCTTTTCAGTATAAGTTTCCTGTAATTGTAATAAAAGATTCAGCCTGTCAAGCTTTTCTCTTTCATCAATCTGGCCGGAAAACTTTGATGCAGGGGCAGAGGACCTTTTGGAATAAGCAAAAGCAAATATGGAATCAAACTCGACCGCCCGGAGAAGATCCATGGTATCATTAAAATTTTCCAAAGTTTCGGACGGGAAACCGACAATGATATCAGTGGATAATGAGATATCAGGGCACAGGGTTTTCAATTCAAAAATTTTTTCAAGATATTGCTGTCTTGTATATCCTCTGTTCATTTTTTTTAAAACTGAATCCGCCCCTGATTGAACCGGAAGATGAAGATGGTTGCATACTTTTTTAAGGTCTCGGACAGCATACATCAGATCTAAAGAAAGATCTTTGGGATGGGAAGTGGCAAACCGTATACGATGGATTCCTTTTATATCATTAATTTTTTTCAAAAGTTCAGGAAATGAAATCCCACCCTCCTTTTTCCCGTAGGAATTCACATTCTGGCCCAGGAGCGTCACTTCCTTTACACCGGAAAGGGCAAGAAGAGAAATCTCTTCCACTATATTCTCAGGATTTCTGCTTCTTTCTTTGCCACGGACATAGGGAACCACACAATAAGTACAAAAATTCTCACACCCCTGCATAATGGTGACAAATTTTGAGACCCTGTTTTCTTCAAAACATAGCGAATCCGGAAGGGATTCATAAATCATGGCAGAATCCTCAATGTCCGCTATCCTTATCCGACCGGACTGAATTGCCTCAATGTGTTGACTGAATCTCGAAAAAGCACGGGTTCCCAAAACAATATCAAGATGGGGTACTCTTTCGAATGCTTTTTCACCATCCTGCTGGGCGACACATCCTGCC
Organism: uncultured Desulfobacula sp.; assembly: GCA_964619205.1. GTDB lineage: Bacteria > Desulfobacterota > Desulfobacteria > Desulfobacterales > Desulfobacteraceae > Desulfobacula. The sequence goes on along the minus strand of CAZUDE010000002.1, from coordinate 239,673 downwards.
ATGACTGTGATAAGATGTGGTTTTTTTTTCTTGATCCGGGCAAACCTGCCTAAAAAACTATAGGCTTTTTCCTCTGCCTTATGCCGAATTGAACACGTATTGCAGACCACAATGTCTGCCTTGTCCATATCCTTTGTTTTTTCAAACCCGCAGGAGCTCAGGATCAATGCCAGTTTCTCGGAATCATAGACATTCATTTGGCAGCCAATGGTATAAACATAGGCATATCCATTAGATTTCATCAAACATAAAATCCTTTTTCAAATCTTCAACAATCATCCGAGCGGTTTCAATTCGATCCGGTGCGATTGCAAGTACTATATGGCCGGTTTTCGGATCAAGGGTGGTTGCAACAGCAACCCCTTCGTGAGCCTCAAAAATAAATTTGATAAAACCGATTTTTGTTTTATCCACCCTGTATTCTTTATGGAACATTTTCATGGATTTTTTTTTATTTTTCTTTGTTAAACCGATCTCTGTGGATTTTCGGTGTCCTCCTGGGGGGGGCTTTGGCTTCCATGGCAGGAGTGCCGATAAAAACTGCACCAGCGACATCCAGTTCCCCGGGAATATCAAGAACAGCTTTTAGAGTGGCGGGGTTAAAAAATGTAAACCATAACGAATCAAGGCCAAGATCAGTAGCTTTCAGCAGTATATTCTGAATACATGCAGAAGCCGATTGAAGTGCGCCGTAGGGCTGTCCAAAATAGCTGCCCAACCCGCCTTTATTGGGATTATACACAACAACCAGAATCAGAGGTGCTTCTCCAATAAAATTCATGGGATATTTTTTGACCCAGGCAGGTCCGTTATTATCCATGATAATCTGTTTGGCCTCGATCCCTGTTTTCTGTATCTGCGCCTTAACTGTCGGGTCGGTAACCGCTATAAATTCAAACGGCTGCTCATTGAGTGGGCTAGGAGCCCACTGCCCAGCCTCTACAATGGCCTTAAGTTGATCTTCGGTAACAGGGACGGGTTTAAATGCCCTGCAACTGCGTCTTTTTTTTATCAGTTCATCAAATTCCATTTTAAACTTTCCTTTTTCAAATATTGCCGTTCATCCATTGATCAATAAACCCCATACAATAAGCACCAGTATCCATTTAAACCCCTTTCAAGTCAATAAAAGATTAACCCACTTATATTTAAAAGCTCAATTTGACTTTATCAGGGTTTGCCTATATAAAATATTTCAGACTCACATGGATACCATACTCAAATATTCTGAACCTGATAAGGCGGCTGTTGAACTCTTAACTGAAAGATTAAATTGTCATCCGCTTCTGGCAAAACTATTATCTGCAAGAAATATCCTCACGGTCCGGGAGGCTGAATCTTTTCTAAATCCAAACTTTGAAAATCTGCCGGATCCATTTCTGCTAAAAGACATGGATATGGCCGTAAAAAGGATTTATACAGCCCTTGAAAACAAGGAAAAGATTCTTGTTTTTGGAGATTTTGACGCCGACGGTGTTACAGCCACAGCACTTCTCATTGATTTTCTCGAATACTGTCAGGCAGATATCTCATGGTATATACCCCATAGAATAAAAGAAGGGTATGGTCTTCAGACCGATCATATCAAAATGGCAGAGGACCAGGATGTAGATCTGATCATTACGGTGGATTGCGGCATTACAAGTCTTGATGCTGTCCGGGATGCAGGCCTTGAGGATATTGATGTGATCATCACTGACCATCATGAACCCGGCCCGGAACTGCCCCCTGCCCTTGCCGTGATTAATCCCAAACGTTCAGACTGCCTTTCTTCCCTGGGCTATCTTGCAGGCGTGGGTGTTGCCTTTTTCCTTGTCATGGCCTTAAGAAAATTTTTAAGAGACAAAAATTTCTGGGAAGAAATAAGCGAACCTAATTTAATGGACAGCCTGGATCTGTTTACCATCGGAACCATCGGGGATATGGTTCCCCTGGTTCACGTCAACCGTACTCTTTGTATTGCCGGGTTTAAACGAATCAGACAAGGGACCCGTCCGGGTTTGAAATCACTTGTTGATATCTCAAGGCTTGACATCACTAAAATTGACTCGGATGATATTTCCTATAAGATTGTTCCCAGAATCAATGCTGCCGGCAGGATTTCCCATGCCAGGATATGTGTTTCCCAGCTTACGGCTACAGACAGGATATCAGCTGAAAAAACAGCAGGACTTCTGGATCAGCTGAATATCAGACGGCGGAAAATCGAACAGGAGATCATTGCTGATATTGAAAAAAAACTGACCAGAAACCCACACCTGTTAGATACAAAACTATTATTTTTATGGGATGACAAATGGGACCCGAGTGTGCTGGGGATTGCCGCATCAAAGCTGTCAAAAAAATATTTTTGTCCTGTTGTCTTGCTCTCCACCGGGAACGGAGATGCCGTCGGCTCCTGTAGAAGCATTGACCAGATCAATATTCATCAGGCACTCACAGAAAGTGAACCTTTGCTTGTCAAATTTGGTGGACATGCCATGGCCTCAGGTCTTACTGTTAAAAAAGACAATCTGATTCAATTGCAACAAAGGCTTCAGAATTATATTGAAACCTCTTGTACTCATGATTTTCAAAAAACCCTAACCATTGATGCCATTCTTGACCCTCAGGATATTGATATTCATCTGGCAAGAGAGATAGACCGGCTCAGACCCTTTGGCATTGAAAATCCTGAACCTGTTTTCCTTTGTGAAGATCTTAACGTGGCAGCGTCATATATGATTGCTAATTCCCATAGAAAAATGACCCTTGAACGGCCCGGTAATTCCAATCATCAGGTTGAGGCCTTTCATTTCAATATCAGCGATTCTGATAACCTGCCGGTTTATTACCCGAAAATCGCCTTTAAAATTAAAATCAATAAATTCAGAACAAACACGGTTCAAATTATTATCGAGGATATTTAGATTTTTTGCTTGATAAATATATGCGTTTTATTATATAAAAATATGTTGATATTTTAATATTTTGGGTAACGTTAAGGAAAAATAAATGGCAAAACTATTTTATACTGGAAACCGGGAAGCAAAGCTTCTTTCAAAAATCGAAACATCCAAAGAACGCGAAAGAATCAGGACTATCAGCACCATCCGGGATAATGTCGATGCTTTTTCCAATAAAGTCGCCATGAAGCTGATTGAAAAAGGCCTGGTTGAGACAGTTTCCAAATCCAGCGTTGAAAACCAGATTGCAAGATGCCTTGATACCCTCTGCAAAGCCGAGGATTTTGATATAGATTATATGATTGCTCCTTTACGGACCATTGTTCCAAATCCCAATATTGCAAGCCTTTACCTGACGGCATTTATTGTGGAAAAACTTATCAACCACAAGGATGTTGTGGATATATTCGGCAGTGATGAAGACATTTATTTCTGCGTTCAAAAAGAGCTTTCCTCAATACTGCCCAAAGCCTGATTCATGTTTTAAAGATTACAGTTCAAGTTTTTTCAGGAATGATGGTTCCGGAATCCCCTCACTGTCATAGCCTCTCAATCTGTAGTATTTTTCTACCATTGGCCAAAGAGGAACGCGTCTTTTTTGGGGGTCGTCTTTCATGGATTCAAACAGCAACCGATGGGGAAGCGTATCATCGGCTTTCCTGATTCCTTCATTGGTGTTCATAAGGCGTTCAAGCATATGAATTCTTTCCCCGGCAAGCATAAAATCCTTTGATGATATCTTCACGCCTGTAATGGCTTCAAAAAAATCAGGATAAATTGAAAAATCAACCAGGGACAATGCAAAAGAAGGAAGATACTGCATTAAAAATGCAAGAACCATCTTAGGAGTCATTCTTGTCAAGAAGGTCTCAAGAGTTAACCCATAGCCTGTAAACTGACAGATATCCATGGAATTCAGGGCAGCATAGAAATCTTCAAAAAATTTAACAAATTCCGGTTTTGCTCTGATTGTATCCGGTTTTAAAAAACCAAGCAGATTTTCAAATGCAACCGGGAATGAAGACAGGTGACAGGCGCCCCGGTTGGCAACTGCATAACCAAGCCCCTGGCCATAAGAACCTCTTGGATCATATCCCGCCATTTCAAGGCCCTTTACCTGAATGGCAAATTCTTTTCCACCATATTTTTCGGAAAGCGCTCTTGATCCCAAGGCCATTTCTTTTCCAAAGCCTTCTATATTGGCGGTGGCAGTCAATGCCAGGATTATTTTGTCAGACTGGCCAAACCCGAGATCAGCGTCGACAATACCTTTTTTTGAAGCTTCCATGACCCATGCCAGAGTTCCGCCGGCCGATATTGTATCCATGCCTTTTTCATTGCAGATATCATTGAACAAAGAAATGATATCAGGATTAAAAACCCCTATATTTGACCCCAGAAGGGCTAAAGTTTCATATTCCGGAACAATTTTTACAGTATCATTAAAGATTCCCTTGTGCCCGCATAAAATTGAGCAGGGCTTACAGGTATGATGTCTGGTATTATGACGCATTTTGATCTTTTGACCTGTAATTTCTAGTGCTTTTTCGTGATTTCCGAATGTAAAATTTTCAACCGGAAGCATGGTGTTTTTAATAATAAATTCTGCATTGGCCGCTGTTCCATAATCCCGCATCAACAAACTCATGGAATTTCTGTTGATATATGTATTGGCCCTGTTTCTCAATTTTTCAAATTTTTCCGGGAAAAAAGGAACAACTTTGTATTGTCCTTTTAATGCAATCAGGGCTTTAAGATTTTTTGATCCCATAACCGCCCCGAGCCCTCCCCTTCCCAGGTACCGATGCCCGGAAGCGGCATTGGCAAAGCATACCCGGTTCTCACCCGCAGGGCCTATGATGATGGTTTCATTATTTTTTCCACCAATCATTGCCTGAACAACTGAAATGTCTTTTCCCCAGAGGTCATTTGCATCCAGAAACTCAACCTGATCATGATGAATCTTTAAGGATATGGGGTTTAAAGATTTCCCCCGGATGATCAATCCATCCCAACCATTGGTTTTCAGTATTCTTCCGAAAGATCCGCCACAGGAAGAAGAACCGATAATGTTGGTTAGTGGAGACTTGAAAACGGCATGAAATCTGCCTGAACATGGCGCAGAGGTTCCAGCCAGAACTCCCGTCATGATAATGATGATGTTTTCTTCTCCAAAAGGCTCGATTCCGGGCTTCAACCGGTCATACAACAGTTTGAGACCCAGCCCTTTTCCTCCGAGAAACTGTTGCCTTTGATCCCTGGTGATTGAAATTGTTGAAACTGTTTTTGAAGACAGGTCAATTTCAATCACTTTGTTAAGAGTTCCTGTAATTTCGTTTGCATTCATTTTATAAAAAACCGTTGACTCCTATTTTTTAACCCACTGCCCTTCCCGGCTCTGATAAAATTCACCCGGGTTTGCCTTTTCCGCTTTGCGAGTTCCCTGAACGGTTTCGACAATTTCCAAAGTGGTATTCTGCTGTTTTGCAAAAATTTCATAAACTGATTTTCTGTCAGCATTTTCTGCAGCAATAACATCTTCCATGGGTCTGCTGCCGGCAACAAATCCAAGATATCCCCTGTTATCCTCGCCGATTATCCCTTTTGTCTTAAGATCGGCAATGACCGGAAGCCGTTGAATCATCCTGTCTTTTATGGCATCTGCTGAGACATAAGATGATGAAATCAAAATAAAAACAATAAACAAAGGGAACATGTTCAATAATTTACGGGTATTCATATATCCTCCTATTCTTTTTTAATTTTGTTCTCAGCAGCTTCAAGATCATCAAAAAAGCTATCCAATGCTTTTTCAACCCTGACATTCACATCAATGGTTATATGAATCGGTTTAATCTCAACAGGCTTGACTTCAACCTGATGGCTTGTCTGGCAGCCTGAAAAAACATAAAGAACCAGGAACAAAGCTGCTATGATCAAATTTTTGTTCATGCACCCTCCTTTATTACTTCAATAAGGTGTTTAACTGATTACCAAATTTCATGACATCATTAAAGGGAAGCTTTAAATTCACATCCAGCTTTATGCCCTGAAAATGTGACCCGGGATTGGAGGCATCCACCCTTATAAAACCGCCGAATTCCTTT
>CAZUDE010000002.1:215134-233561 GCA_964619205.1 uncultured Desulfobacula sp. | reverse complement strand
ACTCAAACGGCAGAAGCTTTGCTGGTTTGCCGTCTAATTCCATGTTTACAGTCAGTGTATCCCCTTGTGTATTTAATGTCAATTTGGCCCATTCATAATTAAAATCCTTGAGCGCCTCTCTTGCCACATCAAGCTGAGAAAACTCGGGGCTGTTCATGGGGATACCCGCAATAATTTTGTCTGTATTCTCAATCACCACTTTCCCGTTGCTGCCTGGTGTTGAAAATAAAAATCCATTATTGAATGCAATCTTCCCATCCGAATATACTATGGGTATCCTGCCGTTTAAGGTTCCGTCTCCTTCAGCGTGAAATACCCCCATTTGTTTTAATAGCTCGGTTAATTCAAGACGATCACAAAAAAGGGTCAAATAATAATTGTTGTTTTCCTGGGGAAACCGTAGGGATTCCGTTGAAATAAGACCATTGCACCATTTGAATCGAATGTTTTCAATTAAAAGAGATTTTGTGTCTTCAAGGCTGAATTGTATTTTTGCCTCGCTGATTCTGACCTTTTTAATGTCAATGGATTTAATCGTCACCATCTGTCCTGGAACGGTTTTTGGAATCAATAGATCATTGAAATCAATCCGGGCATTGATTCCCTTTGCCGTTAAATCCATTTCCGGCAGACTGATGCTGCTGTCGGTAACATTAACATTCATATGGGTTTTCAACTGATGGTCTGCATAATCAATAGATCCTTTGGCAGAACCAAAAAGATCAAGCTCAAATGGGTTTTGCTGTTTTGGAATTAATTTTTCCATGTCGGAATATTTCAGTTTAAACCGGTTTGTTTCAAAACCGACAAAGGCTTTTAAATCGTTTTCAAGATCAAGAACTGTATTGATCTGTGTCTGAACAGCGGGAAAGGTTTTAGACAACACTTTGCCGTTAATCCTGAACTTTCTTGTATGGGTTTGAAGAATATTACCGTTGGTGCTGAAGGTATGCTGATTATTGTAGGTCACGGAAGAAACTGAAAATTTGCCTTCGGATTTTTCTTTCAAATACGGAAAAGAAAGGGGAATTTCAAAAGAAATGTCTGATACCAGGGTTTTATACCGAACAGATTGAATTTTTCCTTTTGATGATTTGATCAGGATATGGCCATTGGGAATATGATTTTCGCTAATGGATATATCCCCTGAAACTATTGTTTCCGGAAACGATGCGGTCATGGTTTCAGAGGTTACCGTGACAGGGCCTGTATGAATTGAAAACTCCGAACTCAGGCCTTTTTCCGTATCTATTTTTAAATCATATTTCATTTCATTTGCCGACAGCACAGGATGAACCATCCTGAATGTCCCCGCAGCAGTGATGATATGCTCATCCCTGACAATTCTGGCATTGATCTCTTCAAGGGACACATCAGTGGACTCAATAGGAGCAAGTTTTGATACATAAAAATTCCACTCTTTTTCTGGCAAAAAAGATTCAACACTAAAATCAACTGCTCCATCCAATTTTATCTCTTTCATATTCTTTGAAATATAGGGACCAAGGTGGTCAAGATCAAAGGATTTACCTTCCAGCCGGACAAATTCAATCCCATTTTCAAGATCATAGGTCAGATCTATGATAATTGATTCCCCAAATGGATAAAGACTGATCTGGCTCATTATTTTCATTTCTTGAAGCCTTAAGATTGAAATCATTTCAAAAGGTATCAGGACCTCTTTATTAAGAATCTTAAGGATAATCCTGCTGTTCTTTAAAATAAATTTTTCCGGTAAAAACTTTAGAAACGGTAGGTTTTTTTTATTTTCGGATGTTGAGCGTTCGGGCAATGAAAGTCCCTTGATATGAACACGAAAATTTTCATCAAGACTTGCTTCAATATTAAGCCCTGAAATAAGGGCCTTATTCACCTCGATCTCTTTCAAGGACTTTATTTTATAATCCAAGCGTATTGAGTCGATAGAGATGCTCTCAGATACCCTGATCTTTGAAACAGATGTATTTGAAACCCCGATATTCTGTATGGAAAAATCAAGACCATTTCCCTTTAAAAAATCAGGCAGATTCTTTTGGATCTGTGATTCAATAATAAATGGAAGATTGATAAAAAAAAGAAGAAAAAGGCTTAAAATCCCAGAGAAAAAAAGAACAAGATATGCAATGTTTTTTTTATATGGCATTTTTAATATTTACCGTAAGATACATATCTCCTTTTATCCCGCCTGCAGAAGATTTTCCCATACCTTTCAATTTCAGCTTTGTTCCCTGTTTTACTCCGGAAGGAATTTTAACCTTGTACAATGGCTTATAAAACCCCCAGGGAATGGTAACAAGTTTGTGTGCCCCGGCAATGGATTCAATAAAGGTAACATCAATGTTACCGAAAAGATCTGGGCTGCCGGCCTCACTGGTGGTTGCGATCATCTGGAGTCTGGGAGTGGTTTTTCTGGCAGTGTATTGGCTGATTTTCTTTTTCAACCCTGTTGAAGGGACCTTTGTATTGAATTTTGCCATTATGAACCCGGCGGCAAAACCGCCGATATGTGCCCACCATGCAATGCCGGCTCCTGCACCGCTACCGGCGGCGTTCAAGATCTGCATAAAGAACCAGATCCCAAGAAAAATAAAGGCCGGGATCTCCACAAACCAGGGGATGATGATAATGGGAATCAGGGTCAATATCCTTGATTTGGGAAACAGCAGGAAATAAGCCCCCATAACACCGGCGATGGCCCCACTGGCACCAATGGTCGGTATGGAAGATGCAGGATTCAGCATGAAATGCAAAAGTCCTGAAATAACGCCGCAAATGAGATAAAATCCAAGAAACCGAAAAGAACCGAAATGCTCTTCAACATTGTCTCCAAAAATATACAAGCTCCACATATTTCCCACAAAATGGAAAAACCCGCCGTGCAGAAACATATAGGAAAGAAGTGATATCAGCTGATTGACAAAAGAAAAATGTCTCGATATGTCATGAACGGTATACTTGGCCGGCACAAGCCCATAGGTATAAAAAAAAGCCTCATTATTAAAACCAACCTGAATCTGGAGTATAAAAGCAAAAAGGTTGATGGCCATGAGAAAATAGGTAACAACAGGGATGCTGTAAGAGGGCTGTGTATCTCGGATGGGTATCATTGAACCAACCGCAGAATATGATCTTTTTCAAGTTCAAATTTGAATTGTTTTAGAATGACCATGACTGCATCTTCAATGGTGCAGCCCTCTTCTTGAATCAATGCGGCACATTCCTTGAACAGCAGTTTGTTCTCCATGTCAAATCCAACCCGATGCCGGATATAATCAAGGAATGAAAAATACAAAATTGAAATATCTGCCTGTTCTTTTTTTGCTATAAACATACGGGTTTTTAATGGTGTGTCCTGATACAAAAGGTCGATGCAGGTCCTGAGATCCTCAGGAAAATCTTCCCTGAACGGACCGGAAGGAACATAGGGCCGGGTCATACTGTCTTGACGGGTATCGAGAAACAAAAGATAAAGCATAACTTCAAGAATGGTTTTTACATCTGCATATATGCCTGGTAAAGAGCTCTGCCTTGGACCGGCCACATTTAAAATCCGGATTTGATTCTCCATAATAAATGATTTTAAAATCACGGCTGCCTCAAATTCCTCTGAACGTGATAGATCAATATGGCAGTTGGACCTTCCTACAACTTTTGCAAATGTCTGGGTAAATTTTGAGCCCCGCGTAAGATCGCCCCGTGAGAAAATCACTGTACCGTGTGAATCCATGACATTGAGCTTTGTTCTTTCTCGGTAATCCTCGGTCTCGGTTTCAGTGAGCTTGTATTTTTCTTTCAGGGGGCCGTCTTCCGCTCTCCTGCCCTTGGGAACCCATCCGCCATGTTCCATATTAAATTTAATGGCAACATCAAGGGCTGCCCTGTCTGCACCTGTCTGTCCGCCGGAAATTATTTTTTTTAACATCAAAACCGTATCGCTTGTCTTTAAATCAATCCTTTTCTATAATAGCAGCAAGGGGTATAACTTCAATAACAATTTTTGATAAATGAAAAAATCAATCATCTATGAAAATCCTTTCCAGAACCGAATGTTTTAAGTTGATCAAAACAATGGACATGATGGATCATATCATTGATCACTCGGTCATGGTGACAAATGTCACCCTTTTTTTATGTTTTCAACTTAAAAAAAAATTGCTGGGGATTAATATGGAACTGGCTGCCTCGGCTGCATTGCTACACGACATTACCAAAACCCGAAGCTTTTATACAAAGGAAAATCATTCTGAAACCGGGGGGCAATTATTAACGGATATGGGATATCCTGAGATCGGGGGTATCATTCGTCAGCATGTGCTTCTGGATTCCTATTTGACTGACTCCCCGGTCTCCGAGCAGGAGATTGTCAATTATTCCGATAAAAGGGTGCTCCATGACAGGGTGGTGTCCCTGGAAGAAAGGCTTGAATATATCCGGATAAGATATGGCAAAACCATTGAATTTGAAACCCGGATCAGGGTAATGATCCAGCATACTCTCAACCTGGAAAATAAGATCTTTTTTCATCTTGATATCACACCGGATGATTTATTGTTCAGCGTTGCAAATGAAATAAAAAAATCTGACTATCTATAGATTCAATCCACAACAAAACATTGAACAATGTTGAAAAGATCATTGATTTCGAAAGGCTTTGCCAGGAATGCGCTAGCTCCGGCTATTTGGGATTTGCTTTCATAATCTGAAACGCCGGACATAATGATAAAAACCTTATCCGGATATTTTCCCCTGAACCTTTCCATCAGCTCAAAACCGTTCATTTCCGGCATGTCAACATCGGAAATAACAATATCCACTTCGCCGCCGCCTTTGATGTATTCCCAGGCAAGCCTTCCGTTATCAAAAGATTTGACCTCACGATTGACACAATAGGTCAATGCTGTAACAGTCAGATTCTTGATAAGCGTATCATCATCAACAACCAATATTTTGACATTGTTAATTATGACAGGATCTCCTTAGAATATTATCAAGCGACTCTTAATACCTCGTGGAAAAGCTCAAGGTTTTTATTGGGAAATGCATATTCCGTTATGATTTCAATATTATCCATGACAGCTTCTCTTCTGTGGATGCCCAAAGGATAATCTTCGCTGATGATGGCTGCGGCCATGACACTTAGAAGTCTAACGCGCTCCCGGAATAGATGTGATGATGTTTTTAATGCAAGAAATGATAAATCCAGATTTGAAATTATATTGTGAATAGTGCCGGCTGTATTCAATGCAGCTGCCTTTCGAAATTCTCCTGTGGGGTATCCTTTCAGTGACGCTTTAATAATAACGATCAGAAGATGAAGATGCATCAGAAAAACCTCATTCTCATTTGTTTCATGCATCTTTTTATTTATGGATCCGAATCGTTTCATCTCATTTTCTTGTTAAAGTGAATCCCAATAAAACAGTTAAACAGTCATATCATATACAATGAATATATCAACTCTTTTATTCCTTGTTTTTTCAAAAGATCCTTAGGGATTCAATTGAATGAACCACACCTTCAATCGTTTGTTTCAGCGATAACAAGGCCGCTTTTTGATCTTCTTTTTCCGACGCTTTAAAAGAAAAAAAATGATCTATCTTTATATTCAAATCCTGATACTGATTGAACCGCTCTCTGGTTTTCTCCTTGAACTCCCTTGAAACCGAAGTAATGAGAGGCGAAAAATATTGAGTTTTCAATTCAATCCCGTATTGCTCAAATTGTCTTTTGAAAATTTTCCGATTTTCAATTTTAATTTTATTGGCTGCTTTTTTCAGAGCCAAAGCAAAAGAAAACCGAGTCGGCTTATCAAAAAAAGAAGACAAAAACTGTGAAAGTGCTTTCAAACCAAAGTCTGTCATGACCCTTGTTTTAATTTTGGATGAATACTGTGCTTCAAAAACCTTTGGTGGCAGTTGAATTCCCAGTATTTTTTTTATTTCATCCATATTCGTGGCATCAAATTCAATCTTGTTTTGGTTTTCTTTTAAAAGCATATCTTTATAATCGGGATAGTAAACAGAGGGTAGGAGGTTTACATCATAAGACTCAAACAAAGATTGAAAAAACGATTTAATTCTTTCTTCCTGTGTATGAATAAACTTTTTCATTATTGGATTAACCGTCTCAAGAACATACAGGTCCACCCTTCTGTGGAACTCCTTGAATATAAAAAACAAGGCTTCATTAATCCCTGCCGCTTTTCCATGAAATTCATAGAGATCTTCTTCAATGGAAAGCAGTTGGATATATTCCTGAATATCGCTTAAGACAGACTCTTTATCCTGAAAAAAAATCTCATGAATATGGATATCGATCTCTTTTTTCAATCCCTGGACTGCTTTGTCCAGGGAATCGGATACAATGTTCTCAATACGGGATGCATTCCGATAAAAATCTGAAACTGTCTCTTTTGCAATTTTTTCCCTTTCTTTGTCGGAAGAAAGAAGATCAAGAGAAATCTGAATCCGAAGGCTTAAATCATTCAAAAGGATAAGAAGCCGCTTTATATAATTGGAAACCAGCAGCCCATGACGGTTTTTTTCTATCATGTTCTTAAAATAAAGATTGAATTCACTGGTTTTCAGGTCGCAGTAGTGAACCATTTTTTTTTCTTTTTGCCAGGATTCAAGCCGGAGCAAATCCTTTTTTGAAATTTTGGATTTGATATTGGAAAAATGGTTGTATAAAAAAGAAAAAGAATACAGTTCAGGTTGAATTTCCAGCATTGACAAATCTTCCCGGATATCAGCCTCAACTTTTAACAAATCTTCAAGGGTGTCATGCTCGGTCATATCACAGTTGTTTATAAAAACAACATTATCCAGTAATCCAAGGCTTTTTATCCGTTTTAAAAAAACGAAGTCGGATTCTCTTAGTCCTATCCTGGAACTGATACAGTAAATCATAAGATTGGAAAATTCCAGATAGGCCAATATCCTTGAAAGATGTGCGGGATCGGTTGAATCAGCTCCCTGGCAGTCGGCTATTTCAACATAGGAATCAAGGCTTTTGGCAGGCACTGAAAGACAAACATCCTTGATATAAAATGCTTTATCAGGATCACTCGTATACTCCTTATGCTTTTCAAATTCCTGTGACTGAAAACAAATAGCGGTTTCATCAGCCTGGACAAGTTTTTTCAAGGCATCAAACCCTTGAAGGGCGTGCCTGATGGACAGGATTTCAGAGTGGAAGGTCTCTTTATCCGGCGGCAAGGCCTTAAGGATCTCCTGGTAAGCCTTTTCAAGAATTTCTCTGTCGTTTTTACGCCGGATATCAAAATCTTGTGGAAACCCTTTTCCAAAAATATTTTCCGGGCCCTGCAACATCAGTTTACGCAATCCGGCATTGACATCATCCCAGGATCTTAAATATAAATGGGCCTGATTCTTTTTCCCTTTTTGTATTCTTGTGGTAATGGAAGTGACAACCCCGGCACCTCTTTTCACAATTTCCTTGCCCACAATTGAATTCACAAACGTGCTTTTTCCGGATTTGATAACACCCACAACTGCTATCTTCAGTTTGTCTGATTGGATATGTTGCGGTATTTTTTCAAAAAATATCCTGTGTCCAAATGAAGAGGGTTCAAGCAGACCGGGAATACCTTCTGCTGTCTTAAAAACATCAGCGGCTTTTGTCACGATTTTTTCAATGGAGGTTTTTGATATGTGGATTGGCATCATAGCGGCAGGGTCAAAAAATTATATCATCATCAATGCTTTTTCATATCTCATTTCCGTATTTGTCGAAAAAATAATTTCTCTTGAAATCGGACAGGTCAGCCAGGCTGAATCATCCAGTTCATTATCCAGCTGCATGGGCCCCCAACCGGCACATCCCAGAATGATCATATAGGACTCCGGGCCTTTTTGAACGGCAATGGCCTCAAGGATGTCCCGTGAATTGCTCAATGCAAGCCAATCGGTCACCTTAAGGCTTTCATTCCAGTCAAAAGGCGGCCCGTGAAGGACAAAAACGCCGCTGGGCTGGACCGGCCCGCCAAGATAAATTTCTATCTTATCCACAATGGGATCACAATTAATCTTCAAATCGTCAAACAATTCCCTTCCCGTCAGAAGCGGATGTATTTTATTGACTATAAATCCAAGGGCTCCGGATTCATTATGTTCACAGATACACGTGATGGTCTGGGCAAAATTGGGGTCAGGAAGCCCGGGTATGGCAAGGAGAAAATTTCCCTTCATGCTATGTGAGAGTTCATCATTCATGGACCAGCTCCGTAACAATTCTTAAATCTAAAATTTGTTTGTTCTTATATTTCATGAAGGCTCAGTTTGAAATATTTTGACCTGATTTGCAACAGTTTTATCATTAAAGGGCTGCGTTATGGTTGTGAATTTATTTTTCTTCTTTTCTACCATAAACATCGTCAAATCTGACAATATCATCTTCCCCCAGATAGGAACCTGACTGAACTTCAATCAGTTCCAGCGGTATTTTTCCAGGATTTTCCAGCCGATGCAGGGTCCCCAGTGGAATATAGGTGGATTCATCCTCTTTGAGCAAAACCTCATCTTGACCTCTGGTGATGATGGCTGTACCGGATACAACGGTCCAGTGCTCGGCACGATGAAAATGCTTTTGAAGAGACAGCTTGGCACCAGGTTTTACCGTAATCCGCTTGACCTGGAATCTTTGTTCAATATCCATAGTCTCATAACTGCCCCAGGGCCTGTAAACCTTTCTATGGGTCACAGATTCGCTTCTATTCTGATCTTTGAGCTTCAGGACTATTTTCTTGACATCCTGGACTCTATCACGCGGACACACCAGGATGGCATCCTTGGTTTCCACTATCACAAATTTTTCAATTCCCACTGCCGTGATGAGGCTGCTTTCAGAAGAAACATAAGAATTTTTTACATCATGGAGCAATACATCCCCTTTTGTCACATTCTGATTCTCATCTTTTTTACCGGTCTGCCACAGGGCATCAAACGATCCAAGATCATTCCACCCCCCGTTAAAAGGAATTACAATACCATTCATGGTCTTTTCCATGACTGCATAATCTATTGAATCCGAAGGGATGCGGCTGAAGACATCTTTATCAAGTCTTAAAAAATCAAGATCCTCCAGGCTGTTTGAAATGGCTTCCCTGCAGGGCATCATAAGAGCCGGGGCATATTTTTCAAGTTCCTTGATAACAGCCGATGCTTTAAACATAAACATTCCTGAATTCCAGCAATATTCGCCTGAAGCCACATATTTTTTTGCCGTCTCAAGATCTGGTTTTTCAACAAATGCATCAATTCTGGATGTCCCGCTCAGTTTTTCCAGTAAATCTCCTTTCTTTATATACCCGTATCCGGTTTCTGCTGAATCCGGCACGATACCGAAAGTGATCAATTCATCCTTTTGAGCGTAATCATAGCCTGCCTTTATAACAGCATGAAATTCCGGAATATTTTTAATGACGTGATCTGCCGGCAAAACCAGAAGTACGGGGTCATTTTTCTGTTCAATAGCCCTTAGGGCGGCAAAAGCAATGGCGGGAGCTGTATTTTTCCCCACAGGCTCAAGAACAATGGCCTCAGGCTTAATGCCGATCTGTCTCAATTGTTCAGCCGTCATAAACCTGTGGGCTTCATTGCAGACGATAATGGGCAAACTTATCCCTTCAATGCCTTCCAGCCTTAAAACGGTATTTTGCAGCATTGTATGGGCATTTTCAATATTGATGAGCTGTTTTGGAAACAGTTCCCGGGATAATGGCCAGAGCCTTGTTCCTGAGCCTCCTGCAAGAATTACTGGAACGATCATAAGGGTCTCCTATGGTTTTGGTTTTTCTGCTGTAAATATATTAATGATCAAACCATGATTCACGGGAAATGAATCGATTTTTTGAAGATGGAATCCCGTTTCCTTTAACCATGTTTTAATTTTTTCCTTTTCAAATCCAGACCATGCCCCTCCCATGAGTTCCCTGATTTTCACCTGATCGTGTATATCAAAATCCGACAAGATGAATCTTCCACCTGGTTTAAGAACCCTGTAGGATTCCTGAAGCGGTAATTCCGGCTGTGAGATATGATGCAGTACCATATTCATAATTGCCGTTTGGATCTCTTTATTTCTCATGGGAAGATGTTCAAGTTCTCCCAGCCTCAATTCCACATTATCTTTTCCAAGAAGTCTTAACCTTGCCTGCTCAAGCATTTCAGAAGAACTGTCAATACCGATAATCTTGAATGGGGTTTGACCTGAAAGTTTTTCCATCAGCTCCCCTGTTCCGCATCCCAAATCTAGGATGCTCCCTTCAAAGGGAATTTTTTCTAAAATCTTAGAATTGATATCAAAATTTCCTAAAACCTGCTTTTTTAGCTGGTCCCACTGGAGCGCTACTGTCTTGAAAAAGCGTCGGGTCAAATTCTGACGGATTTTTATCATTTCACGGGCTTTTATAAGATCATTCCTGATTTCTTCCATTTCCAGGCTTTTTTCCGCCAATCCCATAAATGCATTGATAAAATCATTTCTAACAGATGAATAATATGTAAAACTGCCATCTCTTCTTGACATTAAAAGCCCTGAGTCAAGCAGTATTTTCAAATGTCTTGACACACCTGACTGGATCATTTCAACGACTAGGACAATTTCATTTACATTGAGTTCATACCGCCCCAAGACAAACAAAAGCCGAAGTCGGGTCTTATCAGACAATGCCTTAAAATATTTAATCAGTTCCATTCTATATCAATTCTTAAGATCCAAACTACAATATGATTTCCTGTCCAAACTCAAGAACAAGACACTTTATCCCCAATGTTTCAATTTTTTGCCCAAAAGCTATTGAATCAGCCTGAATAACATCAAAGGTATTATAATGCATCGGAATTGCACATCCTGGTTTAACAAAGGTGCAAGCCCTGGCCGCGTCGTCTATCCCCATGGTAAAATTATCTCCGATGGGGACCAGAAGATAATCCACGGCATACAGCTCACCAATGAGTTTCATATCCAGAAACAATCCTGTATCGCCCATATGGTAAAAGATCTTGTCCTGGATAAACAAGATAAGCCCGGTTGCCGCTCCGACACACTGTTTGTCCGGAGTTACGGAGCTATGAAGGGCCTGGGTCAGTTTAATTTTTCCAAAATCAAAGGATCGGGTTCCGCCAATATGCATATGATGAACTCTTACTTCTTTTGAAGACAGATATGAAGCAAGTTCGTTTTCGCATATGCATAAGGCATCGCATCTTTTTGCAATGCTTAGCGTATCCCCCAGATGATCCCCATGCCCATGGGTGACCAGAATATACTCGGCGTCAATTTGATCTGCCGAAACAGGCGATGTCGGGTTTCCGTCAAAAAAAGGATCCATCAGAACCCTGATGCCGTTATCAAGCGTAATTAAAAAAGAGGAGTGTGAAAAATATTGTAATTTCATATGAATCTCCTTTGTCCTGAACGTTACAGCTCCTTTTATCATAATCTCCAGAAATCTCAAGCAAAGACCTTTAATTGACCTGAAACAATATTTAAGAATACTGTCTCACTGAAAAGACAGTTATGTTTCAAAAGACAATGCCGTATATTCTTTTTATACATCGTCACATCCTCCTGATTAGAAAATTTATACTGCTATATCAGGATATTGTATTAAACAAAACACGATGTTTCAAATCTGGCACAAATTGTGAAATACAAGCTGAAGAAGGGTTTAAATAATCCAATCAATATTGGTATCAATACTGATTGGGTATGTTTGATTGATAACATGAAATATAAAGGAGCAAAGAATGGGTGTCCTAGTTGGAAAAAAAGCACCGGATTTTACAGCGAGTGCTGTTGAAAAGGGTCAGATCATAGAAAACTTCAAATTGTCTGATTATTCAGGACAATATATTGTCCTGTTTTTTTATCCCCTTGATTTCACATTTGTCTGCCCGACCGAATTGCATGCTTTCAGCGACAAAATAACCGAATTCAAAAAAAGAAATGTCAAAGTAGTTGGAGTCAGCGTTGATTCGCATTTTTCACACCTTGCATGGCTGAATACGCCAAAATCAAAGGGCGGCATTGAAGGTGTTGAATATCCCATTGTTTCGGATCTCAATAAATCGATTTCAAAAGATTATGATGTTCTGGTGGAAGGAGCCGGGATTGCATACCGGGGGTTATTCCTCCTTGATAAGGATCATGTGGTTCGACACCAGGTTGTCAATGATCTGCCATTGGGAAGAAGTGTGTCTGAGACATTAAGAATGGTTGATGCCCTTCAATTCACAGAAAAACATGGGGAAGTCTGTCCGGCCAACTGGAACGCAGGCGAAAAATCCATGAAACCCACAAGGGATGGGTTGGAGGACTTTTTTAAATAATAACAACTTCTGTTTTCGGGAATAGGACCGGCAAAGAATCTCGCAGGCCCTATTCTTTTTTTTATTTAACTGTGATCACAGGGCAGTGTGCACCAAGAATAACAACCTGGGCTGCAGAACCAAAAATCAGTTTTCCAACTTTTGAACGGCTTCGAACACCAATTAAAATTTCATCAATATTATTTTCTTTTGCAAACCTTACAATATCCTCACCTGGCTCAAATCCTCTGATCAGAAGGTGAGTTTCGCTTTTTACACCCTGATTGTCAAAATAGGTTTTTGCCGTTTCAAGGTTTTTTTCTGCATCGATGATTTCCTGCTGTTCTGTTTTATCTCCACCGATCAACGATGTCACAATATAAATCATACCATCAAAGGCTTTGGCATGCTTTACTGCAATATCCATCAAATCCTTCCCAACATTGGTTCCTTTGTATCCTACCAGAATCTTCATCAATCATCCCTCTTTTTTTTTGTTAAAATCAGTCTGATACTTACTTCGACAATTCAATTTTTTAACATTTTTTTTACTTCATTGGTATTAAAAACAAAAAGGTCTTGAAAATATTTTCAAGACCTTTCATTTTTAATGGAGGCGGCTTCCAGATTTGAACTGGAGAATAACGGCTTTGCAGGCCGTCGCCTTACCACTTGGCCAAGCCGCCGTAGGTATGGAGCGGGAAACGGGAGTCGAACCCGCGACTTCGACCTTGGCAAGGTCGCACTCTACCACTGAGTTATTCCCGCTCAACAAACAAGGCAATTTTATATACTTGGGCACCACTTTTGTCAATGGCAAATTTAGAAGATAAGAAATTTCCTGGCATTGATAAAATAATCCACGCCCGACCAAATGGTATAGATCAGTGCTCCATAAAGAAAAAACTGCCCGATAAAATCAAAATTGATTCCAAGATAACTGTAGTGCATGGTCAATGGAATAATGGCTGCAATCTGGAATCCGGTTTTGTATTTTCCAAGCCATGAAGCTGCAACATCCTGTCCATTTTCAATCAATACACATCTTAGACTTGTAACGGCAATTTCTCTTCCGATGATAACGCAAGCGATCCAAGCATCTATGAAATGAAGGTCCACCAGCATCAGCAGGGTTGATGCCACCAGGAGTTTATCAGCCAGAGGGTCAAGGATCTTGCCGAGTTTTGTAGCAAGCCCTCTTGTTCTGGCCAGATATCCATCAAAATAGTCGGTAATGGATGCAATTGAAAAAATCAGAGCGGAAATAAACGTTGTAACCTTTGTCTCATACATCAGCAGAACCACAATCACCGGTATGGAAACAATCCTAGAAATGGTCAGAAAATTTGGGGTTAGAAAAATTGTCTTCACTTTTTCCGAAATAATCATTTCAGGTTATCCTTTTTTTTTATTCCAATCGGAAAGAAACGCTTCTATTCCCTTATCCGTCATATGATGAGATGCAAGCTTCTTTAAAACACCATAGGGGATGGTGGCAATATGTGCGCCAATCAGAGCCGACTCCAGAACATGGAGGGGATTTCTGACGCTAGCAACAATAATTTCAGTATCAAAATCATAATTTGCATATATCTGTGCAATTTCTTCAACCAGATCCATCCCGACCTCGGCAAGATCATCCAGCCTTCCGACAAAGGGACTCACAAAGGTGGCGCCGGCCTTGGCAGCCATGAGTGCCTGAAGGGCTGAGAAAATGAGGGTTACATTTGTCTTTATCCCTTCATCTGAAAGGGTTTTAACTGCTTTCAATCCCTCCACCGTCATGGGAATTTTAACAGTGATATTATCTGCTATTTTGGCCAGCTCCCTTGCTTCTTTTATCATGCCGTCATATTCAAGACTGATGACTTCGGCACTCACCGGGCCTTTTACAAGCTTGCAGATATCGGCAATAATCTGTTTGAATTCGCCGGTTTCCTTTGCGATCAAAGAAGGATTGGTGGTAACCCCATCCACCATCCCCATATCATTTGCATCTTTAATCTGATCAATATTGGCCGTATCAATAAAAAATTTCATATTACACCCCTTTTTTTCAGAAGAATCACCTTCTGGGTTTCCTGTTGTTCTATTCTTTTTAATAACTCATCAGACCTTAAATTGAAAACCGGATGAATTTCCTGAGATCCTATATCACAGAGCGGCACCAGGACAAAACACCTTTCGTGCATTCTGGGGTGAGGAATTTCAAGGGTTCCGTTTTTAAAAATGAGGTTATGATAATAAATGATATCCAGATCAATGGTTCTGGGACCAAATCTGAATTCCTTACCGTCCTTGTTCATGTTTTTTTCAATTTGTTTTAAAACAGTGAGAAGAGCTTCAGGAGCCAGACTTGTTTTTATTTTAACAGCAGCATTTAAAAACCAGTCCTGGGCTTTAAAATTCTGAGGTTCCGTTATATAAAAAGAAGAAATGTCGACCACCTCAATTTTTTCATGATCAGCCATCATATTTATGGCGTCATCGAGGTTTCTTTTCTTATCTCCGATATTGGAACCGATACTTAAATATGCCTGATGTTCCCCCATTATTTTATTTATATTCAAACAGTACGGTATTGGTAAATTCGCTTACAACGTTATCTTTTCCTTTTGCCTGAATCCGGTAATAGTATTTATATCCTTTTTCAACACTCATAATAAATCTCATGGAAGGCATGGAGACGGACCCGATTTTTTTAAATTCAAAGGGACATCCTTGACAGGAATAAAAGGTCTGTTTTGCCAAAAATATGTCAAACCCATCCGGTTTTATAAAGGCCTCTTTTTCATCTACCTTATGATTCCATGTGAGTTCAATATCATTTTCATTATTTGATAGTTTAAAATCAAAGGGTGAGGCAATTTTGTGTCCCTTTGCCACTGGAAGCACAGGAGGCCCTTTTTTACCGCATCCCTGAAACAGGAAAAAACCCATCCCACACATGAATAATAGAATAAATACGTTTCTTTTTTTCATAAACCAAGTTCTCCTGCAGCTTTTGCGACCGCCTGCTTCACATTTTGAAAACCTGTCCCGCCATAAGAAATTCGTCTGGTAACTGTTTTTTCAATGGCAATGAATTCATAAACATCAGGCATAATCAATTCGCTTAAATCCTTGAATTCCTCCAGGGTCAGGTCGTTCAATTCTTTGCTCTGATTCAGGGCCAATGCCACTGCCCTTCCTGCAACGGCATGGGCATGACGAAAGGGCATCCCTTTTGTAACAAGATAATCGGCAAGATCGGTTGCATTTAGAAATCCCTGTTTGCAGGCATCATACATTCGTTGTTTATGGACTTCTATATTACCAAGCATCCGGGTATATACATCCGTACAGATTTTGATGGTATCAACCGTATCAAACAAGGGCTCCTTATCCTCCTGCATATCTTTATTATATGCCAGGGGCAAGGATTTCATGACAGTGAGAATAGCCACAAGATTCCCCACAACCCTTCCGGTCTTTCCTCTGACAAGCTCCGCCACATCCGGATTTTTTTTCTGGGGCATTATGCTGGACCCTGTGGTAAAGGAATCTGAAATGGTGATAAAGGCAAATTCAGAAGAAGACCAGAGAACCAGCTCTTCAGACAGCCTTGAAAAATGAATCATGCAAATGGATGCATGGGAGATAAACTCCATGATAAAATCCCTGTCTGATACCGAGTCGATACTGTTGTCTGATACTTTTGAAAAAGAGAGAAGTTCTCTTGTGTACTCCCTGTTCAGCGGGAATGTGGTTCCGGCAAGAGCGGCCGCCCCCAGAGGCATGACATCAGTTCTTTTATAACAATCTTCAAACCGTTCAATATCCCTTTTAAACATTTCATAATAGGCCATCATGTGATGGGAGAACAACACAGGCTGGGCTCTTTGAAGATGGGTATACCCCGGCATGATCACATCCGGATATTTTTGAGCCATCCTGACCAGAGATTTCTGGAATTCAATGAGCAGGTCGATAATAGTCCTTGTCTCTTTTTTTAAATATATCCTGACATCCAGGGCAATCTGATCATTTCTGGAACGGCCGGTATGAAGCTTTCTTGCAATATCGCCCGCGACCTTCCCCAGTTCATCCTCAACATGCATGTGGATATCTTCAAGGCTTGCAGAAAACTGCATTTCATTGTTTTCAATTTTTTCTTTTACCTTGGCAAGACCCTCAATAAGAAACGCAGCTTCTGTTTGGGTAATGATGGATTCCTTTGCCAGCATTTTCAAATGGGCAATGCTGCCTTCAATATCACTTTCATAAAGGCGCTTGTCCACATCAATGGAAGCATGAAATTTTTCAACCAGCTTGTCTGTATCCTGGGAAAATCTGCCACCCCATAATTTTTCATTCATTTTTGATTGATCTTCCTTATTTGTTATTCACGGATCATGAATGATGACCTCTTAGTTTTTCAGAATCAGTTTTTCCAGTATAGCCTTATGCATATGCCGTTTATTTTCCGCCTGGTCCCAGAATGCGCTGTTTTTGTCTTCCAGCACATCTTCGGTAATCTCCTCGCCCCTGTGCGCCGGAAGACAGTGCATGACCAAGACATCCTTTCTTGCCAGGGATAAAAGGGATTTGTTTACCTGGAACCCCTTAAATGCTTCGATTCGTTTTGATAATTCACCCTCGTCCCCCATGCTGGCCCAGACATCTGTATACACGACATCAGCATTCCTTACAGCTTCTTTGGGGTCATGGGTAAACCGGATATGGGATTTTTTATCAGCTGATGCTGCCTTGATAATATGAGCATCAATACCAAATCCGTCCGGGCAGGCCACCGTCAGTTCAAGGTCGAGTACGCTTGCCGCATTTATCCAGGAATTGGCAACATTGTTTCCGTCTCCCACCCAAACGATTTTAATTCCCTCATATCCTCCTTTTCGCTCAATGATGGTCATCAGATCACTAAGTATCTGGCAGGGATGAAAAGAGTCGGTCAATGCATTGATTACAGGAATGGTGGATGCTTTTGCGAATTCTTCAACAAGGGAATGGTCAAAGGTTCTCATGGCAAGGCAGTCGATATAACGTGAAAGAACCCTGGCTGTATCCTTTGCCGGCTCGTTTCTTGAAATCTGGGTATCCTGGGTGCTCATATAAATGGGATGACCGCCAAGCTGAATCATGGCTGTTTCAAAGGCAACCCTTGTTCTTGTGGATTTCTTGTCAAAAATCAGGCCAAGCGTTTTACCGGTTAATAATTTATCAAGAATGCCTTTGGCGTATCGTTCCTTTAGTTGAATGGCTCGTTTAAACAGGATTTCAAAGTCTTCTTTTTCCAGATCCAGCAGTGACAATAAATCTTTTTTCAAAATACTCTCCCAAAATTAAAAAAGGCTGTCCAGCGCTGTGACAAGCCTGTCAATATCTGATTTTTCAATAATCATCGGAGGCGCAAACCTCAACACCTTATCCTGGATTCCATTGATGATAAAGCCTTTTTCCATTAGTTCTCTGACAAAAAAGGCAGCATCCTTATCAATTTCCAGGCCGATCAAAAGGCCTTCGCCTCTTACGGCTGCAATTCTTGAATGCTTTTCTTTTAATTTTAAAAGGGCTTCCTTGAAATATTGACCCTTTTGACGGACTTCCTCCAGAAAAGAGTCGTTGCCGATGATATTCAATACTTCCAGTGCTGCTGCCGTGGCAAGCGGGGTCCCGCCAAAGGTTGTGGCGTGGCTGCCGAAATCAAATCCTAGGGCAGCCTTTTGAGTTGCCAGCATCGCACCGATGGGAAAACCGTTTCCAAGGGCTTTTGCCAGTGTCATGATATCCGGCGTGATGCTGTAAAGCTGATGGGCAAAAAGCTCACCGCAGCGTCCCATTCCACACTGGATTTCATCAAAAATCAGAAGGATGCCTTTTTTAGTGCAGATGTCTCTGACCGCTGTTAAATATCCGGCATCAGCCGAAACAATTCCACCTTCTCCCTGTACAGGCTCCAGCATAACGGCGCAGACGGTTTCATCAATTTCCGCTTCAAGGGCCGTAAAATCATTAAAGGGCACATGGGAAAACCCGTCTAAAAGAGGATAAAATCCGTCCTTTACTTTGTCCTGACCTGTAGCGGTCAAGGTTGC
>CAZUDE010000002.1:0-215124 GCA_964619205.1 uncultured Desulfobacula sp. | reverse complement strand
ACGGTTTTTTTCTCCTTTTTTCTGGTAATATCTTCTGGCAAGCTTAATGGCTGCTTCATTGGCTTCTGCACCGGAGTTGGCAAAAAATACCCGGTCGGCAAAGCTCTTCTCACATAATCGGGCTGCAAGATCTGCCTGGGGCATGGTGTAAAAAAGGTTGGACACATGGACCAGAGTTGATGCCTGCCTGCATATGGCCTCTGTGATTTTCGGATGGCAGTGCCCAAGACCGCAGACAGCAATACCGGCTAAAAAGTCGGTATATTTTTTCCCATCTTCATCCCATAAAAAAACACCCTCGCCTTTAACCAGGGCTTTGCCTTGCCGCTGATAAGTCTGAAATACAAAATTGTCTGTTTTGCTGACTGAATCCACTTATGCCCCTCATATTATCGTTTGGATTATTCTATACATACCTGGCTGCCAATACCGGAATCAGTGAAGAGCTCCAGTAAAACCGCATGGGAAACTTTGCCGTTGATGATATGGGCTTTTTTAACACCGTTTTCCAATGTATCCAGAGCACATTCAACTTTAGGGATCATCCCGCCTTTTATCTCCCCGGCAAGGATCATTTCTTTTATGGATGAGGCGTTCAGGGAAGAAATCAATTTTTGATTCTTGTCCAGCACCCCGTCCACATCTGTGAGCAAAATTAATCTTTCGGCGTTCAGGGCAGACGCAACCTTTGACGCCACTACATCGGCGTTAATATTATAGGTTTCACCGTTTTTTCCAAACCCGACAGGGGCTATAACGGGTATAAAGCCCTGGGACGTCAGGGTATGAATAATATCCGGATTAATCTTCTCCACATCCCCTACCATGCCCGGATCAATAATTTCAGGCGGTTTGTTTTCATCTTCCTGGTGATAGATGGTCATCTTAACGGCTGTAATCAGCATTCCGTCCTTGCCGGTCAACCCCACGGCCTTTCCGCCCTGGCGGTTGATTCTTGCCACAATATCCTTATTGATTTTGCCGCCAAGCACCATTTCAACCACATCCATGGTTTCATCATCCGTATACCGCATGCCCCGGATAAATCTGGATGTGATTCCCATGGCACTAAGCACCTTATTGATCTGGGGGCCGCCGCCATGAACAATAACCGGATTGACCCCGATATATTTTAAAAGGATAATGTCATTTGCAAAATCCCGTTTCAGATCATCGTCGACCATGGCATGACCGCCATATTTAATGACAATGGTTTTGCCTGAAAAATTCTGGATATACGGCAGGGCCTCAATTAATATATCCGCCACATTGTTTTTCATAAAATATACCTCGACAGATCCTCATTGCCCACAATGTTCATCAATTGTTTTTCAACAAAGGCTGAATCGATTACAATCTTTTTTTCTTCAATATCCGGCGCCATAAATAAAATATCTTCCAGAAGTTTTTCCATCAGGGTGTGAAGCCGTCTGGCCCCTATATTTTCCGTTGAAGAATTCACCTCAACAGCGAGCGCAGCTATTTTTTCGACTGCATCCTGAGTAAATTCAATTTCAATACCTTCTGTTCTTAGCAAAGCTATATATTGCAACACAAGCGCATTTTTAGGTTCGGTTAAAATTTTTATAAATTCATCTGCTCCCAGGGAATTCAGTTCAACCCGGATGGGAAACCGGCCCTGGAGTTCAGGAATCAGATCCGACGGCTTTGACACATGGAATGCACCCGATGCAATAAAAAGGATGTGATCGGTTTTAACAATGCCGTATTTTGTGGGAACACTGCTGCCTTCCACAATGGGCAGAAGATCTCTTTGAACCCCTTCCTTTGAAACTTCAGGGCCGTGGGTTTTATCTTTGCTGGCAATTTTGTCGATCTCGTCGATAAAAATGATTCCGGACTGTTCCACCATGGAAATGGCCTCTGTTTTGATCTGTTCCATGTCCACAAGATGGGCTGCTTCTTCCTGGGCGACCAGTTTCAGGGCATCTTTGATTTTGACTTTGCGGCGCTTGGTATTTTTCGGCATGAGATTTCCCAGCATATCCCGGATGTTGATACCCATTTCCTCGATCCCGGCATTTGAAAAAATCTCCACCATGGGAGAGGATTTATCCGCCACTTCAAGATCAATCTCTCTTGAATCCAGTCTGCCGTTCTGGAGCATTTTTCTCAGCTTTTCCCGTGTTGAGGATGAGGCGTCTGAATCATTATCCCCTTTTCCGGTTGTAATGATATCGATATCATTGGATATGCCTGCTCCACTCTGAGATGCAGGCGGCAAAAGGAGATCCAGAATTCTTTCTTCAGCCATTCGGATGGATTTTTCCCTTACCTCTTCCTGCTGTCTTGCTTTCAGATGAGTGACGGTCAGTTCCACAAGATCCCTTATCATGGATTCAACATCCCGGCCCACATATCCCACTTCTGTAAATTTGGAGGCCTCTACCTTGTAAAAAGGAGAATCCGTCAAATTAGCCAGCCGTCTTGCAATTTCCGTTTTGCCCACACCGGTGGGTCCGATGAGAATTATATTTTTCGGTGCGATTTCATCCTGGAGGTCTTTATCGACCTGCCGTCGTCTCCATCTGTTTCTCAGTGCAATGGCAACGGATTTTTTTGCATTTTTCTGACCAATGATGTACTTGTCCAGCTCTTTGACTATCTCTCCTGGTTTTAAATCTTTCATATGGATTCATTCTCTTTTTTGTCCAAAGATAAATTTTCACTGTTAAATTCTTCCACGGTGATGTGATGATTGGTATAAATACAGAGATCAGCGGCTATTTTCATCGATTTTTCCACAATTGTCCTAGGATCAAGACCTGTGTTCTCAAGCAGAGCGACGGCAGCAGCCTGAGCGGCCGTACTGCCCGAACCGATACTGATCACCCCGCCATCGGGTTCAATTACATCCCCGTTGCCGGACAAAAGATACATGATGTCCTTATCTGCGGCAATCATCATAGCTTCCAGCCGCCTCAGATATTTATCGGTCCGCCATTCCCTCGCAAGCTCCACACATGCCCGGGTCAGACTCCCGTTATATCTTTCAAGCTTTTCCTCAAGTTTTTCAGATAAGGTCAATGCATCGGCTGTAGCGCCTGCAAATCCGGTAATGATTTTTCCGTTATAGATCCGTCTTACTTTTTTGGCCTTATGTTTGGTGACGATGCTGCCTAAGGTTACCTGCCCGTCGCCTGCCACAACAACTGAATTCTTATGCTTTAAGGCAAGAATAGTTGTTCCGTGAAAATTTTCAGCAGTCATGTTTTAAACCTTTTTATGTTTATTTTCTAGGGTGTGCCTTGTCATAGACCTGCATCAACCTGTCCATGCTCACATGGGTGTAGACCTGGGTTGTGGATAGGCTTGCATGTCCCAGGATTTCCTGGATTCCTCTTAAATCCGCACCGGAATCCAGCATATGGGTTGCAAAGGAATGCCTGAGGGTGTGAGGAGAAACCGGTACATCCAACCGGCAGTTTTTCACAATTGTATCCAGAATCCGACGAATGGACCGGGAGCCCAATCTTGAATAATCCTTGTTCACAAAAACCGGAATCACATACTCCTTCAAAGACATTCTGTATTCTCTAACAGCATTCAAGGCTCTTTTCCCCACCGGCACAATCCGTTCTTTGGAACCTTTTCCAAGGACTCTAATCATTTGATTTTCAAAGTCAATGTCATCCATATTCATGCCTTCTATTTCCGAAACCCGCATACCGGTGGAATAAAAAGTTTCAAACATTGCAAGATTCCGCTTATCAAACCATGTGTCTGTTTTTATGGAATCCAGGAGATAAAAAAGATCATCAACGGTTAAAAATCTGGGTATATTTTTTTCAAGTTTTGGAAAAGGAATCGTGTCGGCAGGACTCACTGCCATGCGGCCAGATCTTACAAGATAATTAAAAAAAGCTTTTAATGAAGAAAGCTTTCTTGCAATGGTCCGCTTGGATTTTTTAGTTTTTACAAGATAAGCAAGATAGTTTCTGACGGCATTCTTATCTATCGATGCCAATTGATCCAGGAATAATTTTTCAATATTGATTTCTTTCAACTCTTCATTACCGATGACAAACCCTATGAATTCATAGATATCTACCCGGTATGCCCGGCAGGTATGGGGGGAATATCCTTTTTCAGCATTCAGCGTTTCAATAAATTCATTAAGCACCATGTTTAAGCCCTGTATATTCCATCACCAGTTTCATATCTTCCCAGACCTGGCGTTTATACTGAGGTTGTTCCAATAAAAGGGACGGGTGAAAGGTCGGCATAACCTTGATCCCTTCAAAATCGTGGAATTTTCCACCCAGTTCTTCAAGGGAAAAACGGGGGCCTAATACAACCCGTCCTGCTTCTTCACCAAGGGTTATAATCACTTTCGGCAGTAGTTTTCTGATATTTTTTTGAACCTCCATTGGTGCATTGCTGCTGCAAATCAACACATCGCCAAAAGACAGACCCATGGCAGTTAAAATTTTTACCAGCAACTGTCCGGTTTCTCCTTTAAAAAAAGATGTCTGGCTGTCTATAATGAAAACTTCTGCATTTTCAGGACCTTCAAAGAAAAAAGCCGTACGAGTGGAAGGATCATTTCCCCAGCCCTTGATAATGGCATTGGTTTCTTCGGAAATGTTTGGGAGTGGCATTCCGGTCTGTTTCAGGGAACAAAGATATTGTGAAAAATTTTTTATGACACATATAAGACCCGCCCTGACTGAGCCGGGATCAATCGAAATAGGGGAACCCATGTGAGCATTATCTCATTTTATCAAGGATATGGTCGATGAGAATATCTGCAACCTGTTCTTTTTTCATCAGCGGTATATCATATGATGAACCATCTTTGAAAATCAGCTTTACCTTGTTCGTATCTGCTTTAAAACCGGAATCGTTTGCCCCTACAAGATTGGCGGCAATCATATCCAAATTTTTTTTCTTGATTTTTAAAATTGCGTTTTTTTCAAGATTTTCTGTTTCCGCGGCAAACCCCACAAGAAACTGGCTTTTTGTTTTTCTCTCCCCGATGAGCTTTAAAATATCAGGGGTTTCAACCATATTCAGCTTTAGTTCTTTATTACTGCCTTTTTTCTTTATCTTGGCGGATTTTGGATCAACAGGCTTATAATCCGCCACTGCTGCCACCTTGATAATAATATCGGCACCACTTAGGTGTGAGAGCATCTGGGCGGCCATTTCTTCACAGCTTTCAACACAAATCCGTTCAACACCGACAGGTGTCTCCACGTGAACAGGCCCTGAAACAAGAGTAACGTCAGCACCTCTTTTTTCTGCTGCTCTGGCGACTGCATATCCCATCTTGCCGGAGGAATGGTTGCTCACATACCGAACCGGATCGATGGCTTCGACGGTTGGCCCTGCGGATATCAAAACCCTTTTTTCTTTCAGGTCTTTTTTTGTCAGCATGGCTTCAACCCTGTCAAAGATAAACCAGGGTTCCGGCAGTCTTCCGGCACCCGTGGTTTTGCATGCAAGCATCCCGCTGTCAGGATCAAGGATATGCCAGCCGTCTTTTTCAAGGATGTCGAGGTTTCTTTGAACCCGGATATTCTGGTACATATCCGTATTCATGGAAGGGCATACCATCACAGGACAGGTGACGGCCAGAAGGGTTGTGGTAAGGGCATTGTCCGCAATCCCGGCAGCAAACTTTGCAATGGTATTGGCCGTTGCCGGTGCAATAACAACGGCATCCGCCTTTTTGGCTATCTCAATGTGTTTTACCGATGCATCGGTATCAAAATACAGATCGGATAAGACCGGAGTTTCAGATAAGACCTCAAAAGTGGTTATCCCGACAAATTTCTTCGCACTTTCCGTCATGATGACGGTTACATGGGCCCCTGCCTTTTTCAACAACCTCAACAGCTCAACTGATTTATATGCTGCAATTCCGCCGCTAACACCAAGTAGAATATGTTTGTTCTCAAGTTCCATGACTCAATCAGATAAACTTATTTGCAACAAATGTCAAACCAGAGAATTGACATGACAGGAAATTTCTTTTCAATATCAGAGCATTACTGGCTGGCCTTGATATTAAATTCTTTAGTCCTGGATTTAAAAGCCTCAATCCTTTCATTCAATTGATTCACTTTCTTATTGTACGCTTCCTGCTTTGATGGGGTGTTGATAGTGCTCTTTTCTTTTGCCAACTGATCGCTTTCCTTTGTAAGAAGTTCATATTCTTTATATAGCGCTTCCCTCTGGGCATCAAAATTTTCTGCCGGGGGGTTGGAGTTTAAAACCTTGATCTCGGTTTGGGGGACAGGTTCTTCTTTTTTCTCTGAAGGCTTCTGATTTTCAGATGACTTGTATTTTTTGGCTGACCCTCTCTGATCTATGGGTATTTTAGATAAATCATCCGTGTATGCAACGGCACCGTTTTTATCTTTGTACTGATAAAATTGTGCATCGCTACAAGGGGTTATAATGACCATCCCAAAAAAAATAATCAAAAAATAAAAAAATTTATTGCCCATAACCCACCTTTTAAATAAATCATTCTTCAATATAAATCTTTGATATCTGATTCTTTTGATTCAAAAAATAATAAATGTATTGGCCTTTTTCAAGTTTTTTAGAAATTTGAGACCCCTTGAGGTCAAGGATTTCCACAGATGGGGAAAGATCCAGGTAGGAGTCGTTAAGAATAATTTTTTTTTCATGAACGTCATCAATCATCCCGCTGCCGTTGTATTCCCCTATACGGACAACCTGTTTTTTTCTGATTTGGTTGATTGCCGGTATTTCAATGATTTTATTCAAAACCGGTTCCTCGGCATAAACTGAGGTCGGAAGGATCATTGCCAGAAATAAAAGACAAACTATAAACTTATTCATATTTAAACCCCTTTATTGATCGTTTCGCCAGTAAAACATCCCTCTGGGCTCATTGGTTTCAAAAATCGTTTCCGTCGTCCCGGCAGAACTTGAAAAAATCTTCATTTCCACAGGCCTGTCTGTGAACCTAACAAATACAGGGCTGTGAAGCATTCCGGATCGTCTGATACCACTGGGCGGAACAATAATTGGATTCCCGCCAGCATCAAAAAGCCCGGTATTGATTTTGTCGCGTGAATCGATCAATCTGTCCTTGGTAATGTCAAACTGGGCTGTAGACAGTCGACCGCCTGAACAGGCATCCACTTCATGTATAATGGAATTCCCGCCACCTGAACAAGGGGATGTATCAGGTGTAAAGGTTATATATATTAATTTTCTGTCTCGAACCATGACATCCTTGATGATTCTTTCCCCTGCAAGGGGTAGCTTAAAATACCAGCCTGCATTTGCAGCAGTTGTGTTAGGAGGATAAACAGTGGGATCCGGGTCGGGTTCCTGACCGGCTGTTGTGTCACAGGCCACTGTCCAGTCCGGCGAATTATCGCTCAGAACCCGCAGATAATCTCCTGTCGGCGCATATACTTGCCCGTAGATCGCAGTCTGCTGCAGCAGTTTAATATTCGCATTCATATTGGAAAGCTGGGGGGTTCCGCCTTCAGAGAATGCACCAAGGTATTCCGAATTATCAGCATCATCTCCATAATCCCATATGCCAAATACATACTGGCTGTCGGTGGTTGTTCGATCATTTTGGTCCAGATATTTACCGGTTCCGAAAAAAATCATATACCCTTTAGTGTTTCTGTGGCCTGCACAACCAAGGGCTTTGTTGTCATAACCAAAATTGCAATGCTGCATGACATCAGGTTTTGATGTTATGGGCTTTCCCGGAACGGAAAACAACGGGACAGGGTTGCTGCTTGAGTCTTTATAGGCAACATCCCATTTGGCAGGGTCAGAGTCCCGGATGTCAAATTTCCAGAGATTCCCCTTGAGATCGCCGGCATATACATAATCTGCTATCAGGTCAAAATCCACATCCACAACGGATGGGGTTGACAGTCCATTACATCCGGCTGCACCCGTATCAATTTTTCTTAATAGACTTCCGTCCGCGTTCAGAATATACAGTACGCTTTTCTCATCTGTTGATCCATATCCGTTCCCGAAAATGACAACCCATTTTTTCTTAGTCACATCTTCATTTGCCGTTGCATTGGATTTAACGATAATGGGCATGCTGTATGAATATCCCATGTCATTGTCCGCAACAACCGGATATTCCCACTTGACCATGCCTTTTATATCATTTATGTCCGAACTATGTGTTTTGGTATCTGCCTGGGTGATATCAAGGCAGTAATATCCTTTCCCACCCTTGCCAAGGCCTCCCACAAGAAGAGTGTATATATTGCTGCTTGCATCATCATCCACGTCAACATTTCTTCTGGCAAACGGCGTTAAATCAACAAAAAAGAGATGATCATACGCAGGTTTGTAAAAACTTCTGGTTGGGTCTGCATCCTTATGGAAATTATCCATAATCAGATTAGGAACATATGCAAATCTTTCTTCCCCGGTTAACGCATTGAAGGCATGCAGCATCCCGTCATTTCCACCGGAATAAATAGTATTTCCCTGCAAAAGAGGCGCGGAATGAACTATATCTCCAAGTTTTTTTGTTCTGGATCGAAATCCGGTAATCTCTTTTCCCTTGATATAATCAACAATGTTTGAATCAGAGTTTAATAAAGCTTTTTGCGCGGCATTCAGCGATGCATAGGCAAACTCGATACCGCTGCCTGATACAGGATCATAGGATACGATCTTCCTGTCTGCCCAATTGACGAGCTGCAATTTATCAGATGCATGCCATAGAATATCGGCTTCATCTTTTTTTATTTCTCCTGTCACAGGATCAACCGGATATGCAGTGACATCACCGATCCATGAACCTGAAACATAACTGGCCTGATAAAGAACCGTGCCGGTGTTCAACTCATCCCCGTTAACCGAAACTGATGCACCGGACGACATCCTGGAGGCGATATTCGATGTAACCTCAACCAATTTTGAAACAAGTTCCTGCGGATCGGAAGCGCTGAAGAAAAGCCCCCTGCCGTTAACGGCAGCATGCCAGAGATCATCAATTTTCTGCTGGTCACCCGCCGTGGGATTCGGCCAGGCAGGCTTGCTGCCGTCAAGAAGACAGGCGTGGTAATTGGCCGGGTTAAGGGTTCCGGTTACGCCAAAGGATACCCCATAGGTGACCATATGTTGATGACTAGCAGGATCACATGAATTTGTGGGAACGATATTGTCAAGTGAACCTGCAAGATCATTCTTATAATATTTCATGGCCACATCCGCCAGGGTATTGGAGTAGGAATCTGCATAGGGGGACCCATCATAAGGAGAGGCGGTATTTGCATCCTGATTGCCAACCGAAGGATCAGATCCATTCCAGTACCCATCGGTCATGACAATGGCAAATGCCTGCTGGCATCCTCCGCCATCAGCAGCCGAAGCATAGGGAGAAGCACCAAGCCCGCCATCATTACCGTCATCAACATCAAAATATTTCCCGACATTGTCAAGGGCCAGCCTTAACGGAGTACTGCCGCTTGAATCCATCCCGTAAAGCATTGATAAAAGATTATCTGTTTCATCTACATCAACAGTAGCTCCCGTTGTGGATACAAATTTCACTGCATCAGAGCTGGTGCTTGTGCTTGCAGTGCTTGAGCCATCTCTTGTAACTCTGACATAACCCGAGGTCCCAGCAGTAAAATTGAATTCCCCCAGTTCAACCCACTGGCTGTAATCGACCCGCTGGTTCTTTCTCACAGTCCAATCTCCGCCGGAATGATGAACCGTATAAAGGGCATTCTTATCCCGCGAACTTGTATAGGTATACCAGACATAAACCTTATAATTCCCTGTTGCGGGGATATCCGGGGTCCAGGTGGCATTTCCAAAATTCTGCGTATATCTTGAACTGCCTTCATATTCATTGCTTGCACTGGATTCGCCCCAAGTTCCGGTTTCCTGATACCCTGAATTCTTATTGTCAATAATGATGCTGTCGGTTTCAACCAGAATAGGCAATACAGTTTGTCGCAACCCTGCATTTATGGAATAAAACCCTACATAAACCCTTGAAAGGTCATCAATAGACCCTGCCACAGCAGCCTTGGCAGTCAGTTCTCTTTTTCTGTAAAATGAAAACCAGTTGGCAAAATTCTGAAGATCTTCCGCATCCGTGGCATACCCGATCAAATTTCCGTTTTCATCGTATTTACTAGCTTTTACACCATTGGGGACTGAAGCATCACTTACAAAAAATAATTCTCCGGAATCATCAATATAACCATCTGAGTCATTATCATCAAAGCGGTAATACTGTCGCTTATCAAGATGACCATCACTGTTGGTATCTACAAAATTAACCAAATAAATATCTTCGCCCACATCTTTTGCTCCATTGTTATTTAAGTCATTGATCATAAAATAATGGGCATTTTTTATACTGATGGTTTCCGTATAAAATCTTACGGCATCGGCACTATAGGTACTAATACCAGCAATGTCCGGATCAAGCTGAACATATTGAGAATTGTTTGCAAGAAAATAAAATTCCCCCAGTTCATTCCATTGACCTGCGTTGACCTGCATATTAAATGGGCCTATGGTATCCGTAACGCCGTTATGGTTCACCTTGTAATAGACAGTAGTGTCCCGGCTGGCAATGGAAGTCCACCAGACAGCAACCTTGTATTTTCCGGCAGAAGGAATCGTAGTAGTCCATTTCACCCAGTCACCGACGGCATCATTTGTGGCTGAGGTATGGTAATAATCAGTTAGATAATAGGGGTAACCATTGCCGCTCACAAGCGTCCAGGATGTCGGCGTGTTTGAGGAAAAAACATTCCCGGCGGCATTGTTAACATTATTGTTGTCTACCACAATATTCACGGTCGCATGTTTGGGAATATTAAAATATTCACCATCCATATTGAATTTCGAACTGGTAGGAGTTGTATTATTGGGATTTGACCAAGGTTCATCAATACTTGCGTCGGTCTTTTTCGGCCAGGGGGCATAATGGGCATTGGGATTGTAAAAAATTTTATTGTAGCCGTGCCACTGGGATTGCCATTCCCGCCTTTTGGTGGCATCAAGTTCATATCCACTGGCATACACCCTGTCATTTGAATTAATATAGGCTGAATCCGGGTATAAATAATATTTGCCTTTATAGAGCCCGTCGCTTTCGCTGGTCATGAATTCCCAATCCATGCTGCCGGAATTGTCAAGGACAAACATGATATTGGACGGTGCCGACTGGGCCTTTGTTTCCATGGGCACATCACTGATATCCACAATACAGGCACCATATGTATTTCGAATTATGCTGAACAGAATGATCAGGATACATCCAAGATATCTTGATTTGAACAAGATGTTATTGCCGTCATACCAAGTTCTTGTATTAAAATCCATGATTCCTCCTAAAACCTTTTTAAATAACCGATTTCAATAATTGACCGCCCGCCGTTCCATTGAGACAGGCCAAACACTGAGTATTCATACAGTCTTGTAGACCCCATATCAAGAGAACTCCCGGGCCTGACGCCTTTGGCATTCGCGGCAAACGATGAACTTGGATCATTGGGATTGAGTGGATTATCAACAACAGAAGTGTCGGAGTTGTCATTAACATTCGCGCTTCCCGGCCCAAAATCCTGCCAGTTAGCTGGTGTAGAAAAATCAATTGTATTATCATTCAACCAATCATATCCGGTTGTACTGACAATCAATTGCTGTTCCGGATTGCTTTCCTGTTCTATCCTTTGTGCCCCTTCATAAACACTTGCTTCAGCCGAATAAAAAGTCTGCTGGAAAATTCTCTCATTTCGGACAATCTTAAGTTCAACGTTGCTGGTTGTGGTAGCGGATATGCCTATAAT
Organism: uncultured Desulfobacula sp.; assembly: GCA_964619205.1. Taxonomy (GTDB): domain Bacteria; phylum Desulfobacterota; class Desulfobacteria; order Desulfobacterales; family Desulfobacteraceae; genus Desulfobacula. The sequence continues at coordinate 203,314 of CAZUDE010000002.1, read as the reverse complement.
CGTTAGAACCGCAAGAATAATCAATGCAAGAACAATAGCGGAACCATTTTCATTGTTTACATGGTTAATGGTATTTTTCATATCAGCTCCAGATAAAAAAACGATATTAAAAAACGCTTCTTGATTTTAAAAATGAAACCCTGCTTCTCTCGACACCGGAGGGGTCAAAAACCTGGACTAAAATGGTCATGACATCATTGGTTCCGTTTGCATCAAGATCAGATTGACCTTGTATTGTCGTCAGGATTCTGTATCCACTCGCATTTACAACCCCGGGGGGCACCATGCTTGGCATCGCCGGCACATTATTGAAAGAATTCAACTGTATCAATTCTATCTGACCCTGAGCAAATGCAGCAGCCTCGGAAAATCTTCTGGCATTGCCGTTGCCGTTTACCGAAGATAACTGCATGGTTGCAATTGCCAGAATACCAATGGAAAAAATAGCCATGGCAATAAGAATTTCGATAAGCGTAAAGCCTGAAGATTCAATGCCTCTCTGCTCTTTTCCAATAATCCTGTTGTTAATTTTTAATAGTTCCATGGCCTTTTCCCGGCTTATAAATTACGAAATCTGATAATTGCAGTAATGGTTCTATTATCCTCGGCTCTGCGAAGTTCTCTAATATCTGTGGTGGCGGTAATGCTAACCTGAACCGCTCGAATATCAGAGATAACAACCGGCGCAAGCACATTCCCGTTAACGTCAAGATAAGTAAATTGAAGATTTTGAATATTTTCGGCTATTGGCTGGAGTTGGGCTCCAATCGTCCGCCCGATATCCATGTCACCGTCACCATAAGCATCATATAATGAATATTGAATGGTTTGAAACTCACCGGACTGATCTATTACCCCGTCGCCGTCATTATCTAAGCCATCATCGGAAACAGAGTATGTAAAAGTCAAAGGATTCCCGTTGGATCCATCACCTGCATTTACTATCCCTGCAGTATTTAATATTTCAGGGTCAAACCCGGCCATCTGTATATCCCGGGTCATTATGATCAGTGCAGCCCTGATGTTCTGCTGCATCTGAACAATCTGAGTCTGTGTAACCTGTGATTCCTGCTGACGGTAATATTCATTTACGATAAGGGAAACAATAATGCCGAAGATGGCAATGGATACCATAAGCTCAATCAATGAAAACGCTTTGTTGTTTTTATGTAATTTGATACCATTCATCATAATTAATTCCAGACGATACCATCAGTACTCATTTGAACACGGATATTGCCCATAGGACTAACAATAACAGTACGGAAATCAGTATTGCCATAGTTGATACGGACATTGCCTGAATTTATAGGAAGGCCTCTGCTGGTAAAACCTGCCAAACCAAAATTATCAAAATATAAATCTATATCAGTAGGTAATGTCACCTGTTCGATAATGGATTCACCTGCATCCAAAACCCCATTCTCCGGCCCATTATCAACAAATGCCGCATATTGATCATTGACAAGATCAAACACGACCACGGTTCTGGCGTTTTCCCTGATGGCTCTCAGCTTCATTTCCTGAAAACATGAGACAATATCCCTTGCTGCACCCCGGAGCCTGCTTTTTGGCAAAAAAGATAAAAAATTTGGGATTGCGATGCCGGCTAAAATACCAATAATTGCAATCACAACAATTAACTCCATCAATGTAAACCCTGATTTACTATTTCTAAAATTAAATATCATATTCAGTTGTCCTGCAAGAATGATGCTATATCCTTAAAAGTTATACTAAAAAAATTTTAAACGCAAGATTCTCATGGTATTAAATGATATTCATTCCTACAGCAGGATTTTATTTATAAGAGAAAAACATGGTATACAATAATAGACCATTTGATTGAATATCATTAAAACAAATGAAATATCACACTTTAAGATGTTTATTGGCCTCCATATCAAACCACATGGCAAACAAAGAGAACTGGGTTGCACTCATAAAGGAAAACATTGCTGCAAGAGCATTGACCGAAGGTATGTGAGCCGTCATGTACCATATGACAAAAACCCTCAAAAACAGCAGTGTCGTTGTAATCCCAAAAGCAAACCCTATTAGATAGAAAAATACAAGCGGGTGAAAATCCCTGATAATGTATTTTTCCTTCATCCGCCAGAAAAACAATCTTGTCAGAAGCCATCCAATGGTAAAAATAACCTTGTGAATTCTTATTCCGGATTTTTCACCAATATTATATACAGGCTCAATCGGTACATCCTTGACTCTGAAATTTTCCACGTTCAATCTTACGAGGATATCGTTTGGCTGACCATATCGTTTGTACATTTGATCCCAGTCAATGGATGCTAATGCCTTTTTGTTTATGACTGTATATCCTGATTGAGAATCTGCGATGTTCCAGTAGCCTGAGGCAATCTTTGTGAAAAGAGAGAGGAACCCGTTCCCTATATATCTGACTGTTGGTATTTTTTTAAAGGCTTCTCCTGTAAATAATCGATTTCCTTTTGAGTAATCAGCCTCACCGCTTGCAACCGGATCAAGGAGAGCAGGAAGATCATCAGGGTTCATCTGCCCGTCACCGGCCATGACGACAGCCATATCCATATCATTATCCCTGGCCCATTTATAACCGTTTGCTATGGCCCCTCCCACACCCTGATTGGCTTGATGCTGAATCAGGATGATTCTTTGATCTCTTTTTCGTATATTTTTTATCACCTCAACGGTTTGATCCTTGCTGAGGTCATCGACAACAATCATATGGTCCACATATTCAGGCATGCTCGAAATGACCATTTCGATTTGAGTCTCTTCGTTATGGCATGGAATTACCACACAGACGGTTTTGTCTTTATACATATCTGTTCCATTTTATTATTTTCTTATCTATTGACTGCAAAGTTCAATCTCTTATGCTGATTTGAATGTTCTTTGTAATACACTCAATCTGTTCGTCTGAAAGATAAGGGTGCATGGGGATACTCAAAATCGTCTTACTGACTGCTTCTGCAACAGGAAAATCCCCTTTCTTGTGATTCAACATTGAAAATGCTTCTTGTAAATGAAGCGGTATGGGATAGTATATGGCTGTAGGAATTTTTTGGGATTCAAGCCTTGAAACAACAACATTTCGATCCCGGCAAAGAAATGAAAATTGGGCCCATGAACTCATACAGTTTTCCCGGATCTTTTGAAACTGAACCAAACCATTCAGCCTTTCTTTATATTTAACGGCCACTTCTTCTCTTTTTTTTAATTCGGATTCAAAAATTTTTAATTTCTGGATCAATATGGCTGCCTGAAGGGTATCCAATCTCCCGTTAATTCCGATCCTGATATTATCATATTTATGTCGGCCCATCCCATGGACCCTTATGGAAACTATTTTTTCTTTCAGGTTTCCGTCATTGGTGAAAATGGCTCCACCGTCACCATAGCAACCCAGAGGTTTCGCCGGAAAAAAGCTTGTGGCTGCAATGTCTGTTAAATTCCCGGCCATTTTATTTCCTGACCGGCTTCCAAGGCTCTGGGCCGCATCTTCAATAACCGTTAACTGATGTTTATGCGCGATTTCATTTATTGGCTCATATTCAGCCGGCAGACCAAAAATGTCCACGGGAATTACACATTTTGGCAACAAACCTCTGTATCGAGGGTTTCTATAAAAATACTCAATTGCCTGTTCAAGTTTCACAGGGTCAAGATTGAATGTGTCCTTGTCAATGTCGACAAATACCGGGACCGCCCCCAGAAGACAGATCACTTCAGCTGTAGCAATAAAGGTGAATGGCGATGTAAATACTGCATGCCCAGGCCCGATACCCAGGGCCATCAAGGCCATGAGCAATGCATCCGTGCCACTGGCGCACGAAATCACATGTTTTGCACCGGTAAAATCGGAAAGTTTTTGTTCAAGTGCATACACCTCAGGACCCATAATAAATCTGCCGTGAGACAAAACCGCATCCATCGAGTGTTTGATACCATCACCCAATGCAGATGCCTGGGCTTTTAAATCAACAAATTCTATGGGTTGCATCATATCGGATTTCTTTTTGACTCTTTATAGTGTTTATAATTCATCTTACCCATTCTCATTTCTTCAGGCAAGGGCAGGTTCTCATCCATATCCAAACAGACCAAAATATTCATTTCGGTTTCCCTGTATTTTAATCCGCTTTCCGGGCAAACATAGAATCCGGCATCAGTTTTGTTTTTAAGCTGATGACCATGTCTTGAAATCCAGCCGACTCGTTTTGCAGGAACGCCTATTACCATTGTGTAGTCAGGGATATCTCTTGTCACAACCGCACCTGCGGCAACAAATGCATACCGGCCGATGGAGATGCCGCAGACAATGGTTGAATTTGCACCAATGGTAGCTCCCTTTTGAATAATGGTTTTTTCATATATTTTTTTTCTGGTTATTTCCGATCTTGGGTTGGAAACATTTGTCAATACACAGGAAGGACCCAAAAAAACATCATCTTCAATCACGACACCATCATAAACCGAAACATTATTCTGTATCTTGACATTATTACCGATCTTCACCTCCCCGGAAATACATACATTCTGGCCAAAATTACAATTCTTACCGATAACTGCACCTGAAAGAATGTGGGAAAAATGCCAGATTTTTGTTCCATGACCTATTATTACACCTTCATCCACATATGAAGACGTGTGTACAAAATATTCCATTTTATCCATATCGGCTGCCTGTTGCTCTATTTTTGATCCACAAACGGGTGCACAATGCTTTTATTTTTCAACATCGGGGTGGTATTTCGAATTGAAGATACCAAGTTCAAAGAAGGCCTTGCATCTTCAATACCATATCCTCTGCCTTCAAGAATATCTTTATATACCAATGTGTGTAGATCGGTGAATCCCCCTGAAAATTCAATTTCCTTTTCATCAATGGTAATGGATCTGTATGTCGGAACACGATCTTTTTTTGCCTGTGCGGGCAAATCTTTCGGATCTACAGACAGAAACCATCTTACACAGGCATTATCAAGCTCTATATAGCCTGCAGTTTTCTTTTCATTTGCCAGATGGAGCTCCTGATACCGGACGTTTCCAAACAACCAGATCAGCATATCAAAAAAATGTATGCCGATATTGGTTGCAATCCCGCCGGATTTTGAGATATCCCCCTTCCATGAATTTAAATACCACATCCCGCGGGATGTTATGTACGTTAAATCAATATTATATTTTTCCTCTCTATTTTCTGCAGTGATTTTGTTTTTAAGCTCAATGATGGAGGGATGCACTCTTAACTGGAGAACCGTATACACTTTTTTCCCGGTTTCTTTTTCCATCAATTTGATGGCATCAAGATTCCACGGGTTAAGCACCAGGGGTTTTTCACATATGGCATTGGCTCCTATTCTGAGGGCAAACCGCATATGGGCATCATGGAGATAGTTGGGCGAACAGATACTGACATAATCGATTTTTCTTTTCTCATCCGTTCTTCTCAATTTCTCGGCATGCCTGTCAAACCGTTCAAACTCAGTAAAAAAGGACACCTCATAGGAAAAACTGTCCAGTATCCCCACAGAATCACTTCTATCCAGAGCTGCCACCAAAGTATTGCCTGTCTCTTTAATGGCTTTCATATGCTTTGGCGCCACATATCCGGCAGCGCCTATCAAGGCAAAATTTTGTTTCAATAGAACCTCTCCTGATAAAATGAATTATTAAAAAACTCCTTTTATACAACTGTCAGATACTCATTTCTTTAATCCTGAAAATCACTCGTGTGATTTTTCTATTTCAATATTAGTATTATATTAATTCAATTTGATCAAATTAAATGACCTATACATGAATAAGATAAGAATGATTATTTTCTCTCTCCCCATATCGACAACATAGTAAGACTGATCATCATGTTGATCCATAGGATTGCCATATGAACAATTCGAAACACAATAGCTAACGCCATCCCTTGTTCAGGTCCGATCAGAGGAGCCATAATAAGTGAAATAACGCCTTCCCGGACACCCAGGCCTGAAGGGGTTATCATACTTATGTACCCGGCCACATAGCCAGCTGGAAATGCCCCTATGATATTTAATGGTTGAACCGGCCAATATCCCAGAACAGTGTAAGTCAGGATAAAAAAGCCCATGGATACCGAAATCCAACTAACAATTCCAATAAACAGGACCAAAATCAGTCTCCATGGCTTAGGCAATGGTGAGCTGCCTTTGAAATATTTCAACGTAATCTTTTTAAGCCATGAATGCCCAAACAAAAGTATCAAAACCGGAAGCAAACTCAAAAGAGTATATTCCCAGCCAATTATTGAAATTAAACTAAATGCTCCTACAAAAATTGCAGCCGATAACATCAGAATGGTTTGTAAAGCAATAACCAGAAGGCTGTCGGATTTGGAAACACCACGTGAATATAGCAAACCGACAAGCCCTGCGAACCCCCAAATTTTTCCAGGTACCAGCGAAGCCAATTGGGACAGATTTAAACTATGATAACTATCAAGATAACCGAACGGATACCCCATGCCACGCACCAGGATGGTAAAGCTCAAGGTTTGACAAATAACGCTCAGTGTAAGCAATATTAACAATTCGATTAATGTTATACCACTAAGATCGACAAATACTTTCTGAATTATGAACCGATTTTGCCATGACCAGTATATCATAGCGATAAGAACAAATAGAAATACTGATTTAGATATTAAACCTCGCCATTTTTTAATCCTTTCCATTTTCAGACTCGCTACGCATCCGTATCACTTGAGCCGGAACACCTACAGCTATGGCATACGCGGGAATATCCTTGCTAACAACAGCCCCAGCGCCGATCTGAGCCCCTTGTCCAATAGTGACACCAGGAAGAACTATTGATCCTGCTCCAATATCGCAACCACTTTCAATAATGACAGGAGCAAACTTCACGGTACTGTGAAGAATTGGTTTTTCGATTTCAGAGTCGGAATGAAATGAGGTAATGATTTTAACGCCGGGGCCAATACCTGTGTTCTTGCCTATGTTTAAACCGCCTGCACTGTGAAAAAAGCATTGCTGCCCAATCCATGACCCTTTGCCAATTATCATCTTGTTTTTATAATAACCTTTGAGAATGGTGTAATGGCCTATATACACATTCTCTCCTATTTCAATATTTTCAGGGTGAAAAACAAGTACATGGGGTTCAAAGACCGCCCCCTGTCCCAGATAGGAGAAATCCGAAAGCTGAAACTCACCTGTGCCATGTGATAGGGGAGAGTTCAAGATAATTTCTCTCATTGTTTTAATCCCTCCAATACGGCCTCTACTATCTGCTGTTGTTCTTCCTCTGTAAGTTTTTCATAAAGTGGCAAAGTTAAAGAGCGGCGGGCAATCCGGTCTGTACACGGAAAATCTCCAACTTTAAAGCCATAATGAGTACGATAGTATACTGTCATAGGCATATGAATAGTACCAATGGTTGTTTCGACGCCTCGTCCTTTAAGGTATAAAATCATCTCATAACGGTTTATCTCTTCCGGTAACAAAATAGTATATGACTGATAAATATGACGATTGCCCGGTAATACAGCCTGGATTTTTACCGGTGTATCAATAAACAAGTGATCATAAATAGTCGCAGAGTGTCGGCGAGCTTTAATGATTCGCTCCAGTTTGCTCATCTGGGTAATACCCAATGCAGCTTGAAATTCAGTGATACGATAGTTAAAACCGGGCATGATGAACTCCAGACAGTCCTGGCCATGATTTCGTAACACCCTTAACCGATATGCCACTTGATCATCATCTGTAATAATCACACCCCCTTCTCCAGTTGTAACTGCTTTGCGGGGGTGAAAACTAAAACACCCAATATTTCCCCATGTACCAGCCTTCTTCCCATTATGACTTGCTCCTAGCGCACATGCAGCATCTTCAATTACGGGAATGTGGTAATGTTTTGCTAATTCATTAATAACCATCATATCAGCAGTTTCACCGAAAATATGAACAGGCAAAATCGCTTTCAACTGGTAAGATGTTTCAGGATTTGTTGTAATATTTTTAAGCACTGATTCAAGATGATGTGTGCTCATGTTAAAAGTTTGTGGATCGATATCCACAAAAATTGGATGAGCACCGCACAATTCAACAACATTTGCAGTTGCAATCCATGAATATGAAGGAACTGCAACAAAATCACCAACACCTATGTTCAAGGATAATAATGATAAATGGAGAGCAGCCGTGCAATTACTTACAGCAATCGCATGTTTCGCTCCAGTATATTTTGCTACAATTTTTTCAAATTCTACAACCTTAACGCCTTGAACTAGAAAACCCGATTCAAGTATTTCCCGGACAGCCTGCAGGTCATCTTCTTCGATAGATGGGATGGTCAAGCGTATCATTACTGATTGCTCCGATAAAATTCAGCAGTCCGGCGAATACCTTCATCCATGTCAATTTTGGCCTCGAATCCGAGAAGCTTACGAGCTTTTCCAACAGAAGGTATGCGGAGTTCGACATCAGCATAATCTTTTCTTGAAAAAGTGATAAGGGATTGGGAGTTTAAAACACGGGCAACAGTATTTGCCAAACCATATATGGTGGTTACTGCTTTCTGGTTTCCGATATTGAATGATTCCCCGACTGCTTTGGGGTGTTCCATGGCCAATAATGTACCATCTACCATATCGTCCACATAGCACCATGCCCTAATTTGTGTTCCATCTCCATGAATTTCTATGGGTTCATTATTTAACGCTCGAACAATAAAAGTCTTTAATGCACCCTCCCCGACTTGTCCGGGCCCATACACATTAAACGGTCGAACGACTGTTGTCGGTAGCCATTTTTCTTGATAATAGGCAATTGCAAGATGCTCTTCAGAAAGCTTGCTGACTGCATATGTCCACCTTGCCTCTCCCACCCTACCCATCACTGTATTATCTGTTTCAGAAGAACGGAAAGCCTGTTGCCCAAACACTTCACTAGTTGAAAAACACACAACTCTCTGACAATGCTTAAGGTTGGACGCGGCATCCAAAACATTGGCTGATCCAATCATATTAACCCGCATCGTTGTCACAGGGCTTTTAATAACTGTGTCAATACCGGCAATCGCGGCACAATGAACAACTATATCTGAATCTTGGATGGATTCATTAAGATGTTTAAAATCAAGTATATCCCCTTGAATCAGTGTCAGGTTAGGGTGATCCTTATAAGTCTTTTCCTTTAAAGAATTTCTAGATAGGTTATCATAAACAACGATCCGATTCTGCTCTAATAATCGTCCAATAAGCATAGAGCCTATAAACCCGGCACCGCCTGTAATAAAAATTTTTTTTTTTACAATCATGATATTATCCTTTTAATTAATTCCGGGCAAATAGCTCATCATAATATTTTCTTGTTTCCCGAACAATTGAGCGACTGTCCTTTTTATATTTATGCAGAAGCAGTCCTGCCCCTTCAATCAATTTTCTACCAAGGGTCTCCTTCTCCAACAGACAGGCTATTGATTGGGCCAGTGCCTGGGGATCTTGTGCAGGCACTAAAAGACAATCAATCCCATGAGTAAATAGATGTCTAGTATATCCTGCATCACTCAGGATAACTGGAACTTCCATAAACATCGCTTCAGCAATGGTATTGGACCATGTGTTTTCCACGGGGCTGATGTGAACGGAAACCGATGCGATCCGGAGAAGTCTTTCTGTATCTGAACGCATTCCAAGAAAAAGGACCTTATCTTCCAGCCCATATTGTTCCACCATCTGTTTGCATTTACCCATTAGCTCTCCGTCACCAGCGATAACGGCCATAAAGGGCTTATTTTGCAGGTTGAGGATGGCACAGGCGCTGACAAATGTCAACGGGTCTTTCATGGGGTCAAGCCTGCCGACAAAGGCAATGACTTGGATATTTTTTTCAATATTCAGTTCCGGTATCATATCTGGAAGAACATGTTCCTTTTTAAACCGTTCTTCATCCACAGGTGCCATAATTTTACGAAAATCCTTACGCCCCAGCATCAGCAAATGATTGTCTGTTTCAACTGCCGTGGAAATGCACCCATCTACTCGTTTTACCGTCCAACGACACAACCATCTCGGCAGGGTGCGTGTATCGGAGCCCCAGTTGGTAAATACAATCGGCGGCCTTGAACTGCTGAAGGGTCGTGCAATAAGCGCTGCTATAGCAGTGGGCAGCCAGTGACAATGGATTATATCACTGTCATTCTGATGCTGAAGAATGGCTCGCACTATTGCAAAAAAAAAGAAAGGTATCTGTACTTTAGCCATCAGTGAATGGTGGATGTTCCTCAATATTCCTTTCCTGTAAGCCAGGCACTGAAGTTTGCGAGGGAAAAAATATGAATACCTAAAAATCATAATACCATTAAAAGTTTCCCTATCAGGATATGCAAGATCAGAAGGGGCAAGTACCTTAACACTCATACAATCCTTGGCAAGATATTTGGCAAATCGAAAAACAAAACTTCCTGGAAAGTCTTCCGGGAAACGCGGAAAACTAGTTGTTACAAATAAAACTGATTTGACTGGTTTATTGATTATTCCCTCCTGATATTTATATCATTTTAGATTTATCACTTGCACCTTTTGATTGTAAAAACAATATATGAAATATGGGATCAGAAAAGTGGGCTTTAAATTTCTTTTAATGCTTATCCATTCTTTGTAATTATTCGCATAACACAGTGTTCGTCCTTTAAAAATTTTGGGGTTGTGTAAAATTCAAAAAAGTATTTCAACATTTGTTGTTCGTGTTCTGTATATTTTTTAAACCAGATATTAAAAAGGTGTAAATTGATAAGAATATGTGTGAAACCTTTTTCTTGAAGTTTTTCTGCAATATAATATCCATTATTTGAATTTGAAGCCAGTTTTTTAAGGATCTCAGTTGAGAACTCAATATATCGATCAGAATAATATCCACGGTTGCCCAAATATATACCAAGGATTTTCGAATCAGAAGCCAGATGTTTGTTGGCATATTGATATGCGGCGTATTCAGGTCGATATGTTTGAATATATTTATCCCGGGGGACATCTCCAAAAAGATAGGATATCGGTTGATCCTGTTTAAAACGATTTACAAGGTAAATTGCGTTAAGGCCGATCATAAAAATAATAATCCCGGGGACGACCATTTTTCTTATCGAGTTGGATAAAAAAAAAGACCGGTTTAAAATTTTTGTTTGAATATTGTAAAGGCCGAACATGGACAAAAGGACAAGCGGAGGCAGAATAGCTGAAAAATACCGGACACGAATGGATGCCTGAACACAGGCATAAAGCAAAAAAAGTACTGAAAAAAATAACAGAAGCAGTTTTTCCGTCTTTTCCTGCCGGGCTCCAAATCCGATGCCCAAAAAAGCGAAAAAGGGCAACAGCAGAAGAAAAGGATTTGTTCTGCCGTCAAAGTATTGCGGGTCATCATCCTGGCCCTGGAAAAATACGCGCAATGGAATTAAGGCGATCTGAAACCAGGATTCTCCATAAATATCTCTAAGTATCCTTATGTGGGACATGTTGACGCTGTCCTCAAGCTCGGTTTCAGGGTTTGTATCATTTGTCTCAGCAGCAATAAAAAGGCTGTTGTATAAGGGATAAACAGGGTTTCCGGTCCAGATCACATTACGCACCATCCACGGAGAAAATATTATCAGTGCCGATATAACAAAAACGATGCAATATGCAACCGCTTTTACCGCATACTGTTTTTGACCGGCATGATACCGTGCATACACAAAGGTTACAAAAAGACCCAACAAAAACAATCCGATCAGACCGTTATATTTTGTTCCCATGGCAAGCCCGCAGTATAGAGCGCTAAAAATCAAATATCTATGTTTAAAACCAGATTCAATCCAGTCAAAGAGATATAGAAGGGAGGCGAATAAAAAACAAATCAACCCGAGATCTACGTAAACTGTTGACGAAAGCCTCACAATCACCGGAATGGTGAGAAAAAAAAGAACCCCCAATAGCGCATATGTCGCGTCGATACGCCGCACAAGATATCGATAAATCATTACGCAAATTATAAGGGCAAAGGAAAAATGAATAAATTTAGGTAAGATATCATTGTTGAAATACAATGGAATTATATACAATAGATCCAGATTCATGGGATAGTAGGAAACAAGAAGATGTGGTATTTCATACATCCCTCCATGCTGAAGGTATAATTTCGGAATAAACAAGTGATGGGTCAGGGCATCCCGGCTTACCGGAGGGACACCAGCCAGAAGGCAGATGCCGATTACGCTCCCCGCAATCAAAATGATATAAAGACTGCTGAGTCTGAATGTTTTCCATATTAAAACAATCTCATAGGTCTTCAGCCACCCCTTTTTATTCATTTTTAAATATCCCGTGTCTTTGAAAAACAGTCGCCGGAATCTGACCCAGAAAAACCGTTTCATCAATTATAAAAGCAGGAGTTCCTGTTAAATTATAAGCTATTCCATCCTGGATATCTTGTTGAAGTTTTATCCATAAACTGCGATCCTGAAATACAGGCCCGATGTCCTTTAGTGTAATTCCTGCTTCTCGCGCAAGATCTCGAATATTAACAGTTTCCGTCTTCCGGGAAATACTAAAAAGTATATCATTGATTTCCCAAAACCTTTTCTTTTCCACAAAAAAAAGAGAAAACAGGGCAAGTTTGGCCGCCCCCTCATGGAAAGGCTCTTTTACAATGGGATTAATGGTGTGATCCATGGGAAAGTGCCGGTGCACAAGCCTGATCTTATCCGGATATGCCTGAATCATGCGTCGGAGGAAAAAATGCATCTTTTTACATTGAAAACAAAGATAATCTGAGAATTCTTCAATCACCAGTTCCGGTTTTTCAGCTCCAATCCAGGGATGTCCATCCTGGGTTATGCCGGTGGAAACCTTGCTGGAGAGATCTGAAGGATTTATCTGCCAGTAAGCCGGGAAATATAAAATCATTAAAACTGTACCGACTCCAAAAAATGAAATAATGCTAGCCGTGGTTTTCGGATATGTAAATAAGTATTGCACATCCAGAGAAACTGCCTTAAAAATCGGCTCGCACTGGAACCGGTTACGGATCAGCCATGAAAAATACAAAAGCAGCAGATTCATGGCATAGCTGAGAATACACATGATGCAATAGCTTTTAATCCGGTAGGTGGAAATAAGTGCCAGAAACAGGCTGTACATGGTAAAGCACAGGGAAATCAGAAATAATAATGTCCAAATTCTTTTACCATGGGCCTTCTTGGACCAGGCAAAGGACAGCAGAAGCAAAAACAGAGTATATCCCCATATGCCCCAGACCGACACCGGCACACTCCAGATAATTGCATAGGAACTCTGGGACACGGTATCACAGTTCAGAGCACGGGAAAGGGCACAAAAACTCTGGTACCCGATATCCATGTAAACCCGGTAATGGGAAATTGCCAAATATACTGCATCACTAAGGCCCACTACTGTGATAAGGAGCACCGTAAAAAAATAGTATGAAAATGCCAATGCTTTAACTGGCCTTTTATTTTGTTTCCAAATCATGGCGTTAACTCCTTCCAATAGGAGTATAAAATATAGCAACCTTACTGTCCGGTTTCAAACATTCGAATTATCTGTGCTGCTGTTTTTTCATATGAATCCGACATCTGTTTTATTTGAACTGCTATTAGTTCAGACAAACCGGCAATATCAAAAAAGTTGCCCATGGGGTCTTTTGATATTTCTTCCAGAACCATTTCAATGTGTTCAGCTCCGGTTATTTGAATCAAAGGCTGGAGATACTGAGCAGCTTCTTTAGGTGAGTTTTTTTTCAGACAGTTGTCGGCAAGGGCCAACAATATATCGATCCCTTTGGGATTCAATGTTCTAGCCCGATTCAAAAACCAGTAACCACGCTCATAATGCCCCATCTGGGTAAGGCAAATACCGAATTTTTGAAGATAGGCCCAATTATCAGGTTCCAGTTTCACACATTGCCTAAAATGCGTAAGAGCCGACTCAAATTTAAAATCTTTCATGAGCATGGATGCCTTAAGATAATGAATGATTGGATCAAATGGATTACTGTCTATAAGGGTGTCCAAATGCGGCAGAACCTCTTCAAGTTTCCCCTGCATTACTTGAGAATTATATAGAATCATTTTTGCAGGAAGAGAGATCGGGAGTATCTCCAGGGCTTTTTGTGCATGATCAATCGCCTTCTCATAGTTCTTGTTCCTGTAAAAATGAATACCGGCCATATTGGTATGAAGCACGGCTTTATAATAAGCCTGGTCATCTCTTAGACCTAATGCGCTTTGATAGAGTTCAAGGGCTTTTTCATATTGCCCTACAGTTTCATAATACCCCCAAGCCAGATTATGCAACGGTCTGGATGATTTAGGAGCCTTGTTGGCCGCATCCTGCCAAAGGCTTTGAGTGGAATGCCAATCCCAGTTGCGGATGTATGTGCTTAATCCAATGCCTGTCATTAAAGCACAGATAAATCCTACCAACAGATAATACATGGGCTTTTGGGCATCCCGATAGCGGAGAAGTATCTTCTGAATGCCTATTGAAATGGGAACAAAAAGAAAAAAAGATGGAAGATAATTCCGGTGTTCAAAAATCATCTCCAATGGAAGAATTGTGGATTCGATCACATGGTTGCCAAAAAAAAACAGGATGGCAAAAGAAATCATAGGGTTTTTACGGATTCGCCACAAGGCAAAACCGATCAACAAGATTACAGCGCTGATGGAAAAAGCCGTATACCAGGGCTGGACCAAGGATGTGGCATAGGTGACATCATGGGTTATGCTGAATCGATGGGCGATTGGATAAAAAATCTGGGACAAATAAAACAAAAGGACGCTAGGCTGGGTCAGCAGCCGTTGCCCCATGGAAAAAGGCTTTACTTTATAGGGATCCAGAATTTGGCTGAGGCCCTTGTCAAAAAAAAGAAGAACTCCGGCGACAGATAAAAGTAAAGCCGTTGTGATAAGAATTACTACTGCTTTTTTTTTCAAATCTTTGCGTGAAAGATCCCTGAAAAAAATAAATTCAATGAGCAACAAAAAAACCGGAAGCAATATGGCGTTATTTTTCGAACCCATCCCCAGAACAAAAGAAATAACGCATAACCCAGCAAAAATTATTCGATATAGCTGAAATTGGGCCATACGGGCTTTCAGAAAACAAAGTATACCCATCATGTAAAAAAGGGCGGCCAAAGAGGCCATTCGCTGGACAATATAGGTCACCGCCTGAATCTGGATCGGGTTGATGGCCCAGAAGATTGTTGAAAAAAGGGCAATGAAATACAGGTCCTTCTGATCCCATCTTCCGGCATTGGGCGTCTGCAACAACTGGACAAGCGTCAGATACAGCAGCAATGCTGTTACCAGATGAACAGCGATATTGACAACGTGGTACCCTGTAACATTATTCTTTCCCCATAACCAGTTCAGGGCAAAGGATAAATTGGAAACCGGTCTGTAGAGTGTGTTTTCAAAGGATGGCGTACCATAGAGACTGGCCTTTATGGAGGCTAAACTCAACGTATGCATCTGTATCTTCGGATTATCCCTGATATTTCCGTAATCATCCATAACCCATGGACTGTCAAGGGTCTGGGAATAAATCAGGCAGACAAAGCCAAATATCAGCAACACAGGTTTCAAAAAGGGAAACGCCCTGCAAGAATTAGCCATTATATATACCCGTGTAAATAAATTATTACTGGCCTTACTAGAGCTTCTTCGTAAACATAAAGAGGGAAAGGCTTCAATCTCCTTCCCTCTTTATTTCAAACAAATTTTAAAAAAAACTCTTATTGCATGGCTTTAACAAAAGTCTGGCCGATCCAATATCCAGAAGGATTTGCAGTTGAATTCATTGCATTCCTATACTCGGCAGGGCATCTGCCGCTTGCATCTGTTACTGTTATCGTAATGATACCCGTAGCTGATCCGCCGATAACAGCGCTGTTATTATTGGTCAAAACAGTACTGCCGCCAAAATTAGCCATTGAAGGTAAATTTACACGTGTGGGAACTGCAAAATAATCTGCAATTCGCCCTGCAATGCTGTTTGCATCGGTTTCTGCACCTTTACAATAGGATTTATTCCTGTATTCAATGAAATTCGGTATGGCAATGGCTGCCAGGATACCAATGATGGCAATGACAATCATCAGTTCGATCAGGGTAAAACCTTTGTTGTTTTTGAAAAATTTTTTCATTTGAGCCTCCAATAAATGTTTAAAAAAAGACCTCTTTGATTCCAAGTCGTGATAATCTTATAGCAATATGCATACCAGGATTTAAAAACAAGAAATCAGACAGCAAGAACACTCCCTGTTAAAGAGTTTTTTTTAATATCTTCCGTTTCACTCTTTTTTTTGCATGGAGTTTAGAACAAAAAGGAACAATTTTTGCGTCGGGATGACAAAATTTGTGACAAGATGTGATGATCGCGAATTTAATTAATCATTTTCGTCCGGAGCTGGTCCGCCCTTATCCAGTCGATAGCGCATGGACCGAAGGCTCAGGTTCAGATATTCGGCAGCCTTGCTTTTGTTACCGCCGGCAAGTTCCATGGCTTTTTTCAAATAGGCCTGCTCAATGGTGTTCATGATCTCATCAAGATCCACGCCCTGTTCCACTTCGCTCAGATCAAACCGCCTGCCTTCGATGCCTTCGACCCATCTGCGTTTTTTGTGCATGGAAATGGTCAGGCTTTCCGGCAGGATGATATTGGTGGATGAAAGGGCAACGCTTCGTTCAATGAGATTTTCAAGCTCTCTTACATTTCCGGGAAAGCTGTATTTGTTTAGGAAATCAATGGCATAGGAAGACAGCTTGACGATGTCCTTACCCATTTTTTGTGAATATTTTTCTGCAAAATGCTGAGCTAAAAGCGCCACATCGCCTTTCCTGTCCCGAAGTGGGGGGACTATAATTGGAATTACATTAAGCCGGAAAAAAAGATCTTCCCTGAATTTTCCCTCAATGACTTCCTGCTCAAGTTTTTTGTTTGTGGCGGAAATAATTCTGACATCCACTTCAATTTCTTTTGTGCCGCCCACGGGTTTGAAAGAAGTTTCCTGCACGGCCCTCAATAATTTGACCTGAAGAATGGGAGACAGTTCCCCGATCTCGTCCAGAAAAATGGTTCCCAGGTTGGCAGCTTCGAACAGTCCCTTTTTATCAACCACAGCCCCTGTAAAAGAGCCTTTTATATGACCGAAAAACTCGCTCTCGATAAGAGTATCCGGAATACCGCCGCAGTTGACCACCACAAAAGGATTCTCCTTCCTGTCGGAATTTTCATGAATGGCCCTTGCAATCAATTCCTTTCCCGTACCGCTTTCTCCGGTAATCAGGACATTGGTCTTGGTTGGGGCGACCTGCTCAATTCTTTTGTAAATGGCCTGCATTCCCGGGCTGTTTCCGATAATCCTGTTAAAATGCAGATGGTCTTTAAGCTCTGAAGATGTTTTATCTTTTTCCTGGTCAAGGGTTCTTAATTCAAGGGCTTTTTGGATGGTCTGTTTTAATTCGATATTATCAAAGGGTTTGGGAACAAAATCATAGGCTCCGTGATTCATGGCTTCAACGGCTATTTCAGTGGTTGAATAGGCCGATATCATGATGATGACCGTATCCTGATTCTTTTTTTTGGCTTCTTTCAGGACTTCTAAACCAGTGATGTCTCCCAGACGGATATCAGTCAGAACAAGATCATACTCATTTTTTTCAATCATGTTCACGGCCTGTTTTCCGTTTTTGGCAACAGACACTTTATATCCTTCCTTGGACAATAAGACATCAAGGAATTCCCTCATGCTTAATTCATCATCAACAATAAGAATCGACCGTGCTTTGCCCATTTTCTATTATTATGCGGCTATTGCGCATCCCTTTGATATACAACTCTGCCGTTTACCATGGTTAAAAACGCGCTTCCTTTGACTTTCGTCCCTGAAAAAGGCGTATTGCGGCTTTTGGATCTGAATGTGGAAGGGTCGATCATATATTCGTCATCCGGGTCAATAAGGGTTAAATCGGCAATATTCCCTTTCTTGATATCATTATTGATACCCAGGAGTTTTGCCGGCTGTTTTGCCATTTTATCAACCAGGTCTTCCAGTGTTAAGTTCCCGTCATGAACCAGTTTCAAGGACAGGGAAAGGGAAGTTTCAAGACCCACAATACCAAAGGCTGCACGATCAAATTCCACATCTTTTTCAACAACACTGTGGGGGGCGTGGTCTGATGCAATCATGTCAATGGTTCCATCTGAAAGTCCCTTTATGACAGCGAGCCTGTCTTCTTCGGAGCGAAGCGGCGGATTCATTTTGAAATTGGTATCATACTCTTTTACATCTTCGTCCGTCAGCGTAAAATAATGGGGGGCGGTTTCACAGGTTGTTTTCACCCCTCTTTTCTTCGCCTGCCGGATGGCTTCCACAGATTCTTTTGTGCTGATATGACAGAAATGAACAGGCGCGTCGGTCAGTTCAGAGAGAGCGATATCCCGGACAACCATGATGCTCTCGGCTGCATTGGGAATCCCTTTTATACCCCAAACGGTGGAAGAAAGGCCTTCGTTCATGGAACCGCCATCTGCAATGCATGTGTCTTCTGCATGCACAAAAACAGGAATATTCAACCCTTTGCAATATTCCAGGGCCCGCCGCATCAGGTTTGAATTATCAACGGGTTTGCCGTCATCTGTGACGGCTGCAATTCCGGCCTGTTTCATATCATGGATTTCAGCCAAAGCCTCGCCCTTGAGCCCCAGGGTAATGGCTCCCACCGGATATACCCTGGAAAGTCCGATTTCCTTTCCACGCTGGATAATAAATTTAGTCACCTGACTGTTATCATTTACCGGCTTTGTATTGGGCATGGAACAGACTGCTGTAAATCCGCCCCTTGCCGCTGCCATAAGACCGGTTTCAATGGTTTCCTTATATTCCTGGCCCGGCTCCCTTAAATGGACATGGATATCGATTAAACCGGGAACAAGGATTTTGCCTGTGGCGTCAATGATGTGAATATCCGGTTCCGTGTCCCTGTGTTCCGGGTCAACGATTGCGTAAATAAGATCATCTTTAATAAGGATGTCTTTTTTTGCATCAATGTTTTTGGGGTCAAGGATTCTTGCCCCTTTAATGCGAATCAACATGTCTGCTACCTCCTGCGACCAGATAAAATAAAGCCATACGCAAGGCAACACCGTTTGTAACCTGCTCCAGGATGATGGAGCAGTCGGAATCCGCAACATCGCTGGATATTTCTACCCCCCTGTTCATGGGACCGGGATGCATGACAAGGACATCCTTCCGGGCAAGCTTAAGGCGGTTTTTGTTTAACCCGAACAAGGTTGCATACTCTCTTTCCGTGGGAAAAAGGATGTTTCCCTGTCTTTCTTTTTGGATTCTGAGCATCATGATAATATCTGCCCCTTCAATACAGGATTCCATATTGGGTGACAGGGTGCATCCCAGTTTTTCTATCCCTTTGGGGATCATGGTTTGCGGAGCACAGATGGAAACCGTCGCACCCATTTTTGAAAACCCGATGATATTGGATCGTGCAACCCTTGAATGGGAAATGTCCCCGATAATCGAAATCTTCAGACCTGCTATCCTGCCTTTTTTTTCCCTCACACTCATCATGTCCAGCAAAGCCTGGGACGGATGGGCATGAATTCCATCCCCGGCATTGATCACAGAAGACTTTACCCTCTTTGCAATGAGATGGGGGGCTCCGGATGAAGGATGACGAAGGACAATCACATCCGGTTTCATGGCTTCAAGGTTTTTGGCCGTGTCGATGAGGGTCTCGCCTTTGACAATACTGGAAGTACTTGCTGAAATGGAAATGCTGTCGGCAGATAGCCGTTTGGCTGCCGTATCAAAAGAAAGTTTGGTTCTTGTTGACGGTTCCTGAAAAAACAGAACAATGGTTTTGCCCCTGAGTGTAGGTACTTTTTTTACAGGCCTTTCTGAAATTTCTTTCATGCCCTCGGCCGTATCCAGGATCATTGAGATTTCCCAGGGCTCAAGGGATTCAATATCAAGAATATCTTTTTTTTCAAACCGCATGGCTCTTACCTTATTTTAATAAATCACCAATTCTTTTCCATCTGACTCCAAATTCGTCTTTATCCCATGACCAGTATATGATCAATGCTTTTCCCCTGACATCCTTCAGATCAACAAAACCCCAGAACCTGCTGTCGTGGCTGTTGTCCCTGTTATCACCCATGACAAACAATTTATGTTCAGGAACGGTGAGCTTTGGAACATTGTCTCTCCTGGCCCGGGTACGATCCGGAAAATCAGGCGGATATATGATGTGTTCCTTATACTGGGCATAGGGTTCATCCTCAACAGGCTTGCCGTTGACATAGAGTTTTTTATGATCAATTTCAACTGTATCCCCTGCCGTTGCAACCACCCGTTTGATAAAATCCTTGGATGGATCTTCGGGATATTTAAAAACAACAATATCATTTTTTTGAGGCTCTTTGACAGGGATAAGGATTTTCCCGTCTGTAAACGGAATTTTAACCCCGTAAATAAATTTATTGACCAGAATCTGGTCACCGATCTGAAGGGTTTCCAGCATGGAGCCTGACGGGATCTTGAATGCCTGAATAATAAAGGTACGAATAAACATGGCAATAATAACAGCGATGACAATTGCCTCTATATTTTCACGCAGAGAACTTTTCTTTTTTTCTGCCATTTTTTGTCCTTTATTCTGTTTCTAATAAAACATGTGCTGAGGTTGAGTTAAAAAGAACTTTGCCTTCAGTATTGATTTTTTAAGAATATCTGCAATTTTTCGGGCCTTTACCATGCTGGAAAGCGGTACTGTGGGAATTTTTCTTCCCTTGAGGGTGATTGATCCGCTTTTTAATTCAGCATAACTGACCTGACCATAGGATTTTGAAATGCCTTCCGGATAATCAAAACCATAATCCACTACCTGAGTAAACAATTCTTCATCTGAAACCGATGCATATTTTAAAATTTCTTCATTCAGGATGGGGATGGGAATACCAAACCCAACAGACAATGAACAGCCGTATCCCCTTATGCTTTGCCCCACAAGCCATTCCGGAGACATTTCCTTTAAATCCCCGATAACGGAGAGGGTACCGGCGGGTTTAAGCGGAACACCATTCAACCCTCTTTCAACGTCCTTTTTATGCTGGGTGCCGGTCCAGGTGACATAGCCCTGGGCACCGCCCAGGAAAATACGGGTTCCAATGCCAATGGTTTTTAAAAACGGGTCATTCATGAGGGGGCTGAGCTCCCCTGATGTTGAATAATTGGCATTGCCCATATCGGGTTTCAAGGTGCCCATATAGGTATATTTGATCTTCTCGGATCGATTAATGGCACAATTGTAATTCTGATAAGCATTTCTGGGATTGCACAGCATGGCATTGGGAAGATCTTTTAGTGTTACAAGCTTTTCTATCTTTCGATTGGGATAACAATCCGTACCATAGCTCTCCGCCCTGATATGGATCTGTTTTCCGGCAACAAGATCCTGGATGACATGGCCTCCGCCATAATTGAACTCCCCTGGATGGCGTTTGTTCAGGGGATCATCCTCGCAGGTCTGGGTGACGCCGAGATAGCAGTCCACGGCAGCTACGCCCGAATAGGCAAATACATTATTGAACCAGGTTC
Source organism: uncultured Desulfobacula sp. (assembly GCA_964619205.1). Lineage (GTDB taxonomy): Bacteria > Desulfobacterota > Desulfobacteria > Desulfobacterales > Desulfobacteraceae > Desulfobacula. The sequence goes on along the minus strand of CAZUDE010000002.1, from coordinate 181,631 downwards.
TGGTTGTCCGGATCAGGGGCTTGGATTGACCGATGTTGATAAAAGCGCCTGAAGAGCACATGGGGGCAAATGTACCGGTTGTTACCACGTCAACTTTTTTTGCCGCCTCCACAACCCCTTCTCGTTTTGCAATATCAATAATCTCCTCTGCCGTAACCACGACAGCTTCCCCGGCAGCAATTTTCCTGTTGATCTGTTCAATTGTTTTATTTACTTTGTAGTCATTCATCATAAACCCTTGCCGTTATGAATCAGTCCGTTGTTTGACTGCTTTTATTTTTGATGTAATGTTATTGTTAATCCAGGAATCATCCCACCATTCAATGGGATTTACGAAAGCATTGTGGACCATCATTGAAAAATGAAGATGATCTCCGGCTGCCATACCGGTCAAACCGGTAAGGCCGATTTGAGTTTCTTTTTCAACCTTGTCCCCCACTTTAACTAAAATCTGATCCAGGTGAGAGTAAAGGCTGCAAAGTCCGAATCCATGATCAATGATCACTGTATTGCCATAAATACCGACAGATTCAGACAGTATGACCTTTCCTGCATTGGCCGGGTATACTGAAGAATGGGCTGTTGAGGCAAGATCAATGCCCAGGTGGACAGCCCGGTCAATCTCACTGCCATTATACTGATAGATCCTGTGATCCGCAAATCCGGCCTTTCTCTCGGATCTCGCAAGTCTTGAAAATGAACCTTCCCAGTATTTCATAGATTCCGAGGTTGAGGAAAGTTTCAAAATCTGCTCCTCATTCTCTTTTCTGAGCTCCTTATTGATATATACAAATTTTTTCACTAGGGGGTTTTCCTGTCCTTGAAATGAAGCCTCCCTGCTGCCCAGTTCAAACTCAGGCATCTTATTCTCAAGAAAAGAGTCTGAAATATCAAGAGTATCAATGGGATATTTTTTATCCCGGATGTAATGAAAAAAACTTTTTTTTGTGCTATTGCCAGCCTTATCTTCGGCAATAAGAGACAGACTCGTGTCAGGCCCCTGAAGATAATTTAAGGCAAAAAAACAGACATGAATATTTTTATTTTCAAAAAGGCCGGGGTGACCGGGGAAAAAATTATCTCCTGCCTGGACCCCGCTTTTTATGTTATCTTCAAACACTTTATAAATAATAAGCCCTGCACCGCCTCTTTCGATATTGTGCTGGTCTGTTAAAACAGTCATTTCCGGTGGTTTTGAATCAAAAATAAGTTTTTTTTCACTATAAAAAATATTGCCCCTGCCCCATCCCCTCAGAGAATTATCAGACACTGCTATCTTTATAATGACCTCTCCGTCCGTAATTCCGTATTTCGAGGTTTCAAAGGGAATCTTAAAAAAATCCGCCATGGTTTTTGGGGCGAAAAACAATCCAAAAAAACCAGGAGGATCGTATTGTTTTTCCAGCAGGGTGGTTTCTGTTCCCCTCTGCGTTGCCGTTACAACGATCTGCTGAAGGCCTGTCTTCATATCAGACAAGGTGATTGATATTTCATATCCTTTTTTCAAATACTCGGAAGGTAAGGCTGAATCAACAACCGGCGCGGTGCCTTCAAAAAGATACAAAAGAGCGTAAATAACAAAACCTGCTGATAAAAGAAAAAGAACCAACGCAAGACTTCTTTTCATTAAGAATACCTATTTTTTCAGTAACTTAGTAAAATTTTAGCAAAATTATAGTAAAATAGCAGCTCTGCCTCAACTTATCAAGCAATTTTCCATTCTTGACTTTTTGAGTCCCAAAATATACTTTGGCCTCACAAACCATAACTTTGGAAGTATTTATGAAGAATTATTTTTTTAGCCTGACAGATAAGCCCGAACCTGTTTTTTTTCTTATTGCCGGTCCCTGTGTAATTGAGAGCTACGAAATCACCCTCCTCATCGCTAAAACCCTTAAAAACATATCGACTCGCCTCAATATCCCGCTGATTTTCAAGGCATCCTTTGACAAAGCAAACCGGACATCCATTCAGTCCTACAGAGGACCCGGCTTTGACAAAGGATTAAACATTCTTGATGAAATTAAAAGAGCCCTTGATATTCCCGTGATATCAGATATTCATTTGCCCGACCAAGCGGAAAAAGCAGCCAAAATACTTGATGTGATACAGATACCGGCATTTTTATGCAGGCAGACAGATCTGATCCTGGCCGCCTGCCGAACGGGTTTGCCGATTAACATAAAAAAAGGCCAGTTTCTGTCTCCCCATGACTGCCGCAATATCCTCAACAAAGCCAAACAAACAGGAAATTCACACATCTCCATCACCGAAAGAGGCTCATCTTTTGGCTATAACAATCTTGTGGTTGATTTTAGATCCTTCCCCATCATCAAACAAATGGGCGCCCCAGTCATTTTCGATGCCACACACAGTGTTCAGCTTCCAGGCGGTGCCATTGAAGCTTCATCAGGGGAAAGGCAGTATGTTCCCGTTCTTGCCAAAGCTGCCATTGCCGCAGGAGCGGATGGATTGTTTATTGAAACCCATCCCGAACCGGAAAAGGCACTTTGTGATGGACCCAATTCCTTCCCGCTGAATGATATGGAAACCCTTCTATCCACTCTCCTCGCCATTAAAAAAGCTGTTGGATAAGCTTATGAATTCCTGCCTTGCCAATATTAAATTATTATTGCTGGATGTGGATGGTGTCTTGACGGATGGCGGCATCATCTATTCAGACTCAGGGGAGCAGGTCAAAACCTTTAATTCACGTGACGGCTTAGGGTTAAGGCTTTTAATGGATTCCGGGATCAGGGTCGGTATTGTTACCGGACGCAGATCTAAGGCCCTGGGTTACCGGTGCGACAATCTCGGCATTACAATGTTGTTTGACGGTATCAAGGATAAATCAGCAGCGCTTGAAAAAATCATCCTGGAAACCGGGATCCCTGCATGTGACATTGCCTTTATGGGGGATGATCTCATTGACCTTCCCATCATGAAAAAAGTAGGGGTTTCAATTTGTGTCTCAGATGCCCCGGAAGAGGTCAAACAGCATTCCCAAATAATTACAATCCTTGAAGGAGGTCGGGGTGCTGTCAGAGAAATCTGCGAAAGCATCCTCAAGGCCAAAGGGCTTTGGAAAAATATTCTGAATCGATATATATCATGAAACCCTCGATAAAACGAAAAATCACCTACATTCTTACGGGACTGTTGATAATTATCATCTTTGCCATATCCGGATTTCTGGTAATTGATAAACTATTGTCTGGAAAAATCAAAGTAAACGATATTAAAATTGATTCAACTGCTGCCTTGAAGCTGAACCTTTTAAAGCAGGTGTCCAAAAAGAACGGGGTTACGGAATGGGAATTAACGGCCAAGTCTGCCAGCCTGTTAAAAGATCAAGAAAAAGCAGTCCTTGATGAAGTATTGGTTGTTTTCTTTTCAAAAGAAAAGAAAAAAGTTGAGCTGACATCAAAAACAGGCATATTGAATACAAAAACCCATGATATGATTTTTTCCGATACCGTAGTGGTCAAATATGTATCGGCCTTTCTGAAAACTGATAAGTTGCTTTATAACAAAAAAGAACATATAATGCGCTCCGATGCTCGTGTGCGGCTTGAAAAGAATGGCTCTTTCATTGAGGCAGATTCAATGATAATCTATTTAAATGACAATCGAATTATTTTTGAAGGGCATGTCCATGGATCTTTCAATAAAAATTTCAACATTCAATTTGAATAAATTGATACTCAATTGCATATATCTGTTTTTTTTCATTTCTTTTTCACTTCTCGTAAACCCCGGCCCTGCATATTCCGAGGAGAAAAAAGAGCTTGGAGACTCCCCCATTCGCATTACCTCAGATAAAATGACCGGGGAAAAAGGATCTTCCATGGTGGAATTCACCGGAAATGTTGAAGCCATGCAGGAAGACTCAATCCTTCTTGCTGATTCCATGAAGGTTTATTTTGTTACAGACACGAAAAAAAACAAAAACAAGAAGAATGAGGCTCAGAGCAATATTACAAAGATAGTTTCCACCGGCAATGTCAGATACACATCCGGGGAACGCAAAGCCTTTGCTGATGAAGCAGTCTATACTACATCGGATGACGTTCTTGTTTTAAAGGGAAATGCCCCGAGACTGGTAACAGGCACGAGTTTTGTAACGGGAAAGAAGATCACCCTATATAGAAAACAAGACAAAGTAATTGTTGAAAGCGATGGTCAAAAAAGAGTTGAAGCACTCCTTAATCCTGAAGACAACCCCGGCAAAAAAGAATAATGGTCCGACTTGTATTAAAAAATCTGATAAAAATATATAACGGCAAAAAAGTTGTCGATGATGTGAGTCTTTCGGTAAGGCAGGGGCAGGTCACAGGCCTTTTGGGGCCAAATGGGGCAGGGAAAACCACAACCTTCTATATGACGGTTGGTTTGATCAAACCCGATAGCGGATCAGTAAGCCTTGACAGGGAGGATATTACCCGGCATCCCATGTATATCCGGGCCCGGAAAGGACTTGGTTACCTTCCCCAGGAGTCGAGCATTTTCAGGAAGCTGACCGTTAAGGAGAATATCACGGCTATTCTTGAAGTTTTACCAAAAAACGGGTTTAACATTGAACAAAAAGCCGTGGATCTCATGAAAGAACTTGGAATCAGCAAACTTGCCCATCAAAAAGCCAATTCCCTGTCCGGAGGAGAACGGCGGCGACTTGAAATTTCAAGGGTCCTTGCCACTGACCCCTTGTTCATACTTCTGGACGAGCCGTTTGCAGGAATAGATCCTCTGGCGGTGATTGATATCCAGCAAATCATTTATCAGTTGACTAAAAAAGGAATTGGCGTTTTAATATCTGATCATAATGTTAGAGAAACCTTGGGAGTCTGTGACAATGCCTATATCATGGGTCAAGGGAAGGTCATAGAGTCAGGGAACCCTGATAAAATCATTTCTAGTGAAATAGCAAAAAAAATCTACCTGGGAGAAAACTTTAAACTCTAATATGGAACTTGGATTACAACAAAATCTGATATTAAGTCAGCAGCTTGTCATGACGCCGCAGCTCCAGCAGGCAATAAAGCTGCTCCAATTGTCCCGCCTTGAGCTTGCTGAAATGATTCAACAGGAAATTGAACAGAATCCGGCACTTGAAGAAACAGGTCTGGATGAAGTCTCCGACAGAAAACTGTCAGATCTTGATACTGAGCCCCTTGCTCCTGAAAAAGAACTCCGGGTAAAAGAAATCACAATTGAAGAAAAGGTAAGATCTGATACAGACTGGGAAAACTACATCAATGAATACAATTCCACCGGGAAATTGTATATCGAATCGGAAAATAAAGATGCACCTAATTATGAAGCCTTTACAGCGGAGAAAAAGACCCTTGAAGACCACCTTCAATGGCAGCTAAGGCTTTATGGCTTTTCTGAGCAGGAAGAAAAAATAGGCCATATGATTATCGGCAACCTCAACAGAGACGGGTATCTGTGCAGTGATATTGAAGAGATTGCCCTATCCTGTAATTCTGATATTACTCTTGCAGAAAAAGTGCTTTCCATACTTCAGACCTTTGACCCTCCCGGCGTCTGTGCCAGGGATCTGTGTGAAACTCTGTTGATCCAGCTAAAGCAGCTTTCCATCGATAATCCGATCATTACCGCGATTATACGGTATCATCTGAAAAACCTTGAGAACAGAAACAGTAAAAAAATTGCAAAAGCACTAAAAATATCCGTAGATGAGGTCAGGGCTGCAGTAAAAATCATTCAGTACCTTGAACCCAAACCCGGTCGTGCCTTTTCAACCGACGAACCCTCCTATATCACGCCTGATATCTATATTTACAAATTTGGAGATGATTATAAAATTGTAATGAATGATGACGGCCTGCCAAAATTGAGAATAAACCGGTTTTATAAAAATGCAATAAGTGACGGTCGCAAGATCTCAAAGGATGCAAAAAACTATCTTAACGAAAAAATGCAATCGGCATCCTGGCTTATAAAAAGCATTCAGCAGCGCCAGAAGACCATATACCTTGTAATGGAAAGCATTTTAAAATTCCAGCGGGAATTTTTTGATAAAGGCATTGCCTATTTAAAACCCCTCATTTTAAAAGATATTGCCGAAGATATTGAAATGCATGAATCCACCATTAGCCGTGTCACAACCAATAAATATGCGTATACTCCCCAGGGACTATTCGAACTTAAATATTTTTTTAATTCTTCGATTGAACGAACGGGTGGAGATTCCATGGCCTCTGCCAGCGTAAAGGATAAAATAAGAATTTTAATTGAAAAAGAAGACCCGGAAAATCCTTTAAGCGATGATAAAATAGCTCTGATTCTCCAGGATTCAGATCTCCAGATTGCCCGGAGAACAGTAGCTAAATACCGGAAAGTATTGAATATTCTTCCTTCAAACAAACGTAAACAACTTTAGGGAGGGTTTTATGCAAACAACCGTTACTTTTAAACAGATTGACCCCTCAAGTTCCTTAAAATCTTATGTGCAAAAAAAACTCGAAAAATTTGATAAAATGCTGGAAAGCCCGGCTGATGCATATGTTGTCCTTTCTGTAGAAAAGATCAGACATATTGCGGAAATTACACTGACCAGCGATAAAGTAAAAATTCATGCCAAAGAAGAATCCGAGAGCATGTATTCATCCATTGATGCATTGATGGATAAGGTTCGGATTCAGATAAAAAAAAACAAGGAAAAAGTGAAACGCCACATGTCAGGAAAAAAGCAGAGCATTAAAAACGAAGTGGCTGGAGAAACCCCCACAGGTCGGGAGCCTGTGAAAGATCTTTCCGACCATCAGATACTTCTGGAAACAATTGATTATAAACCCATGGACATTGAAGATGCGGTTATTGAATTAAATTCAGGCGATCAGCCTTTTTTTGTTTTCAACAATGCCAGAACCGAGCGGGTGAATGTCATTTATAAACACAATAATGGAAAGCTCGGATTAATCCAGCCCAAAGGATAATTCATTTAATGAAAATCAGCCAGCTTCTTGATAAAAAAGCCATCATTGCAGATATTAAGGCTTCCGATAAAAAAGGGGTGATCGATGAATTGGCCGCGGCCATTTCAACAACAACCTCTGCCTCCGCAAAAAATATTGCAATGGTTCTCATGGAACGTGAACAACTCGGCAGTACTGGAATCGGCGGAGGAATAGCGATTCCGCACGGCAAGCTTGATACGGTCAAATCCATTCGTGTAGGATTCGGACTCAGCAAAAAAGGGGTTGAATATGACTCTCTGGATAATAAACCGGTTCATATTTTTTTTCTATTGCTGACACCTGAGAACTCAGCAGGTGGACATCTGAAAGTTCTGGCCCAGATTTCCAAACTTTTAAAAATGGACCAATTTAAAAAAAAGTTGCTGGCGGCAGAATCATCTGATACAATTTACGACTTAATCATTGAGCAGGACGAAGACTTTTAAATCCAATGCAAAAAGTGTATATCATAACCGGTCTTTCAGGGTCCGGAAAAACAACAGCTATTCAGGCTTTTGAAGATGCTTCGTTTTATTGCGTCGACAATATGCCCATTGAGCTGTTGCAGAAATTTCTTGATCTTCCGCTAAAGGAAAATCCTGAAATTAAAGGACTTGTTTTTGTAATGGATATGCGAAGCAAAAACTTTATTTCAAACTATGGACCGGGTATAGCCTCTCTTGAAGACAGGGGAATTTCACCCCGTATCATATTTCTTGAAGCAGACGAAGACACATTATTTAAACGATACAGCGAAACCCGGCGGCAGCATCCGGTTTCAAATGAAAAAAGTCTTCCTGACAGCATAAAACGCGAAAAAGATATGATGCTGCCCATAAAACAGACAGCGCATCATATTATTAATACGACCGGGTTAAATGTACATCAGCTTAAATCCAAAATCCTGGATCTGATTAATGACGGGTGTACACTAGCATGTCTGACAAAAATAAATGTAGTCTCTTTCGGATTTAAATATGGGATTCCGAATGATGCCGATCTTATTGTCGACATGAGATTTCTTGCAAATCCTTATTTTATTTCAGAGCTTAAATTTCTGGACGGCGAATCTGACGCTGTTCGCAAATTTCTATTATCCAATAATGAAACCAATATTTTCCTTGAAAAATATATAGATCTTCTGGATTATTTAATTCCTCTGTACAGAAGAGAAAACAAATCATATCTCACACTTGCCGTCGGCTGCACAGGAGGAAGACACAGGAGCGTTGCCATTGCAAGAATTATTTTTGAACATTTAGATAAAAAAGGATTTAATCCGGGTCTCATCCACAGGGATATTGATCGGGATTTAAAGGAATCATGATCGGGATACTGTTGGTCACCCATGCAAATTTAGGAAACGCCTTGATTGAAACCGTAGAATTCATTTCAGGGAAAAAAGAAGTAAATATTTCATCGGTTTCAATTAATATTCAAGAGGATCCTGAAAGCCTCAGAAAAAAAATTAAAAAGGGCATTTCCGATGTCAAGACAGACACCGGCGTTATTATTCTCACGGATATGTTTGGCGGGACTCCTTCCAATCTGAGTTATTCATTTCTGGAAGAAGGAAAGGTCGAGGTCATATCAGGTGTAAATCTGCCTATTCTCTTTAAGGCAGTTAATTCAAGGTCAAAAATGAATATGGAGACATTGACCTCTGTTCTTGTCGAACATGGCAAGAAAAGCATTTCACTTGCCAGTGGAATTTTAAAAGGTACAAAAAGAGCTTAGTTTATTAAATATCCCAATATTATCATGGAGGCCGCAAATGACGATTAAATTAGGTATTAACGGATTCGGCAGAATCGGTAGGATGGTCTTTCGAGCAGCATTTAACAATCCTGATGTTGAAGTGACAGCCATTAATGATCTTACGGACACTAAAACAATTGCCCATCTTCTTGAATATGATTCGGTGCATGGATTATTGAACAAAAAAGTAACCTCAACCAGTGACTCCATTGTTGTTGAAGACAAGATCACAAAAGTTACCGCCCTTAAAGATCCTTCGCAGATCCCATGGAAGGATGCCGGCGTTGATATTGTCTTAGAATGCACGGGAATCTTCAGGGACAGAGATGGGGCTTCAAAACATCTTGCCGGCGGGGCCAAGAAAGTATTGATTTCGGCTCCTGCGACCAACCCGGATATTACCATTGTAATGGGTGTCAATCAGGGTATGTATGACCCTGCGTCTCATCACATTATTTCAAATGCATCCTGCACAACAAATTGCCTTGCACCGGTTGCAAAGGTAATACTTGAAAATTTCGGTATTGTTTCCGGAATGATGACAACCATTCATTCTTATACCGGAGATCAGCGGATTCTTGATTTTCCCCACAAAGATCTCAGAAGGGCAAGGGCTGCCGGTCTTTCAATGATTCCCACCACAACAGGTGCGGCCAAAGCCGTAGCATTGGTTCTGCCGGAACTCAAAGGCAAACTGAACGGATTGTCTGTCCGGGTTCCGACCCCTAATGTTTCACTGGTTGATTTTGTGGCGGTTACTGAAAAAACAGGTCTGACAAAAGAAGATATCAACCGGGTTTTGGAAAAGGCTTCCAAAGAAAATCTGAAAGGAATATTGGGATATTGCGATATTCCTCTTGTTTCCATTGATTTTAATTCAAATCCGCTTTCCTCCATTGTGGATGCAGATTGTACCGATGTTATCAACGGCAATATGATAAAAATTTATTCCTGGTATGACAATGAGGCCGGCTATTCCACCAGAATGGTTGATCTTGCCGTCATGGTGGGAAAATCCCTGTAATCGGACGGGAGGTATTAATGAACAGAATCCCTTTCATTGCCGGGAACTGGAAAATGTATAAAACCGGCCCGGAAGCGGTAGAGACCGCAAAAAAACTTGCCAGTCTGTGCTCTGATGTGGAAAATATCGAAGTCATGATTGCACCGACGTTTCTTTCCCTTCCCCTGGTTGCATCCTGTTTAATGGGAACCCGTGTTAAAACAGGGGCTCAAAACCTTTATTTTGAAAAGGAAGGTGCCTTCACAGGTGAAGTATCTGCTGAAATGATCCGGGCAGCAGGTTCAGAATATGTAATTATTGGTCATTCTGAAAGAAGACAGTATTTCGGGGAAACAGATATCAGTGTCTGTAAAAAACTGGGCGCTGCAATTTATTCAGGGTTAAAACCTGTTTTTTGCATCGGAGAAACAGAGGCTGAGAGAGATGAAGAAAAAACGTTTCAGACACTTGACAAACAGGTGTCGGATGGGTTAAAAGGCTTTGGTTCTGATGAACTTAAAGACTTGATTCTGGCCTATGAGCCTGTCTGGGCCATTGGAACAGGAAAAACGGCAAGCACGAATCAGGTTGATGAAGTTCATCAGTATTTAAGATCTTTATTGGGCAGGTTGTTTTCAAAAGATTTTTCAAACCGGACCAGGATTTTATATGGCGGCTCGGTTAAACCTGAGAATGTGAAAGAACTGATGAACATTAAGGATGTAGATGGTGCGCTGGTAGGTGGTGCAAGTCTTGATCCTGAAATCTTCATTAAAATTATTAAATATTATTTGTAGGAAATATGACAACCTTATTGGTTACTATCCATGTTATCGTCTGTGTCCTTTTGGTACTGATAGTATTGTTGCAAAGCGGCAAAGGCGCCACAATGGGAGTTTCTCTTGGCGGCGGTGCAGGCCAGACACTTTTCGGTGCTTCAGGCCCGGCAACAATTTTAACAAAAATTACAACCGCCGTTGCCATTATCTTTATGATAACATCTCTGATGCTGGCCTATTTATCCGGTAATCAATCAGAGACCTCAGTGATGGAAAAAACTGTAGCGCCTATTGAACAGAAGACTGAATAATATTTTGACAGACCTAATGCCGAAGTGGTGGAATTGGTAGACACGCACGTTTGAGGGGCGTGTGGGGCAACCTGTGGGAGTTCAAATCTCCCCTTCGGCACCATAAATTATAAAAGCCACGGGCAGTTATCGTTCGTGGCTTTTTTATTTGATCGGGATTAAAATGTAAAGATGATCAAAGACAATAGAAGAAATTGCTTTAAATGTGAATTCTTCTATATAACATGGGATTCACAGCATCCAAACGGATGCAGGGCCTTGAAATTCAAATCCAGGGGTTTGCCCAGTGTTGTCGTTTTCCAGTCATCCGGTAAACCTTGCGAGTTTTATAAAGAAAAAACAGGGAGAGTGCCGGATTCACCTTGAATTATTTATTTCCTTGTTTATATTAAACGATTATGAAAGAAGATAAAAATATCCGATCGCAAGATCCTCAGAAAATCGAAAAAGAGCTGGGTGAGTTCCTTAATAAAAAATTTGGAGGGACTGTAAAAATAATATCTCCTTCCATACTTCCCCAGCAGGATGTGGCTTCAGGAAGCGATTCCTTTAGAGGGAAAAAAACCCTTCTCAATTTTAACATAAAGCCCCAGGAGCTGATTGCTTACCTTGATCAGTATGTTGTCAGGCAGGAGACGGCCAAATCAGTTCTGGCAACTAAAATATGCACCCATTTCAACCGGATAAGGCACTCACAGGTCACAGGAGAAGGTGTATCTAAGATTACCGGCAATATCAAATCCAATATCCTGATGTTAGGTCCTACAGGGATTGGAAAGACATACCTCATTAAATTGATTGCCAAAAAAATCGGTGTGCCTTTTGTAAAAGCGGATGCCACTAAATTTTCCGAAACAGGATATGTCGGTGGTGATGTTGAAGATCTGATCCGGGATCTTGTGAAAGAAGCCAATGATGATATAGAACTTGCTGAATGCGGTATTGTTTATATTGATGAAATTGATAAAATAGCATCGAGTCCAAATGTCATTGGCGCCCAGGTATCCAGAACAGGGGTTCAGCGGGCGTTGTTAAAACCCATGGAAGAAACCGATGTGGACCTGAAGGTTCCCCATGATCCGGTCTCCATGATGCAGGAACTGGAAGCGTATCAGAGAACCGGAAAAAGAAACCGGCGGCGAGTGAATACTGCAAACATTCTTTTTATTGTCAGCGGAGCGTTTTCAGGACTCACCGAAGTTATTAAACGACGGCTTTCCAAACAGACCATCGGGTTTGGTTCAAACCTGGTCAAATCACAGAAGGATGAAGACCTTCTTCGGCAGACCAAAGCTGAGGACCTTGTGGAATTCGGTTTTGAATCAGAATTTATCGGACGTCTTCCAGTGAGGTGCATCCTTGACCCCTTGAGCGAAGACGATCTCTATGCAATTCTAAAAATGCCCAACAACCCGGTTGTCTTAAGTAAGCGGCTTGATTTCAGCGCATATGGGATTAAAATGGTGTTCAGTGATGAGGCATTGCGGGTGTTTGCTAAAAAGGCAGCCAAGGAAAATACAGGTGCCCGAGGACTTGTCAGTGTTGTTGAAGAAGCCTTGCTCGATTTTGAAGAAAAACTTCCATCACAGGATATCACAAAGTTTGCCGTTACCAAAAAACTTTTGGAAGACCCGAAGGGTCATGTTCTTGATCTGTTGTCAAAAAAAAATGAGGTGGGTTGGAACTCTGACTATGAAAAAGTCTTTCTTGATCACAACAATTATATCCGGACATATCTGACAGACAACTGGAAAACATTTTCCATCAAACATGGGCTGACACTTTCGGAAATCCGGTGCAATATGGTTGCCCGATATTTTTGTAACACTGTTATGGAAATTGAAGATGCGGTTAAAAAAATTAAAAGATTCCATGACTCGGTTAAAGAAATTGAACTTGAAGTGTCCAAAAGCTACAACCTGAATATTGTATTTGAAGAAGATGCCATTGATTTTCTCATTGAACAGTTTATCAATCATAATGCCACCAGTGAAGAGATACTATCAAATATTTATTCCACCTATTATGACGGATTCAATCTTATCCGTGAAAAAACAGGAAAAAACAGATTTTTCCTATCAAAAAATGCATTAATTGATCATGAAGCCTTTCTTAACGACCTTATCAGAAAAGAGATAAAATGATTGGAATTTCAAAACTTTACTGCGCCACTGTAGAACCCTCTGATGCATTGCGATATTCAAGACACTCAGGACAGCTGCCCTCTCATTTATTGCAATTTTCAAAGGACAAAAAACCGGTTGTTGTCTGGAACATGACCCGGCGCTGCAATCTTAAATGCGTGCACTGTTATGCCAGATCCGAAGATATTTCATATGATAATGAACTGACCCACGAGCAAAGTATTGCCATGATCGATGACCTTGCAGATTTCGGGGTGCCGGTCCTTTTGTTTTCAGGAGGAGAACCCCTGACCCATCCGAGGCTTGTGGAATATGCTCAATATGCTGTTAAAAAAGGAATGAGAGCCGTCATTTCAACAAACGGCACTCTTATTTCCAAAGAAAAAGCAAAGATACTTAAAGAAATCGGTTTATCCTATGTGGGCATCAGCCTTGACGGTCTTGAAGAAACCCATGACAAATTCAGAGGGGTTAAGGGGTCTTTTAAAAAGGCCATGGCAGCCATTGAGAACTGCAAAAAAGCCGGTATTAAAGTGGGGCTCCGATTCACCATCAATAAAAGAAATGTAAAAGATATTCCTGGAATTTTTGATCTTCTTGAAGAAAAAAATATCCCAAGGGCGTGTTTCTATCACCTGGTTTATTCCGGTCGAGGATCTGAGATTGCAAAAGAGGATCTCTCCCATGAGGAAACAAGAAAAGTTCTGGACCTGATAATGGACAGGACACGGGATCTTCATGACCGCCTGCTGCCCAAGGAAATCCTCACCGTTGATAACCATGCGGACGGGCCCTATATCTATCAGCGGCTGTTAGATGAAAATCCGGAAAGAGCGGCAGAAGTTCTTGAGCTTCTTGAAATGAATGAGGGCAATAATTCAGGCCGCGGAATCGGTTGTATCTCCTGGGACGGAGAAGTCCATCCGGATCAGTTCTGGCGGGAAAAAAGTCTCGGCAATATCAAAGATAAACCCTTCTCACAGATCTGGACCGATCCGAACAATGAATTTCTTATGAAACTCAAAGAGAAAAAAAATCATGTAAAAGGACGGTGTGCAGAATGTCGCTGGCTTGATATCTGTGCCGGCAATTTCAGGGCCAGGGCTGAATCTGTTGCCAATGATCCCTGGGATAGCGATCCTGCCTGTTACCTGACCGATGCTGAAATAAAAAAGGAGAATTCTTAATGCTTTTTCCAGATTACCGAGGACGACGGCTGAGAGCCACCAATAATTTCAGAAGAATGATCCGGGAGACAAAACTATCCCGGGATGACCTCATCCTTCCCTTGTTTGCAATTGAAGGAAAATCGGTTAAAAAACCCATTGACTCCATGCCCGGACATTTCCAGCTTTCCTGCGACCATATTGTGACCATGGCAAAAGATGCCTGTGATGCAGGGATTCCGGCAATTATTCTCTTTGGGGTTCCGGATAAAAAAGATCCCCTGGCCACCCGTGCCTATGCGTCTGACTCCATCGTTCAGAGGGCTGTTAAAGAAATCAAAGAAAAAGTTCCTGATATTTCGTTGATCACCGATGTCTGTCTTTGCGGATATACTGACCACGGTCACTGCGGATGTGTTGAAAACGGAATTATCGACAATGATGCCTCCCTTGATCTTCTTGCCAAAACTGCCCTGTCCCATGTGAAAGCAGGGGCAGACATGGTGGCGCCTTCGGATATGATGGACGGCAGGGTGGCTGAAATCCGGCAGACCCTAGATGAAGAAGGATTCTCCCATATTCCCATCATGTCCTATGCCGTAAAATACAGTTCTGCTTTTTACGGGCCTTTCCGGCAGGCTGCCGAATCCGCACCCCAATTCGGTGACCGGAAAACCTACCAGATGGACCCGGCAAATTCCAATGAAGCCGTCAGGGAAGCCACCATGGATATTGAAGAAGGTGCAGACATTATCATGGTCAAACCCGCCCTCTCCTATCTTGATATTATTTACAGGTTAAAGACGGAGATTGATCTTCCCATAGCAGCTTACAATGTAAGCGGGGAATACTCCATCATGAAAGCCGGGGAACTGATGGGCTGGGTCAATGCCAAAGAAATGATCATGGAAACCCTTTTATCCATTAAACGAGCCGGGGCAGACCTGATTCTGACCTATTCCGCACTCGAAGTTGCCAGGGAGTTAAAAGACTGATGGGACAGCCTCATGAACATCCGGCACAGCCCCCTTTTGCCAATACCCTGCGCCTGGTCGCATGGGAGACCACAAGACGGTGTAATCTTGCCTGCAAACACTGTCGTGCAGTGGCTGAAGATCACCCCTATGACAATGAGCTGGATACCAAAGCGTCTTTTAAATTGCTGGAACAGATCCGGGAAGTCGGAGAACCGATCATTATTCTGACCGGCGGGGAACCACTGTTGCGTCATGATATCTTTGATATTGCCTCTTTTGGAACAAAACTGGGACTTCGCATGGTTATGGCGCCCAACGGCACTCTGATTACAAAAGAGATTGCAGGCAAAATGAAAGATTCCGGCATTAAGCGGATCAGCGTCAGCCTTGACGGATCTACCCCTGAAACCCACGATGCCTTCCGAGGGATTCAACATGCCTTTGAAAAATCCATACAGGGGATCAAGATCGCACAAGATGCGGGTATTGAATTTCAGATCAATACCACTATTACAAAAACAAATCTTAACGAGATCCCGAAAATCCTGAAACTGGCAGAAAGTTTAGGTGCTGTTGCCCATCATATTTTTCTTCTGGTCCCCACCGGTCGAGGAAAATACATTCTTGACGGTGAAATCAATTCCCAGGAATACGAAGAAACCTTGAACTGGTTTTATGATCAAAGAGATAAAGTAAAGCTTCAGCTTAAAGCCACCTGTGCCCCGCATTATTACAGGATTCTGCGCCAGCGTTCAAAAAAAGACGGGAAAAAAGTAACCTTTGAAACCCATGGGCTGGATGCCGTTACAAGAGGGTGTCTTGCCGGCACAGGGTTCTGTTTTATTTCCCATGTGGGCCGGGTCCAGACCTGCGGGTTCCTGGATGTGGAATGCGGGAATATCACCCGGCAGTCTTTTAAAGATGTTTGGGAAAACTCCCATGTTTTCAACCAGCTCAGAAACCTTGACAATCTTGAGAATAAATGCGGGATATGCGAATTCAAAAGAGTCTGCGGCGGATGCCGGGCAAGAGCTTATGAAGCCACAGGCAACTATCTTGCAGAAGAGCCCTTGTGTTCATATCATCCTGAAAAACAAAATCTATAAACAAATAACCGAATATATATAATTGGCCATAAGAGCTTTTATTTATAGTTAAAATCTATTTTTAAACAAATATTTTCCTGATCATCGGCTTAGATTGAATTGAGCATCAGCGTAATAGGTCTGTCCTCTTCTGAAACACCTGTAAACCTTACCGGCCCTGGGCGCCTGTATCTGTCCTGATTGGATTCGGCGGCCAGCCAGTCTTCTCTTAAGGCTTTAAATACTCTGAAAGCGCTGGAGTTTTGATCGACAAGTGTTTTTTCAATAACCAGCTGCATCTTTCCGTTTCTTTCCTCAAGATGCATCAGTTTTGCTATGGGAATTCCAATGGGCTCCCATTTATCAAATTTTTTCTCAAGATTCCTGACAGCTGCCATCTGACCGGTTGCGCCATTGGCAATCAGGTGAAAGGCGATCAGTCCAAGATTATAACTGTAATTGCAGTCAAAATGGGTAGGGTCTGACCCCCGGCCGTCATACCCATAAAAATGGGTCTGGGTTTTAAACTTGGGTTCGGATTTTTTATATATCGATACAATGGGCGGCGGCAGAGGTTCATCCTGTGACATCAAATCGTTGCTGATCAGGGCCTGTTTAAGAGTTTTAAGGGAAATAATGGATTCTTTAATGAGCAGATGGGGTTCATCCGGATTTTTAAATATGGCTTTGGCATATCGATCAGGGACAATATTTGCATTTTCCATCATGGCTTTGAAATAGGATTGTTCAATCCCGATTTTATATCTGCCCTGCACTTTTAGTATGTTTAAATATTCTTTCACCATATCCATGATGATTTTTTCTGTTTTGACCTGAGAAAACTGAAAATTGCCATGGGTGTCTCTTTCAACAAGGAGGCCCTCTTGAAAGAATGAGGGCAGTTGGTTGAAAAGATCATCATCCCTCAGATTCCAGATGGGAAATTGCCCTTTATCTGCCATTCCCCTGGCCAGCCGTCTCAGATATTCCAGTTTGTCTGTCAGGGACGGAAAAGAGGAATGAAAATTGGTATCATGGATATTGTTGTAATCCGCAATAATTTTGTTGAGCTTAACAATGAATACCTGGATTTCATTTATAAAATCAAGCAGCCCTTCCGGTATGATGATGACTCCGTAATTTTTGCCAACGGCAGCACGCCTGACAATGGTATCACATATAAGCCTTGATAAATGCCGGAGGGTCATGCCATATGCAGTATAATCAATCTGGCCTTTTTCTTTTGCTTTTTCAATTCTCTTCTGGTCTGTATACTCTGCCAGCTCCTCACCGATCAGAGAAAGGTTGGCGTGTGTCTGGAAGGCGCATTCCAGTGTCAGATGGCTTGCCACCCTGCCCATAACCTTGCATATATGCCAGTATTTGATATCGGAACTTGCATCGGTGGTCAGGTTGCTGATATTCTGTGAAAAAGCCCTGGCAGCCGTATGGAATCCAAAGGATATGGCACACAAGGTGTCGCTGTTTTCCGTTTTTACCTGGATATCTCCGTCAATGGTCTTTGGAACGCCGATAACCTTAATCCCGCAGCTTTTAAAATGCTGGGCAAGAAATGCGGCATTGGTATTTGAATCATCCCCCCCAATCACAACCAGAGCATCAAGCTCAAGTTCTGTACAGGTTTTTAATGCCGCCTCCATTTTCTGCCGGGAATCGATTTTGGTTCTTCCGGTCCGAATCATGGAGAACCCCCCCATGTTCCTGTAAGCATCCACAAGACTGTTGGTGATTTCTACATATTTGGATTCAAGAAGACCGTCAGGTCCGGAAAGGAATCCATAGAGTCTGGATTCCGGGTTATATTTTTTCATTTCATCAAATACCCCTGCAATAACATTATGCCCTCCCGGCGCAGGCCCGCCGGAGAAAACAACACCGATATTCCGGCGCATGGAAAAAATTGTTCTGACGGTTTCCGATGTATCATCACCCGGAACAATGAGCTGAACGTGATTGTTTATGATATCCGGAAGAACTCTCTTTGCCTCATGGTTCACACCGAATCGGAATTCCGGTGCATCTTTCAGGCTGGTGTACCGGGTTGAAAAAGCTTTTATCTTCCTTGGAGAAAATGCACGCCTTTCAATGGTTTCTGTATTCACATCAGAAGTTACATGGATTGTTTTAGTGTGATTCAGCAATGATTCAATGGATTTAAAATTCAAAGACGACATCTCAGCTCCTGTATTGACCTGTGTCAATTCGCAATAACCTGATTTCTTCCTTTTGCCTTGGCCTGGTAAACAGCAATATCCGCACGTTCAAAAACCTGCAAATGGTGTTTATCCCCTGCCCTTACCTGGGAAACACCGATACTGACTGTTACCTTGACTTTGTCTTTCTTATAAATAAATTCTATCTTTTCTATGGTCTGACGTATTTTTTCAGCCACTTCCCTGCCACCGTCAAGATCGGTTTCCGGCATAATGACAACAAATTCTTCACCGCCATACCTGGACAGCATATCGTTCTTCCGTAATAACGGAAGGGTTCGTTTTATAATTTCCTGAAGGCATTTGTCACCGATGGCATGGCCGTAATTATCATTTATCAGCTTAAATCTGTCTGCATCAATGAGAAGAAGTGAAAAGCTTGAACCATATCTTAAAAACCTTTCCATCTCATCATCAATTCTTTTGTCGTAGGCCCGCCTGTTAAAAGCACCTGTCAACTGGTCCTGATTCAATTTCCTTTCAAGCTCTTCAGAATACCGTGTGGCCTCATCCAATTCCTGTTTTAGTTTAGAAAAACCGGATTTAAAGGATTGCCTGTTTTTTTCAGCAACATCCCTTATGGCCCTGTCCTTTGCCTGTTTTTTCTGCAGGGCGTTTTCTATGGATGCAAGCCTTTCCGATACCTGAGTTTTCAACATATCCAGACTTGATGCCACATCCGAGGTCTGTTTCAACCTTTTCATTTCCGCATCCAGAACAGATTCAAACCGGTCATTGGTTTGAAACATGGTGTCTGTCTGCTGATAAGAAGCAGACAGGTTGGATTCTATATCCAGAATTTTCCCCACCACTTCCTGAACAAAGGCATTGACTTTTCCCCTGTCCTGATTGGTATCGGAAATATAGACAAAAATCAGACTGAACACGCTTTCCCGGATTTCGCTGATATCAGAAGTATCTGCTGCCGTTTTAATTCTTACTGTAATATTATCCAGTTTTCCGGTATATTTTTCATCAAGATTGGACCGGAGGTTATTGACAACTTCATGGTAGCTCAGTTTGTATTCGTCTATAAAAGAAAGGGAAGACCCCTTTTTTAATATTGAAAAAAGTCCTTTTTTCTGTTTTGCTGCGGGCGGAGTAAAGCCTTCTTTGAAAATGGCGGCTTTCAATTGTTCCAGGATGTATGAAATCCTGCCTTCAGATTCTCCCTTTTTAAGCGCCTGGCTAAGGTCTTTACAGGTATTTGAAAATAAGTCCTCTCCGGTTGCAACGCTGTCAATAATGACAGGAAAAGATTTTCGATACATCTGATCCATTTTTTCAAACCGTTCTTCGACCGTATCCAGCTCCTTGAGCAAACTGTCCTTTTGGGACTGAAGTTTTTTCACCTGTTCCTGAAGTGCAAATATTTTTTCCTCTGCGGGAGAACTCATGTGTGTTTTCCTTTTTTCTCTAAATTCAATGTCTCTATATTTTTATCCGTTGATGTTTATAAAGTAAAGCATAGATTTTCATACTGCTCCGTCATGCTCCATTCCATAGAAGAGATATACATCCGAATTTTTCGTATAAAGACAATCTTTTGTTGATGTTTTATCCGACAATTCTTGATTCCTGACCCATAAAAAGGTAAAAGATCAGACATGAAAGAACTGACCCCAAAAGGAGACTTAAAAATTGGCATTCAACCTGTTTAAAAAAAAAGACCCTGAGAAACAAGATCAAAACACGGGAATCTTAACAAAGCTGAAAACCGGGTTGTCAAAAACACGGCAATTGTTAACAACAGATATCAATAAGCTTTTTGTTTCAGGCAAGGTGATAGATGATGGGCTTTTTGAAGAACTGGAAGAATTGTTGATCACATCTGATCTTGGAATGGAAATCACCATGGAGATGATGTCACGGGTTAAAAAAAAAGCAAAAAAACTCTCACTTGCAGATGAACTTAAGCAGGTGCTGAAAGAGGAATTGATCGCTCTTTTCCCAATCGTTTCAGAACCCTCTGAAATTTCTGTTGTAAAACCCCATGTCATTATGGTTGTGGGTGTTAATGGAACTGGAAAAACCACAACCCTGGGCAAACTTGCCATGAAATTCACGACAGAAGGAAAAAAAGTCCTTATCGGGGCCGCTGACACCTTCAGGGCTGCTGCCATTGAACAGCTTGAGATATGGGCCCAAAGGGCCAATTCCGCCATTGTCAAACATAAGGAAGGGGCAGACCCTGCTGCCGTGGCCTATGACTGCATGGAAGCGGCCATGGCAAGGGGTGTGGATATTGTCCTCATTGACACGGCAGGCAGGCTTCATACACAAAAAAATCTGATGGAAGAGCTCAAAAAGATAAAACGGTCTGTCCAGAAAAAACTTAGCAGTGCACCCCATGAAGTATTGATGGTACTGGATGCAACAACCGGACAGAATGCCATTTCTCAGGCCAGAATGTTCAATGAAGCAGTGGGCTTGACTCAGATAGCCCTGACAAAACTGGATGGAACGGCAAAGGGCGGAATCGTTGCTGCCATTGCCGGCAATATGAAACTGCCCATCCGGTATATCGGTGTCGGAGAACAGATTGACGATCTTCAGGATTTTAACCCGGTAATTTTTATTAATGCATTATTTGATTAATTATGTCTTTTGATTTTTTTACCATTTTTGGAATTGAAAACTATCTGGGATTTATTGCATCTGCAATTATCCTTAACCTCACGCCAGGTGCAGATACTTTTTTTATATTGACCCGGAGCATTTCTCTGGGAAGACGTGCAGGGTTTGTCTCTGTGGGCGGAATCATGTCCGGATGCATCATCCATGTGTTATCCGCCGCCTTTGGGCTGTCCTTGATTCTATCCACTTCTACCCTTGTCTTTTCCCTCATTAAATGGGCCGGAGCCGGTTATCTCATCTATCTTGGAATCAGAATGATGTTCAGTCCAGACTCATCCTTTGACCTTGCATTGATACCGGGTTCTTCTCCTGATCTTTTTAAAATCTACAAACAGGGCGTATTCACAAATGTCCTGAACCCAAAAGTCGGGCTTTTTTTTCTTTCGTTTCTTCCTCAGTTCATCAACCCGGACCAGACCTATGGGGCGGTTCCATTTCTGATTCTTGGGATGACCTTTCTTTTAACCGGAACTCTCTGGTGTATTTTTTTAACACTGACAGCCGCCCTCATGACCCATACCTTGAGACGTCATCCAATTTATGGAACCCTGCTCCAGAAAATCTCCGGACTTATTTTTATCGGCTTTGGATTAAAACTTGCTTTTGACAGGCAATAGGTCATAATTAAATATCCTATTTACCCACTATTTCATGGGGTTGTCTTATGGAAGAACAGATTTCAATTCCCATCTGGCTGTTCATGGTTCTTGTTGTTGTTTCAGCCATTGCCCTGATGGACCGGATTCTGATTCCCAGTACCCGGTGGCTGCTGCGACGACGCATCAATAAGGTGCTTGAAGAAATCGGCACAAGGCTTGATATTGAAATCCGCCCCTTCCAGTTAACCAAACGCCAGGTTCTGATCGACCGCTTATCCTATGACCCTGCCGTTATTGAGGCAATCAAAATCTATGCAAAAGAAAAAGACATGCCCCTTGAAATGGTTCAAAAAAAAGTGATCGCCTACGCAAAGGAAATTGTCCCCTCTTTTAATGCTTATTTTTATTTCAGGATCGGATACTATATTGCAAAAAAAATTGCCCGCCTGTTATACCGGGTTCGCGTCGGAATAGTTGAAGATCATCATTATAAAAAGATAGACCCGGACTCAACGGTTGTATTTATTATGAACCACCGGTCCAATATGGATTATATTCTTGTGGCTTTTCTTGCTGCAGAAAGAACGACCTTATCCTATGCTGTTGGGGAATGGGCGAAAATTTGGCCCCTCCACATGCTGTTCCGGTTCATGGGCGCTTTTTTTGTCAGGAGAAATTCAGGCAATGAACTTTACCGCAGGGTTCTTGAAAGATATATCCACATGGCTACGCAGCAAGGCGTCTGCCAGGCCGTCTTCCTTGAGGGGAACCTGAGCAAAGACGGGAAATTACAGGAACCCAGGCTTGGACTGATTGATTATATGCTTCGCAGTTTTGATCCCGAAAAAGACCGGGATGTGATTTTTATTCCTGTTGGGATCAACTATGACAGGACCATTGAAGACCGAAGCCTTTTAAGATCCTTAAACCCTGACCTGCAAAAAAGGGGTCTATTTTATGTTTTCCGGACAACCCTCGGGTTTCTCATGAGAAATCTTACACAGATGCTCATATCAAAATGGCGACGGTTCGGGTATGCCTGTGTCAATTTTGGAACGCCCATCTCCGCAAAAACCTATTCGCATTCGAACCATGTCATATTTAAGAACCTTTCTCGGAATCAAAGATTCCCTGAAATCCAAAAATTATGCAATCATCTCATGTCTGGCATCTCAGATGTTGTTCCCATTGTCCCGGTATCCCTTGTTTCAACGGTTTTCATCGAAAACAAAGATAAAAAATTAACTCTGCCTGAAATAGAAAATGAATGCGAATCTGTCTTAATAAAAATTAAGACAAACGGCGCGCCTGTCCTTGAAACCGCGCACAGCTCCAAAAAACATGTAATTTCAGAAGCAATTTCTTTAATGCTGCTTCGAAACATGATAAAAGAAGAATACGGCCTTTTTTCATGCAACGAATCGGAAACAGGTCTTTTAGAATATTATGCCAATTCCATCAACCACTGGTTATATAGGTGAAATAATGAAACTATCCCGCAAAGAAATGCAGGACCTGTTAAAGGACTGGTATCTGGCATGGGAAAAACATGACCTGGACAAAGTCATGGCAGTTTTCCATGAAGATATCTTTTTTGAAAACTGGACCGGGGCTTATGTGAAAGGAAGGGAATCCCTGCGAAAGGCCTGGACGCCCTGGTTCAGCAATCACGGTGATTTCCGGTTTCTTGAAGCTGAAACCTTTATTGATGAAAAACTTCAAAAGGCTCTGTACCGGTGGGTTCTCGAATGGCCTTCGCCCGAGCCCGGCTTTGAAGAGAAATCAGAAGTTCGAAAAGGGGCTGATATCATCCATTTCAAAGACGGTAAAATCATCAATAAACTGACCTATACAAAGACAACCGTTGAAATTGACAATAAAAGACTGCCCCTGCATTTATAGACTTTAAAAAACCATCTATTCTTTGCAGAACATGCCGGTCATCTGATCAAGAAGTCCGTCAGGTATGATATTCAATTTTTTAAAGGTGTCTGGTGTAAAAAGAACAAACTCACCCATACTGCGGGTACACAATTCACCCTTTTCATTGTAAATTTCCCCTGCCATAAGGGCATTTCTCTCGTCGGTGCGTTCTTTGATAAACCCGAAGGTTTCAAGCCTTGACCCTGTGGTAACAGGTTTTAAAAAGGTGGTGGTCATGGTTCGGGTCAGGATAAACCGTTTTGTAAGATAAATAGCAGCCCAGGCCATGATTTCATCACATATGGTGGACAAGACTCCGCCGTGCACAATATTGCTCCAGCCACGCAGATGATCCGGTACAATCACAGTGGATCGAAGCTTTTCCCCATTGGTTTCAAAGGTCATTTTAAGACCATGATGATTATTGGGGCCGCACCCGAAACAGTTCATATCGATATTGGGAATTCTATCCCAGTTTTTCGTATTCATTTTGTCCTCTGAATCATTTATTATCCAAGTCCGAGCCAGACCCCGACTGCCATCATTAAGAGCCCTGAAATGCGGTTCAAGATCCTGACATTGCCGCTTTTTTCAAGAACCCGGCTCAATGTCCGGCCCCCATTTGAGTACAACAGAAGACAGAGAAATTCCGTGATCAGAATAATCATCACCAGAAGGCTGATCTGTGGAATAAAGGGCTTTGACGGCTCAATAAAGGGCGGCAGAAGCGATATCATGAACGCCCAGCCCTTTGGATTTGCGATAGCGGTCACAAAACCCTGGAACATAAGATTCAAAGTTGATATATCAAAATGACCTCTGTCTTCTTCATTGACGCTCCACTTTCCCTTGGAACGTATCATCTGAATTCCAAGATAAAAAAGATATATCCCCCCGATATATTTTAAGGCTATGAACAAAAGAGGAAACTTAAGCATAACAGCAGCCACACCACAGACTGAAGCTACAGCGACAATTCCAACCCCGAAAAGCTCACCTGCCATCATATAAACAGTTTTTCTCACCCCGATGGTCATTCCCATGGTGAGCGCCAGGGTCATGCACATCCCCGGAGTTACGGAAACAATAAAAAATGTCGGAACAAATAAATAAAGAACGGAAGATTCAATCATATCTTTTCTACTGCCTTATCAAGTTTCTTTGAGCATTGCCAAAAATTTATTTTCATCCAAAATTATAACCCCTGATTTTTTAGCTTTTTCAAGCTTGCTTCCGGCATCTTCTCCGGCAATCAGAAAATCGGTTTTTGTACTGACGCTTGATGTAACAATTGCACCCGAATTTTCAAGCAATTTTTGGGCTTGGCTGCGGGTCATGGACGCCAGTGTTCCGGACAATACAACCCGTTTCAGCTTAAAGGGATTGTCATCGGGCGCAACAGGACCTGTCTGATCATTTTTTATCTTGACCCCTCTATTCAATAACTGCCTGATAATGGATACGTTTTCCTCATTTAAAAAAAAACCGTGAACTGCAGAAGCGGTTTCAGGACCTATGCCATGGATATTTTCAAAATCGGCAGCCGAAGCCTCCATGACATCTTCAAGACTGGAAAACGTCTCTGAAATCAATTTGGATGCGGTTTCACCGGCATGCTCAATCCCAAGCGCATAAAGAAAACGGGCGAGTGAAATATTTTTTGATTTTTCAATGGCTTTTGTCAGGTTGGCAGCTGATTTTTCTGCCTGTCTTTCAAGATTGGCGAGTTTTTCTTTTTCAAGGGAAAATACATCAGCAAAAGATCGGATCATGCCTTCATCCACCAGCTGATCCACAATTTTTCTGCCCAGGCCTTCTATGTCAAAGGCTTTTTTGGAAACAAAATGCCTTATCCTTTCTTTTAGCTGTGCCTGACAGGATGCATTGACGCATTTATTGATATGGGAGCGGTCCTGTTTGAATTTTTCAATTCTGCTGCGGCACACAGGACAATGTTCCGGCATTTCAAAAAAAATTTCACTGCCTTGTCTTTCAGACTCAAAAATCCTTACAATTTTGGGAATTACATCTCCGGCCCTTGTGACAAGGGCCTTATCCCCTATGCGGATATCTTTTCTTCTGATTTCATCTTCATTGTGCAGGGTTGCTCTTGAGACCATGACACCGCCGATATTCACGCTTTCAAGGATGGCTACCGGCGTCAAAACGCCGGAGCGGCCGACCTGGACGATAATATCTTTTATCCGTGTGGTCCCCTGCATGGCTGAAAATTTATAGGCAATGGCCCATCTGGGACTTTTGACCTTCTCGCCAAGCTGCTGCTGAAGCGCCATGTCATCAACCTTGATCACCATTCCGTCTATTTCATAGGAGAGCCCTTCCCTTTTTGTTTCAAGGGCTTTATAGGCGTCCAGCACCTCGGCAATGGATAATCCTGTCCTGATATTCGGATTTATTGGAAATCCAAACCCTTTAAGGATTTCCAGCATCCTGGAATGGCTCTTGAATTCAAGGCCCTGAACAAGGCCAATTCCATACACAAACATATCAAGAGGCCTTTGGGCCGTGACTTTTGAATCCAGTTGCCGCAAAGATCCGGCAGCTGCATTTCTTGGATTGGCAAAAAGGCTTTCCCCTTTTTCCATCCGGCCCTTATTCAATTTTTTAAAATCAGATTTTTTAATGATCACTTCACCCCTGACTTCTAAAAGTGCCGGGGCTTTCAGACTGTTTTCCTTTAATTTTAAAGGGATTGATCCGATGGTTCTTACATTTTGGGTGATGACTTCTCCTGTGACCCCGTCCCCCCGCGTAGCCGCCCTTATAAGGGTTCCGTTTTCATATCTTAATTCAACGGCAACCCCATCCAGTTTTGGCTCGGCAATATAGACAAACTGCTCCTGCCCGGTAAGCCGGACAATTCTATTGTGAAACTCAAGTATATCCTGGTCGTTGAAGGCATTATCCAAGCTCAGCATGGGAACAGAATGAAGCGCTTTTTCAAAATACTCCAAAGGGGGGGCCCCCACCCTTTTTGTCGGCGAGTCCGGAGTGGACAATTCCGGAAATTCCTCTTCAATGGCAATAAGCCTTTGAAGCATCCCGTCATATTCAGAATCAGAAATCACAGGGGCATCCAGGACATGATACCGGTAGCTGTGTTCGGTCAATTCCCTTTGAAGGCTCAAAGCCTCTGTTTTTAATTCTTCATTCACTTTCATACAATATCTCTGAAAATTCCAGCATTGCCTTGCATGCTGCTTTTCTAGACTGTTTAAATGTTTTATTTCGAAATCCAGGGTCCCAGGTTCTTGAAGCAACGCTGTCTGAAACAATGAGAAGGCCGGCAATACTGATTTTCCGATATTCAGCAACGGAAAAAAGAGCTGAACATTCCATTTCTACCGCTTTGGCGCCAAGATCACGGAAAAAGGCCACTTTCTTTTTTGTTTCCCGGTATATGGCGTCTGTTGTCCAGATCCCTGCTTTTTCATGGACAATCTCTGAGGAAGCGAGATAATCCGATAATTGTTGAACCAGTTTCACATCCGGAACCGATACGGGCAGACTCTCATCCAGACGTTTATAGTTCCTGGATGTTCCTTCATCCACAATGGCCCTGGAAGGCAGAAGGATATCACCGACCTTCAGCTCATCGGTAACCGCACCGCACCATCCCACAACCAGAACCTTTCTGGCGCCCCTTGCAATCAATGATTCCAGCAGCATGGCTGCATAGGGTGACCCCATGAAAGGACCGGCAACAGAAATACCCTTATCTTTATGTGTGATAAGGGTACTGTTGAAAAACGGAATGGTTGGGGAATGATCAGAAGCGGCCGTCATGAGTTTCATATCCGGCTCACAGCTTACCATTAAAGCAACAGGCCCTATATCAGGGGCCCGTCTCGCCCCCAGGGGTGGAATTATGGATTCATCACTCAGGTCCGACCAGGTCGGATAATTCATCCTTTACCTCATCTATGATCTCGTGCAGCCACATGACATCCTCAACGGAAAGCCTTCCTGCCTTTGCAGGGGCTCTTTCCGATCCATCCTTTTTTTTCAGCATCCTGGGACCTAACTGAAGCTTGGGTTCTCCGTCGCCATATTGATAAATTGACACAAGAAGTCCTGTTTCTTCATTTTTCCATTCTTTCAGTTTTTTATCCTTGTCAGGATCATATCCAGCCATTGATTTATTCCTTTCCTAAACCATTTATATCATTGAAAAATCCGCAATATTCCTGAATAATCCGGATACGGAAGATAACAGGGCCAATCTGTTTTTCCGAACGCGTTCATCTTCCGCCATGACCATGACACCCTCAAAAAAAGCATCCACACCGGTTCTTAATGTGGCAATGGAGGAAAGGGCAGTCTCATAATTGCCTGCCTTTATTAAGGTTTCAACCTTTTGCCGGACCTCAATAACGGCTTTGTTCAAATCACTTTCGGAAGTATCCTGGAAAAGGGCTTCATCCACGGAGATGTCATTTGAAACGTCAGCTTTCCTGATAATATTTTCCACCCGTTTAAACGTGATGGAGAGGGGTTCAAAATCAGGTGCTTTTCTGAATGTCTCCAGGGCCTTGACCCTGGAGACAACATCCGGGATATTGTCAAACGATGCCCAAAGCGCTGAATTTACCGCTTCTTTGGAATACCCCATATCCGTCAGAATATTGACCATCCTGTTTTGCAAGAATTCTTTGATCTTAAATGCGACCTCCTGTTTTTGATGTGCATCAGCCACAAAAGGGTCAAGCCCTTTTTCAATCATGGACAAAGGGGAAACCACAAAATTTTCCTCGATCATGATCTGGATGATACCGATACTCTGCCGTCGCAATGCATAGGGATCGGCACCACCCGTAGGGATCAGGTCCACGCTGAAGCACCCGCACAGGGTATCCAGCTTGTCTGCAATGGCAAGAAGGGCGGCACATGGATTTTCAGGAAGCCTTCCACCGGAATAAACAGGTCTGTAATGCTGTTCAATGGCATGGGCCACATCTTCTTTCTCCCCTGCTTTCAGTGCATAGGCCCTGCCGATAATCCCCTGGAGCTTTGTAAATTCAATGACCACATGACTGACGAGATCTGCCTTGCACAGGCTTGCAGCCCTTGCCACATTCTGTGATAAGATTTCCTTGTCCCTGTAAGAAGATATCTCTACAAGGTATCGGGCAAGCTTGCCGATTCTGAGGATTTTGTCATACACCGTTCCCAGTTTTTCCTGGAAGGTAATGGTTTTCAGTTTTTCAGCAAACTCATCCAGTGAAGACTGAAGATCTGTTTTATAGAAAAATTTTGCATCGGAAAGCCTTGCCCGTAATACCTTTTCATGCCCGTTGGCTACAAGTCTGGTGTCTTTTGCCCGGGTGTTGTTCACGGCTATGAATTTGGGCAAAAGCTTGCCCTTTTCATCGATGAGGGCAAAATATTTCTGATGCTCTCTCATGGCTGTAATCAGAACTTCATCCGGTACTTCGAGAAAAGCTTCATCAAAGGTACCCACAACCGGGAAAGGCGATTCAACGAGATTTGTAACCGTATCGACCAGTTCATCATCTTCAAGAATATTTGCATTCTGGTCTTTTGCACAGGCTTGAATGGCTTTCACAAGGGCTGCCTTTCTTTTTTCAATATCCGGGATGACTCCGGCAGCCTCTACAACCTCAATATATTTATCCGCAGACGTCACCTTGTATTTTCCAGGTGACATGAATTGATGCCCGAAAATATAGGATGAAGATTTTATATTCCCCACCTTGAACTCAAGAATTTTTTCTCCCAGAAGACCCACAAGGGAAATAATAGGTCTTGCAAAACTGATGGAGAGATCGCCCCATCTCATGCTTTTGGGGAAAGGAATGGACAGGATTTCCTTTGGCAGTATGCTTTCAAGAATCAGGACGGCAGACTCACATTTTTCTTCAATTACAGCAGTCAGATATCTTCCCTTGGGAGTGTCTTGAACAATGATATCCTTAAGGTTCACCCCTGCCTTGGATGCAAATTTCTCCGCAGCTATGGTGGGTTTTCCGTTTTCATCAAACCCTGCTTTTTCCGGTGGCCCTGTAATGATCGAAGTGTTGGTGGTCTGCATATCCCCGACATGTTCTATCATCAATGCCAGGCGCCGGGGAGTTCCGAATACCTGTGCCTTCCCGTGTTCAATCCTGTTTTTGTCCAAAGCCGCAAGAATATTTTCCTTAAAGGCATTCAGGGCAGGAACGATATAGCCGGCCGGAATCTCTTCGCTTCCGATTTCAATCAATAGCATATTCATCTTATTTTTTCCCTTTCCTTTTCAAAAGCGGATACCCCATGGCTTCTCTCTGGGCAACGTAGGCACTGGCGCATTCCCTTGCAATATCCCGGATGCGTTTGATATAACCGGTACGTTCTGTAACACTGATGGCGCCCCTTGCATCCAGAAGATTAAAAGTGTGGGAACATTTCAGACAGAATTCATAGGCCGGAATTACAAGCCCTTTTTCAATGATGCGGTGTGCCTCTGTCTCATATTTTTTAAAAAGGTCGAACAAAAGATCCACATCTGCAATCTCGAAATTATAAGTGGACTGCTCCACCTCCTGCTGGTGGTATACATCCCGGTAAGTGATCTCATTATTCCATTTGAGATCAAATACATTATCCACCCCTTGCAGATACATGCAAATCCGTTCAAGACCATAGGTCAGTTCAACGGAAACCGGTTTAACCTCCATGCTGCCGGTCATCTGGAAATAGGTAAACTGAGTGACCTCCATACCATCCAGCCAGACTTCCCAGCCAAGTCCTGATGCCCCAAGGGTAGGCGATTCCCAGTCATCTTCCACAAACCGGATATCATGCTCCAGAGGGTCCACTCCTAGAACCCTCATGGAATCCAGATATAACTGCTGAACATCCGGGGGAGAGGGTTTCAGGATGACCTGGTACTGGTAATAATGCTGGAGCCGGTTCGGATTTTCTCCATAGCGTCCGTCGGTTGGACGTCTTGACGGTTGCACATAGGCAACCTTCCAGGGCTCGGGCCCCAACGCCCGTAAAAGCGTTGTCGGATGAAACGTCCCTGCTCCCACTTCCATGTCATAGGATTGAATGAGAACACATCCTTTCTGGGCCCAGTAATTGTTCAGATTTAAAATTACATCTTGGAAATTCATTTTACTCCACTTTCTCAAGGGTTAATGATAATCAATGGCTGATGATGCCTTTATGATCTATATTTGTTTCAAGGATTTTTGCTCCTTCAACCATGAGAAGAATATCCTGCCATTTTGGTTTCAGAAGCTCAATCGCCTTTTTTTCACCCACGGCCCAGAGGCAGCCGCCCCCTCCTGCGCCGGTAAATCTTGCACCACAATTGCAGCCGATAGCACTTTCAAACAACTTTTTCCCGGTATTGTCAAGCACATCAGGCGTTATTTCAAGTCTTAATTTTGTTTCCTGGTTCATGAAATCAGCTGCCTGCCTGTAATTGCTTTTTTTTACCGCAATGGAAAATTCTTTTGTCAAATCTGCAATTCTTTTAAACACTGCCCGGGTTTCACCTCTGAGAAAAGAGTCTACCCATTGTTTGTTAATATCTTTTGAAATATGCGGAATACCGCAATATGCCACAAGGATGCTCGAATTAAAAGCATCTATATCGGCGGCATGCTCAAAAATCTTTTTTTGTCTGAACACAGGTCCTGTTTTTCCCATCTTCCAGTACCAGAGATTTGCGCCGCCATAGGCTGCGGCCAGCTGATCCTGCATACCGCAGGGAACGCCTGCGACACCAGCTTCGATATAATGGGCAAGCCAGGCCATATGAGAAGGATCAATTTTTTTGTCCAGCAGGTGAAAGAATGCTGAAACAATCGCCACAGCCGCTGCAGAAGACCCGCCAAGGGCACTCCTGGGAGGCGAAGCCGATTCTATATGGATATGAACGCCATCTGCATCAAAATATGCGGCCACGGCAAACATTAAACCCATGGGGTGATGGAAAGGGGCTTCATCTTTTTTAAAAACCGCTGTTTCAAATCCTTTTGAAGACACCTTGATATATCCTTTCTGCCAGGGAAAAAGCGTGACCCTTGTTCTGAGATCAAGGGCAATATTAAATGTAGCCGGGGACAAAACACTCATGGGAAGATAAATGGTGCTGATGTCCAGAGTGCCACCGAGATCCACCCTGCAGGGAACCGATACCTCAATTTTTTTTTCTTCAAGCTTTTTATTGAACTTCATTTCTCCTGCCTCAACCGTTTCAGAAATTGAAGACTTTTAAATTCTCTTCCCATATGAAACGGGATAAAGGATTCAAGTAAACTTTCGCCTTCTGTTATGGCAAGTCCTGAAAATTTAATCCTGTCCACCCGGTTGACATCATTTTTGTTAATCCAGAAAAGCTGTTTCAGTGTTCCTTTGGAAACTGTCCTGCCAGGCCTTGAAACACCTTTGGCACAGTTTTGGCAAATGATCCGGCCTTCTTTAAAATCAAACATCACTTTGTTCTGTTCAATCATATCGACAGGGGTTTTGCAGCTGCCGCAGTATTCGATATTGGGTTCAAATCCAGACAATGCCATGAACCGGATCTGAAACAAAAGATGGATCACGTCCCCAGATATGATCCCTCTATCCAGCATGTCAAGGGAAAAAAAAAGGAGATTATAAAGTTCAGGCTGAGGTTTTTCTTCTTCCAGCCAGAAATGGATCAGTTCGACCCAGAAACAGGCATAGGTGGTTTTGAACACATCATATCGGATATTTCCAAACCCGTTTTCAAGGTCTGCCTGGGAAAGAATCGTAAGTGCCTCTTTTTTCTTTTTTGGATAGGTGCAGTGGATCTGATTGACTGAAAACAGATCCAGGGCGCCGGTGAACCGCTTGACGCTCTTTTTTGCATTTTTTGCAATAACTGAGACCTTCCCCTTAGATCTTGTCAGAAAACTGATGATAAAATCATGATCTCCATATTCAATTTTTCTTAACAATATGGCGTCTGTACTGAAATGAGACATGTTCAGATCATTAAAGCCCAAGAAAAAATCCTGCAATGGAAAAATAACAAAAGGCACTGACAATATCAATGGAGGTTGTAACAAAAGGCCCGGTTGCAACGGCAGGATCGATATTCAGACGATGAAGCACAAGGGGAACGGCAGATCCCATTAATGCAGCAATAGACATTGAAGTAAAAATTGCACATCCCACGGATAAAGCCAACGGCAAGGAAAACAATTCAGAGGCAAACAGGATTTTTGCGATAATTCCTATAAAAACACCATATATGACGCCAAGACAGAGACCGACAGCCAGCTCTTTTAAAACAACTTTGTAGAAATCCTGAAGATTAATTCTGCCCGTGGCAAGACCCCGGACAACAATGGTGGAACTCTGAGTGCCGATATTACCACCCATGCCTGAAATTACGGGAATAAAGGCGGCAAGGATGGTCAATTTCGCAATATCGGCCTGAAAACTGCCAATTACAAAAAAAGCAGCCACTCCGCCCAGAAAACTGGCAAACAGCCAGGGCAGTCGGATTCTCATTCCCCGGAGAATGGTCTGGGTTTCTATATACTCCTCACCTACTCCGGCCATTTTAAGCATATCTTCCGTGGCTGCCTCATGAAGGATATCAATGACGTCATCCACCGTCACAATCCCCACCATCCGGTTATCATCATCCACAACCGGAACGGCCAGATAGTCATATCTTGAAACCAGGCGCGCCACTTCTTCCCTGTCCGTATAAGGTGTAACCGAGACAAGGTCTTTGGCCATGAAATCCTTTAAAGGTTTTTCAGGGTGGACCACCACGAGCTGACGCAATGAGCTGACGCCTACAAGCTTTCCGTAACTGTCCACCACATAAATATAAAAAGGCATCTCCACGTCAAGGTATTTGCTCTGCAATGCAGCAATCACCTCTTTGGCCTTCAATTCTTCTTCAAGGGCAATGAAATCAGTTACCATAAGGCTTCCGGCAGTATCTTCACCATAGCTCATGAGCTGTTCAACATTATCCGATTCTTCCTTCTTCATCTTTGAAAGAATTTTATCGGAAATCTCATCATCCATGAGATTCAAAAGGCAGGCAGCATCATCGGAAGGCATGTGATCAAATATTTCAACAAGCTTTTCAAATTCAACAGTTTTTACAAATTCCAGAAAAAGACTTTCATCCAGCGTTGAAAAAAGAAGGCCGATTTCCTCAGGGTCCTTTATCAGCCTAAAGAGTTTTTCCCGGTTA
The DNA here is from genome assembly GCA_964619205.1 of uncultured Desulfobacula sp. Lineage (GTDB taxonomy): Bacteria > Desulfobacterota > Desulfobacteria > Desulfobacterales > Desulfobacteraceae > Desulfobacula. The sequence goes on along the minus strand of CAZUDE010000002.1, from coordinate 147,810 downwards.
TCCGAAGACAATTCTTTAAACGCACTGGATAAATCGGCCATGTGCGTTTTCTTTATGATATTGGTCACCTGCCGGGTGGCCCCGCGGCGTAAAAGTCTTTTCAGACTGGCGCTCAGGACTTTGATCTGATCATTGTGCATGATGCTTCCTGTTTAACAAACCAAAATATTAATCAAAGCAAGATCTTGATGTGTGCTTTTTTCTTCAGGGATCCAAGCCAGGTTTCAAATTTTTGTTTGACCTGCTCTTGATACAGACTCTCCATGATTTCATCCTTTGCCTGCTCAAAGGTTTTACTGTCCCCCTGCTCAATATCGGAAGCATAAAAAATCTGATATCCCTGGGCTGTCTGAATAACATCTGTATGCTCCCCTTTATTCAATGATGCAATACTGTCCTTGATACCCGTTGAAAAACTTGCAATGTCAAAGATGCCGAGATCTCCGCCGTCAGATGCATTGGGAGCCATGGAATACTGTTTTGCAAGCTCTGAGAAATCTTCTTTGTTGTCGAGCTTTAGTTTTACCTCATCGATTCTGGCTTTGTCTTTCATGAGGATGTTTTTCAAATGGTATTTTTTACTGATTGTATATTTTCCAGCATTCATCTCATATTGTTTTTTGATCTCGGCTTCCGTAATGACTACTTTTGATTTTACAGCATAATTAATCAACCGGGCCTGTAAGATCTGTTTTTTTATGGACTCCCGGTATTCCTTAAACGTCAGACCTTCCTGCCCAATAGCCTTTTCCAGGGCTTCCTTGCTCAGGGATTTGATTCTTTTAACATTTTCAATGGCAGCATCAACTTCCATATCAGAAACTTCAATATTATATCTTTTGGCTTCCTGCTGGGTCAAAGACTGGTCGATCAAAGATTCCATTATTTTTTTATTCAGGTCATCAATTAATGCCTTTTTCATTTCATCGGAATTTTCAGAGGCTTCAATGCTTTTTCTATATCTGTCTGTTTCTTTATTTAATTGGGCCAAGGTAATAATATCACTGTCTACAATGGCCACAATCCGATCAACGGTCTCGGCCGATAAATTCGGGCAAAGACTCAACAGCATCAAAGAATAAAAAAGCCATTTAATTGTTTTTTTCATTTTCACTTCCCCCGTTTTCGTCGATATCAATTAATAAAGATTTAAGTTTTTCCTTATTGATCTCAATGGGATATTTCAATTCTAGTTCTTTGAGCCATGCTTGATAAACATCTTCAGTTTTTTGCATGCGGAACACAGAAACCAGTTCATTTTCATCGATTTCTTTTTTTGGCTCTTTGTTTTTCTTTTTTGGATCCTGAGTCTCTTCCATATTATATTTTTTATAGAATTCAACAAGGTCATCGGATGTAATTTCAATCTTGCTTCTGATCTCCTGATCAATGAGTTTATCAATAATCAGATTTGTCTTTAACCGTTTTTTCCATAGAGAATAGGATATGGCATTTTCCAGCAGCATCTTGTCAAAACTAGCATCAGGATAATCCTTTTTAATTTCATCCTCTGCCGCCTTAACCTCTTCTTGTGTAACAGTCACACCATAATCAACAGCCGCATTGAGAAGGAGGGTTTCTTCCGTAAGCACATTTACAAGACGAATCACCATTTCATTATATTCTTCAGGGTTTTCAGAAATTTTATAGGGATATGCTGCTTTTTTCAAATCCAGCTCATCAAGAAAATCCGCCTCAGAAATGTTAATCAAAGGGCTTTTTATAATAAACACCATCGGTTTTTCTTTTTCAGACTCACCACAACCCAGGCAACAGATCATGAACCACACGAGAATCAATAAAAAACTGTTTTTTTTAATCCGCACCATCATATTTTGCCTCAATTTCCATTTAACCATTGGAAACCGCCATTTTCCAAAAGTTTGTTAGTTTAGCACCGGATCATGCTTTGTGCAAGTCAAATCAAGCAGTGGAAATCTGATGCAATATGTTGAAATCAATGAAAAATATGACATGCTGTGAAATGATTGGGATTATCTTCAGAAGAAGATAATAATGGTTCTTTTTTAAAACAGATGCCCTGGACATAACAGCAGCGGGTGTTAAACCTGCAGCCGATTGGCGGGTGCTCTGCCGAAGGGACCTCTCCTTTTAATAAAATCCGGGTTTTCGTAAACCCGGGGTCAGGAATGGGAATAGCTGACAAAAGAGCCATGGTATAGGGATGCCGGCCATTTATAAAAATTTCACCGGCTTTTGCCATTTCAACGATTTTTCCTGAATACATGACGGCAATCCTGTCTGAGACATGCCGGACAACAGACAGATCATGGGAAATCATGATATAAGTGAGTCCCATGTTCTGCTGGAGTTCCAAAAGAAGATTCAGAATTTTGGATTGTACTGAAACATCTAGGGCAGAAACCGGCTCATCACAGACAATGATTTCCGGGTCAAGGCTGATGGCCCTTGCAATTCCTATCCGCTGCCGCTGACCCCCTGAAAACTCATGGGGGAATTTTGAAAGTGAATCAGGCAAAAGCCCGACCTTTTCAATAAGCCTATGAATCTCTTTATCAAGGGTTCTTTTTTTTCTATCATGGATGATATATTTTTCTTCAAGAATTTGCCTGACCGTCTGTCTGGGGTCCAGGGATTCAAACGGGTCCTGAAAAATCATCTGAAGAGCGGAGGCAAATACTTTTCTCTGTATGGCATGGGTTTTTGAAAACTTCATTCCCTTAATTGTGATTTCTCCGGCCGTAGGTTTGATCAGTCCCGTGATACATCTTCCAAGTGTGGTTTTGCCACACCCTGATTCTCCCACAATACCGAGTGTTTCACCTTTATTAATAGAAAAGGACACATCGTCAAGGGCATGAATATGGCCTGTCTGCCTTAAAAATATCCCCCTGGTCACGGGAAAATATTTTTTCAGCCGGTCTACTTCAATTATTGTCATCTTTCCCCTTTTAATATGAAAAACAAATGATACTTATAGCATGATCATAATAAATATTAAAAATATATCCTTCTTAAAAATTGAAAATTACCCGGATAGAGATTATTGTATGCGGTGTGTGTTTAACCGGTGCTGAAAAGGACAAAAAAAATGAACTCCGAAAATGATGTTATTATAGTGGGTGGCGGGATTATCGGTCTTGCCTGTGCCCATTATCTCTTAAAAGAAAATGCCTCCGTACGAATTATTGAAAAAGACTTCGTCGGGTCTGGGGCATCCCATGGAAACTGCGGGCTGCTCCACTTTTCCGGAATACTCCCCCTGTGTGCGCCGGGCGTGGTCGGTCATGAAATATACCGGGCCATCTGCGGAACTTCCCCGCTTTACATCAAACCTGGTCTGGACATGGCCCGTTTCCTATGGTTGATGAAATTTGCATCCCATTGCAGCAAAGCCCATATGAATCTTGCTACCCGGGCAAAACATGACCTGTTAACATATTCAAAAAATCTTTATGACCAATTTTTCGATGAAACCTTAGTTTCCTGTGATTATGAAAAAAAAGGGCTCCTCCTCCTGTTCAGGGATAGACAGTATTTAAAAAAATATGCCGATACCAATGCGCTGTTAAAACAATATGGTTTTGAAGCCCGGCCCCTTGATGTAAAAGAGGCGAGATCCCTTGAACCCTCCATACGTGGCGATGTGGTGGGTGCTTATCATAATGAACATGATGATCATTTAAGACCTGAGATGCTGATCCAATCCTGGAAAAACCATCTAATCAAAAAAGGGCTTATTGTCGAAGAAAAATGCAGGGTAACGGATTTTGAAACAGAGCAGAACACCATCCGATCGGTTCAAACAGTAAAGGGCCGGTATCAGGCCGATCATTTCATCCTTTCCACCGGTGCTTTTACGCCTGAACTCAATAAACTTCTAAAGCTTTCCATTCCGATACAGCCAGGAAAAGGCTACAGTATTACCATGGAAAAACCGGACCGGTCATGTGAAATCCCCTGCCTCCTTTATGAACGGAATATGGTGGTGACGCCTTGGAAATCCGGCTACAGGCTTGGCGGAACCATGGAATTTTCAGGATATGACACCGCTTTGAATAAAAAACGGTTGACACGGCTTCTAAACGGTGCCGGGGAGTATCTTAACACCTCCGTGGAAAACCCGATCCTTGAAGAATGGGCCGGTTTCCGCCCCATGACCTACGATGATCTGCCCATCATTGACCGATCCACCATGACAAAAAACCTTTATATCGCCACGGGTCACGGCATGCTTGGACTGACCATGGCCACAGGAACGGGAAAAGCCGTCTGTGACATGATTACCAAGGGCACTGCACAAATCGATCTTGCACCGTTTTCACTTGACAGATATTAGACCTTGAAGGAGAAAGAAACGATTGCTGAACAGATACAGCCGCCGGGAAAAATAAAAAGGAGGGTTACTCCAGATGAGAACCCCCCCTTTAATAAAATCTATTGAACAACTACATTGACTGCCGCAGGTCCTTTTTGTCCCTGTTCAATATCAAAGGTAACCTTATCGCCTTCATTGAGCGATCTGAAACCGGTTGATTGAATCCCTGAATGATGAACAAATACATCTGGTCCGTTTTCCTGCTCGATAAACCCGAATCCCTTTGAATCATTGAACCATTTTACAATCCCATTTGCCATTGTGACTTTCTCCTTACTAAAATTAATGATTGATAGTTTCAAACTTCAGGTCCAGCCACTTTCACAGATGGGTCTTGCCTTTAGAACGAAACTCAAAAGCCTTCTTACTGAAGGGTTTTGTAGATATTTATTGAGTTTATTTTAAAAAAGCAAGACTTATTTTTAAAACTTGAATATTTTTATAACCCCTGCCCACTTGCCATATGACAGCTTACGACATGATTTTCGCCTATTTTTTGTTCTTCAGGGCTCATGTTTCTGCAGATATCGACCACACGCGGGCAACGGTCCTGGAATCTGCACCCTATGGGCATATCCATCAGAGACGGAACAATTCCGGGGATTGTCGGAAGCATGGTTTTCGGCTTTTTTGCAAGGGATGGAATGGATGCAAGAAGCCCTTTAGTATAGGGGTGAACAGGATACTGAAACAGTTCATGGACACCGGCTTTTTCAATAATTTTCCCGGCATACATCACTACAACATCATCGCAGTTTTCCGCAATCACTCCCAAATCGTGAGTGATGAGAATGACCGACATCCCGGATTCCTGTTTTAATCCCCGGATCAGATCCAGGATCTGTGCCTGAATCGTTACATCAAGGGCAGTGGTGGGTTCGTCGGCAATGAGAATGTCAGGCCTGCAGGAAAGGGACATGGCAATCATGACGCGCTGCCGCATGCCGCCGGAAAGCTGGTGGGGATATTTTTTCATGACTGTTTCAGGATCTGAAATCCCCACTTTTTCAAGCATGTTTACCGCCGAAACCATCCTGTCATCATGGGATGCCCCTGGAAAATGAAGTTCCTGGATTTCAATCAGTTGTTTTCCGATGGAATGAACCGGGTTTAATGCTGTCATGGGTTCCTGGAAAATCATGGATATTTTTCGTCCCCTGATCCGGTGCATTTCATTTTTTGATATGGACAGGAGATCCTGTCCATGATACAGCGCCCTGCCCTGAACAATCCTTGAAACCGGTTTTGGCAGAAGCCGGATAATACTGAGGGCTGTGATGGTTTTTCCACATCCGGATTCTCCGGCAATCCCGAGAATTCTTCCTTTTTTTAATTGAAACCCGACATCATCAACAGCCCGCACACAGCCGGATTCAGTATCAAATTCAATACAAAGGCCTTCAACCTCCAATATGTTCTGTTCACTCATGATTCTCTACTCAACCTTAAACCTTTCATCCATAACGGTTACAGATGGAAAAGCGATTCCTTTTTTCATGGCCTTCAGGGTTTCTCCCTTTTTATTCTGGTCGATCCAGAAAAGGCCGCCGGTATTGCTTGAGAAAGGGTCAAATAGATTGTCCGACCGTTTTGTCCCGTGAAAATCCGGAAGTTCGACCCATCGCCAGAAGGCGTGCCTCACATAGGGCACCATAAAGGTGGGAACATATGCACCGGTTTTATGAATAATATTCTGTATTTTTTTTGAAAGATCAATCCGTTCTTCTTCCTTCAAGCTGGCCCGGTATAGATCAATGAGCTCATCCAGCTCAGGGTCATCCGTATTGGTGATATTGTTGGTCTGGGATTTGTGGGCATTGACTGAATGCCAGCCCTGCCAGTAGGAAGGTCTGATATTGGTACTCCATCCCATGGAGGCGGCATCATGTTTTTTTTCCAGAATTTTTTTAAACATGGCTGCGGCATCCAGCTTATCAAGCACAAGGTCAATCCCGGCCTTTAATGCCTCTTCCCTGAGAACGACAAGTCTTGAGGTATGCTCATCGGTTCCATAGGTTATCTGTACTGAAAACCGCTGAGTCCCCTTCTGCCAGATCCCTTCACTTCCCCTTGTCCATCCGGCCTCCGTCATCAGGGTCTCAACTTTTTCAATATCATACAGACGTGGTTTTATGTCAGCATCTGTATAATCGCCATATCCTGAAAATGCCTGGGGCAAACGGAAATAATCATTTTGAAGTACATTGGTGATTACTTTTTCAATATTCATGGCATGGGAAAAGGCATAACAAATCCGTCTGTCTTTGAATATGTCCTTGTCCTGATTAAGAAAAAATCCCTGGGCAGACCTTTCCATGTCGTTAAAAAACCAGATTTTATGAACATACCCTTTATGGAAAAGAGGCTGATCCGACTTTTGATGCCAGTATTTGGGGATGGTCAGGCTGAAAGTATCCACAAGGCCTTTTTTAAAATATTCCCATTCCAGATTCGGGTCACGGATTACGTTGAAAATTACAAAATCAACATTGAACCGGTTTTTTTGATATCTTTTATCCCTAGCCCACCAGTCCTGTTTTCTTTTAAATTTTACAAACCTTCCTTTTTTAAATTCACTGATCTGGTAGGGACCGGTATTGGGAACAATTTTCCAGTTAAAGGTCTGGACAAAACTGTCATCAAGACGTCCGAAAAAATGTGCGGGCAAAGGTCCGATTCCCAATTTCAGATGAAGATCCGGCTCTGCCTTTGTGCTTCTTACCCCCATGGTATATTCATCATAAACCATTACAGATTCAATTTCTTTTGTATAATAATCATTATACCAGGGCGCAATAATATGTTCGGATCGCATAAACTCCAGTGCATAGACATAGTCCCATGCTGTCACAGGCGTTCCGTCGGACCATTGTGCATCCTTGTCCAGTTTGAAATACATTGTTTTTTTATCATCGCCAAAAGCCCAGTGCGTAGCAAGTTCCGGCAGAATACGGCCGGTATCCGGATGAATATTGATCAATGACAGATGATTATCCAGGATGGCGCTTCGGAACGAGCCGTTTGAATCCGGCCCTACAACCCTGAAGGTCATGGGAAAACTCCCCATGGAAAGATGAAGAATGCCTCCCTTTTTTGCCTGATCCGATGAAAAAACAGGATCGCCATCATTGGTCAACCATTGAATATTCTGAGGCAGGACCGCATATGTCCTTTCCGGTACTGGAGCAGTAATATCGCCCACATCAGAATGACTTGCCCGGTCCATGTCCTCTTTATCAGAATTCGTACACCCGGCCGGGAAAAATAAAAAAGCAATCCATATTCCGATCCATAACCGGCTGAATATCATCCATGCTCCAGTGTTTCTGAATTGTGTCGTATTGTTTTTCCCATTAGACATTCCTGCTCCATCAAATGATCCGATTATCAAACCCGTTCAATTTCACGGTTAAATGCTGCCTGAAGGGTTTTTGCCACAGGCCCGGGAATGCCGTCCCTGAATATGGTGTGATTCAGTTTTACAATGGGTGTAATTTCCACAGTGGTACCCACAATCATCATCTCTGATGCAGACTGGATGTCTTTTTCAAAAATGGGACGCTCCTGTACCTTGACATTCTCTTTCCGACAGAGTTCAAGAACTATTTTCCGGGTGATTCCACCCAGGATATAATTGGTCAGGGGCGCTGTGACCAGTACATTATCAAACACAGCCATAAAATTGGAATGGGTTCCTTCCAGCATAGCCCCGTCCCGGATAAAAATGGCTTCAGACGCCTTGTTTTCTGCTGCCATCTGATTGGCAAGGATATTGGCGGTGAGGCCCGTGGTTTTCATATCGCACCGGGCCCATCTTGTATCTGCTGCCGTGATGGCATGTATCCCCTGTTCCTGTTTTTTTAAAGCGCCTGCGGCATCAAATTTTGAGGCAACCGCATAGAGCGTCAAATCTGTAACCGGGTCAGGGAAGGCATGGGTTCGCCTGGCTGACCCCCGGGTCACCTGGATATAAACCGTTGCCGAGTCAGATGTCAGGTTGTTTTGTTTGAGCAGTTCATAAGCAATTTCTACAAACCCGGAAAAATCCGTTTTTGCAAGTTTTAAATGGCTTGCACCATAATTAAGCCGGTCTATATGTTCTTTTGCCCTGAGAAGGCATCCCTGATAACTTCGAATCACCTCATACAGACCGTCGGCAAATAAAAATCCCCGGTCATCCGGTGAGATATGGATATTTTCTTTTTCCAGAAATGCGCCGTTAAAATATGCAATCATTGGTTTTTCTCCCTCTTTTTTTGTTCTTTTATGGTCTGAAAAAATCAAAAGCCTTCTGCCGGCAGGGCTTTTAAATAGTTTTCCCCTTTCTCCGAAATCGTGGTTCCACCCCGCCCCGGCCGGACAATCAAAAGCCCCAGTTTGTCCATGCGTTCCAGTTTCAGGCGAAGCTGCTGCTGGGTCAGCATAATCCCTTTGTTTTCAAGACGGTTTAAGACAGTACTCCTGCCATAGGCACGGTTTTTTTCTTTTCCGTCCAGGTATATTTTCAGGATCTGCATACTTTCTGCCAGAAATCCATGGGTAGTCAGGTCCCGGGTAACAGATAAAAATTGTTTTTTGGTGGCTGATTCGTCCTTTTCTGGACCATCCTCTGATTTCTCCCGGAAGGAAGCGCTTTTTATGATATAATAGGGCAGGTTCTTTTTTGACAGCGTGTCTGTTGACATACAGACCACATGCTGGAGAACATTATAAAGTTCCTGGATATTGCCCTCCCAGGTATGGGCCTTTAGAGCCTCCATGGTCTTCGTGGGGATAACCAGATGAGGTTTTTTAATCCTGTTTTCGAGATAATCCGCCACAATGGCCTCAAAATCCTCCATCCTCTCATTCAGGGACGGAACTCGGCAGAAATGCTGGGTGAGCATAAACAGCAGTTTGGAATTAAAGTCCCGATGCGCAATCTTATCCAGACGCTGGCTGGATGTCGTGATCAACCGAACATTGATCCGTACCATCCCATTCCCATTCGAACGGATGATTTTTTTTTCAGATACTGCCTGGAGCAGGCCCGCCTGGAGTTTTTCCGGCAGTCTTCCGATTTCTTCAATACAGAGGGTTCCGTTTTCCGCAGCTTCAAACAGGCTTTTATGGGTAAGGGCGGCATCCTCCCAGCCAAACAATTCCCGTTCCAGCGCTTCCGGGGGCCTGGCTGCGCAATTGATGGAAATAAAGGGGCCGCTCCTGAATGGGGACTCATTGTGAATGGCCTGGGAAATCCTGGTTTTACCTGTGCCGGTCCGGCCGTACAGGTGAATGGGATGGTCAGTTTGCGCTATTTTCTTTGCATCCCGACAGAATTTTTTCATGACCTCGCTGTTCTGAACCAGATCATCAAAGGTAAAGGATGCGGACGTGTCCTGACGGATGCCGAACCAGAAAGAGGGCCGATACCGGTCTTCTCCCAGAACCGGCCATTTCTCCGACAGCATCATCATGGTCCTCATATAATGCCTTGCAAGCGTTGCATGGGCATAGGGTATTTCAAAATGATCAAACAGGGTGTATACGGATTCAAGACTGATAAATCTTAATCCTATATCAATGAGAGGGGTGCCTTTGAGCCTGGTTGGCACCAGCACCCGCTCCCCTGCCGTGACAACCCAGTCAATATCTTCCGGAAGGGCTTCGTCCGGGTAATAGGGGAAGAAATCATGCCCCAACCCCAATGCCTGAAGATCAGCCGTCATTTCATCGGTATTGGTTTTTACATCGTTGACCACCAGTATCCGCCGGCCCGGCTCAAGCGCAAAAAGGTCCCGCATATTATAAATCAGGTTTTCCCTCCGGGCAAAAACATATTGCCTGCACTCAGGAAACATTTTCTCCACAATGGTTTTCAATCCCTTTGAAAAATAGAGAATGGTTTCATCCGGATCAAGGGGATTTTCGTCCAGATCATTTAAGGAAACCGTTCTGACATGGATTTTCCCGCGGGCAAGTTCCCTGACCTGGTCATAGACCATTTGAAGGAATGTCTGCTGAAGACCGATAACGGCCAATTTTTTTATCTGAGTCTGCATTTTTCCACAAACACCTTGAATAAGGGAAGCATATCATCATTTTTCTGCATCATCAGTTCCGGGTGCCATTGGACAAGATCCATGGGCAGAGTTTTGTGCTGGGCAGCTTCAATCACCCCGTCAGGTGCACGGGCCGTGATCACAAGGTCTTTACCCAAACTTTTTATGGACTGATGATGCCTGGAATTGACCCGGATATGGTCTCCGAACAATTCATAAAGCAAAGATCCCGGTTCAATATCAACCCCATGGTCTGTTTCAAAGGAAATCTTGTCCTGCATGTGTTTCAAGACAGGTGTATCAAACTGGGAGGGGATATCCTGGAACAAGGTCCCGCCCAGGGCCACATTCACGACCTGAATTCCCCGGCAGATGGCAAGCACAGGTTTTTTCTGATCCATGGCAAGATCCAGTACAGCCATCTGGAAAATATCCAGATCCTTGTTGACCATACCCAATTCTTTTTGGGGGGTTTCATTGTAAAATCCGGGATCAATATCATTGCCTCCGGGAAATAAAAATCCCTGAACCTTGTCTGCCATGGCAGAAAGGGATGTGATATCCCCGGTTAATGGGAAGATTAAAGGGATGCCGCCGCCCTTTTCTATGGATGTGGTGTAGGCAAGAGGAACTATCGTGGCCGGCATGTCAAACCGGTTAAGATCGGTATTGGCAATCACGGCGATGAGGGGTTTCATATAATGCTCCGCCCTATTTTGTTTTCGGGTCCAGGGCAGCCCTTAACCCATCCCCGAACAGATTAAAAAACAGCACGGTTAAAAAAATGGCAATGCCCGGGAAAATGGTCATATGGTCTGCCACGCCTATATAGTCCCGGCTTTCCGCGAGCATGGCCCCCCATTCCGGTGTGGGCGGCTGGGCACCCAGACCTAGAAAACTCAGGCTTGCAGCCGTGATGATGGAGGTTCCGATTCTCATGGTAAAATAGATGATCACACCGCTGAGGGTACCCGGCAGGATATGGACAAACATCAGCCGTTTCTTGGAAGCCCCGAGACTTGTGGCTGCCCGCACATAAAGACTTTCTTTCAGGGCAAGGGTGGAGCCCCGGACGATTCTTGCAAAAGTAGGCATGGAAAAGATAGACACCGCAACCACAACATTTACAAGACCCGGCCCCAGGATGGCCACAATGGCAATGGCCAGCAATATCCCGGGAAAAGCAAACAGCACATCCGATGTCCTCATGATAAGCCCGTCCAGGAACCCTCCGAAAAATCCGCTGATGATCCCCAGGGTCACTCCGAAGAGCGCCCCCACAAAGACCGAGGTAAATCCCACAGCCAGGGAAATCCGAGAGCCGTAAATAATCCGGCTTAAAATATCCCGGCCATACAGATCCGTACCTGCTGGGTGCTCAACACTCGGCGGCATCATGGAAATGCCGTAATCGGTTTTAAAAGGATCATGGGGTGCAATAAGCGGCGCAAAAATCGCCGTCAGCACCAGAAGCACTATAAACAGCCCGGCGATCATTGCAGTTTTCCGTTGTTTTAATTTGTATCGGAATATGGAAAAAGGTGTTTTCTTTTTTGTTACAGACATATTTTTATTCATAACGGATTTCCGGGTTGATCAGGGCGTACACCATGTCCACCAAAAGATTGATAAAAACAAAATGAAAAGAATACAGGAGCAGCAGCGCCTGGAGAACGGGATAATCCCGAACGCCCACTGCTTCTATCATATACCGGCCGATACCGGGCCAGGCAAATACCGTCTCCACCACCACAGACCCGCCCAGAAGAAACCCGAACTGCAGACCCACCATGGTGACAACCGGGATCAGGGCATTTCTGAAGGCATGCTTCCACATGACAAGGGATTCAGCCACACCCTTTGCCCTGGCAGTGGAGATATATTCCTCATCCAGCACATCCAGAAATGCGGACAGGGTAAACCGCGCCATCACCGCAGCCACAGTGGCACCCAGGGTAAAAGACGGCAGGATCAGTTCGGAAAATTTCCCTGTGTACCCTGCCACGGGCAGCCAGCCCAGATGGACGGCAAACAGCTGGATGGCCAGGAGCCCCAGCCAGAACTGGGGCACGGAAATACCGGACACGGACAGAAGCATGGCAGTGTAATCCTGCCATTTGCCGTTGTAAATGGCAGCCACGGCTCCAAAAAGAACGCCAATGATGACCGACCATGCCATGCCCGTAATCGCTAGATACATGGTCGGCCAATACCTGAGCATAATTTCGTCATAAACCGGCAGCTTTGTCCTCAGGCTTTTGCCCAGGTCTCCGGTTGCCAGGTTTTTCATGTAGGTAAGATACTGTACAGGAAGGGGGCGGTCCATCCCCATTTCCTTTCTGAGCATTTCTATGGTTGTTTCGTCGGCATCAGATCCGGCCATCATCCGGGCCGGGTCTCCAGGCAAAAGATGCACAAAGGCAAATGCCAGAATGGAGACCACAAAGAGCACCGGAAGAATCGCAACGAGACGTTTTATAAAATATTTAAACATAAATTTTTATATTTATTCCGTCAGTTCAGCCTCTTCAACTAAAAAAGCGCCGTCCGGCATGGGGTAAATGCCCTTTAATGTTTTAACCTTGGCCGCGATCAGGGTATCAACAAACAGATAACCCCAAGGGGCTTGTTTCCAGACATAGTCCTGGAGATCTGCATAGGCTTTTTTCCGGATATCCGGGTTGGCAGAGGCAAGACCTGCGGTGATGAAATCATCCACTTTCTTGTCTGAAAAGAATCCGAAATTAGACATGGCCGGCGGAAATCCATCCGTGGAGATAAGGGGTCTTGTCCCCCAGTCTGCATCCCCAGTGGAAGCAGACCAGCCGCCAAACCCGATAAACGGAATGGGATTTGCATCCTCTTTTTTCTGACTTTCCAGTTTATTGTAGAAACTGGCCGTATCCATGGATTCTATTTTTCCGGTGATCCCTATTTTGGCCAGTTGCTGCTGGGCCATTTCTGTGGCTCTCAGACGGTTGGATGCATTGGGGGTTAAAAAAACCACTTCAAAGCCTTTTTCATACCCTGCTTCTTTCATGAGTGCTTTTGCTTTTTCAATGTCATGGGGCCAGACTGCCTGTTTCTTGTAGAACTGAAGGTTGGACGGGATAATGGAGTCTGCCTCTGTGGCAGCCCCGCCCCAGGCGATTTTGATGATGGAGTCCTTGTCCAGGGCATAGTTTACTGCCTGGCGAACCCTGACATCGGCAAAGGGTTTGTACTTCGTGTTCATGATCAGATATCTTTCAATAATGGAAGGCTGTTTAATGATATCAATCTTGGGATCATTTTCAACAACCTTGAGCAGTTCAGCCGGCATGGAAAAGATATAGTGAGCCTGGCCGGCCCTGAGCATGGCAAGGCGGGAACCGCTTTCCGGAATGGGACGGAAGGTGATGGAATCCACTTTTACCTTGCCTCTCCAGTAATCCGGATTCTTTTTAATGGTTACATGATCGCCTGAAACCCACTCATGAAAGATATAGGGCCCTGTTCCAACAGGGTGTTTGCTGACTTCGTCCCCATAGGTTTCAAGAGATTTGGGGCTCAGGATCAGAGAGCCGGGATGGGCTATGGCATTGACAAAGGCACCAAAGGGTTCCTTTAGATTGAACTGAACTGTATAGTCATCCATCACCTTGACGGATTCCACAGGTTTCATAAGGCTGGATCTTTTGTATTTGCCGGTCATCAATCGGTCAATGTTGACCTTTACCGCATTGGCATTAAACGGGGTCCCGTCATGGAATTTGATTCCCTGTCTCAGCTTGAATGTAAACTGGGTGGCAGTATCGTTAAACGTATAGCTCTCAGCCAGGAGCGGGATAATGTTCATGTCTTTGTCAAAGCCCATGAGGCCCTGGCAGATCGCCCGTTCAATGGCACCGGAATAGGTATCGGAGGTGTCGTGGGGGTCCAGGGATTTAGCCGTTGATTCGGATGCATAAATAATGTCTTTTGTGCCCGCATAACTCGGGGCTGCCAGCAGCATCAGCGCCAGCAGGGTCAGGATCACTCGTTTCATTTGCTTTCTCCTTTTTATTTTTTTTCCATTATTTCAGTTGATGATCATATCAGCTGAATTCACTATCGGCAGTCACATCAGCAACAAAATGACCTGGTGTGACTTCTCTTAACACAAATTTTTCAGGCGGATTGTCCACGCTTCTGACCGGACTTGGAATTTCTCCCGTGAGCATGCTGAAACTGGTTCGTTTTGACGGATCGGCAATGGGAATGGCAGACAACAGTTTTTTGGTATAGGGGTGCATGGGAGTCTCAAAGATATCCCGCCGGGCACCCATCTCCACCACCTGCCCAAGATACATTACCGCCACCCTGTGGCTCACCCGTTCAATGACGGCCATGTCATGGGAGATAAACATATAGGACAGGTTCAATTCCTTTTGCAGCTCCATCATCAGGTTCAAAACCGTGGCCTGGATGGAAACATCCAGGGCAGAAACAGCTTCATCGGCAATGATCATCTTGGGGTTTGTGGAAAGCGCCCTTGCAATGGCAATGCGCTGACGCTGGCCCCCGGAAAACTCGTGGGGGTAATGGTCTGCATGGTCACCAGGAATGCCTACTCGTTTTAAAAGCTGTGCCACCCGGCTATTCCGACTGTTCTTATCTCCGATACCATGAATCACCAAAGGCTCTGCAATGGAAGCACCAATGGTCTGTCTCGGGTTCAACGAGGCAAAGGGGTCCTGAAAAATAAACTGGATATTCCGGCGCAGCGCCTGGAGATCAGATTCTGAAACCGCCATGACATTTTTCCCCTGGAACAGAACCTCACCCTTAGAAGGGACAAGCTTTAATATGGAATATCCTGCGGTTGATTTGCCGCAACCTGATTCTCCAACAATGCCTAGGGTTTCGCCGGGGAAAAGCTTAAAGCTGATATCTTCCACTGCATGGACCAGGTGGGTGGGGCTGCCGAAAAATGTTTTCTTTGAGACAAACCGGGTGGTCAGATGGTTGACTTCCAGAAGTGGCGGGGAATTATAATCTGCCGTATCAATTTCCTCTTCCACCGGCGGTTTATCCCCGTCTTCTTTAGTGAGTTCCTTTTCCATTTCAAGGATGGCCAGGGTAGCGGGATTTTTCCGGCCTCTCATGCTGCCCAGGACAGGAACCGCCTTAAGCAATGCCCTGGTATAGGGATGTCCCGGGTTTCTAAAAATGGACTGTACATCATTTTGTTCCACTACCCTGCCCTTGTACATGACAATCACCCGGTCGGCCAGTTCCGCCACAACTCCCATGTCATGGGTGATAAACACCACAGACATGTGAAACTCTTTTTGAAGGGAACGGATCAGAGCCAGAATCTGGGCCTGAATGGTCACATCCAGGGCAGTGGTGGGCTCATCCGCGATCAAAAGCTGGGGGTTGCAGGACAATGCCATGGCTGTCATCACTCGCTGGCGCATCCCCCCGGACATCTGATGGGGATATTCCGTGAATCTTTGCTGTGCATCCGGAATTCGTACGACTTTAAGAAGATCAACCGCTTTTTTTTCTGCCTTTTTTCTGGATATCTTCTGATGAATGAGGATGGCTTCAGTCAGCTGGTTGCCGATGGTAAAAAGCGGGTTCAGAGAGGTCATGGGCTCCTGAAAAATCATGGACATGTCAACCCCGCGGATTTTCCTTGCCTCTGAATTGGAAAGCGTGGTGATGTCCTGAATGACCCCGTTTCTTTTTTTCAAGAGAATCCGGCCGGAATCGGTTCTCACCCGGCTGAGCAGTTGCATGACCCGGCGCATTGTCACGGTTTTCCCGGAACCGGATTCTCCCACGATGGCAAGGGTTTCTCCCTTTTTTACACAAAAAGAGACATCATGCAGAACCTTGGTAAACCCTTCATAATTTGGAAAACTTAAACAAAGGTTTTGGATGGACAAGATCTCGTCTTCTGCCATGGAGTAAGATAAGTCTATGGAATTATTCAAAATACCCTTTTCTTTCAACCTTTCTGTTTCTCATCATGATCTGCCCCTTTGCCATAACATCCCGGATCTTAAGGGTATCAGGGTCAAGCACCAGGATATCTGCGTGGGCACCCGCTGCAATCACCCCTTTTTTGCCGGTCAGGCCGTAAATTCTTGCCGGGGTGGTGGTCACTGGCCGCAAAGCCTTGGCAAGGTCCATTCCCTTATCTTTTACCAGACATTTTAACTCAAATAAAAGGGAATCGGGCGATCCGATCTCCATGCCCAGTATCCGGCTTCTGTCCGCATTCCATTTGGGCAGAGACCCCCCTGCATCAGAGCTGAAACTGACCTGGTCAAAGAGCTTGTTCTCGTCTGCAAGACAGGCAAACTCCGCAGCAGAAATCTCCTTGCCTTCTTTATCCGGTATTTTATTTGTACAGGTGGCATCTATCACAGCTCCGCGCTCAGCCAGTGAAAGTGCCTGATCCCTGATTCTGGATTCTTTCCGGTTAATGTGGGTGGGGATAAACATATCCGGCCGGATGGCATATTTTTCAACCACTTCAAAAACCAAATCCAATCCATCCGGATTCACACCCACATGAACGGTAATGATTCCGGGCTTGTCCGCCACAAGGGAGGCCACACGAACATCCGAGGCAAGGGCCGCCAGATCTTCGGCATTGAAATGAGGGCCTCTCTGGTCCGCCATGGCCAATTTTACGCCAATGACAGGCCCCATATAAATGATATCCCGACCCACGGTCCCGCAGATGGTGGGAGACGGCAGCCAGTAGGAACCGGTAAGCATCAATGCGGTCATTCCCTCGGCATTAAAAGCCTGAGTCTTGGCATAAAGGCTTTCCACGGTTCGCGTCAGTGCATCGGTTCCTAAAAGCCCCACAGCTGTAGTGACCCCATTGGAAATATTCATGGACAGACGCATCTCAGGAGTCCGGGAATGGAATCCGCCTTCACCTCCACCTCCTGTAAAATGCTGGTGTCCATCAATAAATCCTGGGACTATAAGCATCCCTTCGGCATCAATCACCTCAACTTCACCGGGCAATGCCTTGGGATTTATCCTGGCTTCAATGGCCAGGATTTCATTCCCTCCGGTAAGAATATCGCGTTTCCCTAAAGCATCCGGGCCAAACACGCCCCCATTTTGAATAACTATCATACCCCTGTTCGCATCCTCTAAAAAAAAGTTGGAAGGTGACACCTTCCTGAAACCGGTGAAATCAATCAAACCAATATATCTGACTAATGCACTGTAAAATGTCTCATGTCAACTTTAAAATGTTCTTATGTGTTTTTTTAAGTTTTTTTAAGTTCTATAAAATCCTGTTCTCAATACAAAGCTCACCGGTCAAAAAAACAATGAAAAATCTTTCGGAAATAAAATTATTCTGCTATGGTGTTCCGCTGGTTTTTTTATAATTTTTAATATTTTACACCAAAGGAATATGTTACCGGCCCATGAAAGGTTTAAGTCTCAAAGGGATCAATAAGACGTTCGGCAAAGTTCATGCTGTTCGGGATGTTTCAAAGGATATTCATTCCGGGGAATTTTTTACACTTCTGGGTCCTTCCGGATGCGGAAAAACAACCTTGCTTCGCATGATTGCCGGGCTGGAACTCCAGGATTCCGGCCGGATTATTCTGGATGGAGAAGACATTACCGGGCTGCCGGCCATAAAACGACAGATCAATACGGTTTTTCAAAATTATGCCCTGTTCCCGCATCTGAATATTTTTGACAATGTCGCTTTTGGACTTCGTTCAAGAAAGATTCCCGGCGCCGAGGTGACTCAAAGGGTAAAAGACACACTGGAAATGCTTGAACTGGGTGAAAAGATGAAACGGTTCCCCCATCAGCTTTCAGGAGGGCAAAGCCAGCGGGTTGCCCTGGCAAGGGCCCTTGTCAACGAACCCAAGGTATTGCTGCTGGATGAACCCATGTCGGCTCTTGATGCAAAACTCAGAGCCCAGGTCCAGATTGAACTGAGAAGGCTCCAGCAGAAACTGGACCAGACCTTTATCCTTGTCACCCATGACCAGGACGAGGCATTGATTGTATCCGACAGAATTGCCGTTATGAAGGACGGGCAGATCATCCAGTATGGAACCCCTGCTGAAGTTTATGATTTTCCCAAAAACAGGTTTGTGGCGGAATTTCTGGGGAGTGCCAATCTCATTGAAGGCAGATACAAAGACGGACTGTTTCATACGCAGATCGGCATATTTGAGCTGGAAAAACCCCCGACCTGGGAAAAAGGATTCATTGCCATACGGCCTGAATGGATCAGGATTTCAGATACAAAGCCTTTGAAGAACGGTCTTCGCGCAACCGTCACGGAAATCATCTACCGGGGCACCAACCTTGATATTTCACTGGTCCCGGGCCCCATCCGCCTCAGAACCAGTACCTACAGCCCCATAAAAATCGGAGATGAGCTGTGGCTCGATCTTGCACCCAAAGAAATAGCGGTGCTCAATGAATAAGCTTATTATCTGGTATGGGGAACTCATTACCGGGAGGAACCTGTTTAAAAGAGGTCTTTTTTTCCTGACACCCGGAATGCTGTGGCTGGTTCTTTTTCTGGTTCTGCCCGGCCTGATCCTGATTCTGGTCAGTTTTGCCGGCAGGGGAACCTATGGCGACCTTGTCTGGGAGTTCAGTTTTGAAAATTATACCCGTCTTATCGGGTACGGCATATTCGGCTGGACCCTTGATTATGTGTATATTCTTTTGCGCTCCATATGGGTTGCACTGGTCACCACGGGCCTGTCTGTTTTGCTTTCCTATCCGCTCTGTTTTTATATCGCAAGAAAACCGCCAAGAACAAGGTATCTGTGGCTCACTGTAGTGATCATCCCCTTCTGGACCAATATGGTCATCCGCGCCTATGCCTGGTTTCTGATCCTGGCCCCGGAGCTTCCCTTTGCAAAACTGGCGGCTTTACTCAAACTGGTTCCGCCGGGGATGCCCCTTTACCCCAGCGCCCTTGCCGTTTATCTGGGAATGATATCCATGTTTCTCCCCTTTGTGGCCCTGCCACTTTTTTCCAGTGTCGAGCGCCTGGACTGGACCCTGGTGGAGGCAGCCCAGGATCTCTATGCATCCAATTTCAGAATTTTTATGCACGCCATCCTGCCCCAGACCCTTCCGGGGTTGTCCGTCGGGATTATCCTGACCATGGTGCCGGCCATGGGCATGTTTGTTGTCCCCGACCTTCTGGGGGGGGCCAAATATATGCTGATAGGAAACCTGATCCAGCAGCAGTTCGGGTCCAGCAGGGATTATGCATTCGGCGCCGCCATCAGCATGGGGCTGATGATATTGACCATGTTCAGTCTTTATTTGTATAAAAGAAAAAACAAGGGGATTGAGCTCATATGAGAAAAATAAATCTGCTTCTCAGCATTTCAGCCCTTTGCACCATCGCTTTTTTATACCTTCCCCTGATGGCAGTTGCTTTTTTTTCAGTAAACAATTCAAAATACGGGCTCATATGGAAAGGATTCACCCTGGACTGGTATATCAAGCTCTTCCAGAATGAACTCATTCTTCAGGCAGCCTCAAACACCCTTGTCCTG
Organism: uncultured Desulfobacula sp.; assembly: GCA_964619205.1. Lineage (GTDB taxonomy): Bacteria > Desulfobacterota > Desulfobacteria > Desulfobacterales > Desulfobacteraceae > Desulfobacula. Next base: position 127,861 of record CAZUDE010000002.1, on the reverse strand, counting down.
GCTCTTGTGTCAACCCTTGTATCGACCATCCTCGGGACAATCCTGGCCATCGGCATGGACCGATTTCCCTGGCCCCGGAAAATGAATACAGCCCTTGATCTGGTCATGCATCTGCCGGTCATCATACCGGACATTATTTTTGCCGCTGCCATGGTGGTTGCCTTTGGTTTTTTAAGAACCCTTACATCTGTATTTGATCCCGGTCTTTTGAATATGATTATTGCTCACATCACCTTTCAGACGGCCTTTGTGGCCCTTGTTGTCCGAAGCAGGCTCGCCGGTATCGGCAAAGAAATTGAAGAAGCGGCAAGGGACCTGTATGCCGATACAACCTATATGCTCATGAAAATAACCCTGCCCCTGCTCATGCCGGGTATTGTAGCAGGGGCCATGCTGGCCTTTACCCTGTCTCTGGATGATTTTGTCATCAGCTTTTTTACGGCAGGCCCGGATTCAATAACCCTTCCGCTTTATATTTATGCAGCGGTCAGAAGGGTTGTCACTCCTCAGATTCACGCGCTGTCAACCCTTGTCCTGATGGTGACCATCATCCTGGTCATCTGTATGGAACGAATAACAAGAAAAGTGAATAAAAAAACAATGAAAAATCAGGTATGAATAACCCGAATTCAGGAGAGAAAAAATGAAAAAATCATTATTAATCGTTCCGGCACTTCTTTTGGTTCTGATTTTATTTTCAGGACCGGCCTTTTGCGGCAATGGAGAATTAAAAATCTTCACCTGGTCGGAATATATGGATGAAGAAAACATGCCCAAGGATTTTGAAAAAGCCACCGGGATTAAAGTGAAGCTCGACATGTATGAATCCAATGAGGAAATGATGGCAAAGCTTCAGGCAGGCGGGCTTGGCCAGTATGATATAATTATCCCGACCGACTTCATCATCCCAAGCCTGATTAATCTTAAACTCATTGTTCCCCTGGATCATTCCAAGATTCCAAACCTTAAAAATCTTGGCCGCAAATTTTCTACAGCCTCCTTTGATCCGGGCAATAAATATTCAGTGGGGTGGCAATGGGGCACCGTGGGTCTGATGTATAACAAGGCAAAATTAAAGGACAGTGATGTGGTTTCCTGGGATATCATCTTTGATCCCAAAAAGAAACCCGGGTCATTTTACCTCATCGATTCGGTCCGGGAAATGATGGGAATTGCCCTTTCCTATCTTGGATATGATTATAATTCAATCAATCCCAAAGAATTGAAAGCTGCTTCGGATCTTCTCATTGAAACCAAAAAACGGAAAGAATGCCTTGGATTCAAAGGCGGGGTCGGCGGCAAGAACGACGTCATCTCAGGTGTTGCAGATGCTGCCATTGTCTATAATGGAGATTCCATCCAGACGGTTTCCAAGGAATCTGACAAATTCGGGTTTATCGTTCCAAAAGAAGGCAGCGAAATCTGGATTGATTCCATGTGCATACCGGCCAAGGCACCCAACCCGGAGGCAGCCCACAAATGGATCAACTGGGTGCTTGAGCCTGAAGTCGGTGCAGCCCTTTCCAATTATAACCAGTATGCCACCCCCAATGATGCCGCCATCCCGTTCCTGAACAAGGAAGATTTACAGAACCCCGGCATCTGGCCTACACCTGAAATTATTAAAACCCTTCATTTTGTAAAAGACCTGGGAAAAAACAACAAGGTGGTCGACCAGGCCTGGACAAGGGTGAAATCCCATTAAAAAGAATATCAAGAGCAGGCCGGCCAAATGGAGAACACCGGCAGGTCTGCTTTAATAAGAAATAAAAAAGCGACCCCTGGTCATGATTCGATTATTTGACACCCTCCCCTGTGAAGACGGATTTTTCATGCCGGGTGAATTTGAAACCCATTCCCGGTGCTGGATGCTCTGGCCGGAACGTAAAGACAACTGGCGGCTTGATGCAGTGCCTGCCCAAAAAGCCTTTTTGGCAGTTGCCAATGCTGTTTCTCTTTTTGAACCTGTTTTTATGGGTGTTTCAAAAAAAGAGTTTGAAAATGCAGCAAAATTTCTGTCTTTAAATCCAAACATTACCCTTGTTGAGATGGAATCCGATGATGCCTGGATGAGAGATGTGGGGCCCACATTTCTCAAGAACCACCTGGGAGAAGTTCGGGGTATTGACTGGGGATTTAATGCCTGGGGCGGTTTGAGCGGCGGCTTATATTTCCCCTGGAACAAAGACGAAAAAATCGCCCGGTCCGTCATGGAAAGCAGTCATGTCAGCGGTTACAAGGCCCCCATCATTCTTGAAGGCGGGGCCATCCATTCCGATGGGGAGGGCACACTGCTGACTACAGAGCAATGCCTTTTAAACCCCAACCGGAACCCCTCCCTGTCAAAGGAAATGATTGAGTCCATCCTGAAGCAGTATCTGGGGGTGACCGCCGTTATCTGGCTGGGTCAGGGTGTGGTTGCTGATGAAACCGACGGCCATGTGGATAATATCTGCTGTTTTTCAAAACCGGGAGAGGTTCTGCTTCACTGGACAGATGACCCTTTGGACCCCCAGCACGAAATTTCTCAGGATGCCCTGAAACGGCTATCCAAGGCACGGGATGCAAAGGGAAGACCGATTATCGTTTATAAGCTTCACCAGCCGGGCCCTCTTTACATGTCTGAACAAGAAAGCAAAAGCATAGTAAAAATCAGCCATGGCATGCGAAGAGAAAAAGGAAGCCGGCTGGCTGCTTCCTATGTCAATTTTTATATTGCCAATAACGGTATCATCATGCCTGTTTTTGATGATCCCCATGATGATGCGGCTGTTGCGCTTGTGAAATCTGTTTTCCCGGAGAGAAAAATAATCCCTGTCAAGGCAAGGGAAATTCTTCTGGGTGGCGGCAATATTCACTGCATTACCCAGCAGCAGCCCTGAAAACTAAAGCCTGCCGCAAGAAAGCCTATGCCTCTTTGATCAATTTTTCCGCAAACCTCGGCAATACAAAAGCAGCTTCATGAATCTCAGGGGTGTAATATCTCAGGCCGGTCTGGAGTTTTTTTGAAATTGGTCTTGACGGCCGCGCAGGATCATATCCGTCAGAACCGATACAGATGCCGACATGCCCGCCCGTGAAGGTGGGGATAAGGGAATAGGCATATCCGTGATACAAAAACAGATCTTTTATATTTCTGACAATTTTTTTCACTTTGTCCGGATGAAGAAAAAATGATTCCGCCTGAACCGATAGAATTCCGTTTTTTTTAAGCGCCCCTCTGCTGTGGTCATAAAATTTTTTTTCAAACAGAATCTCTCCCGGGCCCACAGGGTCTGAGGAATCGACAATAATAACATCATAGGTTGCCGGATGGTGCTGAACAAATTCACTGCCGTCTGCAATATGGATACTGACTCTTGGGTCATCAAACCCAATGCTCATGCCGGGTAAAAAATTCTTTGAAACCTGGATTACCTTTTCATCAATTTCACAGATATCAATGGATAAAACCGTGTCATGTTTTGCAACCTCCCTTAGAACACCTCCGTCCCCTCCTCCGATCACAAGAACTTTTTCAGGAAAAGGATGGGCAACCATGGGGATATGAACCAGCATTTCCTGGTAAGCAAACTCATCAAAATCCGTAAGCTGGATAATCCCGTCCAGGACCAGCATCCTTCCATGATACTTGGTTTCAAAAAGATCTATCTGTTGAAAAATGCTTTTCTGGGAAAAAAGAATTTTTTCTATCTCAATGGAAAGCGCAATGCCGGGCCATATGTCTGAGATCTCGGAAAACCATCCGCTCATCACTTTATCAGGGGTCAATTTTTCTACCGTCGCTTATCCGTTCCAATGAGGTTTTTCATATCCGTGATCCGGTGAAACATTATCTTTTCAACTGCATTTCGCTCAGCTTGTTGGCCCATTCAAGGGCATTGCAATGGGCCTCTTTAACTTTAACCGTATCCAGTCCAAGCTGACCGATCATGGCCTCCGTCTGCTCAAACGCGGCTTCCTCAAGATAACGGGCCAATTTCAGAAGCGGGACATATTCATTGTTTTCCTGCATCAAAAGAGCCCCTTTGAGTTTGTCGGCAAGGGGAAGATATCTTAATATCTCGGCCATGGGCTGGTTCAACAAGGCATCCAGAAGTGAGAACATCCCCAAAAGAAAAAGCGAGTCCGGCTCAAAACCCCAAAAATCATGGAACCGCCCTACCTGTTCAAGAAATTTTCCCCTTTGGGCGGATAGAAAAACCAATTCAGAGGCATTCCTATTTTCAGATACTTCAGATAAGAGGACAACCCTGAGCCAGTTTTTAAGATTATGCCAGCCCAGCATGGTAATGGCATCCTTGATGGAATCAATTTTTCTTCTAAACCCAAAGGAAGCCGAGTTCAGATAGGCAAGCAGCCTGAAACTGATGGTTACATCTGCTTGGATGGCAGCAGCCAGCTCGGAAAAATCAGGGTCTGTTTTTTCAATGGCTTTCATCAGCTCAAACCTGGAAATTGTTCCGGATAATACTTTTTTGACTGATACATCTTCCTGTTTCTTAAAAAAAGATCCTTTGAATAAGGAGACCCCGGCCTTGCCGCAGATATCAAAACCGGCCTGATCATTGACCTGATCGGCAAGGATTACGGTCTTGTAGGGGGCGGCATTAAGACAGATATCCATGAGGTCCGGCAATACCATGGATGAAATATCCACACAGATCATATCGGCAAGATCATAAACAGCTTTGCAGGGTTTGTGATTTTTTATCCAGGGAACCGTTACCTGATAGCCGTCCTTTTTCAATTTTGAGAGCATTGCAATAAAAGAATCCGGCAGTTCTTCCGGACTTGACAGTTTGATAACCGTACGCCCGGGCGGAAGGGCATAGGGAATGTTTTTTATGATATTTTTTCTGGAAAAGCCGATCATGATCTTTTTTTCTTTGTCCATGATCTGATCCAGGGCAAGAGAGGTTCCGCTCATCAAATCTGCCGTGAGTCCATCGCCTGTTTCCGGGCAGATGACTTTAGCTTGGCCGGCAGACATGTAAATCAATTCATATCCCCAAAGATTCTTTTTAATATCAAATATGGGAAGTCTTGCAAAAGTCACCGGGTTATGCCGGCTGTCACCCATTTCGCTGTTCATTCATCCTCCGCTAATATTCGGGTTGTTTAAGGAAGCGGTGTGGCTCCCCAGATACCGGTTGCATATTCCTGAACCGCACGGTCACTGGAAAATTTACCCATGTTGGCAGTATTCAAAATCGACATCCGTGTCCACAGGCCCTGGTCTCTGTAAGCTTTGGCAACCTCATCCTGGGTCACGGCATAGTTTTCAAAATCCGCAAGAACCAGATAATAGTCCCCTCCATCCAGGAGGGAATGAACAATGGGTTTGAATAACCCTGGATTCCCAGGAGAAAAATATCCTGAATCGATCATATCAATAATTTTTTTAATGTCTTTGTTCCCCTCATAATAGTGTCTCGGGTTATACCCTTCCTGTTTTTTTTTGACAACCTCATCCGACTTCAGACCGAAAATAAAAATATTATCCTCTCCCACTTCTTCCATGATTTCTACATTTGCACCATCCAGAGTGCCTATGGTCAGTGCCCCGTTCAGGGCAAATTTCATATTGCCCGTGCCGGAAGCCTCTAAGCCGGCTGTGGAAATCTGTTCAGAAACATCAGCAGCCGGAATGAGCTTTTCCGCCTGGGATATACAGTAATTTGGCAGAAAGATAACGCTGAGCTTTTCTCTGACCTGCGGGTCTTTATGAATGGCTTCTGATACGGATGTGATGAGCTTGATGATCAGTTTTGCCTGCACATAGGCAGGGGCTGCCTTGCCGGCAAAGAAAAAGCTGCGGCTGATGTCCACACTGTCCTCGTTTTCCCTGATTTTGTTATAAAGATATATCACATGGAGAATATTAAGAAGCTGGCGTTTGTACTCATGCATCCGTTTGGCATGGATGTCAAACAGGGTATTTGGGTTGACGCCCTTCCCCGTCTTTCTCAAGGTATACCGGGCAAGCCTTTTCTTATTTTCAAATTTCACTTTCTGCCATTTTGACTGGAATAAAGGATCGTCTGCATAGGGAATGAGATTCTTCAGAAAAGAGAGATCCGATATCCACTCAGGGCCTATAACAGAGGTAATAAGGCCTGAAAGATCCGGGTTTGCCTGGTGAAGCCATCGCCTTGGGGTAATCCCGTTGGTAACATTTCTGAGTTTTCCGGGATAAACCCGGTTAAACTCTTTGAATAAACTCGTTTTCAGGATATGAGAATGCAGGGCAGCCACCCCATTGACCGAATGACTGCCGATAATGGCCAGATGCGCCATCCTTATCTTCTTTTCATGGCCTTCCTGGATAATGGACAGTCTTCCAAAAAGGTCAGGGTCATCGGGGTGGTTTTTTTTAAGATCCTCAAGAAATCGCCGGTTGATTTCATAAATGATTTCCATATGTCTGGGCAAAAGCCTGCTTAATAATGACACTGACCATGTTTCAAGTGCTTCGGGCAAAACAGTGTGATTGGTATAGGCAAAGGTTTTTCCGCAGACGGTCCAGGATTCATACCAGGAAAGACCATACTCATCCATTAAAAGACGCATGAGTTCGGGTATGGCAATGGTCGGATGGGTGTCATTCAGCTGGATGGCGGCCCAGTCGGAAAACGTATCAAAGGTCTGGTATTCTTTCCTGTACTGGAAAACAATATCCTGAAGTGTTGCCGACACAAAAAAATACTGCTGTTTAAGCCTTAATTCCTTGCCCTTTTCACTTTCATCACTGGGATAAAGAACCTTGGAAATAGACTCGCTCAATACCTTGTCTTCCGCCGCCCGGATATAATCGCCCCTGTTAAAAAAATCAAGATCAAATTCCCGGCTGGACGTGGCCGTCCAGAGGCGCATATTGGTTACAAATTCATCACCAACGCCAGGCACCATCATGTCGCATGCCAGTGCCATTACATCCTGGGTATCGATCAGACGAAACCTCTGGTTTCCCAGGATATCCGTGTATGATTCGGAACGTCCGTAAAACCCGACCTTATAAATATTTTCAAACCGCATGATTTCCCAGGGGTTTCCCCGGCGCATCCAGTTATCACTTTTTTCCTGCTGATACCCGTCTTTTAACACTTGATAAAAAATGCCGAAATCATAACGAATTCCATACCCATACCCCGGAAGCCTGAGTCGTGCGATGGAATCCATATAGCAGGAGGCAAGACGGCCAAGCCCGCCATTCCCGAGCCCGGCATCCCATTCCTCTTCTTCAATGGAGTCAAGGTCAAATCCAAGGTCTGAAAGCGCTTGACGGGTAACCTCCTCCAGATCCAGGGAAACAATATAATTTTTTAGAAACCGCCCGGGTAAAAATTCAAGGGAAAGATAAAAAATCCGCTTTGACAGATTGTCCCTGCACGCTTTCTGAGTTTTTATCCAGTGGTTGATCAACCGGTTTTTCAGGCTGTAGGCAAGACCCATAAAACAGCTGTATCGGTTCATTTCTTCAGGATCAAGCCCAAGATTAAACCGGATATTATAAAAAATTTCCTGTTTCAGGCTGTCGATTTCAGAGTCTGAACCTTGATTGCTTTCACCAGAAATATGATTTTGATCTAACATAAAGCCCCCTGGAAAGTATATGGTTATGCCTTGCCTGCAGAACCCAGAACATGATTGATTTTGTTAATATAAAGCTTTTTCAGGCTATCCCTGGCAGGTCCCAGATATTTTCTGGGATCAAATTCGCCCGGAGATTCAAAAAAAACTTTCCGGATGGCGGCGGTCATGGCAAGCCTGCCGTCGGAATCAATATTTATTTTGCTCACGGAAAGAGCGGCAGCCTCTCTTAACTGTTGTTCCGGTATACCTACGGCGTTTTCAAGTTTTCCTCCATACTGATTAATGGTTCTCACCTCTTCCTCAGGAACGGAAGAAGAGCCGTGAAGGACAATGGGAAATCCCTTCAGGCGTTTTTCAACCTCTTTCAGAATATCAAATCTCAGCGGCGGCGGAACCAAAACCCCTTTTTCGTTTTTTTTGCACTGTTGCGGGGTAAATTTATTAGCCCCATGGGAGGTGCCGATGGATATGGCCAGGGAATCAACTTTTGTCCGTTTTACAAAGTCCTCCACTTCGGCAGGGTTTGTATAGCTGGAGGTTTCAGAGCTGACCTCGTCTTCAACCCCTGCGAGAACACCAAGCTCCCCTTCTACCGTTACATCGTGCTGATGTGCAAACTCAACAACTTTGGCTGTCAGTTCAATATTATGTTCATAGGAATGATGGGATCCGTCGATCATGACCGAAGAAAATCCCATTTCAATACAGTTCCTGCACAGGTCAAAGGTGTCGCCGTGATCCAGATGAAGTGCAATGGGGATTTCATAACCGAGTTCTTTTGCGTAGGCAACTGCCCCCTGGGCCATATAGCGGAGAAGGGTCTGGTTTGCATATTTCCTTGCGCCGGAAGAAACCTGCAGAATCACGGGTGATTTTGTTTCCACACAGGCCTGGATAATGGCCTGAAGTTGTTCCATATTATTAAAATTATAAGCCGGAACTGCATAGCCGCCCGTTGCAGCCTTTTTGAGCATGTCACGGGTGTTGACAAGCCCGATGTCCTTATAACTGATCATAATTTTCCCCTTTGCTGATGATTATAGACTCACAATGGAATTTTGACAATTTCCAAACGAGGAGTATTCATATCTGTCTGCCTCTGGATCATTGCCCCAGAAAAGACGGTCAAAAAAATATCTAAACTGGTATTCTCTACCCGTGTCAAGGTCAAGGGTAAGTGTAAAACCTCCCTTCTTTAGTGCTTTCATGGGAGTATCGGCTTCATTCCAGTTATTGAATTCCCCAACCAGAAAAACACGTTTTGCATCACACGCCTCCTCCTTTGTAAGCCGGAAGGTTACCTTGCAGATCGGCCCGGTTTTTAAATACTGCTTTTTAATGCTCATGGCTTTCCCCCGTTTTAAAAAAATCCTGTAACTCTTACTCTTCTTGTCTTTAATAGCTCCGGTAAATAATACAAAAAAAATATAGGTAATAAGACCTGACACAGAAAAAAAAGTCTGTGAAGGCGACAGTCAATCCGATAAAAGTTTACAATGTTTGAAATTAAGCAATTTAAATGATACTTGACATTACATCATTTATTGGTGCAAAACAATTGAATTTTAACAAAGATTTTTAAGGAGAAAACCATGGAAGAAAAAAAAGACCTGCTGATTAAAAACATCCCCTTTTCCGTGCCTGTGGATATCATAGAACTGGTGGACTATGAGGAAGGCCGGGTAGTAAGCCGGACCCTTTGTGCAAAACCCCATGTGAATATCACCCTTTTTGCCTTTGACAAGGATGAGGAGATCAGTGCCCATACATCTCCGGGAGATGCCATGGTCCTTGTTCTGGACGGTGAAGCACTGATCAATATCAATGGTGAAAAAATCAAGGCAACTAAAGGGCAGACTGTTGTCATGCCTGCCAATGTACCCCATTCAGTCACTGCTTCCACCCGGTTTAAAATGCTCTTGACCGTTGTCAAACAGGCGGTCGGCATCAAAGGCCTGTAGCCGGAGCAAACATGGAGTACTGTTGTTTTTGTTTTTCCCCGGACTTATTGCAACCACAAGGGCGTGCAGATGTCCTGGCGGGTATTGCAGAAGACAAAGACTGTTTTCCCAAAAGAAGACTAGTAGAGGCAAACAAAAGAAGACCAATTCCATTCACCCAGGGCATGAAATCGCTATCGCAGCCTGAAATAAGCAACCCCGCCACCCAGAAAAAACCTTTAATTCCCAGCATTATTTTTTCACGCCTGTCTGTTTTTACTTGTTGCATTACATGCTCCTTTTTATAAAAAATTTTCATCTTTTGTTGAAAAAACTAAACATATTGAATAAAAAAAACTACCTGTATTCCCGGCAGCTCCAGATCACCTTGCCGATGATCCTTACCTTTTTTGTATCTTCCCTTTCAAGAAAAATAGGCTCATAATCCTTGTTATCGCTACAGAGTACGAGTTTATTGGGATGTTTTTCCAGTCTTTTGATCAGGATTGTATCTTCCACTCCCACTGCATAGATGGCTCCGGCAATAATATTTATCTGGGACTGATCAATCAATACTGTATCCCCTTCTCTGATAACCGGTTCCATGCTCTGCCCGAAAACCTCCATGGCCACCATATTATCAGCTGATCCCTTGCGGGCAAGCCAGCTTGTTTGAAAGGGCAGATACTCCTTAACCGTCTCCTCACACTCAAAGGACCCTGTTCCGGCCGAGAGCCTCGCTGCTACTTTGGGAATGTGCCTGAATGCAGGTTCCCGGTCTGAAGCCGAATGAACAAACATATCACCGATCCCGGTTTCAACCCATTTTGGATTAAGCCCATATTTCCGATATAGCTTAACAATCCATTTGTCAGGTATCTTATTGTTGTTCCGTGCATGGGTGATTCCAGACCGATTGATCTCAAGCTCTTTTGCAAGCTCGGACTGGGAGTCGACACCTGTGGCCTCAAGAACCCGCTTTAAAAATTCATCAATTTTATTCAACACCTTTCCATCCTTTGGTTGTTTTTGATTTTATTGTTTCGATCTTATTCACATTTGATGAAAAAAAGCAACATATTTTTAATTTTTTTTATCATTTAATTCTGATTCAAAAAAATTTACATGGTCATTGTTAAAAGAACGGCCCCGGAATTAGCATAAGGATTTGTCTGGATTTCAAGCCTCATTCCATCCAAAAGAAGATTATTGATCATGACATTGCTCAGACCAAGTTCGATTTCTTTTTTCCCGTAATGATAAATTGTAGTGACAAAGGTATGATGAAAGAAAGACTCAACCCTTATGGCATCTATGCTCAGATTATCAGCAGTATGATAACCGATATCAAAACCCAGATTCAATTGAAAATTCCTAGGTTCATCCTTAAATGTGCGGATTTTATTTTTCAATAGACTCTCTGCTCCGGAATCATCGACAGAATAGTCGTGGACCGAGAAATATGTGAAAAAAAAGTCTGATGCCAGGTCCATGGCTTTTCCGATATTATGTGAAAAGCCTTTTTTAGATGACTGCTGAGAACTGATAGCCGGGAAATGGACAAGAAAAAAATTATTGTTCCCGCGATAAAGGGATTGACCTGAGAAGGGTATCCATTCGGAGGGAGTTTTGGCGGGAACCGTCAAAACCGTGACAGGCATAAAAAGATCTTTGTCTGCTGCATCTTTAAAATCACCGGCATATGACAATGATGTGTGAAAGAGTGAAACGAAAAGAATCCCAAGCATTCTCAGGATGGTCCGATTTGCATTATTCATGGCTTTTGCCCCCCTTCCTGTGTTCAGTTTGTTTCTTTCTGAACTGAAAAGAGCAATAACCGTGCTACAAATAAATCATGTTGTGAATTTTTTCTGCTGATGTGTTGAGATTCTGCTGAAGCTGTCTGAATTTTTCAATCATTCTTTTTGCCTCTATTGTGAGAATGGTTTCTCCGCCGAAGGCTCCCCCTTTCCTGCGGATTAAAAGAGGTGTCCCGATTCTTTTTTCGAGTTTTTTAAGCCTGCCCCACATGGACCTGTATCCCATTCCCATGGATTTTGCGGCGGCATTAATGGAGCCTTCTTTTTCAATGGCCTCCAGGATACAGATCTGACCTTCACCATATAATGTTTCCCCGGTTTCAGATTCAATCCAGATCCTCATGCGGACTATTATATTTGGATTCTCCATGGCGGTTTCAATAGTATCCCAGATTTTTTTTTCTGTCATCTGTTTATTCGAATTCATAATATGAGTTTTTAAAATAAAAAATATATCCCTTATCGTTATGTTTGTGTTGACATAACGACTTTTCAATGATAGCAAAGTTTTAAAATTTTGTGTGAGGAGCATTTATCAAAAATTAGAGAGGACATGTTATGCTTTTACCTAAGTTTGAATTTCATGAACCCGTAACCATTAAAAAGGCGTTGGAGCTTAAAAAAAAAATGGGTCCTTCTGCAAGGCTTCTGGCAGGAGGGACAGATCTTCTGGTTCATCTGAAAAAAAAGATTATCACCACAGACCATATTATCAGCCTCCAGAGAATTGAACCTCTGGCTCAGATCAGGAATCTAAAGGTGTCCGTGGAAATTGGGGCCTGTGCAACCATGGCAAAAATTACAGGAACACCCCTCATCAGTGAAAAATTTTCTGCCCTGAAATCCGGGGTTGATAACATCGGTACCCATTTGATCCGAAACCGGGCCACCATTGGCGGGAATGTTTGCAATGCAAGCCCGGCCGGTGATTCCCTTCCTGCCCTTTTAATTTATAAAGCAGTTGTTCTGCTGGAAAGTCTGGGAGGAAAGCGGGAGGTTCCCATAGAAAATTTTTTTAAAGGTCCGGGAAGGACAGATATCAAGGCGGATGAAATTATCACGGGTTTCAGGCTTCCTATACCGCCGACCCGAAGCGGAGCGCATTATATACAGCTAGGAAAACGAAAATCTTCCGAGATTAATGTGGTGAATGTGGCTTCCTTTCTTGAAGTTGAACCAAAAACAAAAAAAATACTTTGTGCCAGGATTGCCCTTGGTTCTGTTGCGGCCACCCCTATCCGGTCGTTAAAAGCAGAAGCGCTTCTCAAGGACAGAGTCGCAGAAGACCCAACATTTTATGAAGCCGGTGAAATTGCGAGATTTGAAGATTGCAAACCCATTGATGATTTCAGGGGCAGCGCCGCTTATAGACGTGCCATGGTTGGAGTTCTGACCAAACGAACCCTTGCAGCCGCATTTGAACTGGCCGCAAAATGCATGATATAGAACAGGAGACATAAATGAAAAAAATAATCACTCTGACCGTCAATCAACTGGCCTGTGAGATTGCCGTTGAGTCCAATAAAACCCTTGCGGATCTGCTGCGCTATGACCTCAAGCTGACTGGCACCAAAAAAGGCTGCGACACCGGCGACTGCGGTGCCTGTACTGTAATTATGGATGGAGACCCGGTCAATTCCTGTCTTGTCCTTGCAGTCCAGGCCAATGGATCAAAAATTGAGACCGTTGAAGGATTGAGCACGGATAAAGGAATTCATCCGATTCAAAACGCCTTTGTTGAAAAAGGGGCTATTCAATGCGGATTTTGCACACCCGGAATGATCATGTCCACCAAAAGCCTTCTGGATAAAAACCCGAAACCCTCAGAACAGGAAATACGGGAAGGTATTTCCGGAAACCTTTGCCGGTGTACAGGATATACAAAAATTTTTGAAGCCATCGAATCCCTAAGATCATAACAGAGCGATCACCCCAAGGAGGATCCATGAAAAAATTTGATATTATCAGCACTCGGGCAAACCGCATTGATACGCCGGACAAGGCAACCGGAAGAGCTGTATTTGTAGATGATATTTCGCGACCTGGCATGTTATACGGTGCCTTGCTGCAAAGTCCCCATGCCCACGCAAGAATCATTTCCATTGATACGTCGGCGGCTGAAAAACTCAAAGGAGTTAAAGCCGTTATTACCTCAAAGGATGCAGGCAGCATTAAATATGGTGTCAGCCCGGCCCGGTATGATGAAACCGTTTTTGCCTTGGAAAAAGTCCGCTATGTCGGAGATGAAATTGCAGCCGTGGCAGCTGAATCGATAGATATCGCTCTTGCCGCTGTAGAACTGATAAAAGTGGAATATGAAATTCTTCCGGCTGTTTTTACCATTGAAGACGCCATGAAAGAAGATGCTCCCCAACTCCATGAAGGGTCTTTGAAAAACCTGTGTGCCGAAGTTCACCAGGAATTCGGGAATGTGGAAGAAGGCCTGAAAAACAGCGACATCGTTATCACCACCAAAATGAAGAACAAACGCCAGGACGGGGCATTTATAGAGATGCAGGGGTGTATTGCCGAATTTGATAATCTGGGCGTATTGACCCTGACCAGCTCCACCCAGGTTCCCCACTATGTCCAGCGTACCGTGGCCATGGTGCTGGGCATGGATATCGGAAAGGTCCGGGTGATCAAACCTTATGTGGGTGCAGGCTTCGGCATCAAGGCCTCGGCCAACCCCATGGAACTGGCCTGCTGTCTTCTTGCAAAAAAGACAAAAAAACCCGTGAAAATGAATTATACCAGGGATCAGGTTTTCATGCTGGCACGGGCCAGACACCAGTTTTCCCATACCATTACCACCGGCGCCAAAAAAGACGGAACCCTCATGGCCCTGAAGCATGAATGCTGGCTTGACGGAGGTGCCTACACCAGTTTTGGAATCGCAACAGTGTATTATACCGGTTCCCTTTTGGGCGGACCATATAAACTCGACAACATGAGCTATGACGGATACCGCGTATATAACAACAAACCGGCCTGCGGTGCCCAGCGGGGCCATGGGGCGGTTATTGCCCGGGCCTGCTTTGAACAGCAGCTGGACATGATTGCCCAAAAAATCGGTATGGACCCCATGGCGCTTCGAATTAAAAACATGATGGAAACCGGAGACACCACCTGCAACGATCTGAACATGAGTTCATTCGGCATGTCGGAATGCATTGAGGCGGTCCGGAAAGGATCGGACTGGGACAAAAAAAAAGGCAATATGCCCAAGGGAAAAGGGATCGGTATGGCCTGCGGGTTCTTTGTATCCGGCGCGGGTTACCCCATTTACCGATCTGATACCTGGCACGGAACCGTCATTGTCAAACTTACTGAAGACGGCGGAACCGCCCTGGTTTATACCGCATCTGCCGAAATCGGCCAGGGATCGGACACAGCCTTTGCCATGATTGCGGCTGAAACCCTTGGCATTCCCTTGGAAAATATCAGACTGGCCTCGGGTGATACGGATATGGGCGTTGATCTGGGTGCCTATTCCAGCCGCCAGACCTTAATGACAGGTCATGCCACCAAAGAAGCTGCCTATCATGCAAAAATCCAGGTCCTGGAAGTCCTTGCCGGGCAACTTAAAACACCTGTTGAGACCATGGATATCCGAAACGGATTTATTGAATTCAAGGGAACATCCCCGGATTTCTCAGAATTGAGAACCCGGTATATCAAGGAACACAGAGGATGGAATGATAATCCGGCTTCTGAAAAGCTGACCTTTAAAGAAGCATCCAGGATCGCCTTCCTTGAAAAAGGCTCTATTGTGGGAACCGGAAAATATAAACCCAGTCTCCTGGGCGGTAAATTCAAAGGCGCTGCTGTCGGAACCTCTCCGGCTTATGGATGTTCCGCCCAGGTGGCTGAAGTTACCGTGGACATGGAAACCGGGCAGGTTACCATTGATAAGATCACGGACGCCCATGATTGCGGCAAGGCCATCAACCTGACATCGGTTGAAGGCCAGATGCAGGGTTCCGTGTCCATGGGAATCGGCGAAGCCATGCATGAAGAAGTCATCTTCGACAATCAGGGCCGGGTGCTGAATCATGATCTTGCAGAATATAAAATCGTGACCTCCATGGATATGCCAAAGGTTGAAGCCATTGTGGTGGAAAGCGATGAACCCAACGGACCATACGGGGCCAAAGAAGTCGGCGAAGGGGCCATCATGCCCACCATACCGGCTATCCTGAACGCGGTGTATGATGCCGCCGGAGTCAGGCTTTATGAACTGCCCCTGACTCCGGAACGGGTATACAACGCAATCCAGGAATATAATGAAAAAATAATATTAAATAACCATGCCAAGGATGGACGGTCAGAGATATAACCGCCAGATCATCCTTCCCGAAATCGACCCCGCTGGTCAGGAACGGCTGCATCCTTCCAAGGCCATGGGAACCATTAAACTGCTTCTGGGCATCGGAAAACCGCTTGAAAACCGGATGATTAGAATTTGTGGCCTGGATATGAGAATTCAATGCCTGGATCTTAAACCCAACCCGGAATGCAAAGCATTTAAAAGGATTTGAATCATGATGGTTCAATTGAACGGAATAAAGGAAACCATCCCCAAGAGGATGACAATCAAAAGTCTCATTCAAAGGGCAAAGGAAGAAGAATGAAATATGATGAAAAAGATCAGGTAACTGCTGTACCGGTTAAAGAAGCAGTTGGGAAAATCCTGCTCCATGACATAACCCGGATTGTCCCCGATCTTTTCAAGGGGCCCTGGTTTAAAAAAGGCCATATCATCACTGAAACTGATGTGGGAGCCCTCCTGGATTTAGGAAAGCAGCATATTTATGTGGTCTGCCTCAACGGTGAAATTCATGAAAATGAAGCAGCCGTCAGAATTGCCAAGGCTGCCCTGGGTTATGGAATTTCCATCACTGCCCCCAAAGAGGGAAAAGTCGGGTTTAAAGCCTCAAAACAAGGCCTGCTGAAAATCAATTTACCGGGTCTTGAAAAACTCAATTCAGTTCCGGATGTGATTTTTGCCACCCTTCATACCGGTCAGATCGTGGAAAAAGGACAGGAACTTGCCGGCACACGGATCATTCCCTTGTTCATTGATGAAACCCGGATTATTGAAGCCGAGGATATCTGCAGGCAATACTTTCCCATCATCGACATCCGCCCCTTTTCAAAACTGGCTGTGGGACTTGTTATAACCGGCTCGGAAGTTTACCATGGCAGGATCAGGGACGGGTTCGGGCCTGTGGTTCAAAAAAAATTTGAGGCCCTGGGAAGCCGTATCCTGAGAAAAGAAATTGTATCCGATGCTCTGCCCATGACCGTGTCTGCCATCAGAACGCTCATGGATGAAGGTGCAGAAATGATTGCCATGACGGGCGGCATGTCCGTGGACCCGGATGATCTTACACCGGCGGCCATCAAGGCCGCCGGGGGAGAGATTGTTTCCTACGGTGCCCCGGTTCTTCCCGGAGCCATGTTCATGCTGGCCTATATCAACGATATTCCCGTCATCGGGCTGCCCGGATGCGTTATGTACCACCGGGCGTCTATTTTTGATCTGGTGGTGCCAAGACTTCTGGCCGGCGAAACCGTGACCAAAACAGACATCATTGCCATGGGCCACGGCGGATTCTGCTCCAGTTGCGGCACATGTAGATTCCCAAATTGCAGCTTCGGAAAATAGCCGGAGGAAAAATGAACAGCATCATAACAAAACACCTTTCAGTCGTCATTCCCGCCGCCGGTTTTTCCTCCAGGATGAAGGATTTTAAACCTTTGCTGCCCTTTGGGGATAAAACCATGATCGAGCAGGTCATTCATCTGTTCAAAGCCAACCATATCACGGATATCATCGTGGTGACCGGTCATAACCGCATTGAACTCGATCCAGTTGTCAGAAATGCCGGGGCTCTGCCGGTCTTTAACCCGGATTTCAAGTCCGGGATGCTGTCTTCCATTCAAAAAGGAGTCAGAAATATCCGGCCTGAGAATACCGGCTTTTTCCTTCTTCCGGTAGATATACCTGCAATCCGCCCCGCCACCATTGACGGTTTGATTAAAAAATTCAATGAGACCCGGGATCAGATCCTCATTCCAAACTTTGACAGAACCCCCGGCCACCCTCCCCTCATTCCTTCCCGGCTTAAAAGCGATATCTTAAATCTTTCCAGTGGATCAACCCTGAGGGATCTCTTTTTGTCATGGGAGAACCGGACAATTCCCGTAAACGTCCATGACCGGGGAACCATAATGGATGCAGATGATAAAAAAGGATATGAAAAAGTTCTTAAAAAATTTATATCCCTTCATATTCCGGATAAAGAAGAATGCCTTTCCATTATCAATGACATATTGGGGGATGACACCGCCATCAGATCCCACCTGGCAGATGTGTCCTTTACAGCCTTGAAAATCGCCCATTCCATTTCAGATAAAGTAGATTCGGATCTTATAATCGCCGCAGGGCTTCTCCATGATATAAAAAGAAAAGAAAAAAATCATGCCGAATCCGGAGCCAGGATTCTGGATTGCCTCGGCTTCAGCGAAGTGGCAGAAATTGTTGCCCAGCACATGGACATTGAACTGGGTCATCATACCCAGGTCCGCGAAACTGAAGTCGTTTATTTTGCAGATAAAATCTGCAACGGGCATGGGCTTGACTTAAATTATCACAAACGGTTTGCAGACTGCCTCATGAAATCCCCTTGGGCCATGAACAGCATTTCAAAGAGATATGAAAATACTCAACTCATACAGGCCAGAATTGAATCATCGGCCGGGAAATCCATTAAAGAAATACTCTCAAGATGATTCCCTGATTTTTCTTCTGAGACACGGCCGGATTAAAGGTCATGAAGAAAAACGGTTTGTCGGTATGACAGACACGGATCTTGATGATGAGGGAAAACGCCAGTCCCGCTACTGGCAGAAAAGCTTTTCAGGATTTCCTTTGGATATCATCTATTCAAGCCGCCTTAAGCGCTGTGACCGGACCGTCCGCCGCATAGCCGGAGGAGTGCCTGTCGTAAATGCCGACGCCTTAAATGAAATCAACATGGGAGAATGGGACGGCAGGACTTTTGAAGAAATAAAAACCCATTATCCTGAAGAGTTTCAAAAAAGGGGGGGAAGCCTTTCCACCTATCGTCCGCCTGATGGTGAAAGTTTTCAGGATCTCTCGGACCGGGTTATCCCCTTTTTTAACAAATGCATTTCCGGGAAAAAAGAAAAAATATTAATTGTTACCCATGCCGGCGTGCTCCGTGTGATCCTCTGCCATATCCTCAAAATTCCCTTAAAAGATCTGTTTCAGATAAGGCCTGCCTATGGTGAGATGTTTATATTGGGATAGATTCCGATCAAGTTTTTATTATAAAAAACACTGTTAGAGAGCCTCTTTTATTAATTTTGTCAGGAAATAAAGCATAATCTTCACCGTTCAGAAAGCCATCGGTTAAATAATGTTTGATAGGTTAAAGCCATTATTGACAGGGGCGACTATTTGCCCTATGGTCCGGATAGAAGTACAAACGCTCTTTTAAATCAAAGCGCTTACAAATATACAGACCAGGAACAGGATGCCAGCACCGGCCTCTACAACTATGATGCCCAGTACTACTACCCCAACCTCGGCCAATTTGTCATGGCCGATACGATCGTGCCCGATCCGTTTAATCCTCAGAGTATTAACCGGTATACATATTGCCTGAATAATCCTCTTATCTATACTGATCCGACTGGGCATCACACAGGAGGAGATAATGGACCGGGGCTTGGCGACGAAGGCCCGGGCGGTTATTCGTTTGGCAGTATGAGAGGATGTAGAGGTGGGGGGGCTCCGGGATATGATCCGCCTTCCGACCTTAGTTCTATTGCATTAGAAATTCCTAATTATAGCGTTACATATTCAACAGAAGTTTTAAAACCAGATCAAAAAACACAAGAATGTATGCAGTGTATTGCTGAAGAAATAGAAAAGGACATCGAGGTTACCTCAGGTCTTAGGCCCGGAGATGATGGTAAACATGGCAAAGGAAAAGCCGCCGACTTAGGTAAAAAAAATAATTCATCATTAACTGCAAAGGAAATAGAAGCCGCATATAAAAATTGTTTTGATGTCAATAATAGCTATGCAATTGAGGAAGAAAGATGTTTCCATTTTCAAACAGCACCAGGAAAAGACAATGTCACAGGTTGGGGGAAGGGCCTAAGAGATAGTAATGGAAAATCTGTAAAATAGCGCCTTTGTTTTATAAGGGGAAAGGACATATAAAAAATGAAAAAAATTTTGATTTTTATCTTCATATTGGGTGTTTTTATGGCTATCAATTTATATGCTGAAACAAAAATCATTTTTCCAGATGATTGGAAAACGCTAGAAGATAGTAGTTTTTTTCAGCATTGGAGAAAAGAGGATAAAAAATTATATCTTCAATGCGAAGGAGATTTTAATGGTGATGGTCATTTAGATTTTGCATATATTTTAGAAAATAAAAATCAAATAGGGATATCTATATATGTGTTTTTATATGACCCACAAGGTTTTTCTCAACACAAACTTTTTGATACAACAACAGATCCAAATTTAATCGATGGATTCAAAGAGTATCCAAATTTTGATAGTTATATTAAAGGCTATTTTTTGTATTATGGGATAAAAACATTGCCCCCAGGAAAATATCTTACAGCATGTGGGAAAGGCCTTGTTGATTGTGGAGAAGAAGGCTCGGAAATGGAAGAAATAGTAATAGCGAACGAATCAATTGTCTTTTTCCATTATGATGCTGATGGTGATAAAGCTTATTTTTGGGATATTAAAAATAAAAAGTTTAAATATGTCTGGCTAAACTGAGGGGTTCTGAACAGCAGATGTATCTTACAACATATGTCATGGTGTCAGGTCTTGAAATGAGTTGTAATACTATTATATGGTATTTTTTCAGCAAATAGAAAAGCACAAAAATATTTAATGTGCCGAGATTGCAAAAGGAAATATAAAGCAGATCATGTTAGGTGTAAAAGTTAAGCTCTTCCCAAACAGTATCCAGGAACTCCCGAAATAACGCGTGAGAGGACGGACTTCCCTCATTTTGTTTGATTACCAAAGAATATCAACCGGATATTTGGCGAATACGGCATCACTTGTGATGATGGGTATTTTTTCTGTGATCCCCTGGGCAATAATCAGCCGGTCAAAGGGGTCCCTGTGATGGAACTCAAGGTCAATGGTTTTTGTGAGATGGGTCAGCTCTATGGATAATGTGGCAATGGAATTTTTTTCAAGCTGGGACGGAATGAGCTGATCAAAGGGGCTGAGTAGCTCAAGCTTGCCCAGACTTGTTTTTATGGCGATCTCCCAGAGGCTTGCAGCGCTTATGACTATATCGTTTTCAAAATCTGCTATATAATTACGGGCTTTGCTGCTGAGTCGGTCGCTACCGGAAATAAACCAGAGAAAGGCTTTTGTATCCAGCAAGGCCTGCATTACATATACTCCTTAAAATCTTCCAAGGGTTCTTCAAAATCATCAGACATTTTAATGAGTCCTTTTGCCGAGCCGAATTGCCGTTGTTTTTTTTGCTTTGATATGCCGATAATTTTAGCAATCGGCAATCCTTGTTTTGTTATGATAATGTCTTCATGAATATCTTTTTCAAAGATTTGCGGCAAATATTGTTTAACCTGGCTGATATCTATATGTTGCATTTTGGGCCTCTTGATCTTCGTTTTGTCCTGGTATTGGAAACCCTTAAAATTTATTGAATTTTAAAATAAATCCTTAGCCTTAACTATGCAATTTCATAAACGATTTGTCAATCGGTAAGTAAAAGTCCGCCTCCTATGCCTGCGACCCTGCAGGACGCCTGGCCTCCAAGGCCGTCACAAAAAAACAAGGTGCTTTTTAAAACCCTGAACTATGAATTTTACCTGGACACCACTCTCCTGAAACGGGTCAGCGACAACAGCAAGACTACACTGGCTGAGATCTACCTGTATTCTCCTCAAGGCAAGATGGAATCCATCAGCCTTAACGGCGGCAAAACCGTTTCCAATTTTTCTGAACTGGGTCTGGAAGCCACATACCGCTGCAACCCGAACAGCCACAGCGCCAGCCAGCCCCCAGCTGTAATTATGTGGGCGGCAAGGGGGCTTGGGAAGACTTGAATAACGGTGTGAACGCGTGGCAGCTTGTCCAGGCCAAAGCTGAATTCAAAACCCTGGTTTCCGGAAATACACCGGACAAGGTCTTTGGTGTGGTAAAAAACGGTTCAACACTCCGGCAGGGCCGAAGTGAGGGAGGCCCCCATGCTGTCCAGTGTCCCCACACTGGAAAAAATGACCAGGACTGCATTGAATGTTCTTGACAACGGATCAAACGGGTTTGCGGTCATGATCGGAGTTGGAACTGCATCAAATCATTATTTTTAAGATTTCACCCATTTCAACTGAAATTCAATTTCTTCATTATTTCCTTCTCTTTCATGCTCAATATTAAAAATGGCATTTGGAGGGACTGAAATCCTTTCCCCTGCGACCTGTATCCTGAACCTGTTATTCTGTTCAATTGCATGGGCAAGCCTTCTTAATTTGGCAACAAAATCCTTTTTCGAATACTCTTTTTCCAGATCTCTTTCAGATTTGATTTTTTTTGTCATAAGACCTCATTCCTTTCCCTGATTATCAGGCTAAAGATTTATGTTTTTTTATTTTGCTTCTTTAATTGCCTTTGCTGCTATTTTATCGACCGTTGAAGGAGAGATTAATTTCAGCCATCGGCCCAATTTCCCTCTTAACGACGTAATGAGCAGCCTGTCCCGTTTTTCAACAGCCGGCATTATCAATGCTGCACATTCTTCAGCCGTCATTATTTTAGATGCCTGCAACGGACTTTTCCCTAGAGAATTCCCAAAGCCGTCCAGAGCCCTTTTATGCATCTCGGACAGTACAAAATCCGGAGCAATCATTGTGACTGAAACTCCGGTATCCTTTAATTCGATCCTGAGGGAATCAAAAAAACCGAACATCGCATGTTTGCTTGCAGAATACGCTGTTCTGGATGGCACACCATTAAGTCCTGCCACACTGGATACCCCGACGATTTGTCCTTTTGTTTTTTTCAGATAAGGAAGGGCATAATAGGTGCAATAGACACACCCAAGATAATTCAGATCCATAAGCTGTTTAAAAATCGAAAGGTCTTTGATCTCTTCAAAAGGAGTCCACATGGTCCTGCCGGCATTGGTAATTAAAACATCAATTCGGCCGTATTCCTCAAAGGCCCGTTCCATAAGATTTTTGCAGGCATCAGGATCTGTTACATCTGCTGGAACCACCAAAGCGCTTGCACCTGAAGATTCAATTTCGCTTTTAAGTTCATTTAACCGGTTTTCATTTCTTGCTGAGATAACAATTTTTGACTTCTGCTCTGCAAATTTAAGTGCTAACGCACGGCCGATTCCTTCTGAGGCACCGGTTATAACCACCACTTTATGATTGAAATTCTCCATTGTGGTTTTCCCTTTCCTGAATGAGATAAATGCAACCCTTAGTCTATCCCTGGTATATTGCACCAGAAAAGGAAGATTTCAAGGTCAAAATAAAATCCATCAGATTGATATTGAATTATCGGGGAAGAAAAAAACAAGTCTTTGTGTTGATCATGATTTTTTTGATGTCCATATCGTAAAGGGCTGAGATGTTTTTTTCAGTCATCACTTCATCCTTTGCTGCCCTGTCCATGACCCGTCCGTTTTTAATCATGATGACATCATCGGCAAACGCTGCGGCCAGATTGGGATCATGCATGGATGCAACAACACTGATTCCTTTTTCCCTGCAAAGATGACGGATGGAGGATAGAAGATGATACTGGTGATTAAAATCAAGATGGTTGGTGGGTTCATCCAACAGCATGATGGGCGCTGTCTGGGTAAGGCAGCGCGCCAGAAGGGCAATCTGCCGCTCTCCACCGGATATCCGGTTAAAACTCCGGTATGAAAGGCCCTGCGCATTTAACTGCCTGAGCGCCTGGGCAGCCATCTCATAATCTCCTGCATCCGGGCGGGCCGCAATCTTTAAAAACGGGGCCCGGCCCATGACGACTACATCAATGACCCGGTAAGGAAAGATATCGATCTGTTCCTGGGGTAAAAGGCTGATGGCCTGTGCAATATCATTTTGGGAAAAAGAATTGATATCCCTGCCCTGGACCAGAATCCGGCCGGTCAGGGGGGTCAGTATTTTATTCAGGCAATGAATCAAGGTCGTTTTCCCGGACCCGTTCCTGCCAAGGATTGCACAGAATTTTCCCTTTGCCACTTGAAAAGATATGTTCTCAAAGATTTTTTTATCCCTGTAGCTAAACCCGAGGTTTTGGCATTCCAGCATCAGATCCATCCGCTGCTCCTGTTCCTGAACATGAACCAGCCGAATATCGGGGCTCCGACAAGAGCAGTGATAATCCCCACAGGAATCTCGGCAGAAGAAATGCTTCTGGCAAGAGAATCGGTAAGCAAAAGAAAAATACCGCCGAGAAGCGCGGATACAGGAATCATTTTTTCATGTTCCGGTCCCACCAAACTTCTTGCCAGATGAGGGATTACCAGGCCGATCCAGGAAATCTGACCGCAGGTTGAAACCGAGACCGCTACCATGAACGAACTTACCGTGATCAGGATCATCCTGAAAAATGAAGGGTTTATTCCCAGGGATTTTGCCTGAATATCCCCCATGGAAAGTATATTCAGCCTGAAACTGAACAGGACGAACAAAAAAATTCCCAATACGACAAATGGGGCCATGACCAGAACATTGCCCCAGGTGATGCGGCTCAGGCTCCCCATGACCCAGTAAATAATGCTGGGCAATTCATCATAGGGATCTGAAAAATACTTCACAACCATGAGCAGGGCATTAAAAAAAGACATCACCACCATACCGGCCAGAACCAGGATGAGGACCGGTTTTATGTAGATGGCCCTTGCAAGACCCATGCTCAGGGCAACGGCAAGCAATCCGAACCCAAAGGAAAGAACATGCACAAGTGCAAAAGAATTGAAAGGAAGAACAAGCCCCAGAGCTGCCCCAAAGGTACACCCGGCAGAGACCCCGAGAATATCCGGTGACACCAGGGGATTCCTGAACAGGGCCTGATATACTGCCCCGGTCACGGCAAGGCTTGACCCCACGAGAACAGCCATGAGACATCTGGGCAGCCGAATCCACAGAAACACCAGTTCCTTTGGAATAAAATCATCTGCGGAGTCCCGGCTCTGATAAAAGTTTGCAACACTGCTAACCATGTCTGAAAACCCTATGGAGACACGTCCTGATGCAATGGACAGAATAAAAGCAAGCATCAGGACAAAAAAAAGCAAAAAAATAATTTTCCAGAATGACAGTGTCGCTTTCATTTATTCAATGCCGTCGCTCAGGGTGCCGCCCATCTGTGTCATGGTTTTTTCAAACAGTTTTTTATGGAAATCGTCTGCACGGTCTTTTATCTCAATATCTGAAAACCTCTCCGGATAAGCCTTCTGAGAGATCCATAAGGTAGCGAGAACCGTCAGGGGAGAAGGAAAATCCCAGGGTGCCAGGCTGGACGGACACCGATAGACCGCCTTGTTTTTTATGGCGCTGATCTCTTGCAGGGCTTTATTGAAAACCCGCTCTGCCTCTCCTTTTTTCAGGTGCTGGGACAACACCATGATATCGGGATTCCATTTTACCAGCTGCTCAGGTGAAATTTCCTGAAAATACCCTGTCAAATGGGCTGAAACATTTTTTATGCCTGCCTTTTCAAAAATCTCATTTGCGATCATATTTCCCGTCGCAGTACTGAAAAGCCCAAGGGCGGACGCAAAATACCCGGTTTTTTTATCCTCTTCGGAAATACCGGAAAGCCGCATTGCAACAAACTCAATCACCTCATCCATCAGCAGCTCAACATTGGGAAGTCTTTTAGTCTCCCCTTCTGCCCCGGCAATTAAACGCAGGGACTCTTTTATACTTGCAAATGATTCAGGCAGGATCACAATGGAAGGTATTTTCATTGCGTCAAGGCGGTCCGCAAGCAAAAGCCCTTCTTTCTGAGAATAGAGAATCACCAGATCCGGTCTCAGGTTGACAAGGGTTTCAAAATTAATGCCCGTGGTTTTTGTACCGACCCCTTCAAGATTGGAAATCTCAGGAAACACCTCCAATTGCAACCGATCCTGCCTGGAAGAATTGTCAACCCCGACAAGCTTTTGGGCAAGTCCAAGGGAAAGCACACACAGGCTGGCTGGTTTAAATGTTGTAATGATCCTGTTCACCGGGCCTTTAATAACCACCCTGCGACCGGTCATGTCGGTAACAGTCCGCCCGGTGTCGGTTCCTGCTGCCACAATGACCGGAATAAAAACCAGAAAAGCAGTCAGTAGAAAGAAAGAAAAAGAAAAGAATCCCTGTCTGATTATTTTACCGGTTTTCATCAGCCTCCTCGATTTTGTAATGCATTTTTGTCAGGCAAGCTCAAAAAGGATATTGATCCGCATGGTGACAGGCCCCTTAAAAAGAAAATCAGGTGGTTTTGGAAATGGTGATGCTTTTTTAATGGCTTCAAGGGCTGCCTCATCCAGGTTTTTATGACGGGAACTTTTAAGGATTTTAATATCTGACAGGGTGCCGTCTTTCAACAGCACAAACTCGATATGGACTCTTCCCTCGATGTGCGCGGATTTTGCAGATTCCGGATATTTTTTAAACCGCTGCACCCGCAGATTCAGCATTTCAAAATAGTCTTTTGCGCTGGTAAACTGAATCTGTCCTTGAGCGTTCCCTATATTTGCAAGCCCCCCTGCCCTTGAACCTGACGCAGAATATTCAGAAATATCCATTTTCTCTGGAAGCTGCGGAAGATCCAGGGTATCCCGGAAATCCTCTTGTTTTTGTATCTCCTCAACCTGTATTTTGGGAGCCTGAAAGTCTTTTACCTTCATTGTCATGACTTCGGAAACCCGAAGATCGGTCTGACGGAGTCTGGGTTTCGGGATCACGCGGATGTCGGGTCTGGATGTCTGCTGTAATGTCAATTCAATATAGGACATGGCTTTGTTCTGATAGATCCCTGTTGCATGGAGAATGAAAAAAACGTGAGCCCCGAGGGAAATAAGAATAAATCCCCGGAGGAGCCAATTAGGGGATGCTTTTTGAGTCATGGGTCCCACCTAAAGTCCTTTTTCCGTTGCCAGGCTGAGTCTTGAGGCACCGGCAGCCTTGGCAATATCCATAACCCTGACCGCCTTGTTCAGAATCACTGTTTTATCTGCCTTGATAATCACCAGCCGGTCCTTGTCATTGCCTATCATTTCCTTAATCCTGGCATATAACCGGTCCAGGGGGACTTCCTTATCCGCCATATAGGCGTTTCCGTCTTGATCCACCGTAACCGTGATTTCCTGCCTTATCTGGGGTGCGGATGCCCTGGCATCGGGAAGTTTGATGGTGATGCCCTCTTCCACCAGGAAATTGGTGGTCAAAAGAAAATAAATCAGGAGCAGAAAGACAATATCTATCAATGAAGTCAAGGGGGATTGCATCTGGTATCGATCTTTGTTTCTTTTGAACGAAAGCATGTCATACCGCCTTTTTGGCAATTGCCTTCAAAAAAAGAACCGATCCGTTTTGAAGCCTTGCCTCATACTGGTCCACCTTTGACAGAAGATAGCTGTGCGCCACCATCGTAGGCAAGGCCACAACAAGCCCCAGCGCCGTTGTCAGCATGGCTTCCCAGATACCTCCGGCAAGAACCGCCGCATTGACCTTGCCGCCCATTTCCTGAATCACCATAAAGGCTTTGATCATACCGAAAATAGTTCCCAGAAGACCCAGGAGGGGGGCGATATTACCAATGGTGGCCAGGGCTTGAAGATATGAAGACAGATCCCTGACTTCATTCTCAGTTGCATTCACAATCACGGATTCAAGCACCTCATTATCAAGATCTTTTGCTTCTATGGCCTTTTCCAGAACCCTTCCCATGGGAGAACCGCTCTGTTTGGAAGCCTTCAGCGCAGCTTCAGAATCCCCATCTTTTATCAATTCCGCCACTTTGATTTCTATATCTTTTCCCCGGCTGCGGTTAATGGTATAACGGATCATCCGTTCACAAAAAATTGCAACGACCAGGACCGAACAAAATACAATGGGGATAACCAGAACCCCGCCTTTTGATAATAATTCCAGCATAATTTTCTCCACATGATCAACTGTCTTTTTCAGCGTTTCCAACAACATCTGTAAAATCAGGGGTTCCGTCAAAATCCAGATCCTTTGCCCGTTTTACAAGCGCTTCAATTTCATCATAATCTTCCCACAGGTCCGGCTTTCCATCAAAATTGGTATCTTCCTGCACGGTTTTTAATTTTCCGTTTTCATAAAAATACCAGATCTCGGTTTTACCATCCTGGTTCCTATCTTCTTCCCCTCGAATAAGGACTTCGCCATTACCATAAAACCAAGTCAGGAAATTCTTCCCGGATTTTTTTTCTTCAACTGTTTCAAGTTCCCCTTTTTGATTATAAACTTCCACAACATCCACGACACCGTCTGAATCTTCATCGATTTCTTTTTGTCTTAAAACCGTATCCTTGTAAAAGGACCGGACATCGACATATTTATCTCTGTCAATATCCAGAGACACAATAACGGTCCATAAAGGATTATCATAGACCTGGGTAGTTTCAAAATATCCGTCAAAATCCGCATCACTTATCAGGCGCGTCTTTTCCTGGTTTGAATTGAAAAAAACCTCCATATCCACCTTGCCATCCTGATTCTTATCAATGAGATTCTTTACCATTTTATTATTTTCCAGCACTGACACGGTTTCAAAAAAACCATCATCATTGCCGTCCTGCTCAATCCTGTAAAGGCTGCCTGACCGAAAATGCCGGATGCGGTCGATTTTTCCATTTCCATTTGTGTCTTCACGGATTGTTAAAACCTCTCCCCTGTCGTCAAACTCAGCAAAATAATCTATTTTTCCATCAAAATCCGTATCTTTTTCCAGGGTTTTGGGAAGATTATTGACAAACCCGGTAAATGCATCAAACCGACCGTCAAAATTGCTGTCTTTTTTCTTTTCAGAGGGAACCCCTTTGATATACCGGGTGATGTCATCGGCTTTTCCATCTTCATTGGTATCCCGTTCCTGGGATTTGATCTCGCCTTTTTCAAAAAAAACCGTTACTCTGTATTTCTCTTTTGAAAAAGGTTCCTTATAAATCTTTTCAAGTTCACCTTCTGCATCAAAGAAAAAAAGGCGATCCATGACGCCGTCTTCATTGTCATCTATTTTCTGTTCCATGGGCATTTGGTTTTTATAAATGCAGAAGACATTTGGTTTGCCGTTGCCATTGGTATCTTTCGTGGATGATGAAAGCGCTCCGGCTTTAAACAGGTACAGGGTATCGAATTTTTTATCCCCGGTGGTATCTTTTTTCATCTGGGTAACCTGACCGGCTTCATCAAAAAATGAAACCTGAATTAGGCTCCCGTTGGGGTCAAATTTTTCCTGTCGGATTCGTTTCTCATTTTCAATATAATCAATACTGTCTATTTTTCTGTCGTTATCCGTATCCCTTTCAATTTTGACAAGTTTTCCCTCCTGATACTCCTGGAGGGTTTCAAAAAACCCGTCCTGGTCCTTGTCGGATTCAGCCCTCAAAATGACCCCGGCATCACTATAAATCAAGACCTGGTCTATCCGGCCATCCTTGTCCAGGTCTTTTTCCGTGCGTTTATCCGCCCATGCAGAAGGGCTCGACAGGATACACAGGGCTGTTATTATGAGAATCTGAAACAAAAGATCCGTTTTAAATAAATTCTTCATGATTTGTTTTTCTGTATAAACAGCTCCTGTCCTGATTCTGAAAAAAACCGTTCCGGTTCCATGACATAAACCCTGGCTGCCCGGCTTGAAATCTTGGTGACATTGCCGCCGAATCCGACAATGGCCACAGTCTTGTCCTTTACAATTTCCTTGATGGAATAATTATCCCTGCAAGACCCTTGCCGGATGTTCATGGCCATGCCCATGTCATCATTTTCCAGGGGTACGCCTGTAAAATTTGGATTTACAATAATTTCCCGGATTTCTGGGATTTCATGGAGCTCCCGATTTAGAAACAGGCAGGCCCGGTCTAAAATCATGTTCATTTTTCACATTCCAGTACAGTTACAAAATAATCACATCTGATTAGGTGTTTTGGTTGATTTTGTCAAGCAAAATTACAAATGATGATTAATATTAACCAATTATAACCATTTGCAACCATAAACACTCATCTTTAAGATTGACTTTTCAGCGGGTTTTTTCTATAACCTGCAAAAAAATGAAGGAGTACTAATGAATTATCTTGTTTGCATTGATGACACGGATATGCCCGGAACCAGGGGTACCGGCTGGCTGGTGGAAAAATTATGCGGAATACTGAAGCAAAGAGGACTGGCCGATACCAGCGCCATCAGCCGACACCAGCTTTTTGTCCACGATGACATTCCCTATACTTCCCATAATTCTTCCATGTGTTTTGAACTGACCCTGAAACAGGGGATTATTAGGCCCATTATTGAACTGATAGCCGATTTCCTTGAAACCTGGTCGGAAAAAGGATCAGATCCCGGCCTTTGCGTTACAGAAATCACAGAAGACCTGGACCGTAAGAGTTTGATTGAATTCGGGGAAAATGCCAAAATAAAAATTTTTTCCAAAGAAGCAGCCTATGCCCTGTCCCTGAAAACCGGTGTTCACCTTTCAGAACACGGCGGAACCGGCCAGGGGGTTGTGGGAGCCATGGCCGGCATCGGGCTGAGACTTTCTGGAAATGACGGTCGCTACAGAGGATGGTACCACCTGGGTCAGCCCGGTGAAATTGTCAGTGTAAAAACACTATGCGGTTATCCTTATATTGATCAGCTGGTCACTCGATCCGGTGCCTGCCTGCCTGTTGATTCCAATGTTCATATCGGATCGGAAAAAACAAAAACCATCCGGATGGGCCATAAACAGGTGATCGTGGTCACCGCCAATGAGGATGCCGAATATACCGGCATCCCCTACCGAACCATTACCAAAAAGGAAGCAAAAGAATATTGATACCCTGAACTGTTGCCGATTCAACCGTTATGTTTTATACTGTTTCAACATCTGTCGGACATGAGAGAGAATGACTGCAGGAAAGAGTACAAGAATGACTCCATTATCAAAAATCAACCGGTATATGATGCTTGCAGGATTTTGCCTGCTTCTTTGCTTCAATCAAGGCACAGCAGATGAAAAAACAGATATCCTGCATCCTGAACGAATCGTTCTGAATATCACTGAAACTCCTTTCAACAGCCAGGCCGTTACCTGGAGAACCAGGGTTTTCGGCGGTTCTCCAAGAGCGGAACTGCTCCCGGTACAGGATATTCTGAATCCGGACAAACTCCCAAAGGATTTTCCCGCCCTCTCCTCCACTCTCATTCTGAATGAAAAAACCAAGGCATTCCAGCACTCCGTTATCTTTAATGATTTGACCCCGGATAAAATTTATGCCTACCGCGTGGGAGACGATCAGGCATGGAGCGAATGGAACCAGTTCAAAACTGCATCAGAAAAAACAGAACCCTTTGCCTTTCTTTATTTCGGAGATATCCAGAAGGATATTTTTTCCATGTGCTCCCAGGTGTTTAGAAGTGCCTTTCAAAAAGAGCCCGATGCAAAGTTCTGGCTTTTTACCGGGGATATGGTTGACAATAGCATGGATGATGGAGAATGGAGTGAATTTTTTTCCGCCTTGGGCTTTATCCCCAGGACTGTGCCCCTGGTTCTGGCTCCCGGCAACCACGAATACCCGGATCAGAGAACCCTGACACCGGGCACACCCCGGATCATATCCCCTTTGTGGCGGCCCCAGTTCACCTTTCCGGAGAACGGCCCCAAAGGTCTGGAAGAAATTGTCTACAGCTTTAATTACCAAGGCGTGTGCTTTATCATCCTGAACGGGGTTGAAAACATTTCGGAACAAAAGGCCTGGCTGGAAATCCTGTTATTGAAAAACCGTCAGCCATGGATTGTTGTAGCCATGCATCACCCCATATATTCCGTAATTGAGAAAAGAAACAACACGGAAATGCAGGAGGCTTTTCTTCCCCTCTTTGACAGGTTTTCCGTGGATCTCGTCCTGCAGGGGCATCATCACAGTTATGCCCGGACAAAAATGCTGAAAAGCAACCAGCCGGTATCTGAAAAAGGGACCGTGTATGTCATCACCAACAGCGGCCCCAAATACTACCCTGCCAGCAAAAGGTACGACCATCTCATGGAAAAAACCATGACCCACGGAATCTGGTTCCAGTCCATCCGGGTGGAAGGCAATACCCTTAACTATACTGCCTACACCCTGGACAAAGAAATTGCTGATACTTTTGTGATAAAAAAATAAATCAAATTATCAAGTTTCGAAGCAAAAAATTGATTCGGTTCACATAGTCGATATTCCTGCAAGGCTTTGACAAATGATCGATATACGGGTCTTTTCGTCTCAGGGTTTCAATGGATTCCAGAAATTCTATATTACCGGAAATAAAAAGAATTGGAACGGATTTGTTTTTCCCCCTGATATGATGATAAACATCCATTCCAGTGATTTTCCCCGGCAGAATATAATCAAGGCTGATCAAATCATATTCATTTCTATCCAGCAAATCCATTGCAATCTGTCCGTTCCCAGCAATATCCACTCTGTGACGGCAAGGTTCCTGCGTCAGTATCTTGTACTGGACATCCAGGATGGCCGGCTCATCTTCCACCAGCAGAATATATTTTTCAAACCGGAAGCTTTCTTTTTTAATGATCCGGATTTCTTTATCTGTTAACTCTTTTTTTGTCACCGGCAATTCAAGGGTGATTTTTGTACCTTTCCAAAGTTCCGAATGAATTGAAATCCTTCCCTTATGCTGGTCAATATATCGCTTCACATTGGACATGCCGTAACCTGTTCCCTTAATGCCGGGGCTATACATACCGCTTTTATCTTTGCTGCCTTTGAGGGTAAAGGAGGGTTCAAATATTTCTTCAAGAAATTCTTCGGGTATGCCACAGCCGTTGTCTTCTATTTCGATAACTATCCAGCCCTTCCGGTGTTTTGCCCTGAGTATGATTTGAGGCTGCGTTGTCAGGCTGGTTGCATGGATCGAATTTTGAATGAGATTGACTATGGCATGTTCAATCATACCCGGATCTGCCAGGAGTTCAGGAACATTCGGGTTGTAATCCCTGATCACATGTATGTTTTCCAGATCTTTTTTCAAAAGGGTTATGACCAGATCCATCTTTTCATCGAGTTTAAAGAATTCCTGTTTGGGTTCCTGGTCCTTGGCAAAGGCGACAAGATTTTTGGTGAGATTTCTCCCGCGAATCGTCTGTTCAAGAATCAGCTCGAATGTATTTCTTGTCTCAGTATCTGCGCAGTCCAGCAGTGCCAGTTCCGAATTACCCATTATTGCGCCCAGAATATTATTAAAATCATGGGCCATTTTACCTGCAATTCGACCCACAAGCACCAGCTTTTCCTGTTCACTTGCAATTTTTTGGGCTTCGATTCTTTCAATCTCATTTTTTTTACGGTCTGTGATATCACGGAAAATACCGACTATCTTTTCCGGCCGGTCCTTGGAATCTTTAATGAGTTCGATATTCAGGGAACAAAAACGCCCGGTGCCGTCTTTATCCATGAAAACGGCTTCATAATCTCTGACAGAGCCTTTATTGACAAGCACATCCAGAAATGTATCCTTATTTGCCGGATCAGGATAAATATCAAAAATAGATTTGCCGATTAGCTCTTCTCTTTTGTAATGCGAATGTTTTTCAATTGAAGGGCTGATTTCCAACATAACCCCTTCAAGACTAGCTTCATAATAGACATCTAAAATATTATTATAAATCTGACGAAATTTTTTCTCGCTCTCCCGCAATGCTTCTTCCGCCTGTTTTCGTTCCGTGAGATCGATAAAGGAGGCTCGAAGCAGACTGCCCTGTTCAGAGGGCAGCCGGACAAGATGGACCTCGCACAGCCGGTCCCGGCCATCGGCACTGTGAACCAAACGCTCGAATTTAATGTTCTCTCCTGTGAGCGCACGCCTGCAATACTTGGAAAAATTCTTATTGACACCTTTCCGGCCAGTCGGTTCCGATGGATAGAATCGCTTTGAACCCGACAGCATCAATTCATCATGACTGCATCCAAACAGCCTTTGTGCGCTTGTGTTCGCATTTACAAACCGATCAAGATCAACGTCGTACACAACAATGGCTTCAGGGGCCTGCTCGATCAAGACACGAAACCGCTCCAGACTTTCTTTCAGGGCACTCTCGGTTCGCTTCTGCTCTATGGCGATGGCCACCTGATTGGAAACGGAAAGCAGTATTTCCGCATCCTTTTGTGTATAGAGATTGGGATTGACAAAACTATGGGCCGCCATGGCGCCGATGACTTCATCCTTGATTTTAAGCGGAACCCCCAGCCAGATTTCGGAAATGCTGAACCCGGGCTTAACCCCCCTTTGACGAAGAATTTCAATGAATTGAGCCTTGGTATGCAATACGGGTTTGCCGGTCACGATGACTTCGGCGGTATGGGACATCGTCTGCGGGGAGGTTATATTGTGAATCTGAAAATTTTTAGGCGGTTGATCCACTGTATCTACCCAGTAAACAAAAGTCAGGATATCCTGTTTCCGATCATAAAGGGAGATATGGAAATTGGTCAGATCGATTATGCGGCCGAGGCTTTGATGAATGGAAGCATATAGATCTTCCAGGTCTTGTGTAGTGTTAACGGCGTTGGAAATTTCAAACAGAACCGAATTGATTTCTTCGGCATGTTTCCGGTCTGTAATATCCTTGCAAATCCCCTGGTGATAAAGGACAGTGCCTTCGCTGTTTTTAATATAACGGGCATTGTCCTCAATCCAGATTATACGTCCATCTTTTCTTTTGTGCCTGTAGGTCTCTGTCTGATCTATAAATTCAGGGTTTTTATTGCCAATCTTTTGATTGAGCTCTTCCCTTTCTGATTCATGAACATAGATATCTGTTGGAATATAAACCGATTTTAGATCATTCAGGCTGTCATACCCCAGCATTCTGATAAACGCCGAATTTGCATCAATATAATATCCTTCGTGGTTAGAGAGATAGAAACCATTGGGCATGGTGTCAAATAAATATCTGTATCGTGCTATGCTTTCTTTAAGTGCTTCCTCTGCGAGTTTATGCTTATCCTTAGTGTTTTCTAATTCTTTAAGTCTTTTTTCCAGTTCCTTGTAGGTAGGTTTTCCAGCCATTTTTTAAAATCCTATCATATAAAAATATATGATGCTTGAGTTATAATCAGGATAATTATAAATGACTATCTTAAAAAATCATATAGCTACTTATAAAAAGCCCGGAATCGTCAAGACTCCGGGCTTTTTATAAAAAAAAGACAAATTAGAACCGTGATCATCAGCACTGCAAAAAGGATGTGAATCCCCAGGGCAATAAACATTGAAGCAATATCCGACATTGGACGCATATATAATAATACGCCTGTGCCTGCGGCTAAACTCCCCAATCCATACAATCCTGCCAACAGGAATTTGTTTTTTACCATTTTTTGAACCTGAAAAATATAGCCGGCAGCTGTCAGCAGCATCAGAGAGAGCCCCAGGAAAAATGAACTGCCCATGAAGGTGTTTTGTACCGATGTGAGAACCCCTGTCTGTTTTGTGATTAAAAAATGGGCTATAAGGAAACTCAACACCAGGGCAATGGATGAAAAAAACCCGGGCATGAAGGGACGAACTGTAAAAAGCGCAACAGCAGCCAGCAATAAGAGCATGCCGATGCCTGCCTTAAAAAAAAGGGGGCCGGTTTTCAGACAGGCTCCGAAAACCCCATTCCATTTTTGAGCCGAGGCGGGCAGTTCAAGGAACCCTGCCATGGAAACCGTAACCGGATTTCCTTGGTTGCCGAAATAATCCGTTACCACCAGACCGTTGAAAAGATGGGAGTCTTTTGAATGGCAGTCTTTGCAGCCGCCTTTGCCAATGGCTTTGTCAGCTGGAGACACATTATGGCTGATGGAAAAATAGGGGAGCCGGATCACCCAGGAGGGATCTTTTTGGATTTCCAGGGAGGAATTTTCATTTAATGAATAGAGGTTTCCGCCGGTGTGAAAATGCGGGGCTATATTGCCAAACCTTTTGTTTCCGTCCAGGGTGAGGGTCAAGGTGGAGAGCATGAGAACGATATCTTCGGGGTTATGGAAATCATAGGCTGATTTTCTTTTGGTCATCTTGTCTTTGCATTGCTCGTAGGCCTTTTCCACCTCTGAAAGAAAAAGCGGGACATAAACCCCGTTTTCGTTTTTATTGGTAAACAAGATGTTGAGCATAGGATTGACCGGGGTGATTCGCGGCATGCCATCCCTGTCTTTTTCCCGGATCACATAAGCGGGTTTCCATGGTTTTTCATCGCCAAAGGCTTTGGTGTCTGCCTGGCCGTGTTTTCCAAATACGCCGGTATTCAGGAACATGGCGCCCACAGCGCTCCGCTTCAATTCCGGGATGTGGCAGGCTTCGCAGGAGAGCTTGTCAAGATGGTCCTGCCGGATTCCCCGGTGTTTCATCCGGGTTGCGCCTTTATACCCCTGGCTATGGCAGTCCCGACAGGAGCGCATGGTATTGTCAAGGTCTTCGGCCACTTTGCCGTCCATGGCGTTTCCCTTGGCAAAATTATGGCTGATGTCTCCGGGGTGGCAGTCAATACAGGTGAGACCGGCAAGGTGGTGGACATCCGGGTTGACCGGATCGTCCCAGGAATTCCCCCGTTTGCCGAGATCAATGGATGCATGGCATCGAAGGCAGCTTTCTGCCCCTGGCCTAAAGACCATGTCCGGCATATAAAAAGTGCCGTCCTCATTAAAGAGACGCTTGTTATAAATGACTTTGGGGATTTGGCCCTCGCTGACCCGGCCAAAGACCTTTCCGATCCCTGAGCCTTCCACCCCGGCCCATTTAAAATTCAGGTGTTTGATCTGGGTGATTCTTGCCTGGATCTGATAGCGGTTTCCATGGCAGAAAAAGCAGTCCGGTTCAACGACCCCGGTTTTATCCCAGCGGCTTTTATAATAATCGCCGTCCAGGGTGTCGGCCAGTTCCGGGTTTTTGGCCAGCCGAAGATCGTAGCGTATTCCGTCGCGGTCAAATTCCAGCATGCCGCCCCCGGCATGGCATCCGGCACAGCCGGGTTTCTGAAACCCCTTAAAGGCTTCCGGCACCCTGGCAACAAAATCAAAGGCTGTGAGATCGATTTCATGGGCATGGGTATTTTTCTTTTTGGCCAGCTGGAAATATCCATAGGGGGAGAGGCTGCCGGTGAGACCTGTGGATACCAGCCAGGGGGTATCCGTATCCTTGAACCGCTCATCGTCTGCCTTGTCCCAGTCCATCATAAAATGATAGCCCTTGGATATTGTATCCACATCATGGCAGGAGCCGCAGGTTTTGCGGGTTGAATAAGGCTGGTCTGCATTTTCTCCTGAAATGGGATTGATGATCTCGCCCTTGTCCGTTCTCAGAAAAAAAGGGGGACACGGTTCTGAAATGCCAATGGAAGATACCGGCGGGACCAGAAAGATCCAGCACAAAAGAAAACAAAATATGGTTAGGTTTTTCTGTTTCATATCTGCATCATCTTGAGACTCTGTAAAAAGATCTGTTGGCGGTTTTCTGATTAAAGGGCTGTTTAAAAAACTCAGTGTAAAATGCATCTGCTTCTTTTTTTATGTCAAACTCAAAAATTTCCGGGTGAAGGGTATTGGCAATGTGCATGAGGCCCAGAACCCATCTCGGGCTGCCAAAATCCCATAGGGGAAAATGGTCATAGATCCGGTTGTTTTTCACTGCATTCACGAGAATATCATGGCGAATACAATAATCATAAAAATCAGACACCGGGCAGGACAAAAAACCGGAAATAAAAATAAAATCCGGGTTCATCCGCATCAATTCTTCCCGCGTGATGGAGACCCCTGGTTTTCCTTTTCTGGTCAACTGCTTGTTCAGGCAGTTCCCGCCGGCCGCCTCCACCAGGTTGGTTTCAAAGCGTTCCGCATTCAGGGCAAACAAGGGATAGCCCATGGCATAGTAGACCTTTGGCCGGTCTGCAGAACAGGCCCTTAACCGGATATGGGACAGGGTCTGGTTGATAAAGGTTTTCAGCCGGTCTCCGGCTTTTTCGCAACCGGTTTTTCGAGCCAGAAGATCAATGATGTTACCATAAGCTTCCGGCAGATGAACCGTTTCATGGAATTCTTTGAGATAATCGGTCTCCATGATGTCAAACCAAAGTTCCGGTATTTTTTCAGGGTCATCCGCACCCATGCAGGTGAGAATCGCCTGGAGCATTTCAAAGGCCCGGGTGGTTCGGTACCCGCCAAAAAAACCATGTTCATCATACCGGGTTTCAGCCACCTCCCCTTTGATCATGGGGCGGCTGCCGCAAACACACCGGACATCGATCCCATGATCCACAATTCTTGCTCCCATGGGTCCGAAGAACTCCCGGGTGATGACGGTTTTCCCGCAGACCGGGCACAGGGTATTTAACAGATCCGAGCCGGGGGAATTAAACAGATACACATGGGTCAGGGTTTTGCTCAACCCGCCACAAAGGGATTCGGATTCCCGGATGGTGGGTTCAAATTCAATCTCTGCTTCACCAAAAGGGACAAACCGCATGACCTGGAAAGGGATATCAGGCGACAGGGAGGAAACAAACCCGGCAATGCGGACGACATCCTCTTCCCGCCCTTTTAAGTGGATGACGGCAGCCTCCAAATGAATCCCTGCGTCAAACAGCCTTTTCATATTCCTGAAAACCGGTGCTGACGAAGGGACTCCGCAGGATTGATAAGCTTTGTCGGAAAACCCCTTAAACCCGATATTTACAAAATCCGTAAAGGGGATCAGGGCTTCAAGGGCCTGACTGGTAAAATACCCGTTGGTTGAAAATCCCACCAACAGGTTCTTTTCTTTTGCCGCCCGGGCCAATTTTAAAAACGAATAAAAAGAAACCGTGGGATCATTGATGCAAAAAGCAATTCCCTTGCAGTTTTCTTTTACAGCCTTTTCAATGACTTTTTCAGGCGGCAGCGTCTTTAAGGTCTTATAAATGGTTTCAGTCCCCAGGGTCAGCATTTCTGAAATACACCCGGAACAGGAAAAATTGCATCCCATGGAAGACACCTGCAAAAATTTATGGCTGGGATAAAAATGCAGGGTTGGCAGGGTTTCTATGGAAATGGGGAACATGGTGGACCAGCTGTCCGGATACCGTTCCATAAACACCCCTCCCCTGAGGGTGATCATCCGGCATTTGCCATATCCATTTTCCTCAAGGTGACAGCCGATCTCGCATATCCCGCATTTCATGAGGCCTTTTCCTTTGTGATATAAATCCAGAACCCGATATCCGACTGCGTCATCCTGTATTGACCGGGAAGGGTTTCATCCAGGGCCTCTTTGATGCGCTTCATATTTTCCGGGCTTCCCCGCTTTTTGCTCCGGTCTTCAAACCCGTCCTTTCTTTGCGCCATTTCTTCAAAAATGGCTTTTTTCAATTCCGATGTGCCGAATCCTCCGCCGATATGGGTTTCCCCTCCGGGTTTCAAGACCCGGTAGATTTCTTTAAATGCACCTGCCATATCCTGCCAGAAAAAAATAGACCCCCGTGAGATCATGAGGTCTGCAAAATTGTTCTCAAAGGGCATGTTGACGATATCGGATTTCACCGGGGTGATCCGGTCATCCAGGCCTGCATCCTTAATATTTTGGGTGGCGATGGAAAATGCGTGGGGTGATTTGTCCACTGCATACAGGTGAAGGTCCGTGATCTTTGCAAGGCAAATGGAAAGGGCTCCCGGACCTGCACCCAGGTCGATGCAAATGCCGGTGGTAATCTTGTGCATGGATTTGATCTGCCCGGCAATCTCAGGATAAATCGGGGCAAATATGGTTTTAACGATTTCATCCATTTCCATGGCTGCTTTTTTATCTTCTTCATCTTCTAAATACGGATTATCAACCGGCATGTTTCAGTCTCCTGTTAAAAGTTCTATTCTGTTTTTTTCTCTTTTTCAGACTCGCAGGTACAGGCATGCTCCCCTGTTTTCCCATGGCATTCTTCAATCTGCCGGGGTGTACAGTTTTCAGGCTTGTCTTTTAACTTATCCGGGTGTTGGCATTTGCAGTCACACATGTTGTTCTCCTTTATTTGAGTTGTTTTATTAGAACGGCTGAATCCTTCCAAGGATTCGCCTTCTTTCCAATCATTGTTTTTCCCTCTGTTTTTTTGCAAAACTCCGGCTGGAAAAATTAAACAGGTCTATGGCGATCTGCTTTAGTTCGGCAGAACAATCGGCCGGCCGAAATTCCCGATCCGAAGCAAATTCCCGCCAGAACGGCGGCAGGTTGTCCAGGCGGGTGATCATACCCCCTTCCTTATCCTCCACCACATAGAGCACCGTTTTAATCCCGGAATTGATGATGCGGGTCAGGCACATGGGACAGGGCTCCACTGAAGTGACCAGAACCAGATCTTTGCATTCCCGTGTTTTGTTTAAATTTTTTGGATCATTCATCTTTTTTGCCCGGTCTTCATATTTATTGAGCAGATCCATTTCAGCGTGCAGATCACTGCGAAAATACGGGGAGTGCTGTCGGTTCCGGCCATATTCAACGATTTTTCCCGTGCTGCCGTCCAAAAGGCAGGCGCCGATGCCGCCGGACCCTTCCCTGATGGATTCAAGGGCGCTTTTGACAACGGCCAGGGCATAGAAATCCTCTTTATGCTGTTTATCAAGAATATAGGCTGCAATTCTTGTTTCAAGCGCGGCCATCTTTTCATTCCTGTCTGCAAAAACCGGGGAACAGCAGAACAAAAAGACAACACCAAAAATCACCCCGAAAAAAATATTAGTCCTGAAACCCATCTTTTCCTCATGGCCTTCATGGTTAAATTTATTTCCCATATTTACCCATCCTGTGAATCACGCCCAGGCATCCCTGGTTGAACAGGTTCCGGGCAAAACATTCAATACTCATGTCCACGCCGAACATCATGTGCATGAACATGCTCCGGTTCCCAACGGCAATGCTTTTTCCCGGATAATCCTGTGCCAGGGTGTTTTCCGGGATGGAGAGCATATAGCCTGAAAAAGGAAATTTTATGGTTTCCGCATCCCGGTCAAAGGACCGGCATCCTGCCGGGTAGGCAAAAGGTTCGTGTTTTCCTGTGGAAAGGGTCAGGTAAAAAGCATCTCCCGGTTCGTTACAGAACCAGCCGCAGCCGTTTCTGCACAGGGAGTGATCAGCCGGAAAAAACTCTTTTCCAACTCCTTCCACAAGGATCAGGGCAATCTTGTGATGTTCAAGGTTTGACCGAACCAATTGTTTGATTCCCCTTAGATCATCAAGATTGCCCAGACGGGTATACACAGGGATGTTGAAATTATTTTCAGGAATATTCACAGGCTTTCTCAGGGTCGTTCCCATGGTCTTGAAGGCATATCCCTCGTTGGAAACAACCAGGAAGTCAGGCATGAGCGCTTCATCCTGATGAATTTTTATATCCGGCTGTTCTGATCTGAAAAGATCGATCCATTCATCCTTGGTTACAATGCGTTCAATCTTTCCCTCTGCCACAAACCCATGGAGCAATTCCATATCGGCCGGGCTTGGCTGGTGAACCCCGCAATACCGGGCCGACCAGTTGGAAGATATGGCCAGCCCGTCCATGCCTGAAAGATTCATTTCGCCCTTTAAGGGAATCATGGCACCGGTGCCGATAATGACCGGGGTATAGCCGGATAGATGGATAAATTTTTGTGCTTCTGCCATGACAGTTTCACACATCTTTTCCCAGTCCTCTTTTGAATGGGCAAAATGGCGATGGCTGAAAAACTGGTGGACATAGCTTAAACAGACCAGGCCGGGCTCATATTTCTCGACCAGGTCCAGAGCTGTCCGGGTTACCCATTCATTGGCTTTTTCATCCATGTCGCCGGGGTATGGGTTCCAGCTTAGGACCTTGCTGATCATGGCGGCCATTGGATGATCCGAATCCATGGGCCGGCCTGATTCAAGGTCAAACCGGTTCTGCCACTGCCTTGCATCAATTATGGCGAGACTCATTTTAAACATTCTCCTTTTCACGTTTTTCCGTCCAGGCCACCTTGGTTCCCAGCATGGCGATTTTGGTTCCGCAGCTTGAACAGGTATTGCCGGGTGCCAGGAATTCATCCAGCCGGTCCCCGGAGCATCCCAGGCTGAACCGTTTGATCACGGCAGCCCCGCAACCGGGGCAAAGCGTGTTCACCCAGTTGGACCCAACAAAATTATGAAAATAGATAAAAGGAAGATAATTTCTCGCTGTTTCCAGGGCCTTATTCATCTTTTCAATATCCGGGTATTGGAAATCCTTCATGTTATGCTCGGGCAGAAGCCGGAACACATGCCAGGGAATTTCCGGGTTGATATCGCAGATGAATTCCGCAATTTCACTGAGTTCATGGTCATTGATGTTTTCAATGACCGGAGAGGCAATCTCTATATGGCAATGCCGGGACAGGGTATAGATATTTCTTAAGACAGGGTCAATGCTGCTCACGCCCACAAATTCCCTGTAAAATTTATTGGAAAAGCCTTTCAGCCCGACATGGACAAAAGAAAAGATCTCGGCAAGCATCAGGGTGGACTCTTCCGTGGTATAGCCGTTGGTAAGACATCCCATGGGAATGCCTTCCTTTATTGCATATTCAGACACCCGCATGAGGCTCGGCAGGGACACGGCCGGTTCATTGA
Source organism: uncultured Desulfobacula sp. (assembly GCA_964619205.1). Classification (GTDB taxonomy): domain Bacteria; phylum Desulfobacterota; class Desulfobacteria; order Desulfobacterales; family Desulfobacteraceae; genus Desulfobacula. The sequence goes on along the minus strand of CAZUDE010000002.1, from coordinate 85,584 downwards.
CATTGAAAATGATATTGTGACACCCCAGCTTCTTTGCCATGGCCACAAGTTTCTCCCCTGAAAATTCAAACATGACGTCCTGGATATCGGCCGGGTCCTGACAGGCGATAAAGGAATTGGAACAGTACCTGCACCGGAAATTGCAGCCTGCCGTTCCGATGATCATGGACCGTGATCCGGGGTAGGCATGGTAAAAGGGAACCGATTCGATCCGTGAGGGGGAATAGGTGCACCAGCGGTCCGGGTAGATTTCAGCCGCCCTGCCCCCTTCATCTTTGTACATGCCGCAAAAACTTTTTCCCTTGGTCAGATCACATTTGTGTTCGCAAAAATTACATTTCATAGCTTCACCTTTTAATTCATATTTTGAGGGATCTGTTTGGGAATCGCCACAAACACTCCTTTTTTTGTTACATCGCATTCAATATCATCCCCCAGAACACAGGACAGGACCTCGTTGGTCAGGGTCACACCAATCTCTCCTGCGGCCCGGACCCTGCCCTGGTGGATAAGGATGGCATCATCACAGTAATAATGGGCCAGGTTCGGGTCATGCAGGGTAATGAGAACCGTCATGTTCCGTTTTCTGGCAAGCCGCTGCATCAGGGCCATGATTTTATGCTGGTTGGCAAAATCAAGATGGGAATTGGGCTCGTCCAGGAGCATGATGGGCGTGTCCTGGAACAGCCCCCTGGCCAGCATGACCAATTGCCTCTCCCCGCCGGAAAGGGTATTAAAGGCCCTCTTTGCCATATGGTCTATCCCGGTTTCCGCCATGGCGCCCAGGGCTTTTTGGTGGTCTCTTTTTGACGGAGCTGACCAGGCTTTGATCCGGGCCGCCCCAGCCATCAGGACCATGTCAAGGCATGAAAAGGAGAACGGGGTAACGCTCACCTGGGGGACAACACCCACCATCCTTGCAATCTTGTCCCGGCTGAGTTTTTTTATATCCCGGCCCATGAGGATGATCCTGCCTTCACTGGAAGGCAAAAGCCCGTTGATGCAGCGGAGCAGGGTGGTTTTGCCCGACCCGTTCCGGCCCATGAGGGCGCAGATCCTGCCCGGTGCCACGGTGAGGTTGACAAGGGAAATCACAGGGTTCTTGCCGTATCCCGCACTGATATTTTCAACTCTGAGATTCATGAAAACACCCTTGCTTTCCCGGCGCTGACCACCAGATACCCTAAGAAGGGAGCGCCGAATATGGAGGTGACAATACTGATGGGGATTTCAGAAAGCATGACGCTTCTTGCCACCGTATCCATGACCATGAGAAACAATCCCCCCAGCATGGCTGTCATGGGGATGAGTCTTCGGTGTTCAGACCCGGCAAGATACCTGGCAATATGGGGTACGATGAGCCCGATCCAGGCCACATTCCCCACATTTGCCACGGAAGAGGCCACCATGAGGGTGCTGACGATGACATAAAAGTACCGCCATCTCACCACATGGATGCCCATGGACCCGGCATCTTCCTCTCCCTGGGTCATGATGTTCAGCCGCCAGGAAAAAATCATGATGAGCATAATGCCGGGCAAGAGCAGGGGCACGGTTGCCCCAACCTTGATCCAGGACGCGGTATTAAAACTGCCCATGGTCCAGAACACAATCTGGGCCAGCTGGTCATAGGGGTTGGCAATATACATGATAAAAGAAAGCCCGGCCTGGAATATCGCGGAAATCACAATCCCGGAGATGACCAGGACCGAAGGGGAGCTGTCACGGCTCAGGGATGCCAGGATATAGGCCAGGGTGACCGCTGTGATCCCAAAGGCAAAGGCACTGGTCTGGATCACCAGGGCAACAGGGGCAAAAAACATGATGGCCAGGGCTGCGCCAAAACCCGAGCCAAAGGTTACCCCAAGGATATCCGGGGCAGCCAGCGGGTTTCTGAAAAGGGCCTGGAACACAGCCCCTGCAGTGGAAATCCCGGCTCCCACAAAAATGCTTAGAATAATCCTCGGCACCCGGACATTCCAGAAAATCATCATCATATCCATGGGGGCTTCAAAAAGCCGATTTTCAATGCCAAAGGGAGCCAAGAGGAGCCCGGCCACCCGGCCCGGTTCAATGGGATACCGGCCGATGCTGAGGCAGATGAATAAAACCACTGGGAAAACCAGCCCGCCTGTGATCAGAATTTTTTTCAATCCAGCCTGCCTCCCATTTCTTCAAATGTATACCCCACAAATTGTTTGTAGAATTCATTGGCCACGGCCATCATGTCGATATCGGCAAAAAGATCCGGATAAATGGTTTTGGCGCACCAGACCACACCCAGGACGCAATGGGGAGCCGGGTAATCCCACCACCCGATATTGGAGGGAAAGGTAAAAATCTTTTTTTCCTTTATGGCGGTAACGGTCTGGAACTGGGGATTTTCAAGGATTTTGTCCTTGCCGTAAACATCCAGATAGGAGCCCAAAAAAATTACATCCGGGTTCCATTTTGCAATCTGCTCCGGCGACACATTTGCCCAGAACCCGCTTAATTCCCGTGCCACATTGAATGCGCCGGACAGGTTCAGGATCTGGTTCTGCAGCATATTGCCCGTGGCAACGGAAAAAATGCTCCTGGGCCCTGCAAACATGACGGCCAGGGGTTTTTCCACATGACTTTCAAGGCGGCTTTGCACCATATTCACAAGATCCTGACAGGCCTTGATATAAAATTCACCCCTTTCTTTACAATTCATCACATCCGATACCAGCCGGATGGCGGTATAACTTTCTTCCAGGGTTTCCCCTTTTATGGCCACCACCGGGATTCCGGAATTTTCAAACTGGTCCATTTCCAGTTTGTCCATGGATGCATAGGCAAAGATGATTTCAGGGTTCAGGCTGACCAGGCCTTCCACATTATACCCGTGGGATTCGATGATTTTCGGCAGGGCCGCAAAGACCGGATCGATTTTATGCCTGGCCTCGGCTTCTTTGCCGTAGATGCTTTGATCTGCCAAGAAATCCTGCCGGCCCAGGGCATACATGATTTTTCCGCCAAAATGATGAAGGGCTGCAATTTTTTTGGGGTGTTTGGGGATGGTCACCTCTCTTCCCATCTGGTCGGTGATGGTCCGGGTTTGTGCCTGTTTTTGTGAGATAAAATCACACCCATAAAAAAAACAAACCCCAAGACCGATGGACAGCCCCATCCATAGAATTTTAGTTGTTTTCATAATACCTCCCACTATATAAACGCTGATCTGTTGCCCGTGGGCCATAAATATCCGCCCTTTTCCTGGGTTAAATTTTGATTGAGCAGATCCTGGACAGCAATAAACTAGCGATGGTGTCCATAGGTGTGCCCAATGCCAAGAGTTCCCCTTTTTTCAGCATGACGGACTGATCGGCTATGGCCACGGCTGCATTGGGGTCATGGGGATCAAGGATTTCCCTTTATGCCTTGTTTTAAGACCGGGACACAGACCTTCCTGTTAATCCCTTCAAACATCTCTATGACCCTGATCCGGATACCATAGGTGGAAAAAAGAACCTCTTCGGTCAACACCTTGTCCGGGTTTCCCAGGGTCTTCATGGACCCGCCTTTCAGGATACCGACCTGGTCAGCGTTTAAAAATGCATGATCCGGGAAATGGGAGGCCATGATAATGGTGATGCCGTCCCTGGACAGCGTATTGACCACCTCCAGGATTTTCACCTGGTTGCCCAGATCCAGGTGGGAGGTGGGTTCATCCAAAAGCAGCACCCTTGGTGACTGGGTCAGGGCCCTGGCAATCAGGACCAGCTGCCATTCCCCCCCTGAAAGCCTGTTGCATGGACGCCTCGCCAAATGGGCAATGCCGATCCTTTCCATGGATTCCCGGGCTTTGTCCTGATCCTTTTTTGAAGGCGAAGAGATCATGCTGATTTTTGATGCTCTTCCCATGACCACGATTTCCTCCACGGTAAACGGGAATGCCGAAACAAGACTCTGGGGGACATAGCCCAGTTTCTTTGCTATCTTGTTTGAACTTGATGCCGTAATATTTTCTCCGTCAATGGTCACCATTCCCCTGGCAGGTTTCAAGAGCCTTGTAATGCATTTGAGCAGGGTGGATTTGCCTGATCCATTGGGCCCCAGAAGACAGAAAACCTGCCCCGGTTCAAGGGACATCGTAATATTGGTAAAGACAGCGTCTTCTTTTTGATCCGAATACCCAAAGGAAAGATGGCGTATGTCGATCCGGCCAATCATGGTTCAGGCAGCTCCCTGGCTTTTTCTGAGTAAAAAAGCAAATACGGGCGCCCCGAAAATCGCCGTCAGTATTCCGATGGGAATCTCCGTGGCAAGTGCGGTCCTGGCAATGGTATCCACAGCCACAAGATAGGCAGCGCCGATGACCATGGAAATGGGAAGCAGGTATTTATGATCAGGGCCCACAATGAGCCGGCCGATGTGGGGGATCATGATGCCGATCCAGCCTATGATGCCGCTGATGCAGACGGCGGATGCCGTTGCAATGGTGGCGCTGACAATAATAAGGACTTTCAGGGTTTCGGTGTTTACCCCCAGGGATTTTGCATCCTCTTCTCCCATGGACAAAAGGTTGATCTGCCATCTGACCATAAGCAGGACGGCAATGCAGATAATAAAGAGGGGCGCAGTGATCAGAAGATTTCTAAACGACACATGATTCAGCGATCCCAGAAGCCAGAACACAATGGCCGGCATTTTGTTCATGGGGTCGGCAATATATTTCAGAAGCGATGTCAAAGCTGAAAACAAAGACCCCACCACAATTCCGGACAGGACCAGCATAAGAACCGGGGTCATTTTATACACCCTTGAAAGGGCATAGGTCATGGCCACTGATGCCAGACCGAATATAAAAGAGGTAAAATAAATCAGGAAGAGATTGTCAAAAAAAAGAATGGCCAGGGCTGCCCCGAACCCGGCCCCCGAGGCCACCCCCAGGATATGCGGGCTTACCAGGGGGTTCTGGAACACTCCCTGGAAAGATGCACCGGATATGGAAAGCGCAGCCCCAACAAGGACTCCGGCCAGAACCCGCGGCAGTCTCACATCCATGACCACTGAATAAGTGGTTGAGGACCAGTCCGGTTCCAGGGAAAACACAGGGGAAAAAAGGATCTTCAGCGTCTGGAAAAAAGGAATATTCACCCGGCCAAGGCTTAGGGATGAAACTACAACCAGGACAAGGACAAACATAAAAATCCTGATCCAGGTTTCCGGCAGGAAGGCGTTGGACCTTCCCTGGATATGTCGGACTCTATCCTTTATGGCTGATCCCCTTCATCATTTTTAATTCATAGGTCCCCAGAAGAATACCCCTGACCTGATCGTCATTGAGATCAAACCCGAGGATCTCCTTGTAAAATTCCTTCACAATACAGTTTATACAAAGGTCTTGAAACCTGTCCGGATAAGCCGTGCTTGCCAGCCATAAAGGAAAAATAACGGCCGACTCTGCCGTGGGCCGGTTGAAAATAAAAATCCCGGCGGGTTGAAAAAAAATCTGTTGGTCCTGCACCGCCTTGATCTTATTCCACTGGGGGTCAGTATAAAGGTCATCAGATGTCCCGTAATTAATCACCAGGATATCCGGATTCCAGTCCAGCACCTGTTCCATGGACACTTCGCCGAGCCCTGAATGAAGACCGGTCTGTGCGCCCAGGGTGGTGATGGTTTCCGCCGCATTCAAGCAGCCTGCAAGTTCAATATGCTCCTGCATGAAGGTGTCTCCGCCCAGGGTCACAAGGTGACTGGGGTTATAGCCCTGGAAAACAGTCTTCTTGGCATCTTTTGGGATGTCCTTAGTCCTTTGCCTCACCAGACCGGTGACCCGGTCCAGAAATTTAACATATTTTTCCGCCCTGTCCTTTGCATTGAACAGATACCCGTAAAACAGGACTTCCTTTTTGATATCCACAAGGCCTTCCCCCATACTGTCTGAGAGAAAGGCCACGGGGATACGGGTTTTTTCAAGAACGATATTGCCGTCAATATCACCTGCCACGGCAATATCCGGATTTGACCGGATGAGTTCTTCAATGTTGATACTGCCCGATGTGGTCCGGGGCCCCGGAAGATCTTTGATCTTTAAATACATTTCCCTGACCAGGGGCGACATTTTAAGGGTATTGGTCACGGCGCAAAGACGATCCTGGATTCCCAGGATAAATGCAATCTGGCCTGTGGGGCCACCTAAAAGAGCAATCCGGTTTATGGGATCTTTCACCTCAAAGGTGCGGTCCTTCATGTCTGTAACGGTGCGGGTTTTGCCCGGAATTTCCTTATTTTTCGATTCATGAACAAGATAAACCCTGAAAAGAAAAGCAAAGATGATGACACAGAAAAGAGACCATAAAATTTTTGATTTTGTCATTTTTAATGCCTTGGTCATTTATGGGCAGCGAGATAATGGCCCTGTTTCGCTGCCCGGAACTATGTAAAAACCTGTTTCAGGTTAAAAACTGAATTTCATGCCGGCCAGAAAACTTCTCCCCGGAGTCGGGCCCCATCCTTCTTCATAATTTTCATCAAAAATATTGGAAAATTCCAGAAAAAGGTCTGTGGAAACCTTTTCAAAAATGGGAATGGCCTGATTCAGCCTGGCATTGCAGACAGTAAATTCCTTGTACCTGACAGCGTAGGTATCGAGCTGATCTGATGTATAAATGGCCTGAAAAGATGCTGTGAGCCCAAAATCAAAGGCATACCTCAAATCAAGGCTTGCCTTTCGGCCGGGAACGTTTGCGGCATCTGTCACAGTGCTCGAAGCCGTGGCCTTTTCCTCTGAAGAAATAAATGTATAACTCAATGCAGCATCCAGGTTCCAGGGTGTTGTGATGTTCAACTGGGTTTCAATCCCTTTGATTTCAGTTTCAAATTTATTCAAATACGCACTGCCTTGCCGATCGATTCTATTTTCAATATCATTAAAAAAAGCAGCTACAGACATATCAAATATCTTGTTGAATCTTTTTTTTGCTCCGATTTCATAGGCTATATTTTCTTCATGCTTCAGGCTGGCGTTTCCACCGGCAACAACGCTGTAAAGCTCTTTTAACTGTGGAAATCTTGTCTTTTTACCGACTGACGCATACAGGTTAAAATTCTCGGTCACATCAAAGGACACTCCTGTCTGGGGGTTCCAGGTCTTAATATCATCACGGACATAATTAAAATAATTTTTAACCGGTTTATAGACATCATAACTCACCCCTGCATTCAGGGTCAGCTGTTTGGTCAGTTTAACCTCATCTTCGATGCCAAAGGAATAAACATCAGCTTCAAATTCTTTCAAAGGCCGGTATCCCACTGGATAAAAAGGAGCTCCGGCAACTTCTCTGCACGTGGCATCAAGATAATCCTGCTCCTGATGATTATCTTTCATATAATTAAGACCCATCTTTAAAAGACTCACATCCCCGAAATCCAGATATGCCTGGACTTCTCCGCCAAGGGTATAGTCCTCATAGGAGCTTCGTTCAAACCATTTTCTTGACACGGGAGTGGTATGGCTTGCATCCCAGCCGCCGATATCTTCAATGCTGTCGTCGTGATCCACATAATATACCCTGGCCTTCAGGGACAGGATGTCTGTAAAATCATGCTCCCCTGCCAGACTCAGCTGCCACTGGTCCCAGTTGGTAAACTCCCAGTATCTTTTCTGCATTGTGGGGATGCCTTTTTCATTCTCATGATAATCAAAGGACAGATAGAGTTTTGACGTGGCATCATACTCATACCCGATTTTTGAATTAAAGGTATTCTTTGTATAATAGCTTAAATCCCTGACACCCCCGTCCTCATTATAATCGGTTCCCAGGCCTGTCCGTGTGTTGTTTTTATCAAAATCATCGGAAAGGTCATACCCGCCCGATTTTCTGCGGCTTGCCGTAACCCAGTAATTCCAGTTTCCCTTTGACGCACCGTGGTTGACAATATAATTCTGGGTATCATTGGGCCCGAATGATGTTATCAGACTGGTATAAGGTTTTTCACCGCCTTTTTTAGTGATGATGTTAATGACCCCGCCCAGGGTATTGGGGCCGTAAAGAACGGATGAAGCACCTTTGATGATTTTTATCCTGGCAATGGAATCCACGGGGATCATATCCAGAGCCAGGGATCCGTCATAGGATTCATGGGCAGGAACACCGTCAATCAGGACTCTAACCTGTTTTTGATCAAAGCCCCTGAGCCTGATACTTGACTGGTTCTTGCCAGTGGTCATGACATCAATCCCCGGAATCATTTCCAAGGCGTCTGCAGCGGTCTGGGCCCCCTGCATTTCAATATCCTCCATCGATACCGTCTCTGTCGTGGTGATACTGTTGATCTCATCCCCTTTGTCCATGATCAGTACCTCCCCGAGATCAAAGATCTGGCTCTGCTGTTTTTTTTCTTCAGCTGAAACAAGACCCATGGGAAGGATCATTAAAAATAATATGACTGCTAAAAATTTCCCAACTGTTTTCATAACAAGCTCTCCACACTAAAAAAATATAAATCCCCGACCCTGACACACTGCTTTGGGAGGCAATGGGTCCCTGCTCAAAACCAGGCTATTGTTTATTTACATTGTAGCTGTTTGTCAATACTTTTTGGTTATTATTTGTTTGAATTATTTTAATTTATTTGTGATTATAAAAAATAATTACCATTATCAACCAATTATAACAATCATCGCTGTGTCTGTTTTTAAAAACAAATGTCAATTCATCAATACACCCGGAGGCTACGCCATGAAAAAAAATCAGGGTTTTCACGGATGAATGAATCGACAACCCTTAAGAAAATGTGCTATGAAAGAAAAATCAGTGGCTATTTTAAAACGAGGTTAACATGGATACCACAATTCTGATTCACTGTCTGAATGTCGGGGATTATGCCGTCAATACCTATATTGTTGCCTGCCCGAAAACCAAAAAAGGACTAATCATTGATCCGGGCGGAGAGGATGAAAAGATCATCAGAACGATCAATGAAAATAAAATCATTCCCCAATACATCATCAATACCCACGGCCACAGGGACCATGTAGAGGGAAACACATCCCTTTCCCGGCACTTTGCCGTGCCCGTGGCCATGCATGTGGATGACAAATCGTTTTACCGGGAGAAAAACCTTTCCATAGATATTGAACTTCATGATGGAGATATCCTTGCCGTGGGCAGCCTTGAGATAAAAACCATCCATACTCCGGGCCATACGCCCGGCTCCATCTGTCTTTATATCGGCAACGCTCTTTTCTCCGGGGACACTCTTTTTGTGGGGAATGCCGGCAGAACAGACCTTCCCGGCGGCAGCCTTGCCACCCTGATCCACTCCATCAAGGAACGGGTCATTGCCCTGCCGCCGGACACCATTCTGTATCCGGGCCATGATTACGGCATCACACCGTTTTCAACCATTGGCCGGGAGATGAAAGAAAACATCTATGTCACGGATTTCATTCACCCCTGAAACAACCTGTTCACCCCCTTTTTTTGCCCGTTCGTCTCACAGGGTTTGAACCTGCCCTGTTTATTTCTTATCCTCTGCTTTAAAAAACGGATACCCACATGAAACAGGAGAGAAAAATGAAACCCATAGGGCTTTTCGGTATAAACAAACAGTATTGTCTCGGCCAAACGCCCATGACAGCCCTGACAGATATTCCCTTAAGTTTTTACAAGGATTGATTCACAGCTGTCTGGGGATCTTCCGGGTCCGGCAAGACCACTTTTTTGAATCTCATCGGCACATTGATGAACGCAGCTCCGGAAAGATCCTGATTAATGGCGATGATGTGTCAAAAATGTCAGACAACGAAAAATCCGAATACAGGAACAACAGCATCGGTTTTATTTTCCAGAATTTCACCCTGATCCGCAAAACCATCAAAGACCTGGAAAATGAACTGGACCCGGACTATTTCTGGAAAATTCACCGGGGCGCCATTGTCAATGTGGCATATATTATAAAGATCAGCAGATCCATAACCGGCCGGGTTCTTTGAAAAGCCTGATATGAAATTTTATGAATTAATAAGAATTTTGTCCCGGCCTTTTTCCTTGGCAAGATAAAGGCGCTCATCAGCTTTTCGGATGAGGTTTTCCACTGTTATTTCCGATCCTGTCTCACCTGTATTGGCCACACCGGCGCTGAAGGTGATCCGGATATGGGTTCCTGTGAAATCAAAAACATGGCATTTGATGATCTCCCGGAACCTTTCGAGCATATGCTGCGTTTCTATAATATCAATATTCATTGCAACGACAATAAACTCTTCACCGCCATAACGCCCCACAATATCGTAGGGCCGGAAACAGCCGGACAGAATTGCCGCAAACTCTCTCAAGATAAAGTCACCGGCCTGATGGCCATGGGTATCATTTATTTTTTTGAAATGATCCAGATCAATAATGGAAATGGAAAAATACCGGACTTGTCTTTGACACTCATTCACCATTGCATCAAGCCGCTCAAAAACATACCGCCTGTTGCAGAGGCCGGTCAGGTGGTCATGAATGGAAATCCGGTAGAGTTCCTCCTGTGCCGTTTTACGCTCGGTAATATCCTGCAGAAAACCCTCATAATAACGCAGCGCCCCCATATCATCCCTTACTGCCCGGGCATTCATGGAAACCCAGATGGGGGTGCCGTCCTTTTTGAACAATTGGGTTTCAAAGGCCTTGATAACCCCTTGTGTCTCAACAGTTTTCTTAAAATTATCCCGGTCTTCCGGGTTCAGATACTGATGTTTTCCAATGTCTTTGAAGTGCTCAGAAAGCTCATCCTGTGAATTAAACCCGAAAATCCTTAAAAAAGAAGGATTGACGGAAAGATACCGGCCGTCCGGTGTGCTGTGGAAGATTCCTTCCACAGCATTCTCATAAAGAAGGCGATGCTTTTCCTCGCTCTCCCGCAAGGCTTTCTCTGCCTGCTTGCGTTCAATGGCCAGGGCAATCTGTTCAGACACAGAGCATAAAATATCCACATCCTTCTTATCAAACAGCCCTGGATTTGAATAACTCTGGATGACCATTATCCCAATGGGCTCGGTTTTTGCCATCAGGGGAATCCCGAGCCAGATAAGGGGAACAGTCCCCAACATGCTTTTCTGCGCCTTCAGGATATCCAGATCCGGTTTTTTCAGAAGAACCGGCTTGAGGGCCTGGAACACCGTATAAGTTAATGAATTGGCCTTTAAATAGACAGCATCCAAGAGCGTGATATCGTCATATTCATCCCGGAAAAAAGGAAATGTCAGGATATTGCTTTTTTTTTCATACAGGCCGATATAAAAATTTGAAACATCCCAGAGCCTGCCCAATGTCTGGTGAATGGTCTCAAACAACTGGTATAAATTTTCAGAGCTGTGGATGGCGCTTGTGATCTCACGCAGAACCTGATTGATTTCATCGCTTTGCTTCCGGGCGACCTCTGCCCGTTTGCGCTCAATGGAAGCTACGATGAATTCGCCTACGGAAGTTAAAAGTTCCAGATCATTTTTTTTAAATGCATCTTTGGACCGATAGCTCTGGGCGACGATGGCGCCAAAGGAGCGGCCCCTGATTTTCAGGGGTGCGCCTGCCCAGACCTTGGGGACAGTTCCAATTAATGATTCTACCTTGCCGGTAGACAAGTTTTTGATTTCTTCTTCCTTAAATATCAACGGGGTTCCGGTATTAATCACTCGGGCTGTCAAGGATTGTTTCTTGCTGATATCAAACACTTCTCCCGGATTTGGATCCCTTTCATCCACAAAATAAGGCAATGTGATGGAATCCTTTTCCTTATGGTAGATGGCAACGGCAAAATTTTCCAGATTCAAGATCTTGTTCAAAGACATGTGAATGGCTTTATAAAGATCATCAAGGCCTTTTGTGGTATTGATTGCCTTTGATATCTCATACAATGCCGTGACAGTGGCGGTCACATCTCTGGTTCTGTTTTTGGTAGCCATATAATCTTTTTCCTGTTTTCTGAACACAGCAAGCATATATCACCAGGATCATGAACTCAAGTAAACCTTTCCTGAAATTTCAGAGCATGGCTGACAATTTTTCCGATAAAGCAGCAACCTCTTTCTCAAGCTTTTTTTTGATCTCTTCCGTTTGTCCCGGCGGCCCGAAGCGGAATTGATGGTGATGCCCGAGGACAATGAAAAGATGCTCTATCAATTCTTTTTCGTGGATGTGCTTTTCGATCCTTTTCAGCCATACGGCATGGGTTTCATGGGGATACCGGGGGAGGCCCTTTTGAGACAGGATCTCTTCGATGCGGTAGAATCCGGTGGCCTTTTCTTTTTTCTTTCTCCCTTTTCCTGGTTGGCCTTGATCACTGATTCTTTTGATCTGACCCGCTTTTCTAAGTCTTAAAAACAAAATCAGACAAAGCGGCAGAATAAGCCATAGCCCATATCTCTCCATGAGCTTTGCGCCTGTTTCATGGCGGAGCCGGGACAGGCTGAACCCAAGAAAAGAAAAGAGGTCTTCCAATAGAGAGGTCGGAATTTTTTCATTATCAAAACCCAGAAACGAGGCCGGTGTAGTATCAATATTCCGCCATTGCCCATTGACAAAGACCTTTGCCCAGGCATGGGCATCCCTTAGCCTTACCACCAGCCGGTCTTCAAGGGTTGAATATTCATGGGCGATAAATCCTGTGGCATACCGGGCCGGAAGTCCTGCCTGCCGCAGCAGAAGCACGGTTGCCGTGGCAAAAAATTCGCAATGCCCGGTCTTTGTGTTAAACAGAAAATTCTCCAGAGGGGTCTGGCTCCTGCCTTTACCCTTAAGTTCAAGGGAATAGGAAAACTCAGACAAAAAAAAGGCATAAACGGTTTTCAAAATCTCTTCTTCGGATTTGTTTTCAAGCCCGAGTTTTTTTGCCGTGGCCTCCAAGGCGGATCTTTCTTTTATCGGAACACCGTAATCATCCGGCCCGGGCAGGGCATCAAAGCCAGATGACCCGGTATAGGACACAACCGCTTTGAGAAGAGAAGGACCATCTTCAATGCGGATGACCTGCATGGCATTTTTCTCGCATTCACCGGCTTTCATTTCAGAGATGTCAATGACACCGGGAGGAAGACCCAGAACCGATTTTCCCTTTTGAAGCCGGAAATACTGGGTCATTTTTAAGGGAGTGCCTGCCCAAGGATTCACCTGCCAGAACGTGTTGTTTCTTTTTCCTTCAATTTTTTGAAACGGGTATTTTGCAAACCAGCTGGAAGATGCAAACCGGTTATAGGTAGCGCTGTGAAGCAGATAGCTTTTTCCCGGCACATAATCGTCAAAAGATACCCGGAGTACAATTTTATCTGAAAATTTCAAGTCCCCGATTTCACCCAGGGCCGTATATGTTTTAAAGGGGTCGGTCATGTGGTAACGGGTATAATAGGACATGATCCAATGACTGATATTGCGGCCCGCTGCACGGACAGCAATCTGGCCTTCATACCCGAGGATGATCACCGTGAGGATGCATAACCCCCACCCTGCCAGAGGTGATCGTCCCGGACGGATCTGCCGCAGTGCCCAAACAAAAAACACCACAACGCTAAAAAAATACAGAAGGCCTTTTGTGTTTGCATAGGCTGAGGACATGATGCAGAAAAATGCGTAAATATAGGACACATCAATTTCTTTTGTTACATAGAACCGCATCTCTGACTTTTTTCGTGCGGCAAGAAAAAAGGATCGAATGTCTATTCTGCCCTTTGCTGAAAACTCCTGGGCCGCAATAATGGGGAAAAAAATCAGGGGCAGCCATCGCAGCAGGATGAGATTGGCTTTTTGTGCCTCAGTGGTCAGGGCCGCGACAATGGTGCCGGCCAGAAGAACCGTGCTGATGTCCACAAATTTATTAAAATCGGATGGCTGCAGTTCAAACCGGGTTTTCACCATGCGGGCGGATTCAAGGGTGACGGCAAGACAAAGGGCAATCCATAAAAGCCCAACCTGCCAGCCCCAGAAAAAAAGAATTGCGCCCAGATAAAACCGCGGTGTTTTCATAGGGTTGAAAGCTCCTCCAAAACTTTTCCCGCCCGGACCACCCGGATCTCCTGATAAGCATTCCGGGTTTTTTCGAGGATATCCTCTTTTTGTGAATCGTCCCCGGCAAGAACAATGATAAAGGCAGGCACCCGGGACTCATGAATCATACGGGATATGTCTTCATGCGCTTTTTCCCAGCCTGAAAAAATGCAGATGGCCCCGGATATTTTCTTTAAACCGGATTCAAGGACGGGTTTGAGTTCCAGGAGGGTTTTATCCTGGCAGGGTTCCACACAGGAAAGCACCTCAAGCATTTTTTCAGAGCTGCCAAGCCCCCTGCCCGATGAAAAAGAATAAACCTTTTGGCCTGCAAATATCAGATCCAGGATGGCATCGCGGGGCTCCACGGCAGCCGCATAGGAAGCGGCAATGCTTACGGCTTCTTCAAAAACATCATCTTTTTCCGGGGAGACAAAAGTATCCAGGATTAAGGCATGCCGCACAAAAAACTCATCCTCGAATTCCTTTATCACGAGTTCACCGGTTCTGGCAAAGGTCCGCCAGTGGATATTGCGCATGGGGTCTCCGGGCCGGTAATACCGAAGCGACATGAATTCATCTGAATTTCCAATGGAGGAGGCAAGATTCACCCCTCCGGCATGGTATTGACGCCGCGATCTTAAATCCGGCGGTGAAATGGGGTATCGCTTTGGCAGCACCAGAAGTTTTTCCATCTTTTTAATATGAAAAAGCCTCATGAACAGCCCCAGAGTATCCGGCCTTGCAAGGGTTATCCCGGTAAAATGGATATATCCCCGATAATTGGGGACAAACTTGGATGTAACCCGGATGGTTTCCCCGGGCAGGAGATCCGGCAGGTTTATGGGCTGAAACCTTGCCTTTGATGCTTTGAGACAGAGCCACACCCAGCGGTAATACAGGGTTTTCCTGTCCCAGGCGTTTCTTATATGCTCATAGGGCTCTTTTTGTGTCAAAAGGGTGCTGAGATCCGGTCTTGGATCAGCCGTGTCTTCAAAAAGGATGATCCCTTTCTGGGGTTTCAGGGTCAGATTGGTGATTTCGATTGAATAAAAAACCGTTTCCCCTACGGTGGCATACTCAGGAAGGATATGCCTGACCCTTGCCTTGAGCCTGAAAGGGATCAGGCTTAAGCCTGCTGAAACACAAAGAACGGCAAAGCTGACGGTCATAACCTGGTAAAGGGTGGTTTTAAACATGTTAAGCCCGGAGATCATGGTCACAGAAAAAATAATCGTCATCATGATTCCGGCGGGCGTAATATGCCTTTTCAGCCAAAACGAAACTGAATAAAAAAAAGAATAGGACCGGTATAAAAACCTTGCTGCCGTCATGGTTAAAAAACCATTCTTATACCGGGACAGGAACGGATGTTAATATCTCTTCCACAAGGGTCCGGGAGGATACGCCGGAAAACTTCAGCTTTGGGTCTAAAATAAGCCTGTGGGCAATGACACGGACGGCTATTTCCTGAATATGATCCGGCCCGACAAAGTCCATTTTATCAAAAAGCGCCAGGGCCTGGGCGATCTTCATGAGCGCAATGGAGGCCCTTGGGCTTGCGCCGAGAAGAACTCCGGGTTTTTCCCGGGTTGTCGTCACAAGGGTGACAATATAGTCTTTTAATTCTTTTGAAATAAAAACCTCTCCTGCCAGCCTGCGAAGTTTCATGCCCTCTTCCAGGGTCATGCAGGGCAAGACCCGGTGAATGGGATGGGTTTGGCCCTGTTCGGACAACACCAGTGCTTCGGTTTCCCTTGTTACATACCCAAGCTCAAGCTGCATGGCAAACCGGTCCATCTGGGCCTCGGGCAAAGGATAGGTCCCTCTGGATTCAACAGGATTCTGGGTGGCAATGACAAAAAAGAGATCTTCCAGATTCAAAAGGCTGCCGTCAATGCTCACCTGTCCCTCTGCCATGGCTTCCAGGAGCGCAGACTGGGTTCTCGGGGAGGCCCGGTTGATCTCATCGGCCAGGAGAATATGGGTAAAAACCGGACCCTTATGAAGCTTGAACTCTTTTTTGGCCGGGTCAAAGATGGAAACCCCCAGGATATCCGAAGGCAACAGATCCGGAGTAAACTGGATGCGTTTGAACCGGGCATCCATGCTTTTGGCAAGCGCCTTGGCCAAGGTGGTTTTTCCTGTTCCCGGATTGTCTTCCAGAAGGATATGCCCGCTGCCGGCAAACCCGGCCAGGATATAGCGGATATTTTCCTTCTGGCCTTTGATTACGGTTTCGATATTCTCGGATAATCTCATGTAAAGGTCGTGGGCAAAAAGGAGGTCGGTTTTTTCCATATTTTTTCCTTTTGATGCGGCCTGGTTTTTATCCGTCAAATCCATTATCATCAGAGTTTGAACTGAGCTGTCATCTGATTTAATTTCTCAGCCAGTTTTGACAATTCCAAGGCGCTCTCGTTTACCTGCCGGCTGCCGGAACTGGTTTCTTCGGCCGCCTGACTCACGTCTGAAATATTCTGCGTGACTTCTCCTGTAACAGCAGAGATCTGGTTCATATTGTCATTGACCTCCTGTATTCCGCTTACTGCCTGGGCAACATTATTGGAAATCTCACGGGTCGTGGCAGACTGCTCTTCAACAGCAGTGGCAACCGTGGTGACAATTTCATCAATCTCATTGATAATGCCCACGATGGATTCAATCGCGGTTGCAGCTTCCCTTGATGTATCCTGTACCCCGGAAATCTTCAGGTTGATTTCGCTGGTGGCCTGAGCGGTCTGCAGGGCCAGTGCTTTTATTTCGCCTGCCACAACGGCAAATCCTTTACCGGCTTCCCCTGCCCTTGCCGCTTCAATGGTGGCATTCAAGGCCAGAAGATTGGTCTGTTCGGAAATGTCTGCAATGGTTTCAGTCACTTTTGTGATTTCCTTTGCCGCCCGGCCCAGATTGTCCACCTTTCCTGATGCTTCACGGGCATTCTCAACAGCGCTCTGTGTGATCTGGCTCCCCTTTGACGTATTCTTTGAAATTTCCTGGATGGTTGCCGACATCTCTTCGGCAGCAGACACAATCATCTGGAAATTAACGGTTGCCTGTTCCGTTGCAGCTGCCACGCTGTTCATATTAGTGCTCATTTCTTCGGCAGCAGCGGCAACAGTACTTGATTTTTCAACGGTTGTCTCGGAATTCAAAGTGATCTGACCGGATATTGCAGACAGTTCTGTGGAAGAAGAGGCCAAAGTCCCTACCCCTTCCGTGACATCCTTGAGCATTCTGCGTAATTTTTCAGCCATGATTTCCATATCTTTATACACGCCTTGAATCTTATTTTTCCCCTGTTCCTCAAATGATATCCGCAGATTCCCTTCGGAAATATTCCGGGCAATGTCTGCCAAAACGGAAGGATCACAGCCCAGTTGTTTTAACACATTTTTGGTAAGAAAAAAAACAAAGATTCCGCCGGAAATAACTGCAAAAATACTCAAAACCAGAATCAATCCCTCTGCCCGGTTGTTGGACGCCTCAAGCCTGGGGCCGATTTCATCCTGAACTTTTTTAATATCTGTTGCCACATATTCCACGGCAGCAGCAATTTCAGGTCCTATTCTGTCCAGGGTTCCCGAGATGATATGATTGCGTTCAAAAATCAATTTAACCAGTTCATTAAAGCTTTTATGGTATTCGTTATCCGCTTCATTGATTTCCTGGAGCAGTTTTTTTCTTTCCGGATTCTCAAGATGCGCAGCCAGGGATTTCAAATGCTTTTCCAGTTCCTCAATTTCCAGATTCACCCTATCGGCATCCTTCTGGTCATTGGTCTCCAGAAACCGGGTGACATAAAGCCTTGCCAGCAAAAGGCTTCGAAGCGAAAGGCCTGCCTCGAAAGCAGCTTCAATATCATTATCCTTATCCGCAGAGGTCATGATCCGGGTCAGTTTTTCTTCCATGGATCTGCCGTCCTTGTCCAGGATATCAAAAAAGAGATGGTTTCTCTGATTTTTCATTTCAACGATTTTCATGAATCCTTCATGGTAGTCATCCACTTCGTTTTCAATGAATTTAATTTTTTGTGCCCTTTCCGGTTTCTGGATTTCTTTTTTCGCAGTCTCGATCAGGGCAGTCATTCTGTCATGATACTCCTGGTATTGTTTTTCGTCCTTTTCGCTTCCGGTAATGATAAAATCCTTTACATTCATCCGGACCATGAGCATGTCGGCCTGCAGCCGGCCGGAAAGATTACTGTCCCTTGCCATTTCACTGTAGTTTTCAAATCCGTTGTTTGATTCGGTCAATGCAAAATAGCTGACCCCGGAAATAATCACCAGCAGCACCAGAACAATGGTAAATCCACAAATTAATTTTGCCTTAAGTGTAAAATTTTTCAGCATGTCCATGTTAATCGCTCTCCTTAGTGATAGAATCAATCTTCTGACTTATCTCAAAAGTTTAACGCTTTTGATCCGCTCTAAAATGAATAAATTTTATAAAACCTTGAAAAAATTGTGACCTTGATCCAGTACGATATCTTAGTATCGTAAAAAATAAAAGAAAAATTTGCTTTTCCCTGGACGCCCATCCAAAATTAATCCGAGATTCAGGGGCCGGGGCCAAAAAGCTGATTAAAAAGCCAGGGGATTGCCCGATAGGGTTATTCGTGGCGGAGGGCTTCGATGGGATCAAGGTGGGCCGCCTTTCTGGCCGGAAAATATCCAAAGACAACCCCTACACCGGCTGAAAATACAAATGAAACAACAACAATTCCCATGTTCAGGATAAAAGGCACCTTCAGGGCCCCTGCCCCTGCCACAGATGCGGCAATGCCGAGAATGATTCCAATGATACCGCCAAAACAGGAAAGAACCACCGCCTCGATGAGAAACTGCATGAGAACCTGCTTCTCCATGGCGCCGATGGCAAGCCGGATGCCGATTTCGCGGGTTCGCTCCGTAACCGAAACCAGCATGATGTTCATGATGCCGATTCCCCCCACAAGAAGGCTGACGGCAGCCACGGCACCAAGAAGTGTCGTCAGCAGACGGGTTGTTCCGGTGAGTGTTTTGACGATTTCCTGCATATCCCTGACATTAAAATCATCCTCCTCATTTTTCCCGGTCTGCCGCCGCTCCCGCATCAAACGTTCAATGTCCGACTTTACCTTTTCCGTTGAAACCCCGTCCATGGCCGATACCGAGATAAAATAGATATCCGTGTTACCGGTAATCCTCCGCTGAACAGTCTTCAGGGGCATGAGAACAAAATCATCCTGATCCGTTCCAAAACCGGATTGCCCCTTGGGTTTTAATATGCCGATGATCTGACAGGAAATTTTTTCAAGACGGATGGTGTTTCCGACGGGGTCCTGGGCGCCAAAAAACTGTTTTCTGATGGTATCGCCGATAATGCAGACAGCCGCCCCTCCCTTTAATTCGCCTTCATTGAACAGGCGTCCGCCGGCAAGGGTCCAGTTTCTGACCTTGAGATAGTCATTGGTGCTTCCGGCAATCTGTGTCACCCAATTGTCGTTCCCGTGAATGGCCTGAACCGCCCGGCTGGTGACAGGCGCGACACCGGCCAGTCCGGTAATTTCTCTTGCAACGGCTTCTGCATCGGCCATCTTAAACATCGGAGCGCCGGAACGGGTTCCGCCCGGCCCCCGGAAACTCTGACCGGGACGAACATCAAGCAGGTTGCTGCCAAGGCTTGATATTTCATTGGCCACCTGTTTTGTTGCGCCATCCCCGACCGTCACCATGGTAATAACGGCTGCAACGCCGATGACAATCCCGAGAATCGTAAGAGAGGAGCGCATGACATTTCGCCGGATTTCCCGCATGGCAATGAGGACGGTTTCAAGAAACATCATTGGTCCCCGTTTTCTTTTAGTTTTTCAATGAATCCGTCCCTGAAGCAAATCATCCTTTTTGCATAGGAGGCCATGACGGCATCATGGGTTACCATGACCACGGTAAGTCCGCGGTCACGGTTAAACGCCGTAATCAGTTCCATGATCTCACGGCTGCGCGCCGAATCCAGATTTCCTGTGGGTTCATCGGCAAAGAGAACAAAGGGGTCCGTCACAATGGCCCGGGCAATGGCAACCCGCTGCTGCTGCCCGCCGGACAACTCTGCCGGGGTATGGGTTTCCCAGCCGGCGAGGCCCACTGATGCGAGGGCTTTTTCAGCCCTCTGACGGCGTTCCTTTGCAGCGGTTCCCCGGTAGATCAGAGGAAGTTCGACATTCTCAAGGGCCGATGTCCGGTTTAAAAGATTAAATCCCTGGAACACAAACCCAAGATAGTGGCGCCGCAAAAGTGCGCGCTGGTCCCGTGACAGTGTTCCGACATCAATGCCCTTAAACCGGTATATGCCTGATGAAGGGGTATCCAGACAGCCCAGGATATTCATGCAGGTGGATTTGCCGGACCCGCTGGGGCCCATCACGGCAACAAAATCCCCATGGTCAATGGTCACATCAATCCCCTGGAGCGCGCTGACCTCTGCCGTGCCCGTGCCATATTTCCTTGTCACGGCATTGAGTTCAATCACCGGGGTGCGGCTGTCGGATGTACGAGGCGTCAACACTGTCATCAGTTCCTTATGGTATCGACAATCAAAACCGTTCCCGGTATCACATCATGGCCGGTTACTACGGTCATGATCCCGTCGCTCTCTCCTGTGACAACCTGAATTTCAAGAGGCTGCCCTTGTTTCAAGGTCCAGACCCTTGATTTGTTTTTATCGGTTTTTGACATCTCTTTTTGCGGCGGCCGGGGTCTCTGGGGTCTGGGAAAAAGTTTGCCGATAATGCTGTCGTTTTTAGCTGAAGGTGCACTTTCTTTTACCGGCGGGGTGTAACGCAATGCCGCATTGGGCACTAGAACCGCTTTTTCAATTTCATTTACCGTAATTTTCACGGTTGCCGTCATTCCCGGCCTCAGCAATATATCCGGGTTGGAAACGCTCAGTATGGCCTGATAGGTGACAACACCGCTGACTATTTTCGATCCGTACCGGACCTGTTTGATTGTTGCCGGAAAGGATGTATCCGGATAGCCATCCACTGTAAAGACGGCGTTCTGACCTTTTTTCACACGTCCCACATCTGCTTCATCTATATCCACCCATAATTCCATTTGGGTGAGATCTTCCGCAAGTGTAAATAAAATCGGTGCCTGCAAAGATGCCGCAACGGTCTGGCCCGGTTCGATGGACCGCTTCAGGACAATGCCGTTAATGGGGGAATAGATGATTGTTTTTGACAAATCCGTCTCAAATGTCTTGAGCGCCGCCTTTGCCTGGGATACCGAAGCCCTTGCAGCAGCTTCATCGGCCAGGGCGCGTTCATGGGCTGCCTTGGCAGCATCAAGGTCATGTTGGGAGGGCACCCTGTTGCCGCTCAATTTTCTGGATTCCTTGATCCGGGACAGTTCATTTCCGGTCTCCCGAACGGTTGCCTGCACCTGCATCACTTTGGCAGAGACCGACTCAAGGGAGGCTTTGTATTGCTGAACCTGCGTTTCAAGCTTAACAGTGTCAAGCCTTGCCAGTATCTGCCCGGTCTGAACCCTGTCGTTGAAATCGACTTCCACGGTTCTGATAATCCCTGACAGCTCGGAACCGACGTCAACCTGGTTTGTGGGTTGCAGGGTTCCGGTGGCTGCAACAGTGACAACAAGACTTCCTTCCCGGACTGTTTCAGTTTTATATTCCGTCTTATCGTCTCTTTTGCCTGTTCCCCATCGGATGGCGACAACTATGATTGCTGCTGCAAGGATAAGCCAGGCAGCCTTGCCCAGTAATCGTCGGCCACGTCCGGGACCTGAACCCGCGGACAGGATTTCTGAAATATCGGCATTTTTTCCGGTCTTTGTGCTATCCATGATTATAATTTCCTGTTCTTTAAGACTTAAGGCCTGCCATGGTCTTCAGCCATGGAAGTCCAGCCTCCGCCGAGCGCTTTATAAAGCCGCACCAGGCTGGATATAATATTTCCTTCACACTGGATAAGATTTTCATCAAATGATAAAAGTGATCTCTCGGCATCCAGAACGTTTTTAAAATCGGTCATCCCGGCCTGATACTGGTTTTGAGCAAGATCAACAGCCCGCATTGCAGCCTGTCTTGCTTCACTCAAAGACTGCCTCCGGTTTTGTTCCTCCATATAGGTCACCAGGTGGTTTTCAACTTCACCAAGGGCATTGAGAACTGCGGATTCATATGCGCTGAGCAATTCTTCCTGCAGGGCGGACTGTACTTCAATATTGCTCCTTATGGCGCCTGCCCTGAAAATCGGCCATGTTATTCGAGGCCCAAATCCATAGTTCCTGCTTCCCCTTGAAATCAATCTGCCGGCATCAAGGGCTTCAAAGCCGATGGAGCCGGAAAGGCTCAGTTTTGGATAGAGTTCTGCAGTGGCTGCCCCTATTCTTGCACTCTGTGCTGCAAGCTTTCTCTCTGCCCGCCGAATATCGGGTCTTTGCCTCAGCACATCTGCCGGGACACCGACGGCAATCTCCGGGGGGCAGGCCGGAATAGGGGCATTGTCCTTTAAAGCCTCGTGCACCGAGCCGGGGGTCTCTCCTAAAAGCACTGCTATGCGATTTTTTGCTTCCTCAAGGGAAATCCTTAACAAAGGAATCTGTGACCGGGTGTTCTCAAGGTTATATTTTGCCTGCTGCATGGAAATCTCACCTGATAATCCTGAATTATAAAGAAACTGAGCCATCTGATGCGTCTGATCCTGGATGGCAAGGTTTTTATTTGCAGCTTTAATCCTGGCCTGAACGGTCCGGACTTCCGTATAATTCAATGCCACCTCGGCAAGAAGGGAGACATGGACATCCCGCAAATCTTCCTTGCTTGCTTCAAGCACGGCTGTTGCCGCTTCATAAGACCGCCGGGCGCCTCCGAAAATATCCAGTTCCCAGCCTGCATCAAAATCAGCCGAATAGAACTCGGTTTCTTTTCCGCTCCCTGTTTCTCTGCTGCTGCCGCTTTTTCTATAGAAACCGGAAGCATCAAGGGTCGGGGAGAGACCGGCCTGACTGATGCTGCGCCGGGCCCGTTCTTCGCGAATCCTGGCCTTGGCCTGACCTATATTCGGATTGTTGGCAACCGCCTTTTCCATAAAGCCTGAAAGTACGGGATCATTAAGCGTGGACCACCATTTTGCAAGAATCTCCGGGGCCATCGCAGCTTGCGTCACTCCGCCCGTCAATCTGCCGTGCCATGACTCAGGCGGTTTTTCCTGCGGAGGGCTATAATCCGGCCCCACCATGGCGCAGCCGGATAATACCATGGCTGCCAGCACAGCAGCTGTCCATGGCAGATGCCTGCATATCCCCGTCTTGTTAAAACATTTTATCCGATACATCCTGATCAGAACTTTCATAATTTATCACTATATTTATTTCTTAAGGTTTTATCAACCCACGGAAAAGGCCCATTGAAAGCCCAGAAAAACAACCATGCTCACCACAATGGTCAACAGCAGGTTTTTAAATACTCCCCCCATGACACAGGCGGCAAGGGCGCCAATGAGATAGGGATTGCTCAGCTTCAGATTAAGGGTTTCCCCCGTCGGCATGAGCACCGAAGGCACGATAATGGCTGTCAGAACCACCGGCGGGACATATCTGAGTCCCCGCTCAAACAGCTCGGGAAATCGAAACCGCCCGGAAATCGGAAACATGACATAGCGTATGGCAAAAGTCACCAGAGCCATCCCCGCAATCATGTAAACTTCATTGAGTTGAATACCCATATTAAAAATTTTCAAATCAGCTCCTTTTCACCGTAAATACTTTTCACAAATCACCCCCACAATAACGCCGGCAATCGCAGCCGCCATCAATCCCAGCTTATGGGGAAGTCCTGCGGCGGCGATGGAGACCGTTCCGGCGGTAATCACCGCAGCCCACATGGGTTTTGAAACAAGATAAGGGATAACGATGCCAATGAATGTGGCAGGCATGGCAAAGTCGAGCCCCCATTGGGATATCCCGGGGAAAGAATTGCCGGCAGTGAGCCCGATAAAAGTGCAGAAATTCCAGTTGGCATACATAAACACGACAGAGCCCAGATTGTAGTATTGCTTGCCTGGCCCGCCATCCCTCTGATTGTAGCGTCTGACAGCCACGGCAAAGGTTTCGTCTGTTAAGCCAAAGGCCAGCAGCATTTTCCAGAACGGGTTCAGGTTTTTGTAAAAAGGAACCATGGTGGCGCTGTAAAGCATATGGCGCAGGTTAACCACAAAAGTGGTCAAAACTATCATGGGCCATGCCGTGCCCGCCGTCACCAGACTCACACAGACAAACTGCGAGGCGCCGGCAAAAACGAACATGGACATCCCCATGACAGCCCAGAAGGAAAGCCCGGCCGTTGCCGCCAAGGTGCCGAAAATGATGCCAAAGGGAACGGCACCCACGATTAAAGGAAAGGTGTCTTTTGCCCCTTCGAAAAACTGGGACAGAGAAGACCGATTCCCAGAGAAAGAGGTATTATGCCTGTTCATTATTTTTCAAATTTCTCTATTTTTTGAGTTACCGATAAAATCAGCAATTGTCACATTTTCTGAATTTTATCTCCTTGCGTTTCACCCTGTTTTACATTTGACTGATAATCTATATTTGTTGGCGGTGTTTGTCCAATGAATAGTTATGATATAAACAATCAAAAATTGTTACCCTTTTTATCATACCTGTATTCCGGACCTGTAACTTTTTTGTAACCTCCCTGTGCTATTGAAAAATTATTTTGCAACAGGGTCATCTTTTATGTGACGGGTTTGCTGCAAGACCCGATGGCCCAGGACAGGGGTATGTTTTAATTCTTTAGCCAAGGAGGCATTTTCAGATGGAACTCAATCGAAGAGATTTTATCAAAATTACCGGTGCTACGGCCGCCGGGGTTGCCGTCAGCGGTCTCGGGTTTGATCTCAAACCGGTCAAGGCCTATGCCGGTATGCTGAAAACTCAGTATGCAAAAGAGACCACGAGCATCTGCTGCTACTGCGCCGTCGGGTGCGGCACCATCGTTCACACAAGCAACCGCGGAGACGGCAGAGTCATGAACATTGAAGGTGATCCGGATCATGTGATCAATCAGGGCGCACTGTGCCCCAAAGGATCAGCCATCAAACAGCTCACGGAAAATGAAAATCGTCTCACCGAGCCCATGTACCGGGCGCCCAATTCAGACCGGTGGCAGGCGGTTTCATGGGACTGGGCCCTCTCCCAGATCACTGACCGGGTGAAAAAAACCCGGGATGCGGATTTTGAAACCACAAATGCCAAAGGTCAGACTGTTAACCGTACTACCCGAATTGCATCGGTGGGGTCCGCTGCCATGGACAATGAAGAATGCTGGATATACCAGACCCTCATGCGGTCCCTGGGGCTTGTCTATATCGAACACCAGGCCAGGATCTGACACAGCGCCACAGTTGCGGCTCTGGCAGAGTCGTTTGGACGCGGTGCAATGACCAACCACTGGATTGACATAAAAAACAGCGACTGCATTCTCATCATGGGCAGCAATGCAGCGGAAAATCACCCCATTTCCTTTAAATATGTTACCGAAGCCATGGAAAAGGGTGCAAAACTCATCAGTGTAGATCCGAGATTCACAAGAACCTCATCCAAGGCAGATATCTATGCGGCTCTGAGGTCAGGCACGGATATCGCCTTTCTCGGCGGCATGATCAAGTATATTCTGGACAATAACCTCTACAATAAGGAATATACGCAGAATTATACCAATGCCGGTTTTATCGTAAACAAAAATTTTGCGTTCAAGGACGGACTTTTTTCAGGTTACAAAAAAAATGAAGAAGGACCATCCCTGGGGAGCTATGACAAATCCTCCTGGACCTTTGAAACGGACGAAAAAGGTATCCCCAGAAAAGATCCGACGCTTGGAGACAAACAGTCGGTGTTCCAGCTGTTGAAAACCCATTACAGCCGGTATGATCTGGATAAGGTATCCTCGGTCACGGGTACGCCCAAAGAAGATCTCTTAAAAGTATATAAAACCTATGCAGAAACCGGGGCAGCCGGCAAGGCAGGCACCATCATGTACGCCATGGGCTGGACCCAGCACACCGTAGGCACCCAGATTATCCGGACCATGTCCATGCTGCAGCTCCTGCTCGGGAACATGGGGGTTGCCGGCGGCGGAGTCAATGCCTTAAGAGGAGAATCCAATGTCCAGGGTTCCACAGATCATGCCCTTTTATGGCATCTTTTACCGGGATATTTAAAAATCCCCTCTGCCTCTGTTGACAGCCTGGAGGCCTATAATACCAAATGGACCCCCAAAAGCCTTGACCCCTTGTCTGCAAACTGGTGGCAGAATTATCCCAAGTATTCGGTCAGTCTGTTAAAGTCCCTGTTCGGTGAAACCGCAACAAAAGACAACCAGTTCGGCTATCCCTGGCTGCCCAAGGCAGAAGACGGCAAAGGATATTCCTGGTTTGATCTTTTTGACGCCATGTATAAAAAAGAAATCAAAGGATTTTTTGCCTGGGGCCAGAACCCGGCCTGCTCCGGCTCCAATGCCGGAAAAGTCAGGGAAGCCATGGGCAATCTCGAGTGGATGGTGAATGTCAACCTCTTTGACAATGAAACCGGTTCCTTCTGGAAAGGGCCGGGCATGGACCCCTCCAAAATCAAAACAGAAGTGTTCATGCTGCCTGCTGCGGTTTCCGTTGAAAAAGAAGGTTCCATCACCAATTCCGGAAGGTGGATGCAATGGCGGTACCGGGGCCCGAAACCCCTTGGCAACAGCCGCCCGGACGGAGACATCATCATGGAACTCGGCCGCCGCATCAAAGACGCTTACAAAACCGACGGCGTGTTTAAGGAACCCATCCTGAATCTGAAATGGGATTATGAAACCCATGGCGAATTTGATGCCCACAAGGTGGCCAGGGAAATCAACGGGTATTTCCACGAAGATGTCACGATAGGCGATACCGTCTACAAAAAAGGAACCCTGGTGCCGAGCTTTGCCATGCTGCAGGCCAACGGTTCCACATCTTCCGGAAACTGGATTTACTGCAATTCCTATACGGAAAAAGGAAACATGGCAGCCCGGAAAGGCAACAAGGATGCGGTGAACAATATCGGGCTTTATCCTGAATTTGCCTGGGCCTGGCCTGTCAACAGAAGGATTATCTATAACCGGGCATCGGTTGATCTTAAGGGCCGTCCCTGGGATGAAAAAGACTGGGTGGTCAAGTTTGCAGGAGATGAAAAAGACGGAAAATATACAACCAGCAAATGGGTGGGAGACATACCCGACGGCGGATGGTATCCCATGGAAAACCCGGACGGCAGCAAAAGGGAAGATGCAAAATATCCGTTTATCATGCAGAAAGAAGGCTTTGGCCAGATTTTCGGACCGGGTCTTGCCGACGGACCCTTTCCCGAACATTACGAACCCATTGAATGCCCGGTGGAAAAAAACGTGTTCAGCTCCCAGATGGTCAATCCCACAGCTGTTGTCTATGCCACCAAGGCTGACAGCCATGCCACCTGTGACCCGAGATTCCCCTTTGTCGGGACCACCTACCGGGTGACGGAACACTGGCAGACCGGTCTTATGACGCGGCCCCAGGAATGGCTCATGGAACTTGAACCCAATGTATTTGTTGAAATGAGCGAAGAGCTTGCCAAACTTAAGGGAATTAAAAACGGAGAACGGGTAAAAGTGAGCAGCGCAAGGGCCTCCCTGGAGTGTACCGCTGTTGTGACAAAACGATTCAAACCGTTCAAGATCGGGTATGCAACGGTCCACCAGGTGGGAATCCCCTGGCATTACGGCTGGCGCTGGCCTGCCACAGGAACCGAAGAAAGTGCCAACCTTCTGACCCCTTCGGCCGGTGACCCCAACACCCGGATTCCTGAAACCAAGGCCTTTATGGTCAATGTGACAAAGCTTTAAAGGAGGCAAGACACCATGTCTAAATCAATTTTTATCGATACAACCGTATGTACGGCCTGCAGGGGCTGCCAGGTTTCGTGCAAGCAATGGCATGATCTGCCGGCTGAAAAAACTCAAAACGCAGGGACTCATCAGAATCCCCAGGATCTCTCTTTTTTCACCTATAAGCTTGTCCGGATGAATGAAGAGATCATTGACAACCGCCTTCAATGGCTTTTTTTTCCGGATCAGTGCCGGCACTGTGTGGATGCGCCCTGCCTAGCCACTGCATTCAATGAGGATGCGGTGTATCAGGACCCGGCCACGGGAGCCATCCTGTACACAAAGGAAACCAGGAAATTAAAAGCCGAGGATATTATCGGGTCCTGTCCCTACAATATTCCAAGAAAAGCACAGGACGGAACCCTTGCAAAATGTGACATGTGCAACGACAGGGTTCATAACGGTATGAAACCGGCCTGTGTGACCACCTGCCCCACCGGTGCCATGTCTTTTGGAAACAGGGAGGAAATGCTGGCCCTGGCAAAAACCCGTCTTGGAACCGTCAAGGGGAAATTTCCCAAAGCCATGCTGCTGAACCCGGACGAGGTCAACGTGATTTATCTTGTTGCCTTTGATCCCAAGCTCTATTCAGATTATGCTGTGGCAAGCCTTGGAAGGGGCGGTTTAAGCCGCGGCGTGGCCTTAAGAAAAATGATGGGCCCCCTTGCGAGGATGATGCGGGTATAAACGGGTTAACCTTCTGCCCGGGATAATTTTTTCCCGGGCAGTTTTTCAAGGACGGTTATAATGAACACAACGGAACAATTGAATAAAACCGCAGAAATGATTTCAAATCTGCGGCCTGCCTACCGGGAAATCATTAATTTTTACAAAGAGGTCTTCAGGGTACAAGAAGAGAGCAAAAAAGATATCCAGCTGCCCCCTATCATGATAGAACTCGATCTTTTGAAAATAAAACAGAAGAATGAACTGCCCCTCATTGATCCGTCTGAATTCCTCATTGATCTGAAATCAGCCACAAAAACCTTTGAAGACATCTGTGCCCTTGCTGCTGTACTCGCGCCGGGGCTGTCATCCAATGCGCGATTTTTAAAAAAGGCCTTGTCTGAAACCGCCTTTGACCTTGAATCCCTGTTTTCTGCCATTCTCAACCGCCATGATCAAGCCCTCCAGGATATTTCCCGGATTCTGGATGTCCCGTCCAATGAGCTTTCCCTTTTCGGACACCTCAGTATTGCCCCGAGTGTCCGGTCCTGTGCAGAACAGCTCGAAATCTACCTTGCCGGCATGCCTGAGCTTCAAAAAGGATATTGTCCTGTCTGCGGCAATCCTCCGGACATGGCCTTTCTGGATCTGGAAGGCCTGCAGCACCTCTGCTGTTCCTTTTGCCGGCATGAATGGAAATCCCATAGAATGGGATGCATTTTCTGCAAAAACAATGAAAAGGATATGCAGCACTATTTTTTCAATGAAGAAGAAAAAGAATATCGGGTCAGGCTCTGCGACCATTGCAAAAGATTTATCAAGCTGGTAGATTTAAGACAGATGGACCGGGAATTCTTTCCAAATCTTGAAATGATCGCAACCCTTCACCTGGACATACAAGCAAAAGAAAAAGGGTATACAAATGAAGGAGCTTATCAAAATGAGGTGTATCACTGATCAAAACATACCGGCCCGGTTCAGGGCAAGCCTTTTAACCCTTATTTTTCTTCTGGGTTATCTTTTCGCCGGTGACCCGGGGCTATGTGAACAAACATCTGAAAAATTCGATTTTCTTCTGCCTGCCCCGGCCCATGAAATCCATCAGCAATACCTTGGGCTTTCATCAGATAAACCCTTTTCTCTCAAAGAGATTAAGGCAAAGGTGGTCATCATTGAGATCTTTTCCATGTACTGCCCCATCTGCCAGCGGGAAGCAGAGAATGTCAATGCCCTGTTCCGCCTGATTCAAGCCGATCCTGCCCTCAGGGATAAAATAAAGCTCATCGGCATCGGGGCAGGCAACTCACCCTTTGAAGCAGATTTTTTCAGGGAAAAATACAGCATTGAATTTCCCCTTTTCAGCGACACCGACTTTTTTATCCATAAAAAAACGGGTGGGGTCAGAACCCCGCATTTTTTTGGTCTGTTGCTGAAGGAAA
This sequence comes from uncultured Desulfobacula sp., assembly GCA_964619205.1. Classification (GTDB taxonomy): domain Bacteria; phylum Desulfobacterota; class Desulfobacteria; order Desulfobacterales; family Desulfobacteraceae; genus Desulfobacula. The sequence goes on along the minus strand of CAZUDE010000002.1, from coordinate 55,535 downwards.
ATGCCGACCTTACTGTTTTTTATTCCAGAACCGGAGAGATGTCCGGCCCTGAAGCCTTTCTTCAAACCATCATAACGGAATCCGGTATAAAGGAGCAGCCATGAAAAAACCCATTCTTCTATCCATTTTTGGAGTTCTAATTTTTCCTTTTTTCCTTGCAGGGCCTTCTTTTTGCGGCTCCAGCGCCTTTGGAAACAAAATTTATGACCCGGGACCGCTGAAACCCGTGGACAGTGTCCTCAAAGTCAGAACCGGCGACAAGGCACCGGATTTCAGTCTGACCGCCATTACAGGTCAGGATATCCGCCTAAGCAGTTTCATGGGCAAAAAAAACGTGATGCTGACCTTTATCCCGGCAGCCTGGACCCCGGTCTGCTCAGACCAGTGGCCCGGCTATAACATTGCCCGGGATCTTTTCGAACAATATGACACTGTTCTTATCGGCATCAGCGTGGATTCCCTGCCCACGCTTTTTGCCTGGACAAGGGAAATGGGCGGGCTGTGGTTTGATGTGGCAAGTGATTTCTGGCCCCATGGCAGGGTCAGCGATACCTATGGCGTTTTGCGATCCAACGGTACGGCAGAACGGGCAATTTTTCTGATTGATAAAAAAGGGATTATTCAATTTATCCATGTGGGGGATATCAATATCCGGCCCGACCTCGGCATGCTGGTCCGGGAAATGAAAAAACTTAATCCCTGATATGCTTTTTTAAAAAATCCGGGTCTTTTTCAATATTGATCCTTGTTGTCATGGAACCTGTTGTTGTGCCGTTTGATCCCGTTGCAGTGATCTCATGCTCACCAATGGAGAGCCGGACACCAATCTTTTTTCCTGTGCCGAGGGTCCCATCCCGATTGCTGGTCCAGACAAGGGTGTCTGAAAAATCGCCCATAACAGACAGTGCAACCCCTTCAAGGGGGATGGGAAAATCCGCAGGATAAAAATACTGGCCATACCTGGGCGTCCGGATAAATACCTCTGTGGAATCATCCTCTGCAATATTTATATCCTTTGATAACTGCAGATATTCGTCCAGTTGTATTTTCGGAATAAAATCGAGCTTTTTCTTTAAATAGAAGAGTCTGATTTCCTTTTTGATTTCAGCCAGGTCCTTATAATCAGATTTTTCATTGGCATTAAACATCTTTATGATATCAATGGCTTTCTCATATTCATGGTTCTGATACAATTGCTGCAACTCAGCATACCGCTCTTCAATATGGACCATGAATTCCTGTCTGGTCCTTTCTTTTTTATCCTCTTCAGCCTTTTTTTTCATGGATTCGGATTTCATGTCCATGATGAGCCTGAAGACAAGGTTGAAAAGGACAAAGAAAAATATGGAGATGATAAGAACCATCTGAATGGAATATGTTGTTTTTTTGGAAAGCATGATCCTGTGAATTCTCCTCTGCTATAGTCCCAAGGCCCTTATTTTAATGAATACAGAACCATCCGTAAAGATCTTTCAGCCTTCAGCGGGATTTTATTTTATCATAGATATGAAACGTTTCTTTATCCGGTTCAATTCCAAGTTCGTTTCTGAACACCTGGAGGCATTCCTCAAATGTTTCCCTGGCCTTGTTTTTCTGCCCTGAATCCGCATACAGAATCATGAGGTTCTGATATGCGGGTTCAGAATAAGGGTCTGCATCCAGAATCCGCTGCCAGGTTTCCACAGCTTTTTGCATCTGGTCCAGTTCTTCATGGAGTCTTGCTTTGTTTTCCAGCACTTCAATATATTTTGCCCGCAAAAGATCTCTTTTTCTTAAAATCCATTCCAGATAAGGCTCTTCAGCAAAATAATCTCCCTTGTAAAGGGCAGCCGCCTTTTCGTACAATTCAAGGGCTGTATCAATATCATTGTTTTTTTCACTATCCATGGCCTGCATGCTTAAGGATAAAAATTCATCCACATCCAGTGTGACAAGAGCCGGGTCAAGGGATATCAATCCTGTCTTTTGAATGATATAGGAATACCCGAATTCTTTTCTGACCTCCGGTTCCATGGCTTTTCGCAATCGGTGAAGGTTGATCTTAAAATTTTTTTCTCCCGCCCTGGTATCAGCCGCCGGCCACAGATCATCCATGAGGATTTCCTTGGGGATATCCCTTGACCCGTGAAGAACGATGGATTTAAGCAGAAGAAGCGGTCTTGCACCCTCGAAAATCCTGCTGTCCAACCCCTTCCCGCCGCATAGAATATTGAACTGCCCAAGGGTCTCAATCCTGATAAAGGGCAGCAACCGTTTATAAAAGGGCCTTAAATTTTCTATGACCCGGTCTTTTTCACCTGCTCTTACCGACGAAAGGACCCTGTCCATTTCCTCCATCACCAGCGACGGGTCACTGTTCAAACCTAAATCCTGCAGATATGATTCTTCGGGAAAAGGATCCCGGGCCGTCATCCGGATCACGATGGACCTGACCAGAAATTTCCCGCTGATCAGGGGGAAAAACACATATCCTTCCCTGGCAGCCCTGGAAAACCCCCTGCTTATGAAAAGCATGGCTTTCCCGCAATCCTTTTGTTCCCATGATATCAACCCGGATATCAGATCGTTTTCCGCACAGCTTAAATCCGATGAGATGCTCTCAAAATAGTCACTTGACGGGTGTAAAAAACTCTTTGCCTTTTCATAATCGCCTGCTTCAAAATGAATAATCCCGGCCAGCTGCTGGGTTAAAAAATGGTGGATATCCCCTTTTCTCTTCTGATCCAGGGCATCCAGGGCCTTTTGAATCTCGTTGACCGCGGCTCTGGGGCTTCCCTGTTTAAAAAAGCTTAACGCCTTGATTCGATGGGAAATCCCTTTATAGAAATCATTTCCTTCCAGAATTGAAAAATCGTTCAGGTGATCCGCCATCTGAAAGGCTTCATCAAATTGTCCCGTATAAACCCTGTAGAGTGCCCCGGCTTCAACAAGGCTTGGATAAAGAAAAATCAAACCGAATTTTTCAATATCCTGTTCACTCTTTATCAAAAGTTCCCCTGCATCGTCAAACCGGCCGCTCTTCAGGGCAAAGTCAATATCCACAATATTTTTCAAGGCCCTGAATTCTGGATGCCTTCCTTCACTGGTCATCCCCTGAAGCTTCACCAGCATCTGTCTTGCATTGACAAAGTCACCGGCCTGAACGTGTCCAAAGGCCATGGTAATGGATGCATGAAGCACAAGATCAGGATGATTGATCTGTGTTCCCAGAAAAACAGCATTCCTGCATGCGGAAACCCCTTTGGGGATATTGCCGTCACCTGCGATATACCCAAGGCCCATCTGCTGCCACAAAAGTCCCCTTGCCCAGGGGAACCTGTCCTTTTCAGGCATGGTTTCAAGATAGTCTTCAGCTTTTTGTATCCATTTGAGAATAATGGATGACGGCTCCCGGATAAAGACTGAAGCCTCAATGATATAACCCATGGATAAAAGGATGCCCCGGACATCCCCGGCTTGTTTGAAAAGACCCAGCGCCTTTTGAAAATCCCTGATATTTTTTTTGCCGCCCCGGATGCGCCGGGTCATGGTCCAAAAAAAGATCAGCCAAGGATCATCCTTCACAAGATGATCCGGAAGGCAGGAAATCCATTTTTCAAGCCCTGACATCTTCCCCTTGATCATATAATCCGCCCCTTTGATCTTGAGAATACGGATAATATCAAAAAACGCCCCGGCCTTGATAAAATAATTCATGGCTGCTTCATGGTTCTTCTTTTCCCAGGACAGCTGTCCAGCCTTATGATAAAGCGCCCCGACCTCATCTTTGCCCAGGATCTCTTTCAATTCCCGGAGTAGAAACTCCCGGAACAGATTGTGATATTTGAACTGGGGTCCAAGATCATCTGAATCCATTCTCTGGATAAAAAGGTTTCTTTTTTCAAGGGTGGTTAAAATACTGAGGGCATCTGCCGGTCCGGCAATATGGGTAACCATCTCCAGATCAATGATATCCGGAATGGCGGTAACCCTTAAAAACTCCTGGATGGATTCCGGCAGGGTCTTATAAATCTCCTGGGAAAAATAATCAAAGGCTTCCGATGACACCCGTTCCGGGAGGTTCAAAAGCCCTCCGGACTGTCTCAGGGATTCCGAAACCAGGGTGAGCCCGCCGGCCCAGCCGTCGGTAATCCGGTGGATCCTTTCAATATCTGAAGCCTTAACCTCATATTTCTCATGAAAAAACGCCTCTGTTTCATCCAGGGTAAAGAAAAGATCTTCGTTTTTAAGATAAAACCCATTATGTTCCGTTTTTAACCGGGGGTGACTGAAGGGCAGTATGCTCCGGGACAAAACAAAAAATTTATGCTGATAAAAACGGGTATTCAGGATGCCGCTGATCAGCTCAAACCCTGAGGATGTCTCATCCAGGCATTCGGCATCATCAAAAACCATGACCATGGGGGATGGTAAATCTTTGAGCATCAGCACCACCCCTTCAATATACCTTGGAAGATCTTTTTCAGTACCCAGGGTGGCGGCAGCGATATCCCCGTCCCTGTCCCCGGGTCTGATCCCTAAAAAAGACCTGATTCCGGCCAGAAGCCGGTCAAAAAGTTTGATATCCTCATTGTCATCCGGACAGAGGCGAAACCAGAGAGATTTTATTTTCATGTCATGAAGATAGGAAGCCACAAGGGTGGACTTTCCCTGGGCAGCCTGCCCTGTAATAAAAAAATTCTGCCTGTGAAAATGAAGGTCCAGAAGGCTGAACAGCCTTGGCCGTCTGAGGGCATCTGAAATATGGGGAGGGCCGCAGGGACCTGTCATGGCAATCCTTTTTAGAGTCTAATCCTCTTCCAGAGCTTCTTTCAGGGTTGCAAACTTATCCATTCCAGCCATCTGGAAAATCCTCAAATAATTATAGGACAAATTCTCCATGGCAATGGGGATGCTTTTGTGTTTCAATTTCTGTATCACTTCCATCAAAAGGGTTATGCCTGATTTATCAATGGAAAACCCATCATTGAAAATAAGAACCGCCTCTTTATCAGCGCCTGTATCCAACGATTTGAACAAAGACGAAAAAAGCGGCTTTGCCGACCCGCTCAATTTCCCTTTTAAAGAAATAATGAGATTCCCGTCTTTTTTTGTTTCCAAAAATTCAAAGGGAAGATCCTTTTGTATCTGTCTTCTTTTTTCAGCCCTGGCAAGGGCTGAATTTAAGGCGTGCCGCTCAACCGGTTTATTGATAAAATCCGAAGCATCCAGATCAAGGGCTTCCACTGCTTTTTCCATATCCCCGTGACCTGTAATGATAATGACCTCCGAAGGAATCCCGGATCTTCTGATCCGCCGCAGGACTTCAAGGCCGTCCAGACCCGGCATTTTGATATCGGTAAATACGATCTCCGGCCTTACCTCATCAAACAGGACCAATCCTTTTTCACCGTCTTCAGCCGTATGGACCTCATATCCATAGGCCGTCAAAAAAAGCCTGAACATGGAAAGGGTCGGTTTTTCATCATCAATCACTAAAATTTTCATTTTCTTTTTCCCTGGTTCATCATTCCAAAGCATTCTTTATATGGGCCGGGAAGAGTATTTCAAAACAGGTTCCTTTTCCCGGGCTGCTGGTCACGCTGATGGTGCCGTTATAATCCCTGACAATTCCCTGGATAATGGGAAGGCCGAGCCCCATGCCCTCCCCCATCTGTTTTGTGGTATAAAATGATTCAAAAATATTGTCCATCACCCCCGGATCAATGCCGATTCCATTGTCTGATATGGCAAACCCCACATTTCTATTATCGGAAAAGGTTGAAATGGTAATGGAGCCCCTTTCAATACCCTGTCCGGTTTCTATCCGTTCATTCACTGCATCCCTGGCATTGGTCACAAGATTGAAAACCACCTGCTCCATCCTGTTGTTGTGGGCCAGGACAGGCAGAATGGTTTCATCAAGGTCCAGCAGGATATCAATATTCTGAAGGGCGATCTGCCGGCCGATGATTTTATTGACGGAGCGGACACAATGATTGATATCAATCACTTCCCTGGAAAAATCAGCCTTCCTGGAAAAAGTTTTCAGCCGCCCCACGATCTCGGCCGCCCGAGACACCTGGGTGCTGATTTCCCTCAGCACCATCTGAAAATCCTCTTCCCGGATTTTCTGTTTTTTTTCACCCATCATGGAAAGGTATTCGCTCCCCATTTTGATGGCATTCAGGGGCTGGTTGATTTCATGGGCAATCCCGGCCGACATTTTTTCAAGATTGGTCATCTTGCTGGCCTGGATCAGCTGGGAGTCTTTTTCAACCAGTTCTGAAATATCCGTTGCCGCCACAATGACCACATCTTTGTTCCTGTATTCGGACGGGCTTGCATGGATATTGACAAACACGGACCCGCCATCCTTTTTATAAAACCTCACTTTTGAACTGATCACCATGGCAGCGCCATCCGGATAGTCAGCCGTAAATTTTTTATCATCCAGGCTGCCCAGATCAAACAGATTCATACCGATGAGCTCTTCTCTTTCATAACCAAAAAGCTTGGTGGCATTGGGGTTGGCATCCAGGATGTCAAAGGTTTTTTTATTCACCACAAAAATGGGGTTGGGCCCGCTTTGAAACAGGGACAGGTATTTTTTCTGGGAGTTCTTAAGTCTGTCCGTGGAGTGTTTAAGCCGGGTGGTCATCTTGATAAAAGAGTTGGTCAGTTTAGCCAGCTCATCGTCTTTTGCCCCGGTTTCCAGGACCATTTTATCCAGATCCTCTTTTGAAATGATATTAAAATCACCTTCGGTAAGCTGGTCTGTATGACGGATGAGGGCGGATACAGGTTTTGTGATATGAAGGGCAAGCCTGTGGCTTAAAAAGAAAAAAATCACCGTGACAAGAGACAGAAAACTCAAAAAGACAAGCCTCAGGTCATCAATGAGTTCTTCAATATGCTGCTTGTCCAGACCCATCTGAACAGACCCGATGGTGTAGATCCCTTCTTCAACCGGAACCACCACATGAAAAACAGAATGCCGGTCCACATCAATACTGGAAATATTCTCCTTTTGAATATCCTGGTTTCTGACAATCTCTTCAATATTTGAGGGAAGCCCCGTGGTAAAGGTATGGGCCAGGATATGGGCCTCTTTATCGCTGATGACCAGGTATTTGACCATATCCTTCCGGTTTCCGATCCTCGCATCATAGGCCAGTGAAGTGAGTTCCGCCCTGTTTTTCGTCAGCATATGGACTCTTGAACTGTCGGCAATGCCCTGGGCAATGCCTATTCCTCTTTTCTTTAATTCATTGGTAAGGCCTGTAATCAAAAGCGAACGGGTAAAAAGTGCGATCAGAATACTGACCAGGAGAATAAACCCCAGGCAGGAGCTGAAAATTTTGTTTTTCAAGGTCAATTCATTAAACATTTTCATCGCAGCAATACCAGCCGGCCGTTTTGTATGATGGTATAATACACCTTATCCAATCCCTGGTAATCATTTTCCCCGAACGATAAAAGGTTCTGTATCCCGAGATCATAGTCGGTAATGGATTCAATGGCCCTGATAAATTTTTCCCGTGTGATATCCTGGCCCGATCTCTCCAGCGCTTCGGTAAGTATCCTGGCGTTGAGATAGCCCTCAAGCCCTACAAAGCTGGGTTTTCCGTCAGGATAATACATCTTCAGAAGTCTCAGATATTCACTTACTCCAGGCAGCGGCTCTGTGGCATCGTCTACCCTGGGCGGCGGCACAACCTGGGTTACGATGACCCCTTCCCCATTGACCCCAAGCCTTCTGGCCAGTTCTTCCGATCCCACAAAGGAAACATTATGGAACAAAGGGGAAAACCGTCGTTCCCGCGCAAGATTGATAAATTTGGCACAGGAATCATAGGTCCCGATCATGACCACTGCCTCTGCCCCGGACTCGATAATCCTGTCAAGCCCTGATTCCACATCCAGGGTTCCCCTGACATAGGAACCCTTGGCCACAGGGATCAACCCATATTTTTTTAGGGCGATTTCCGTCCCTCTTAAACCGTCAAAGCCATATTCGTCATACTGGTAAAAGACCGCCACCTTGTCCAGCTTTTTTATCTTCACGATAAGATCCACGGCAGCCTCAGTCTCCTGGTAATAGGATGCCCGGATATTGATCAGGTATCGATTGACCGGCTGGCGCAGACGGTTTGCCCCTGTGAACATGCCCACCAGGGGTATCCCGGCTTCATTGACCAGGGGAATGATCTTTACCGTTGTGGGTGTTCCCACATAACAGAACAGGGCAAACACCTTATTTTCAAGTATCAGGTGCTGGGTATTGTAAAGGCACCGGACCGGGTCATACCCGTCATCCAGGGTTATCAGATTGATTTTTCTGCCGTGTATCCCGCCCCTGTCGTTGATATGACGGATATAGGACATGGCTCCCTGAAGGGTCTGGGTCCCCAGATACCCGGCATGACCGCCAAGGGCCAGAGAAGACCCGATCAGGACCTCATCCGCCATGATGCCGGTGGTGGTTTCTGTTTTTTTTATATCCATCTGTTCCGGCGGTGCACAGCCGGGAAAAAACAGGATGAATAATACAAAGCAGACCATCATTCCAAAGCGTATGCAAATCATATTATGATTTTCTTTTCTCCGGCAAAAAAAAATTATAAAATCATGTCCAGAACAATAAAATAGTGCCGCATGAATGTCAAACACGGATTTTCCTTTTGCCCCGGCCCTTTTCATAAAGACATGGCGTGCCCCTTGTGCTTGTAAATTGATATCAAACCCTGTAAAGTTCACGACTATGAATGAGATAATCGATATCAGGGATCGGAACATTCTGTCCTGCGATGAGGTCCTGGAACTCAATTTTATTAATGCTTCCGGGCCTTATATTTTTAGAAGGCATTATCGTTCCGGCCTTCGTTCTCTCATTTTTGAAGTTCTTCTGGCACGGGATGTGGAAAAAGAAACAACGGGTGAAATCATTGACGGCATTAAAATGTTCCCCAGGTCCAAACCGAAAAAAATGTTCAGGATTCTTCGAAACCGGTTTAATTCAAAAGATGAGGTTCTGACGGAAATCAAAAAATACACGGTTCTCTTAGCCTGTCTTGGACCCGATCTGATTGCAGCCTCTGAAGAGTTCATTGTGGACTACGTCAATATGGGGAAAAGGGAGATTGTTCTCTGCGGCCTGCAGGAATATGTTGAAGGAGAGATCCTCGACCCGTGGCGCATCTCAGGAAAAAACCATCTCAGGGATCTCTTCGCCGCCATACCTGAAATCGACATGGCGCAGACTGTGTGGCTCAGAAAAATAAAAAAAAATATTGCCCGGTTTATTGAAAAAATCCGCCGGATGATTGCCGACACCGGCTATATCCCGGATCTTGCCGGTATCGGCAACCTGATCGTGACAGGAGACGGCAGTTTCAAACTTGTCGACATCAACAATATCGTCCCTTTGAAACTGGACGATACCATTCTCATCGACGACAAGGGCTATCCTTCCTGTGATGTGTCTGTGGATGTGCTGTCCATTCTTGAAAAGGATATTCTTCACAAAAGTCTTCCCCAGGATGACCCGCTTTACCGGCATTTTTTGTCCCCTGAAAGAAAAAAAAAAGTCAAACATCTTGAAAGAACATTCTACAACAGAATCAGTAAGGAAGTTCAACAATAAATACTGTCTTTATGCCGGGAATTGACTCCACATCCATTCTGCCTTTGTGGTCCTTGGCAATGATGAAATAAGAAATGGAAAGACCCAGGCCGGTGCCTCCGCTTATCGATTTTGTCGTAAAAAAGGGTTCAAATATCCTTTTGCGGGTTTCTTCAGAAATGCCGGGGCCGTTGTCCTCAATTTCAATACAGGCAAAATTGTTTTTTCTGTAGGATCGGATGATAAATTGAGGTGTGTATCCCGCCTTTTTAATTTCCGACATGGCTTCCGCGCCGTTTTTAAGAATATTTAAAAAAACCTGCTGGATCTTGTTTTTATCAAACAGGACCGGGGGAAGGGATGCATCATGTTCTTCCATGATGGTGATGTCTTTGAAATCTATTTGTTTATTAAAGCTGTTATCTGATTTTGCAATCGCAAGGGTTTCCATTAAAACCTGTGACAAATTATGGGCGGCCAGTGCGGGTTCGCTTTTCCTGGCGAATCCAAGCATGTTTTTAATAATGGTTGCTGCCCGGTTTCCCGCTTCATTGATCCGGTCAAGGGTTTGAAAAATATCCCTTTTCTCCATATAGGCACGGATATCCTTCATGGAAAGCCCCAGTTCAAGAGCTGCCTTTTCATTGGCAGGAATATCCTCGGAGAGCCTTTTGTAAATGACTTGCGCATTCTGCACCATGCCGGCAAGGGGATTGTTTATTTCATGGGCCATTCCTGCGGCGACCCCTCCTATGGAAAGCATTTTGTCGGATTGTACTATCATTTCTTCCAGTCGAACCTGGGTGGTGATATCGTCCAGTCGAATCACAACATCCTCAACACCGTTGGTAATCAGCGGATAGATAATAATATCCTCAAACCGTATCTCGTTTCCGTTGGAATAGGACTGTTTCAAAAGGGTTTTAATTTTATTGAACCGTATGCTTTCCTCTATCAGATCCATATGGCCGGAAAATCTTGGAAAAACATGGGAAAGGCTTTTATCCTTTGCATCATTCGCTTTCACCCCCGTCTCCAGCTCAGCCTGATAATTCCACTGGGTCACGATTCCTCTTTTATTGACTCCGATAAGGATGGACGGCATGGAATTGATGATATTGTGAAGATAGTTTCTGAGCATTTTAAGTTCATCAATGGATTGTTTTCTCTCAATGGCCAGGGCAATATGATTTGAGACAGACACCAGGATATCAATATCTTTTTTGGAAAAATAATCCGGGTCAGTATAACTTTGCACGGCCACTGCGCCAATGATGGCTTCCTGAACCAGGAGCGGAACACCGATCCAGGCCTTTGGCGTTAATCCAATAATTTTTCCCTCGGCACCTCTTTTTTCAAGCTGTTTTTCATCCAGGAACACAGGCCGCTGTTTAATGATCACTTCGCTGGTTAAAGAATTGTCTTCAACAAACACTCTTTCGGCGTAATACTGATCATCAAGCTCATCCACATGAAATGGAAAGTGAATCATTCTTTTTTTGCTGTCATAGAGTGCAATATAAAAATTAGGCAGGGATAAGAGGTTGTTTAATGAGTTGTATATTGACTGATACAGCGCATTTAAGTCAACAGTGGCATTAACGGCATTTGAAATCTCAAAAAGGGTCTGGGTCAGTTTTTCAGAAAAAACCTTTTTTTCTACCTGGTCTTCCAGTTCTTTTATTTGTGTTTCATATTTGGAAGTGAACGGATTTCTGCTCATTTTTTCTCCGAGTGAAGCGACAGGCTGAACTGCAGCCATCAGGCAGTTAAATAATATGGGATGTCAGCTTTTGTCAAGATAACTATTTAATATTAAAAAAAATCGCCTCCTCTAAAAATAAGGTTGAATATATGGAACGATACCTTATGTTATGGAAGCATAACGATTGAACAACAAAAAGGTTGCGCTTGCTTGAAAAAAATTTTCCTTATCTTTTCCATTTTTTTGATATTGCATATATCTCCTCCCTATCTGCTTTCTGCCATGGAGGACCCCATTCGCATCCTGTTTCTCGGGGATTCCCTTACCGCGGGGTTAGGAGTGGAACCAGAAGAAGCCTATCCCTCAGTAATCCATGAGATGCTGAGCGAAAAACAAATCAACCATATCACCATTATCAATGCCGGTATCAGCGGATCAACCAGTGCAAGCGCCGTTTCAAGGCTAAAATGGTTTTTAAGGGCAAAACCCGATATTCTTGTACTTGCCCTGGGCGCCAACGACGGCTTAAGGGGGCTGTCCATTGAGGAAATGGAAAAAAATCTCAGCGCCACCATTGCCCTTGCAAAAGAAAACAAGATCCGGGTCATCCTCGCCGGCATGGAGATCCCGCCCAATTACGGTCCTGAATATACAAAGGCATTCAGAGAGGTTTTCAGTTCGCTGGCAAAAAAAAATCAGCTTCCATTTATTCCTTTTCTGTTAAAGGATGTGGCAGGCAACCCTTCCCTGAATCAGGCAGACGGTATCCATCCCAATTCAAATGGCCACAGGGTCATTGCCAGTCATGTCCTTCCCTTTATCCTGGAGAAATGATGATCCTTGAACTTCAAAATGTTTCAAAATCCTATCAGCTGCCCCGTTCCGGCAACCTTGCCGTCTTGAAAAACATCAGTTTCAGTCTTGACCGGGGAAAAACCCTGGCCATCACCGGTCAGTCCGGCAGCGGCAAGACAACACTTCTATCTCTTATTGCAGGGCTGGACAACGCAGATTCAGGCCGGATCATCCTTGAGGGAAAAGATATCTCTGCCATGAAGGAAAATGAACTTTCAAAATACAGGGCTTTTAAAACCAGTATCATATTTCAGCAGTTTCATCTTATGCCCCATCTCACAGCCGAAGAAAATATCAGCCTGCCCATGGAAATCCTGAAACAGGAAAGGATCAGGGAATTAACTGATGAAATGCTTGAAAAAACGGGGCTGAAAGATCGAAGACATCATCTTCCCGGGGCGCTGAGCGGCGGCGAATGCCAGCGGGTTGCCATTGCCAGGGCTCTCATCATCAAACCCGCCCTGCTGTTGGCTGACGAGCCCACAGGAAACCTGGACGTGGAAACCGGGGAAAAGATTGCAGCGCTTCTCTTTGATCTGGTTGAAAAGGAAAACAAAACCCTGATCCTGGTCACCCATAATCCTTTTCTTGCTGCCCAATGCCGGGAAATCAAAACCCTGGAAAAAGGATGTTTTCTTTGATGCTCTGGCTACGGCTTGCATTTCAACAGCTATTGAGAAACAAGGGCTTTGCCCTTTTTTTCATCTTAAATCTGTCCATGGGGCTGGCCGGGTTTATTGCCGTCCTGTCTTTCAGCCGGTCCCTGAACCGTCACATGGATGAAAATTTGAAAGAAATTCTTACGGCCGACATTGAGATCTCGTCCAACAGCCCTTTGAGTTTGGAAGAGATTTCACTTCTCGATGAAAGTCTTGGAAAGGATGCGGAAAAGGCAAGGCTGATCCGCTTTTATACCATGGCCCGTACCGCGACCGATGCCCGTCTTTCCGAGGTCATGGCCATTGATGGGAATTACCCCCTCTATGGCGGTTTCAAGCTCTTGAATCAGACTCCGGTAAAAATCCTTGAAAAAACACCGGCAGTTTTCATAACAAAAGACACGGCCGAGGCCTTTGGCTTTGCAGACAACAGCCAAGAAAAACCCTCATTGAATATTGGCGGCAGGACCTTTGAGATTCTGGATTTTTTTTCAGAAGATCCGGACACTTCCCTGTCCTCTTTTGATCTTGCCCCCAAAATCTATATGGGCATCGGGCAGCTTGAGGGTACAGGCTTAATAAAATTCGGCTCCAGGGTCAGGTATTCTCATTTTTTTAAACTCAGAGAAAATACCGATATCACCGCCTTGACCAAAACACTTCGTGAGCGGTTTTCCCGGCGTTTCCCAGGCCCGCCCCGTCTACGCATCAATGACACCACCGATGTCAACCGGCGCATCAGCCGAATGACCGGATATTTTACCCGGTTCATGGGACTCATCAGCATGACCGGTCTCTTTCTTTCCGGTATTGCTTCTGCCTACCTTTTTCGGGGATATCTGAATTCCAGAAAAAAGGATGTGGCTATTCTTTTGAGCATGGGCGCAAAAAAGAGCAGGATTTATCTCTCCATCAGTTCAGAACTCATGGTCATGGGCACCCTTGCCTCTCTTATGGCCATTGTTATCTCCCAGGCCCTGATTCCAGCCTTTCCCTTCATTTTTAAAGGTCTGATTCCGGCCGGCACAAGGTTTCATACCGATGGGTTCATCCTTATCCTCTCCCTTTTCATGGGCATGGCCGGAAGCCTTGTCTTCTGCTTTCCCCTCTTTATCCGTATCTTCCGGATAAAGCCCCTGATGCTTTTGAGAAATATCCCTTCGGACTCCCCCTTTTCCATAAAGCATGGGGTGATCCTGGCTGCCGGTTTTCTGCCGGTCATTGCCGCTTTTTTCCATATCTCCTTTAAACTGGCCGGTTCAGCCCGGGATGGTGGCGTCTTTATCGCCGGGTTTGCTCTTGTTCTGCTAATTTTATCCGGTATGGGCCGGATGATTTTTTCCGGCTGCCGAATCCTTTCCCGCACACGGTCCATGACAGGCAGAATAGCTTTCAGGAATCTTTTCAGAAACAAATGGTCCTCCTTATCCTGTTTTGTCAGCATTGCCATGGGTGCATTTCTGATTTCCGTCATCCCCCAGGTTCAAAAAGGATTGCAAAATGAAATTTCAAGACCAGAAGGTCTGAAAATCCCGGCTTTTTTTCTGGTTGACCTCCAGGATGAACAAAAAGATACTTTTCTTGACCTGATAAACCAAGAAAAAGCTGACCTTTCAAATCTCTCCCCCATGGTCAGGGGAAGAATCATGTCTAAAAACAATCAGCCGTTCCATAATGAAAACAGCCCTGAAAAGGAAAAAGCAAACCGGGGGCGCCGACTTGAATTTAATTTTTCTTATCGCGAAACCCTTGATGTCTCGGAATCCATTGTCAAAGGACCCCCTTTGTCCAAAACCCCCTGGAGTTTTGAATCCGGCATCCCCTTTGACATCTCCGTGGAAACCTCCTTTGCAGAACAATATGGAATTGTTCTTGGGGATATCATGGGATTTGAGGTCCAGGGGATTCCCCTTGAAGGCCGGGTTGTGAATCTGAGAAAAGTCCGGTGGAACAGCTTTCAGCCCAATTTCTATCTTCTGTTCCAGGACGGTGTCCTGGATGATGCCCCGAAAACCTTTCTTGCATCGGTTTCCCATGATTCAGAGGAAAAAAGAAAAATATTAAAACAAAAAATCACAAAAGAATTTCCCAATGTATCCATCATTGATGTAACTCAGCTGGCAGGCAGGATTTTATCCATTTCAGACAGGCTTTCCGTGTCTGTTCGATTCATGGCATGGTTTTCCATTGCAACAGGGCTTGTCTTGATTTTTTCCATTGCCCGTCATGAAGCCCTGAAAAATCAAAATCAGATCAACCTTCTCAAGGTACTGGGGGCAGACAGCACCATGGTCAGGGCCGTTACCCTGCTGGAGTTCGGTTTCACAGGGTTTGTGGCGGCCCTGTCCGGGATAGGGTTGAGTTTCGGATTTTCCTTTGCCATTGCCTGGTATTTCTTTGACAGCCTCTGGCAGTTTGATCCCAAAGCCTCCCTTGTGATCCTTTCACTGACCACCCTCATCGCCATGGGCACGGCCTTTGCCGCATCCAGGAAAACACTGAATTCAAAACCGGCCGGATTATTTCAGGCAGGAATATGATGTTCAGGCCGTGTCACCCATGATTTCTTTTTCACTATATGTTATTTGCGTTTATCAATTCCCATCCATTTAAAGGACGGGTTCACCGGAAACATACCTTTTCTCATTTCCCGGGCCTGTTCGATAATATAGAAAGCCTCCGGGTCCATCTCCATGACCATGGGCAATATCCATTTCAAATGTTTCCGTTTGCAGGCCATATAGAGTTCCGAAACAGGTCCGTGCATCCCCTCCCCGCTGAATACCGTCACGGGCTGGCCTTTTTTTCTAAGGGCAGCGGCAAGTCCTGTGCCGATTTTTGAAGTGATCACCTTGAAAATAACCAGACCAAAGGCAAGTTTTCGCTCCACCAGAATACCGACAACATTACCGGTGGCATACCCAAAAGCATAGAATACGGCCAGTTCGGGCCGGTCATGGATCTGGCTGATCACCGTACCGGCCACGGAAATCCAGATTAAAATTTCCAGGACAGCCAGAAAAAATGCAGTTACGGCCCTTCCCTGAACTGTAACAATGGTTCTGACCGTACCGATGGAGACATCCAGTATCCGGGCAAAAAAAACAATAAGGCCTGTCAATAAAATATGTGTATCGGAAAACAGCAAAAATCCTTCAGTCATTTTTTTCTCATGATTAAAAAAGTGATATCATCCATCTGATGATCCATGAATTGATTAAGTTCTGTCAGAAGCAGGTGTTTGATCGTTTCCGTGGGCAGGGTTGAATATTTTTTCAAAAAAACCTCCAGTCGGTTGATGTCATACTGTTCCCTTTTTTCATTGCAGAGCTCAATAACGCCATCCGTATATAAGACCAGAAGGTCGTTTTTTTCAAGATAAAACTCACCTGCATATTTTTTGGTGGGTTTTGAAATATCCGGGATAATGCCGAGCCACATGCCTTTTGTGGGTATCTGTTCTATTCTTTCGGTTTCTGCACGAAAAATGAGGATAATTTCATGGGCGCCGGCATACCGGTATTTGCCTTCTTTTTCTTCAACGATGAAATTGATGGTCATGTGATGATCGACTTTGAGCCCTTCCCTGATATTGGCCTGCATCACTTCGTTGGCATGTATCAGGAGCATCTCCGGGCTGATGCCGGGGATGCTCCTGATCAGGGTATTGATGGAAACCTGGGCCATCATCATGATCAATCCCGAGACAAGGCCGTGCCCGGTCACATCGCCGATTCCAAACCAGAGCCGGTTATCGGAGCCTTTGATCATATCATAATAATCACCGCCCACATCTTCGGCCGGCGTCATATTGGCGCTGATCTCAAACCCGGACCCATCAAATTTTGAAAGACACGGCAAAAGAGAGGTCTGGATATTTTTTGCAATTTCCATTTCCTTTTTTGTCCCGATCATTGCTTCCCGTTCCTTCTGTGCCTGCTTTAAAGAAGTGATATCCCGGACAACGGCCTGAAGCACCTTTTTTCCGCCGAGTTCCATGGTATTGAGCAACACGTCGGCAGGAAAGGTTTGTGATGTGCCGTATTTTCGATGGGTCCATTCAAAATGGTTCCGGCCGGTTTTAAAAGCCGTCAGGATTTTTTCTTCAGCCTTGCCGGACGATTTTTCCCCGCTGTCCTGAGTTTCAGGCGAAAGGTCTGCCGGGGAAAGCTTTAGAAACTCCTCCCGCGAGGGGACACCGAACATCTCAAGGGTTGCAGGGTTACAGTCAAAAAACCCTTTTTCATCAGACAGCATGACAGCATCATTGTTGGAATCAAACAAATTTTTAAATTTTGTTTCGTTGCGCCTTCGTTGATCTGCTTCTGCTTCAAGTTCATCCGTTCTTTTTTTTACGAGAAGTTCGAGATGCTCCTGATGTTCACGCAATTGCGTCTCCAAATCAAGATGCTCCGTGATATCCCGGATGGTGCTGATAAAAGCGGGCTGACCGTGATATTCGGTGACCTCGGACCGGATGGCAACGGGAAATGCTTTTTTATACTTTGTCAGATGGGTATAGCGATTGGATGTGTTTTTATTGAGGGTGCTGATTTTTTCACGAACCAGTTCCAGATCCTTCTGGGGATGAAGATCATGGGGCGTCATTGTCAAAAATTCTTCCCGGGTATACCCATAGATGCTCAGAAAAGCTTTATTGCAATCCAGAAACCGATAGGTCTTTTTGTCAAAAACAACCGTTGGATCGGCAATGTGGTTGAATAATTGTCTGAATTTTTTTTCCGATTCCACTTGGCGTTCAAAGGCTTCAGTCCGGTCAATGGCAATGGCCACCTGTTCGGAAAGGGAATTCAGAAGGGCCACATCCTCCATATCATAAAGATCAGGGGCAGAATAACTCTGAACCACCATGCTGCCCCGGACTTCACCCCTGATGAGCAGGGGGATGCCTGCCCAGATAAGAGGTTTGGTCCCCACAATCCTATTCTGTGCCGCCCGGAGGTCAAGGTCCTCCTTGAGCAGAAAGACCGGCTTTAAAGCCTGAAATACCTCATTGGTCAGAGATTCTGTTTTCAGATACATGATCTCCCATGCACCGACATCATCATATTCATCCCTGTAAAAGGGGAAGGTCAGGGCATTGGTTTCCTTGTCGTATAATGCTATATAAAAATTGGTCACATCAATGATCCGTCCAAGGGTTTGATGAATGGAAAAAAACAGGTCCTCGAGTTTCTCTTTTGTATAAATGGCGGTTGTGACATCAAAAACAACCTGGTTGATGATTTCAATTTCCCTCAGTTTCCGGTCTTTTTCATCTTTTGCCAAAGATAGCGCAAGGAAACCTGCCACCGCCGTAAGAATTTCAAGATCTGTTTCATAAAAAGCATCCCTTATCCCATCGTTTTTTAAAACCAGGACACCATGGATATCTCCGTTATTTTCAAGGGGCAGGCAGGCAAGGGAACCGAATCCGTCCGCCTGAACATTACCTGCCTGGACAATGGCGGCTTTTTTTTGCCGGATCACATCAAGGCAGAGAATTTTATTTCTTCTTTCTTCCAGGTTCCGGTCAAAGGCGTGTCTGCCGCCATGTTTATACCAGGGAATGGTCAGACTGTTTTTGTTTTTCTGATACAACGCAATAAAGCCGGTGTCTATATTGTAAACTGTTTTAAGCGCTTTATAAATCAGCCCGAAAATCTCGTCCAGGTTATGACAGGTTCCGGCAGCTTCTGCCGTTTTGATTAATATTTCTGCAACAGAATGGGCATCTCGGTTTAGAAAAGAACTTTTCATATGAATGTTTTCCAGATTATGGGTGATAAAGATGTTAAAACGATACCAATATTTTTCTTTGGTGTAAAGATTCCCTGCCGTGTATTTGTTTTTATTGCAGGCGGACTTGTTTTTAATTGCAATGACCCTGTAAGGCTTGTTATCCTGTTTATCAGCATTTACTTAATAAAAAACCATAGCCCATAAAGAATGAGGTGCGGCAAATGACGGAAAAGACCGATATGACAAAAGCATCCATCCAGGCCCTGATTGACGCTTTCATTGCAGAATCCCCCTTAAATACCATGCAGACAAAAAATAATGATCCTGCCTGGGATGAGGCTCTGGTGGGGTTTGCCTCTGGCTCCGACCCCATCTGGCAGCAGTATAAGGAATATGTCGGTCCTTTCCACTGGACCCCCTGGGAAGTCTTTAACCAGAATTGTTCACATGACCCTGCCAATGCCGGTGAGCTCACAGTCATTTCCTGGATATTGCCCCAACGCCCGGACGTCCGGAAAACAAACCGCAAATCCGGAACCTATCCTTCGGAAGAATGGGCCCGTATCAGGGTGTTTGGCGAGGAGTTCAATGCCGCTTTGAGGCGGCATGTGGTCAAAACCCTCCAGGAAAATGGATATGCCTCGGTGGCACCCATGCTCACGCCCAACTGGACCATTGTCAAATCACAGCGGTTTTCCTATGCTTCTTCCTGGTCTGAACGCCATGCCGCTCATGCAGCCGGACTCGGCACCTTCGGACTCTGCGACGGGCTCATTACCCGAAAAGGAAAAGCCATGAGAACGGGATCAGTGGTGGCGAAAATTTCCATCCCGCCTACGGAAAGACTTTATTCAACCCATCAGGCCTGGTGCCTCTTTTTTGCAGAAGGCACCTGCGGCAAATGCATTGACCGGTGCCCTGCCCGTGCCATTACCCAGAAAGGACATGACAAGGAAAAATGCCGCCAGCACCTTGTCCGCTCCAGGGAATATGTCAAAATAACCTATCAGTTCGAGGGATACGGGTGCGGGCTCTGCCAGGTGGGTGTTCCCTGCGAGGCCGGTATCCCGGTCAAAGCTGCTAGGGAAGCCGTAAAACTGGGGATAACGCCGCCGCCGCCACCGCCGCTGGCCTGACACTCCGGCTGTTTAGACCATGAAGGGCATGAAGTTTTGATCTTTATGGATTATGATACAGTTTTTTCAGGGTCTCGGGAATTTTGCCCTTGGGCACCAGACGCCGGTCAGGCCCCACTTCAAAAATCCCGAACCATTCTTCAGGGTCTTCTGTTTCATGACGGGTTGAATCTGTCGGGTCTTCGCCGCTCTTCCACCACTCGTCATTGAGTTCAAAAAAAGATATCCCGCAGATTTTCTCATTCCCCCTGGCTGTTTGGATATCCTTCCACACGGCCTCAAACGCCTTGGGCACATCCTCAATTTTGTGTCCGCCAAAACCCGGAACCCATGGTTTCGGCTCAAAGGGGGAGGTGGAAAGCCCCACCTGGGTTATAAATACGGGCTTGTCCGTCTGGGCTGTCAGTTCTTCCAGATAGCCCTGGTAACTTGTGCCTGTTACCGATCCGGGCGGTGAAGTGCGCACTCCTTTGGCATAGGTATAGATATTGAGACAGACAAGATCGCCTAAATCAGGATTAATCATGTTTTCCTTTGGCACTTCAATATCCGGCCGGTTGCCGATGGGGCCGATATGGGTCCAGCTGGTATGACTGTAGAGATGCCGTTGCCCATAACGGGTCAATTCATAGTCCATGGCCCCGTCAATGAGGCGGGCAAGGGCGATTTCCGTGGGAGTCCTGTTCTCAACGCTCAGATGTTTGCCTTTAAAACTGCGGACTTCAGGGTGGCGCGAATCGGTACGGACCACGGAGTCGGCCTGGAGCTCATCACCGATGGAAAACAAGACCAGCCGGTCCGGCCGCCCCACCTTATAGACATGATCAATGGCTGCCTTGATATCCTCCATGGTTTTGGCCAGAAAGGGTTCATAAAGAAAATCCTCTTCATAGGCCCAGATCCAGATATCCTGGCCATAAAGCATGTCGGTTTTGTCCAGTTCAGTAAAAAAATTGGGCGGCATTTTTGTGGGAAAGACATGAAGATAAGTGACGCCCATGTCTTTCATCAGGGCAAAATGCTCTTTGTACCGGTCATCATTGCCCGGAGGATCGCCTTTTAAGGGCGTTTCATCGGGCAGATAGGGAGAATACCCCAGGCCCTTGAAAAAAAGAGGGGTCTGTCTTTTTATATCAAAAATCTTTGATCCTTTGACAACATATCTTTGGGGAGCCGGGGTTTCTTTTGAAATCCCGGTTGCCGGCAGCGAATCGCCCTGAGCCAATCCACGAAGCCCGGTGAACGGGACAATGATTACCAGGATAAATAAAACAGCAACTGCAGATTTCCTGAAAAACAATCCTTCTCTCCTTATTTCATGGCATTGGACATGATGGTCATATAGGCTTCTTCATAGTCTTTTTTTAAAACCGGTTCCCTGGATGCCTTGAAATTGCAGGCATGTTTCTCACAATGGCTTCCCCCGGTAATATAATTGAGGATAATGTCCGGGATATCATAATGGTGAATGGTATCATAATGAACAGCCCGGCCGTCCTCAAAAAAAAGAACCCGGTTGATATGTTCAAAGTTCTTATTCCCTGCGGCATAGCCAAGTTTTTTATAGGTCTCGGGTCCGTACACCCAGGGCAGATGGTCGCTGATAAAAATTACAAGGCTTTCAGGGTCCAGGGCTTTAATTTCATTGATAAATTCGGCAAGGGCCTGGGTCCGGTAATAATACTGATTGATGCAGTTTTCAAGATGTCCGTCCTTGATGGCACCCCTGACATCAATCAGCGCGGGCCGTTTTTGTGCGTTCATCTGGTGGGGAAAATGGCCGTACATGCTGATCACATAATTAAAAAGCGGCACCCCGGGATTTAACTTTTTCCAGTCCGTGATAAAGGCGAGGTTCTGTTTTAGGAGTTCACCGTCAAACATGTATTTTTCACCCGTGACATCCCCGGTGGAAAGATAGGTTTCCCGACCCTTTGCATATTCCCTGGGGTAATAGCTTTTTTTAAACCCAAGCCCGTTATAGGCATTGATGGAATTAAAAAAATCCGGCTTATAGGCATTGGTGGCGATGGTATGGTAGCCGCCTTTTGCAAGAAGTGCGGGCAGGCCATAGGTTTCTGCGCCTGTAAACACATCAAACTCTACTCCGGACAGTTTTTCCATGGCCGGCGCGCCCGAAAGCAGCTCAAATTCCGCCTGGGCTGTTCCGCCGCCAAACACCGGGGATATGGAAATGGACCCTTTGTTTTTAAAAATCTTTTCAAACTCCGGATGAACCGGTTTCCTGGAAAAGGTCAGCCCCTTAAACAGTTCAGGGTCAACAAAACTTTCAAGCACCACAAGGTGAATATTTTTTTTTGTTTCAACGGACTTAAGTTCAGAAACGATATCCTCTGTTTCTTTCAGGAAAGCCTGATTGTCCTTATAATCCGCCATTTTTTTAAGATTGGAATTTCTTTTAGCCTCATGATACAGCATCATCCAGAGTCTTCCGTTGTCTTCGGCACTCTGAATGTCTGACCAGACCGTTACCCCGACTTGAATCTTATCAAAGGCGGCAAGAAAATAGTCGGGTGAAAATTGTGTGGTCAATACGATCATAAAAAAAGGCAATGCCCCCAAAACCATTCCGGGGATCTTGTTGAACCGCAGCAGCTTTATAAATGCCGTAAGCGGCGCTCCAAAAACAAACACAAGCAGAACAATGACCCATAAAGGCAAAACCGCCAGGAGTTCGGGAAACTCTTTCACCTCTATGATGCGCAAAAGCCTTCCAAACGACATGAAATAGGCTTCAAAAATACCATATATAAGAACAAGGGGAATGGCGGTTACAAGTGACTGCCATTTTGACGGACGCGTAATGGCGTTAAAATAAAAATACATGCACAACAGCAGAGGAATTTCCAGCCGCCAGGCCAGGCGTATCGGCGGCATCCCGCCCATAAGGCTCATGAACCAGGTAAAAAGATACAGAAAACCGGTAAACATCACATACCGGTTCACCACGGCTTTCTTTAAGAGCTCTGCACCTGTCTGTAATTTAGACAATAAAGCGTTCACAAATGATGGATATCCACACAATAACGGATATGGAGATGCCGATGAATACTGCGGCTGATCCCATATCCTTGGCCTGGCCGGACAAGGGGTGTTTTTCATACCCGATCCGGTCGACAACCGATTCAATGGCTGAATTCAAGAGTTCAATCACAAGAACCAGAAGCCAGACACAGACAAACAAACCCTTTTGAACAAAGGTTTCCCCAATCAGGAGCCCTGCCGGTATGACCAGGATCAAAACAAGGGCCTCCTGCCGGAAGGCCTCTTCATTGGACCATGCAGACCGGATGCCCTTCAGGGTGAACTTAAAGGCATTGACTATTCTCTCAAACCCTTTGCTGGTTTTCTTTTCCATCACACTCCATTAGGCCTGAAACGAATTTTTGTCAAGAGAAGACCTGATTTATCATGCTCTTGACAATCACTTCTGAACGCAAGATGTTACTGTTTGGGGGACCGGAATGGAAACTTTTTTCCCATATCGCAATACATGCTTGGTTACCCATGCGGACATAAAGCCGCCAATAGTTAATGCAATAGCACCGATTAGATACCCCTCAGCCCCCAGATAAAGAGAAATAAAGGCAGATGTCAAGACGGTCGCCATAAATGCTGCCTGCCCGGCAAGAACCGAAAATGGTTTTTTATCTAAAGCGGCCATTCCTTCCCAATAGGATCGGATTGCAACACCAACAGGGTAAATCACAAGGGAAAAGGCTGTCAAACGGATCAGCCCAATATCCGCAGAGGCCAATTGCTGAAGTTTTACATAATACAGATGAACCATCCCTGGAAGAATAAAAAGCAGCGGCAGCAGCCCAAAAACCAGACCTGAAAAAACCGTGAAACGGATTATTGTATTATCCCGAGGGGATATGGCAGGTAAAAAGCCGATTGCTACAGCTTGAAGACGTGTGGCGGCATAGGCCACCGGCGAGACCAAACCTAAGGCCAGATAAAAGACCGGCATCATCCGTTCCGGATCTGGTGCCCGGGCAATAAATCCACCGATAATAATTCCCACCAGAGCCAAAAAGTATCCACCTATTGACAGCGGCAGATTGAATTTGAAAATTTCCCAGATCCTAGGCGGGCTTTCCGCAGAAAAGACCAAATCCTGTATCAAGCGACGCGACAAAAACCATGATCCGGCCACTTCTAAAGCAACGGGAAGGGTTAAGCAGATAACAGCCCAGATCGGCCCGACCCATCCAGCCATACAACAGATAAAGGATAACAGGGCGGTAAAAATAATTCTGACAATGGTTGCGATACTGGCTTTGCCGGTCTCATGCCCGTTGTACAGGGCAACCTGGTAGGGAACCCTTAAAAAAAAAAGAAACTGCAGGGGTATTGTTGCCATTAACGTTAAATTTGCCGGTGCTTCAATATTGGGGGGAAGTCCGATTATAGACCCAAATAACAATCTGGATAGTACCGGGGTACAGAGCAATACCTGAACCAGGGAACAAAAGGCACCGATCTGCAGAGTTAACTTAAAGAAATTATCAAACCCCTGCCTGGTTCTGCCATACACCATTCCGGTGGTCACCAGACCCAAACCAACAACTCCGATAAAAAACAGAACAATATTTGACTGGGCCAGTCCGGCAAGATTGGCGGTGCCCCCAGGACCCCGGGAGGCCACCATGGCTACAAGGGGATAACTGAATGCCTGAGAAGCCGCTTGAAGTGCCAAGGGAGCAAAATATCGTGTAAGATCCCAATAACCGGGCGGTTTTTGTTTCATCAATATGTTCTCTCGGGCAGTATTTTAGAATTTATTATTCTTCACTCAAAAACAAACTGCCATGGTTTTTTTAAGCTCAGCCAGGCACTGACATCTGCCAGGATGGAATGAGCATCTATAAAAAGCCCATTAAAATGCCCTTTTAAACAATTAAATCATAAATCACATACTGGATATATGCAAGACAAACAACTATTGCAAAATTTTCAGAACAGCATCAAAAATCAGTTCGAATTTTTGCACTTGATTGTAAATTCCCGTCCTCCATGATATAGAAGCCAAGGTATAGAAAAATATGATTTAAAAAATTCTCTGACTATGTGAATGGATGGAATCATGCCCCGTATAAAAATTCGCTGGATCATCCTGATCTTGATTGTCGTCGCCGGAGGTGCTGCAACCTTCTGGTATACAAGGCCCAAACCGGTTTTGGTTGTCGTCCGGCCCGTTGAAAAAGGACTGGTTGAAAAAACCGTGGCCAACACCCGTGCAGGAACCATCACTGCCTGCCGCAGGGCGAAATTATCTCCCGGTATAGGGGGGCAGATTATCAAACTGCCCATCAAAGAAGGGGATGTTGTTGAAAAAGGGGACCTTCTTCTGGAACTCTGGAACGAAGACATCATGGAAGAAGCAAAATTTGCACAGAAAGAAGCAGATGCAAATGAATCACGGTCCAGAGCCGCCTGCCTCAGAGCGGAAATTGCCCAGCGGGATGCGGATCGCTTATCTGAGCTTCATAAAAAAAATCTCATCTCCCTTGAAAAACTCGACCAGGCCATAACCGGGGCAAAAGCCCTGAAGGCCGAATGTGAAGCGTCAAAAGCCGCAACCCTCATGAGCCGCTCCCGCATGGGTGTGGTCCAGGCCAATCTCAAGAGAACCCGGCTGACAGCTCCTTTCAGCGGGATCATCGCTCAAATCAACGGCGAATTGAATGAGTATGTCACCCCTTCTCCTGTGGGCATTCCCACACCGCCGGCTGTCGATCTGGTAGACAATACCTGTTTTTATGTGGCGGCCCCCATTGACGAAGTGGATGCCCCGGCCATTTCAGCGGGCATGCCGGCCAGGATCAGCCTGGACAGTTTCCGGGACCGGCATTACGACGGAAAGGTCAGGAGGGTAGGCGTATTTGTTCTGGATCGTGAAAAACAGGCCCGGACCGTTGATGTTGAAGTTGAATTCGTAAATTCAGGCGACCTTGAAAACCTTCTTGCAGGCTACAGCGCTGATGTGGAAATCATCCTCAGTCTTCACCCGGATACGCTTCGGATTCCCACGGAAGCCATCCTCGACAACGACCGCGTATTTGTTTTTTCCGACAAAGAGGGAATGATCCGGGAAAAAAAAATAAAACCTGGAATTTCCAACTGGGATTTTACCGAAATCCTTTCCGGTCTTGAAATGAATGAAAAAGTGGTAGTCAATGTGGACCAGGCCGGTGTCAAGAATGGGGCCAAAGCAGTCATTCAGGGTGAGCCCAAGTGATTGTCCTGTCTCATATGGATCGGGTGTTCAGGGTGGGGGAAGAAGAGGTTTATGCCTTGCGGGATGTCAGCCTGAACCTGAACTCCGGGGAATATGTTTCCGTCATGGGACCGTCCGGCTCCGGCAAATCCACCCTTCTTAACATACTCGGCCTTCTGGACCGTCCCACAAAAGGCACTTATCAGCTTGGAAAAGACGATACCACGTCTCTTTCCGATGAACAGCAGGCCCTGGTGCGAAGGAACAATATCGGGTTTGTATTCCAGTTTTTTCACCTCATCCCGAGACTCACGGCTGCGGAAAATGTCGAACTGCCCCTGGTTCTTTCCGGCATTGATCCAAAGGAAAGAAAACTCCGTGTAACAGAAGCCCTGGCTGTTCTCGGGCTGAAAGACCGGGCCAGGCATCGGCCTGACCAGCTCTCGGGCGGCCAGCGCCAGCGCGTGGCCATTGCACGTGCCACCATCATGCGCCCCGCCATGATCCTGGCCGATGAGCCCACCGGAAACCTGGACCGCCATTCCGGCAGTGATGTCGTTGAAATCCTTGAAAACCTCAACCAGAACGGTATTTCTCTTGTCATCGTAACCCATGACCCGGCCCTGGGGGAACGGGCCCGGCGCAATATCATCATGACGGACGGCAGGATCATATCCGACAAAACCCGGGATCAGGTTTTATGAAAATTGAAAACACATTCATTTTCAGCATCCGGGCCCTGTCCGGCTACCCGGCCCGCACCCTGCTGGTTCTGCTGGCCATGTCCATGGGCGTGGCCTCGGTCATGCTTTTAACATCCCTGGGCGAAGGTGCCAGACGATACGTCAACAGGGAATTTACCTCCCTTGGAACCCATATCCTGTTTGTCCTGCCGGGCCGGTCGGAAACCACGGGTGGTCCGCCGCCCCTTCTGGGCCAGACCCCGCGGGATCTTACCCTGGAAGATGCCCTGTCCCTTACCCGGAATCCTTCTGTGGGCAAGGTTGCTCCCATCGTTGTGGGCTCTGCTCCCGTATCCTGGAATGCAAAAGACAGGGAAGTCACCATTCTCGGAACTACGGCCGATATGTTTGAAATCCGGCAGCTTGCCATGGGACAGGGCCGGTTTCTGCCGGTCCAGGACCCGACCAGGGGTGCAGGAATAGCAATAATCGGGTATAAGATCAAAAAAGAAATCTTCGGGAACAAATCTGCCCTGGGGGAATGGATCAGGATCCAGGACCGGCGGTTCCAGGTCATCGGCGTGCTGGCCAAAAAAGGACAGTCCCTCGGGCTTGACATGAGCGATCTGGTCATCATCCCGGTGGCATCGGCCCAGTCCCTGTTCAACACCTCGTCCCTGTTCCGCATCATGATTGAAGCCAAAAACCGCAATGATGTTAAAGCCGCTAAGGAAGCCATCCTTAAAACCGTTAAGGAACGCCACGACGGCGAAGACGATATCACGGTCATCACCCAGGATGCCATATTGTCCACCTTTGACCGGATACTAACCGCCCTGACCTTTACGGTGGCCGGTATCGCCGCCATCAGCCTTGCCGTTGCAGGCATCCTGATCATGAATGTCATGCTCATCTCGGTTTCCCAGCGCAAATCGGAAATCGGCCTTTTAAAGGCAATCGGAGCAACCGGTTCCCAGGTCCTGCGGGTTTTTCTCACGGAAGCCGCCATCCTGTCACTGATCGGGGCCATCCTGGGCATTTTTCTCGCCTATTCTGGGATGTATGTCATTATCCGGCTCTTTCCTGATTTTCCGGTTCATATTCCTTTGTGGGCCGTTGCCGCTTCTGTGGCCACAGCCCAATTTACAGGCATCCTTTTCGGTGTTCTTCCCGCCCGGAGAGCCGCAGCTCTTGACCCTGTCCTGGCGTTATCCAGGCGATGAGGACATGGCCCATGAGGTTTACGGATACCATAAGGCTCTCACAGAGCGGAGTTTTCAGCCAGCGGATGAGAAGTTTTCTTACGGCTCTCGGCATTGCCGTGGGCATTGCCTCGGTTGTGCTTTTAACCTCCATAGGTGAAGGCATTCACCAGTTTGTCCTGTCTGAATTCACCCAGTTCGGAACCAATCTCATGGGTATCAACCCCGGTGTAACCAAGACCCACGGCACACCGGGCGCCATGATCAGCAATATCCGGCCCCTGACCCTGGAAGATTCACTTGCCCTGGAAAAAATCCCGGAAATCCTGGGGGTTGTCCCCCTGGTTCAGGGCAACGGACCTGTTGAATACAAGGGGAAAACACGGCGGACCTATATTTTCGGGGTCGGCCACAAAGTGCCGGAAGTATGGCAGATGCGT
Organism: uncultured Desulfobacula sp.; assembly: GCA_964619205.1. Lineage (GTDB taxonomy): Bacteria > Desulfobacterota > Desulfobacteria > Desulfobacterales > Desulfobacteraceae > Desulfobacula. The sequence continues at coordinate 27,265 of CAZUDE010000002.1, read as the reverse complement.
GTCATGGGCGGCCGGTTTCTCCCGGATGATGATCCCCGTTCGGCCAGGGCCTTTGCAGTCCTGGGGAGCCGGGTGAGAGACGAGCTTTTCAAAACTGATACTCCCCTGGGAAAACTGGTGCGCATCGGCGGAGAGCGCTACCGGGTTATCGGCATCATGGAGTCAAAGGGGCAGATGCTGGGGTTTGACCTGGATGATGCCGTGTATATTCCCGTAGCCCGGGCCCTTTCCATGTTCAACCGGGAAAGTCTCATGGAAATCGATCTTCTCTATATGAAAGGCATCAGCACAGACCAGGTGATCAAAAAGGTGAAAACCCTTTTGACCGCCCTCCATGGAACAGAGGATTATACCATCACCACCCAGGAACAGATGCTGGATGTCCTTGGATCAGTGCTGAATATCCTGACCCTGGCCGTTGGCGCCCTGGGCGGGATTTCCCTTTTTGTGGGCGGCATCGGCATCCTGACCATCATGACCATTGCCGTCCAGGAAAGAACATCTGAAATCGGCCTGCTTCGCGCCATTGGTGCCGGCCGGGGCCAGATCCTTCTTTTATTTATCGGGGAAGCCATCACCCTGTCTGCCATAGGCGGATTTGCAGGTTTGATTCTCGGCATGGGCGGTGCCTTTGTGCTTGGCCTTGCTGTCCCGTCTCTCCCCACTCACACCCCTCTTCTCTATGTTTTTCTTGCCGAGCTTCTGGCGGTTTTCATCGGGCTCTTATCAGGGGTTGTGCCTGCCTGGCGGGCTTCCCGCCTTGATCCCGTGGAAGCCCTTCGCAGTGAATGATTTCGTCTGAATCTATCAGAGACCCTTCCATGCTGCCAAGAAAATCTTTAAAAAAGAAGCCGGTGCCGGATTTTTTTCGGCATATGCGAGCATAAGGACGCCAGAACAAAGGACGATACAACCAGAAGCTTTACACTCACACCGCCGTGAAAGGCTATCCCCAGAAAAATCAGCTTGACCATGGTGCTGACGCCGATGAGCTCCCTGAAAAACTGCCGGTGCCTTATGCCCTCTGTGATCAAAAGCATTCCTCCGGTCACAGAGACAAGGGAAAGATAGAATCGTGGCAGGGTCGCAGGGCTTTCGAATAGAAAAGACGAGAGAAATACGGCAGCCCCTATCTGGTGCGCCGCCCTGATTATTATGGAAAAAATCAGTACCCAATAGGGGCGGTCACCCTTCCTGCCAAGCCTCACTCCATCGGGTTCATTTGAATTCATTGAATCATTCATTGGATTTTCCCATGCGTTTTTTCATCCCCCTTTTATGCTTTAAAAAACCGGGTCATAAAATCAAGATAAAGCTCTGCTGCGGTTTGAACTTCCAAAAAGGACACGGATTCATCCTGGGTATGGGCTTGATCAAGATGTCCGGGACCCAGAAGAATGGGACTTGTCCCAAAAGCAAACATCTGATTGGCATCGGAATGGCTGCGGAAGGCATCAGTTTTCCAGGGCAGGCCGAAATGGGAAAAACTTGCCATGAGGCAGTCCGAGGCCGGGCCCTTTTCCGGCAGTTCATAACCGGAATCAATGGTCTCTGTCCGGAGAATGACTTCGATTCCGTTGTTTGACTTGCGTCTCAAGGTCACAATCTCTTCCAGCTCAGCTATGATTTTCCCCGGAACAGATCCCGGCGGCAGATGGATATCAATCCAGGCCTCTGAATACTCGGGAACGGCAAATCCTGCGGACGGGGTATAAAGATCCCGGATGTTATAGATCAGTTCAGGGTGGGTGTACTCAAAAAAGTGGGTCACCTTGATCAGCCTCCCTAAAAGGGTTTCCACGGCATTTTCACGACGGCCGGCCATGGAAGCGTGAAGCCTTTTTCCATGGGCACTGATCCGTGTCTCAATATACCCGTAGATCTTGAAACAGGGCAAAAGTCCTGTGGGTTCGCCGATGATGGCCCGGGGAAACCGGTAATCCTTCATGAGCCGGGCGGCACCGTCACCGGTTTCCTCTTCGCCCACCACAAGACACAAGGCAACGGCCGGGGCATTGGAACCCTTATGGGCAAAGGCCATATAGGCCTCTATCATGGCGGCGCACCCGCCCTTCATGTCTGCTGCACCAAGTCCCAGGATTTCGTCCCCTTTCTCCACAGCCGCGTAATGTTCAAGATCGTAGGCCGTCACCGTATCCAGATGGCCCACAAGGGCCAGCTCAATCTCCCCGTTTTCCGGGGCAAGAATCAGATTATACCGGTTGTCGTCCACGGGCTGGGTCTGGACATCAAAGCCCTTTCGTTTCAGATATCCTTTCAGATACTGAAGCAGGGCTTCCTCTTTTCCGGATGGACTGTAAATGTCTATCATCCAGAGAAGCAGCTTTTTAAGGCGAAGGGGATCAACCATGGACATTATTTTTCTTTGTTTTCCGGGGCCCCGGATCAATGGTATCTGGGCCGTACAGCCCAGACCGGCCACCGTTGCCCGTCACTTTTTTCTTCATGCGGTGAAGGTCGGCATCAAGGTTCATGGTCATATACACATGGGGCATGGGAACTCCAAACCCCATTTTATTAAAAAACCGGATGGCCTGCTTGTTTTCGGCGGACGTATCCACCATGAGCATCCTGCCCCCGGCTTTCATGATCAAATCCTTAAAGCTTTTGAACAGTTTTTCCGCCGCCTTTCCGCGCTGGTATTCCCGGCAGACCCCGAGCCAGATGAGATACCCGTATTTCCAGGCTGAATGATTCTTGGTAATGGTGGTGCCTAGGGCAAACCCCACAAGGGTATTCTCGTCCTCAGCCACAAGGCAGAATTCCGTATCGCTGTTAAAAAGGGTGGTCACCTCAAAAGGGTCCCAGGTCCGGTACATGGTGGGGGTTTCATCGGCCTTGAACAGGATTTCGCCCAGATGAAACACCGGGGCAATATCATCAATTTCCATTTCCCGTATCCGGATGGGTGACCGCCGGGTTACGGGTGTTGTGCTGCTGCGCTCCATAAATCCTTTCCAGAGAAAAACACCAGGCGCGGATCATCTTTTATCCTGTGTCGTCCCTGAGAACTGCCCCTGCTTTCATAACAGGGCCTCATGGTTTGAAAACAATCAAGATCCGTCTGATTCTGTGTAAAGAAAAACCCTGCCGAAGTCAAGACTATTGGCTCCTTATGTCTTGTTGTCTTCGAAACTTCTGTCAAAAAATTTCCAAAAAAAGCTTTTATTCCTTTCTTTAGCCGGTCATGATAAAAAAACTGTTACGCAATATTAAAACAATGCCTTTACCTGAGGATAAAATGATTGCCTGGGAAAACATAGACCGCATAAAAATCTTAGGGCAAAAACAAGAGCTGACACTTCAAAAACGCGGGGAAGAATTTTCCATCCGCACCGCAGGTGTGGAACTCATGAACAGCCGGGTTCACGGGTCTGAGGATGAGCTGGCAACAATCACCTGCAGTCTGCTGAAGAACAAAAGCGGGTTGAGGCTCCTCATCGGCGGTCTCGGCATGGGGTTTACCCTGGCAGCAGCATTGAAGCACACCGGATCAGATGCCCGGATAACGGTCTCCGAACTCATCCCTGCCGTAATCCTGTGGAACCGGGAATTTCTGGGGCATTTATCCGGAAAGCCCTTGGAAGACCCCAGGGTTCAGATAAAACAGGAAGACGTGGCAAAAACCATCCGGGATCAAAAATCTTTCTGGGATGCCATTCTCCTTGATGTTGACAACGGCCCGGAAGCACTCACCCAAAAAGACAACAACCGCCTTTACACTGTCCCAGGTCTTAAGGCCTCTTTTGGCGCACTCCGGCCCGGCGGTATTCTGTCGGTCTGGTCTGCCGGGGATAATGAAGCCTTTACTCTTCATCTCAGACAATGCGGATTTCAAACTGAAAAAAAGACGGTTCGCGCCCGCAATTTAAAAAAAGGCGGCAGACATACCCTGTGGTTTGCCCAAAAGCCTGAAAAGACCCTTGCCTGACAGCCCAAGACTTAGAGTTTGCCCTTGAGCAAATCCGCCAGGCCTGCAAAGGCCTGAACCCCAGAGCTCTTCTCCCCAGGCCTTCCGGGCGACTCTTGGTCATAGGCGTCAGCCACCTGGTCACGGGAATGCTCATTGTCATGACAATAAATGCACAGAAGCTCCCAGTTGCTCCCGTCCGGCGGATTATTGTCATGGTTGTGATCCCTGTGGTGCACTGTCAATTCTTTCAGGCGCTTGCCTTCAAACTCCCGGCCGCAGTGCCCGCAGACCCAGGGGAAAAGCTTCAGAGCGCGCTCCCGGTAAGTGCTCTCACGTTCTTTCTGAGCGCGCAGGGCTTCATCAAGGCTTATCTTGCTATTTTTTTTATCATTTTTTGATGACATATAAATATTCTCCTTTTTTCACTCTTCCTCTTCCCAGTCCGGATATTGTTCCGGGTTCCTGCCTTAGGTCTTTGAGATGAACGCGGCGGTAGGTTTTAACGGGGTCAAAGATATCCCGGTTCGGTTCACCGCCAATGGAAAGTGCCCGGCTTTTTCCCATATACTTTTATTTCCTTTCTTTTATGCTGAACAACAATTTACATAGTGATACCATTTATATCAAGGCAGACAAGCTGTGCGGGTTCGGCTTTGAGCTTTTTGATCATGATTGATTGCCTTTCCAATTTTTAATTCCCTGGAAGTTGAAGGAATTATAGTCCACCGAGATTGTACTTTTTGCCCATTTTCAAAACATACTCAAAAAAAACACCGATAATCCAAGTACCGGATTTACTATTTCGGGTCAAGGGAAAGTTTTTCAGTGAAACGCCGTGGCAATGAGCTGCCGGGTGTATTCCTGTTCCGGCCGGGAGAAGATTTTTTCAGAATTTCCGGCTTCCACAATGACCCCGTTCTTCATGACAATGATGTCGTGGCAGAGGGATCTGACAACCTTCAGATCGTGGCTGATGAAAATATAGGTGAGATGGAATTCTTTCTGGAGGCTTTTGAGAAGCTCCAGGACCTGGAACTGGACAGACCGGTCCAAAGAGGAGGTGGGTTCGTCCAGAACCATGAATTCCGGTTTCAGAATAAGGGCTCTGGCAATGGCGATCCTCTGGTGCTGGCCGCCGGAGAATTCATTGGGATACCGGTCCCGGGCTTCAGGGTCAAGACCGACTTTTTCCATGACCGTGATGATTTTTTCCTCCTCTTCTTTTGGGAGGATGCCGGGGTTATGGATGGACAGGCCTTCGCCGATGATTTGCGCCACACTCATCCTGGGGTTGAGGCTGCCGAAGGGGTCCTGGAAAATAATCTGCATTCTTTTTCTCAGATCACGGATTTTTGTGCTGTCCATTTCGTTGAGGCTGTTTTCCCCCAGGAAAATTTTCCCAGTGGACTTATTGAGTTTTAAAATGGCAAACCCGGCCGTGGATTTTCCAGACCCGCTTTCACCCACTATCCCCAAAGTACGACCTTTTTTGATGGTAAAGGAGATGTCGTTGACAGCCCTGACATAATCCACGGTTCTTCGAAGAATGCCCTTTTGGATGGGGAAAAACACTTTCAGGTTCAACACTTCAATCAGGGTTTGATCCCCTTCATCAACCGGGTCAGGACTTCCCTTGGGTTCAGAATGGATGAGATGCCGGGTGTAAGGATGGGACGGGGTGTTGAAGATGATATCAGGAACATTGGTTTCCACGATCTCCCCCTCTTTCATGACCGCCACCCGGTCTGCGATTCTTTTAACGATGCCCAGATCATGGGTGATAAAGAGGATGGCCATGCCCAGTTCCCTTTGAAGGTCCTGGATCAGCTCCAGGATCTGGGCCTGGACCGTAACATCAAGGGCGGTGGTGGGCTCGTCTGCAATGAGGATGTCGGGCTCGTTGATGAGCGCCATGGCAATCATGACCCGCTGGCGCTCCCCGCCGGAAAGCTGGTGGGGAAAGGCGGACAGCTTTTCCGCCGGATTTTTCAGGCCCACCCGTTCCAGCCAGGACAGGGCTTTTTTGTCTGCCTCAGAATGGCTGACAGCCTGGTGAAGAAAAAGGGTTTCCTTGACCTGTTTTCCGATCCGGTGAAGGGGATTCAGCGAGGTCATGGGCTGCTGAAAAATGACACTGATACGGTTACCCCGGATTTTGCGGATCTTGTCCTCATCCAGGGTGAGGCAGTCTTTCCCGTTAAAGAAGATGGCGCCGGACGGATAAACCGCAGACCCGGGCAAAAGCCTTAAAATGGACATGGCGGTCACGGTTTTGCCGGACCCGCTTTCGCCAACCAGACCCAGGGTCTCGCCTTTTTCAAGATAGAGGCTGACATGTTCCACAGCCTTTGTAACCCTTTTTCCCATGTGAAAGGATACACTCAGATTTTCAATAGAGAGCAGGGCATCCTTCATATTCAATACACCTTTCTCGGGTCAAGGGCGTCTCTGACGCCTTCACCGATAAACACCAGAAGGCTGAACATGAGCGAGAGAATTATAAATGCGGACAGCCCCAGCCAGGGTGCCTGCATATTTGCCTTTCCCTGGGCCAGGAGTTCCCCCAGGGACGGGGACCCGACCGGCAGGCCGAACCCCAGAAAATCAAGGGAAGTAAGGGTCGTGATGGAACCTCCCAGGATAAAAGGCATAAAAGTGATGGAGGCCACCATGGCATTGGGCAGCACATGGCGGAAAATGATCCTAAAATCGCTCAGGCCCAGGGCCTTGGCTGCCATGACATATTCAAAATTCCTGCCCCTTAGGAATTCTGCCCTGACCACGCCCACAAGGGACATCCAACCGAACAGCAAAGTAATGCCCAAAAGCCACCAGAAATTGGGCTGGACCACGGAAGACAGGATGATGAGCAGAAACAGCGTGGGAAGGCTGGACCAGATTTCAATGAACCGCTGTCCCAGGATATCCATGGTTCCTCCGTAATATCCCTGGACTGCACCTGCCGTGATGCCGATGGCAGAGGAAAAAAGAGTCAGAGTCAGGCCGAAAAGAACGGAAATCCTGAACCCGTATAAAAGCCGGGCCAGCACATCCCGGCCCCGGTCATCGGTTCCCAGCCAGTTGGTCCGGGAGGGCCGGGACGGTGCAGGCCCCTCAAGGTTGTAATTAATGGTGTTATAGGAAAACGGGATAATGGGGGTGATGATCCATCCTTTTTCATTGATGAGTTCCACCACATAGGGGTCTTTGTAATCGGCCGGGGTTTCAAACTCACCTCCGAACTGTGTTTCTGCATATTCCCTGATAAAGGGGCAGTATAATTCTCCGTCATGATAAATCAAAAGCGGCTTTTCATTGGCAATGAGTTCTGAAAAAAGCGTGATAAAAAACAGAAAGGCAAAGATGAAAAAGCTGAAATAGGCCCGCTTATTGGCCTTGAACCGATTCCATCGTTCCTGGTTGATTTTTTTCATCATCCCTTACCTTTTTTCAAAATCAATCCTCGGGTCCACAATAGTATATGTGATATCACTTATAATAGACAGTATCAGCCCCATAAGGGTGAAGATATAGAGGGTCGAAAACATCAGGGGGAAATCCCTCTGCAAGGTGGCCTGGAACCCCAGAAGCCCCATGCCGTCCAGGGAAAAAATGACTTCAATGAGCATTGACCCGGTAAAAAAAAGAGCGATAAAGGCGGAAGGGAAACTTGCAATGACCAGGATCATGGCATTCCGGAACACATGGCCATACAGAATACGGTTCTCCGTGAGCCCCTTGGCCCTGGCCGTGACCACATACTGCTTGCTGATTTCATCTAAGAATGAATTCTTGGTCAGAAAAGTCAATGTGGCAAACCCGCCAATGACAAGGGCCAGCGTAGGAAGGGCCATGTGCCAGAAATAATCCAGGATTTTTCCCACAAGGGAAAGCTCGTGGAAATTCACAGACACAAGCCCCCGCAGGGGAAACCAGTTAAAATAGGTGCCTCCGGCAAAAAGAATGATGAGAAGAATGGCAAAAAGAAAAACAGGGATGGCGTTGCAGACAATGATAACCGTGCTGGTCCAGATATCAAACCGGGATGAATGCTTCAGGGCTTTTTTGATCCCCAGGGGAATGGAAACCAGATAAATAATGATGGAGCTCCAGAGCCCCAGGGAAACCGACACCGGGATTCTTTCCACAATGAGTTCAATAACGGAGCGGCCCCGGAAAAGGCTGTCCCCAAAATCAAAAAAAAGAAAATCCTTGAGCATTTTAAAATACCGGACATGGATGGGTTTATCAAACCCGAACCGCTTTTCAATCTCGGCAATCACTTCAGGGTCCAGACCCTGGGCTCCCCGGTAGGTGCTTTTTTCCTTGATATCGGTCTTTGTGATCTCGGCCTTGCCTTCACCTGACACCTGTTCCATGACACCGGAATCAAGACCCTGGAGTTTGGCAATGAACTGGTCCACGGGGCCGCCCGGCGCCACCTGGATGATGAAGAAATTAATGGTGACAATGGCCCAGAGCGTTGGGATGACAAGAAAAAGCCGTCTGAGGATATAGGCTGTCATGATAGTCTAATGAAGTCTTCCTTATTTTGAAGTATTGCGGTTTGGCAATCCGGCATCCTTATCTTTGTCGATCCACCAGGTATCGGGAAAGCCCACTGTATATTTTGGCCGGACCAAAGGCCGTGAAAATCTGTTCCAGTATGCAATCCTAAATTTACTCAGATGCCATTCCGGAACCACGAAAAAATTCCATTGCAACACCCTGTCAAGGGCCCTGCCATAATTTAAAAGAGCCGCTTTATCGGTCTGAAGCTCATCGATCTTTTCAACCAGATAATCGATAGCCGGATCTTTTACACCGGCTGTATTGTAGGTGGAATCCAGATACCCGGAATGCCAGGCCACTTTCAGATTCGGGGAGGGAAAGGGATTGGCGGCATAACCACCGGATATCATGTCAAAATCCCTTTCCCGCATGCGGTTGATGAACTGGGTGGTGTCCACCCGGCGGATGGTCATGGTAATGCCCAGCTTTTTCAAATTATCCTGGAACGGGATGGCAATTCGTTCCATGGTGGGGCTGTAAAGAAGAAGCTCAAATTCCATGGGTTTTCCCGTTGATTTTTGGACCATCTTTTTATCGCTGATTTCCCAGCCCGCTTCCTTTAAAAGGGAAAGGGCCGCCCTTAACTGGGGCCGGATATTGCCGCTGCCGTCCGTGACCGGGGGCTGGTATTCTGTTGTGTATACCCTTTGCGGAATCTTGTCCTTTACCGGTTCCAGGAGGGCCGTCTCTTCTTTTGTGGGCAGTCCTTTGGCTTCATATTCCGTGTTCTGGAAATAGCTTCTGGTCCTTGTGTACTGGTTGTAAAAAAGATGCTGGTTCATCCATTCAAAATCCATGGCATAGTTCAGGGCTTCCCTGACCCGGATGTCTTTGAACACATCCCGCTGGGTATTAAAGATCAGGGCCTGCATGGCCTGGGGGATTTCATGGGGAATCTCTTCTTTAATAATCATTTTTTTATCAAAATTCTCGCCCGTGTACATGGTGGCCCACTGGGTGGCCACATTTTCAGACCGGAAATCAAACTCCCCGGCCTTGAAGGCTTCCAGGGTCACCACCTCATCCTTATAATAATCATACCGTATAAAATCAAAATTATACCGTCCCTTGTTTACGGGAAGATCCTTTGCCCAGTAATCTTTCAGGCGTTTTATCACCACATGCTGGCCCATTTTATAAGAATCAATGGTAAAGCCGGAACTGCCCAGGGGGACTTCAGTGGTGGGTTCGGAAAAATTTTTTTTCTCCCAGTAATGTTTTGGAAGAATATTCAACCCTGCCAGGGAATGCAGAAGATCCAGCTTTGCAATCTTTAAGGTGAATTTCACCCTGTGGGAGTCAAGGGCCTCAACCTTTGCCACATCCTTATAATAACTTTTAAACTGGGGAACCCCCTTTTCCATGAAGGTATTGAAGGTAAAGACCACATCATCCGCCGTAATGGGTTTTCCATCCTGGAAAACGGCCTTTTTATTGATATAAAAAATAATCCAGGTAAACTCTTTTGAATATTCGATTTTTTCAGCGATCAAGGGGTAGAGCACATCGATTTCATCATCCGATCCCTTCATCAGAGTATCATAGAGATCACCGGTCCCTTCGGCAGCATCCCCCCGCTGGGCATAGCGGTTGAAACTGTCAAAGGTGCCGGTGGTGGAAAGGGTTATGGACCCTCCTTTGGGCGCATCCGGGTTCACATAATCAAAATGGGTAAACCCTTCCTTGTATTTTGGGGTATCCCTCAGGGAAAACCGTGTGGTTGTTACCGACCCGTCTTCTGCCGGGGCACTGGAAAATCCCATGCCGGTCATGACCAGGATAATAAATGTGATGATAATATTTTTCACAGATAAACCTCACTTTTCCATAAAAACAATGAATCTGATTTTTGTGCATATTAACCTGTTTTAAACTGATGAACAAGATAGAATCTATGTCAGTTTTTCTTAAAAAAGAAAGTATCCATACTCCGGAGGATAGAGTAACAGATCTGCAAAAACATAAAGTTTTATACAAGAAGGTTACAAAGGGTATTCAAGCCATGAAAAAACTTGACAATCCAAGAGAATATCATTATCCACCGGGGAGCTGCGGACCAATTATATGCACAATTTGCCCATGGATTCAAATAATCATATCATTTCTTTTAAGGGCCTGAATGAAAGCGATTAAAATACCCATTCCTGAAAACTTCAAATTCCCTGACATGTACCGGGTTCATCAGCGGTTTGATATTCCCTTGGCCATTGATGTGGAAAAAGCTGTAAATAAAGAGTGGGAAACCCTCAAGGAAAAGGTTGTAATCAGACCCGGCGCAAGGATTGCCGTGTGTGTGGGAAGTCGCGGGATATCCAATCTGACACGGGTTGTCCGGGCAGTGGTGACAAAATTAAAGATTGCAGGAGCAAACCCCTTTATCACATCCGCCATGGGGTCCCATGGCGGAGCAACCGCCCGGGGCCAGGCAGAGGTTCTGTCTTTGAGAGGCATATCGGAAGAAAGTGCAGGCGCTCCGGTTGAGATCACCATGGAGGTGGTTTCAGTGGGAAAGGCCGACGGAATCCCGCTCTATATAGACCGGCTTGCCCACGAGGCAGACGGGATGGTTCTGATCAACCGGATAAAGCCCCACACGGATTTTACCGGCCCTGTTGAAAGCGGGATCATCAAGATGCTCACCATTGGTCTCGGCAATTCAAAAGGGGCTGATTTTTATCACCAGGCCGCTGTTGAACGGGGTTTTTATGACATGATCATCACCGCGGGCCGGCAATTGTTAAAGAAAACCAGATTTTTATTCGGTGTGGCCCTGGTGGAAAACCAGGATCACCAGACCTGCGAAATCAGGATGGCCTGTGCAGAAGAGATGGAAGCAACTGAAATAGAGCTGCTGAAACATGCCCGCACCTCTTTGCCTAAACTTCCTTTGGATGATATCGATCTTTTAATCGTGGATGAAATGGGAAAGGACATCAGCGGTGCAGGGATGGACCCCAATGTCGTGGGAGGCCAAGGTCTGTGTATATGGAGTGCTGACCGGCCCTTGCCAAAGATCACCCGCATTTTTGTCCGGGACCTTACAAAAGCCACCAGGGGAAATGCATCGGGCATCGGGATGGTCCATGTCACCACACAAAAACTGGTGGACAAGATTGACCTGCAGGCTACGGCCATCAATGCCCTTACTGCGTCCTGCCCGGAAGACTGCAAAATTCCCCTGACCCTGCCCACGGAAAAGGAAGCTGTCGCAGCCGCGCTCATGACAATCGGGTCCTACACCCTGGAAGATGTGCGCATTGTTCATATTGCAAACACGCTGGATCTGAAGCACCTGAGGGTTTCCAAGGGTTGCCTGCCGAATCTTGAAAATAATCCGGGCATCATGATCGAACCAGGAGCATCCGTCATGGCCTTTGATGAATCCGGAGATCTGATTTAAAAGATCCTGACCGGCCTGGGAAAACAGCACATTGTTGAGTATCAAGGCATTGGAAAATTCAAATTAATTTTCTGGACATCGTCTGCCCATCAAGTGTATATTTTATTCTCGTTTTTTGATGGCTTAAAGAAGATGCCGATAAATTAACAGATTGCAGAGCGGGTGTTGGATGGACAGTGAGAATTCGTTTCAAAAAATAAGTCCCCTTGATTTTAAAGCCCTTGCCAGGAAAAATGTCGCGGACATGCTTCCCTATATACCGGGCAAACCCATTTTGGAAGTGAAAAAGGAATATGGCCTTGCCAAAGTCGTAAAGCTTTCTTCCAATGAATGCCCCTTTGACCTGCCGCCGGGTCTTGGTGAAGCTGTGGCAAAATCCGTTACCGGAGGCAACCGCTACCCTGATGCCATGTGCCGCAGCCTGAGGGCAAAGCTGGCAAAAAAACTGGGTGTGGGTGAAGAGAACCTGATTTTTGGCAATGGTGCGGAAGAATGTATCCGTCTCATTGCCCAGAGTTTTTTAAATCACGGTGACAAGGCCGTCATTCCGACCCCTATTTTTGAAGCCTACAGCACGGCCACCAGACTCATGGGGGCAAAGGAAATCTGTCTGCCCCTCAAAGGCCATCGCATCGATCTTGATGCCATCCTTCTGGCCTGTGAGCAGAACAGCAATGTCAAGATGGTATGGCTTTGTTCACCGTCAAACCCGACAGGCGATATTTTAAAAAAGCAGGAACTGGACAGGTTTTTATCCTGTTTGCACCGGGACATCCTGGTCGTCCTGGATGAGGCCTATGCAGAATTTGTAACAGATGAGAATGCAGCCCATACTGAAGATTACCTGGACCGGGACCCCCGGGTCATCGGGCTGAGAACCTTTTCCAAAGCCTACGGACTGGCAGGCTTCCGCGTGGGATATATTGTTGCCGGGCCTGGCGTTATTGAGCTTGTGAACAATATCAAACTGCCTTTTAACGTCAATTCCCCGGCACTGGTTGCAGCAGAGTATATGCTGGATGAACAGGCCTTTGCCAAAAAGCATGTTGAGCTCGTGGTGACGGAACGAAAATTCATGCACGCAGAACTCACAAAGCGGGGCTTTGAAGTTCCCGAATCCCAGGGGAGCTTTTTGTTTGTCAAGCTTCCTGCCGGTTTAAAGAAAAACGGGGGTGATATTTTTAAGATGTTGCTGCCAAAAGGGTTTATTGTCAGACCCGGAACAGCTTTTGGCGTGCCTGAATATTTTAGAATGTCATTGGGCTCAAGAGAGGACAATTTGAAGTTTTTACAGGAATTTGACAGGTTATTATCTTGAAAATCAAAAAAATTTTAAAGGAGAGTATGTTATGAAGCGTATTTTAAGTTTTATACTGTTGCTGGGATTATGTACGGGAAGTGCTGCCTATGCGGGAGATACCATTGTTGTGGGGACATCTGCCGATTACCCGCCCTATGAATATACCGATGCAAAAGGTGAATTTATCGGTTTTGACATGGATTTGATCCGCGCCATCGGTGAAAAAATAGGCAAAAAAGTAAAGATCGTTGACATGGGATTTGACACACTGATTGCCGGGCTCCAAGAAAAAAAGATAGATGTGGTGATTGCCGCCATGCAGGCAAGTGCCGAACGTAAAGAAAAAGTGGATTTTTCAACCACCTACCATGACATAAAGGATGCCATCCTGGTTAAAGCCGACTCCGCCATTGTCATTAAGTCTGTTCAGGATATTGCCAAGTATAAAGTGGCCTCCCAGACCGGAACGATCCAGGAGAAATGGATTCAGGAAAACCTCATAAAAACGGGCAAGCTCCCTGCTGAAAACTATTTTTCCTATGAGCGCGTCGATAATGCCGCCATGGATATCAAAGCCGGTCGTGCTGATGTTTTGCACATCATTGCAGACCCGGCAACAGCACTTGCTGAAAAAAACAATCTTAAAATTGCCCTGATCACCACGGAAACCGTTTCTGCCGGTCAAAGTGTGGCAGTAACCAAAGGGAATAAAGAACTTTTGGATGCCATCAACAAAGCGATTGAAGCACTTAAGGCTGACGGCTCCCTGAAAAAACTGATGGATAAGTATAAACTGCTGTAACATCAATAAGAGGAAACTTTCATTATCCATAAAAGAAAGGAAGCCATGAAAACCGCTTCCTTTCTTTAATTTTTTTTAAGGAAAAATTAAGCTGCCGCTTAATACTGCTATGGATTCTTTTTTTACTATGCTGCAATTTTTACTGCCGGGTCTGGGAGTCACGGTCCTGGTCACCTTGATCGCCCTTTTCATGGGCTGCTCCATCGGGGCAACCATGGCCGTGCTCAGGGTTTACGGCGGTGTGGTGACAAGAAATATTGCACTCTGCTATAGTATTGTTGTTCGTGCCATACCCGTGGTTGTAATTATTTTTATTTTATTTTTTGTTATTTCTGAATTTATAGATCTTTCTCCCTTTGCGTCGGGCGCTATTGCGCTGGGCTTTGCAAGCGGGGCATATCAGACGGAAATATTCAGGGGTGCCATCTTATCGGTCCCCCAGGGGCAGATGGTGGCAGCGCGGGGTATCGGCATGGGCAGGATCAAAGCCATCCGCTGTATTATCATGCCCCAGGCCCTGCGGCTGGCCATACCGGCATTAATCAACGAAGTCTCCCTGGTTTTAAAAGACTCCTCACTTGTTTTTGTCATCGGCGTTCCTGAACTTTTGCGCAGAGCCCAGTATGCCAGTGCAAGCACAATGAAACCCCTGCTGGCCTTCGGATCTGCTGCTTTTTTCTATATCCTGATGACCTTTATCCTGAGCAAGGTCCTCGAAGCCATTGAAAAAAGGTTTTCTGTCAGCTTCTGACAAAAAACCGGGAATAAAAAAATGACTGAACCTGTACTGAGAATCAAAAACCTATGCAAATCCTTTGGCAAATCGCCTGTTATCAAGGATGTCAGTTTTGATGTAAACCCTTCTGAAGTGATTGTGGTCATCGGCAGCAGCGGTACTGGAAAAAGCACCCTGCTCCAGTGCCTTAACCTTTTGCACAAACCGGATTCGGGACAGATTTTTCTGGAAGATGAAGAAATTACGGCTGCCCATGTGAATGAGGATAAAGTCCGTCAGCAAATGGGCATGGTTTTTCAGGAATTCAATCTTTTCAATCATTTAAGTGTCCTTCACAATGTAACCATCGGCATGGTCAAGGTATTGGGTATCCCTGCCGGGGAAGCAAGACAAAAAGCCATGAAAGAGCTGGAGCGGGTCGGCATGGCAGAACACAGCGACAAATATCCGGCCCAGTTGTCCGGCGGCCAGAAACAGCGGGTCGGCATTGCCCGGGCCCTGGGGATGAACCCCAAAGTGATGCTGTTTGACGAGCCAACCTCTGCCCTTGATCCGGAACTGACCGGTGAGGTGCTCATGGTGATGCAGAAACTTGCCAAAGAGGGTATGACCATGGTGATTGTTTCCCATGAAATGGGCTTTGCAAGAGAAGTGGCAGACAGAGTAATTTTTATGGAAAACGGATATATTGAAGAGCAGGGGCCTCCGGAACAGATATTTAACAATCCCGGATCTGAGCGTACCCTGGAATTTTTATCCGCCATCAGCCGTATGGAGTCTGCCTAACATATCAGGGCCTGAGAAAGGACTATCAAATGAAAGAATTTCTGGAATATGCCCTCATGGCTCTGCCGGAAATGCTGAAAGGTACGGTTATAACGCTGGAGCTTACGGCAGGCGCCCTGCTTATCGGCCTGGCCATCGGCGTTCCCTTGTCTTTGATCCGGGTTTACGGCGGCAAATGGGCACAGCCTTTCTGCATGGCCTATCTGACGCTTTTTAGGGGAACCCCGTTATTGGTGCAGCTGTTTGTAGTCTATTTCGGATTACCCGAACTGGGAATCACCTTCTCCCGCATGACAGCCGCGTTTCTGACCCTGGGGCTTAACAGCGGCGCCTATCAGTGCGAGTATTTCCGGGGTGCCATACAGGCGGTTTCCAAAGGCCAGATGACAGCTGCCAGGGGCATCGGCATGAGCCAGTTGCAGGGGATAAAACTGATTATCCTGCCCCAGGCATTGCGGCTTGTCATTCCTGCCTGGTCAAATGAATTTATTGCCATGATCAAATATACGGCTGTTGTTTTTCTGATAGCCGTACCCGACCTGATGAGCAAAGCCAAAATTCTGTCCAGCCAGAATTTTGCACCGATTCAAACCTATATTCTTGTTGCCATGATCTATTTTGTTCTGGTGGGGTCGCTGAGTATTGCCCTGCACCTTGTACAGCGAAAACTTTCAATCCCGGGGTTTGATATCAAGGCAGATGCCCGGTGAAAGCTAAGGGTATGGGGTCTCTTTAAAAAAGGCATGCCATGAAAAAAGAAAACAAAATGTTTAAACAGGATTTAACCGCACTTTTAGGGGAGAAAAACTGTCTTTTTTCCATAGAAGACAGATGGACCTATTCCTTTGATGCAAGCAAAGAGCGGGCAATGCCGGAAGCTGTTGTCTTCCCTTCAAGAACAGAAGAGATCTGTGCCGTGATGCGCTATGCCTTTAACCATGAAATTCCGGTTGTGCCGCGGGGAGCCGGCTCCGGTCTTACAGGGGGCGCCGTTCCCGTAAAAGGAGGTATTGTCATGGTTCTGGAGAAAATGAACACCATACTGGAACTGGATACGGAAAACCTTTGCGCTATCGTGGAAACAGGGGTTGTAACGGCCCATCTCCAGGAAGCAGCGGCCAGGGTCGGTCTGTTTTACCCGCCTGACCCTGCCAGCCGTAATTTTTCCACCATCGGCGGTAATATTGCTGAAAACGCAGGTGGGATGCGGGCTGCAAAATATGGCACCACCAAACAATATGTTCTCGGGCTGGAGGTTGTCCTGCCCAATGGGGATCTGATTTCACTGGGGTCCAAATGTATCAAGGATGTGGCAGGCTATTCCATGACTGAGCTTTTTATAGGCTCGGAGGGAACTTTTGGCATCATTACCAAAGCCATTGTCAAGCTTGTGACCCTGCCTCAAAGCATTAAGACCCTTGCGGTCTGTTTCAGCAGTATTCATCATGCAGGCCAGGTGGTTCCGCTGCTGCTCAAAAGCGGAGTTACTCCCTGTACCCTTGAATTCATAGACTCAACCTGTTTAAAGGCCGTTCAGAATATGGGAATCAAAGACGGGCCTGCTCTTAAAATCCCTGATTCAACCCAGGCCATGCTCCTGATTGAAGTGGACGGCACTGTCTTTGAAGTGGACAGGGATGCGGCGATCATTCAAACCCTGTGTGAACAATCCGGTATGCTCAGTCTGCGGCTGGCTCAAACCACGGAGGAACGGGACAGCCTCTGGCAGATCCGACGCTCCATTCACGGGGCCATCATGGGATTGTGTCCCCAGTGGCTGGAAGAGGATATCTCGGTCCCGCCGGCATTCATCCCGGTCATGCTGGACAAGCTGCAGGCATTGGCCCTGCGGGAAAACTTGAGAATTCTGTGTTTCGGACATTATGCAGACGGCAATATCCATTTGAGCGTATCTGAAAAAGAATCCCCTTTAAGCCCTGAGCGCAGCCGGGCAGTAAAAAAAGAGATTTTTTCAGAAACAGTGAGCCTTGGGGGACGGATTGCGGCAGAACACGGAATCGGCTCCGTCAAAAACGAGTATCTGGGTCTTAACCTCAATGATGCAACCCTTAATCTGGCTCTGGGGATAAAAAAAATGCTTGATCCCAAAGGAATCCTTAACCCAGCCAAGATTTTCCCTCAAAAGGTCTGGAATAAGGCATATCCGGCAGATTAAAAGAAACCCGAAAAAATGAAAAAAACCCCTCAACAAGATTTCATAGAGACCGTCAACAAAGAATATTTAAACTGTGCCGCCTGCGGAGAGTGCCGGATGGTCTGCCCGGTTTATGCTGTGTCGGGTCTGGAAAAAAACGTGGCCAGGGGTCGCCTGGCACTGGCCAAGGCTGTAGCGGATGGTGACCTTGAACTGACGGATAATATTGCCGCTTCCTTTGAAAACTGCCTCTTATGCATGGCCTGCGTCCGAAATTGCGCTGGAAGCGTAAACATGATCGAGATTGTCCTGAAAAGCCGGGCCTATCTGGCCTCGAAAAAAGGGCTCTCCAAGACTCAGAAAATGACGGTCAAGGCGTTTTCGGCAGATAGAAAATATCAGGATATGGGCATTGCCGCGGCCCGGATCGCCCAGTCCGTCTTCATGTCAACCCTGCCTGAAACCAGTGGATTGCGGCTGAAACTGCCTTTGCCCTGGTTTGAAGAATTAGAAAAAAGAATCCTGCCGGCACTGGCAAAAAAACCCTTTATGGGAAAACAGGACAGAACCTATAAGGCTGACAGTCAAAAACAGGGCGTATTACTGTTTGTGGGGTGTGCAAATAATTATATTTATACAAAAACCGCAAAAAAAACTGTGCAGCTGCTCAATGCCCTGGGTGTTGGCGTGACGGTTCTTTCCGGGCAGAGTTGCTGCGGTGCACCGGCTCAGGCCCATGCAGACATAAAAACGCTGAAAAAGCTGGCAGAAAATAATGTCCAGTGTTTTTCAAAAATTTTACAAGAGAAGATCATCACCATCTGTTCTTCCGGCGGATTGATGCTCAAAAAGCATTATCCCGGTATTCTGGAAGGAACAAAAGCGGAAGGCAAGTCCCTGTATATCTCCCGGCGCACAATGGATATCAGTGAATACCTGGCAGATCACCTGGGGATCGATGAGATAAAATCAAAGATAAAACGAAAAATCCCCCAGACATTGACTTATCATGATCCCTGCCACCTGGGCCGGGGGCAGCAGGTTACAACCCAGCCAAGGATGCTTTTGCAGGCCGTCTGCGAAGATTATGCAGAAATGCCGAAGGCTGAAGGCTGCTGCGGTCTTGGCGGAACCTATGGTATCGGCCACGCAGAAACTTCAGAACAGATCCTGGACAAAAAGATAAAAACCATTGCAGGCATGGACAAACTGCCGGCCAAACTGGCCACAGGCTGCCCTGCCTGTATCATGCAATTGACACATGGTTTATACAACAAGGAATCTCAAATAGAGGTCGATCATATCGTTCATTATCTTTGGCAGGCGTTGGTATAATCTGTTTTCATGGCTTCCTAAGCCAAAGCCAGGTCCCTGCCGAATTCTTTTGCCTTTTCCACGGCTGACGGGTCCTTCAAAAGTGACCCGGGTTCTGAAGAAACATTGGGAAAAAGGCATGACATGAAGCGGGTTTCCAGCATATCTGCCGGGTTTTTCCACTGGGCTTCCAGAAGGGCAAGATTATCTTCCAGCCCTCCGCCGCCCGTAGCCAGAATCCCCAGAGTTTTTCCCGCAAGCGCGGAACTGTAGTGATCCGGATCAGAAAGCTTGGACAAGGAATACATGCGGTCTATAAAAATTTTGAGCTGGGCCGGGTAACTCCACCAGTAGATGGGGGTTGAAAGAACAATGGCATCGTATCCGGACAGGCTTGCAACCTTCTGGGCCACTTCATCGTTCAGGACACATTGATACCTGTCCGACTCCTGGCATTTCCGGCACCCCAGGCATCCGGGTTCTTTAAAGCCAAGGCCCACGGCATCGATCTCAAAAACATTTGCCCCGGTTTTCCTGGCCGAATCCATGGCAACAGCGGCCATGGCTCTTGTATTTCCATTTTTACGAGGGCTGCCCTGAACAACAACAATTTTTTTTGACATGATTTATCTCCTTATTTATTAAAATCCAAATTTCACGCCGGTTATTTCTTCTGAAAGGTTCCAGAGAGTTTCAGCCGGTCCTGGATCTTTTGCTCTTTTTGTCGAGGTTGCCTTTCCCGGATAGCCCCTCATTTCCATAAACCCGGATGCCCCGATAAAATCCCCGCTCCGGACATCGGTTTGTGTTGCTGCATAAAGGGTGGGCAAAGCTCCCATGGGAATGGTCTGGGCAAAAAAATGGTTCATTGTTGACGCAAAAAAAGAGTGCCGCTGAAGATCGGTGTGGGTCCAGCCGGGATGGGCTGCAGCAGCAATTACAGGGGATTTTTCCTTTTCCAGCCGTTTTTGAAGGGCAAAGGTAAAATACAGATTTGCAAGTTTGCTGTCACCATAGGCATCCCATTTTTTATAGGCCCTTTTTTCCCAGTGAAGGTCATCAAAATTAATTTTCCCCATTTTATGGGCAATGGAGCTGACATTGATAATCCGGCTTTTTTTGGTGGACCGGATCATGTCCATGAGGCGGCCGGTCAGGGCAAAATGCCCCAGATGATTGGTGCCCATCTGGAGTTCAAATCCGTTTATTGTTTTTCCCTGGGGCGGCGCCATGATCCCGGCATTGTTGATGAGAATATCCAGACGGGAAAATGAGGCTTTGAAATTTTCTGAAAACGCCGCCACAGACCCAAGATCGGCAAGATCGAGTTGCATGGGTCTTACGTCAGCGAATGGAAATTCTTTTTTTATCTTTTGAACTGCTTTTTCAGTCTTTTCCATATTCCGCGCCGCCAAGATCACAGCGGCGTTTTTCCCGGAAAGAACCCTTGCCTCTTCCAGCCCCAGCCCGCTGTTGGATCCGGTGATGATGACCACTTTTCCTGCCTGATCCTTAATGCTGCCGCTGTCCCAAACCTGTTGTGCCATTTATTTTTCTCCTCTTATTAAAGCCCTTTGCCAGGCTCGGTAATTTTCAATTGATTTTGTTTCATAAACTCCTGATATCCAATCACTTTTTCTCCGTCATATTCCATGTGAACCACCCCAACAGGACAATTGTTGATGCATCCAAAACAGAGCACACAGGCCTCGGTGTCTACCTTGCAGTTTGACAAATCAATGGCACCGGCCGGGCATTTTTCAACGCAGGTTCCGCACCGGATGCAATGTTGCTCATCAATAGAATGATGTTTCACAAACAACTTGGTCCAGAAGATGGGGGACAGCCAGGTTGAACATTCCCTCAAGGTGATTTTTCTTGAGAACTCCGAAGACCGTCCCTTTTCCACTTGATCAACCAAATACCCTGCAAATTCCCGAACAGCCCTGTAGGTTTCTTCATCGGGCAGATGTCGGCTCATCCATGTTTTCTCATGAACCTTGTTTTTTGACCAGGCCAGGGGAAAAGAACTCATGTTCATGAAAGTCTGCATGCCCATGGGCACTCCCTGTTTTTCCACAAGGCCTTCCAGTATGGAGCAGGCTGCATTGTGCTGATTTCCCTCGGGGCCTCCAAAGGTGACATAGGCTGCGACCGGAACCCCCTTTAAATCAGGCAAAGTCTTAATCCAGTCTTTGACATACCCGGGTGCATCATAATAAAAAACCGGTGAGCCCAGAATGATCAGGTCAAACTCTCCAATCCTTGCCCGGTCAAACTCCCTGATATCAGAACCCGCTGCATTCAATCCAAGCCTTTCAAATGTTCTTTTCAGAAGCACCCCGTTCCGTTCAGTGTAACCGGTCTGACTGAACCAGAGAACCAGCGGTTTTTGAATATGCCGGGCCCTCATGGGTCCGGCTGCCTGGATGGTGCCGGCGGCAATACAGGAAGGGATCACAGCCGGCATGGCCAACCCTCCCATGACCATGCCGCTTTGTTTTAAAAAATCCCGTCTGGTTTTCATAGTCTCTCTTTCTTACCTGTTTTTGTCCACCAGGCGCTTCCGCGATCACCCTTCCCATAATCTATTGTCTCACCTGCCATGGGGGTGGCGATTTGAATATGATTATTCCCTGCTGCAGTAACAAGGCGTTCCATGGGCTCAAACCAGGGGTGAAGGGAAAGATTAAAGGTGCCCCAGTGAATGGGATGAAGCACCCTGCCCTTCAGGTCCAGGTGGGCCTTGACCGTTTCTTCGGGAAACATGTGGACAAAATGCCAGGCTTTATTATAGGCTCCGCATTCCAGAAAAGTTGTGTCAAAGGGACCGAATTTGTCCCCGATCTCCCTGAACCCGGTAAAATAACCCGAGTCCCCGCTGTAAAAAAATCTAAAACCGGGCGACGAAACCACATAAGACGCCCAGAGGGTCGCATTCCTGTCCCCTATCCCCCTGCCGGAAAAATGCCGGGCAGGCGCGGCCGTAATGGTCAGACCGGAATCAAACGGACAGGTTTCCCACCAGTCCAGTTCAATAATCTTGTTTTCCGGAACACCCCAGGCAACAAGCCTTTTTCCCACAGCCAGGGGAACAATAAAAAGTTTTGTCACAGGGCATAGAACCTGAATGGAGGATTTGCTCAGATGATCATAATGATCATGGGAAATCAGGACAAGATCAATGTCTTTCAATTGCCCCGGATCAATAGGGAAAATCTTGTTAAACCGGGTGGGTCCCATAAGGGTCAATTTAGTTTCAAACACCGGGTCGGTCAAAATCCTGTATCCGTCCATGTTGATCATAAGGGATGAATGCCCAAGCCATGTGCTGTTGAGCTGATTTTTTGCCCTGGTATTAAAAAAGGAAAGATCCACAGGGCGAATTGCCAAAGGGGCCTCCGGGCTCTGGTGGTTTTTTTTAAACAAAAACCGCCATGTGGAATTTGCCCAGTCTTTGGCCGTCATGGTCAGGGCTTCCATATCGCCCTTGAATTTCCCATCGTGGTATTGCAAGGATTTCATAATTTGGTTCTCATTGCATTTAAAATGAATATTCATTTACTTATATTCTATTTTTTTTTATAATCGAATGGCGTCCCAGGCCATGGTAAATGCCGTCTCAATGCTCTGGTCCGTCAATTCAAAATCAAGGCAGACCCTTGCATTTGAAATTGCCAGGATGGGATAGAAGACAAAAGCGGTCAGGATATGGAAATCCACTTTTTTAATAATCTTCTGTTCTATTCCCCTTCTCAGAACTTGAATCACGGGTTCAAAAAATTTTTCAATTTCTTTTTTATCCACCAGGGCCTGATAGGGTGAATTTGCGAACTGCTCCGTATATTGGAAATAATCCGGATGCTGTGAAATATAATCAAACATCCTAAACCATACATGTCTTAAAATATCCCGGATGGGCTGCGTGTCATCAAAACCCTCCTGGATGGCGCAGCTGATATTTTTCTTGATTTCAATATAGCTGGAAACCAGGAGGTCTTCCTTGTTCTTATAATAAATATAGATGGTGGCCGGAGAAATCCCGGCCTCTTTGGCTATCTTTGAAACCGAACTTGCAGCAAACCCGATTTCATTGACCAGTTTTACCGTTGCTTCAAACAAGGCTTCCTGCTTGATGTCATCTTTTATTCTCATGGAGCTAAAATAAATGATCATTCACTTATTGTCAAGAAATAATCTTCAGTGAAGACAGGCAAACAAACTGAAGACAGGCAAACAAACTCAGAAAAATGAATTTGATGCGGGATTATCCGGAATTATGCGGGAATTTGTGGGAATGACGCGGCTCTTTGATTTTTTAAAAACTGATTTTTGTCTATTTAGAACGAAAATTGTGAAATCAGCAAAATGAACTTTTTATTGCGTTTCAGCCCTCAAAATGGCACGCAAACTCAGAAATTTGTTTTTTTTTAAATTTTTCAAGATACCTTATTGACGGTAGTTTTAATCACTTTTTTATATATTTTATTCCGTTTTTTGTGAAATTAGTTGAAGTTAGTCGGGCAAAATAGATTCAAAACCTTAATTATCAATCGTTTTGGCTGTTTTTTACACACGCGACTAATTGCGACTAATGTCACCCTTTTCTGGCCTTTTTTACATTTTTTTAGTCTCTGGAGAACCAAATATTTTACCGTAGATAAGTATCAAAGATCGGATAATAATACTTTAGCCGGTCAACCGGCTTATTAAGTATTTTTTTAGCAACTTTTTCATTTTTCTAATGCAGCGCTTTATACCTGTAAAATGTTTGGTTGCTTTCCTTTAATATTTTCACTATAGAACAAATTAATGTCAGCGTATTGCGAATATCACGTCAGCCAGTCAATATAAGAGAGGTATGATATGAGCGAGGTCTTAGTTACTGTAAAGACATATCCCGAGATAAGCAAAAAACATCGGGAAACAGTTTGTACTGCTGGGATATTGAAAGAAACAAAAAAGCTGGTTCGAGTATACCCGATAAGATTCAGATATCTGAAAGAGGATCAACAATTTGCAAAATATCAATGGATAAATGTTGATCTTGAAAAGAACCCAATGGATATTCGGCCCGAAAGTTTTAGGGTGACTAACCCTGACTCAATTTCTGCGAGTCAAAAAATAAGCACCAAGGACCAATGGAGTGAAAGATGCAAATGGGTTCTTAATGACAATACGGTATTCAAGTCCGTTGAACAATTGAAAGATCATGAAAAAAAATGCAAGACGTCACTTGGATTGGTCAAGCCCAAAGAAGTAACCAATGTGATCATCAAAGAGAAATCAAACGAAGAAGTTGAAGGCCTGCAATCCAAAAAACAGCGAGCTTTTCAGCAATTGGACTTGTTTGAAACAAATGACAATAACCTTGATATTATACCATACCGATTTTATTTGAAATTCAAATGTGATGATGTGGCTTGTGGGGGACATGAACTGAGCATTCTCGACTGGGAGATAGCACAACTTTACAGGAACATTAAAAATCAAGATAACTGGCAGAATAAAATAATAAGCAAAATCCGAAATGAAATATTTTCCACCAAAAATGAGACCTTTTTGTTTCTGGGGAACATGGCTTTACATCACAATATATTTTGTATCCTGGGGTTTTTCTATCCGCCTATAGAACGACAGCTTTATCTTTTTTAAAGAAGTGACTTGATATGCTTGATCATCATCCCGTTGCCGTCTCTATTTTTGATTTCTTCAGCAACAACTTTTCTATGGCACTTATCTGCTTCTTTTTCAAAACACAATAATGCGACATTATGCCCTTGATTGACAATTTTTAATATCTCATCAATTTGGGCTGTATGCTCTTTGATCGTTTTTTTGTATTCAATGAAAAACGATCTATAATCACTGGTGCTGTGCAGTTTGTCACGCATTTCTTTTGAGGTGCCAAGCTCTTTGAAATTCTTATATTCTATATCATTCAAATTAAGCATTTCAGCCATAGCAGTCATAGAAAAACCTTTTTTTCGGCTTAATGGCCTATGCCTGACATCTGCTATATATGATATGTTAAAACGTTTTAAGTAGGCCATGAATAATTTTTGATCCATGCCTTCGTATCCAATTGTATAGATGTTCATATCTTTGCCTTTCCACTTTGGGAGAAACATAGTTTACTGAAATTTTTTAGTCAAGTGTTTTAACAGACAAAGTTGATCCTCGAAAAGAT
The DNA here is from genome assembly GCA_964619205.1 of uncultured Desulfobacula sp. Lineage (GTDB taxonomy): Bacteria > Desulfobacterota > Desulfobacteria > Desulfobacterales > Desulfobacteraceae > Desulfobacula. The sequence continues at coordinate 2,076 of CAZUDE010000002.1, read as the reverse complement.
AGACTCGGTTCTAATTTTTACATACAAAGGTTGAATGACTATCCTCATCAATACTTGCATTATTCTGGATATTAAATTTCAAAAATCATTTTCCCCAAATCCCCGATTTGAATTTGAAAATAATCAAGCAACTCTCCAATTTAGTTGAAAAATTACATCCAACTTTCATTAAGGTAATTTTTCCATAAAGTATAATTTTTGATATGACTTTACAGGCTCCAGAGATGCTGATATGCAATTATAGATTAAATTTTTTTAGGTCGGATATCATTCAAATTCACATGATGCCCAGATTTGTACATTACCTTGTTGAACAAAACCGCTACGCGGAACTGAAATAAGCCGTCAGCAAACGCCCCTGCACATCCATCATTCAATTTTCTCTTTTATTATCAGCATTTCTGTTTCATCCTCTCCTGAGTATCAACCCTATAATTCAGGAGAGAAAAATGACAGAATTAAGAAAAGCATTTATTCGTCACTTAACCCTTCAACGGTTTTCCCCAAAAACACACCAAGCCTACATTGGTGCTGTAAATGATCTGGCAAAGTATCACAGGAAAAGCCCCGATACACTTACAGATGTTCAGATCCAAGATTATTTCGTGCACCTGATTGATGAACGCAAAAGCGCATGGAGTACCTGCAACACCAAATTTTCCGGCATTAAATCTTTTTATCAGAATGTCCTGGGAAGAGATATCAATGCGGTGATTCCACCTAGGCCGAGGCAAAAGCAGCTCCCCCACATTTTAAGCAAAGAAGATGTATGGGCACTGATCAATTCCTGTGAAAATATGAAGCACAGAGTCATCCTTTTATGTATTTATAGTGCGGGGCTGAGAGTCGGAGAAGCTACCAGGCTAAGGCCGGAACATATCGACAGGCATCGCATGACCATCCGAATTGAACAGGGCAAGGGCCGGAAAGACAGAGAAACAATCCTTTCAAAATATTTTTTAGAAGAGCTTGAAATATATTATCGAAACTATCGACCAAGGGAATGGCTGTTTTTTGGCAGCGATAAAGCGAGACCGATTCCCATTGAATCCGTGCAAAAGATATATCATAAAACCAAGAACAAAGCGGGTATCAGGAAAGGCAGAGGGATACACACTCTGCGCCACTGCTTTGCCACGCATCTTATCGAACAGGGTGTTCCGATTCATATAATCCAGCGATTTTTGGGTCATAGTTCCATTTCTGTGACGAGCCTATATCTTCACTTGACAAAAGAATTTACGTTTACCGTCAAAAGCCCTTTGGATACTCTCAAAGAGAACTTCGGGAGGACGCAATGAACTCCAATGTAGAAATCGCTGATATATTCAATAAGCATGGCCGGGATTATTTTCAAAGGTATTCTGCGTCTGCCGATCAGGTCAGGGTTCTCAATCAGATCATCACCTGCCGGACCGCAGCCCAGGGAGGGCACCTATACTTTTGCGACACCTGCGGGAACCAGAGGATCTCTTACAATTCCTGCAGGAACCGGCACTGCCCAAAATGTCAGACCCTTGCAAAAGAAAGATGGCTTGATAATCGGAAATCCGAGCTTTTGCCGGTGCCGTATTTTCATCTTATCTTTACTCTTCCCCATGAGTTGAATCCGATTATTCTCTGCAACATGAAAGAAATGCTGGATCTGCTGTTTGATTCGGTCAATCAGGTGATAAAACTGTTTGCCGCTGATCCAAAGTAGAGACTAATGGGAGACCCTGGTTTTATAGGGGTTCTTCACACCTGGAATCAGACCGTTTTAGATCATTTCCATCTTCATTGCCTTGTGCCCGGAGGTGTGCTTTCTGATGACAAGACCGTATGGACCGGCTCAAAGGATAATTTTCTGTTCAAAACACGATCCTTGGTCAAAGCTTTTAAAAACATCTACATTAAAGGCTTCCGGCAATTAAAGGATGTCGGTCATCTTAAGCTCCCCGGCAATACGGCCAAATATGAGACAGAATCTGAATTTAACCGTCTTGTCAGAATGATCGGAAAGAAAAAATGGTCCGGTTATGTGTAGATTGTCGAGTTTTCATCCTAAGCAAATGTCAGGTTATTGTACCCATGTGG
>CAZUDE010000001.1:629755-635130 GCA_964619205.1 uncultured Desulfobacula sp. | reverse complement strand
TCTTTTTATAGACCCGCTCTTAATTTCTTCACTGACCAATTTTCAAAGATCAAAAAAAAACTCCCCGAGAAACTTGTTACAATCTGTCCTCGTGAAGACCGGCGTAATATGCATGAAAAAAAACCATCTGTCAAACTTTATTTTTAGCAAATTTAATAAAAAAACTTAATCACCTGAATTCATGGAATATTTATAGAGAAAAACCTTTATCCATAGCTCTTCCTTTATTTAAAAGGCTTTCAATTCTCCGGATCCCATGGAAAACTCTTGATATCCCTTTCATGATCCTTTATTTTTCAACACAACCGATTTCGACCCGTATAAGGAGATCCTTTAAATATGCCCCGGCCGGTTTTTACAGATGCGTCCTCTGCCATTCTTCTTGAAAAGACAGGGGTTTTTGATGCCTTTTCCAAAACCTTCAGGATTATATTTTCAGCATCTGTGTTTACTGAAATCACCCGGCCTGGATATCCGGGCGCGGACTTTTTTATGGTTGCTTTTGATAACAACGTGTTTGATGTTGTCAGCTATTCTGAAACCATTCTTTTCCCATGCTGCCCCGGAAAACAAGAAATGGACCTGGGTGAAAGAGAGACCCTTTGTCTTTTCCTTGAAAAAAAGCAGGGGTATCTTCTCATTGATGACGGCCGGGCAGCCAGGTGGTGCAGAGACAAGGGCCTTCCTTTTATCAATGCACTTTTAGTCCCGAAAATTCTCTGGTACACAGGATTGATGGGCCAGGAAGACTGTCTCAGTAAAATGGAATTTCTCTGCCGTACCGGAAGATACTCACAAAAAATAAAGGACCTGGCTTTTTCCTTTGAGGAAAAAGACCTCTCTTTTTTTATCCTGGAGAAAAACAATGATTCCTTCCTGTTTTGATGCCGCAGCCTGGCGTAAAAAAGCCGCTGCCTTTGTGACCCGCTGCCACCAGCACCTGTTTGGAAAAAACAATGAAGACCCCCTGGTCTATCTTTTCAGGCAGGGAATAAAAAACGAGTTTGCAAAACAGATGCTCATGGGCTGGAATAAATACAGCCAGGAACGACCCATGGAAAACTGGGGATTTGGGCCCGGCCAGGGAAAGTTATTCCTGAAAAAAGGCCTGGTCATCCCTTACATCGTTGAAAAAGAACTGAAATCCGTTTTTATCCACTCTTTTGAGGGCGACGGAGAAAAAGGGGCCCGCATGGTGCCGGGAAGCGCCTTGGCCTGCATGGTCCTTCACACGGGCCAGATTAAATCCGGACAAGAAAAAAAAGAACCGCCGGTTCTGGTTCATGATCTTTTTCAAGGCCTATTTCTGTTCCAGGAGGCCGGGGACTCGGGCTGTATCATCATCCACCCAGACCCTGAAACGCCCATGGATGATATCGTAAAATCACTGGTCAACCCTTAAAAAAAGGCCTGTTTCAGACCGCCTTCAGCGGCTTTTTCTTTCTTTTCAAATTTACGATGATCACCCCTGCCACAATAAAGAAAATGGATGCAGCCAGATAAGGGGTCATGGTTTCTCCCAGGAGCAGGACACCGGCAATAACCCCGGAAATGGGCATGATAAAAATAAAGGAATGCAGGGCTGTGGCCCCGAACCGCTGCAAGAGACTGTTCCATGCAACAAACCCGAAGGATGCCGATATCAGAGCCTGATAGAGCAGGGCCGTGATTACCGTTGTGTCCAGCTCTCCTATCATCCTGGGATCCCATAAAAGCGCGCCGACAAAAAAGAAGGGGGTTCCAAAAACAATGGGATACAGGGTAATCTGGGCCACATTATACCCGGAAATGATTTTTTTCACATAGACCGCACTGGAACTCCAGAGAACTACCGCCGCCAGCACAATCATATCTCCTGTCTTCAAATCCCCTGTCAGGTCCTGCTTATCAAAAAACAGGACAAAGACACCGGCAAACCCAAGGGTGATGCCAATCCCTTTTTTTAAGGTAATGGTATCACCCGGAATAAAAAAATGGGCCAGAACCAGTACAATAAAGGGCAGGACATTAGAGAGCAACGCGCCGTGGGAGGCTGTGGTTCGGCCGATGCCAAGATAAAAACAGGAGAGCTGAACCACAAAAATAGCCGCCAGGATGAGCATCTGGCCGAATTGTTCCCGGTTGAGGGCCAGGGATGCTTTTTTGTACCGGGCCCAGATATAAATGACAAGGGCGGCAATGGAAAATCGGATGCCTGCGGCAGTGAAGGCACCAAGTCCTGTCAGACACAATTTTATGGCCACGGTGTTGGCACCGAAAAGAATACACAAAAATATCGTCAGGATTACAGCCCTGACAGTCATATCATCATTTTGCAGCATGTTGGGGCTTTCTTTTTACAGTTTTTCTCCGGAAGAATTTATCTCTTTCAGCTCTTTGTCTGATCAATCGTTCTCTATCAAGAGACTTCACAGAGGATCTGCCAAGTTTATAGAAATGTTCAAGGCAGGTAAAGGTTTTTTTTAAACCGATTATCGGATTTCAGAAATACGGCCTTTTCCTGTTTTTTTTCAAGCCAGCCCACAGCCGTCACCTCTTTTGCATCAAATGCCGGGACATAGGGTTTGATATCCAGCAAAGGCGTTCCGTTCAGTACGTCAATGCCTTGAATGATTAAAACGTTACCCTTTTTTTCAACCAGCCGGACAATGGACAGCCCAATGGAATTGGGACGCCTCGGCGCCCGTGTGGCAAAAAGACCTCTTTTCTGATTATCCAGAAACGGCTTTACAAGGAGATCATATCCTTTTGACTGATGAAACTGATATAAAAGAATGAGATGGGAAAATCCTTCAATATCCTTCAGCCCGGGTTCAAATTCTTTGTCCATGACAATGGTCCCGGTCACGTCCGCAGCACCGGAAGGCTGAATGGGCATGCCTTCAAGATTTTTAAAGGGGGTGTGGATAATCCCGATGGGAGTGATGGAAAAGCTCATGGTTTATTTCTCCTGATACAGGGTTGTTCTGTTTCTTCCCTTCTGTTTGGATTCGTAAAGGGCTGAGTCTGCCCTGGCAATCCAGTCTGTTGCCGTTTTTATACCGGAATCATTTGCCAGTCTTGCAATTCCAAAAGACATGGTAACGTGAAAAAATTGTTGCTCAATTCTTTTTCCGGTTTTATCTGTCTGCTCAAACTGTTTTGCTTCAATGGTTTTTCTTAGCCTTTCAACAATCTGAAATGTATTGACTTCATCGGTTTCATCAAAAATCAGTAAAAACTCCTCCCCGCCGTACCGTCCTGCCACATCAAAAACCCCCCGCATGGATGTGGACAGAATTTCACTGACTTTTTTTAGCACCACATCGCCCTGGATATGCCCGTATGCGTCATTTATTTTTTTGAAGAAATCAATGTCTCCCATGGCAATACAGGCACAGGATGTGGGTTTTCTTTCAAACCGCCGGACAACATACTCTGCTTTCTGTTTGATTTTATAGCTGTTGAAAAGCCCGGTGAGGTGATCGATCTCAGCCTGATGTTGAAATTGTGTCTTCATCAGGATGGTGCTTAGAAAATTACACAGGATTTCAATTCCAGCGACTTCATAATCCGCGACCAAAGAGTCCTTCCCACAGAAATCTCCGCCAAAAAGATAGGCCCCGCCAAAGCTTTCCGGCAGATAAATATAGCCAATGATATCACACCCCACACCCGGCACATTTTCATGGGAAACCTCTTTGTTTAAAAAGGCCAGGGCTTCATTGTAATAGCGTTTATCCGGATTATTCAAAAAAATCCGCAGTTTTTGGCCCTCTTTCAAGTCCGGCCGGAGGCCACGGGGGTCAAGAACCTTTACAATTTCCAGGATCAACCGGTTTTCTATGATATTGGATACATTATACAATACACTGACATCAAACATCATGGCTTTACGGATGATTTCAAGGGGAAAGCTAAAACTGTCGTCAAACCCGGCTTTGGCATCCAGATCTTTTAAGAATCCGAAAAGTTTTCCCAGGTGATTCAAAATTGTTTTGGGATCTGAGATATTTTTTTTCATAAAAATTCTCCTTTGGGATAATACATATCCTAACTTTCTCCCTGGCGGATTTGGAGATAGGATTCTATGGCCTTGAATCCTGTGGCAATGGACAACCCTGAGCCGCATCGGGTTCTGGTCCAGTCCTGGTGGGCCAGAACCGTGCCCGATGCAAACAGGGTTTCAAAAACCGGGCGCTTGTCAGGGAAAACCGGTCTTAAAAAATCATCGGTATTAATCCCGGCCTTATTGATTTCATGGCCTTTTGGATCAAAATAATTCCTGCTGTGCCAAAGGCTGCGGGTTGTGGGTTGATCTATCGGCAGATCCAGCAGGGGCTCATGGATTTTTTTCTGATCTGCATAAAGACCGCCGCTTAAGAAACGGCCCGTTGCCAGAAGGATGGCTCCGGCATGGATAGTGACGGGGTTGATATCTGATCCTGTTTCACAAAGAAATGTGTTTTTTGGTCGGGCTGTAATCCTTGTCACGCGCCGGTTCTGCAAAAGCGAGACACTGGTGTTGTCAAGGGATCTCATCAGGGCCTCTTTCAGCCGGATGCCGGGGACGGAGACAGGGGAGGTCGGGATTTCAAATATGGTTAAACCGGATTCCGTCTCAAGCCTTTTCAGGATTTTTTCCGAAGAATAGACCCCCAGGATGGCCGGAACCCCTATCCAGGTTTCATCTTTTATGACGGATCGGATCAGGCTTAAAAATTTATCCTGTACCTGTTCGGTTTCAAAACTCCTTGCCAGAAACGGGGTAAACACTTCCCTTTGCAGCCGGGTGTCCGGAAATTCAAGGGTCATGGACCTTAACCCTTTCCAGCGCTTTTTCATCATTTCTTTGACAAAAACGGCTGAAAACTCCCTTAATCCTTTAAAATCAAGGATAAGGCAGGGCTCTTTTTTTTGGACTGCCTTGCTGTTGGACTGCATGGCAGGGGTCAGCCGAAAGGTGGGTCTTAAGGTTCCAAAAGGAGTCATAACCAGAGAATTTTTTTCCCTGTGCCCGGAATAGGTAAGCCCTTGTTTTTTAAGAGCTGTCGTAAGTTCAAAAAAAGCCTGCTCAAGGGTTTGTTTTTTTATTTTTGAGAGAGGATGATCCGGTTCCTGTTCAAAAAGCTTTTCCAGCATGTCCCAGGGCTTTTTTGTGACCTTACCCATTTTTGTAAGTGACACCCCCCAAAGATCCATAAGACCGCTTGAATATTCAAACCCGCCTGCTCCCCCGGCCACCATGGCATTGATGTTCCGATTGGCCGCAAAAAGAGCCGCGGACATGCCGGCAAGGCCCGAACCGATAATTAAAAGATCTGTTTTGAGAATCGCTTCCATGAATGCCTCAATTTTTTAAGGGTTTTTCCAGATCAAGCCCGTAAAATCCGCAG
>CAZUDE010000001.1:590974-629745 GCA_964619205.1 uncultured Desulfobacula sp. | reverse complement strand
AGAACAGGGCCTCGTTCAATTCAGCCTGGGCAATCTGTCCATCCCACAGCACGGGCCGCTGTCCAATGAAGCGTTCCCTTAAAAGGTCTTTGATATTATAAATTCCTTCGTCCTTTTTAAGATAATCTTCGTCATACATGAATCCTGTAACCCGCTGGCTGCAAAAGGTTCCCTGGCATGCACCCTTGCCGAGCCTGGAATGAATGCGAAGGGCATTGAGGTCTGAAGTTTTCCGGGTTTTCTTCAGCCAGGCAATGAGTTCCTTGAACTGGTTTTTTGAAATCATTTCACATTCACACAGGGTGATATCCTCTGTGCCGCCCCTGACGGCCCGGAACCGAAAAGCCGGTCCGGCCTCGGTCATCAGGGTGGGAGCCGTTGATTTCAAGGGCGTTATGGCTGTAAGGCAGCTATTTTTATTTTTAAGCTTGTCTGCAATGAGATTGGCGGTTTTTTCCGCCATGAGCCGGAAAGTCGTCATTTTGCCGCCGGTGATGGTGATAAAATTTTCAACCCTTTCTGAACTGTGATCAAACAGGGAAAAACCTCTGGATACGGACCGGTCGTCACCGGAGCCGTTTTGACCGTCCGCCGGATCACTGATTAAGGGCCTCACCCCGGCATAGGCCCGGATATATCGTGTTTTTTCAAGCTCAGGCACCATGGCAGCGGCTTCTTTTACCAGGATATCCGTCTCTTCCACCGTAGGTCGGATGATATCCAGGCTGTCCACGCGCAGGGAGGTGGTGCCGAAAATGGACACGGTACCCCCGGGAACAAGGATATCCCCGTCCGATGGAATCCTCAGGCGATTCAGGACATGTCCCGCCACCCGGCTGTGAGTGATAAGAAGGCTGCCCTTGGAATAGATCATGTCAATATGAATTCCGGCCAGCTTTGCAATCTCTCCGGACCAGGCACCTGCTGCATTTACCACCATCTGTGATTCGATTTCAAAGATCTGCCCGGTGATGAGGTTTTTGGCAGTTACCTTTTGGATGGCTTTTCCGGCAATATGAAATTTGATGACCTTGCAGAAATTAAAATACCTTGCCCCCTCTTCAATGGCCTGGTTCATATTTTCAAGACTGACATGAAAGGGTTCCACAGATGCATCTTCCACCCTGAAGGCGGCAATGGTGCTTTTTGACAGGGCAGGCTCAAGCTCCAGGGCTTCTTTTACAGCTAACGATTCACAGGGGATTCCGGCTTTTTGGCAAAGTCCGGGGAATTGACTTATATAATCTTCATCATCCCCTTTTACGGCAATATAAAGCCCGCCTGTGGTTTCAATGCAATGGGGGGCGATATGTTTTAAAATATCGCCTTCTGCCTTGCATTCCCTTGCCGACACAGGATCAGAAGACACATATCTGGCACCTGAATGAAGAAGGCCGTGATTTCTTCCTGAAGCCCCTGCATTAATGGTTTCCATTTCAAGGGCAATACAGGAAATTCCCCTCAGGGCAAGGTCCCGGGCCAGACCGGTTCCGGTGACACCACCGCCGATGATGAGAACCTCTGTTTGAAACCTTTTTTTTTCAGGCATGATTTTATTTCCAGTTAAGCGTCCGTTGAACTGCCTTTTGCCATCCCGATGAGAGCCTCTCCCGCCACGCTGCATCCTTTTTCGGTTCATGGATTGAATGAATGGCCCAGTTTTTCTTTAACTCGTCCAGACCGGACCAGAACCCCACGGCCAGGCCTGCGGCATAGGCAGCCCCCAGAGCCGTGGTCTCGGAAATTTTAGGGCGGATCACCGCGGTATTTAAAATATCCGCCTGGAACTGCATCAAAAGCTCATTATCCACCATTCCACCATCCACCTTCAGGGATTTGAGAACAAGCCCGCCTTGAAATTCTTTTTTAACGGCATCCACAATATCCTTGGTCTGGAAGGCGGTTGCCTCCATGACGGCCCTTGCCAGGTGCCCTTTGTTGGCAAACCGGGTCAGACCTGCAATCACACCCCTGGCATCGGACCGCCAATAGGGGGCAAAAAGGCCTGAAAAAGCCGGCACACAATACACATCCCCGTTATCTTCCACGGTTTTGGCAAGGGTTTCGATATCTGATGCTTTTTTGATGAGCCCCAGGTTATCCCGCATCCACTGGACCAGGGCCCCGGCATAGGCAATGGACCCTTCAAGTGCATAACAGGGCTTTTGCCCGCTGATCTGATAGGCGGGTGTGGTTAAAAGGCCGTAATCGGAATACTGGATTCTTTCTCCTGTGTTAAAAAGGAAAAAACACCCGGTTCCATAAGTGTTTTTGGCCTCCCCGGCTTCAAAGCAGGTCTGGCCGAAAAGCGCGGCCTGCTGGTCTCCAAGAGCGCTGCTAATGGGAATGGATTCCTTGAAAGGCCCATCTTTCCTTGTTGACCCATAGGCTTTTGGGTCGGAAGAGGGAACAATAGCCGGAAGGGTATGGGAAAAAATCTTTAAAACAGATAAAATGTCCTGATCCCAGTCAAGGGTTTGAAGATTCATCAAAAGGGTTCGGCTAGCATTGGTGATGTCGGTTACATGGCGGCCCCCATCCGGCCCTCCGGTCATGTTCCAGATAAGCCAGGTGTCCATGGTGCCGAAAAGAGCTTTCCCTTTTTCAACCCCGGCCTTGATTTCAGGGACGTTCTCCATGAGCCATTTGATTTTAGGCCCGGAAAAATAGGTGGCAATGGGAAGACCGGTTTTTTTCCTGAATCTGTCTTGTCCCCCGTCCTTGATCAGTTCTTCACAGATTTTATCCGACCGGGTGCATTGCCAGACAATGGCATTGAAATAAGGTTTTCCCGTGGTCCTGTCCCAGGCCACAACCGTCTCCCGCTGATTGGTTATCCCGACGGCTGCCAGGTCTTTGCCCTGTATGCCTGCTGTTTTAAGACCCCTGCGAATGACGGCTCTGGTGTTTTCCCAGATCTGAACCGGGTCATGTTCCACCCATCCCGGCTGATTACAGATCTGGTCGTGTTCCTTTCTGCCAACCGTAATAATATTCCCCTGTTTATCAAATATCATAAACCGGGTGCTGGTGGTGCCCTGGTCAATGGCACCCATGTATCGGGTCATGGAAACCTCCTGAAGCTGAATCAAAGGCTGTTCTGCCTTCAAAATCAAGGATAATCAAACGGATCAAAAGCCTCTGATCTGAAAAGACCCTGGCCGAGTCCATTGCTTTTTTTCCCACCTGGGCCAGAAGATCGGGATAATCCGGAAAAATGTATGAAAAGGCCTGGCGGGCTGTATTTGCCTCTGCGATCTTTTTTTCAAGCGCCTTGTTCCCGGTGATGTGATATGCCCATTCAGACAATTTGGTCAAGGTGAGTTCTGATTTTGCCGCATGGGTGTGTTCATTGCCAAGGGCCATTTTAAGTGCTTTTCCGAAAAACACCGTGTAAATAACTGTATTTATCTTTGATTGCTGAGTTGCAATTTTAAGGGCGGCTTTAAAAAAATCCCCGGTCTGGATAAAGGTTTCACTTTTTAACCCCTTAAATTTTTCCATGGCAAACCGCTCACTCCGCCTGCCAGTGGCAAACACCAGTGTATCTGCACCACCGGCCGCTGCAACGGAAATCCCGGATTGAATGGTGGCAATATAGGCATCATGGGACATAGGGGTAACAATGCCGGTGGTGCCGAGAATGGAAATACCGCCCAGGATTCCCAGCCTTGGGTTCAGGGTTTTCAGGGCAAGGGCCTCTCCTTGCGGCACAAACACTTCAATATCCACTTTTTTTGCCTGAATATTAAATGCTTTAAACACCTCCATTACCGAATTTTGGATCATGCTTCTCGGACCCGGGTTGATGGCCGGTTCTCCCACGGGCAGCTCAAGACCGGGCTTTGTCACCTTGCCGACCCCTTTTCCGCCCCGGATGGTGATGATGAGATCGTTTGACTCCGACAGGGTGACTCTGGCCCCGATGTCGGCCTTGTGGGTGATATCCGGGTCATCGCCTGCATCCTTGATCACAATGGCTTCTGTCTCATTCGCTGATATTTTTCGGATGGACTTGATATCAATGGGTTTTGTTTCGCCGTTTAAAAAAAGAATGTCCACAGACCGGGGCGGCTTGCTAAAAAAAGAGAAAAGGGCTGCCTTAACTGCTGCTGCTGCTGCTGCCCCGGTTGTAAACCCTTTTTTAAGTGCTGCTCTGGACATGGTTTTTATCCTTAAAGCCTTTGCAGATTTTTACAAATTCCTCTGCACAGGCCTTGTTGCTGCCAAAATGGACATGAAGATAGCTGCCCAGAGTGTTGATTGTCTGATATCCTTTCAGAAAAAGGGCCTGTCCCTCCCGGGAGGTCACCTCATACACACCGGGCACCTCAGTTTCAGGGTTCTGAAGGGAGGAATAATGAAATTCATGACCCCTGAGCTTCATGCCTTTTTTTCCGATAATGGTGTCAGAGGTCAAGGTGATTTCCCTGTACCCGAGGGACCGAAGACGTTTGGACATCTGAACATGAAGATCAAAACATCCGGCCATGGGATAGGGTGTCCCCTCCATACTGCACAGGCTTTTGCAAAGAACCATGAATCCGCCGCATTCCCCGTAGATGGGCATGCCGCGTCTGCTGTTCTTTCTTATTTCATCCAAAAGCCTTGTTTTTTTAGACAGGGACTCTGCATACACTTCCGGGTATCCGCCGCCCAGATAAATCCCGTCAATATCCTTTGGCAGCCGGTCATCCTTTAAGGGTGAAAACTCAATAAGGGTTGCCCCGAATTTTTTTAAGATATCCAGGTTGTCCGGGTAATAAAAACAAAAGGCCTTGTCTCTTGCAACGGCAATCGTCGGGCCTTTTTTCTTTGGAGAGACGGGTTCGCCCGTCTCCTCCTGCCCATGGGGGGTGTCAAAAGAATCAAGGCTGTTGATCAGGGCTTTTACATCAATATAATCCTTTACCATGGCACAAAGCCGCGACAGGGCGTCCTGGCTGATCACTTCTTCATCAGCCGTAACAAGACCCAGATGCCGTTCCGGCATGACAATGGACTCGTCCCTGGGGATGTGCCCCAGGCATCTGGTGCGGCAGTTCTGTTCCACAGCTTTTTTCAGGTACTCATAATGGTGGGGGCTGCCGGTCTTGCTGAAAATAACCCCGGCAAAGGTGAGATCCGGGTCAAACTCTTCAAAGCCTTTGACAATGGCGGCCGCACTCCTGGCTTTTCCTTTGGCGCTAACCACAAGAACAACAGGCAGGTTCAGCCATTTGGCCATTTGGGCGGTGGAGCCTGCTTCAGACAAGCCGTCATACCCGTCAAAAAGCCCCATGACCCCTTCCACCACTGCCAGATCCGAATCTTTTGCATTGTCATGGAAAAGCTTTTTGTTGTAATCCTTTGTCAACATCCAGGAATCCAGGTTGACGCTTGTTTCCCCGGCGATCTGGGCATGATGCCCCGGATCGATAAAATCAGGTCCGACCTTAAACGGGGCCAGTTTATAGCCCTGCCTGGCCAGATAGGACAAAAGCGCAAGGGTGATGGTGGTTTTCCCGGTTCCGCTGCCTGTGGCTGCGATAACAAATCCTTTGATTTCAGCCTCCGGTCTATTCTCTAGGGTTGTTCATTGGCCATAATGGCAAGGGCGTTGACAACACTTGCCGCAATATTGGATCCGCCCTTTCTTCCTTTATTGGTGATATAGGGAAACTCCAGGGTCATGAGTTCTTCCTTGGATTCGGCTGCATTCACAAACCCCACAGGAAGACCGATGATCAGTGCCGGTGAAGCCTTTTTTTCCCGGACAAGTTCTATGAGCCGCAAAAGAGCCGTGGGAGCATTGCCCACCACATAAATACCCTTGTCCATCTTGTCACAAGCCATGTCCACGGCGGCCAGAGCCCTAGTGGTGCCTTGGGTTTTGGCTTTTTCAGCCACATTCTCATCTGCAATCAGACAGAAGACCTCACCGCCAAATACTGTAATCTCTTTTTTTCTAATTCCCACCCGGGCCATATGGGTATCGGTAAAAATGCAACCCCCGTTTTTTATGGCCATAATCCCTGCCTGGATGGCTCTGGGATGAAATCTTACGGTGTTGAGATAGTCAAAATCCGCTGATGTGTGGATCATTCTTCTGACAATGGGCCATTCATCCCGGCTGAAGGCATGATTTTTTGCTTCTTCTTCGATTATTTTAAAACTTAAGTCTTCGATTTCCTGAGGTTTCATGATATATGGCCTTTTTTCTGATTTTTAAAAATATCCAATCTTTAAATGAATACCATCTTTATCTTTGATTTTGCAACTGCTTTCGGGCGCGTTTTATGCATTCATGTCAGCGTCGAGAGGCTCTGTAGTAAAAATAATTTTTTAAAACCTCTGATATTTTACTTTTCTTAACCTTTATAAATCTGTTATGGTTTCTTTCTTCAATTTTGTTATTTTTTAAAAGGAGTTTTTGTTTTGGAAGACAAGGGTATTATTCGCTTTGCAAGTCGCATGGATCAGCTTCCCCCCTATCTTTTAGGGATGATCAACAAGATTAAAACTGAAAAACGGCGCAGCGGTGATGATGTCATCGACCTGGGCATGGGAAATCCTATGGACCCGACGCCGGAAGCAGTTATCGATAAGCTGGTGGAAGTGGCGAAGGATCCAAAAACACATCGGTATCCGGAAAGCTCGGGCATGCCCCATCTCAGGATTGAAATTGCAAAATATTATAAACGGCACTATGATATTGACCTTCAGGCGGAATCCGAGACATATTTCACCATTGGTTCCAAGGAAGGAATTTCCCATCTATGCCTGGCCCTCATGGGTCCCGGCGATTCAGTCCTGGTTCCGGCCCCGGCTTTTCCAATTCATATCTATGCTGCCGTCATTGCCGGTGCCAATGTCATGAAAATCCCCATAGCACCTGAAGAAGGTTTCTTAAACCGGATCATCAATATCTGTGAGTCCTGCTACCCCAAGCCCAAGGTGCTGATGCTCAACTATCCCCACAACCCCACGGGCGTTGTCACGGACAAAGCCTTTTTTGAAGAAATTGTAAAGCTGGCCAAACGGTTTAAATTCATGGTCATCAGTGATTTTGCCTATTCCAAGATCACCTTTGACGGGTATCAGGCACCCAGCTTTTTAGAAGCAGAGGGAGCAAAGGATGTGGGTGTTGAATTCGGATCGTTTTCCAAATCCTATAACATGGCGGGCTGGCGAATCGGGTATTGTGTGGGAAATTCCCAGATGATCCAGGCTCTCGGAAAAATCAAAGGTTATTTTGACTACGGCATTTTTTCCGCGATCCAGGTGGCCGGTATCATCGCCTTAAGGGACTGCGACGACACTCTGCCGGAACAGGCCAGGGTATATGAGGCCAGACGGGATATCCTCTGCAACGGGCTCCAGAGAAACGGATGGGATATTGAAAAACCCAAGGCCGGGATGTTTGTCTGGGCTAAAATCCCGGAGCCTTACAACAAGATGGGGTCCATGCAGTTTGCCGTTGAAATGATGAACCGGGCCAATGTGGCCGTCTCCCCGGGTGTCGGGTTCAGTGAAGAAGGGGAAGGGTTTCTGCGACTGGCTCTTGTTGAAAAAGAGGACCGGTTGAAACAGGCCATCCGCCAGATGAAAAAGGCCATGGACTCCCTGGTTCTTTAAAATTAACGGATGGCGCAGGTAATAATCTCGACTACTTTTTCAACGGTGAGAATCCCGGTGTTTAAAACCAGATCGTAATTTTCAGCCTGGTGCGCATCGCTGTTAAAATATGGTTTGACAAAGGCATTTCTGTTTGCGTCTGTATTGACAATATATTTTCGTGCACCTTCTTTGCTCATAGAAAGGGTTTTTTATATACTCCCATCTTGTCTGCATGCCCAATTCCCACCGCCTGATCTGCTCATCAATAATCCAGAGAAGAGACCTCGAGTGCGTGTTTCTGAATAAAATTTCTCCTGGGTTCGACTTCCTCGCCCATGAGCAGGGTGAAAATATCGTCTGCTTTTTCTGCATCTTCAATGTTGACCTGGAGCATGATCCTTTTTTCGGGATTCATGGTGGTTTCCCAGAGCTGATCAGCATTCATTTCGCCCAGACCTTTGTAACGCTGAACTGTAATACCTTTTTTGGCTTCCAGCAGGATAAATTCAAATAGAGTGTCTGTGCTGTCAAACAAATATTCCTTTTTTTCTTCCGCTTCAGACTGTTTAGATGATATGGAAAACGGTGGTTTATTAAACTCACTGATTTTTTCATACCCTTTGAGCATTCTTTTATAATCATTGGTGGCAAGGATTTCCCTGCCAACCCTTAAAATAATCTGTTTTCCCTGTTTTTCATAGATATCCATTTCATAAATGTTTCTTTCCGGGTCATATTCAATTCCACCCGGAATATAATCAAGTGATTTTAAATCTTCAGACAGGGAGAAAAAATTATTTTTATCTTCCAGGAAAAATTTATCTTTTACCCCATTTTTAATCAGGGCCAGCAGCAGGGTTATATCCATATCCCTTTTCTTTAAAAGAGACACGGCATGATAATAATCAGACATATGGACAAGGAATGTATAAAAATCTTCTTCACTAAGGGGTTCTTTGTTTCCGTTCAGAAAAATATCTTTCTGCCCTGCAATTCGCTTGACAAGATAATCAGAATATTCTTCTTCATTTTTCAGGTAAACGCCGCCTTTTCTTGACCCCACCCTGAAAAGCGGAGGCTGGGCAATATAGAGATAGCCTTTTGAAATCAGATCCGGCATCTGCCTGTAAAAAAAGGTCAGAAGCAGGGTTCTTATGTGGGATCCGTCAACATCGGCATCCGTCATGATCACAACTTTATGATACCGGATTTTTTCTATGTCATATTCTTCATCACCGGCACCTGTGCCCAATACAGTAAAAATGTTTTTGATTTCATCGCTTCTGATGATTTTATCGAATCTTGCTTTCTCAACATTCAGAATTTTTCCCTTCAGGGGCAAAATTGCCTGAAACCGTCTGTCCCTTCCCTGTTTGGCACTGCCGCCTGCAGAGTCTCCCTCAACCAGGAACAATTCCCTTTCAGCCGGATCAGCATACTGGCATTCTGCGAGTTTCCCAGGCAGAGACGCATCAATCAGGGTTCCTTTTTTTCTTGCCAGCTCCCTTGCCCTTTTGGCAGCATCTCTTGCCCTTGCAGCATCCACTGCCTTGCCAATGATTTTTTTTGCAACAGTTGGGTTTTCTTCAAGATACTGGCCGAATTTCTCATTTAAAAGTGATTCAACAATCCCTTTTATCTCATTATTTCCCAGTTTGGTTTTGGTCTGTCCCTCAAACTGGGGTTCCATGAGTTTTACGGAAATAATAACCGATAAGCCTTCCCTCATGTCCTCCCCGGAGATTTTCAGACTCTGCATATTTTTGGGAATATTATTGGATGTTGTCAGATAGGCATTTACCGTACGGGTCATGGCCGCCTTAAACCCGGACACATGAGCGCCGCCCTCAATAGTCCTTATATTGTTGGCAAAAGAATAGAGTTTTTCTTTATATGTATCATTATACTGGATGGCCACCTCAATCTGGACATCTTTCTTATCGCCTTGAATGTGAATGGGATCATGAAGGGCTACACAGGATCTGTTCAGATATTCCACAAAGGTAACAAGCCCGCCTTCATAAAAAAAATCTTCTTTTTCAGCCGAGCGCTCATCTTCAATAATAATTCTGACATTTCTATTTAAAAATGCCAGTTCTCTCATTCTACGGGAAAGAACTTCAAAATCGAATTCATTCTGATTCATTATTTCAAAATCAGGAAAAAATGTTATTTTTGTTCCTTTTTTATCAGTATCCCCGATGACTGTAAGCTCAGTTTTTTTATGGCCTTTTGAATACGACTGATGATAAATTTTGCCGTTTTTATATACTTCCATATCAAGCTGGATGGAAAGTGCGTTGACAACTGAAATTCCCACGCCGTGCAACCCGCCCGATACTTTATAAGAATCTTTGTCAAATTTTCCGCCTGCATGCAGTTTTGTCATGACCACTTCACAGGCTGGAATTTTTTCCGTTTCATGCATTTCAACGGGAATTCCGCGGCCGTTATCTATAACACTCACGCGATTATCCGGGTGAATGGTCACAATAATAGTATCGCAATGACCAGCCATGGCCTCATCAATACTGTTGTCCACTACTTCATATACCAGGTGGTGAAGACCTTCAATATCCACATTGCCGATATACATGGACGGTCTTTTGCGTACAGCTTCAAGACCCTCTAATACTTTTATACTGCCTGCATCGTATCCTTTAGTTTCTATATTCTCATTCATATATGCATCGCCATTATTACACAAATAAGCCTGTCATCATCAAAACTTTTAATGATACAAGGACTCTTGCTTTCTTTAAGATTTAAAACCACTATATTTCCTTCAAACAAACTCAAGGCGTCTATGAAATACCTGGGGTTAAAGGCACTTTTAATTTCATCCTCTGAAAACGGGATCATTATTCTTTCTTTTGATTCACCTATTTCAGGATTGGTGATAGTGACAATCAGCTCATTATTCTTAAAATTCAATATCACGCTTTTGTAGTCATCAGAGGTTAATATGGAGATGCGTTTCATAAGGGTTGAAAACATCGTCCTGTCCACTTCAACCGGTATCATTTCCTGGTAGTTGATAACCGGTTTATAATCCGGATATTCTCCCTCCAGAAGTTTAATCATAACAGACTCATTTTCATCCTGAAAAATAAAATGATTATCTTTTATCCCTACACTGATGCTTTCTTTGCCTGTATCTATAAATTTACTGAGTTCTGACAATCCTTTTTTCGGAATAATCACACTTTCCTCCGGAAGGTTCAGATTCCCGATGAAGTCTGCATCATAACAATGAAGTCTTTTTGAGTCTGTTGATACGATTCTGAATTTTTCTTTGCCTTCTTTTATAATTTTCTCAATTAATGACCCTAAAACATAGATTCTTTTTTCTTCCCCGGAATAACCGACAATAGATGACATTTCGACCATTTTTTTAAGGTCTTTTGAATTTATTTTAATAAAATCTACATTTTCTATGACCGGAGTTTCAGGAAAATTTTCATAATCAGAAGATACAATATGGTAAACACTATCTCCTTTTCCGATTTCAACCCATCTGTTTTCTACTTCATTGACAATAATTTCATTATCCGGATATTCTCTTAAAATCTCATAAAATTTTTTTGAATTGATAGATAAGACACCTTCTCTTTCAACTTCTGCCTCATAAGTTCCATGAAAAGCTGTTTCCATATCGCTGGCTGTGATAGTGATCCTGGAACCGATGGTTTTTATAAGAATGTCTGATGTAATGGTCAGGCTGGTTTTTCTTCCTGTTAATCCCTGAATTTTTGAAAGCGTGTCCACAATTTCTTTTTTATTAAATGAGATTTTCATCTATCACCTTTTTTCAAAAATTTATGCTTTTTACATCCATAAATATCTATATTAAAAAGCCTGATTTATCAATTACTAAATATTTGAGTTGTATTATTAAATATCATTTAAAAAAGAACAATAATACTAATAAAGGGTGTTCAAATGTTTATAACTTTATAATAATCTGAAATTCTTTATAATAATTTAAAAAAAGAACTTAAAAACATGTTTAATTTAATGATAAAACCCAACGGTTTTATATCTGATCTTTTCCTGTGTTTAAAAACGGCCGGTTTTAAACATTTTATTAAAAAGATCCGACCCAGTTTTTAATATCCTGTAATCCTTTATAATTCCAATCATCGGAGATGCGCTGTTCCATATATTTTAAAAAAAGGGTGTCAATAACTTCAAAAATTCTGAAACAGAAAAACGCTTTTTCAAGAACCAGCCCTTCAATTTCTTCTCCGGTTTTTGCAAGATCTGTTTTAGGCGTTTTAAGACCGGTAATATTATAAGACTCCCCTTTTATAGTGAATTTATATTCATCTTCATTAATTTTGCAGATAAGATTGATCTGGGTTACCCATGCCCCTTTTTTCAAGGCTGTTGTTCCCTCTTCAAGTCCTGCCTCATCTCCCTTAATAGTGATTTTTTCCTTTGACTTATCCCCTAATTTGTTTTCAAGAACAATTGAATTACCGATTTCAAACAAAATAATATCTTTTGAATTCAGTAAAACAGAAAAATCCTTTTGAGTTTCAATGGAAAACCAGATCCAGGTTAAAAAGTCATTTCCAAGAAATTTATATTTATTATAAGCTGTTGCAATATCAAGCATGGGTTTTACCTCGTATATTTTAAAGGAGTCAAAGAGAATATTCTGTCTTTATCAGAATTTGAAAAAGCGGATTTTGTTTCAACAAGAGTATAAGGAAAGATCCGGACAGGTTTAAGTTTAAAACTCTTAAAAAATATGGTTTCAAAAAGCTCATTGGCAGCTTTCTGTGTTGTAAATAAATATAAATTTTTTTCTTCATAATTCCAGAGAATTTCATAAATACTTGGAACAGCAGGAATTTTGTGCATAAGAAGATCTATTACCAGTTCTTTTATTTCAGTTTTTTCATTTTTTGAAATAAAGTTTCGACCTGAGGTTTCTATTTTTTTTTCAATTTCAATGGCCATATATTTTTGAATCAGCCTTACAGGAATGGATTTTTTATCTATTCTGAGGGAAAATAAAAAATAGGTCCCGAACTGGATGGAAAATTTACTAAAATCAGGGTTATATGGGCTTTCAAAAGGGGTCCAGCCGGCAGAAATTTGATCATATTCACTTTCTAATTTTGGGATTGAATAAGCGATCAGTGCATTTCGAACTTCTTCGGCTGCAGAGCCCTCAAATTTTCCCTCAATATGATAGCGGCTGATGGAATGTGTTGAAGATATTAATCCCATTTGTTTATCCTTCGTTCTCTTAAAGTATCAGTTTTTATTAAAAAATTTATATCATAAACCCTGTTATGTTTAGCACAGGTAAATAAAAATTGATAGAAGTCAAAAAAACATATAACGGAATAACCTGAAATAACTAAAAAAAAATTCTAAACTATCGAGTTTCTTTAAATTATTTACTTATCAAACCATTTATTGTATGACGGAAAGGTTATCTTGGAATTTTAAATAATTTAATAATATAAATTAAAGGTGAAAAAAAAATGAAAAAAACCATGCAGACTATTGATGGAAATACGGCTGCAACCCATGTGGCTTATGCCATGAGTGAAGTTGCTGCCATATATCCCATAACACCGTCTAGCCCTCTGGGTGAAATAGCAGACACCTGGGCTTCCAAAGGCAGAAAAAATATATTCGGTCAAGTTCTTGTCATAAAACAGATGCAGTCTGAAGCCGGTGCCGCCGGAGCGGTTCACGGATCTCTTGCCGCCGGTGCCCTGACATCGACCTTTACCGCCTCCCAGGGACTTTTGCTCAAAATTCCAAACATGTACAAAATTGCAGGAGAACTGCTTCCTTCTGTATTTCATGTAACAGCCAGGTCTGTTTCCGCCCATGCCCTTTCCATTTTCGGGGATCACCAGGATGTCATGGCAGCCCGGCAGACCGGTTTTGCCATGCTGGCCTCAAATTCGGTACAGGAAGCCCAGGATCTTGCCCTTATCGCCCATTTGTCAACCATGGATGCGCGGGTGCCTTTTCTTCATTTTTATGACGGGTTCAGAACTTCCCATGAAATTCAGAAAATAGAAATGATTAATTATGAGGACATGGCATCCTTATTCAATTATGAAGCATATAAAGCATTCAAACGCCGGGCAGTAAATCCGGAGCATCCTGATACAAGGGGAACGGCCCAGAACCCGGACATCTATTTTCAGGGCAGGGAAGCTGCCAATTCCTACTATCAGAAGGTTCCGGCCATTGTTAAAGACTATATGAAAAAAGTCGGGAATCTCACCGGGCGGGAATATAATCTTTTTGATTATGTGGGTGATCCGGAAGCCGACAGGATCATCATCGCCATGGGCTCAGGCTGTGAAGCCATTGAAGAGTCTATTAACCGGCTGAATTCCGATGGTGAAAGGCTTGGCCTGGTTAAAGTCCGTCTCTACCGGCCTTTTGACCGGGAAAGTTTTTTCAGGGCCATTCCATCCACAGCAGAAACCATAACGGTTCTGGACAGGACCAAAGAACCAGGAGCCCTTGGTGAACCCCTTTATACCGACGTCTGTACAGCCTTTATGGAACACGGTATCAGCCCGAAAATCATCGGGGGCCGATATGGTCTTTCCTCCAAGGAATTTACACCGAACATGATCAAGGCTGTATATGACAATATGAAATCTTTTCAGCCGAAAAATCATTTTACGGTTGGAATCATTGATGATGTCACACATACTTCCCTTGAAGTGAAAACCGGTTTTCACCCGGCTCCGGAAGGCACTATTGCTGCAAAATTCTGGGGGTTGGGCGCCGATGGAACAGTGGGCGCAAACCAGAGTGCCATTGCCATTATCGGTGATAATACCGATAAGTATGCCCAGGGATATTTTGCCTATGATTCAAAGAAATCCGGGGGGCTTACCGTATCCCATTTAAGATTCGGAGATGTACCCATTAAATCCACTTACCAGATTGACAATTCCGACTTCATTGCCTGCCATAAATCCAATTATGTAGAGATTTATGACGTTTTAAAAGGTATAAAAGAAGGGGGGACCTTCCTTTTAAATTCTCCCTGGTCGGTTAAGGAGATGGAAAAATTCATACCCGGAAATGTCAGAAAAACCATTTATGATAAAAAACTGAAATTCTATAATATTGATGCGGTTAAAATTGCTACGGAAGCCGGTCTTGGCGGAAGAATCAATATGATCATGCAGACCTGTTTTTTTAAATTAGCCAATGTCCTGCCCGTTGATAAGGCCATCAGTCTTTTAAAGGACGATATAAAGATCCTGTTCGGTAAAAAAGGTGAAAAAATTGTTTCAATGAATATTAACGCCGTTGATAAGACCCTTGAAAACCTGATTGAAATAAAAGTCCCGAAAACCTGGAAAGACGGAACAAGTTCGAAAAAAACCGTTGAAGCAGCCACATCTTTTGTTGATAATGTGATGAGAAAAATCAATGCCCAGGGCGGCGACGACCTGCCGGTAAGTGTGTTTGCACCGGATGGCGTGTTTGAGCAGGGAACGGCTCAGTATGAAAAAAGAGGCGTGGCCATTGATGTTCCGGAATGGGTACCGGAAAACTGCATCCAGTGCAACCAGTGCGCCTTTGTCTGTCCTCATGCCGCCATCATTCCCATTGTTGCCGTTGACAAGGAGCTCAAGGGTGCGCCCAAGAGCTTTGTCATGGTTGAAGGCAAAGGCAAGGAAATGGAAGCCTATAAATTCAGAATCCAGGTGAACCCTCTGGATTGCCAGGGGTGCGGAAACTGTGCTGACATCTGCCCGGCTAAAAAACCGGCCCTTGTCATGAAATCTCTGGCCAGCCAGGTGGAAGGCCAGGTTGAAAATCATAAATTTTCCAAAACCATTTCTTTTAAAACCGAAATTCTGAAACGGGATACGGTTAAAGGCAGCCAGATGTATCAGCCGCTGCTGGAGTTCTCCGGCGCCTGTGCAGGCTGTGGAGAAACCCCCTATGTAAAACTTATAACTCAGCTTTTTGGAGAACGCATGACCATTGCCAATGCAACAGGCTGTTCCTCCATCTGGGGCGGTTCTGCACCCTCCACCCCCTACTGCACCAACGCGGACGGCGAAGGTCCGGCATGGGCCAGCTCACTGTTTGAAGATGCGGCTGAATATGGCTACGGCATGATGCTGGCCACAAAAACCAGAAGAAACACGCTGGCGGCAAAAGTTCAAAAAGCCCTTGAAACAAAACCTTCCTCTGCCGTGAAAGAGGCATTGAAAGGCTGGCTGGCCGGCAAAGAGGATACTGAAGAATCCAGAAAATATTCATTTGCATTGAAAACGCTGTTAAAAGATCAAACCAGCGGCATTTTAAAGGAAATTTATGAGGAAAAAGATTTGTTCGTGAAAAAATCCCACTGGATTTTTGGCGGGGACGGATGGGCCTATGATATCGGATTCGGCGGGTTGGACCATGTTCTGGCCTCGGGCGAAGATATTAATGTCCTGGTCATGGATACGGAAGTGTATTCCAATACCGGAGGGCAGTCTTCAAAAGCAACTCCCACGGGTGCCATTGCAAAATATGCAGCCTCCGGCAAGAAGATCGGTAAGAAAGACCTTGGCCGGATGATCATGAGTTATGGATATGTATATGTGGCCTCCATTTCCATGGGTGCAAACAAAAACCAGACCTTGAAGGCCCTTCTTGAGGCTGAGAAATATCCCGGACCCTCCCTTGTCATCTGCTATGCCCCCTGTATCAACCAGGGTATCCGCAAAGGCATGGGTAAAGCCATGTTTGAGGGAAAACTGGCTGTTGATTCCGGTTACTGGCCGCTTTACAGGTACAATCCTGAACTGATCAAGGAAGGGAAAAACCCGTTTACCCTGGATTCAAAGGCACCGGATGGCACCCTTCAGGAATTTCTCAGTGGCGAGACACGATTTGCCGCCCTTGAAAAGAGCCTTCCGGAAGAATCCAAACGGCTCAGGGCGAAAATTGAAGAAGAAGTGACGGATAAATACACCATTCTTAAGATGATGGCGGATGTGGGTAAAAAAGAAAAAGAAAAATAAAAAGGCTTTAAAAGAAAAATAAAAAGGGCCGGAACAAAAAAACTTCCGGTCCTTTTTTTTAACCTTATAATGAATATAAAACCTCTGGTAAAAAAGGATTTAGCCCACCTTGAACCATTGCAGCCGGAAGGCTGGCAGGACATCAAACCCAGTCTTCAATTCTATTTGGCCAATGACTTCTGCCATGTTGTCAAAATCTGTAAACAGAACACGATGATGGGTCTTGGCGCAGGGATTGTATTCGGCAAAACCGCCTGGCTTGCCCATATTATTGTTGGTAAAGAGTTCAGAAGGCAGGGCCTTGCCTATAAAATTGTCGCCCATTTACTGGAGAGACTCTCAAGCCTTGGATGTGAAACCATTTCTTTGATCGCTACGGATATGGGCTATTCCATTTATAAAAGATCAGGTTTTAAAAAACAGACCGACTATGTGTTTTTTAAAAGAGAAACTCCTCCGGCCCCCTGTGAAGACCCGGACAATATTATTTCCTTTTCTTCCTGCTATCAAAAAGAAGTGTTTAAACTGGATCAGGCAGTATCAGGAGAGGACAGAGGCCGAATTCTTACGGGCAAATTAAAAACCGCAGCCTTGTACCGGGAAGATGGTAAAACAACCGGCGTTTTTCTGCCGGAGCTGGGCGAAGGCATGGTCATTGCAGAAGATATCCGGGCGGGAATAGTGCTGATGAAAAAAAAATATGCTGCCGAAGAAAAAGCGGTATTACCTGTTGAGAATAAAGCCGGAATTGCATTTTTACTTGAAAACAATTTTATCGAGGTCTCAAGGGCGGCCAGAATGATATGGGGTAAACCTTTATTCTGGCAGCCGGATAAACTATACAGCAGAATAGCCGGCAATCTTGGATGATTGCCTATAACCAGCGCTTTCTTCTGAACAGCGCCTTCCATAAAAGATTTCCAAGGTCCTGACCTTTTTTATAGGGAGTTCCCTCCAGATACAGGGTTTCGGTTTTTAACCCGGCGAGGTCTTTTTTTTGCAGTTCCAGGGGATTTTCATTCAGCACCACCATATCTGCTTTTTTTCCAGGCTCAAGGGAGCCTCTGTCCATATCATCAAACCCTGCCCATGCCGTTTCAATGGTGAACATCCTGATGGCTTCCATGACAGTGACAGACTGCCCTGCATTAAAATGGTTACAGGCGCAATAGATTCCAAAGGCCGGGTCTGGGAGCGTAACCGGCGCATCTGACCCGCCCGAGACATGAATCCCCATATCCAGCATGGTCCTGAACGGGGAAATATCAAGGGCTCTTTTTCCCAGGATATCCTGGAGATAGGAAAGCGGTTCCAGATTCAAATGGAGTAAAGAAGGCTGGGCTGCGATGCCGATATGGTATCGGGCACAGATGTCAAGCCCTTTTGGTGTGACAAGGGATGCATGGATGATGCTGTGGCGGTGGTCCTCACGAAAATTATTTTTTAAAACCGTTTCAAAAAGCCGGGTCGCCTGGTCAAAGGCTTTGTCCCCGATGGCGTGCAGTTGGACCTGGAGTCCCTTGTCATGGGCGCTCTGTACAAAATCAAGGATCTTTTCATCTTCGTAAACCAGGATGCCGAAATTGTCCGGATCATTTTCATAGGGACGGATCAGCGCGGCATCAAGAGAGCCGAAGCATCCATCCAGTGCTGTTGAAAAGCACCCGCCGATCCGCGGCAGGTTTCGTTTTAATACTTTTTTAATATCCAGGGTCTGAAAAAAAATCCTGAAAAGAAAGGGATTGGCAAGGCCGCCGGCCATGAACCGGACCAGATCCACATCCAGATCCAGAGGGAATCCAACCCCTTCTGCAGGATGGACAAGGCCAATGCCTTTTGCCGCCATTTTATCCACCGATCTCAGCATATGCTTTAATAAAGCAACCGGAGAAACTTTGGAGGATGCATAATCCACGGCTTTATAAAATGCTTCATGGAAAAGATGCCCTGAATCGGCGTTATACCCGCGAAGCATTTTTATCGGGGCTGGCAACAATTCCAGCATGGCGGTGTTGGCAACGCTTGCATGGCCATCATATTTCACAAGCATCATGGGTCTTTTTTTTTCGATCCCATCCAGCTCCTTTCGTGTTATCATCCTTTTTTCTTCAACACTGTGGCCGGAAAGGCCAAATCCGAAAACAATCTTGCATCGGGTTTCTTTTATATAGTGTTTCAGGATGTTGGAAAGGTCTGAAAAATTTTTAGCCTCTCTCACATCAAGGGTGGATGAAAAAAGCGAATAAGAGGTGAAATGAAGATGGGAGTCTGTAAATGCCGGAATAAGTGATTTCTTGCCAAGATCAATGACAGGGTCTGTCTGGTATTGTTCCGGAAGAGAATTCCCGGTAAATTCAATGACCCCGTTTTTTTCAACCAGGTATTGAAAAACCGTGTCCAAGGTATCACAGGTGATTACCGTTCCTTTAAAAATAGTCATCTTTTGATTCTCCTGTCGGTTTCCTTTTTTCATTCTGATGTATCACAGTTTTCCTGAGTATGTAACGATAAAAAAGGAGGGTCTTGATCTGAAATTTTCATCATGATACTCTTTTTTTCATTTTTTTATAATTTGTAAAAATTTTAATGTAAAATTGACAGGAAGGAAAAGAAACACTCCATGCCGCCTCAGAGGGAAAATAAAATCAAAGAAGAAGTTGCTGCGCTGAACCTGGGCAATAAAATCAGAACTCTCCGCAAGATCAGGGCCCTGACCCTCCAGGAAGTCTCCCATCTTACCGGTCTTTCAAAACCCCTGCTGTCACAAATTGAAAATAATATAGCCTCTCCTCCCATTGCAACATTGATAAAGATATCAACCGCCCTTGGTGTTAAAATCAGCCATTTTTTCCAGGACCCGGAAATGAACGACAGGATTGTGGTGGTCCGGAAGGACGATCGTTACAGCGTGAAAAAACTCTTTCACCACAAAGACGAGTCCAAGGTGGGATATCGCTGGGAGTCTCTTGCCTACCCCATGGTGGGAAAACAGATGGAGCCCTTTATTGTTGAGATAGAACCAAGAACAGAAGCAGAATTGCTTTATAATGATCACACCGGGGAGGAGTTTCATTTTGTTTTGGAAGGAACGGTAGAGTTCAGAACTGCGGAACAGACCTATCTGCTTGGAAAAGGAGACAGCCTGTATTTTGATTCCAGCATTCCCCATGCTCTGCGCAGTCTGGGCGGAGTGGCCAAATCCCTGATCATTGTCTACGCATCCAGATAGACAGGGGGGCGGCAGTTTAAAAAAAAAGCACCGGCGCGGTATGGATCGGGTACTGTCTATGCTGCCTCAATGTGCCAGGGTTCAAACCGGACACCCAGATCATTGCCCTTTTCATATCTGAATTTCAAATAACCCAGATCAATCAGTTTTTTATATACATCGGTCTGTGTAAAGGCTTCCGTAAAATTTTGGATGCCGTATCCGATCTGCCCCACATCAAAATCCCCGACCCCGTGAAAGGAATACCCCGGCGGCGCAAGTGATCTGGAGGCCATGGAAAGATTTCCCCGGCTCTCTTTGGCTTTATTCAGAAATAACAGGAACTGTTTCATGACACTGCGGACGCCGGAAGTCAGAATTACTTCTGTTTTGATGAGGTTTGTGATTTCCTGATACAATTCAACAGGCCTGCCCTGATAAAGATAATGCCCGGTAAAAGGAATTTTTTCCACCTTGTTTTTGCTGATCTTGCCGGTAATAGTTTTAATGGGTTTTTCACCCATGAACCCATAGGTTTCGCCCTGGGAATAGAAAATCATTTCAAGAAAATCAATTTCCGGTTTTGAAAAAACACCAATTTCACCGTAGGTTTTAGCAATTTTCAGGGCTTCATCAAAATCAAGGAGACAGAAATGTGAATATCCTACAAGGGTCTGCATTTTTTTCAATCGGCCAAGGGATGATTGAAGCACAGGGAGAAAGGTTTCCTCAAGGAAAATATCATCCTCAAAAACATTGTCAAACAGGCGCTGTTTTATAAGTCTGTCTTTGATATGGGAATCAACAGACCCAGGCGGATCTGAAACAGATGTTGCCGCACGGGTAACCGAAAAAGGAACGGCCGCCAGCGTGAACATAACAGCAGCCTGTTTTAGAAATGTTCTTCTTTCCATCTGCCTGAGGCTTTCAAATACATCCAAGGTTAATGGTTCCATCCTGGTAAATCTCAAAAGAAAATAAACTAAATGCTGACCCGGTTCAAGTTAAAAATATTCATTGGTCAAGGGGGATATATCCGTGTATAGTGATATCATGCGCTGCGGAATTGATTTTTAAGGACGCCTGCCGCGTTGATTATTAACGGGGGCCTTATGTCTTCTTTGCCGCGCATCTGTTACCAGACCATCGAATTTGGCGATGTGGATATCCATGTCAGAACCCTCAGGGATCACATGCAGTATATGGATGTGGACGGGGTTGCCGAAAATTTGGGCATATCGTCGGCTACATGGCCTATCTTCGGCGTGGTCTGGACTTCAGGCCGGATTCTGGCGTATCATATGGCTGATTTTGAGATTGCAGGGAAAAAAATCCTGGAAGTGGGTTGCGGTATCGGACTTGCGAGCCTTGTTCTCAATCATCGCCTGGCTGATATAACGGCGACGGATCACCATCCTGAGGCAGAAGCCTTTCTCTTGGAAAATATTTTTTTGAACAAAGGGAAAAAAATCCCTTTTTACCGTATGGGGTGGGAGGATAAAGGCGGTCTCCTAGGCCGGTTTGATCTTGTCATCGGCAGTGATCTTCTCTATGAGCGAGGCCATGCCGAGATCTTATCCAGATTTATCGATCAGCATGCAAACCCCCATTGCGAAGTCATTCTGGTTGACCCCGGCCGGGGAAATCAGGGACGGTTCAGCAGAAACATGACGGCCCTGGGATATTCCAACAGCGGATATACGCCGGACAATGCAGCCTGTGCCGGCCTGTTGTTCAAGGGGCGGATTCTGACCTATCTTCGCTGATAACACCTTTCAAACCCTTGTTTCAACAGTGCCTAAAACCGTCAAATTCTCTTGCATAATCTGCCCTGCCGGTTTATCATGTTTTCAAATCTGAAGAAAAAAGACTATACCGGAAATGATAAAGGGGAACATGGCAGACTTGAAAACCGAGAAACTGGCGGTATTAATCGATGCAGACAATGCCCAGCCTGGAATTGTTGAGGGATTGCTGACGGAAATCGCAAAATTCGGAACAGCCAATGTAAAGCGGATTTATGGTGACTGGACCATACCGGATCTCAAGGGGTGGAAGGAGTTTTTGTTGCAGTATTCCATCCAGCCCATCCAGCAGTTCCGGTATACCACAGGGAAAAATGCCACAGACAGCGCCATGATCATCGATGCCATGGATCTTTTATATACAAGCCGTTTTGACGGTTTCTGCATTGTCTCCAGCGACAGCGATTTTACAAAGCTTGCATCACGGATCAGGGAGGCCGGTCTTTTTGTTTATGGCTTTGGCGAGAAAAAAACACCAAGCCCCTTTGTATCAGCCTGTGATAAATTCATCTTTACCGAGGTTTTGAGGTCAAAAGATGAAGATGCAGTTAAAATCAACCGTAAAACCGCCTCTGAATTAAAGCAGGATTCAAAAATCGTGAATCTTCTGAGGAGGGCTGTTGAAAATGCTTCCGACGACAGCGGCTGGGCCCATCTGGCCTCTGTCGGCAGCCATATTGCAAAACAGGCGCCGGAGTTTGACCCCAGAAATTACGGGTATAAAAAACTGGGTGAACTTGTTGCCGCAACAAAACTCTTTCAGATCGAGGAAAGAGAAGTGGGTGACGGTCCGTCAAAGTCTTTATATTTAATGGACATCAGGAGACGATAACCGGCTGCTGCCGTTCGGCGAATCATGGGTACCCTTGAAAAATAAAAAAGAAAACCGCAGCAGGAAAGCAAAATGCCTGAGCATGACAGCCGTGGTTCTGGGAAGTGTCCCCTTTACAGCGGCAGCGCTTTTGTCTTCACCGATCCCCAGCCCCTGGACCCTTGGTTGTGATTACAGGGGCAATTCTTCACACAGGATTTCAGTTGTTTTTAAAAGAGCGGCTTGATCTGATGAAGGTTTCCGCTGCACTACTGACGATTCTCGGGCTTGCCGTCATGCGGATCACGGGTTGATTATGTGGATATCCTTAAAGAAAAACAATCTGAAAATAAATACAAAAAAACTGGAAACAGTCAGCCGGGATTTTTTTAATACCTTTGGCACGCAGAAGCTTTTGGGAAGGAGGTTTTTTGAAGATCTGCACATAGATAAAGAACAGAATTTTTTTGAAATTCTGATTCAAAAATGCGGGTATGAAAACAATCCGGAGGATTTCTTTAAAACCGTATTTTTCATGATTAAAACCCGGAGAATCCCTTTAAGCATCAATGACATTGAAATCCCTGTCCTTTACCTGTATGGGCTTCTTGAAACGGTTTTCCCGGGCACCAGGCAATATTCGGTAAAAACAGTGGATCAACTGGAAAAGATCGCTTTTGTTGATCCCAAAGACCAGACTGATTTGCAGACGGTAATGGATCAATTTCCCGTCCGTCTTTCCGATCATGTGATCCGGCAGGCCATGGTGTCGAAGGGTGTTGCAAAACAATACCTGCCTTTTACGGGAGAGCTTGATTCTTCAGGCCGTTCCATCACCTTCGACGGTCACTTTAAAAAGGGTGTGCTGGAGCAGATGTATAAAAATCGGGCTATTTTTCTTCTGGATATGGCCTGCCCTGTTTACTGCCGGTTCTGTTTCAGAAAGCATAAGAGTACCCGAAAAAAAAAAACACCGCCAAAGGATGATATTCTGGCAGCAGCCGACCATGTCAGATCCCACCCGGACATTCGGGAAATACTGATTACCGGTGGTGAGCCCCTGATGAACAAGTCCAGTTTTGATGTTGCCGTTAAGGCTCTCATGACCATTGATCATGTAGATGTATTAAGGATTGCCACGCGATCTGCTGCATATTTTCCCGAGCTTTTTTTAAAGAATGAAAAGTTCTTGATTCAATATCTTATTGATAAAAACGATCAATGCCGATTCCATGGAAAGCGCATCGAGATCGGGGTTCATTTTGTGCATCCGGACGAGGTGTCAATTCAAAGCCTTGAGATTATTTCTATTCTGATTCAAAAGGGTATCCAGGTTTATGTCCAGACCCCGTTTCTAAACGGGTTGAACACGGATGGAAAAATCCTGGGCCGTTTATTTACGATGTTGCGTCAGGCGGGGGTTAAAATCTATTATATTTTTACCCCGTGCAGCCCAATTCACGGGACAAAGGAGTACTGGACCCACATTTCCAAAGCCCTTGAGGCCCAGGCATGGCTGAGAGATCATGTTTCAGACCGGTGCATTCCAAAGTTGTGTACGGCAACCCCTTTAGGAAAAATAGAATGGCATACCAGCGGGTTTGCCGTGGAAAAGGATGCCAAAGACAAGGCCTTTATCTGGATCAGGACCCCATATACCCTTTCATATTTCAAGGACTTCATCCCGGACACAAGACAGATGCCGGATATGAGAATCAATCCGGAAGGCACTTTAGATGCAAGGTTTCAGGTTGTCATGGGGGATGATTCCCTGTTTCCGGGAAACCGGCCGGAGAAAACCCGGACCGTTTCTTTCCCTGAATCCGGTCTTTCATCAGAAATAATAGAAACCATTCGGACCTGCCTTTTGTCTGGTTCAGGTTTGAGCCCATCAATAGTCAATGTCCCTTCAAAAACCATCTCCCGGGTTCATAAAACCCGGGTTGAAATGACGCTGGAGGCGGGTAATATGGCCTTTGGTTATGTTCAAGAGGAAAGGGATATAACGGATGTGGTGCTTTGCTGGCAGGCCGGAGAAGACCCAGGCATGGAAAAAGCCGGGCATATTGTGGAGAGACTCAAACCCTTTTCCCATATTGTATCTGTCCGGCTCTGCTGCCGGGAATTCAGCACACGGCCGGAAGTGATAACAGAAACTCTCATGGAAAAGATATCCCAATGGTGTGATTTTTCCACTGGCAATCCGTTCAGGGTGGAGATCGAAGCCTGGTTCCTACTGCCTGAAGATATCCGGGAGCGCCATGGGAAAATTGCAGCAATGCTGATTGAAAAAGGAGTGAACATTTATGTCAATGTCCCCCTGATCCAAAAGGTCAATGATCAGCCCCGGACCATTGTGGAAATTGCAGACAAGCTCAGGCATGCATCCATAGAATTTCATCATCTCTATGTGTCGGGTCTGAATATCCAGGAAAAATTCAATGAATACTGCCCCGACTCACAGAGAATTGTTGACATTGCCTCTGAGGTTCGGAAAGAATGCTCTGGAAGGCAGATCCCCCTGTACATCCGCTGGACGCCTCAGGGGGAAAAGGAGTTTGGGCTTAGCGATCTATTGGAATCTTAAACAGTTTTTCCAGAATATTTTCCATGGGGCATATTTTGGTAAACGCCGACTGCAAAAGGTTAAGACCCACAAAAGCAGTAAAAAAAAGCCAGTAGGGTGAATGCAGATGCGACAGGATAAGTGAAATCAGGATAAAAGAGCCTGCAATGGCTCTGATGTATTGATCCATTTTCATATAAGTTTCCTTTTTCTAAAGTTAAATGTTTTCATGGCATGCTTTTTCCTCCGGGTTAAGGTCATCGGTAATCCTTATAGCTGATCCCATACCGTTCAGCCTTATAGGAGAATTTTCGAACCGTTATTCCGATGAGTTTTGCTGCTTTATTGATGTTCCCCTTGGCATTCTTCAAGGCATCCATGAGGATTTCCTTTTCAAGCCGGGCCACTGCATCTTCAAGGGACTGGGGCAGGGTTTTGGTTTTGGTTCCGGTCTGAAGGGTGGGCGGAAGATGATAGCTGTGGATGGCACCTTCGTTGCAGAGGATGACGGCCCGTTCCATACAGTTTTCAAGTTCCCTGACATTGCCGGGCCAGTGATATTCCATCATCATATCAATGGCAGGGGTGGTGATCCGCTTAATGTCTTTTTTATGAATCCGGCTGTATTTTTCAAGAAAATGATCCGCCAGAAGGATAATATCAGTCTTTCGCATGCGCAGGCTCGGAAGATAGATGGGAAAGACATTGAGACGGAAATATAGATCATCCCTGAATCTGCCCTGACGGACCATGTCCTCCAGGTTTGAATTTGTTGCAGCAACAATTCTGACGTCGGTTTTGATGGGTTTATATCCCCCAACCCGTTCAAATTCTTTTTCCTGGAGCACGCGTAATAGTTTAACCTGGGCTGAAAGGGACATATTGCCGATTTCATCCAGGAAAATAGTGCCCTGGTCCGCCATTTCAAATTTCCCTTTTTTCAGATGGGATGCCCCTGTAAATGATCCTTTTTCATGTCCGAACAATTCGCTTTCAATGAGGTTTTCAGGAATGGCGGCACAATTGATTTTAATAAAGGGTTTTTTGTTTCTTTCACTGTTATAGTGTATGGAATTGGCCACCAGCTCTTTCCCGGTTCCGCTTTCACCCCGTATCAGAACCGTGGCTGAAGATGACGATACTTGAGAGATCATTTGGAGAACCTCCCTCATCTTGTTGGAGTTTCCTATGAAATTATCAAAGCTGTATCGGTTTTCAAGCTCTGATTTCAGCCGGATATTTTCCGTTTTCAATTGTTCTTTTTCAATTCTGATGGTTTCGATATTGATGACATGATGGGCCACCATGGCAGCAACTACCGATAAAAGTTTTTCACCCTTTTCAAGGGAGGTCTTGCCCTCAAAAGGCCTGTCCGCACTGATGGCACCCACTACACGGTTTTCTTTTTTGATGGGAACGCAGATGAAAGAATAGTCAAGGCCTGCGGAAGCCCTTCTTGAATGGGTTTTATCCAGAAACAGGGGCTCTTCGCTTATCCTGGGCACAACCGCAGGCTCCCCGCTCTGAA
This sequence comes from uncultured Desulfobacula sp., assembly GCA_964619205.1. Classification (GTDB taxonomy): domain Bacteria; phylum Desulfobacterota; class Desulfobacteria; order Desulfobacterales; family Desulfobacteraceae; genus Desulfobacula. Next base: position 603,202 of record CAZUDE010000001.1, on the reverse strand, counting down.
TCACTCTTCCCACAATGCCTTCGCCCGGGATATACCGGATCTGGCGGGTGGTTTCTTCGGAAATGCCGTGGGCCATCTCAATCCGTATGTCTCCGGCCTCTGAATTGATCAGAAAAATAATGCCCCGGACAAGACTAAGAGAGTCCGACAGAACGGTTAAGACTTTAAAAAGGGATTTTTTCATGTCCATGTGCTGATTCAGCGCTTCGCTGATTTCATACAACAGGGAGATTTCTTCAAATGATTTCATTTGTTTTTTCCAGGGGATTGTGAATATAAAAAATAATACTTTCAGCCTTTCAATGTTTTAGTCTTTGACTTCAGGAACATTATTGCATAAAACCTTAATCCATAACAAGGCATAATGCCTGGCATAAGGTGAAAAATGAAAGAAGAAGAAGCGTCTCAAAAGGGTTCAAAAGAAAGGGATGATGCGAGAACTCTTGAGGTTTTGTTTGAAATTTCAGAAGCAGTATCTCAAACGAGGAACCCTGATGAATTATATCGGGTCATACACAAATCCCTGGGCCGGATACTGAATGCTGATAATTTTTATATTGCCCTTCACCATGAAGACAAAGATTCCATTACATTTCCCTATTATGTGAGCCAAAAAGATGAAAAGCCTGAAGAAATTCTTCATTTCAGTGAAACCGCCTCTTTAACCGGCAAAGTCATCCGGGCCGGGAGCCCTTTGATCTTTTATGCCCAAGAGATCATCGATTTTGCAAAGGCCCAGGGGCAAAAGGTAATTGGAACCGTCAGCAAGATCTGGCTGGGTGCCCCGCTGATCATCAAAAACAGGATTATAGGGGTGATCGCCCTTCAAAGCTTTAATTCTCCACAAGATTATAATAAAAAAGATCTTGATTTGTTAAATGCGGTTTCCCAGCACATTGCCCTTGCCATTGAAAGAAAGGACGCAGATGAAAGACTTTCAGAGCAGCGGCAGGTTCTTGAAAAAATCCTTGAATCCTCTCCCGTGGGAATCTGCCTTGTGGAGAACAGGGTTTTCAAGTGGGTCAATACTGAAATGGTAAAGATGTTCGGCTATAAAAAAAAAGAGGAGTTTGAAAACGCCAATGTCCGGATGATCTATGATACGGATGAGGATTTTATAAAAACCGGGAAATTGATCTATACCGACTTGAAGCAATCGGGAAAGGCGGATTTTGATTTTGATGTAAAAAGAAAAAACGGAACCCTTTTCAAGGCTCATATCATCATCACCAGCCCCCATCAGGAAAACCCACTTGAAAGCACCATTGTAACAATTGTTGATATTTCCCAGAGAGAAGAGGCTCAGAAGGAAAAAATGAAACGGGAAAAACTTCAGGGTGTTCTTGAAATGGCCGGAGCCATCTGCCATGAAATCAATCAGCCTCTTCAGGTCATTCTCGGATATTCAGCCCTGTTTGAGGACAATGAGTCCATTTCCACGGAAGAGTTGCAGAAAATCAAGAAGCAGGCCATACGGATCGGAGATATCACAAAACGGCTTTCCAATATTACCCAATATAAAACAGTGGCGTATCCCGGGGAAACAAGAATCGTTGATATCTGGGGCTCCGGCAGTGATTCAGGCTGAAAGGGCAGCATGACTACAGGCCCTTTCGAAAAAACAGAACTCTTTGTTTTTGTTAAGGAAAGCTTTTCCTTTCGAGCATTCAGGTATTTTTCGATACTGCTTTACAATATCCGGCTCAGATGGTATTTTGACAAGATCATCAGATGATCTATTTAACGGTATCATCAGGAGATTTATATGAAGCATATAGAAATACGGTTCGGAGATAATATTGAGAAACACTCGACAGAAGAAAAGTCTTTTGAAGAAATGTTTCAATCCGTCAATCCCATGTTCTGTTTTTCAAAAAGGATCTGGAAGCCCCAGATGGATATCTTTGAGACAAGAAATGAAATTATTATCCAGGCTGAAATCGCAGGTGTGAAAAAAGAAGATATTATTATTGAAGTCAGCAACAAGGCCATCAAGATATCAGGGCAGAGGAAAACAAACCACCCTGATCGTACGGCTACCTACAGGCTTGCAGAGATCCAGTTTGGGCAGTTTGAAAGGGTTCTTTACCTGCCCAGTGTCATTGATGTTGAAAAAGTGACGGCCAAGTATTCAAACGGATTTTTAGAGCTGTATCTGGGCAAATTGTTCAGGGAAAACATCAAGAGCAGACACAATGTTTCCATAGATTTTGCATAAGCTCATGATTCCAAAAGGAACCCGATAATATATGGATGACCTAAGACATCCCCCAGGCCGCATAACAACAGATCATATCCCGGACATTATACCCATCCTTCCCATTGTGGATACCAATTTATTCCCCAAAATGGTGTTGCCCCTGGTATTGATTCAAAGCGAAGCTGTTGAACTCATTGATGAAGCCATGGCAGGCAACCGAATGCTGGGGCTGCTGTTGTCCAGGCGGTCTGATATAGACTCCCGTCATACCACGGATGACCTCTACAGGATCGGCACCATTGCCATTATCCTGAAAATGTCCAAAATGGAAGAATCCAAGGCACAGCTTCTCATACAGGGTCTTGAGCGGTTTCGGATCGTAAAATTTCTCAAGAATAAAAAATATATGCAGGCCCAGATCGAAGTCGTTGACAACCGCAATGCAGACCGGAATCTGGAAAACAGGGCCTTGATGGCCAATATTGTGGAACAGTATGAAAAAATTGTAGAACTGTCTCCCGGGCTGCCCTCTGAAATGGGCCATATGATCAAATCCTTGCAGGAACCCAGCGTTCTTGCAGACATGGTGGCGTCCACCATCAATGCACCGGTTCTTGAAAAACAGAAGGTGATCGAGCTTTTAGATGTGAACAAGCGGTTGAAAAAAGTGACTCGCCTGGTCAATGATCAGCTGGAAATCCTGGAAATGGGTTCCAAAATTCAGAACCAGGTCAAAGAGGATATGGATAAGCGCCAGCGGGAATATTATCTTCGCCAGCAGATGAAAGCCATCAGAGAAGAACTGGGGGAAACCGGAGACGACTCGGTGGAGATCAAGGAATACCGGGTCAGGATAGAAAAAGCCGGGCTGTCCGAAGAAGCACGCAAAGAAGCGGAAAGAGAAATGCAGCGGCTTTCCCGCATGCACCCGTCTTCTTCCGAATATGTGGTGGCCTCCTCTTACCTGGACTGGCTCGTCTCCCTTCCCTGGGCTGTTCGTTCCAAAGACAAGCTGGATATCAAAGAAGCCAGAAGAATTCTGAACAATGATCACTATGGACTTGAAAAACCTAAAAAACGAATTCTTGAATACCTGGCTGTCCGTAAATTGAAAAACAATTCCAAGGGGCCGATTCTCTGTTTTTTCGGCCCGCCCGGAACCGGAAAGACGTCTCTTGGCAGATCCATTGCAAAGGCTCTGGGACGGGAATTTGTCCGGATCGCTCTGGGCGGCGTCAGGGATGAGGCCGAGATCAGGGGGCACAGAAGAACCTATGTGGGGGCCCTGCCGGGCAGGATTATCCAGTCCCTGAGAAAGGCAGGCACCAAAAATCCAGTATTCATGCTGGACGAGATAGACAAGGTGGTTTCTTCCTATCACGGGGACCCGTCTTCAGCCCTTCTGGAAGTCCTTGATCCGGAGCAGAATTTTTCATTTTCCGACCATTACCTGGATGTATCCTTTGACCTTTCCGATGTCATGTTTCTGACCACAGCCAATGTGCTTCATACCATTCCGGCACCCCTTCGGGACCGCATGGAAATACTGGAACTGAGCGGATATACAGAAGAAGAAAAATTAAAGATCGCCACCCGGTATCTTATTCCCAGACAGCGTGAAGCCAACGGCATTAAATCAAACCAGATCAAAATCACCACCGGTGCAGTCCGGCAGATCATTTCCGGGTACACCCGTGAATCGGGCTTAAGACACCTGGAACGTCAGATCGGCTCTGTGTGCAGGGGAATTGCCAGTAAAATTGCCGAAGGAATGACTGAAAATATTGTGGTGGGACAAAAAGACCTGTATGAATACCTCGGGCCTGTGTCCAACATGCCGGAGCTGGCGCTGAAAATTGACAACCCCGGTGTTGTCGTGGGCCTTGCCTGGACCCCCTTTGGCGGAGAAATCCTTTTTATTGAAGCCGTCGCCATGCCGGGCGGAAAAGGCCTGACCCTCACCGGTCAGCTGGGAGATGTCATGAAAGAGTCTGCCAGCACCGCCTTAAGCTATATCCGGGCCAGGGCAAAAAAACTGAATCTGGATGAATCTTTTTTCAGCACCCATGATATCCATATTCATGTGCCTGAAGGATCCATCCCCAAAGACGGGCCTTCGGCCGGAGTGGCCATGCTGACAGCACTTGCTTCTCTTATAACAGGACGTCTGGTGAAAAAGCGTCTTGCCATGAGCGGAGAGATTACACTGAGGGGAGAAGTCCTGCCTGTGGGCGGGATCAAGGAAAAAGTGATCGCAGCCCACAGGGCCGGAATAAGAACCGTTATCCTGCCCCAGTGGAATCAGAAAGATATGGATGATGTTCCGGATAATATAAAAAACTCCATTGACTTTCTTTTTACCGATAAAATGGAAAACTTACTGGACCTGGCCCTTGATGGATGATTCAGCCTTATGTTGAGCCCTCTTTTTAAATTACGCATTCAGATCCTGTTATTTTTTATGTTTTTTGTTTTCGGTTGTTCAGCCAACTGGGGGACTGGGCCAGAATCCGGTCATCGGCCACCGCCGGAATCAAAAACAAAGTCTTCTTCAAAGACAACCCCGGCCACCCAGAGACCTTATACCATTGACGGGGTTGAATATACCCCCATTGCCAGCGCAGACGGGTTTGCGCAAACCGGAATTGCATCCTGGTACGGTGATAAATTTCACGGCAGAAAAACCTCAAACGGTGAAATTTACAATATGTTTGACATGACGGCAGCACACAAGACCCTGCCCATGAATACCTGGGTATCGGTACACAATCTTGAAAACGACCGGAAAATAGTTGTACGGATCAATGACCGGGGACCCTTTGTAGCGGGCAGGGTCATTGACCTTTCCTATACCGGGGCAAAGGAGATCGGGATTGCAGATCCGGGAACCGCAAAGGTAAAGGTCACGGCCCTTGGCGAGGCCACATCGTATTCCGCCGAGACAAAAAAGCCGGACACTTTCAGGCCCCTGGATTATTACAGCGGTAATTTTACGGTTCAGGTGGGGGCTTTCCAGGTCAAAGCCAATGCTGAAGAATACCGGGACAAATTGTCAAAAACATATCCCAATGCCCATATTGTCGTCTTTACCGATGACCGGGGAACCTTTTACCGGGTGAGAGTCGGAAGATTTACAAATCTAAAGGATGCTGAACGGTTCGGCGAAAAAATTCTTGCCCAGGGTTTTGACAGCACCTTTGCCGTCGCGGAATAGACCTGATGGGATATACGGTTTTTCTGGACAGGGACGGGGTCATCAATAAGGATTCTGCCGAGTACATCAAACACCCCTCGGAATTTGAATTTATTTCCAAAAGCCCGGAAGCCATCTGCCTTTTAACCCAAAACGACTTTCAGGTGATCGTCATCACCAACCAGTCCATGATCAGCCGAAAGATTGCGACAAAAGAAACCCTTGACGCCATTTTTGAAAAAATGAAAATCGGTGTGGAGAAAGCGGGAGGCAGGATCGCGGATATTTTCTATTGCCCCCATGTTGACGAGGATCATTGCGACTGTAGAAAACCAAAACCCGGTCTGATTTTTCAGGCCCAAAAAAAATTTTCCATCCCTCTTGCCAAGTCCTTTATGATAGGAGACAGTGAAAAGGATATTGTTTGTGCCCGCAATGCAGGTTGTGCAAAAGCCCTTCTGGTGAAAACCGGAAACGGATTGGCAGCATATGATAAACTCATTCAAGATAACAGGGCGCCGGATTGTTTTTCAGAAGATCTGTATGATGCAGCATGCTGGATCATCGCCTCCACAAAGCGCTAAATGATCACCGTCAAAGGCATTATAGAGCGGCTCACCTATCAGAACCCGGAAAATCATTATACCATTGCAAAACTCAGGATGGCAAAGATCAATGACCCCGTGACAGTTGTGGGCCATCTTGCCGGGGTATTTGAAGGGGAAAGCATTGAAGTTTCAGGTAAATGGGTCAACCATCCAAAATACGGAGATCAGTTTAAGGTTGAAATGTATAAGGTTTTACTGCCGGCCACGGTATCCGGTATCCGGAAATATCTGGGTTCAGGTATCATCAAGGGCATCGGAAAATCCCTGGCTGATAAAATTGTAGATCATTTTGAAGAAAAAACCTTTGATATCATTGAAAATGAACCGGATAAGCTCAAAACCATTTACGGCATCGGTGACGCCAAACAAAATATCATCACGGATGCCTGGAACAAACACCATGCCGTCCGTCGGGTCATGCAGTTTCTCCAGGAAAATAAAGTGGGCGTGTATCATGCTTCCACCATTCTTCAGGCCTATGGTTCCGAAACCCTCAATATTCTGAACCATGACCCCTATCTCATTGCAAGGGATATCCCGGGAGTGGGGTTTACCATAGCCGACAGGATTGCTTTAAGATCCGGGGTGCAAAAAGAGGATGAGAACCGCCTGAAGGCCTGTCTGATTTGCAGTCTCATGTTTTTTGAGCAGGAGGGTCATGTGTATCAGCATAAAAAAGAAATTTTTGCCTCCTCTGCAAAGATTTCAGGTGTGGAGCCGGATAAATTCGGATCTGCACTGGAAGCCCTGGTCCAGGAAGGTGAAATAAAAATAGAAGCAGGAGAGAAAGACGCCCGGGTGTATCTTGCCAGGCTTTTCAGGGCGGAATCGGGCATTGCTTCAAGAATGAAGGCCATTTTATCCATGAAGACCGGGGCCCGTGACATGGGTAAAGATGAAATCCTCGAAGCGGTTCTCACAAAACTTGCCGTAAAATTATCGGATGAGCAATTAAATGTGGTTGGAAATGTGCTGAATGAAAAAATCGTAGTCATCACCGGCGGTCCCGGAACCGGCAAAACAACCCTGATCCGGGCATTGTGCGAAATTTTCAAGCGCCTGGATCAAAAAACAGTATTGAGCGCCCCCACAGGCAGGGCCGCCAGAAGGCTTAGCGAAGTGACCGGACAAAAGGCGTTTACCCTGCATAAACTCCTCGGGTTTGATCATGAAAACCAGACCTTTGAAAAAAATTATGCCAACCCCCTGGACCTGGACGTGTTTGTGGTGGACGAAGCGTCCATGGTGGACACCCTTCTCATGTACCACCTCATTGAGGCCATGCCGGCAGCGGCAAGCTTGATTCTTGTGGGCGATACCTTTCAGCTTCCTTCTGTGGGACCGGGAAATGTTTTGTCGGATATCATTGAGTCAAAACGGGTAAAGGTTTTTTTTCTGACCCGGATATTCCGGCAGGCAGAAGAAAGCCCTATTATCCTTTATGCCCACAGCATAAGAAACGGAGAAATGCCGGATTTTCAGAAGGCTGCCACAGGGGAGCTCTCGGAATTTTATTTTATAGAAAAAAACAGATCTGACAAAGTTGTGGAAACTATCCTGGATCTGTGTTCGAACAGAATTCAAAACGCCTTTCCCCATATTGACGAAATTCAGGTCCTCACTCCCATGCACCGGGGAGAGGCCGGGACCATCAATTTGAACCAGCAGCTTCAGAAGGTTCTGAACCCGTCCGGCCCGGGCATGGATGTCAGGGGAATTCTGTTTAAGCCCGGCGACAAGGTCATGCATTTAAAAAATAATTATGAAAAAGATGTGTTTAACGGAGACATCGGTATGGTTGAGGATGTCATAAAGGCTGAAAACAAGGTCCTGGTTAATTATGACGGCCGTATCGTGGAATATGACATCCTTGAACTGGACGAACTGACCCTGGCCTATGCCATATCCGTCCATAAATCACAGGGCAGCGAATATTCAGCCATTGTCATTGCCCTGACAACAGCTCATTTTCCCCTGTTACAGCGAAATCTTCTATACACTGCCATGACCCGGGGTAAGCGCCTGGTGATTATTGTAGGATCACCAAAAGCTTTGGAACTGGCCCTTAACAACAACAAAACGACCATGCGCCTTACCGGCTTAAAGCAGAAACTTGCCGGTTAATTCAAAATATCTTCAGTTATGTCTTCCGCATTGTCGATCAGCCTATTTATTTCTTCGACGGTGGTTTTTGTTTGCAACTGTTTTTTGGCAATCCTTAAAAGGTATAAGCATCTGCTGCGCAGGTCCTGTTCGGAGCTGCCGGAGACCGGCTTACGGTTTAATTTTCTAATCAGGGAATCAATAAAGGATATGGCCTCCAGGCGATGGTTTTGAACCTTTTCCTCTAAAATCCGGTCATTGTGGTTTTGAACGTTTCTTAATAACTGTTCAGCCTCGGAGATCAAATCCCAGGGTGAGGGGGATGAAAGTATCCGGTTCAATCTTTCGAGTCCTGATGCGGCTTCCGGGTTTTGTCTCAGCTCTGCAAGGGTTTCACCAAATCCGGCCATGCATTGGATCAATAAATCCCAGAAATCGGCCTGCTTTGTATAAAACCGTGACAGGATATTGATATCCCCGGCCATTTCAGCAATACGTTCCCTTTTTTCGTAACATTTGCAGATCAGCGAATAGCTGTCCTGCCTGGCCAGAAGCGTTTTTAAGAAGTGAAGATACTCATTGATCTTCTGTTTTCCGGGATAAAACGGTTTTTGGGCCATGATCTTAAAAGTGGCAAGATCAGATTCCCAGGTTTTTAAATTCGACAGCAGGGATAAGGAAAATTCATACTGATCGTCCTGAAAATTTATATTTTTAAGCGTCATCAGCTGTCGGCAAAACATCACCAGATCCTGGAAGATGGAGGCTTCAACCTGTTTGTTTTCAACAAGCTCCACAGGCTTATCCGGAAAGTCAAGCAAGATCTTCCGTGCCTGGTAAGGCGTGACGGTTCTGCCGTCAATCCTGAAATGGATTTTCAATTCTTCGGCAGACCAGAAAACCGACTGAAGGGTATCCGGCTCTGCTATATTGCTGGTTTCCTTTATATGGGAGATCAGATGGTCCAGAAAAACCTGACCGTGGGCGCTGATCCGCTCCCTGATGCAGGAGATGATGAAACTGTTCATCCCTGCCCGGACCTTTTCCTCGAAATCAAATGTCAACTGTCTTGGGCCTGTTTCAATGCCCTTTATGTCCTTAGCCTTCAACACCAACTCCTGCTGCCTCCGTCAGGAATATATTAAGCTCAAATTCACTCATAACATAGTCTGAGTATTGATATATATTCCAGGATATGTTCCTGTCAAATACTATGGATCTTTTTAAACGAGCAAATTGTAATAATTCACAGGGGCGCGTATCTTAAAAAAAGCTGTCAGACTAGCTTATGAACAATCTCACCCAGCCGGATCACCCCCTTGTTGATATCATCGGACCAGCGGGACGCGTTCAGGCGGATATAATTCTTGTACCGCCGGGTGGCTGAAAACAGATAACCCGGTGAAAGCGTGATGCCGACCTGCAGGGCCATCTTGTATAAAATGAGGGAGTCAACGGTCTCAGGCATCTGAATCCAGAGGACAAATCCGCCATCCGGTCTTGAGACCCTTGTCCCTTCAGGGAAATGACGGGTAACCGCCTCATACATATTTGATACATTAAAGGCATAGGCCCGCCTCACTTTTCTCATATGGGATTCATAGCCGCCTGCCTGAAGGTATTCCGTCACCGCCATCTGGGGGAGGGTTGCCGTGGCAAGGCTGGAGGTGAATTTGAGCCATTCTATTTTAGACTGGTATCGGCCTGCAGCTACCCAGCCCACTCTATACCCAGGGCAAAGGGTTTTGGAAAAGGACGAGCATAAGAGCACAAGGCCTTTTTTATCATAGGCCTTGCATACCGACGGCCTTATATCGGAAAAATGCAGCTCGCCGCTGATATCGACTTCTATCAGGGGAATATCAAGGCCTGACAGCAGACTGACAAGGTGTTTTTTCTTGTCATCCGGAATACAGCTTCCCAAAGGGTTGTTGTAATTAGAAATCACAAGACAGGCTTTGACCGGTGTCTGTTCAAGGGCAAACATCAGAGTGTCAATATTGATGCCTTCGCTGGGATGGGTCGGAATTTCTAGGGCTTTCAGGCCCATGGATTCCATGCTTTGAAGAATCCCGAAATAGGTGGGGGATTCAATGGCTACGGTATCCCCTGATTTGCAGACCGCCCTCAGGCAAAGGTCAATGGCTTCGATGCAGCCTGTGGTGGTAATGATTTCATCCGGGTTGATTGTGGCTCCGGCCTTGAGCGATTTCTGGGCGATCTGGATGCGCAGGGGTTTGTATCCGGGTGGAATATCATATTTAATGCTTTCAAGGCTTTTTCTTCTGGCAATGGAGGCCAGTATCCGGTTCAGCTTGTCTGCGGGCAGAAGGGCTGAATTGGGGGTGGCCGCACCCAGGGGGATAAGGTTGGGATTGAACAGATCCTTCATGACCATCATGGTCAGTTCATGGATGCTGACCTTTGTGGGATCGCACCGGGGGGAGGAGGTTTCGGGAACAGGGACCGAGCTCGAAAACCGGGATCGGGCATAATACCCGGACTGGGGCCTTGCCTCGATAAGCCCCTGACTTTCAAGCAGTCCATAGGCCTGGAGGACCGTTGTAACGCTGACCCTTTTTTGTGCACTCATCTCCCGGACCGATGGAATGCGTTCGCCGGGCCGGTAAGTCCTGGTTTCAATCATCCGGGCAATATGGTCTGCAATCTGTTCATATAGTTTACTGCTCTTGCCTTCTTTTATCGGCATGGCCTTTTCTTTCTTTTACGGGTTTGAAAAAGGGTACACATAATCATGCATTATACCAGTACAGTTTAAAAAAAAGCAAATTGTTATGGCTACAAAAAAAATAAATTGAATCTGTTATTTATTTTTATCAGATATATAATACAGACCATAAATGGACAATTACACCATCATAAGCATCATGGTCCATCAGCCAAAATAGGGAGGCATAAAAATGAAATTTTATCAATTTGACAAAACATCAATTCAAACAGATGTAAAAGACATTCATAAAAGAAAATTATTTATCGTAAAAAACAGCAGAGAAGGCAAAGAAATCACCTGCATCGGCGGAACCGTCTGGATTACTCAAGAGGGAGACGGGTTGGATCGGATACTCACTTCAGGTGATATCTACCAGTCCAGGATTCCCGGTGATATTATCATTGAGGGGCTTGATCATTCGCAAGTCAGGGTCTCCCCTTTGCAGAAATCGGAAGTGATTAAGGATTTTCGTAACCGTATACAAGCGCAACCTGCCTGTGCATAAGGCAAACAATCCATAAAGGAGGTATTTATACGACACAACCCCATCTGTTACAGACACTTACTTATGTAAAAAGATCCTGCTCAAAAAGCAGGATCTTTTTTTTTGAGAAATCATGCAAGATGCAGTATGATGCCGGGGTTAGATTATAATACCAAAAAAAGGACAGGAATATGAAGGGTGCCGCAAGGTATATCAATGGGACGGTCACAGCGTTTAACCAGAAAAACGAAGCCTTTAAACGACCTTTCTGGGACCCGGCAATGGCAGATGTAAGAGATGATTTTTATTTTTCCAACGTATGGCCAAAAAAAATTCCAGGGTATGGGCTGAAGGATCAGGCTGCGGTAAATGCCTCCTGGCTTCTGGATTCGCGATATGGAAGCACCAATAACAGTGGAAAGCAGGGGCTTTATGTCTGGGACTGGGATGGGAAGTTTGATTTTCCAAGGGTTCCCAAAGGTGTAAGGCTGGAAAACCCCCATGCACTGGATCTGACCCGGCAGGTTAAACTATTGGCAGGGTTTTTCGGAGCCTCCCTGTGTGGCATCTGTGAGGTCGATCAACGCTGGCTGTATTCCTCAACCTATATGGGGGGACGAAACGGCGGAACAGAAGCACCGGTTAATTTTCCCGATTATTGCAGATATGCTGTTGTCCTGGCCTTTGAAATGGATTACGAGGCCATTCAATATTCTCCTGCCCATCCATCCTCTGTTGCAGTGGGACTCGGGTATTCAAAGATGACATTTACTTCGGGTCTTCTGGCCCAGTATATCCGGGGGCTCGGATTTACTGCCCTGCCCTGCGGCAATGATACAGCTTGCAGCATTCCCCTTGCCATTGATGCCGGTCTTGGAGAAATAGCCAGAAACGGACTTCTGGTCACGC
>CAZUDE010000001.1:63780-590964 GCA_964619205.1 uncultured Desulfobacula sp. | reverse complement strand
ATTCACGGACATGCCCCTGATCCCGGACACGCCCATTGAATTCGGGGTCTGGGATTTCTGCCTGGCTTGCGAAAAATGTGCAGACCACTGTCCCAGCAAATCCATCATGAAAGGCAGACCCACGGGCGAGCCGTTTAATATATCCAACAGGGAGGGCGTCCTGAAATGGAATATCAATGCTGAAACCTGCATCCGCTTCTGGGCTGTAAACGGCACAGACTGTTCCAACTGCATCCGGGTCTGTCCGTTTAATAAACCCAAGGGAATCCTTCATGACCTGGTCAGATTCGGGGTCAGGCACATCAAACCCCTGCACAGGTTTTTCCTTTGGGGGGATGACGCAATGGGATATGGAAAGAGAAAAAAAGCAGCACAATTCTGGGAAAAATAATAATGAAAAAAGACGGCGCCATCATGAATTTTGTTAAATCAGCCTTGGCTCCTGAAATTCCTACAGACAGGGCCTATTATTTTATTTTTTCCAATAATGATATCCTTGTCGCCGGAAAGTTACCGGATGTTACGGATCAGTTATCCATTCCCTGTATCCCTGAAAAAGAAGCTAAAGACATGGGATTGGAGGCTCTGAGGTTTTTCGGAAGATACAATGAGACAGACTGTTATTGTGCCCATATAAAGCCTGAAACCCTTCCCGGCAATTACCGGCTGATCAATCTTCGGTCACTTTACGGCAATGTGGATATGGATTTCTGGGTTATTTCAGGATATGCAAGACAGATCCATGACTGGAACCTGAATTTTCAATTCTGCGGAAGATGCGGACAAAAAACTCAGGCTAAAGCAACCGAACATGCCAGGGTTTGTCAAATGTGCCGGCTGATCAGCTATCCTAGGGTTTCACCCGCCATTATAACGGCTGTGGTAAAGGATAGCCGGATTCTCCTTGCAAGAGGAATCAATTTCCCCAATAAAAATATGTTCAGCGTCCTGGCTGGATTTGTTTCACCGGGAGAGACCTTAGAAGATTGTGTCAGGCGTGAAATATTTGAAGAAACCGGCATCAGAATAAAAAATATCCGGTATTTTAAAAGCCAGCCCTGGCCGTTTCCAGATAGCCTCATGATCGGGTTTACAGCAGAATACGCCGGAGGTTCGATCTCCATCGATACAAATGAAATTCTAGAAGCCGGGTGGTTTACAAAAGACAGCCTTCCCCTTGTTCCCGGGAAGCAGAGCCTTGCCGGAGAGCTCATAGAATGGTTTGTCAAGCATCAAAACTGATGAATTGAAAATTTTCGATATGGCTCTCCAGGATTATCGGCCTGACAAAGTCAACAGTTTCGCACTTTCATTATCAGGATTGCTTTTCAGGAAAGAAAAAGGATCTGATCCACCCGAAAAGCGTATTTCCCTGTAAACAGTTTTTTTCCGTGGATTCCAAGAGACGGGTCATGGCCTTTGTATCTGAAAACCGGTCTTTTCTCGTCACGATCGGTTGCTCAGGATCAAGGGGCCGGATCACCCTGGCCGGGTTTCCCGCTGCCATGACATTGGCCGGGATGTCTGAAGTGACTACTGCGCCTGCGCCGATAATGCTGTTTTTGCCAATGGTCACCCCTTTGCAGACAATGGCGCTGTCGCCTACCCAGACATTTTCTTCAAGCACCACCCGGCTGGTTTCCTTGGGCGGCAGGGAGCGGTCATATATCCCGTGCCAGTCAGAATCTGTAATATAGACATGGCTGGCCAGCATGCAGGAGTCAGCAATGGAAATATGATTGGCTGCGCTGATCCTCACACCGGGTGAAATCAGAACATGATCACCAATGGTGATGCCGGAAATGTTTTTTTGATCCGACCATACCGTCAGCCTTGTTTTTTTGTCAGAACAGCCGAGAAGGGTGATATTGTCACCGATACGGATGGGGCCGCCGAAAAGTTCAATATGCCAGGGTTTTACAATAAACGGGTTTTTTCCCAGATGCTTCAGCTGGGGGGAGAGGGTGTGTTTGATATAAAGGTGCTGAAGCCTGTACCAGGCCTTTTTAATATAGTAGGGCCGGTAGTCCTTGATCATTTCTCAAGGCCTTTATACAAAAAGCCATTCCAGGCAATATGGTTGAAAAGCTTTGATGCCGGGGATAAATCGTATAAGGCGTCGGCTGCCATGAGGACCACGGCATTGGTCCAGGTCAGTTTTTCCTCGGGCCAGATTACCATATCCGGATATGTATAGCCGCACCAGAAGGTTTTATCCTCGTAGATCCGGCCCTGGATCCAGGAGAAAACAATGTCGGCCTTTTTTATCCACCCCATGGCATACAGGCTGAGGACCAGCTCCGATGTTTCGGCAATGGTCACCCAGGGCTGATCTGATACACATCTGACCCCTTGGTCTTCGATGACATATTTCTGCCAGTATTTTTCGATTCTGGCAACTGCCTTTTCCCCGGTCAGGGCGCTGCTTAACACCGGGTAAAACCAGTCCATGGAAAATCTTGATTTGCTGATATTGTAAGTATGGGTATTCTCCCTCAGGGATCTGCCCAGTTTTTCAAAGGCTGTTTCCCATGAAACACATTTTTTTCCGAGAACAAAGGCAATGGAAAGGGCACATTTCAGGCTCAGATAGATGGAACTTGAACCGGAAAGGAGCGCCATGGGGTCCACTTTGCCTTCCGGGCTTTTTGCCCAGAAAATTTCCCCTGTCTCGGTCTGAAGACTGAGGGCATAGGCAATTGCCTTTTCCAGGGTCGGCCACATCTGTTTTAAAAGATCCGTATCCTTATATATCAGCCAGGTATGAAAAAGGCCGACGGAGATATAGGCCGCCATATGGGTTTCACGGGTTTTGTCCCCGGGCTCCCCGTTTATATAGGAAGAATACCATGACCCGTCCGGGTTCTGGATATTTTTCAGCCAGTCAAAGGCACGGCAGGATGCTTCAAAACACCCCCCGATATTCAACCCCATAAGGGTTTCAACAAGATCCCAGGGATCTGTTTTTCCATCAACATGCCAGGGGATGTCCCCGTTTTCCCTTTGAAGGGATCTTATAAACCCGACAACTGAGTCTATGTTCAGAGTATCGGAAGTATTTAATTTGGAGCCTCTGAGCGCCATTAATGATCTCCAGTCAAAATTATACCTTATATTTTGGTGCCTCACCTTACCAGACGCAATTTTTTTTTTCAAGGGATTTGAAAAGTCAAGGCATGAATGAATATTCACAAACAGAATGTTTTAATGAAATCGGCGCAAAGACAAGGCACATCAGACTCATTGTTCTTATAACAGACTGAAATTGAAGAAAGAATATTCTTCATCACTGCGGTTTGATCCCTAATGTTTTTCCTTGACAATCAGGGGTGTTATTTGTTAATCACGTTGAATGATCATTCATAATCTTTGAAATAACCTTTGAGACAGGAGGAAATCATGATAAGAAAAATCAGAAAGGCTGCCGTTATCGGTTCGGGAATCATGGGAGGCGGGATTGCCGCCCTTCTTGCCGGTGCCGGTGTGAAAGTGCAGCTTCTGGATATTGTTCCCTTTGATTTGAAAGAAGAAGAAAAAAGCAATCCTGCAGCCCGAAACAGGATTGTTAAAGCGGGTCTTGACGGTGCTTTGGCTGCCATGCCCGCCTTGTTTTACAGCCCCAAAGATGCCGGCCTGATCTCCATCGGAAATCTTGAAGATGACATTCAGACCCTTGCTGAATGCGACTGGATTGTTGAAGTTGTGGTGGAGAATCTGAAAATCAAAAAAGAGCTGTTTGCAAAAATCGAAAAAATAAGAAAACCAGGCTCCATTGTTACCTCCAACACCTCCGGCATTCCCTTGAAAGACATCAGCGAAGGGTTTTCAAAGGAACTCAAAGAGCATTTCATGGGCACCCATTTTTTCAATCCGGTCCGCTATATGCACCTTCTGGAGCTTATCCCCGGTGCAGACACCCTTCCCGAGGTGCTTGAATTCATCGCGGCCTTTGGCGAGAAAAATCTCGGTAAAGGCATTGTCTGGGCAAAAGATACCCCCAATTTTGTGGGCAACCGCATCGGCATCCAGGGAATCGGTGCCATTGCAAAAGCCATGATTGAGGATAATCTCACCATCCCTGAAGTGGATGCCATTTTTGGAAATGCCCTGGGCCGTCCCAAAACAGCTATTTTCAAAACCGTTGATCTCGTCGGTCTGGATACGGTCATCCATGTGTGTAAAAACTCCTATGACCGTTGCCCGGATGATGAACAGAGAGAGGCCCTGATTCTTCCGGAATTCATCAATAAAATGGCTGAAAAAAAACTTTTCGGCAATAAAACCCGGGCCGGGTTCTATAAAACCGATCTGACCCCGGAATGGAAAAAGCTTAGAAAAGTTTTGAATCCCTCCACCATGGAATATGAAGACCTTGCCAAGGCCTCTTTTCCCTGCATTGATGAGTCAAAGAAAAAATCAACCCTGAAAGAAAAAGTCGACTGTGTTCTCAATGGTGAAGACAAAGGCGGAAAATTTGCCTGGAAAATGGCTGCCAACAGCTTCCAGTATGCGGCCAACCGTGTCCCGGAAATCGCCGACACCATCATTGAAATCGATAATTCCATGAAATGGGGATATAATTTTGAAATGGGTCCCTTTGAACTCTGGGATGCCTATGGAGTTGAAAAAGCTGTTGAGCGGATGAAAAAAGAAGGCATGGCCGTTCCGGCCAATGTCGCGGCCATGCTGGAAAAAGGCCATACCTGTTTTTACAAGCTTGAAAACGGTATCCGCTATTTTTACGATTTTTCCGCATCCGGATACAAGGCAGTTCCCGTGAGCAAAAACAAGGTTTCCATTGCCGCTGCCAAAGGTAATAACAAAACTGTCCTTGAAAACAGATCTGCAAGTCTTGTGGATATCGGCGATGATGTTTTCTGCGTTGAATTCCATACCAAGATGAATGCCATTAATGCGGAAATTGTGGACACCATTGGCGAAGCCCTGGACTACGTGGATAAAAACGGGTGCGGCCTGGTGATCGGCAATGAAGCCGGCGGTATGCCCGGAGCCTTTTCCGCAGGGGCGGACCTGGGGTTTGTGTCAAAGCTCTGCCATGATAAAAAATATGCAGAAATCGAAGCCTTCCTGAAAAAAGCCCAGGACGGCATCCAGAGAACCAGATATGCCTCCTTCCCGGTGGTTGCCGCGCCTTACGGCATGGTGCTGGGCGGAGGTTGTGAGACCTGTCTGGGTGCGGACCGGATCGTGGCCCATTCAGAGCTGTATATGGGGCTTGTGGAAATCGGCGTGGGCCTTCTGCCGGCCGGAGGCGGCTGCATGAACCTCTGGAAAAAATTCATCACAGCCCTGCCGGCCAACACAGCAAAAGACACCAATCTTGCTAAATTTTTTGTGCCCGCCTTTATGAACGTGGCCATGGCTTCGGTCTCCATGTCCGCTGCCCAGGCAAGAGAAAACGGTTTTCTCAATCAGGTGGACAGGATTGTTTACAACCGCGACAACCTCATCGGTGAAGCCAAGAAAGAAGTCCTGAAAATGGCGGATGACGGGTATGCCCCGCCAATGAAGCAACCCCTCATCGTCATGGGGGATGCAGGCCAGGGAATGGTCAATGCAGAAATCTTCAACATGCTGAATGGGAAATTCCTTAGTGAGTATGATGCATTTCTTGCCCGGCGCATTGCCTTTGTCATGAGCGGCGGTGAGGTCAAAACCGGAGCCGCGGTGGATGAGGACACCATTTTGAAACTGGAGCGGGAGGCGTTTGTTGACTTCTGCAGGGAAGAAAAAACCGTGGCCCGTATAGATCACATGCTTAAAACCGGCAAACCGCTCAGAAATTAAAGGAGGACCTTGATCATGAGAGATGCTTATATTATACAATCGGTCAGAACCCCCGGCTGCAAACAGAATAAAGGCCTTTACAACCAGACAAGGCCTGAAGAACTGATTTCTTTTATCATGAAAACTGCCGTTGAACGAACCAAAAACCTGAAACCCGAACATCTGGATGATGTCATGCTCGGATGCGCCTTCCCTGAAGCGGAACAGGGCCTTAACCTGGGCCGGGTTGCCGCCAAAATGGCCGGGTTCCCGGACAAAGTATCCGGAGCCACCGTGAACCGGTTCTGCGCATCCGGTCTTGAAGCCATTGCCCTTGCCTCCATCCGGGTCCAGATGGGATGGTCCGACGTCACCATCGGTGCCGGTGTTGAATCCATGACCTTTGTTCCCATGGGTGGAAACGTTCCCCGCCCTCATCCGGAATATTCAAGAAGCAACCCTGAAATGTATATTTCCATGGGGATTACAGCGGAAAATGTGGCTTCCCGTTACAAGGTCTCCAGGGAAGACCAGGATAAATTTGCTGCCGATTCCCAGGCCAAGGCGACCCGTGCAAGAGACAACGGATTATTCACGGAAATCGTTCCCACTCCGGCGGTCAGATATGTCAAACAGGATGACGGCACCTATAAAAAAGAGCAATTTATTGTTCAGCATGATGACGGGATCCGCGCCACCACACTGGAAGGGCTTGCAAAACTTCGTCCGGCCTTTGCTGCGGGCGGCAGCGTCACAGCCGGTAACTCTTCCCAGACCACGGACGGAGCCGCTGCCACCATTATTGCATCAAAAGAAAAATGCGCCGAGCTCGGGCTGGAACCCATTGCCAGGCTTGTTTCCTATTCCACCATCGGGTGCAAATCCGATGAAATGGGGGTCGGCCCCCGCTATGCCATCCCAAAGGTCCTGGAGCAGGCTGGCCTGACCGTTGACGACATCGATATCTATGAAATCAATGAAGCCTTTGCCTCCCAGGCCCTGTACAGCATCCGGGAGATTGGGATTGAAAAATACATGGACCGGATCAATATCCACGGTGGTGCCATTGCCCTGGGCCATCCCCTGGGATGCACCGGTGCAAAACTCACTGCCACCTGTATTGCCAATCTCAGGGAAGTAAAAGGCAAATACGGCATCGTGTCCATGTGTATCGGCGGAGGCATGGGTGCGGCAGCCATTTTTGAAAGACTGTAGTTCTTCTCTTTGCAATATATAAAAAAAGGCGGTATTCTCATGGCTGAGGATACCGCCTTTTTTACAGATCCTGGTTATGCTGCTTTATAATACATCTCGTTGACCTTTTCCCAGTTGATCACCTCAAAAAACGCCTTGATATAATCCGGCCGCCGGTTCTGGTATCTCAGATAATAGGCATGCTCCCACACATCCAGCCCAAGCACCGGGGTCTTTCCAAGACTTAAGGGGCTGTCCTGATTAGTGGTGGTGATAATTTCGAGTTTTCCATTATCCACGGTCAGCCATGTCCAGCCGCTGCCGAACAAGAGGGCGGCCCGGCTGGAAAAATCATCCCTGAATTTTTCATAACTGCCGAATTGCTTTAGAATCCCCTCACTTATGGCACCGCCAAGGGGTACATTTTTTTTCAAGAGCGGCCAGAAAAATGAATGATTGGAATGGCCGCCGCCGTGGTTTCTGACGGCTGTCCGGATTTCTTCAGGAACGCTGTTCAATTTTTTCAAAAGCTCATCCACGTCAAGGGCTTCAAGTTCCCCATGCCCGGAAAGGGCGGCATTCAGCTTATCAACATAGGTCTGGTGATGTTTTGTATGATGAATCCGCATGGTCTGTTCATCAATAAAGGGTTCCAGCGCATTGTAGTCGTATGGTAAGGGTGGTAATAAGTGTGACATATGTCCACCTCCTGTGTTTGTTTTTTATGGTTAACACGGCCTGGTAAATTCGGCTTTTAAGCAGACTTTCCCCATTCCGTGTTTTTGTACCACAAAGTGTAAGTGCAATAGAAGGTAAGTCAAGCTGAATTTCCCAAGGTGAAGACGAGCAGCAGGATCAGCGGCCGGGAAAATCACAAAAAATCTTTTCATTCGGCCGTAAAATGTTTAGTATGAAAGATCTGTTTTTTTCCGCTGGGATATTGGCAGCCAGCAAAAATTGACTTTTTTGATATTAAAGCGCATTCAGTATTTAACAGGATAAAAAAATGAATGAAAAACACAAATCCGAGTTTCAGGAACTCTGCATCCAAAATAAGGCAGCCGGTTCAAAATATATCGACCCTAAAAGCATCGCCATTGGCTACTGGCCAAGATACAAATGCCAGTATGGCTGTCCGGCATATAATAAAAGCCTTTGCTGCCCTCCAAATTGTCCGTCCCCGGACGAAACAAAAAAAATTGTATCCGATTATACTCTTGGATTATTGGTCCATTTTGCCGGTGATATCAGCATAACAAAGGCAATTGTAAAAATTGAAAGAGAGATTTTTCTTGAGAACTATTATAAGGTGATCAGCTTTGGAGCCGGTCCATGCAGGCTCTGCAAGGACTGCTCAAAAACAGAATGCGAATTTCCGCAACTGGCAAGGCCCTCCATGGAAGGCTGCGGCATTGATGTATACGCCACGGCAAGAAACAATGGATTTTCCATAAATGTCTTAAAAACTAAAAATGAAGAAAAAAATTGCTATGGCCTCTTATTGATTGAATAATGATGCAACCCCTAAAAGGTCAAAAGCACCCGCTGGAGAACCTGCCGTCCGGAATTTTCTTTATTGGACTTGCGGTCCTTCTGGCCGGTGGGGCGGCCGGTTACTTCCGCAGGGTGGCCTTGAGCCGGTCCGGGGTTCTGAAAAATCCGAATACATCCAGAATGTTTTTTACCACGAGATCGGCTGCTAAAAGAGAGGCCACCGACATCCCTTCGTCCTGCAGCACGGCAATCCCGATGGCGGCTTCTTTGAGCATGAGCCGGTCATTGGCCCCGTTTCCCACGCACAGGGTCTGATTCGGCCCCAGCTGCCGGATAAAATCAAGCTTGGCCTCTGCCTGGTCTGTTTCAGGGATAATGGTGATGGAACAGTCAATGCCGGAAACCTCCTTTTTCACAAACCCGAAAGTGTCGGCTGTGATGACATGGAACTCAACCTTATCTGAAAAAGCCTGTAGTCCTTCTTTAACGCCGGAGATCAGGATACCATCCTGTGCAATGGTGCCGTTATAATCAAACACCACATGAGCGATTTGTTTTTCCCCGGCACCGGGGATATGGATATGGATCATGTCCCTGTCCTTTTCTGAATGTCCATGACCCTTTCCGGGTCATGTCTCAATTGCCGACCCGTCAGCACCAGGCGGTGATCGGCGATCCGTCCGATCTGGTCCGTATAATGGGTTACAAGGATAATGGTACATCTTTTTTTTAGTTCCAGGAGCAGGTCTTCAATGACCCTGACTGAGGTTTCATCCAGGGAAGACGTGGGCTCGTCCAGCAGCAGGACATCGGGCTCAAGAACCAGTGCCCGGGCAATGCAGAGCCGCTGCTGCTGACCGCCGGAAAGGGTTTCGGCGTTGTCGGAAAGCCTGTCTTTGACTTCATCCCAGAGAAAGGCTTTTTTCAGAGAGGCTTCAACGGTGCGGAATATTTTTCCCGGATCTTTTTCTCCCATGAGCGTTAAGGGAAAGGCAATATTTTTATAAATGCTCATGGGAAGAGGATTCGGGTTCTGAAAGACCATTCCCACCCGGCGCCGAAGCTGGTGCACGGGGTATGATGCATGGCAGATATCCTCAAATCCGTTTCCAAAATCAATTTCAACCTTTCCTTTCACTCTTGCATTGTCGATATTTTCCCAGAGCCGGTTCAGTATCATGAGAAAAGAGGATTTCCCCTGGCCGGAAGGGCCGGATATGGAGGTGACGGCATTTTTTTCAATTTCAGCGTGAATGTTTTCCAGGATGACCCGGTCATGATAATAAAACCAGAGATCTTCCATGCGGATCTTTATTTCTTTTTTCATAAAGGGTTAAATCCGGTAAACTGTTTTTGCCTTGAGGGCGTTTTTAACCCAGAAGGACAGCGTGAACAGGATGGTGCAGATGATCAGGAGCATCAATGCCGCGCCATAGGCTTTCATGAGTTCCGATGAATTGGAATATTCCGAAGCCATATAATAGATATAAAACGGCAGGGCCTCAAATCCTGAAAAAATCGATTTTGGAATGCCTGCCGTGGCGACGGCCCCGGTGAGCATGGTCACGGCCGTGTCTTCCGCACACCGGCCCATGGCAAGGACCATGCCGCTGATGATCCCGGACAAAGATGAGGGCAGCAGCACAAAAAAAATATTCTGGAATTTTGTGGCGCCAAAGGCCGGGGCTGTTAGACGGAGAGACAGGGGAAGGCTTTCAAGGGATATCTGGGTGGTCCGGATGATATAGGGCAGAACCAAAAAGGACAGGGACATGGCGGAAATCAGGAGACAGGGGAAAATCCGTTCATTAAAATAATGATGCAAAAAAATTGTGATGGAAAAACCAAAGAGCCCCACCACAATGGACGGAATGCCCGAAAGGATGTCAAACGTAAGGCTCAGGACCTGTTTTATCCTGGGATGAGCATATTCCGAAAGAAAGATGCCCGAGGCAAGCCCCAGGGGAAGCGCCATGCCCATGGAAAGAACAATGAGACACAGGGTGCCGGCCATGGCCGGCAAGAGTCCGCCAAAGACCTGCTGTTTCAGCAAAAGGGCGTCCAGAGGCCGGACATGGGAAAATATCAGCTCAAGGGTAATGGCCTTGTATCCTTTCATTACCAGGAACCCGATGATGATGGAAACAGCGCTGAAAAGAGACAGGGCACATGCCCATGAGAACAAGGAAAGGAGCCTGTCTGAAAACGGTTTTGACATCACAGCCCTTTGC
The DNA here is from genome assembly GCA_964619205.1 of uncultured Desulfobacula sp. GTDB lineage: Bacteria > Desulfobacterota > Desulfobacteria > Desulfobacterales > Desulfobacteraceae > Desulfobacula. Next base: position 580,258 of record CAZUDE010000001.1, on the reverse strand, counting down.
GGTTTGAATACCGGGCAAAAAGAATACCCATGCTTGTCATCATATACAGCACAATCCCTGAGATAAAGAGAATTTTAAATTCCATACTGTCAAAATTCGCTGCAAAAATCAAGGCAATATGGGCGGTCAGGGTCCTGGCCGAATCCAGAAGGGAAGACGGCAGGGCAACGGCATTGCCGCTGATCATGAGCGCTATCAGTGTGTCGCCCATGGCGCGGCCAAAGGCAAGGATAATCCCGGACAGCATGCCGCGCCAGGCCTGGGGGAAAATGACATGCCAAAGTTTTTGAAATAAGGTTCCCCCCAGTGCATCCACAGCATTCAAATAGCTTTGCGGGACCCGTGAAAAACTTTCTGAAAAGAAGAGGATCAGGGTGGGGGAAATCAAAAGCCCCAGCATGAGAGACGCAGATAAAATACACATGCCTGATCCGTAAGCAAAGAATTCCCGAATCCGGGGCACCAGGAGAAAGACTCCCACAAACCCGTAGACAACAGTGGGAATGGCGGTCATGAACTGGACCAGCTTCTTTAAAAGGCTGCCTTGTCTCCGGGGGTGGATGATTTCAATAAAAAAAGAACAGCCAAGGCTGACGGGCAGGCTGATCAAAAGGCTCAAAAAGGCAATAAAGAGGGTCCCCGTTATCATGGGCAGGATGCCGAACCGGCCCTGGCCCGGAGACCAGGGCGAGGTCAGAACATCCCATAGAAAATCTGTTTTCAGCACGGGAAGACAGAGCAGGATCATGAACCCGAGGACCGCCACGGTGATGGCGGCACTTAAGGTTGATGCCCCAAAAAAAACAAACCGGATGAATCTGTCACGGTAATCCATCAGTCAGCCGGAATAAACCCTTTTTCCACAATAATTTTCTGGCCGTCAGGACTAGAAAGATAATCAATGAATTTTTTGACAAGTCCGGTTGCATCTCCTTTTGTATTGCTGTAAAGGCCCCGTGAAATCTTGTATTCTCCGGATTTGACCGTTGCAATGGAAGGGACGACATTGTCCAGTGTCACAGGCGCAACCGAGTCATCCAGATAACCGACAGACATGTACCCAATGGCGTAGGGGTCATTGGCAACGGCTGACTTCATGGCGCCGTTGGACGCCACAACGTTGGCCTTTGGTGAAATATCTCCCTTGTTCAGTGCTTTTTCAAAAAAGACTTCACGGGTTCCGCTGGACTCGTCCCGGGTATAAATATTGATGATTCGGTCCTCACCCCCGAATGCTTTCCAGTTTGTAATTTTCCCGGCATAAATTTTCCGGAGGTCTTCCCCGGATAAGGCCTTTATCTTATTTTTCGGATGGACCACAGGTGCCACGCCGTCAATGGCCCACATATAGAAGGAAAGACCATATTTGGTGATTTCCTCATCCGTGGCCTTTCTTCCGGAATTTCCAATGTCCACAAGCCCTTCCCCCGCCTGTTTGATACCGGCGCCGGAACCGCCGCCGGCAATGGTGATCTGAATATCCGGGTTAAAGGACATGATCCTTTGGGCTGCTTCTTCCATGACCGGGATATGGGCTGTCCCGCCCGCAATCCGCAAATCCTGTTTTTCCCCTTTAAAGATGTCCAGATCACCCCCGAAACAGAACCCTGCCGGGAGAAGAACCATCATCAGGAGTATTATCAGTTTTGCTGCGCTGTTACATTGCTTCATCTTTTTTTTCCTTTCATTAAAAACATCCGTTTTATCCTCCGGTATTGCAGATCCCCTGAAAAACCCGTCTTAAAAGTCTGTCTTCGATGGAAAGGGAGAAACCCTCACCTTTATCAGCGACGCCTGGATTTTGGGGGATATAAGGTGTGCCGGAGGGCATCAAAATTTTTTCCTGTTGCAGAAAATTAAAATCATCGGCACCCCGGTTTCGTTCAAGCCATTTGTCGCAGTCGTCATGGGTGCCGATGAAAAGGACAAAAACACAATCCTGCCCTATGGACAGTACCAGCCGGTAGCTGTTTCCAAGACTGTATTTGATGGCATCTTTCAACCGCAGCTCCCCCGAGTGGGTCATGGGACCGATGGCGGAAAAATCCCTTCTGGATTGTCTGAGGGCCGAGAGGATGACCATGGCATTGTCTACAGCCTTGCCGGCTTTGTCATTGGATTTTTTAAGCCGCTCGCACTGTTTATGGAACCTTGGGTGGTAGTTGATATGGCAAATCATTTTTTCAAGTATCAATCAACATCAGATCATTTCAAGGAAAGCCTCGATTCTGACCCTGAGCTGCTCGGTATCGGATTCGGAATAATCGGTTTCCAGGTGAAGAAAGGGCAGGCCAAAGGAATCCTGAACCAGTTTGGCCACATGGAAGGATTCAATATTATAGGTATGGCAGGCCTGCCAGGTCAGATCCACCACCCCGTCGATGGAAAATTCCCTGATCATTTCTTTGAGCATTTCCATCCTGCCCGGGTTTGGGCTCATGACTGAACAGGGGATGGACAGATACTGCTCGGACAGGGCCAGGATCGGATCTTTTTTTTCATCCACCTGAAAGGTCTGCTTATACCCGCTGCAATTTTCAAAGGCCACCACATTGGCTCCGCACTGCTCAACAATTTTGACCACCTTGTCCGACCCAAGACCGATGGGAACGCCGGTGAGAAGAATCCGGGCCGTTTTTTCTGTATAGGGGCTTTGCTTTTTTGCGGTCAATTGCTCACAGGCATCGGCAATCTCATTCATCAAAGCAATGCCTTTTTCCTTGTCTGCGAAGAATCCGGTCTTGAACAGGATTTCAACCAGTTCCATGCCCGTCAATGGCGAGGGCTTGGCCTTTGTCACATCCATAAGGCGTTTTTTAGCCCGGCGCTCTTTGTTTAAAAGCGCAATGGCAAGGCTGATCTTTTCTGTTGTAACCTGATGGTCGGTCTGTTGTTCAAGCACGGATATAAGGTTTACGATTTCATCTTTCCAGGGGGAAAGGGATACTGCAAGGTCCTGGTTCTGGGGAAGCTGAAGCACATGGACCGGTTTGATGGCAGACATGATTTCAAACATTTTCTTTTTGCCGTCACAGGTGGTGTCTGCGACAATCATATCCGAAAACCTGAAAAACGGGCAGGTGTCTGTGGCGGCAAAGCCATAACTGCTTTTGATAAGGGGACACAGGTTCCGGGGAAGGACCTCTTCGGCAGCCTCGATGGGAGCCTGCCGGGTCCCGCACAGGGGAAGCGGAATGGCAGTGGCTGCCACGGCAATTTCTGTGGGCGCATACAGGCAGTAAAATCCAACCACTTGATTTCCCTTCTTTTTATGCATTTCAATATCCAAAAGGTTCTGTTCTGCAATCTGCTGGAGTTTTTTCATTAATTCCTGTTTCATTTTTTATTTCCTTTTCAGTTCTTGTGCCAGGAGTGCCGCGCCAACGGCACCGTTCATTTCAGGTTGATCCGGGGTCCATATCTCTCTTTTGCTTTCCTTTGCCAGGAGCTGAACCATAAACGGGCTATTGGCCACCCCGCCTGAAAACACCACCGGGCCTTCCAGGGAAACCCGCCTCAGCATGGACACTGCTCTTTTGACCACGGCAATGTGCAAGCCCCTGGCGATTTCATTGGGGTTTTCGCCTCTTGCCACAAGGGAAGTCACTTCTGATTCAGCAAACACCGTACACATGCTGTTGATGGTCAAATCCTTTTTTGCTCCCATGGCTGCTTCTCCAAAAGTTTCAATCGTAAAACCCAGGGCTGCGGCCATGATCTCAAGAAATTTTCCCGTACCGGCCGCACACCGGTCGTTCATCTCAAACCGGATCACATTGCCCAAGGCATTGAGGCGGATGGCCTTGCTGTCCTGTCCGCCAATGTCCAGCACTGTCCGGGCGTCGGGGAAAAAATGGGTTGCTCCCCGTGCATGGGCCTTTATTTCCGTAATGGTGGGGGCATCATGTTCAATTTCAAACAGGGTTCTGCCATATCCTGTGGCCAGGATGGCATCATAATTCAGATTATGCATCAGCTTTCTGGCCTGACCGATGGGGTCAAACCCGGTGTCTGCCTTTCTTGTCTCCCGGAGGATGCCGTCTTCCAGAACTGCTATTTCGATGGACCGGGAACCAATGTCTATGCCTGCACTGACCATAAAAAAACAATCCATTCTTCCATGTTAAGGTTGAGCCCTTAATAACCCGGTCAAACAACGGAAATCAAATTGATTGTCTTAATAGAAAAGCAGGGATGTATCAGGTATTTAAATATTGAAATACACCGCTCCGGATCAGGCGATGACCATATGGGAAGCTCATATCATTGGATCGACGATGTCTCATCCAGTTTTTCACGAATGATCACGGCAAGTTTTTCCAGGCTGACCGGTTTGTCCAGGCATTTATAAATGCCGCCTTTAAGGAAAGAAACATCACAGGTCTTATCCGTGTATCCTGAACACAGGATGATGGGGAGCTCCGGCCTGATTTCAAGAATGCCTGCCGCAAGACCGTCACCAGAGAGAGACGGCATGGTGATGTCTGAAATGATGAAATCAAACTGGCGGGGATCTCTGATAAATGCTTCCAGCGCTTCCTGCCCGTTGGTATAGGTATTAACCTGGTACCCCAGGTCTTTTAAAAATTCCATCATGGAATTCCTGATGTTTTCTTCGTCATCCACAATCATAATTTTTTCAGTTCCGCCAGCCGGGAAAGCACAATCATCCTTAGCATCGCATGCATCTTCCTTTTCTTCTGAAAAGGGCAGGAACACATAAAAAACAGTCCCCTGGCCCGGCTGGCTGTATACTTTTATATAACCGCCGCTGTCCTTGACAATGCCGTGAACAACGGCAAGGCCCAGACCTGTTCCCTTATCAAGGGGTTTTGTTGAAAAATAGGGATCAAAAATTTTATCCATGATATCAGGATCAATGCCTGATCCCGTATCACTGACTTCCAGCCTGAGATAACGGCCCGGCTTCATGTTGAGTTCCACTATATTATCCGGTCCCGGAACATTTGTTTCTTTGAGCCCCACGGTTAACCTGCCGCCGGTTTCCAGCATGGCATGATAGGCATTGGTGCAAAGATTCATGACAACCTGATGGATCTGCGTGGGGTCTGCCATCACCGATGCCTTTGAAACGATATCTTCTTTTATTTCTATGAAGGACGGGATGGAAGACCGAATCAGTTTGAGCGCTTCCTTTAGGATGATAAACATCTTCAAGGGCTGTTTCTTATATTCAGACTGCCGGCTGAAGGTCAGTATCTGCCGGACCAGGTCTGCCGCCCGCTCTGCGCCTTTGATGATCTGAGAAATATCTTCTTGTGCTTTTTCAGGGTTTGAAATATTTATTATGGCCAGTTGGGAATATCCCATGATGCCTGACAGAATATTATTAAAATCATGGGCAATCCCCCCGGCCAGGGTTCCGATGGACTCCAGTTTCTGGGCATGCTTGTACTGGGCTTCCAGCGCTTTTTTTTCACTGATGTCGGTCAGGTTGACAACGAAACCGATGGGGTTTCCGTCTGTTCCATGGGTCAGGGCGGCACTTACAAGAAAATCAAGGACCTGGTTATCCTTTGTCAGTCTTTTTGTTTCAAAGGTCGTGACTTTTCCATATTCATATATTTCTTTTATTTTTTCCGCTGTCAATTGTTTCTGGTCCTCGGGAACAAAAGGAATGGTGTTGCCTTTCACCTCATCAAACGTCCAACCGAATAAAATTGTAAACGCCGGATTCAGATACTGGGGATGCCCTTTCAGATCATAGACGATGATGGGGTCAGGATTTGACTCCAGGATGGCCTTAAGACGGTTTTCACTTTCCCGGAGGGCAAGATCGGAAATCCTCTGGTTCTCAATTTCAACGATCAGAGACTGGTTGGTTTTTTTTAACTGCGCTGTCCGGTGGGCCACCATTTTTTCCAGGTCTGCGCGGGTTTTCTGCAATGAAGCCTCTGCCACGTCCCGCTCAAGCATATTCCGGCCTGCTTTCGCCAGAATAAAAAACAGGACCAAAAGAAAAATAAGAGAAAAAACAGCCATCACCGCTTTCAAATGGTTAAGCAGTTTTGTTAATGAAGCCCGATTGGCAGTAATATCATAATAGACCTCTATGGCGCCTTCAAACATTCCCTTTGACATCAGCGGCACATAGATTTCAACCACATCTGACTGAACCATTCTCCCTTCCAGGGTGCTTGAATTTTTATGAACCACTTTGGTATAAATCTTTCCGGCAGCCACATGGGTCAGAAAATACTCATGGGTATTCATCTTTCCCACATCTTCCGGGATTGATGAGAACAGTATCTCTCCCGATTTTGAAAACATCTTGATCTGTTCAATCTTCAGATCTTTCATCAACTCCTGAATTTCTTTTTCAACATCCGGTGCAAAGGATTGTCTTGTCAATGCGGCACTGTTTTTGAAAATGGTTTTCCTTAAATGGTCTGCGACCCTGATGGCGGCATCTTCGGCATAATTCGTCAATTGGCTGGAAAATTCAGGGAAAATAAAAACATGGCTGTAGACAGGGAAAAAAACAGACACGCCAAGGGCAATGAAAAGGATATACCTCAGAATGGAATTTTTGATAATATTCAGCAGAATCTGTTTAAAACTGATTTTCACCATTGATATCCTTTGACGAAAAAAGTTTTGGAGATTATGACTTAATAGATAGCACACAAAGCACAGTGATTCAAATATTATAATTGACATCCGGCTCAATTCATTCTATCTAAGAGTATTTTAAATGCAGGCACGAAGCCTGCGGGTATGTTTAAGATCAGATGTTAAAACAATTCAACCACGAAGGTTTGCGGATATGTTGAAGCCGGCTTTTCGTGGTTTTTATTTTGCCGGAAATATAAGGAATCTTTTGTTTCAAATAAAGGAGTATTTATCATGCATATGGCAGATGCGCTGATTTCCCCGGCAGTGGGTGGAACCCTGTGGGTTGCCTCGGCAGGACTCATTGGGTATTGTTCAAAAAAACTCAAACAGGATCTGGACGACAAAAAAATTCCCCTCATGGGGGTCATCGGCGCCTTTATCTTTGCTGCCCAGATGATCAATTTTACCATACCGGCCACAGGTTCCAGCGGCCATCTCGGCGGCGGGATGATCCTGGCCATTCTTTTGGGACCCTATGCCGCATTTCTGACCATGGCCTCGGTCCTGACGGTCCAGGCCCTGTTTTTTGCCGACGGCGGTCTCCTGGCCCTGGGATGCAATATTTTCAACCTCGGCTTTTTTCCCTGCTTTGTTGCTTATCCTTTCCTGTACAAAGCCATTGTCAAAGACAACCCCTCTTCGGGGTCCATCATCACCGGCGCTGTTCTTTCGGCCATCCTGGGGTTACAGCTGGGTGCCTTTTTTGTCGTGCTTGAGACCTTTTTTTCAGGTATATCAGAGCTTTCTTTTACTAGTTTTGTAATGCTGATGCAGCCCATTCACCTTGCCATCGGACTGGTTGAAGGTGTGACAACGGCTGCCGTGGTGATGTTTGTATGGAAAAGCAGACCTGATATTATCATGCCTTCCTTTTCCTTTAAAGCAGGCAAGGAGCATCCCATGGGTAAAGTGCTGGCCGGATTTGTCGTTGCCGCCGTCATTGCCGGCGGAGCCTTAAGCTGGTTTGCCTCTTCCCATCCGGACGGACTGGAATGGGCCATGTTTAAAACATCCGGCACTGAAGAACTTGCGGCTCCGGAAAAGGGGGTGCACTCATCCCTGGCCGCCATCCAGGAAAAGACGGCATTTCTGCCGGACTATGGATTCAAAACAACCGATACTTCCCATCCTGAAAAAGAAACAGCGGAAGCCTGGCCGTCGGTCAACCCCGGAACCTCTGTGTCCGGCCTTGTGGGAGGTCTTCTGACCCTTTGTCTGACCGTGCTCATCGGGCTTTTCATCAAACACCGGAAGGCTTCCGGGACATAAAAAAAGGAAAACTGCCCAGGACGGAAATGATCCGGCCATGGCAAAAAACACATGGCCACCATTGAAAGCAATCTGTTTGACATCAGGACCATGGATGCACTGGCATCGGGCAGTACAGGCCTTCACCGCCTTGATCCGCGGGCTAAACTCATTACCACCCTTGTGTTTATCGTCATGGTGGTATCCCTGGGAAAATATGAAATTTCCATGATGATCCCTTTTGTTATTTACCCTGTGGCAATGGTTGTCAGTGCCGATCTCCCGGTTCTCTATCTTTTGAGGAAAATTCTTCTGGTCTCTCCTTTTGCCTTATTGATAGGTATTTTCAACCCCTTGCTGGACACACAGCCCCTTATGGAAATCGGCTCTTGGTCCCTGTCCGGGGGGTGGATCTCTTTTTTTTCCATCCTGATCCGTTTTGCCCTGACGGTCAGTTCCGCCCTGATCCTGATCTGTCTCACCGGGTTCAACGGCGTGTGCATGGCCCTTGAAAAGCTCAAGGTTCCCACACCCTTTGTGGTTCAGCTTTTGTTTTTATACCGCTATCTCTTTGTCCTTATTGAGGAAGCCTCCCGGATGATCCGGGCCAGATCTTTGCGCTCCTTTGATTCCGGCCGGATGCGGTTCAAGATCTTTGTTCCCCTTCTGGGGCAATTGCTGCTCAGAACCCTGGACCGTGCCCAGCGCATCCATCTGGCCATGTGCTGCCGCGGATTTGACGGTCATATCCATGTTTCGAGACCCATGCGCTTTGGCCATAAGGAAGTTTTGTTCATCCTTTTCTGGTCTTCCCTGTTTATTCTTGCCAGATGTTATAACCTGCCGGTGATCCTGGGCAGCATCCTTGAGAGGTTTTTTATATGAGTCATCACATTGTCAAGGCCGACCATCTTTTTTATACCTATCCTGACGGGACCATGGGAATCAACGGAATTTCCTTTACCATCACCCACGGGGAATCCGTGGCGCTGGTGGGCGCAAACGGCGCCGGAAAATCCACCTTGCTGCTCCATCTGAACGGCTGTCTCACATCGGCCAAGGGCGAAATCCGAATCGGTGATTATCCGCTGACGCCTCAAACCCTGAAAGAGGCCAGGCGGTCCGTGGGCATGGTGTTCCAGGACCCGGACGACCAGCTTTTCATGCCCACGGTGTTTGACGATGTCGCCTTTGGCCCCATGAGCCTCGGCCTGCCTGAAAAGGAAGTGGAAGAGCGGGTGACCCAGGCCCTTGACACCGTGGGGGCAGCCCACCTGAAACACCGGCCGCCCTATAAACTGTCCGGCGGTGAAAAACGCGCGGTCGCCATTGCCACCATTCTGGCCACCTCACCCGAAATCCTGGTCATGGATGAGCCCACCTCCAATCTTGATCCCCTGTCCCGCAAACGCCTCATCAGTCTTCTCCAAAGCTTTGAACACACCAAAATCATCGCCACCCATGATCTTGACATGGCCCTGGATGTATGTGAGCGCACCATTGTCCTCTACAAGGGAACCATCACAGCCGACGGCCCAACCCTGGATATATTCAATAATGAAGACCTGCTTTTAAAAAGCGGTCTTGAAAAACCGTTGAGAATGCAGGAATATAAGCCAGTACCGAGAAGCAATATAAAAAAGGTGCATCATCACGATCACGATCACCACCACCACCACCACTGATTTTTGTTCCCCAGGCAGCCGCGCTGGGAAAGGAGTCTATAATGAAATATAAAAAAACAGGTTTCATCATTTGTCTGTTTTTTTGCGCACTTTTCTGTATCCCTCTTTCTCTGGTTCATGCCGATGATGATCATAAAGAAAGAAAAAAGGAGAGCCGCCAGAAGAAAAATAAGGACGACACCTCTATAAGCGTTGCTGCCAACCCGGTTTATAAGTCCCAATGCAGTGCCTGTCACCTTGCCTATCCGCCGCAGTTATTGCCGGCAGCTTCTTGGAAAAAACTTCTGGCAGGCCTTGAGGATCATTTTGGAGAGTCTCTTGACCTGGATGAAGATTCTAAAAGGACTGTTAGCGATTATCTCATATCCAACAGTGCAGATCACCGTTCTTCAGAAACTGCTGAAAAAATTATGAAATGTTTGAAAAATGATACTCCTTTGAGAATTACAAAGATACCCTGCATCGCAAAAGAGCACCATGACCTGCCCCAGGAGATTTACACCAGGCCAGCCATTGGGTCATTTTCCAACTGCACGGCCTGCCATACTGCTGCTGAAGAGGGCAATTTTGATGACGATACTGTAAAAATTCCCCTATAGGAAAAAGGGCAATTTCTGATTTAACAAGGAAGAATAATGAGCCGGATAGCTTTTGAAAAATTGACAGGTCTGACACAAGATGAGGTTCTCTTAAAGCAGAAACAGGAAGGGTTTAACGAATTGCCGAGCCAGGGCGGGCGTAGAGGCCTGGATATCCTGATCGGGGTGTTAAGAGAACCCATGTTCCTCCTTTTGATTGCATGCGGGTCTCTTTATCTTTTGTCCGGTGAATTTCAGGAAGCATTGATGCTTCTCGGCTTTGTTTTTGTCATTATCGGCATCACCTTTTATCAGGAGAAAAAAACCGAAAGGGCGCTGGAAGCCTTAAAAGATCTGTCCAGCCCCCGTGCTTACGTGATCCGGGAGAACGAAAAAATCCGCATCCCCGGACGGGAAGTGGTTTGTGATGATATTATCCTTCTGGCAGAAGGCGATAGGGTTCCAGCAGACTGTATCCTTGTACATGCGGTCAATTTCTGTGTTGACGAATCCCTTCTGACAGGGGAATCCGCTCCCGTCAGAAAAGCGTTCACTGAGGATGCAGCAGCCGTCATTGGAAAACCCGGAGGTGAGGATCTGTCCTTTGCATTTTCAGGAACCCTGGTGGTGTCCGGGCAGGCTGTCGGGATCATCAGGGCCATAGGAGGCCGGACCGAATTGGGGAAAATCGGAAAGGCCCTTCAATCCATTGAGGAAGAGAGAACCCCTCTCCAGGTCCAGACCGGTGTTATTGTTCGTACTTTTGCGCTTTTTGGAGGTCTGCTGTGTTTTTTAGTCGTAGTGATCTACTACCTGACCCGGGGAAACCTCATGGAAGGATTCCTTGCCGGGTTATCTCTGGCCATGGCCATTCTTCCCGAGGAATTCCCGGTCGTTCTTACCATATTCATGGCACTTGGCGCCTGGCGGATTTCAAAATACCGGGTTCTGACCCGGCAGGTCCATGCAATAGAAACCCTTGGCTCGGCCACGGTACTATGCGTGGATAAAACAGGCACCCTGACCCAAAATCAGATGACGGTAACCGATATCGTTGCAAAAGACCTGGTGTTCAGAGTTGGGGAAAAAAATGATGCACTTCCTGAAGAGTTTCACGAAGTGGTCGAGTACAGTATTCTTGCAAGCCCGACAGATCCCTTCGACCCCATGGAAAAAGCCATGAAAAACCTGGGTGAACGCACCCTTGCCAACACCGAACATCTGCATGCATCCTGGACCCTCCAGCGGGAATATCCCTTAAGCAAAGAATTGCTTGCCATGTCACGGGTATGGACTTCCGCTTCAGGTGATGACCTTATCATCGCTGCCAAGGGCGCGCCTGAAGCCATTGCCGATCTGTGTCATTTTGATGGGCCAAGACTGAAATGGCTTGAGGGGAAAATCGATATGCTGAGCCATCAGGGCAAGCGCGTTATCGGTGTGGCCTGCTGCCGGTATAAAAAAACAGGCCTGCCGGACCGGCAGCATGATTTTCAGTTTGAATTCACAGGTCTTCTCGGCCTTGAGGACCCTGTCCGCCCCAAGGTAAAGGGAGCCATCAAAGAGTGTTATGCCGCCGGCATCAGAACCATTATGATTACCGGGGACTATCCGGGTACTGCCATGAGCATTGCCCGTCAGATCGGTCTTGAAAATCCGGATCAGCACATTACCGGTCCTGAATTGGAAATATTAACGGATGAACAGCTGGCAGAGCGAATAAAAAGCACCAATGTCTTTGCCCGCATGGTTCCTGAACAGAAACTGCGCATTGTAAAGGCCTTGAAAACAAATAAGGAAATTGTGGCCATGACCGGCGACGGGGTGAATGATGCCCCGGCCCTGAAAGCTGCCCATATCGGGGTGGCCATGGGTGGCCGCGGTACGGATGTCGCCCGGGAAGCCTCATCCCTGGTGCTTCTGGATGATGATTTTAATTCCATTGTAACCGCGATTCGCATGGGCCGCCGGATCTATGACAATCTTAAGAAAGCCATGATGTATATCCTTTCTGTTCATATCCCCATTGCAGGTCTTTCCCTTATCCCTGTGCTGCTGAAATGGCCTTTGATTTTATTTCCCGTGCATATTGTTTTTCTTGAACTGATCATTGACCCGGCCTGCACCCTGATTTTTGAAGCGGATAAAGATGACTGCAGTGTCATGGCACGTCCCCCCCGAAGCATTAATGCCAGGCTTTTTGAAGGATCAACCCTTTTGAAATGTTTTTTTCAGGGCGGCCTGACCCTCTCGGCCACCATCGCCGTTTATCTTTTTATCCGTCATGACCATTCCGTTGAGACGGCCAGGGCCCTGGCATTTCTCACCCTGGTGGTCTGTAACCTGGGCATGATCCTTTCCAACCGGTCTCTTACCAGATCCGGCATCAGCATGCTCAAAGAAAAAAACGCTGCCTTCAAATGGGTCATGACCGGAACAGCGGCAGTGATGTGCCTGGTTCTGACCATACCCTTTCTCAGAAGCCTTTATCGGTTCGGCCCGGTTTCCTTAAATGATTTTTTTCTGGCGCTGGCAGGCGGGATTGCAGCTGTCTCTCTCATGGAGCTTTTAAAGGTTTTTCCTTTACTCGGCAGGACCCCCTGAGCCGACGGCCCAGGGGGTTTCATCAATATTTATTTTAGAAAAATGGCCATTCCCATCATGGGCCAGATAATGACCACGGCAAGCCAGATCACGATCATCAGGATGACACTGGCAATGACACCGAATTTGAAAAATTCTCCGGCCGTGAACTGGTTGGAATTGTAGGCAATGGCATTGGGGGCCGCCCCGATGAGAAGCAGAAAGGGCATTCCGGCCATCACAAGAGCGGAGTAAAAGATAACTTCCCCTGCCACGCCAAGATAAGGCGCAATAACCAGTGCCACGGGCAGGGAGATGGCAATGGCGGCAACATTCATGATAAAATTGGTCATCATCATGACAAAAAATGCCATGCCGAGGATGAAAACAATGGCCGGTGCGCTTGCAAATAGCTGAAGCCAGTTCACTGCCAGCCATTCAGCCGCCTTTGTCTGCCAGAGACAGAACCCGATGGACATGGCCCCGCCAAAGAGAAGTATAATATTCCAGGGAATGGCTTCAAGATCTTCTATGGTGAGAATATTCAAAATAAAAAACAAGAGGGTGGAGGTCAGAAGTATCGCTGTTTTATCTATTGACTTTAAAGCCGGAACCCAGTTTTTCAGGGCAATGATGACAATTACGGCAAGGGTGATGACAAGGGTCAGGACTTCCTTTCTCTTCCAGCCGCCCAGGTCGCTGTACATTTTTTTTGCCTTTGCCTTCAGGCCTGGAATAACGGCTTTTTCAGGCTTGCAGAGTACCATGATAAAGCCCCAGAGGATAAAGACCATGAGCCAGCCGATGGGTGCCATGTAATATGAAAGCTCAAAAAAACTGATTTCCTTGCCTGTTATTTCTTTGTAAAACCCAATGGCCACGGCACCGCGTGCCGCACCCAAGAGCGTGATGATGGATCCCGCACCGGCAACATAGGCCATACCGATGAACAGGCCCTTGCCGAATTTGGTCGGCTTATCTTCATCCGAATAAAAGGAATGAATGGCTAAAAGCAGCGGGAACATGGTGGCCGCCACTGCCGTATGGGCCATCAGATGAGTCAGGGCTGCCGTCATGATAAAACAGCCAAGATAGATCATGCTGGTCTTCTCTCCCACAATGGACAGCATCTTATAGGCCATGCGCTTGGTCAGACCGCTCTTGGTAAAGGTGAGGCCGATGACTATGGAACCCAGTATAAAGAGGACGGACGGATCCATGAAATCCTTGAAAGCCACCTCGGGTTTGCGGATGAGAAACATGGCCTGGGCTACTCCTATGGCCACGCCCGTAACGCCAATGGGCAGAACTTCAAAAATCCACCAGGTTGCTGCCAGGGCAAATACGGCCAGGGCCCCCTTGCCTTGCTGTGATAGCACAAAGTGATTTCCCTGGGGGTCAATGGCATCCGGAAAGGGCGGACAATAATAAATAATAAAAAACAGCGCCACTCCAAGGAGCAGGAAAAATATTCTTTTCCAGTCAATGGGGGTCTTTTCTTCAATTGTTTCTATGGAACTGGTTGACATATCAAAAATCCCTTTTTTAGATTAAAAATTCATTAAGAACAAGCATATAAATTGGTATGATAGGATTGTCAAGAAAGACCAGATATTTATTTCAAAATGAAACACTTTTTTTCAGAAATCATGGATGCGCTTGAATTCCTTCATTAAATTATTAATAATAGGAAATTATTTTGAAAAACATGGTTTTTTTAATTTTGAGACTTTAATATGCATTCCAGTATCCCAAAATTCATCAGGGCAAAAGAAAAGGGTCTGCTTCAGAAAAAAATCTCCCAGGCAGAAGCGCTTCTGGCCTCATGTACCCTTTGTCCAAGACAGTGCCGGGTTGACCGGACAAAAGAGGAAAAAGGGTATTGCAAAACCGGGAAAAAAGCATTGGTGGCAAGCTTTGCGCCTCATTTCGGGGAAGAACCGCAGCTGGTAGGGCAAAAGGGTTCCGGCACCATTTTTTTCTCCCATTGCAGCCTGAAATGCGTGTTCTGCCAGAATCACGAAATCAGTATTGAGGGACAGGGGCGAAAAATCGATGATGAAGAAATGGCATCCATCATGCTGTATCTTCAGAAGACCGGATGCCTCAATATCAATCTTGTGACGCCCAGCCACGTGGTCCCTCAGATTTTAAAAGCAGTGAATATTGCAGCGGACAATGGGCTGAAGATTCCCCTGGTCTATAATTGTTCAGGATATGAAAGCATTGAGGCTCTTGAAATATTAAAAGATATGATTGATATCTATATGCCGGATTTCAAATTCTGGGACCCGGGTTCTGCAAAAAAATACTGCCATGCAGAGGATTACCCGGCGATTGCAAAAAAAGCCGTCGTTGAAATGCATTCCCAGGCTGGGGATCTTGTCATGGATGATGACGGCCTTGCCGTGTCCGGTCTTCTGGTAAGGCATCTGGTCATGCCGGGAGGACTATTCGAAACAAAGGAAATTTTAACCTTTCTGAAAGAACAGGTATCTCCTTTTACCCATGTGAATATCATGTCCCAGTATCACCCTGCGGGAGAAGCCCTGAAAATCAAAGCGCTTTCCCAGCCCCTAAGCCCTCTGGAATTTAAAAAGGCATTTCAGATGGGGAAAGATTCAGGGCTGACGCTTATCCGGTGAGCACTTTTGAAAAAAACGGCTTTCAGGAAAACCAGGTTGCTTTTATTTAACTATATGTCTATCTGTTCAAGCGCAAAAGGGCTGTCCACTGCAAAGGAAAAAAATTTTTCAGCGATTTGCTTTTCTCCGGTTGTAAAAAAGGTCAGCAGCGGGTTTTGGCTGTTGTGCGAAATTAGATCATATTCCATGAGAATTCTTTTTGTCTGGGCTGCCACGGCATCGGAAGGATCAATGATGGAGACCCTGTTTTTTGTTACCTGATTTATCGTTTCCTTTAAAAACGGATAGTGGGTGCAGCCCAGAACAAGGGTATCCGCCCCTTTTTCCATCATGGGGTTGAGATATTTCTCCAGGAGCTGCCGGGCATTTTTACTGTTCTGCTCTCCTTTTTCAACCAGCTCCACAAGACCGTATCCCGGCTGGATAAAAACTTCCAGACCGCCTGCATGTTTCTCAAAGGTCTGTTTGAAAAGCCGCCCATTGAATGTGTTTTCAGTGGCCAGAACCCCTATTTTTTTTGTTCTGGTCTGCAATGAGGCAGGTTTCAGGGCCGGCTCCATCCCGATAAAAGGAATTCTATACTCTGATCTGAAGCAATCAATGGCAACCGCGGTGATGGTATTGCAGGCAATCACAATCAGTTTGCAATTCTGTTCCAGAAGGAATTCAATGTTTTTTCGGGCCAGAAAAAGAATTTCATCCTGTGTTTTGGAGCCATAGGGGCAGTTGCCGCTGTCGGCAAAATATGTAATGGCCTCTAAAGGCAATAGCTTTCTGATTTCCGTTAACACGCTTAGCCCGCCGACACCGGAGTCAAAAATGCCGATGGGTCCTTCCTGTATGTGTTTAATCTGCATCCATGTTCCTGTACATTGGGGCATTGAGCTGAGCTACAGCCGCAATCTGACACGACCGTTTATTTTTGTCAATTGTCAAATGCCGGGTAGCTGTCTCTTGTAAACAGTGAAGATGCATTTCAAACATCCAAATACACAAGGATACAATCCCAGGTCATTATCCAACAGGCGAGGACTCATGATTATCCTGATCAAAACACCCACCCGTGTGAGTTTGTTTTGGATACAGGTTTTTTTTAAAGCCGCTCAAGGCTTGAATCCTTTTTGAAGAGCGTTTTTCGGAAGGCTTACCCCCATTTTGTCCTGAACATATTCGCGTCCCGCTTCCTGAAAAGAAATATATATCAGGCTGAAGGCATGTATTTTCAGAGTTTCTTTTTTTAAAGAATCAAGGGTTTCCTTTTTATGGGCTGACATGGCGGCAAGGGCCGGGAAAACGGCCTGGGCTCCTTCATCCAGCGACAGATCTGTTGAAAGAAAGTCAATATCAGGGATTTTTTGGGCCTGGATCGGGCTGATTTGGGCCATGGTCATCTGCTTTGCAATTCTTAAAAAAAGTTTCGGGTTGATTTTAAATGCAGGGATATAAAAATACAGGGGCTGTTTTTCATGTTCTTCCCGGACGGCCTTGGGGATATTGGCAATGTTGATCAGATGAGCATAGGTTGAGCAGGTCAGAAGATTAAATTCCACCTGGAGCCGCCAGAAGGGTATCAGGATATTTGTATCCGGGCCTGAGTCTGAAAAATGCGTTTCAATCCGGTTTAGTTTTCTATTTCGGATCATCCAGAATTTTGTGCAGTTGCTGCAATGAATCACAAGGGAATCTGTCAAGCCTTTCAGATCCCATCCGCAATCCGGGCAAAGGCAGGGAGTAAATGACAGGGTATGGCCGGGCGCTTTTTTTTCTGTTGGCAGGTCAGGCTCCGGCACGGACAGGGAGACCCCGGTCAGGCCGTCGCAGAGGAGGCCGGAATCTCTGAAAAACGGCATGAAAATTAGGCTCAGGGCTTCTCCGATATAGATCTTGTTCTCGTCTCCTCCGGCCATTTGTTTTAAGACGGTTTTCCCGGAAATCTCAGGAGCCAGGAAAACGCCTTGTGTGTCCTTTTGGATGAATTTAAGGGGCCGGGCCTGGGGGCGAAGGCCAAGGGAAAGCGGCAGGCCTTTATGGTTAACAGCCAGACAGGAATGATCAATTACCCTGAATCCGGGCGGGGTTTCCTTCAGACTGAATTCCATGCCCCTGAACCGCCAGTAGGGCACATACAGGGATTCTGCATCTAAAGGCGTTTTAGGGCCCGGCACCATATAATAACAGGGAAAGGGGTCTGAATGAAGGGCATGTCGTGTTCTGCAGAAAGCGCATTGGACAATGCATTCTGTCTCATCCAGCACCACGGGGGCCCCGCAGCAGGGGCACTGGGTGTCTATTTTAAAATTAGAGCCGTTCACCGCAGTTGTTGCAATAATTTGAATCCATCAGGTTTTCTGCGCCGCAGGACCCGCAGAACCTGGCAGTTTTTTTTGGCTCCGCCTTTGTGCCGCACCTGGGGCAGAACCCGGCATTGGGCGGCAGGTTCTTTTTGCATTTGATGCATTGTGAAAACACCATGATCTGATGGCCGCAAAAGGGGCAGAATCCAGCATCTTCCGGGATATCCCGGCTGCAGTCCGGGCATTGGGGCAAAGATTTTTCATCCATTATCTTTGAAACCATGGAAGGGATCATAAATCCGAGGCCCATGCCCACGCCCTGGCCCGGCGCTCCTGGGTTTTCCGCTGCTTTTTCCATGGCGGTTGCCGTTTTTAACTGCATAAGCTTGTTCATGTCATTGAAAAGCCCCAAGGCGCTCCTGTCATCCATGCGTTTCTGGACTTCCTCGGGAGGCGTGATGGAACTGATGAAAAGGTCATTCAGCCCGAGTCCGAACCGGGAGAAGTCATCCCTCAGGTTTTTCTTTAACCCGCTGGCCCAGGTTTCATATTTGCCTGGAAGATTGAGAATCGTATCCAGATTTTCTCCCATATAGTCGTTGAACCGCGAGACAATCACCCGGCCGAGATAGTCTTCAATATCTGCGGTGGTGAACCCGGCCACAGTACCGATAAGGGAATTGATGAACAAAAGGGGCTGGATGACCCGGATATTGAACATGCCGAAGGCCCTAAGACGGATAAGGCCCAGTTCATTGTCTTTAAAGGCTACGGGGTCGCGGGTCCCCCATTTCAGATCCGGAAAGATTTTCATATTGATGAAATAGGCTTCTGCCCGCAAGGGACTGGTCAGGCCCCAAGGAATGGCCAGTATTTTGTTTAAGATGGGAATATTGCCTGTTTTCAGCGTATGGCGGCCGGGTCCGAAAACATGGATGGCTTTTCCATTGTAAAAAAATATCCCGGCCTGATTTTCCCTTACAATCATCTGGGCGCCGAATTTGATTTCAGCCGAGCCTTCGGCCGGAATTCGCTGTACGATTTCTTTTCCGGTATTGTCAAACCATTCCAGAACTTCAAGAAATACAATATTCTTCTGTCCCATTTTTCTCTCCTGATTGAATTGGCTGAAAATGAAGCTTTTCTAGGTATGCGATAATTGTGGTCTTCTGTCAAGAAAAGAGGTCTGTCAATAAAAGATTTACCCTGCACCGGATTGACAAGGGCATGAAAAATCTATAATAATTTCATTCTTTTAAACACGGCCGGCCAATATGATAACACGGCCGGGCCCATAAACGGATAAGGTGAACCCCATCGACCCGGAACAAAACAGCAGAGTTGAAAAAATGGAACACAGGCAGGAAACCCTGGCCTTTGTCAGAAAATGCATACCCTTTCTGGAAGCGCTTGCAGAGAATTCCAAAATCCTGGCCGGGTTGTCGGAGCAGGAACGGATTTCCCTGATCACGGCGGCCGGCAAACTCTCCAGGCCGGACAGAAAAGAGATCAAAAAGCGCAACAAGGAGAAAAAAAGACTGGACCGGATGGCGGTGGTGAAAAAGGAACGCAGCCTCAGAAAAGAAACCGGTATCCGCAAAGCCAGGGAAGCAATCGTATTTGAGGCGCCAAAGCAGATTGCCCTGGATAAGAGCGGGCGGGAGACTGAAAAATCAGGAAAAAGAATGGAAAGTCCCCGCAATTGTTATATCTGCAAAGCGGAATTTACAGAACTCCACCATTTTTATGATGCCATGTGCCCGGAATGTGCAGACTTCAATTATCAGAAACGATTCCAGACCGCTTCCCTCAACGGGCAGGTGGCCCTGATCACGGGATCACGGCTCAAGATTGGGTACCAGTCCACTCTCATGATGCTTAGGGCAGGGGCCCGGGTGATTGCCACTACCCGGTTCCCCAAGGATTCGGCCCTGCGCTTTTCAAGGGAACAGGATTTTTCCGACTGGGGCCACAGGCTCCATGTTTACGGACTTGATCTTCGTCATATCCCCAGTGTGGAACTCTTCTGTAATTATATCAAGCATACCTATCAGCGTCTGGATATTCTCATTAACAACGCAGCCCAGACCGTGCGGCGGCCACCCGGATTTTATGCCCATCTCATGGAGACTGAAAGCCGGGACGCGGCAGATCTGCCCAGGGCTGCCCAATCCCTTCTCGGCCAGTACCAGGACTGCCTGGAAAAACTGGAATACGGACAGCCGGACCATGTGGGCCGGGAAAAGGCCCTGCCTGTTACCTGGAACAGCGTTGCCCCGGGCGTAGGCTTAAGGATGTCGGCTCAGCTGTCCCAGATTCCCTATTCCTATGACCATACCCTGGATGTGCCGGCGGTTTTCCCGGAATCAAAACTGGATGCCGATCTCCAGCAGGTAGACCTGCGGACCGTCAATTCCTGGCGTTTGAAGCTGGGAGAAATTGAGACTTCGGAAATGCTGGAAATCCAGCTGGTCAATGCCGTGGCCCCTTTTGTGCTGTGCAACAGGATGGAAGAACTGATGAAACAGGAGAATACAGGCCAAAAACACATTGTCAATGTCTCTGCCATGGAAGGAAAATTTCTAAGATTTAAAAAAGACAGCCGCCATCCCCACACCAATATGGCCAAGGCGGCCCTGAACATGCTGACGCACACGGCAGCCGGTGATCTGGCCAAATTCGGAATATATATGAATGCCGTGGATACGGGCTGGGTTACGGATGAAGACCCGGCTGTCCTGGCCCGGCAGAAACAGGAGATCCATGATTTCCAGCCGCCTCTTGATATTGTGGATGGCGCGGCCAGGGTCTGCGACCCTTTTTTTCACGGCATACTGACCAAAAAACACTGGTGTGGAAAATTTTTAAAGGATTATTTCCCCATAGACTGGTAACTCTTATATGGCAAAGGAGAGGGATGAAAGACAGCATCAACGTGGGCGTATTCGGCCTGGGAAATGTGGGCATGGGTGTGGTCCGGCTCTTTGAAAAAAACAGGGCTGACATAGAAAAACGGGTGGGAAAGCCGATTCAAATTGTAAAAGCCGTGGTTGCAAATCCGAAAAAAGACAGGGGCATGGATCTGTCTGAGATAATGGTGGGCACTGATCCCGGCTTTATCCTGGATGATCCAAAGATTGACATTGTCCTGGAGCTGGTGGGAGGACTTAACGCAGCCGAAGAGATTATCCTTGGCGCCCTGAAAAAAGGAAAATCCGTTATCACGGCGAATAAGGCATTGCTGGCGGAAAAAGGACGGACGGTTTTTAAAGCCGCCTATGCTGCCCCGGGCTGTTTCGGGTTTGAAACCAGCGTAGGCACTTCCATGCCCATTATCCGGACCCTGAGAGAGGGTTTTGCCGGGGATAATATTTTAAGCATTTCAGGCATTATCAACGGCACATCCAATTATATCCTAACCCGGATGACGTTAGACAGACTCTCCTTTGAAGAAGCCTTAAAGACAGCCCAGGATCTGGGGCTGGCCGAGCCAGACCCGGCTCTGGACATCCAGGGCATTGATGCGGCCCACAAACTGACGATCCTCATGAACATTGCCTTTAACGGCGTGTTTGATTTTTCAGAGCTTTATACCGAAGGCATTTCCGGTATCACGGCCGCAGATATAAATTATACAGGACAATTTGGGTATACCGTCAAGCACATGGGAAAGGCAAAAAAGACAGCCCGGGGAATAGAAGCCCGGGTTCATCCCGTACTGGTCAAAAAAAACCATCTGTTATCATCTGTAAACGGGGCGTTTAATGCCGTTTCAGTCCTGGGAGAATTCATGGGGCCGTCCATTCTCTATGGACTCGGGGCCGGACCAGGACCCTCTGCAGTGGGGGTGGTCGGCGATCTCATCGAGGCTTGCCGCTACATCCTGACCGGACAGCAGCGCCCGATTTCCCCATTCTCAATTCCATTGGCGCACTGGCTTCCCGTCAAAATCGTTCCCATGGATCAAATCAGAACGGAATACTATCTCAGGTTCCCGGTACTGGATCGCCTGGGTGTCCTGGCCGCCATTGCCAAGACGCTATCGGAAGACCGGATCAGT
Organism: uncultured Desulfobacula sp.; assembly: GCA_964619205.1. Classification (GTDB taxonomy): domain Bacteria; phylum Desulfobacterota; class Desulfobacteria; order Desulfobacterales; family Desulfobacteraceae; genus Desulfobacula. The sequence goes on along the minus strand of CAZUDE010000001.1, from coordinate 558,529 downwards.
GTCCGATCTGTCATACAGGAAGGAAAACCCGGGCAGGAAGGATCGCCCGTGGATATTGTGATTATGACCCATGAGGCAATGGAGGCGGATGTTAAAAATGCCCTGAAAAAGATTAACGGGCAGTCATTTATTGCCGGTCCCACACAGCTGATCCGCATCGAACCGGATTAACCTTCTGTCTCAGGCAGAGGCTGAACATATCAATTCTGCTTTAAATGTTTGACAGCGGCTTCAATAATTATTAATTGAACCTCTTAAGGGTTTACAGAGCGGGAAAATAAAAGCCAAAATATAAGGATAAAAGACAATCATGGGCGGTTTTTTCGGTTGTACGTCAAAAGAGGCATGCAATAAGGATCTTTTTTACGGGACGGATTATCTGTCCCATCTGGGAACCAGACGAGGGGGGCTTGCCACCCTTGATAAAAATGAATTTCATCGGACCATCCACAACCTTGAAAACGGATATTTCAGATCAAAATTTGAATCCGACCTTTCCAGTCTGACCGGAAATATGGGGATCGGGGTTATCAGCGATACGGATTCCCAGCCCATCATCATTCACTCCCATTTGGGTAAATTTGCCGTGGTCACCGTCGGTAAAATTGTCAATCTGGAGGAGCTGGCAAAAGATGCTTTTTCACAGAATATTCACTTTGCCGAAACCAGCGGAGGGGATATCAACCCCACGGAAATTGTGGCAGTTCTGATCAGTGAGAAAGGGTCCTTTGAGGAAGGTATTTCAAATGCCCAGAAAAAAATCAAAGGCTCCTGCTCCATGCTGGTGCTGACTGAAAAAGGGATCTTTGCCGCAAGGGACCGATTAGGAAGAACCCCCATCGTGATCGGTAAAAGGGGTAATGCCTATGCTGCCTGTTCCGAATCCAGTGCATTTTCCAATCTGGGTTTTGAAGTAGACTATTATGTCGGCCCCAATGAAATCATCCTGATGACCCCTGAAGGAATGGAACAGGTCCGGCCTCCAGGCAAAGACATGCAGATCTGCTCCTTTTTATGGGTATATTACGGATACCCGGCGTCTTCCTATGAAGGCATTAATACGGAACAGGTCCGGTATAACTGCGGGGCGGCCCTGGCAAAAAGAGAAACGGAGAAAGTGGATCTGGTGGCCGGCATTCCCGATTCCGGCATCGGCCATGCCATTGGGTTTGCCAATGAAAGCCGTATCCCCTATATGAGACCCTATGTGAAATATACCCCCACATGGCCCAGGAGTTTCATGCCCCAGAACCAGGAAATGAGGGATCTGGTGGCCCAGATGAAACTGATTCCCGTTAAGGAGATCATAAATGAAAAGCGAATCCTTTTCTGTGACGATTCCGTTGTCAGGGGAACCCAGCTAAAGGACAATACAAAGATTCTATATGAATACGGGGCAAAGGAAGTTCATATGCGAATTGCCTGCCCCTGCCTCATCCATCCTTGTGTATTCTTAAATTTTTCCACCTCACGCTCCACCCTTGACCTGGCAGGCCGGAAAGCCATCTATGAAATGGAAGGCATCGAAGACCCGGATCTGAGGGAGTATGCCGTCGACGGATCAGACAAACATTGTGCCATGGTTGCAAAGATCACCAAGAGACTTAATCTTACGAGTATCCGCTACCAGAAACTTGAAGATCTGGTGGCAGCCATCGGTCTTCCAAAGAACAGGCTCTGTACCCATTGCTGGGATGGTTCCAGTTATTTTTAATTCAGAGCGAACTGAAAAAACAGGGCCGTCAAATTAAAATGGCTTTGGGCTTTTTTCAGTCATTGATATGACCATGAGGATATGTTACGGTATATTCAACAGCTCACTTTTTTATCGGAGGCTCCTATGCAAATTTCCATTACATTCAAAGCCATGAATTCTTCAGATGCCCTGAAATCCCACATCCATGAAAAATTTGAAAAATTAGATAAAATGCTTGATTCTCAGGCCGACGCACATATTGTTCTGTCCGTTGAAAAGCTGCGCAATATTGCTGATATAAACCTGACCTGTGATAAGATAAAGATCTATGCAAAAGAAGAGGCTGATAACAATATGTATGCAGCTATTGATGCTCTTTGTGAAAAGGTTAAACTGCAAATCAGAAAGTACAAAGACAAGCAACGGCGGCATCTGGCAGGAGATAAAGCGAGCATTAAAACCAATGGCGTGGTTTTAGAATCTCCAGAAGACATTGACGGATAAATCTTTAGGATGAACCGAATTGTTTGAAAACAATCGTCCAGGGAGATTTCCCTTTAGTTTCCAATTGCTCAACCTCTTCTACATCTGTTTAAACAGATGCTCGCAGGATCGGCTGACCGGGATGGTATGGTCTGTCTGATCAAATGTGATCATCATCCGGTTGGTAAAGGACCTCCGGACGGATTTGATCCTTTCGATATTGACCACGGTGCTCCGGTGCACCCGCCAGAACTGTTTCGGGTCCAGTTTTTTTTCAAGATCCTTGATGGGTGTCTTGATCAGGTATTCATGGGTGGCGGTCTGAACAATGGTATATTTGTCGTCGGCCTGGAAAAAAATCACCTGGGATACCGGGATAAATCTGAGGTCTGAGCCTGTTTTTACCTTGATCAGTTTCAGATAATCCGGCGCGTCCTGGTGATCCAGCACCTGGAGGATTTTTTTTATTTTCAGGTCAAGGTCAGGCTTGCCTTGTTTTATCTCCATCTGTTTTTTCAAGCGCTCAATGGTGGTTTGAAGCCGTTGTTCCGTTAACGGCTTTAGGATATAATCCACGGCCTCGCTTTCAAAAGCGTTTACGGCATACTGATCAAAGGCACTGATAAAAACAATTCTGCACTTTTCAGAGACTCTCCGGGCCACTTCCAGACCTGTCATTCCCGGCATTTTAATATCCAGAAAGGCAATATCCGGGGTTTTTTGTTCAATGAGCGACACGGCTTCCATCCCGTTTTTGGCCTGACCCAGGAGTTTAAGTTCCGGCCACAACCTTGCAAGAAGGATATACAGACCGGCCCTGAGGTTCTCCTCATCATCGGCAATAATGGCTGTGACAGGCTTCATAGCGGTATCCTTATCCTTGCAGATATCCCGGAAGGATGGTTTTCAGTAAGACTTAACCCGGCCTTTTCTCCATAGATATATTCCAGCCGGCGGCTCACGTTGTTGATTCCTATCCCGGCCTGGTTTGCATCTTCATCCAGACCTCTGCCTGTATCCTTAATATGGATTTCAAGCATATTCTCTTCAATGAAGCAGTCTATGGTGATTTTGCCCCCTGCCGTTTTGGGTTCAATTCCGTATTTGATGCTGTTTTCAACAAGGGGCTGAATAATCAGCGGCACAAAGGGAAGATCGGGTATGCCGGTCCTGTCACGGATCTCATAGGTCAGTCTTTCTCCCATTCTGATTTTGAATATATCCAGGTATTGCCGGACAAGATCCAGTTCTTCGGAAAGGGTAATCATTTCCTGCCGGGTTCGTTGAAGAGAGATTCTTAAGTATTCATTCAGGTCTGCGAGCATCTGTCTTGCTTTTTCAACATTTATGTCAAAAAGCGATATTATGTTGGAAAGTGTGTTGAAAAGAAAATGGGGCTCAATCTGTGCCTGGAGAAGCCTCAAACTTGTCATGGCCGCTTCTTTTTCAATGGTAAGGCGTTTTATTTTTTCCTGTGCAACCAGTTTTTCGGATTCAATGATTCTTTCCCTGGAAGAAAAAAAATAAATAATGGGTACGCCGAAAACAAGACCAAAAATAAACACATAGGAAAAGGCATTTTTAAAGAAATAGCCAGGATTAATCCTGTAAACCAAAAACAGATATCCAAAAGCCAATACCGAACCCAGAAAAATGCCCGCGGCAAGACCGCCCATAATTCCTGCTGCAGACCGTTTGGTCTTTAGCGTCATGTCGGAGCCGGTTCCGGCGGTAATACAAAAACAGATGGACAACCCCATGCACTGTGAAATGACAAAGACATCAAAAAAATTTTGTTCAGTCAGAACCATATTGTAAATCACAGCGGCAATCAGGGTGTCGAATATGGCTGTAATCAAAATGGTTTTCAGGGTTTCTTTTGAAAGAATCGCCTGCATGGAGTGCCCCTTTCTTAATTTTTATCCCGGCGTTCAGAATACTAAATGTCTGAAATTATCACAACATCCTTTCTCCACCTCCATTTTACAGAATCAAGGGAATTCTTTCTTCTCTTGAGACAAGATCCTTATAGGGCCCCAGCAAGGTTTCGTATTTTTGATGGTAGTATTCGGGCAGAACCTTTGACTCCCCTTCATGAAACGCCCTGAAATGCCGGTCTGTTTTCAGGAGGGTAAGGATCTGGCGCATGGACCGGATCATCAGTCTCAGACTCAGGTTTCTGACGGGATGATACCCTTTGAACACATGGGTTTCAGTCGTCCTGACAGCCCGGACAAGCATGGACAGGGAGGTCATATGGGTAAAAATGGCGATCAGTTTTTCATAAAATGCCAGGGGGGTATAATTTTTCAATGTGGTGGCAAGATAGGGTTTGCAATAAAATGTGAAGGGCAAGGAGGTTAATATTCTTTTTTCCTTAAGATACCTTTCAAATAAAGGAGTCCCGCCGAATGGGGCGGGAATGTTCAGGGAATGGGATACATAGGGGGTTCGGGTGATGAATTCATTGTTTAAAATAACAGGGGCATCTCCTTCATCCGAATCCAGGCCGAAAAGAAGATTGGCCTGAATAATGGGAATATACTGGTGGATGAGGTTAAACCGATCCACAATCTTATTTAGTTTGTCCCTGGCCGATGCCGCACCCTTGATTCCTGCTTTTTTTGAGTAAGCGCTAAAGGACTCAATTCCCGGGATCACGCAAAGACAACCGGCCTTTTTAAGCCTTTCAAGACGGTTTTTTGTCAATGAATTCAGAGACCCCTCTGTTAAAAACCATTGTTTTTCAGGATGAGGGATTTTTTCTATGACTGCCATGATTTCATCAAATTTTACCCCGAAATTGGGATCGTAAAAATTGATTCTTACCTTGGGAAAATGCCTGGCGGCAAACAAAAGATCCTGTTCAACCCTTTCAAGAGGCAGAGGGTTGTAAGAGCTGTTCCAGTCCACACAGAAATCACAGGAATAGGGACACCCTGTGCTGGAAAGAATGGGGATGAAAACAAAAGGAGAAGGCTTTGATTTCCAGAAACTGGCGATTCTGATTTCCGGAAGTCGTTCTTCAATGCAGGGAATAGCTTTTAGTTTCCTTTCAGTGCTTACGACCTGTTTTCTTGGGAAATCCCTTAAAATTTCCTTTATCAGGATCTCATCGCAATTTTTTACCACCACGTCAAAAAATCGCAGGGCGTCAGACGGGAACTGTTTTGCATGGGGACCGCCAAGAATTGTCAGAATTCCGGGATGGTGTATTTTTAAAATCTTTGCCAGGGCATAGGCAAGACCGCTGCCCTTTGAAAAACAGGAAAGAAAAACCGCATCAAGGTCATTGGGAAGAAGTTTTAAAGGATCCTTCTGCCCATAATACGTCGCATAAAAGACATGATGACCGAGATTTCTGCACCAGACACTCACAGCCTGGGACATGACGCCGGCATACTGCTTGACCACTAAATAATCATGGGGCATCCTTGCAAGAGACCCACGGGCATCTTCGCACAAAAGATCCAGAACACCGATTTTCATATTCAGGCACATCCCTTTTTTTCTAGAAAATAAAAAAACTAGAAAAAGAATTAATCGCATTTTGAATTATCAAGTTTATTTCTGAAAATCAATAAAAGATGCTTGCTTTTAGCCATTCGCCTTTGGATTTTACTGTTTTACCCCCTAATTTTTACCACTGGTCTCAATGAGGTTGAGCTCAATATAAATGCTGCTAAAATCAGGAAGCATCAGAAAATGATTCTGATGGTTTTAACCCTTTAACAGATAAGGAGAGACAATATGAAACACATAACCTTTTTAATTTTTCTGACGGTCATCATGACGGTCATCCCAAGGGCTTCAGCCCTTGCCGGCGCCGGGACCGGTGATCTTGTTATCATCATTGAAGGATTTGAAAATTCAAACGGCTTGGCCAAAGTCGCCCTGGTCAATTCCAAAGAGAACTACAGCGATGAAACGCCTTTTAAAGGGTATAATTTCAAGATCATCAACAACAGGGTTGTGGAAACCGTTTCTCTTCCCTATGGGGAATATGCGGTTAAGGTTTTTCATGATGAAAACAGCAATGATGAGCTGGATACACGGATGTTCGGCATCCCGGTTGAGGCTTACGGCTTTTCAAATGATGCCCGGGGAACCCTGGGACCCCCTGAATATGAAAAGGCGGCATTTAAACTGGATATCCCGAAAAAAGAGATCACCATTACCATAAAATAACCCTGAAAAGGAAAGGAGATTCCTTATGAAACAGACCCCATACTTGCCCAGACGCAATTTTATTAAAACACTGCTCATGGCATCCAGTGCCGCAGCCATTGACTGGGCAGGCTTTGGAAAACTGGCTGAGGCCGTTCCCAATAAAAAGGATTTTCCTGTTGTCATTATCGGTGCAGGCCTAGGCGGGCTTGTTTCTGCTGCTTACCTGGCACGGTACGGTTTCAGCGTCACCCTAATGGAGCAGCATGCAGTTGCCGGGGGGTATGCCACCTCCTTTGACAGGGGTGATTTTACTTTTGATGTGTCCTTGCACGCCACCGTTGCCGAACATGCCATGCCCCAGGCCATACTGTCTGATCTCGGCATCTGGGACAACCTTAAGGTGGCATATGCACCTGAACTCAGGCGGATCATAACACCCGGGTTTGATATCACCCTGCCTGCCAAAAATCCAAAAGGTGTTATCACTGAACTGTTTCGGGTTTTCCCCCATGAAAAGCAGGGCATCCATGATTTTTATTCTGAAATGGAGCAGGTTATTTCAGAGCTCTGGGGAGGCAAACGATTTGATATCTCCATGATGGCCAAGCTGGAACCCCTGACCCTTGAACAATGGATGTCCCTTCATGTCAAAGACCCTGATGTAAAATACTGCATGGCTGTCTTCTCCGGTTATTACGGGCTTTCTCCAGCCGAGATCAATGCGTTGTTTTATGCCGTCGCCACCGGGGAATACCTGGTTCACGGCGGGCAATACTATAAAACCCGATCCCGGGATCTGAGCAATGCCCTTGCCGACTGTATAGAGGCGAATCATGGAAAAATTCTTTATCATACAGAAGCCGGCCGGATTGTATTTGATCACAACAACCAGATATCGGGCGTCATGGATAAAAATAAAATCACCCATCCGGCAAAGGCCGTTATTGCCAATTGCAGTATTCCAGCGTTGTTTAACAAAATGATGCCCAAAAACCGCCTTCCCCCGGAGTTTGAAAAAAAGATCAGCCAAAGACGTGTTTCACTTTCCAGCTTTGCGGTTTTTCTCGGGTTGAATAAAGCATTGGATCAGGTTCATGACTATGAAATTGATCTTGACCAGGATAAAGAGGTATACAAAAATCTGTTATTGCCAAAAGCCGACCTTGCAGAGTCCGGCATCAGCATCACCATTTATGACAACCTGTTCAAGGGTTATTCCGTTCCCGGAAAAACAACCCTTACCCTGATGTGCCTGTCAAATTTTGAACCCTGGAAAAAATATGAGGCCGATTATTTCAATAACAGAAAAGACGTTTATAACAGGGAAAAAGAAAGAATCGCCCGGCGCTTTATCGAGCGCGTTGAAAAAGCCGTGATCCCCGGCCTTTCACATATGATTGAGGTCATGGAAATCGGAACCCCCCTGACCAATATGTTTTACACCAAAAATCCCCAAGGGGCGATTTACGGGTTTGACCGCAACCTTCCGCAGTTGAATTCCAAAACTCCTGTCAAGGGGCTGTACCTTGCCGGTGCATGGTCCCACGGCGGCGGCTATACACCGGTCATGATGGCGGGAAGAGAAGCAGCAGAATCGGTTTTAAAAGAGTTTAAACACAGCATTGCACAGCCTGAAACCTGACATCCTTCAGGGCTAGAATCAGGCCGGCAGGATATGAACATTGACCCGGCGGCTTCTCGGGCCGTCAAATTCGCAGAAATATATTCCCTGCCAGGTTCCAAGCACAAGGGAACCCTTTTCCAGGGCAATGATTTCCGAAGGCCCGAAGAGGCTCACCTTGATATGGGCAGCTGAATTTCCTTCCAGATGTTTGAAATGATCATCCCAGGGGACCGCCTTGTTGATAAAGGTCAGCATATCCGTTGTAACGGCAGGATCGGCATTTTCATTAATGGTGACGGCGGCCGTGGTATGCATGGAAAAAACATGGACAAGCCCGTTCTGAATCCCGGATTCCCGGACTGCGGCCTGAACCTCTGATGTAATATCGATCATCTGGGTCCTTGACTTTGTTTTGACGCTTATCTCCATGGCCTGCCTCCTTTTTATAAGGGCCGGGTGTTGCAGGAAAACCTGACACCCGGCAAATCTGATATTGAATGCCTATTTTTTAAACATCTCAAGGGCGTTTTTGACGATATTTTCAGAAGAGAACCCATATTCCTTTAATACTTTTCCGCCGGGTGCAGAGGCGCCGAACCGGTTGATGCCTATGATCCGTCCGGTTTCACCCACATATTTTTCCCATCCCATGGAAATGCCGGCTTCAACAGCCATCCTTGCTTTCACATGGGAAGGCAGGATTCTTTCCCTGTAGGGTGCCGGGGCTTTTTCAAACAGTTCCCAGGACGGCATGGAAACAACGCTTGCTTTGATGTTGTGATCTTTTTCAAGAACCTTGGCGGCATCCACGCAGATATGGACTTCAGAACCTGTGGCAATGAGGATCAGATCAGGATCTGCCACCTTTTTTACAGTATAGGCCCCATAATTGAATTCCCCGTCTTTTTCAGAGACATCCAGGGTCGGCAGGTTTTGGCGGCTCAGGATCAGGGCTGTGGGGGAGTCCATGGTCATGAGGGCCTTTTTCCAGGCCAGGGCGGTTTCGTTGGCATCGGCAGGTCTGACAACCGTCAGATTCGGGATGGCCCGCAAGGATGCCAGGTGTTCGACGGGCTGGTGAGTGGGTCCGTCTTCTCCTACGGCAACGCTGTCATGGGTGAAGACATAAATCAGCGGCAGCTTCATCAGGGAGGCCACCCGGATGGCCGGCCGCATATAATCGGCAAACACAAGAAAGGTTCCGCCAAAGGGGCGGACACCAGAATGAAGATACATGCCGGACAGGATGGCGCCCATGGCGTGTTCCCTTACGCCGAATCTTATGTTGCGGCCTTCCCAGGCCCCTTTCTGAAAATCTGTTGCATTTTTGATATAGGTGTTGTTGGACGGGGCAAGGTCGGCTGATCCGCCCATGAGGGTGGGCAGACGGTCTGCAATGGCGTTCAGCACCTTGCCCGAGGCAGACCGTGTGGCCACAGGCCCGTCTTCGGGTTTGAATACCGGGATTTTCGAATCCCAGCCCTGGGTGAGAAATCCGCTGACCGCATCCACAAATTGACCGGCATAGTCGGGATAAAGGTTTTTATAGGCGTCAAACCCTTCCTGCCAGTCCTGTTCCAGTTCCTGGCCCAGTGATATGGCGTTCCGGCAGTTTTCGAGCACTTCATCGGGCACGTAAAAATCCTTGTCTTCAGGCACGCCATAGAATTTTTTGGTCAGCTTGATCTCTTCAGCCCCCAGAGGGGACCCATGTGCATCGGAGCTGTCCTGCTTATTGGGGCTGCCGTATGCAATATGGGTCTTGACCTGAATCAGGCTGGGGCGGGAGGTCTCATCTTTTCCGGCTTTAATGGCATTCCGGATGGCCAAAAGATCATTTCCGTCTTTAACTGTTACCACATGCCAGTTCTGGCTTTCAAATTTTGTCCGCACATTTTCCGTAAATGCGATATCGGTTTTTCCTTCAATGGTGATGCCGTTATCATCATACAGGAGGATGAATTTTCCAAGGCCGAGATGTCCTGCAAGGGAAATGGACTCCAGTGCCACGCCTTCCATGAGGTCGCCGTCACCGCAAATGGCATAGGTGTAATGGTCTATGACCGCATTGCCTTCCTTGTTGAACCGGGCAGCCAGATGTCGTTCTGCCATGGCCATGCCCACGGCGTTGGCAATCCCCTGCCCCAGGGGGCCGGTGGTGGTTTCGACACCCGGGGTTTCACCGTATTCAGGATGTCCCGGGGTTCTTGACCCCCACTGCCTGAAATTTTTCAGATCGTCCAGATCAAGACCGTAACCAAAAAGGTAAAGCAGGCTGTAAAGAAGGGATGACCCGTGACCACCGGAAAGAACAAACCGGTCCCGGTCCATCCAGGCCGGATTTTTGGGGTTGTGTTTTAAAAAATATTTAAAAAGAGTGTATGCTGCCGGTGCCAGCCCCATGGGAGCCCCCGGATGGCCTGAGTTTGCCTTTTGAACCGCATCCATGCAAAGGGTTCGGATGGTGGTCACGGTCAATTGATCCAGATTCGTTTCAGCGTTTGCCATTGGTTTTTCTCCTGTTATGATAAATTGGGGTTACAAGGCTCTCAGGAATTCGGGCCGTAAGGCCACCTTGCCTTTGAGCGCCTGTGATATGAGTTCAAGTGTTTTTTCTTTTTCCTGGGGCAGCTTTGCCCGTATGGGAAGATAATTGGAGGCATGATTGGCATGGAAGTATCCATTGGAAAGATGGGTGGAGGCAATCATGAGGCCCAGTTCTTCCAGCATTTCTCCAGGTTCGATAAGGGTAAATTCCCCTTTTTCATACTGGTCGCAAAGCTCAGTTCCCGGCACCAGCATCAGGCTCAGGGCACCCACAAAATCCGGGTCAATGGCACTCAGGACCCTGCCGGTTTCTCTTGCATGATCGGCAGATCTTTCCCGCTGGCCAAGCCCGATGAGGACTGTGACGGACAGTTTGATACCGGCCTTTTTAATCCTTTTTCCCATGGCAATCATTTTTTTGGAATCCGCACCTTTCCGGATTTCTTTTAAAATCAGGTCATCCCCGGTTTCAAGACCCATATAGGCAATCTTGACCCCGAGGTCATGGAGTTCTTTTAACTGATCATCGGTTTTCATGCCGATACCCTTGGTGTTGGCGTAAAGCCCTATCCTTTCCACCCAGGGCAGCCGGTCTTTGATCTGTTTTAAGATCTTCACCAGCCGTTTTTGGGGAATGATCATGACATCCCCGTCGCAGAGAAACACCCGGTTCTGGCGCCGGCAGTATTGTCTTGCAAATTCAATGTCTTCAAAGATGATATCATCGGTTTTGATATCAAAGCGCTTTTCCCTGAAAGTGCCGCAGAACGTACATTTATTATGGGAACATCCCAGGGTGACCTGAAGCAGAATGCTGTCAGCCTCGCTGGGCGGTCGTATCATCGAACCTTCATAATGCATGGTAAAAATCCTTTTAAAAAAATCAAAACCTTTCCATAACAGGTATTGCCGGAAAATTCAATATGGTGATTTTCCTGCAAAATCTTCATCTCTGTCCATCCTTTCCCAATCAGGCGATCTGGGCTGAATCGCAAGATTCGGGTGGCTTATTTTTTCTGTCTGGTTTATTGTACCGGGTCATGGGGACAAAAATGGAGATCAATGATTTTAATGTAAATGGAAATGAATATATAAAATGAATAAAGTGATGGGGTTTGCAGAATGGGGTCTGATTGGTTTTCTTGCAGTTATCTGGGGGGCATCTTTTTTCTTTGTTAAAATTGCCATTGCAAGCATGACGCCCTTGACCGTAGTGGCCTGCCGGGTGGGGCTTGCAGCCTTCCTTCTGATGTCATTTGTCATGATCACGGGTCGCAAACTGCCAAGAAGCATAAGCACCTGGGGTGCCCTTTTTGTTCTCGGAGCCTTGAACAATGTTATCCCCTTTTCGCTCATCACCTGGGGCCAGACCCATATCGATTCCAGCCTGGCCGCCATCCTGAACGCGACCACCCCGGTTTTCAGTGTTATCCTGGCCCATTTTCTGACCCGGGACGAGCCTTTGACAAAAAACCGGCTGGCCGGTGTTCTCCTGGGATGGGCCGGAGTTGCCGTCCTCATGGGGATTGATACATTGCATGGTATCGGAATGAAAACCGCGGGTCAGGCCGCAGTCCTTGGGGCGGCATTGCTTTATTCCCTGGCCGCCATTTTCGGCCGCCGGTTCAGGGATATCGACCCCGTGGTCGTGGCCACCGGCATGCTGACAGGTTCGGCCACCATCATGATTCCCCTTGCCTTTATCATTGAACACCCCTTGAGTCTTCATCCGACATTCAACGCCCTGGCTGCTATTTTCGGCCTGGCCGCGGTTTCAACATCCCTTGCCTATATTATCTATTTTTATGTGTTGTCCAGAGCCGGAGCCACCAATATCCTTCTGGTAACCTTTTTAATTCCTGTGAGCGCTATTTTTCTCGGCATGATGGTCCTTGGCGAAGCCCCCGGGTGGAACGCCTTTGCCGGCATGGCCCTGATTTTTTCAGGACTTATCTTTATTGACGGACGTCTTCTGCCCTGGAAAAGAAAGAGATAAAAGGAATCGTTGCCTCCTCGCTGTGATCCACGCCTTGACATTTTTGATTTTGCCATAATTATTTAGAAAAAAATTATTAACCGGTAAAATTTGAAAACAGGAGTGAACATGGGAACAAAAAAGACGCGTAAATTCAAAGCAGAGGTTCAGCAGCTGCTGCACCTGATCATTAATTCATTGTATTCCAACAGGGAAATTTTTGTCCGGGAGCTTGTTTCAAATGCCTCGGATGCCCTTGACAAGGCAAGATTCAAAGAGCAGACTCAGCCGGAACTGTTTTCCGATGACAATGATTATCACATCCGGATCACCCTTGATCCTGAGAAAAAAACCTTCCAGATCTCGGACAATGGGATCGGGATGACCATGGATGAAGTCAACGAAAACATCGGAACTATTGCTCAGTCCGGTACCGCCGCCTTTATGAAAGCCATTGAAAATTCCAAAAAAGAAAATCTACTGACACCTGAACTCATCGGTCAGTTTGGCGTGGGTTTTTATTCTGCCTTTATTGTGGCGGACAAGGTTGTGCTTGATACACGGACCCAGGGTGAAAAAATGGGGGTCCGGTGGGAATCCGACGGCAAAGGATCTTATTCGGTTGAGGAGATTGAGAAGGAAAAACGGGGCACCACCATTACCCTTTTCCTGAAAGATCCAGAAGAAGGCGATCAGGATTTTACCGAAGAATATACCATCCGGCACATTGTCAAGAAACATTCCGATTTTGTAAGCTATCCCATTATCATGAATGTGGAAGCCAATGAACCCATTCCTGAAAATGAAATCATCAAGGATTCCAGCGGCAAACCCATTGGCGATACCTTTAGAAAAATTCGGAAAGATGAAACCTTAAATTCCAGAAAAGCCATCTGGTCAAAGGCCAAGGAAGAAGTAACACAGGAAGAGCATGAAGAGTTTTATAAACATATCAGCCACAACTGGGACAAGCCCATGGAAATTATCCACAAGCGGTTTGAAGGTGTGACCGAATATGATGTTTTGATGTATATCCCGTCCAAGGCCCCCTTTGACATGTTCCGGCCCGAACGAAAGCACGGCATGCAATTATACTGCAAACGCGTTTTTATCATGGATGACTGTAAAGAGCTTCTGCCTGAATATCTGGGATTTGTCCAGGGCATAGTGGATGCCCCGGACCTGAATCTGAATGTGAGCCGTGAGATCCTACAGGAAGACCGCTTGGTCAGAAATATCAAAAAAAACCTGGTGAAACAGATTTTTTCAGTACTGGAAGGCATGGAAAAACAAAAATACGAAGAATTTTTTAATGAATTCGGCCAGGCACTGAAAGCCGGCATTCCAACGGATTTTGAAAATAAGGAAAAGCTTGCGGCGCTTTTAAGATACAAAACAACAAAATCCGACGGCAAATATGTCACCTTTGATGATTACATTGCCAATATGAAGGAAGGTCAGAAGGAAATCTATTATCTGACCGGCGAAAACCTGACCTCCCTGATCAATTCACCGCTTCTCGAATCCCTGAAGGCCAAGGATTATGAAGTCATTCTTATGGTTGACCCCATTGATGAATGGGTGACCCAGTCCCTTTTTGAATACAAGGAAAAGAAACTGAAAAGTGCTGAAAAAGGCGATCTGGACCTGGATAAGGTGGATGATGCAAAGAAAAATGAATATTCAGCCCTGCTCTCTTTTCTTAAAGGCAAACTTGAAGAAAAGGTCAAGGATGTAGTGGTTTCTGCAAGGCTTACGGATTCCGTTTCCTGTCTGTCCGGCGATGCCTGGGGCATGAGCGCCTATATGGAAAAAATCCTCAAGGCCTCAGGCCAGAAGAGCCCGGAACAGAAACGGGTCATGGAAGTCAATGTCAGCCACCCGGTTCTGGCAAAAATGAAAACCATATTTGAAACCGATACCACCAACCCGGTGTTGAGGGATTACAGCGAGCTTCTCTATGATATTGCCGTTATCAGCGAAGGCGGCAAGCTTGATAATCCGTCAAGATTTTCAAGACAGCTGGGGGATTTGATGGCCAAAACCATATGATCATCTTCCTTGAAACCCTGGGATGCTCCAGAAACCAGGTGGACAGCGAGATCATGCTGGGAAAGCTTGTGGCCAGAGGCCACAGGATAGCCGATGATCCTTCAAGGGCCGAAGTGATCATTGTCAACACCTGCGGGTTTATATCAACAGCCTCTGATGAGGCTGTTGATGTTATCCTTGAAATGGCGGAATATAAGACAACAGGGGTTTGCAAACGGCTCATCGCCACAGGATGCCTGGCCGAGAGATATAAGGATGACCCGGATCTTACCAAAACCCTGCCGGAAGTTGATGCGTTCCTGGGTACGGCAGCCTGCGAACATATTGCAGATGCAGTGGAAAACAGGAAAATTAAAAATTTAACCATTTTCCCCGACCCCAATCAAAGAGCTTTCCAGGATATTTCAGAGCAAAGACAACTGCTTTCCGAGCATTTTGCCTATGTCAAGGTGTCGGAAGGCTGCAACCGCAACTGCACCTATTGTATTATCCCTAAGCTTCGCGGTCTTCAGCGGTCAAGGCCGGTCATGGAGATTGTGAAGGAATCTGAAGACCTTGTCGGCCGGGGTGTTAAAGAGATTATCCTGACGGCTGAAAATACAACGGATTACGGCCGGGACATGAAGGACGGCCAAGGGTTTGAGCATGTCCTGTCAAGCCTTGCCTCTGCTCTTGACGGAAAAAATGCCTGGATCAGGTTTTTGTACACCCATCCTGAAACATTGACCGAACCCGTGATCCAGACGGTTAAAAATCATAAAAATATCTGCTCCTATTACGATGTTCCCATCCAGCATGCCTCTTCCCGCATATTAAAAAAAATGGGCCGCCCCTATGCCACAGAGGATCTGTATACCCTGTTTGAAACCATAAAGAGGATTGACCCGGACGCGGCCCTGAGAACCACCCTGATTGTGGGATTCCCCGGTGAAACAAAAGAGGATTTTGAGATCCTGATGAAATTGGTCAGGGATATCCGGTTTGATCATCTCGGCGTGTTCACCTATTCGGATTCAGACGATTTGAAATCCCATTTTTTAAAGGATCATGTCCCTTCCGGTGTTGCAGAAATACGCCATGACCGAATCATGGAAGTCCAGGCAAAAATTTCAGAGTCCATTAACGAGGGGCATGTTGGAAAAGTGTATGAGGTTCTGGTTGAAGAAAATCCGGAACCAGGGGTGTATATCGGCAGAACCGGGTTCCAGGCCCCGGAAGTGGATGGCGTCACCTTTATTTATGCCGACGGGGTTGAAACCGGGACCTTTGTTAAGGTAAGAATAACCGATGCATTTGAATATGATATTTCCGGAGAGCTTGCATGACAGAGGATTTAAAAAAAAGAATCATTGAACTGACAAAAGATGACCTTGAAAAGGTTGAAGCTGCTCTTGTTCATCATTTGAACCCCAATCTGGAACTGGTTATAGAGATTGCCTCCCATCTTCTTTTCAGCGGCGGAAAGCGGTTAAGACCCCTTTTGATGATTCACAGTGCAAGGCTCTGTGGTTATTCCGGTGGGTTTGAGATAGATTTTTCAACCATTTTTGAATATCTTCATGCCGCCACCCTCCTGCATGACGATGTGGTGGACAAGGCAGATACAAGACGGGGTAAAAAAGCCGCCCACACCCAGTGGTCGGTTCCCAAAGTTGTTCTGACAGGCGATTTTCTTTTGGCCCTGTCCCTTGATCTGGCTGCAAGAACACAAAAGCCGGAGATCATTTCCGTCATTGCCGGCATCACAAGGGATATGTCCCAGGGAGAGATCGACCAGCTTGAAAAAAAGGGGAGGCTTGATCTTACTGAAACAGAATATTTTGATATCATTGAAAAAAAGACCGCTGTTCTGATCCGGGGCGCCTGCCAGAGCGGGGCCATCCTGGCCGATGCATCAAGAGAAAAACAGGACGCCTTACGGCAATACGGGTTTCACACCGGCATGGCTTTCCAGATGGCAGATGATCTTCTGGATTACGGGGGCACAAAAGAAGCGCTCGGGAAAACCCCGGGTGCGGATATCCGGGAAGGAAAACTCACCCTGCCTGTGATTCACAGTCTTTCCCATTCATCACCCAAAGACAGGGACTGGATGGAAAAAGTCATTACAGATGTTACATTCAACCCGGGTCAGTTTGAAAAATTCAAGAAAAAACTGATCACATATGGGGGAATCGACTATACCCGTAAATATGCACAGGATCATGCTGCAAAAGCAATCCGGTGTCTGGACGGATTTGAAGATGGTCCGTCCAGAGAACTGCTATGCATGATCGCGGAATATTCCATTGAAAGAAAGGTGTAAAAGGATGTTTAAGAGAAAAATAGTCACAGGCTTTATTGTTTTATTTATCATCTTCCGGGTCCTTACAGGGTCAGCATCTGCTGCAAGGGATTCCGGAACATTCATCAGCGTGACTACGGGCAGAAAAATGGTTGTCAATCATAATATCCAGCAGGCAAAACAGGGCGCCATATCCGATGCTCTGGGGGCTGCTGTTCAGAATGCACTTTCCGAGCTGTTGACGACTCAGGTTCTGGCCTCCAATCTGGATTATCTGTACAGTGAAATTCTGTCACATCCTTCAGATTTTATTATCACCTATCGATCCCTTGGAGAAATTGAACATAAATCTGCTTTTCTTGTGGCCGTAGAATCCAGGGTTAATATTGAGATGCTTGAAAAGACACTGTCTGATGCAAAAATACTGGATGCCGGAAAAGACAAACCAGACCTCATGTTTTTCATTTCTGAGAAAAATCTGTTGGATGATCTTCCCAGGCACTGGTGGGGGGAGGATTCCTCTCCCAATACGTCTTTGGTGGAAAAGACCCTTACCGAAAAAATGATCCAGAACAGGTTTGTTCTGATCGGGAACGGTCCGGAGCGCCCTGACCCTTCTTTTTATAGCATCATTTTTCGCTCAATGGAGGATATTGATGCCGCCCGTGCCCTGGGCAGGGAAATGAAGGCGGATATGATTGTTTTTGGGCATGCGGTCTCATCCCTGGCCACAAACCGCATGGGAGAGGAAAAAACCTTTGATGCACAAATCCTGCTTGATGTATATGATGTCAATACAGGGGATAAAATCGTCAGTTCAAAGGTTCAGGCAGTGGCCAAAAGCAAGACCGATGAGGAGGGTAATGCCCAGGCGCTTGTCAAGGCTGCCGGGCTGTCGGCTGAAGACCTGACTGAGAAAATAAATACATACTGGAGCCGGAACTTGAGAAAGGAGCAGGCTTTTGATCTTAAGCTTACCGGAGATCATTTTCTCCCAAGGTTTATCGCATTAAAGCAGCGGTTTAAAGATATGCCGGAAATTACGAGCATGGTGCAAAAAGAAATGGGATCAAACAGCGCCCTAGTAGAAATCCTTTATAAAGGCAAACCATCTCGGTTTGCCAATGCCGTCATGCTTAAAACCTTTGATTCGTTTGGTCTTGAAATTACAGGTGTAACCGATGATCTTGTCACCATCCGGTTTATTGAAAAAGATCAGGCCCCTTCGATCCAGCCTCCTGTGGGTTCAACATCGCCGCCCGAGGAAAAAAAGGGACAGCCGCAATAAAGATAGTTTTTCTTGACACAAACAAAGTGTTTTGTTAATAGAATAGAACGATTCAGGCGCGTAACTCAGTTGGTAGAGTGCTACCTCGACACGGTAGAAGTCAGCGGTTCAAGTCCGCTCGTGCCTACCAGAATATATCAAGGGCTTTCAGGTTTGACTGAACGCCCTTTTTTTATTTTGCCATCACGGTACGTTTCTTGCTGCCTATCCTCCAGAGGATAACCGATCGGCTTTATTCGTGGCGGATTATAGTATAAAATGAACAGAAGAATTTTAAAGGAGAAGCGATTTTCATGGCTATTCATTTTGACGACCCCGTTGATAAATTAGGGCTCCGCCTGGTTTCAGGAAAGACCCCGGAAAATAGCGGAATATCGAAAAAAAGGGTTTCCGAGTCAGATTCTTTTTTCTGTCATCTTAAAAAAGTTTCAGAAAACACTGTTAAATCATCTATCATTCCGCAGGATCAGTCAAAGTCTGCTTTTAAAGCCCAAAAAGCGTTGGAGCTATGTCAAAGGATGAAGCAGCAGATGAATGAAAGTTTACTTAGAGTCATGTCCGATACCGAAGGGGAAAACACTACTGAGAATTCTTTCATGGAGACACTTATAGAGATTCTTCCCAGGCAGGAAAAAGCAGCTCCGCTTTTGTCAAGAATTCCACAGGTTGTGTCAGAAACCCGGCAGCCGGAGGTTCAAACCGATGATAAGGGGATGGAAAAAAAGGTGGAAACGGATAAAAACAATTCCGGAGACCATGATATAGAAGGGATTATCCAAAAAGCCTCATCTCTTTATGGTGTGGATTCCAGCCTCATCCGGGATGTGATAGAGGCGGAAAGCAATTTCAAACCCGATGCAGTTTCTCCCAAAGGTGCCATGGGGCTTATGCAGCTCATGCCGGGAACGGCCAGGGAATTAGGAGTGACCGATCCTCTGGACCCGGCCGAGAACATCATGGCAGGAACACGCTATCTTAAAAAACTTCTGGACCGTTATGACGGAAGCGTTCCGCATGCTCTGGCCGCCTACAACTGGGGGATGGGGAATCTGGACTCCCGGAGAAGCCGCATGCCTGCCGAAACAAGAAATTATGTGGCCAAAATCACCGGGGTTTCCTTTTCATAACCCGGATAATGAAAAACAGACAGGCATCAGAAATTTGTCCTGAATCTTCTCAACAGATGCCATCCCTGGTGATCAAAGGTTGAATTCCTCAGCCCAGAGGGTAAATCTTTTAGCATGCTCACTGTCTATTTTTTGAAGTTCTTTAATCACATCTGTAGTGGTGATGTTTCTTTTTGAAAATTTGGGGTTTTTGGAATGGTATTTATCAGCCGCGCAGATGATTTTTTCTTCAATGCTCATGGGGACCATATCCCTTTGAGGCAAGGGAAGGTTGTTTAAAAGGATGTTTTCCTTTGTTATCCCGGCTCCAGTGTGCCGTTCGCTGACCAGTCCATATTCAGGCGGCAGTCCCAGCCCATCCAGAAGTTCACGCCCGAGATACCCATGACACACATAGGAAGCCTTGCCAAAGCACCCGATGGATTCAGACCGGGTGAGAAAAATACCGATGTCGTGCAGCATGGCCGCGGTCTGGATAAATTCCAGGTCCGGGTTCAGATGCGGCAGGCTTCCGGCAATTTCAAGGCTTTTTTCAGTCACGATCCGGCTGTGGTTGACAAGGATGTCACAGGCCTTTGTTCCGGGCTGATAAAATTTTTCAATGATCAGAATGGGATCAATTTTCAAGACAACAGGACTCCTTCAATAAACGGGTCCAGATCGCCGTTGAGAACCCTGTCCACGTCACCCATTTCAAAATTGGTACGGTGGTCTTTGACAAGACGATAGGGATGAAGCACATAGGATCGGATCTGGTTCCCCCAGGCAGCATCGTCTTTGCCGTCGTGAAGGCTCTGCATTTTTTTATCCTGTTTTTGTTTTTCAAGCTGGTAAAGTCTTGATTTTAGTACCTTGAAAGCAATTTCCCGATTCCGGTGCTGAGAGGATTCCTGCTGGCATTGGACCACGACGCCGGTGGGCAGATGGGTGATCCTGACGGCACTGCTGGTCTTGTTTACATGCTGGCCGCCGGCACCGCTGGCCCTAAATACGTCGATCCTGAGATCCGACTCGTCAATGTCGATGATGATTTCATCTTTTATTTCCGGATAAACAAAGACCGAGGCAAAAGATGTTTGACGTTTTCCGCCTGCATTAAAGGGCGAAATCCTTACCAGGCGGTGGACTCCTGATTCAACCTTCATGAACCCGAAACAGTTGGTGCCTGACACGCGAAGGGTCACCCCTTTGATGCCGGCTTCATCGCCGGGCTGGTAATCAATGATTTCAGACTTATATCCTTTTTTTTCGATCCACCGGGTATACATTCGAAACAGCATTTCCGCCCAGTCCTGGGAATCGGTTCCACCGGCTCCGGCATTAATGGAGACAAGGGCACCCCTGGCATCATCTTCACCATCCAGGGTGATTTCAATGGATAGTTTTTTTATTTTTTTTTCCAAATCAGCCAAAAGTGATGCCACTTCCGCTTCACTTTCCTTGTCGGACTCTTCAAGGGAAAGGCCATAAAGGACTTCAGCGTCTTCAATCTCTTTATGAAGGGTTTCAAAGGTATCCACCAGATTTGAAAGAACCGTCCGTTCTTTTAACAGTTCAGTGGCCTTTTCTGCATCATTCCAGAAATCTTCTTTTGAAATCAGGTGTTCCAGTTCCCTGAGACGGTTCTGCTTGACCGGGAGGTCAAAGATACTCCCTGAGCTTAAGGGCTTTTGAGTGAATGGTTTGAATGGTCTGTTTTATTTCTGCGCTCATTTTATATTTCTCCTAAACTTGTGTCTTATGCCTTTTACCATGAAAGCGAGACAGAAAGCAATGGCACCGAAAGCAAAGATATCCCCGTACCGCGTGTAAAAGCTGATAAGGGTCAGGGCTGGAATCTGCCTTGTAATGGCCCTGTCTGCAAACAATGGAGTTGTTTCAAGGATTTTTCCCCTGGGATCGATAAAGCCTGAAATTCCGGTATTGGCCGCCCTGGCTACAGATCGCCGGTTTTCAACCGCCCTGAATACAGCCATGGAGAAATGCTGGAGGGGAGCCGAGGTTTGCCCGAACCAGGCATCATTGGTAATGGTGGTAAGGATATCAGCTCCGTTTTTTACAAACCCTGAGGCAATGTTCGGGAACAGGATTTCAAAACAGATGAGAACTCCTGTTTTATGCGTTTTGAAATCAAGGGGAACAAAGGATTTATCCCCTGTGGAAAAATTTCCGGCCTGGGCTGTTATTTTTCCAAGAAAGGTCAGATATCTGCCAAAGGGAACATATTCCCCAAAAGGAACCAGGTGGTTCTTGTCATAGGTTGAAGTTACAATGGAAAACCGGTTGAGCATATAAGCCCGGTTATAATACAGGGTTTCTTTTTCGTCGGATTTAAAAGCCGGGCTGCCGATCAGATAATTGGTTTTGGATTCCCTCACGCACTGATCCACAAGGTCGGACAATGCACGCTCATAACCGTAATAGAAGGGAAGCGCGGTTTCAGGCCAGATGATCAGTTCAGGCTCATCTTTTAATGTGGTTTTTGAAAGAAGGAGGTATTGATCAACGGTTTTGTTTTTAAATTCATCGCTCCATTTCAGATCCTGTTCAATATTACCTTGTATTACGGCAATGGCGGGTTTTGGGGCTGAACTGATCAATGAGTCAAGGGTTGAAATCCGCTGTCTGCCGTAAAATAGAGCGGATAAAACCAGGACAGCGGTGAAAAACATTACAATAACGGGCCTTTTTTCCTCTTTTTTTCGTATCATGGTAAAGAGATCCAAAAAAAAATAATTAATGAGTACAATGAGAAATGAAACCCCGTAAACCCCTGAAAGGTCTGCAATTTGGATGAAAAGGAGAGTTGAATACTGGCTGTAACCCAGACTTCCCCAGGAAAATCCTGTAAATGCATAGGTTCTGATGTATTCAAGGCCTGTCCAGAGGCAGGCTGCCAGAATTGGTGTTAAATAAGGACCTGGGTTGATTTTTTTCAGGATAAAGGCAAAGAATGCAGGATAAAGGGCAAGATAGAAACACAGAAGGACCAGGGTGGCGATAGCCAGGATGAGATGAAGCCCTCCGTAAATATGGACGGTTGGGACAATCCAGTAGATCAGTGTAATAAAATGGAAAACACCAGCAATAAAACCACTGTTAAAAGATTGTTTCAGTGTCAGGGATGGAAGAGAGATGAGCCATGGGACAAGAGAAAAAAAGGCAAGACAGGAAAGCCCGGCCTTTGGAAATGAAAGTGTTAGCAAAAGGCCGCTTGCTGCGGCCGGGGCATATTGATTAAAAAAAGGGTTGATTTTTTTTTGCATTCTTTTTTTCTTTTCTTATATTAATTTTAAATTTCTGCTATACTTATCAAGAAGTCGGTAGGCAGTCAAATTATGAAATCACCAGCAGGCTTATTATATGAATAATGATTATCAGGGAAATGATATCGAAGTCTGTACCAGCGACTTGGCATCGCATAAAAAACTATTTGATGTAAATGATCAGAACCTGGTCCCCGAAGAAATGAAAATCATCCTTGATTCTTCACCTGTGGGCATGGCGATTGTCAAAGGCAGTATTCTTGGCTGGACCAACAATGTGTTTCACACCATGCTGGGATATGAACCTGAGTCCTTAAAAGGGAAACATGTGCGAATTCTTTTTGTGGACCAAAAGGAATATGAAAGAATTGGAATTGATCTGAATTCCCATTTGGAAAGGTTCGGAAGCAGTCTTCTGGAAACCAGGCTTTTAAGAAAAGAGGGTACGACCCTGACCTGCATGATCAGGGCGTCAAGACTGGATATAAATGATCCCTCAAAAGGCGTCATTGTCATTGTTACGGATATTTCCGAACTCAAGCTGCTTCAGATTCAGCTTCAGCAGGCCCAGAAAATGGAAGCCATAGGGGTTCTCGCAGGCGGGATATCCCATGATTTTAATAATATTCTGATGGGGATACAAGGGCATTTGTCTTTAATGCAGATTGATCTGTCAGCTGTTGAAAAAGTGGCTGCCCACTCGAGACATATCCACCGGCTTGTAAAAACAGCAGCAGAGTTGACAAGCCGGCTGCTTGGGTTTGCCAGGGGGGGGAAATACCGGATCTCGGTATTGAATGTCAATGAGCTCATTGCCATGGCTCTGGAAATTTTCAAACCCACCCGAAAAGACCTCACTATTCACCAAGACTTTGAAAAAAAACTTCATCTTGTGGATGCAGATCAAAGCCAGCTTGAGCAGGTCTTTTTAAATCTTTTAATCAATGCCTCCCAGGCCCTGCCCGGTCCTGGAGAGATTTTTGCCGCCACTCAGAATATTTATATTGATGAGGGCCATCCTTATCCTTTTGAAGTTCAACCCGGGCGGTATATCAAGGTCACGATAAAAGATACAGGCATCGGCATGGATATGGAAATTCAGAAAAAAATATTTGATCCGTTCTTTTCAACAAAAGAAGTGAATGATAAAAAAGGCAGGGGACTTGGCCTGTCAACAGTTTTTGGAATCGTAAAAAACCATAAGGGTTTTATTCTTGTGGAGAGCGAAAAAGGAAAGGGTTCAAGTTTTCACATCTGTTTGCCCGCTTCCAATACCATTGATGTTAAAGAGATAAAAGATGAAATTCGCCCATTTGATAAGGTGCAGAAGGGATTTGAAACCATCCTTTTGGTGGATGATGAGGAAGAAATCATAAATGTGGGCAGAAATTTTTTGGACAAGCTCGGATATAAGCCGCTGATTGCAAGAAATGGATTGGAGGCCGTTGAGATATTCCGAACCTATAAAGACCAGATTTCACTGGTTGTGCTTGACCTGATCATGCCGAGAATGGATGGGAAACAGGCATTCCTGGAAATCAAGGACATAAAGGCTGATGCAAAGATACTGATATCCACGGGTTATGCTGTTGATGATAAAATCGAAGGATTCCTGAACCAGGGATGTCACGGATTCATACAGAAACCATTTTCTCTGAATGAATTTGCCAGGGCCTTGAGAAAGATACTGGACAAGACCATATAGTCTTTTTCCCTATATCAGTCCTCCATTTACCCCAAGGATCTGGCCGTTTATATAGCCGGCTTCCTCTGAACATAAAAATGCAACGGCATGGGCAATCTCTTCCGGTCTGCCGAGCCTTTTGGCCGGGATGGTCTCAAGCATCCGGTCCATATCCACGCCATCCAGCATCTGTGTTTCTATAAATCCGGGTGAAACCGCATTTACCGTGATATTCCTGTTTCCCACCTCTCGTGCCAGGGCTTTTGTGGCACCGATAAGGCCTGATTTGGCGGCTGAATAATTTACCTGGCCTGCGTTTCCCATCTGCCCGGCGGTGGATGTCACATTCACAATCCTGCCAGATCTGTTTTTCAACATGTTTTTGACCACGGGTTTTGTCACATTATAAAAGCTTGTCAGATTGGTATTGATGACGCTTTGCCAGGAGTCTTCCTTCATCATGGCCAAAAGCCCGTCATTTCTTATGCCCGCATTATTAACAAGAATATCTATTTTGCCCTTGTCTTTCACAATGGTCTGAACCGCTTTTCTTGAATCTTCAGAACCGGTCACATCAAAGGGCAATAAAGCGCCGTGCCCGTTGCACACAGTTATGTCTTCAAGGGTTTGGGCAGCAGATGCCCTGTCGGACAGATAATTGATATAGACAAATATGCCTTGTTGGGCGAATTTTACGGCAATGGCTCTGCCGATTCCTTTTCCTGCTCCTGTCACAAGGGCAATTTTTATTTTGTTTTGGCTCATGGAGTCTCTCCGGGGATGATCTGGTTTTTAAAAATAGAACAATAAACAAGTATAGGAAATGCCTTTACCATTCACAAGAGTTCATTTCAACAGATTTATACAGAGAAAAATTTTTAGGATGCCTGACAACTTTCTGCGATCCCTTGATAAAAAAAAGGGTTAATGGAATAATACAAAATTTTTGATATGGGCAGACACAGAGTTTTTCATATGTGACAGGGCATGAATGGAACAGAATAGATCTGAAAATTTAAAAAAAAAGCGTAATCCGGGAAAAACCATTGAGGTTCTGTTTAAAATATCAGAGGCAGTCAGCAGCACACACAATCTATATGAACTCTATAAAGTGATACACCAGAGCCTGGATGAAATTCTGAATGTGGATAATTTTTATATTGCCCTTTATAATGAAAAAAAGGATTCTCTTACCTTCCCCTATCATGTGGATGAAAAATTTAATGACCCAAAAGAAATCCTTGATTTCAGCAAAACCCCCTCTTCCACAAGACTGGTTATTCAAAACAGAAGCCCCATGATTTTTTATGAAGGGGATGTCTTGAGGCTTTC
The DNA here is from genome assembly GCA_964619205.1 of uncultured Desulfobacula sp. Taxonomy (GTDB): domain Bacteria; phylum Desulfobacterota; class Desulfobacteria; order Desulfobacterales; family Desulfobacteraceae; genus Desulfobacula. Next base: position 533,001 of record CAZUDE010000001.1, on the reverse strand, counting down.
ACATGGCCTGGAACTAAAAACCTCCGGAACTGTGAGCAAAATATGGCTGGGGGTGCCTCTGATTATCAACGACAGGGTAAAAGGTGTTATTGTAATTCAAAACTATACTTCGGCATCTGCCTATGAGAGAGAAGACCTGGATTTATTGAATTCTGTTTCCCGACATATTGCGCTTGCCATTGAAAGGAAAGAATCGGAAGAGAAGCTGGCAGAACACGGTCATGTAATGGAAAAAATCCTGGAATTTTTGCCTGTCGGGATCGCTCTGGTACAGAACCGGATTTTTAAATGGGTTAACAATGAAATGGTTCGCCTTTTCGGCTATGAATCAACACTGGATTTTGAAAATCATAGTACCCGGATGATTTATTTAAATGACGATGATTTTGAACGATCCGGAAAAAAAATTTTTAATGGCCTGTCCTTGAAAGGGAAAGCAGAGTATGAGGTTGAGCTTGTAAAAAAAGACATGACCCCTTTTCCCGTCTATATTCGCCTGAATTCAGGGGATGATCAAAATCCAATGGCCTGGACCATTGCTACGTTTACGGATATTTCTCAAAGAAAAGCCATTGAAAAGGAAAAAGTTGAGAAAGAAAGGCTTCAGGGGGTGCTTGAAATGGCCGGAGCTGTCTGCCACGAGATGAATCAACCCTTACAGGCCATCCTGGGATATTCTGAATTGTTGCTCATGGGATCTGAATTCCGGCAGGCTGAGAAGAGAAATGTCCATTCCATAAAATCTCAGGCTGTCCGGCTGGGTAAAATTACTGGAAAGCTGTCCGGTATCACCCATTACAGGACTGTTGATTATCCTGGAAATACAAAAATTATTGATATCTGGGGTGCTGGAAATGATACGCAACACTGATGGGGTATAAGCCGGCAAAGAATTTGAAAAATTAGTTTATATTTGAACTGAAACCTGTTTTCTTTTTGCAAGAGAATCAAGATGGTTTTCGACAAAAGCCCTTAAATTCCTGTCCGGATCAAGCCGGTCGGAATAATAGTTCAACACCCACCAGAGGCTGTTCAGTTTTTCAGAATCATCCTGCCACCAGGAGACGGATTCTCTTATTGCCGCAGATGAGGTAAGCTCTGTATTGATCTTGGTATAGAATTCATAGCACATTGTGCGGGTGACGGGTTTCAGGCTGAGGACTTTTACCGTGTTTCTGTTTATCATTACTGACTCCTTAGAACAGCTACCATGATAAATTAAAGTAAATGGGATTTATTTTTTAAAAGTCGTACATCAATCAAATCCGAATGTAAAGCATAATTCGAGAATTGATTTTTAAGTTGCCAATACCTTGAGAAATAAGATAAATTTAAAAAAAAAATTTTCCCGGTTCATATCTTTAATAAGGATGATTTTAAGATTTTGAAAAATAATATAACCTTTGTGATTGGCGGCTGCAGAAGCGGAAAAAGTTCTTTTGCTCTGGATGAGGCCAACAGAACTGCAAAAGAGCATAAATATTTTATTGCGACTTCCATGCCGTTGGATCCGGAAATGGAAAAAAGGGTGGAAAAACACAAAAAAGAAAGGGGAAAAGACTGGCATACCATAGAGGAGTCTGTCCTGATCCATGAAAAAATAGATGAATACTCAGGCAGGGCCGGTGTGATCCTCATCGATTGCCTCACGCTCTGGCTGTCCAATCTTTTATGTCAATCCTATGATCCGGCAGGGGTTCTTGAACTTCTTGAAAAATTTGAGAAGGCGCTTTTAAACTGTGAATGCCCTGTTTTTCTGGTATCCAATGAGGTGGGGTTGGGGATTGTCCCGGAAAACAGGACAGCACGAGAATTCAGAGACCTTGCCGGAATGATCCATCAGCGCATGGCAAAACTTTCTGACAGGGTTGTCATGACCATTGCCGGAATCGATATAGAGATAAAGCCAGGACAAAAATCAAGATGAAACAAGAGAGCATCCAAGGAAAGGCAATCCACCAATGGATCAATGAATTTCCGGTTCTTGAAGACATTATTGTCTTGCGCCCGGTTTTTTTTAGAAATCCCGGCATTTCAAATTTTATGAAACCCCTGGAATCCGAATTCGGCATATCAGAAAAAGATGTAGCCCAGGCCCGCAGCGATTTTGACCTCTATTCCTCATATCTTTCCGAAGCATTTCCTGAAACACGGGAGTTAAATGGAATCATAGAATCTGGCCTTGTCAGGATTGATGCCATGAAGCAGAAAATGGAAATATTGTGGGGAAAAAAAATTCAAGGGAGCCTTTTTCTTAAAAAAGACAGCCATCTGCCCATATCCGGTTCCATCAAGGCAAGGGGCGGATTTTATGAAGTCCTGAAACATGCCCATACCCTTGCGAATCAAAACGGATTGTTTAAACCGGGCGATGATGCAGCACTATTTAATTCAAAGAGATATAAAGATTTTTTTTCACGCTATGCCATTGGTGTGGGGTCCACAGGGAATCTCGGCCTGAGTATCGGGATCATGGGAAAACGCCTTGGGTTTAAGGTTTATGTGCATGTGTCATCTGAGGCCAGGCAATGGAAAAAAGATCTTCTTAGATCCATTGGCGCGGTTGTGGTCGAACACCCATCCGATTACAGCGTGGCCGTGGATCAGGGAAGAAAACAGGCTGAGACTGATTCTGACATGTATTTTGTGGATGATGAGAATTCCAAAAACCTGTTCATGGGATATGCTGTGGCAGGTCTGCGGTTGCCGGCACAATTGGAAAAAAATAATATAACGGTGGATGATTCCCACCCGCTTTTTGTCTACCTGCCCTGTGGCGTGGGCGGTGGGCCGGGCGGTATTGCCCTGGGGCTCAAACAGGTGTTCAGGGACAATGTTCACTGCTTTTTTGCAGAACCGACCCATTCTCCCTGTGTTTTATTGGGTCTTGTTACCGGGTTGCACGACAGGATCTGCGTCCAGGATCTGGGCATTGACAATATCACTGCGGCTGACGGGCTGGCAGTGGGAAGACCGTCAAAGCTGGCAGGGAAAATCATTCAAAAAATTGTTTCCGGAATTTATACGATCAATGATGAGGATCTGTTCAGGCTCCTTTTTCTTCTCATGGAAATTGAACAGATCTATATGGAGCCTTCGGCTCTGGCATCCATGGCCGGACCGGCAAGACTTCTGAGTAGCACTGAAGGGTTGGGATATATCGAGGACAAAGGGCTTTCATTGGTCATGGACAATGCGACACATATTGTCTGGGGAACCGGGGGCGGCATGGTGCCGGAAAATATCCGGCATGAAGATGAAAAAAGAGGAAGAGATCTTTTAAATAAGGAAAAGATTTAAGATGCAATATCATCATATTTTTGGACCGGTTCCTTCCCGGAGACTCGGGATATCCCTGGGCATCGATCTTGTCACCCACAAAATATGCAGCATGGACTGCATTTACTGCGAGTGCGGAAAAACCACGGAACTCACCCTTGATCAAAAGGAATATGTTTTGTTCAAGGATGTGATAAGGGAGCTGGATCATTTTTTTGACCATTATCCTGATCCGGATTATATTACATTTTCAGGGTCAGGGGAGCCCACGTTGAACTCCTGTCTTGGAGACGTGATCGATCATATCAGATTAAAAAGACCCCGTATCAACGTTGCTGTGCTGACCAATTCAACCTTGATTACGGATATTTCCGTAATCAAAGCGCTTTTAAAGGCAGATCTTGTCCTTCCGTCTCTCGATGCCGTATCTGAAAAGGCTTTTTCAAAGATCAACCGGCCGCACAAGGGTCTTGATGCAAAGGGGGTTGCAAGAGGGATTGAGGCCTTTGCAAGAAAATTCAAGGGCCGGATCTGGCTCGAAGTTATGATTCTTCCGGGAATTAATGATGGGTCCTCCGATCTTATGGAGCTTAAAGAGGCCATCCACAGGATCAACCCGGACAGACTTCAGATCAACAGCCTGGACAGGCCAGGAACCCTGACCGATATCAAACCTGCATCAAGATCAGATCTTGAAAGGGCGGCAGAAATTTTTAACTTTTCAAACACCGAGATTATTGCAAGGGTTGGCAAGAATGTCAAAGCCTGGGCAAATCGCGAAGATATCAAGGATGCCATTATTGAAACCATTCACCGGCGGCCTTGTACAAAAGAAGACCTGTTAAGCACCCTGGGGGTGGAAAAAGAGCTTGTTGATAACTGTATCAGCACCCTTCTAAAGGAGAAAAAAATAATTGGAACACCAGAGGCCCGGGGCATTTTTTTTCAAACAATAAAAGACCAGGCATGAAACAATTTTTTACGGATTTCAGATCCGCCATTCTATTTATCACCATAGTTCCGGCCGGAAAGGACGTTGCCTATTCTCCCCTGGGCATGATCCGATTTTTCCCCCTGGTGGGGCTGCTTTTGGGCGGGCTGCTTTTGGTGTTTGATCTTATGGTGTCTACCTTATGGCCTTCCTCTGTGGTGTCGGTTCTGGATGTTCTTTTTCTTGTGATCATCACCGGGGCGTTTCACCTGGATGGCCTTGGCGACACGGCGGACGGCATGTTCAGTCACAGGCCCAGGGAGAGAATGCTTGAAATCATGAAGGACAGCCGGACGGGGATGATGGGCCTTGCGGCCGTGGTTTGTGTCCTTGCCGTGAAAACCGTCGGTATATTTTCTGTCAAAACAGGCATGCCATCCTTTCAGACCCTTGTCCTGTTTTTGATCATTCCTTCCTATTCAAGGGCATCCATGATTTTCGGCATAAAATTTCTAAAATACGGAAGAAAAGATACCGGGACCGGGCTTGATCTGTTTGAAAAACCCCTGGTCGGTAAAGATTTCATGTTTCTGGCGATTCCTGTGGCCATCTCCATTTTTTTAGGCTATAAGGGCCTGGTTTTGAATATTGCATTTTTAATGGCCCTGTTTTCCATATTGGGGTTTTATAAAAAGAAATTGAATTGTATCACAGGCGATATGCTGGGCGCCATGAATGAGATAATGGAAGCCTTGTTGTTTCTGGCAGCCGGAGCATCCATCGTTTAAAAGGAAAATTTCCATGATTACAGGTCATGGCGGAAACAAAAGAAAACTTGCCGAAAAGATCGGCTGTGATGTTGAAGATATCATTGACATGAGCAGCAATCTGAACCCCCTGGGGCCGCCCGAGACAATCGAACCCTTCATCTGCAACAATGTAATGAAAATAAGATCCTTGCCAGAACCGGATGCAGCACCCATGAAAAACGGATTTGCAAGGTTTTATGGCATTGATGAAAACCGGGTTGTGGCGGGAAACGGAACCACATGGTTTATCTATACCCTCCCCCTTGCGCTTTGTTCAAAAAAAGTTCTGATTGCAGGCCCCACCTATTCAGATTATAAAGACGCCTGTCTCATGTTTCATATTGAGTTTGAGCATTGTCTTGCAACGGAATCAAATGCTTTTTTGCCCGATGTGGAAGAATTATCCCGGATGGCAGCCGGGGCAGATACGGTATTTATCTGCAATCCCGACAATCCCACAGGCACACTGATCTTAAAGGACAAGATCGAGTACCTGCTGAAAAAGCACAAAACCACGCTGTTCATTATTGATGAATCTTATCTTCCCTTTGTAGAAAATGCCGAAGACATCTCCCTTGTGTCTGAAACAGGATATGAGAATCTCATTGTTCTTTCCTCCATGTCGAAAATATACAGGATTCCCGGTCTCCGTACAGGGTTTTTAAGCGCCGGGCCCAAGATTGTTGAAAAAATGATGCTCTATTATCAGCCCTGGAGCGTGAATGCCCTGGCCCAGGCCGTGATTGAACATGTTTTTAATCACCCCGAAGAGATTGAACCCTTTTTTAAAAAAACAAGGGCCTATGTAAAAGAACAACGGCAAAGATTTGTCAAAAGCCTTGAGAGACTGAAGGGGATCCAAGTTTTTGATTCCAGCACCTGTTTTATCCTGGCCCGCCTGAAAGAGGGCCTGACGTCAGGGGAGTTCTGCAAAAAGATCGGCCAGCACAGGATATTGATCCGGGACTGCTCCAATTTCTTTGGTTTGTCCAATCAATATGTGAGGTTTTCCTTAAAGAAACAGATAACCAATGACCGTCTTTCAGCCCTGATCCGGCAGGTACTGGAAAATGGTTGAAATTCATTGGGCAGTTATCCTTGGCGCCTTTGTCCTGGATTTTTTTCTTGGAGACCCCGACATTCTGCCCCACCCGGTTGTTCATATGGGAAAGGCCATTGTTTTTTTTGAAGACAGGTTCAGGCGGATCACCCGGAACCTTCTGGCAGCTGGTTTTTTCTTTGCCGGTTTTCTCATCCTGTCCACATGGGTCCTGGCATTTTGTGTGGTCACGCTTTCAATGTATGTCCATCCTGTTTTTGGATATGTAGTCCAGATGGTTCTGTTGTTTTTCTGTTTTTCATCAAAAAGCCTTGAAAGAGCAGCTTTAAATGTTTTTAAGGCCCTTGAAAACCATGACATTGAGGGCGCAAGAAAGGCCGTATCCATGATTGTGGGAAGACAGACAGGGGCTCTTGACGAGCCGGGCATCACCCGGGCCACCGTAGAAACAGTTGCTGAAAATTTTGTGGATGGTTTTCTGTCCCCTTTGTTTTTTGCCTTAATTGGCGGCGTCCCCCTTGCTTTGGCCTATAAAATGGTCAATACCCTGGATTCAATGGTGGGGTATCAAAACGAAGCCTATATTTTTTTCGGCAGGGCTTCGGCAAAAATAGATGATGTGGCCAATTTTATCCCGGCAAGGATTTCAGTTCTTTTGATCAGCCTGAGCGCTTTTTTACCGCCATTTAAGAAGGGCGCCCAGGCGTTTAAGACCGGTTTTTCTGAAGGGTCGCGTCACAAAAGCCCCAATTCCGGATATCCGGAAGCTGCGTTTTCTGGAGCCCTTGAGGTCAGGCTGGGAGGCCCCAATGTGTATCATGGTATCCTTGTTGAAAAACCTTTCATCGGCAGTGCGTTCAAAGACCCGGGACGGCAAAAAATTCGTCAGGCGTGCAGATTGATGATGGCCGCATCATGGTCTGCACTTTTAATTTCCTGCTTTATTCTTTTTGTTTTTTAGGATAATCTTGGTGTAAATTTATGGTTGAAAAAAGAAGGACAATGGCAAAACCGACTTACGAAGAACTGGAAAAAAAGGTCAGATTACTGGAACAAAGGGTGGGTCATATCAGCCTTTTGGAAAAAGAACTCATTTTGCTTGAGAATCAGTTCTCCCTGGTTGAAAAACAGCTCAGTCAGCGGCAGCGAATGGATTCTCTGGGAACGCTGGCCCAGGGGGTGGCCCATGATTTTAACAATATCCTTTCCGGGATCATGGCGTATCTGAATATTCTGAGCCTGACCGATGATAATTTTTCACCCTCCCAGAAAACCTATATCCAGAATATTATTAACTCGGTTAAAAGGGGTGCTGCTACTGTAAAACAATTCCAGAATCTATCCAGCCAGGCAGTTTTCCCGAAAGAAAATATTGATATTCACATTGTTGCTGAGGAAGTATTTTTTCTGTTGGAGAAAACAACGGATAAATTGATTGAAAAAAAACTTGATATTGAAAAAGGCCGGGTTTTTGTTTGTGCCGATATCAATGAAATCCACCAGGTTTTAATGAATCTTGCCACCAACGCAGTTCATGCCATTGAAGAAAAAGGATTGAAAAAAGGGGATTATATCCGGTTGAGTGTTAATCCAAAAATACGAAAAGGATCGGAATTGAAACATCTTTTAAAGGGCGAGTATCATGAATTCCTGTTCGAGGATTCCGGAACCGGCATGTCTGAACACGTTCTTGAAAAAGCATTTGACCCTTTGTTTACAACCAAGACAGGTCCGGAGAACAAAGGCCAGGGACTTGGTCTTGCCATGGTAAAGGATATCATCACAAAGCGGAATGACGGCCATATCGAAGTGACTTCAGCTCCCGGCAGGGGTACCGTTTTTCATATCTTTCTGCCAAAGGCGGAAGATACCTGCGGTCTGCCTGAAGAAACAGCCGATGCCATTCAGGGTGGGAGTGAAACCATCCTGGTTGTAGATGATGATGTCTCTGTAAGGGAATCCGTGAAAAGAGCCCTGGAAGATTTTGGATACCGGGTTATTCTGGCGGGTGACGGCGAGGAAGGACTTTTCCTGTTCAAAGAAAATTTCAGTGCTGTGAATGTTGTATTGCTGGATATGATCATGCCCAAAATGCCGGGCAGGGAATTATTCAGGCAAATGCTGAAAATTGACCCGGATGTCAAGGTGATCATTTCTTCAGGCCACGATAAAAACCATTTTGAAGACCCGGTTATCAGATCTGCAAAAAAATATTTGAAAAAACCCTTTGAAATCATGGCCCTTGAAAAAACCATCCGGCAAATTCTGGATCAAAAAGGGTGTCCGGCATAGAATCAACGGAATCCATACTTTTTCCCAGGTTTTTCAGGATAGGGACAACTTCTTTTATTGTTCCGGATCATATCATTCCCAACGTTATTAAGCTAGGGCCTTTTTTTGATGAAATAGAACTTCTTGTTTTTGAAAGCCTTCCCCAGGAGGTGCTTCCTTCAAAAGAGGATGTAAAAACACTTTTATCCTTATCCAGGGATTTGAACCTGACCTATAATATACACCTGCCTACCGATATAAGCCTTGCCAGTGAATGCTCTGAAAAAAGACAGGCGGCTGCAGACATTTATTTAAGAGTCATTGAGCGGTTTGCGCCGCTGCATCCATCCACCCATACCCTTCATCTGGATATGCCCAGGGATATCAGGCAGGATGGGTTGAGCCCAAATAAAATGGGAAATTGGATTACGACCGCACGAAAAGGCATTTCTCTTCTTCTGTCCGGCATTTCCGATCCTGGAATCATTTCCATTGAAACCCTTGATTATCCTTTTTCATATATTGAGCCCCTTATCAGAGAATTTCATCTGTCGGTCTGTGTGGATGCCGGGCATCAAATCCTTTACGGCCATGATCTGGTTCAAACCTTTGAAACACATAGATCAAGGGTTCCCTTGATTCATCTTCACGGTGTTGAGGGTACAGGGACAAAAAAAAAGGATCACAAAGCACTTGATACCTTATCTATAGGAAAAATCAGGAAAATTAACAATATCCTTGAAACCTTCAGGGGGGTGGTGAGTCTTGAAGTGTTTAATCTTGATAATCTGAACCGGTCTCTTTTGTTTCTTTCCAGGTATTTTCAGGATGTCCCGTCTAAAATTAAATAAAAACTGAGAAACAAAAAAGCACAAGAACTGTTACCTTGAATTAAAGGAAGAGCTTTGATATTCTGAAGGCCAGAAAGCGGTGGATCCCAGGTTGACAAATCGGATACACCTTTTTTTAGCTTTAATTTTTAAAGGTGACAAAAAATGTCTATTGTTCAGGAAAGACGAAAGACCCGGGAGATCAGCATTGGAAAGGTTAAGATAGGTTCAAACGCCCCCATTTCGGTTCAATCCATGACCAATACAAAGACCCAGGATGTTGCTGCCACGGTCAGGCAGATCAAGGGCCTTGAAAAGGCCGGATGTGAAATCATCCGCGTGGCAGTCCCGGATATGGAGGCCGCCTTTGCCCTTGAGAAGATAAAAAAGGAGATCACCATTCCCCTGATTGCGGATATCCATTTTGATTACAGGCTGGCCCTTGCATCGGCAAAGGCCGGTGCAGACGCACTGAGGATCAATCCCGGTAATATCGGAGCAAAAAAAAAGATCAAGGCGGTTGTAGCCTGCGCAAAGGAACATCATATTTCCATCCGGGTGGGGGTCAATGCAGGCTCCCTTGAAAAAGAGATTGAAGTGCGTCTCGGAACAACTGCCGAGGCCATGGTGGAAAGTGCGCTTAGAAACATCCGGATTCTGGAAGACCTTGATTTCCATGATGTCAAGGTATCCCTAAAGGCTTCGGATGTTTCAAGAACGGTTCGTGCGTATCGGCTTCTATCATCTCTGACTGACGTTCCCTTCCATGTGGGGGTGACCGAAGCAGGCGGCCTTTATGCCGGGATTACCAAATCCGCAATTGGCATAGGTATGCTCCTGGCCGAAGGAATCGGTGACACCATAAGGGTGTCTTTAACACGGGACCCCATTGAAGAAATCCGGACAGGGTATGAGATATTAAGGGCTCTCGGGATCAGGAGCCTGGGGCCGGAGCTGATTTCCTGCCCCACATGCGGGCGGTGCAACATTGATCTTTTTAAAATTGCCGGACAAGTAGAAAATGCTTTACTTGAGAGGTCTTCTAAGATTAAAGTTGCCATTATGGGCTGTGTTGTAAACGGTCCTGGTGAGGCAAAGGAAGCGGATATTGGGATCGCAGGCGGTGACGGCAAGGGGATTCTCTTTAAAAAAGGAAAAGTGATCCGGAAAATAGACCAGGATAAACTTGTGGATCAGTTGCTGGATGAAATTGATAATATGACGAAGAATTCGGAGGATAATAATGGCAAAAATTGAAAAAACAGCAATAACGCCGACACGGGAACAAGACTATCCTAACTGGTATCAGGAAGTGGTAAAAGCGGCCGATATGGCTGAAAATTCACCGGTCAGGGGATGTATGGTCATCAAACCCTGGGGCTATGCCATCTGGGAGAATATGATGCATCTCATGGATGCCCTGTTCAAGGAAACAGGGGTTAAAAATGCCTATTTTCCTTTGTTCATCCCTTTAAGCTATATGGAAAAAGAGGCCCAGCATGTGGAAGGGTTTGCCAAGGAATGTGCCGTTGTCACCCATCACAGGCTTGAACCGGACGGAAAAGGCGGCTTAAAACCTGCCGGAGAATTGGCAGAACCCCTGATTGTCCGCCCCACATCGGAAACCATTATTGGAGAGTCCATGGCAAGATGGACCAACAGCTACAGGGATCTTCCAATCCTTTTAAACCAGTGGGCCAATGTTGTGCGGTGGGAGATGCGGACAAGGATGTTTTTAAGGACCAGTGAATTTTTATGGCAGGAAGGCCATACTGCCCATGCAACCGAACAGGAAGCAAAGGAAAGAACCCTGCTCATGCTGGATGTGTACACAAAATTTGTTGAAGAATACCTGGCCATGCCCGTGATCCGGGGAAGTAAAACCCCGTCGGAACGGTTCCCCGGCGCCGATGATACCACCTGCATTGAAGCCATGATGCAGGATAAAAGAGCGCTCCAGGCAGGAACCTCCCATTTTCTGGGCCAGAATTTTGCCAAAGGGTCAGGAATCAAATTCCAGAATGAGGAAGGCCAGGAAGCCTATGCCTGGACCACGTCCTGGGGATCATCCACAAGAATGATCGGCGGGATGATCATGGTGCATTCCGATGATGACGGTCTTGTGCTGCCGCCCCGGGTGGCACCGGCCCATGTGGTGATTCTGCCGATTTTTAAAAAAGATGAAGACCGTCGAAGCATACTGGAAAGTGCCTTGAGCCTGAAGGATGCTTTGGAAGCAAAACTCTTCCATGGTCAGAAGATACGGGTTGAACTGGATGACCGGGATATGGGCGGTGCCAGGGGATGGGAATGGGTTAAAAAAGGAGTTCCGGTCCGTATTGAACTGGGCCCCAGGGATATTGAAAAAAATTGTGTTTTCATGGCCAGAAGAGATGAGCCATCCTCAAAAAAGCAATCCCTGAACCGGGAGTCATTTATCAGTGAGATCGCAGGAATCCTGGACAATATCCAGGAATCCATTTTCAACAGGGCCATCCTTTATCAGAAAGAAAATACCTTTGAGATGGATGATAAAAATAAATTTTATGAATTATTTCAAAAGGCTTCCGGGTTTAATAACGGAGCCTTTGTCATGGCCCACTGGTGCGGATCGGACAAATGTGAGGAAATGATTAAAAAAGATTTGTCCGTTACCATCCGGTGCATCCCTTTTGACAGCCCGACCGAAGAAGGCGGCTGTATTTATTGCAGCAGCGCAAGCTCAAGACGGGTACTTTTTGCAAAAGCATATTAATTTTCACCTATGATCAGAATCACCGACATACTGGATAAAATTTACGAATATAATCCTGGCGGGGATTCCGATATTATCGACCGTGCCTATATTTATTCTGCAAGGGTTCACGAAGGCCAGGTCAGGCTTTCCGGTGAACCCTATCTTTCCCACCCCCTGGAGGTGGCAGATATTCTGGCAGACATGAAAATGGATATGGAGAGTATTGCCGCGGCCCTCCTGCACGATGTGATTGAAGACACGCCAACCACAAAAGAAAATATTGAGGAAATGTTCGGTCCTGGGGTTGCCCGCATTGTTTCAGGTGTAACCAAGCTGTCCATTCTTCCTCACGGCACCAAGGCTGCCCGTCAGGCTGAAAGTTTAAGAAAAATGATACTTGCCATGGCCGATGATATCCGGGTGGTGCTGATCAAGCTTGCAGACAGGGTTCATAATATGCGGACCCTGAAATACCACGACAATCCTGAGAAACAGGCAGCCATTGCCCAGGAAACCCTGGATATCTATGCTCCCATTGCCGCCCGTCTCGGCATCTTCTGGATGAAATACGAGCTTGAGGAAATCGCATTTTATTATACCCTGCGGGATGAATATGAGCGCATTGATGCTCTAGTGAACAGGGCCAGGGATGAAAAAGAAGAGTATATCCGGGATGTCAATGAAAAGCTTAAAGAAAAAATGAAGGAGATGGATCTTGAGTGTGAAATCAAGGGCCGGTACAAACAGCATTACAGCATTTATCAGAAGATGATATCCCAGAATCTTGAATTCAACGAGATCTACGACATTGTTGCCTTCAGGATTATTCTGGACACGGTTCCCCAGTGTTATGCCGCCATGGGAGCCATTCATGCCATGTGGAAGCCGATTTACTATAAAATCAAGGATTATATAGGCAATCCAAAACCCAATATGTACCAGTCCATTCACACCACCGTGGTGGGACCCAAGGGAGACCGGGTGGAAATCCAGATCCGGACCTGGGAAATGGACAGGGTTGCTGAATCCGGCATTGCAGCCCACTGGAGTTACAAGGAAGGAGCCAAGATAGACGAAGACACAGGCCTCTTGTTTGCCTGGATCAGAAAGCTTGTGGAGAACCAGGAAAATTATAATGATCCGGATGAATTCCTGGAAAATGTCAGAATAGATCTTTATCCCGATGAAATTTATGTTTTCACTCCCACCGGAGAGATTAAAACCCTTCCTAAAAAAGCCACACCCGTAGATTTCGCATTTCTGATCCATACGGAAGTGGGAGCAGAATGCACAGGCGCCAAGGTGAATGGAAAGATTGTTCCTCTTGCCCATCAGCTGAAAACCGGCGATACGGTTGAAATCATAACCGCAAAGGGGCATACACCAAGCCCTGACTGGCTTGGTTTTGTAAAAACGGTAAAGGCAAAAGCCAAAATCCGCGGCTGGATCAATGCCAGGGAAAAGGAAAGGTCCTATACGCTGGGCCGTGAGATGTGTGAAAAAACTTTTAGAAAAAGAAATCAGAATTTTAATGCCCTGATCAAGTCAGGGGAGATAAAAAAAGTTGCTGACAGCTATGGGTTTAAAACCGTCGATGATTTGATTGCCCAGGTCGGTTTTGGTAAATTTACTCCCCTTCAGGTTCTCAATAAGGCCCTGCCGGATTTTGAAAGACAAGATCCAAAGGAAGAAGACGCAGTCACCCAGAAATTTTCAGAAAAAACAACCAAAAAAGAAGGCACGGGCATTATTGTCAAAGGGCTTGATGATATTCTTGTCCGGTTTTCAAAATGCTGCAACCCTCTTCCCGGAGATCCCATTATCGGGTATATCACCCAGGGTCAAGGGGTGACCATACACAGAAGGCGCTGTTCAAATGTTTTGACCATGAGCGTGGAACGTCAGATTGAAGTCCAGTGGAGTGATGATACCAAAGAATCCTATCCTGCCAGCATTAAAGTCCGGACAGAGGACAGGTTCGGTCTCCTGGCAGATATTGCCTATGTTATCAGCAAGCAAAAGTCCAATATTCTGAATGCAAGAACCGAAACTCTGGAAACCGGGGTTGGGCTGTTTTATTTTACTGTCCTGGTTGAAGGAACGGACCAGCTTCGGAAAATCATGTCTGATATCCGGAAAGTTAAAAAAGTAACGGATGTGAAAAGAATTTTCAGGGAGGAATAGGTTAAGCGAAAGGATGCCCGTGAAAAAAAATTTTATTCTGGACACCAATGTAATTCTCCATGACAGCGGCTGTATTCATCAGTTCAAGGACAATAATATATTTATCCCCATCACGGTCATTGAAGAACTGGACAAGTTTAAAAAAGGCAACAATGTCATTAACTGCAATGCCAGGGACTTTCTAAGAACGCTTGATGCCTTGTCCGGTGATAAGATGCTAAACGGCGGAGCGCAGATTGACAGAGGGAATGGAAAAATATCCATACTGCTTGAGGTTCCCCTGGATGAAAAGATCCGGAACAATTTCAATATCATTACACCGGATGTCAGAATATTAAATATTGCCTACAGCATTTCCAAAAAACATGATTTTAAGAATGTTATTTTTGTAACCAAAGACGTTAACTTAAGGTTACGAGCCCGATCCATAGGCTTGAAAACGGAAAACTACCATTCCAAATATGTTGAAAACATCTCTGACATGTACACGGGCCTTAAGGTGATTGATGACGTCAGGGAAGATCTTCTGGACGAATTCTATCAGAAACCCTGTGAAATGAATATTTCAAGACTGGGTATCAAAGAAAAGATTTTCAACAATGAAAATTTCATCATTAAAAACGGCTCAAAATCCGCTTTGGGAATTTTTGACGAGACCACCCAGACCCTGAAGCGGGTCCAGCCCAGAACCTGTTATGGGATTAAACCCAGAAACTCGGAACAGACCTTTGCCTTAAATGCCATGCTGAATCCTGACATCCCTCTTGTAACCCTTTCTGGAAAGGCCGGAACCGGAAAAACACTCCTGGCGCTTGCAGCAGCCCTTGAAACAAAGCACCTTTACCGCCAGATTTTTATTGCAAGGCCTGTTGTTCCCTTGAGCAATAAGGATATCGGGTTCCTTCCAGGGGATGTGGCCTCAAAGCTGGACCCTTATATGCAGCCTTTATATGATAATCTTTCCGTAATTCAGGCGCATTTTAATGAAAACAATACAAATTCAAAGCAGATAAGGCAGCTGCTGGAAGAAGAGAAAATTGTGATCACACCGATTTCCTATATCCGCGGCAGAAGCATTGTAAAGGTGTTTTTTATTGTGGATGAAGCCCAAAACCTGACACCCCACGAAGTCAAGACAATCATCACAAGAGCGGGAGAAGGGACAAAGATTGTTTTTACCGGAGATATTTTTCAGATCGATCACCCCTATCTGGACAGCCAGACAAACGGGCTTGCCTTTATCATTGAAAAAATGAAGGGGCAGAAAGTTTATGCCCATGTCAATCTTGAGAAAGGTGAACGGTCAGAGCTGGCGGAACTTGCATCCAAAATTCTTTGAATGGATTTGAAAAATAAAAGTTCGGGCTGTTAAATTCAACAGCCCGAACCAGAATTTTTTAATTACCTGAAAATATGAGACAAGAAAAGCTAAGCTGCTTTTGTCACTTTTCCTGCTTTAATGCAACTTGTGCACACGTTGATTTTTCTGATGCAGCCTTCTTTGATAAAAGCACGGACTTTCTGAAGGTTTGGGTTGAATCTTCTTTTGTTTAAATTATGAGCATGACTCACATTGTTGCCGACCATGGGGCTTTTTCCACAGATTGCACATTCTTTTGACATTTTTATACTCCTAAAAAGAAAAATCTTTTAACAAACAAAATAACCCGGAATTAATATATCATTATCATATAAATGTAAAGAGATTATTTTTCTTTATCTGCCAGGGCTTTACATTCAGGGATCTTTGCCAGGGCTTCTTTGCTTTCTTTTGAACCCGGATACTTCTCTACTATATCTTCATATCGTTTCAGTGCAGCAGCATATTTTTTTGTCCTCATGTAGAAATTGGCGACATAAAGCTCATGCCCCACAAGGTTGGCTGTACATTTTGCAATATGTTCCTTTGCTTTTTGTGAATATTCGCTTTGAGGGAACTGGTCGATTAATCTGTTGAACTGGGTCAGGCTGTTCAGGGCAGGGGTATGATCCCTGTCAACAGTTCCCAGCTGATTAAACCAGCTTAGCCCTATCTGGTAGATAACATAGGGGACTGCTTCGTTTCTGGGATGCATTTTTTCAAATTCTTCATAGGCGAGGATAGCCTCATCATAGGCTTCAAGATAAAAATGGGAATCAGCTATTTTAAGTTCTGCAAGGCTGGCATATTTACTGAACGGATACCAGTCTTTCAGATTGGTATAGGCTTTTATTGCTGTTTTATAATCTTTATCCATAAAGGCCGAAGATCCTTCTGAAACAAGTTCTTCAGCATTTCGATTCATCTCGTGTGATGTTTCAAAAAGAGAGCATCCACAAAACATCAAAACAATAAAGGATAGGAATAATTTTTTCATCATGATAAATTCTCAATATAATGTTCAGCTGAAACCGCAGCGATAGCGGCGTCTCCAACAGCAGTGGCAATCTGTCTTAAGGGGGTATCTCTGACATCTCCGGCTACAAACACACCCGGCACAGAGGTCTGCATTTTTGCATCGGCCATGATAAAGCCGAATTCATCTGTTTTAACGGAATCATTTAAAAAAGAGGTATTGGGCAAAATTCCAACCCAGATGAAACAGCCATTGGCCTTTATGGTTTTTTCTTCATTTGTTTTCAGGTTTTTTATCTTTGCCCCTTCCACCCCGAAAAAACCTTCCAGACCAGTTATAACACTGTCCCAGATAAATTCAATTTTTTCGTTCTTAAGGGCACGTTCCTGAAGTATTTTTGCGGCGCGAAGCTCATTTCTTCTATGGACGAGATAGACTTTTTTTGCAAATTTTGTCAGAAAAATAGACTCCTGCACGGCCGTGTCTCCGCCGCCCACGGCAACAACGATTTTATCCCTGAAAAAGGGAGCGTCACAGGTGGCGCAAAAGGAAACGCCTTTCCCGAAAAATTTATCCTCGCCGATTCCCAGTTTCTTTGGAGATGCGCCGCTGGCGATGATAATACTTTTTGAGGTAATCGTTCTGTTCTGTAAAACGATTTCTTTAGCCGCTCCGTTCAGATTAAGAGAGTGAACCTCAACCGGTTCTATTTTCAATCCGAGTGATTCAGCCTGGATTTTCATTTTTTCGGATAAATCATACCCTGAAATGCCTTCAGGAAAACCCGGGTAATTTTCTATCCAGTCCGTGATCAGAATCTGGCCTCCCGGAGCCGCTTTTTCCAGAAGGAGAACATTCATTCTCGCCCTGGCGGCATAAATACCGGCAGTAAGGCCGGCGGGCCCTGCGCCGATTATAACAAGATCATAGTCGGTCTTAATCATTGGCTTTCCTTTTCATGAAAGGACACTTTTAATGGTTTCCTCAAGTTTTTGTTTCGCAACCATGCCCGTAATCTGATCGGCAATCTCTCCATTTTTAAAGAAAAGGAGAGTGGGTATGGCTTGGACACCATATTTGCTGGGGCTGATGGGGTTATCATCAACATTCACTTTCACAAAAGTCATTTTATCACCGAATTCTTTTTCAAGGGCATCGATCGTGGGTGCAATGGCCTTGCACGGTCCGCACCAGGGGGCCCAGAAATCTACCATTACGGGTTTATCTGATTTGAGAACGATTTTCTCAAAAGAGTCATCATTAAGTTCAATAATATTTTCTGTCATAATAATCGTCCTAATCTATATATAAGGTTAAAAATTCCCAGTAAATATATGTTGTTAATCAATCTTTGTCAATTAATCAATACCTGTCAAAATAAATAAGGAGCAACCTTTTTCTTGTGAGAAAAAGTAGGTTGCCCCTTGAGATAATTCTGGAAATGAGGTGTTTTTACCAGTTTTCAGCCAGAACTTCAAAATGAGCCTGCGGATGGGCACAGGCCGGGCACATTTCTATGGCTGCCTCGCCGTCATGGACATACCCGCAGTTTCTGCAGCGCCACTTTGTTTTTTTATCTTTTTTAAACACCCGGTTTTTTTCAACATTGGCAGCAAGATCTCTATATCTTTTTTCATGCTGCTTTTCCGCCACGGAAATCATTTCAAAAACCATGGCTACGGCTTCAAAGCCTTCTTCTCTGGCTATTTTTGCAAAACCGGGATACATTTTGGTCCATTCATATTCTTCGCCTGCTGCAGCTGCTTTCAGGTTTTCAAGGGTTGAGCCGATGACACCGGCAGGAAAAGCTGCAGTAACCTCAACTTCTCCTCCTTCAAGAAATTTGAAGAATCGTTTGGCATGTTCTTTTTCCTGATCCGCAGTTTCTGAAAAAATATCAGAAATCTGAACATAACCTTCTTTTTTTGCCGCACTTGCAAAATAGGTGTATCGGTTTCTGGCCTGGGATTCACCGGCAAATGCAGTTAACAGATTTTTTTCGGTCTTTGTTCCTTTCAAGCTGGCCATATGTTTTCCTCCTTTTTTGTCCTTCGGTTTTGCTTACAGATGCTGAAGCCAAACCAAGCGGTTGGTTAATTATTATCAGGACATTGAATTCATTTTATTTAATGCATGTTATCAGATTCTTGAAAAGATACTATAATCCCGGTAAATTGAAAAGGAATTAAATTGAAATTCAACAGATATTCTTTTTCTTGACAGGAAGACGCCCGGTTCATACTGTTTTGGAATAAATTTTATGGGGGTAATATGAAAATCGTAAGACAGGCGCTGTTTTTGATTATACTTTTCAGTTCAATGGGTTTTGCTGGGGAAGAAAGGAATTTGGAGTCAATGCTGGTGAAAGCCCGAAAGGGTGATGTCGATGCCATGTGTGACCTTGGTCGGTCATATTTTTTCGGAGAAGAAACATTAAAAGATCCCTTTAAGGCCAAATGCTGGATCAAAAAAGCATATGATAAAGGATCGAAACAGGCTGAAAAGCTCTGGGGAGATCTTGAATTATGGCGCTATTCCGGAAAATGTGAAGATGTTTTTGATGATGTGAAATTTTTAAAGCATACCAGAGGGGATGTTTACACCGAACCATTTTCAGGCATATCGTTTATCTTTATTCCCTGGGGGTGTTATTGGATGGGGTGTCATCCGCAGGCAAAGAAATGTGAAAAAGATGAATATCCTTCCCACAGGGTGTGTATGGATGGTTTTTGGATAGGACAATATGAAATAACACAGGAACAGTGGAAAAGGGTCATGAAAACAAATCCCTCCCGGTTTTCCGATAATCCTGATCGCCCGGTTGAAAATGTGTCTTTTGATGAGGTTCAAGATTTTATCCTGGCGCTAAATAAAAAAACAAAACAAAAGGTTTCCCTGCCCACGGAAGCCCAGTGGGAATATGCCTGCAGAAGTGCCGGGACAACTGCCAATTACCCCTTTGATGAAGAATCCGTTTCCCCCTATGAAAATTGCGGATCGTGCAATTCAGGCGTATTTCAGGGAGAAACCGCTCCAGTCGGAAGTTTTTCTCCAAATGATATCGGACTCTATGATATGGCTGGAAACGTTAAGGAATGGTGTCTGGATGTTTATGGCAAAAATGCTTATTCAGAACATGAAGCCGGTAACCCTGTTTATAAGGGAAAAGGAGTTGCAAAGGCGGTCAGGGGGGGATCCTTTTCCGACAATATATCAAAGCTCAGGTGTACGAACCGGGATAAGTCCATACCCGGCATAAAGGCTGACAATCTCGGGTTCAGGCTGATATTAACAAGGGATAATTAAAAAAAACGCAGGAGTCAATTTGTGGAAATCGTTCAAATCAGCACTCAGAAAGCCAAGGAGCTGATGGAGGCATTCGAGAGGTATCACTCATCTTTATATCCGGCAGAAGGCAATCATACGGATTCTTTGGAAAGTCTTTCAACGCAGAATGCTATCTTCTATGGTGCACTGGAGGGCGAAAATACCTTGGCCATTGGAGCCCTTGAAATGTTTAAAACCTATGGTGAAATAAAACGTGTTTTTGTCATGGAAGAGCATCGGGGAAAAGGTCTGGCTAAAATGATAATGGCCTCACTTGAGCATCATCTCATGGAACAGTCCGTAAGGTCTGCAAAGCTGGAAATCGGGATTCTTCAGTATGAAGCCCTGGGGCTATACCGTAAACTCGGCTACAAGGAATGCCATGCCTTTGGTACATATCGGCCGGATCCCATGAGTGTTTTTATGACCAAATCTCTTAAATAAAGGCTCTTTTAATGAAGTCATTCAATTTATTGAAATTGATTTTTTCAACCCGGGCCTGACCGATTCTCTCCAGAAAGACATAAAAAAGATCCTGCCCCTGTTTTTTTTTATCCTTACCAGCCGCGCTTATAATGGCTTTTGGAGGATAATCAAAATTTGTAGGAAGATTTAGGCCTTGTAATAGAGAGATTATTCTTGACACGTCTTTTTCGGAAATCATCCGCCTTTCTTCAGAAAATCTTGCAGCCGCAACCATGCCCATGGAAACCGCCCTTCCGTGTCCCGCTCTTTCGATCTTTTCGATGGCATGACCGATGGTGTGGCCAAAATTGAGCTTTCGTCTTTCGTTGGATTCTGTTTCATCCTGCTGCACAATTCTGGATTTGATTCTTACACAGTCTGAAACCAGTCTGTAAATCGTTGGAGGATCAAGAACCATGGCTTTTTCCCGGTTGTTTTCAATAAATTCAAACAAGTCTTCATCACAGATCAGGGCATGTTTGACGATTTCCGCAAATCCATTTGAAATCTCGTCCCTGGGAAGGGTCTGCAAAAGTTCGATATCACAGATGACAAATTCAGGCTGGTTAAACACACCGACCATATTTTTATAGGCATCCAGATTGACCCCGTTTTTTCCCCCTACACTGGCATCCACCTGGGACAGAAGAGATGTGGATACAAATCCGAATCTAATTCCCCTTAAAAAGATAGAGGCGGCAAACCCGGCAATATCGGAAACAACCCCGCCGCCGATGCCGACGATAAAACTTGACCGGTCGCAGGAATGCCGGATCAATTCCTTTAATATGAATTCAACACTGGAAAGCGTTTTTATGCCCTCCCCGGTTCCAATGGTAATGACGGGAAGATCGGGAAAATCTTTTTCATAATATTTTTTTATGTTTTCATCGGTGATGATGACGGTTCGGGCATTCGGAAGGAAGTTTCGAAGATTTTTGAGGTGTTCGCCCACATAGATGGAAGAGCACCCGAGATGGCCTTTGATATGAAAGGTGTCCATTGTTATTTTCCGACAATGGCATGGATGGCGTTCATTTTTTCCATAACGATTCTGAACTGTTCGGGATATAAGGACTGTGCCCCATCGCTCATAGCTTCTTCAGGTTTATTGTGTACCTCAATCATGATGCCGTCCACACCTGAGGCGGCGCAGGCAAATGAAAGGGAAATGACCTGTTCCCTGACCCCGGCAGCATGGCTGGGGTCCACAATAATGGGAAGGTGGCTTTCTTTTTTAACGGCGGAAACAACTGAAAGGTCCAACGTGTTTCGGCTATGTTTGACAAAGGTTCTGACGCCTCTTTCACAGAGAATGACATGGCTATTGCCTTCTTCCATGATATATTCGGCTGCCATGAGCCATTCCTGGAGAAGGGCCGACATCCCTCTTTTCAGGATAACGGGCTTTGGAGATTTTCCGGCCCGCCTCAGAAGGCTGAAATTCTGCATGTTCCGGGCGCCGATCTGGATTACATCGGCATATTCTTCAACAAGATCAAAAGTTTCCACATCCATGGCTTCCGTTACAATGGGGAGCCCGGTTTCTTTACGTGCCTTTGCCAATAATTCCAGCCCGTTTTTTCCCAGCCCCTGGAAAGAATAGGGAGATGTTCTGGGTTTAAACGCTCCCCCCCTGAGCAATTTTGCGCCGGCATTTTTAACAGAGTTTGCAATGGATAAGATCTGGTTTTCGCTTTCAACAGCACAGGGGCCGGCAATGACAGGCAGGCTTCCATTACCGAAAACCGCATCACCAACTCTGATGCAGGTGTTTTCCTTTTTAAACTCCCGGCTGACAAGCTTATATGGTTTTGTCACCGGAATGACCTCCTTTACACCGTCAAAACCCAGGAAATGGTCGGCATCAACAGAACCCTTATTATGCAGAATTCCAATGGATACCCTGTCCCCTCCGGGTATGGGTCGGGCTGTATAGCCTCTTTTTTCAATAGCATTTACAACTGCTTTTATTTTTTCTTCACTTGCGCCTTTTTGCATTACAACCAGCATTGTTTTCCTCCATTTGGATTTGTATCAGTATTCAATCTTTTGAGCAATAAAAAGCTTTAAGTATCTTTTTGCAGCCTTAAAAATAAAACAGGCTGCGTTACAAGCGATCTGTTTCTATGCAAAGAAACAGAATAACGGTGCAAAATTATAAATTAATCAATCCCTTTGTCAATCAAAAAAAAGGAATTCAAAAAATTATTGTTTGATTTTAACGGGTCATCAGGATAAAGTTTTTTGAAAAAGGGAATAGGCAAGATGAATATGAAAACAAGAGTCATCATAGCAGACGATCACGCCATTATAAGGGAAGGATTAAAAAGCCTTCTTGAAAGAAGGGGTATAATCGTTTCGGCAATTGCAAAAAATGGACGGGAAGCAATTGAATTGGCTGCTCTGCACCAGCCTGATCTTGTGATTATGGATATTTCCATGCCGGACTTGAACGGTATGGAGGCAACAGCGGTTATCCGGCGCGAAGTTCCGCATATAAAGATCATCGGGCTGTCCATGCATTCAGGGAAAAATATTATTGATAAGATGTTTTCATCGGGAGCATCGGGATATATACTGAAAGACTCGGCATTCGAAGAACTGCATGAAGCCATACAGGAAGTTCTGAAGGGCAATTTTTATTTAACCCCCTCCATTGCAAGGATGTATGTCAATTCCGAAGAAAATGCGTTTCAAACCCTTGAGGATATTTCAAAATCAAAGGAACTCTCAAAAAAAGAACGTGAAGTTCTCCAAATGGTGGCCGAGGGAGCAAAGACAAGGGACATTGCCGAGCGGCTGAACCTCAGTATCAAGACAGTTGAAAGCCATCGCAGAAATATGATGAAAAAACTCAGCATTTTCACCATTGCAGGTTTGACCAAATTTGCCATCCAGGAAGGAATTATTGCAATTGAGTAAAAGTAAGCAATTTTTTTTTAAAAATTCAGGGTTTTCCCTGATTGAATTCCTTTAAAACTTTTACTATATTGACCTTGTTTGAAATAAAACCGATACCAACAAGTGTTAAGGCAGGGAATAAAATGGAACATATTCAGTTAAAAAATGAGACCCCCGACGCAGTAGAAGCACTTGCCGGCGGGATAGCCCATGATTTTAACAATCTTCTGGCCGCCATCAAGGGCAGGGCCTCACTGATGATGAACAGCATAAAGCCGTCTGATCCTCTTTATCGTCATATCATTGAAATTATCCGCTGTATTGACAAGGGCTCTGAAATTGCAACCCAGCTCCTCGGGTTTGCCAAAGTGGATGAATATTATACTGTGGCCGTTGACGTCAACCGGCTGGTTCGAAGAACAGTGGAACATCTTGACCTTAAAGGGAAAAGAATTGTCCTTGATGTGGATCTGGATTCCAAACCCCTGATCATTGAAGCAGATCCTGATAAAATCAGCCAGGTGATCATGAGCCTCATTGACAATGCATTCCAGGCCATGCCCAGAGGCGGAAAATTGTCAGTTGTCACTGAATCGGCGGCTATTCTAAATGGAACTGCAGACGCCTATGGGTTGGATTCCGGTTTTTTTGTCAAAATCTCTATTACCGATACGGGTATTGGAATGGAAAAGGGTGTGCTGGAAAAAATATTCATACCTTTCTATTCCGCAGACCATGAGCGCTATCCTGAAAAAAAGGGTCTTGGATTAACCTTTGCAAGGGAAATTGTTCAAAACCACAATGGCGTCATTGATGTTTGGAGTTCTCCCAATGCAGGATCTTCTTTTTCTATTA
The DNA here is from genome assembly GCA_964619205.1 of uncultured Desulfobacula sp. Classification (GTDB taxonomy): domain Bacteria; phylum Desulfobacterota; class Desulfobacteria; order Desulfobacterales; family Desulfobacteraceae; genus Desulfobacula. The sequence continues at coordinate 509,013 of CAZUDE010000001.1, read as the reverse complement.
TTCTGCCCTTAAAGGAGACGGCTGACAACCTCGATATTCCGGCAAGAGACGAAAAGCTGATTATGGGAAACGAATCTGTCCTGCTTGTGGATGATGAGGAAAGGATTCTGACCGTGGGGCGTGAGATCTGCAAAGCACTGGGATATAGTGTCATAACAGCGGCTTCGGGAAAAGAAGCCGTTAAAATTTATAAAAAGGAACAGGATAAGATCAACCTGGTTATTCTGGACATGATCATGCCTGAGATGAACGGACTTGAAACTTTTTTAAAACTTAAAAAGCTCAACCCCGATGTCAAGGTTCTTCTTTCAACCGGATACTCCATTGATGAAAAAGCTCAGGAGATGTTGAAACAGGGGTGCAGGGGATATATTTTAAAGCCTTACAGCGTTATTGATTTTTCCCATAAGCTGAGAGAAGTTCTGGAAATTTAGAGACTAAACCCTTCTTGAAGGCAGGGTTTTAAAACCTGTCTTCAAGCCCTCTTTTTCAAAGATATTCACCCCTTGACACAAATCTCGTGATTATCTATAGTCCTTGAAAATTATTTGGATAAACAGATGCTTTAGCTAAAGATATTGAGATGATAAATTTTGACAGTGCTGCCCCGGTAAAGTTGAAAGGAGTTGGTGACGGTTTCTGGATAACCCTTGACCCGTCTCGTCCGGAAGAGCTTCTTATGTCTGAAATAGACAAAGTATTCAGTAAGTTGAAGCATCTGGCAATCAATGCGAGTGTGGTCATTGATGTCGGGGATGCAAAAGGTCATGATGATCTGATCGAAAATCTCAAATCCTATCTGATGACCACATTTGAGGTATCCAAAGTATCAAAACCCCCGGAAAAAAGGTCCATTCCGACTGAACGGATTCGTCAGAGGGATCTTTCAAAAGGCTGGAACCATCACAGGAGTGATGTACTGATGCTCCGCGGCATTGTTCGTTCGGGGCAGAAAATTGAGTCAAAAAAGCATATCGTTATCATGGGGGATGTCAACCCGGGTTCGGAAATCTGTGCAGGCGGCGATATTATAGTTCTTGGGCGACTTTCAGGGAAAGTCCATGCCGGGTTTCCAGAGAACGAAACCGCGATTATATTTGCTCTTGAGTTCAGACCCACCTTGGTCCGGATCGGGAAAATGGCCGCCTCAGGAATTGATGAAGAGATCCGGATAAAGCCGGAATATGCATGCGTTGAAAATGACGGAATTATTGTAAAGGATTACATGAAGGCAAATCCTTTCCGTAAAATGCCCTGGCCTGAAGCTATTTAATAAAATTAATATAGAGGTGTGAATTGGAAGGAAAAGTAATCGTCGTAACATCGGGAAAAGGAGGCGTTGGAAAAACAACTGCCACTGCTTCCATTGGTGCGGCCCTGGCTTTAGAAGGCAAAAGGGTTGCCATCGTGGATATGGATATCGGGCTGAGAAATCTTGATGTTGTCATGGGGCTTGAAAACAGGATCGTCTTTAATATTGTGGATGTCGTCCTTGGAAAATGCAAAATCAGCCAGGCTGCCATCCGGGACAGAAGAATTGAAAATCTTTTTTTGATCCCTGCTTCCCAGAGTGATAATAAGGATGTTTTATCCCCTGCCGGCGTTGAACGAGTGGCCAATGAGCTTAGAAAGGAATTTGATTATGTGATCATGGATTCCCCAGCCGGGATCGAACGGGGATTTCAAAATGCCATTGTCGGTGCCAATGAAGCCATTGTCATCTGTACGCCGGATGTGTCTTCTGTCCGGGATGCGGACCGGGTTATCGGCCTCTTGTATTCACGTTCACTGACTCCGAAGTTGGTTGTCAACCGGATAGAGCCGTCCCGGGTGGAAAGAGGAGAGATGCTCAGCTATGAAGATGTGCTTGAAGTTCTTTCCATCGACCTTCTCGGTCTTGTTCCCATGGATGAGCATGTGTTGATTTCTACAAATACGGGAACCCCGCTGGTTTTGCAGAATGAATCAAAGGCGGGTCACGCATTCAGAAGGATTGCCCGAAGACTCAATGGTGAGGCTGATTTGCCCATAGAGATACCGACCCATAAAAGCAGCATGTGGAAAAAAATCAGTAAAACCTTTGGGTTTAAATAATAAGGAGAATTAAATGTTCAACGCATTATTTAAAAGATTCACGAGTCAGAAACCCAGTAAAATGGCGGCTAAAAAAAGACTCCAGTTCTCCTTGATATATGATAAGCTTGAGGTGAATGACACAACCCTGACAGATCTTCAAAACGATATTGTGGCAGTGATTTCAAAATATTTTGAAATCGATAAAGACGCGCTTGAGCTGAAAGTCAAAAGAGACGACAACGTCTCTGCTCTCGTATTTAACACACCGATTTTACAGGTAAAACGAAAAAGAGTATCCTGACCTGTTCCAATACTTCTTAAAACGAACCAAAGCATGAGGGATGACATGCTTTGGTTCGTTTTTTTTACTGAAAAATTTTTTCTCAATTTAATCTGGAAATGAAGGTCCTTGACGATTGAATTATTATTCATTAGTTTGAGGATTATTATCTTCATTTTTCCCCGATCAGGATGGTGAAGGAAACAACCCATGAATAATGAGATGCTCATTGAGTGGTCTGTCGTTTTTAATGCCATCAGCGATATGGCCATGATACTGAACCGGGAGCATGAAATTCCTGAAATTAATCCGGCTGTATTAAAGATGACAGGTCTGGACAGAAAAGATATTATTGGACGGCTCTGTTATCAGGTTTTTCACTGTGCAGATCATCCGCCGGAAAGGTGCCCCCATCAAAAGTTTTTCACTTCCATTGGGGCACAGACCATTGATATGGAAATGGAATTCTTGGGCCGAACCTTTATGGTTAAGGTTGCTCCTATCTCCAATGGTGATGGAAATATTCACTGGATCATTCATCTGGCAAAGGATATTACGGAGAGAAAAAATTTTGAACATGAAATCCAGAGAAAAAACAGGGCACAGAAAGTTCTGATTTCTTGTAACGAGGCGGTTATCCGTGCAAAAAATGAAAATCTGCTTGTCCAGGATTTGTGGAACATCCTTGTAAGGGATGGAGGATACCGGCTGGCGTGGGTGGGTTATGCCTTAGAGGATGTGGGAAAGACGGTAAAGCCGATGGCAAGCTGTGGATTTAATGATAATTATGTTGAAACTGCAGACATTGTTTGGTCAGACACTAAAAGAGGACAAGGCCCTGTGGGAAGGGCCATGAGAATTAAAAAGCATACAGCTTGCCGCAATATTCAGACAGACCCCAGATTTGAAATCTGGCGGGCAGATGCCATAAGCCGGGATTATGCTTCCCTGATTGCCCTTCATCTGATGATTGACAAAAAGTGCATCGGCGCTCTCAATATTTATTCGACGGAACCAGATGCCTTTGATACTGATGAAACAGGGATTCTGCTGGAAGCCAATAAAGCTGCCCAGAATTTTCTGGGTCGTCCAGTGACAGAAATTATCGGAATGCATCATTCCAGTCTCCATCCAAAAGAAGACCGGGAGAAGTATGAACGGCTTCGCCAATCTCAGAAAATGGAAGCTATCGGAATTCTGGCCTGTGGGATTGCCCATGATTTTAATAATATCCTTTCACCCATCATGGGATATACAGAGCTTGCCATGCTTGAGGCCAAAGGGAATGAAACCGTCCAATCAGACCTTTCAAGGATCATGGAAGCCGACCGCCGTGCAAAGGAGCTGGTTCAGCAGATCCTTACCTTCAGCTGGAAAGATACGGCGGTCTTATCAGGGTCAGGAACAAAAAAGAGATTAAAACCATTTTTGAGGTTTATCTTGCCGTGGTCATGAAATTAAATCAGATGCAAGAGCCGCGATCTGATCTTTCAGATCTTAAAGGCAGAGAAAGGATTCTGCTGGTGGATGATAATCAGGATGTGCTCCATGTGACGCAGCGGGTATTGGAATCCCTGGGATATCAGGTGACGGCCCTATCCGGACAGCAAAGAGGCGCTTGGTGTGTTTTCAAGCCGGAAAACCGATTTTGATCTTGTCATTACGGATCAGACCATGCCCGGACTTCAGGGAATGTATCTGGCAAGGCAGAAGATTCATATCCGGCCGGATATCCCCATCATATTATGCACAGGATACAGTTCCCGAATTTCAAAGGAAAAAGCCGGCCAAACAGGGATCAGGGAGTTACTTTTGAAGCCTTTGACACAAAGGGATTTTGCCGAAACCATCCAAAAGGTGCTAAGCTAAATCCATGCTGGGAGAAAAAAAGAAATGACAAAAAAAGTTTTAGTCATCGAAGATAACCAGGACCTTGCAAATCTGCTGTTGATTCATTTGACGGATCAGGCCTGGGAAGTTGATCCTGTATATGACGGTATTTCAGGATATAAAAAAGCCCTGACCCGGAACCATGACCTGATCATTCTTGATATCATGCTCCCCGGGATGGATGGAATGGAAATTTTAAAACAGCTTCGAAGCCAAAAAGTGTTTACTCCCGTTTTGCTGCTGACGTCCAAATCCTCTGAAATTGACAGAATACTGGGGCTTGAATTGGGTGCTGACGATTATGTGACAAAGCCTTTCAGTATCCGGGAACTTATTGCCAGGGTAAAAGCGATATTCCGCCGCATCGAGAATTTAAAGAGTTTTGAACAAAAGGATGTAAAACCGGTTTTAAGGCTTGGTGAGCTGAGCATTGATCCTGAGAAGCGAAAAGTATTGATGGAGAATAGAGAAATTGATTTAACCGCGAAAGAGTATGACCTCTTGTATTTTTTTTCAAAGCATCCGGGAAGGGTGTTTACGAGATCCGAACTCCTGGACAAAGTCTGGGGATATGGTCACGACGGGTATGACCATACAGTGAATTCAAATATCAACCGGCTGAGGGCAAAAATCGAAATCAATCCTGCACAACCTGAATATATCCTGACTGTATGGGGAGTCGGGTACAAATTCAGGGACAGTTAAGGTTAAAATTCATGTTTAATTCCCTTTATTCAAAGATTGCCGCAGGCCTTGCCGGACTTTTTTTCATGGTGGGCATTATTTTTATTTTTGTTACGGTTTTTTCGACAGATATGTACCAGCAGGAAGTCAACCAGAAGCTGAATGTGAACCTTGCCCGGCAAATAGTAAAAGAACGTCTTCTGATGTCTGAAGGACAGGTCAGAGAAGATGACCTGAAAGATATTTTTCATATGCTCATGGTCATCAATCCTGGAATCGAAATCTATCTTCTGGATACAAAGGGGAAAATCCTGACCTTTTCTGCTCCAAAGGGAAGCGTAAAAAGGGAATTAATTGACCTTGATCCTGTAAAGGAGTGGCTCGGCGGGGAAATGACGGCACCGGTTCTGGGGGATGACCCGAAAAATTCCAACAGAAAAAAAGTATTTTCCGCCGCCCCCATAATTCGTCAGGGCGATCTTGAAGGCTATCTTTATGTGATTCTTGGCGGGGAAGAGTATGACACCATTGTTCAAAAACTCAAGGGAAGCTATATCCTTCAATTAAGCGCGTGGATGATAATGGCCGGTCTTTTGTTTTCCCTTGCTGCCGGGCTTATTCTCTTTGCACTTCTTACCGGGCGGTTGAAAAAACTGGCTGCGGTCATGGACGCATTTAAACGCGGAAAACCAGGCCGAACGCTTAATCTTCCAACCCATCATCAAGATAAGGCATCAGATGAAATTGATCGTCTGAGTGCCACATTCAAGGGAATGGCAGAGCGGATCGAAATCCAGATGGAAGAATTGAGGACAGCAGACAGCATGCGGCGGGAGATGGTGGCCAATGTGTCCCATGACCTTAGAACGCCGCTGGCAACCCTTCAAGGCTATATTGAAACCCTTTTGATAAAGGACGGGCAGTATTCTGCAGAGGAGCGAAGACACTATCTTGAGATTGCCATCCAGCATTGCCGCCGCCTGAATAAATTGGTCACAGAGCTGCTTGAGCTGGCCAGTTTTGAATCTCTTCAGATGGAGATTCATCCGGAGGCCTTTAATATCCAGGAACTGGTGCAGGATATCCGTCAGAAATTCCTCTTGACGGCAGAACAAAAAAAGATAACGCTTGTCACCTGTTTTGAAGACGGACTTCCATTTGTAGAGGCTGACATTGCCCTGATTGAAAGGGTGCTGGAAAACCTCATTGAAAACGCTCTTCGGCATACTCCTGAAAAGGGTTGTGTTTCAATTGAGATCTCACAGGATAGGGATGTGATTGTCCGTATCCGGGATACCGGTCCCGGGATTGCACAAAAGGATATTGCCCATATTTTCGAGAGATTTTATCATTCGAATCAGATTGGAAAAAACGGGCAAGGCCATTTGGGATTGGGACTGGCCATTACTGGAAAAATTATGGAACTGCATCATCAAACAATCGAAGTGTCAAGCATCCCTGGAAAAGGAAGCTGCTTTTCTTTTACTCTTCCAAAATATACGCATATTTAAAAAATCCTTCTGTTTTATTTGGCTTGTGATGAAATTGTGATTATTTTAAGACCAACCTGTGATGTTATGCATCTATCTTAATAGTCAGGGAAACAACAATAAAAAAAAGGAGATGCAACATGAAACCCAGAATAATGATGATAATTGTAATGATTTCATTGGTTTTTCTTTTCGGCTATCAGGTTTTTGCCGAAAAACAAGGGACCATGGAAAATGATATGAAACCGAGGATGGATACAATGAATACAGATATGAATAAACTGGAAACAGCAACCTTTGCCGGCGGTTGCTTCTGGTGTACAGAGTCTGATTTTGAAAAAGTAAACGGGGTTAAGGAAGTGATCTCCGGTTATACGGGCGGGCAAAAGATGAACCCGACCTATGAGGAGGTGTCCATGGGCGGGACAGGCCATACCGAAGCCGTACAGGTTCATTATGATCCAGGTATTGTCACCTATAAAGAGCTTTTGGATGTGTTCTGGCGGCATGTCAACCCGACAGACGCCGGTGGCCAGTTTGTGGACAGGGGGTCCCAGTACAGACCGGAAATTTTTTATCACACCGAAACCCAAAAAAAGGAAGCCATGAATTCAAAAAGAGCCCTGGAAGAGTCAAGGGTCTTTGACAAACCCATAGCCACTCCCATTACGAAATTTGAAAAATTTTATCCTGCCGAGGAATATCACCAGGATTATTATAAAAAAAATTCAAACCGTTACACCTATTACAGATGGGGTTCAGGAAGGGATAAATTCCTGGAAAAAACATGGAAAGATACGGGCATGATGAAAAAACCGGATGAAATGAAAGAAAAAAAAACTTCAGATATGTCTTCCTGGAAAAGACCGGAGACTTCTGAAATAAAAGCCATACTTACACCGCTTCAATACAAGGTCACCCAGGAGAGCGGAACCGAGCAGCCCTTTAAAAATGAATACTGGGATAATAAAAAACAAGGTATTTATGTGGATATTGTATCCGGGGAACCCCTTTTCAGCTCAAAGGACAAATTCGAATCCGGAACCGGGTGGCCAAGCTTTACAAAGCCCCTTGAGGCGGAATATGTTATCGAGAAAACAGATAAAAGCTTTTTCACGGTTCGTACGGAAGTCAGAAGCAAACTGGGGGATTCCCATCTCGGCCATCTGTTTGATGACGGTCCTGCGCCTACCGGTATGAGATATTGCATTAATTCCGCCTCCTTGAGATTTGTTCCAAAGGAAGAATTAACCGAACAAGGGTATGGTAAATATCTTGAGATGTTCTGATGAAAGGATTGGATGAATAAAAGCGGTGTCTTCCCAGGCCAAAGGAAAGACGCCGCCCATTTTAAAAAACCAATTTTTCTATTCTGTTTTGGACACCCTGATTCCAAGCTCCATCAACTGCGCCGCTGATGCCTTTGACGGCGCTTCGGTCATGGGGCAGGTGGCCTTCTGGGTTTTGGGGAAGGCAATAACGTTTCTGATGGAATCTTCCTTCATGAGGAGCATGATGAGCCGGTCCAGCCCGAAAGCGATTCCGCCGTGGGGTGGTGCACCCGATGCAAGGGCGTTGAGCAGGAACCCGAATTTTTCATTGGCCTCTTCTTCATTGATGCCGAGGCAATTAAATACCTTTGCCTGAAGGTCCGTTGAATGGATGCGGATGCTGCCGCCCCCAATTTCAATTCCGTTCAGAACAAGATCATAGGCCCTGGATTTGATGGACAGAGGGTCTGTTTCAAGTTTTTCAATATCTTCTTCAAGGGGAGAGGTAAAGGGGTGGTGCAGGGCCTGGTAGCGTTTTTCGGTTTCATCATATTCCACAAGGGGGAAATGGGTCACCCAGGTAAAGCTGAAGGTGTTGTCGGAAATCAGGTTCAGCCGTCTGGCCAGTTCATTTCTCAATTGCCCCAGGGCTTCGTTTGTTATCTTAATACTGTCAGCCACAAAGAAAACAATATCCCCGATTTCAAGATCAAGCCGTTGCCGCAGGGCCTCTTTTTCCCCATCGGTAAAGAATTTGGCAATGGGAGACTGCCATTCATCTTCTTTAATCCTGATCCAGGCAAGGCCTTTGGCTTTGTAAATGGCAGCAAATTCGGTCAGCTCATCAATCTGTTTTCTTGTAAAGGCAGAGCAGCCCTTGGCATTGACGGCTTTTACCATGCCGCCGGTTTTTACGGCATTGGCAAAGACCTTGAACCCGGCATCCTTTACAATGTCTGAGACATCGCACAATTCCAGACCGAACCTCACATCGGGCCGGTCAATACCGAATCTTGCCATGGCTTCATCATAGGTCATCCGGGGAAAGGGCGTCACAAGATTCATGTCCAGGACTTTTTTGAAAATCGTTACAATCATGCCTTCGGCAATGTCCATGATATCTTCTTCCGTGACAAAGGAAAGCTCCATATCGATCTGGGTGAATTCGGGCTGACGGTCGGCTCTTAGGTCCTCATCCCTGAAACATTTGACAATCTGGTAATACCGGTCAAACCCGGCAATCATCAAAAGCTGCTTAAAAAGCTGGGGAGACTGGGGCAGTGCATAAAAATTACCCGGGTTGACCCGGGAGGGGACCAGATAATCCCTTGCACCCTCAGGGGTGCTCCGGGTTAAAAAAGGCGTTTCAATATCAATAAACCCCTTGTTGTCCAGGTAGTTTCGAACAGCCAGGGTGGCTTTGTGTCTTGCCAACAGGTTGTTTTTGAGCTGGGAGCGCCTTAAATCCAGATACCGGTATTGAAGACGGACAGATTCCGAGGCTTCTGTCCGGTCCTCTATCTGGAATATTGGGGTTCTGGCCCTGGAAAAAATACGGAGTTCGCTGATAATGACCTCAACAGCACCGGTTTTCATGTTCGGGTTGATCATGTCGTCGGGTCTTGCAATCACCTTTCCTTTTACGCCCAGCACATATTCACTCCTGATTTCCTGGGCTTTTCCATGAACTCCGGTTGATATTTCCGGGTTAAACACAATCTGGGTGATCCCTTCCCTGTCCCTTAAATCCACAAAGATGACGCCGCCATGATCCCGTCGGTGCTGGACCCATCCCATGAGGACGACTTCCTTGCCGATATGGGTGTTTCTTAATTCACAGCAATGATGTGTCCGTTTCATATTTCCAAGTAAGTCTGTCACTTAAATAGTTCCTCTATGTTTATTTTTTGATGATTTTGATCAGTTCCGGGATCAGGTTTTCCATGGTCAGCGAAACCTGATCCGTGGTTGTCATGTCCCTTAAGAGAATGGCATTTTGAGCCAATTCAGTTTCTCCCGCGATCAATACAAATCTTGCCTTTAATTTATCGGCCCGTTTCATTAGGGCTTTCATGCTTTTACCCCTGAAATCCAGTTCAGTCTGGACGCCCTTTTGGTTCAGTTCGCAGGACCAGAAATAGGCCTTTTCAATGGCTGCATCCCCCAGGGACACGATAAACAGATCCAATGGCTTTTCCCATGGGGCTTCAACTTGTTCCATAATTTCGACCAGCCGGTCAAACCCAATGGCAAAACCGATCCCTGGAGTCGGCGGCCCCCCTAACTCAGCCACAAGACCGTCATATCTTCCACCGCCGGCAACAGCACTCTGGGCGCCCAGGGCATTGGTTTGAATTTCCCAGGCCGTGCGGGTGTAATAATCAAGACCCCGGACAAGGGAGTTGTCCACAATAAAATCAACGCCCTGTAAGCCAAGCGTCCTTTTGACGGTTTCAAAATGGTCCGTACAGGCAGGGCAGAGATGATCCAGGGTTGCCGGTGCATCAAGAAGGGCTTCTTTGCATTCCGTCACCTTGCAGTCAAGGATTCTTAACGGGTTTTTATCCATCCTCCGCAAACAGTTTTCACAAAGCCGATTTTTTTTTGATTCAAGGAACAAAAGAAGTGCCGTCTGAAAGGAAGGTCTGCATTCAGGGCACCCAAGGGAATTGATATGGGCAGAAAGCTCAGTCAGTCCCAATCGCCTGAATAATTCATTAAGGATAAAAATCATTTGGCTGTCAATATAGGCGGATTCAATGCCGAAGACCTCGGCGTCAATCTGATAAAACTGACGGTATCTGCCTTTCTGGGGTCTTTCCCGGCGAAACATGGGGCCGATCATGAAAAATTTTCTCACCGGATCCGAGGCATACATTTTATGCTGGACATAGGATCTTACAATGGAAGCCGTGGCTTCCGGTCTTAAGGTCAGCTTGTCGCCCTTTCTATCGGCAAAGGTGTACATTTCCTTTTCGACAATATCGGTTGCTTCCCCGATACTTCGTGCAAAAAGTTCGGTTTTTTCAAGGATGGGAATCCGGATTTCCTTGAAACCAAACGCTTCAAATAACTGTGCGGCTTCTTTTTCCACTTTTTGCCAGAGTGCAATGGTTTCCGGCAGTATATCTCTGAACCCTCGTATGGTCTGCATGGTTTTTTCTTTATTTAAAATTGTTACAAAAATTTCACCAAACGTACTTTATAGATTAAAATCAAAGCCTTGGTCAATATCTAAAATGGTATTTAAAAAAAATGCCGGTCTTTTCAAGCTGTCCGATAAAGATAAAAACTTGAAAACAGGTTATAAAGTGAATAAGATACAATAATAAACTGACTCAACAAACTGCCTGACGGATTGATATGAACGAAAAATACAGCTATGAAGAATTGGAAGCCTATGTAAAAATTCTTGAAGACAAGGTTTACAAAACTTCGCGCACAGAACTCATCAATAAAACCATTTTTGAAATCGCCAGTTCTTTAACCACTACATCTTCTCTCCAGGAACTATATGGTTCCATTCACAGGATACTTTCAAAGCTGATTGACATGACCAATTTCTATATAGCGGTTTATTATCAGAAGAAAAATGCAATCCGCTTTGTTTATCATGTGGATGAAAAAGATAAAGACATAGTGGAATGGATTGAAAATTTTACGCAGAACTGGTCCCTGACAGGGGACGTCATTCTGGCCAAAAAACCGCTGTTTTTTAAAGAAAAGGATTTGACACGCCTGGATAAAGAAAAAAGGATTCGGGGTGCTGTGCCAAAAATCTGGCTGGGTGTTCCCCTGATGATCAAAGAAAAGGTGATGGGGGTAATAGCGGTGCAGAGCTATACTAACCCGGAGCAGTTTAATGATTCAGATGTTGAAGTCCTTAGCTTTGTATCTGATCAGATCGCATTGACCATTGAAAAGAAAAAAGATGAAGGCCTGCTAAAAAGAGCACAGGAAAAGCTGAGCCAGGCTGAAAAACTTGAAGCCATCGGAACCCTGGCTGGAGGCATTGCCCATGATTTTAATAACACCCTGTCCATTACTCTCGGCAATATCAACCTGGCCCAGCTATTAATCACTGATCCTGAACTGGGGAATCTTCTGGCTGCTGCTGAAACCTCCATCATGCAGGCAAAGGAACTGGCATCAAAATTTATTGTGTTTTCAAAAGGAAGAGTCCTTTTAAAAGATAAGATAAACGCGGTAGAATTTATTAAAACAACCCTGGAAACCATTGCTGAGAAACGAAATTTAACATATGACCTTCATATCGGAGAAGTTCCGGAAACACTGGAAGCAGACCCTCTTCAGCTTAAAGAAGCCATTGAAAATATCGTTGTGAATGCCCATGAGGCAATGAAAAATCAGGGAAGAGTGTATATTGTTTTTGATTCCCACCCGGCCCGCAAAGACCATGTTGTGATTTCAGTGATGGATAAAGGCATGGGCATAGAAAAGCAGAACCTGGAAAAAATATTTGAACCTTATTATTCAACCAAGTCGTTTGGAAAAGACAAGGGTATCGGCCTTGGAATGTCCATTGCGTATACCATCATCAAAAGCCACAAGGGTGAGATACGGATTACGTCCACACCCAAACAGGGGACAAGGGTGGATATCATTCTCCCGGTTCTTAAAAAAACCAGGGCGCAGAACGGATCCCGGAAACCTTCCGAGAAAGAAATCTCAACAGTGAAGACAGAGAGCGAGCCCAGCAAGAAAATTCTCATCATGGATGATGATGACATGATTCGGGACATCTATGTTAAAATGCTATTCAAACTTGGATATGAAGCCGTTCCTGCAAAGGATGGGGAACAAGCCATCCAGGTTTACGAAAAATACCTGAAGGCAGGTGAAAAAATCAGCATTGCCATCCTTGACCTGGAAATAAAACAGGGCATGGGGGGTGCCGAAGCTGTGGGCAAAATATTGAAACTCAATCCGGATCTTAAAGCCATTGTCGCCAGCGGATATTCAACGGATACGATTATGGAATCCTGCCGGGAATACGGATTTTCCCTGGCGCTGGCCAAGCCCTTTACCATGGTAATGCTGAAAGAAGCGTTGGCACAGCTTCAATACGAGCCTATTTCCTGATCCTGACTGAGTTGGCGTGGGCATCCAGACCTTCGGTTTCCGCAAGCCGGATTACATCATCGGCCTCTCTTTGAAACGCTTCTTTTGAATAATGTATCAGGCTGGTTTTTTTTGTAAAATTTTCAACACTTAATGCCGAAGAAAATCTGGCTGTTCCGGCCGTGGGCAGAACGTGGTTGGGACCGGCAATATAATCGCCAATGGGTTCGGGGGTATAAGGCCCCAGGAACAGGGCACCTGCGTTATGAATCCGATCAATATAATCAAAGGGATCTTTGACCATTAATTCAAGGTGTTCCGGTGCAAGCCGGTTGGAAAGCTCAATCCCGGTCAAAATATCCGGCACCAGGATGACGGCGCCAAATTTTTCAATGGATTTTTTTGCAGTCTTTTTTCTTGTAAGTTTTACAATCTGCTCAGCAATGGCAGCGACCGTGTCCTTGGCAAGTTGTTCAGAATCGGTGATCAGAATGGCCGAAGCCATGATGTCGTGCTCGGCCTGGGACAGAAGATCGGCAGCCAGAAAAGCAGGATTGGCATCTTTATCGGCAATGATGAGTATTTCGCTGGGGCCTGCAATCATGTCAATACCCACAATTCCTGCGACGAGCTTTTTCGCCAGGGTGACATAGATGTTTCCCGGCCCCACGATGACATCCACCTTTGGAATGGTTTTGGTTCCATAGGCAAGGGCGGCAATGGCCCAGGCAGAGCCTGCCTTGAACACGGAGGTGATCCCGATCCTGTGGGCTGCAGCAAGAATATGGGGATTGATGCAGCCGTTTTTCATGGGTGGGGTCACAAGGTTGATGGAAGGGACTCCGGCCACTTTTGCAGGAATACCCCCCATAAGCACTGAGGAAACCAGGGGAGTTTTTCCTCCCTTTGCGCCGGGTGCATAAACCCCTGCCGCGCTGACGGGTCTGACAAGGCGGCCCACCACGACGCCGTTTCTGGGTGTGTCCATAAAGGAGTTTTCTTTTTGTCTTAAATGAAATTGTTCAAGTTGGCTTACCGATCTATCAAGGGCTTTTAAAAAAACGGCATCCACGGATATTAATGCAGCATCAAACTCCTCAGGTGTGACCCGAATGGTATTCATGGTGACTTTATCTGAGTCAAACCGGTTGGTGTATTCAATAAGGGCCTGATCCCCTCTTGCCTTTACATCCTCAAGATAGGTTTCGACAGCTTTTTGATCCTGTCTTGTAAATCCCAGACCGCGCTCCAGGGTTTCCCTGACTCTTTGTTCCGCACTTTTTGAAGGATATGAAAATATTTTCATGCTGATCACTATTCCAAAAAAATTAGTATCAATATGGGCTTAAGCCCTGTGTCCATTAACTCTTGATAAATTTATAAACATGGATGAACAGGGTTTTTATAACAGAAGAATAAGGATAAATCCATTTAAATAAAAACAGGGGCAGAAAACCCTGCCCCTGTAGTGTCGCTCATAAGACGAACCGTTTAGAAAGAAAGCGTTTTTGAAAGTTCCTTGGTTGAGAAATCCCACGTTGTATTATGGGGTGGAAAGCTTTCAAGAAACATTTCCGGGAGCTGGTCATCCAGTTCAGTAAAACCGGCTTTCCGGTTAAATTCCTTTTCATTGTTCAGGATGGATTTCCCAAGGGCCAGAACATCGTCCGGTGTCAGGGACAGGCCGTACTGAGCATTGATCATGTCCACGATGGTGGGAAGTCCGTCCGGATTGTCAAGAACGGCAAAGGCCACAAAAAGACATAAGCCTGCCGCATCAATGGCGGCAGTGGCGATCTGGAGTCCCTGGGACAATTCAACATTTCCGGCTTTTTTGTGGGGGTCTATGGTGCCGCCAACTCCCAGGATATTGGCTGTGACCCCGTATCCCGCAGTATGGTCCGCACCCATGGGGGTTGTGGCATAGGTCACCCCCACCCCTTTGCAGGACCTGGGATCATAGGCCGGGAAGGCCTGGTTTTTACAGACCGGAATGCGGTCCACCCCAAGGGCATCGCCGGTGAAAGCAGCGCCGTTGCCGATGATTTTTCCCTCAGGTGTATATTTCCCGACTTTTGACAAAAGCTTGATAGCCGCCTTGCCGTCTCCCCAGGGAATCATTTTGCCTTCCATGGCAATCCCCAGTGTGACCCCCATTTCAATGGTATCAAGGCCGAAATCATCGCAAAGCCTGTCCAGCACGGCAATATCATCCAGGTTTTTAATGGTGGTATGGGCGCCGAATGCCCAGATGGTTTCATATTCAAACCCGGATGTCAGATACTCTCCTTTTTTGTCGTGGTATACGTTGGAGCATTTTATGACGCACCCGGGATGACAGCCTTCTGTTGTAATCCCTCCTCTTTTTTCAATGAGTTCCGCCATTTTTTCACCGCTGATATCCTGGGCAAATTCAAACCGGCCGGATCTGAAATTTTTCGTGGGAAAGGCGCCTGCTTCATTGATTACGTTGACAAGAACCGCCGTGCCGAGAGCAGGGAGGCCCTGGCCGGTCACCGGATGTTTATGCAGCATATCCACCCATTTTTTATTGGCAGCCTTAAAAGCGTCCGGGTTTTTCATCTCCATGCGCGGTGCACCTTTGTCATCCACTACAATGGCTTTTATTTTTTTTGCTCCCATAACAGCTCCTAAACCGCCTCTGCCATGGGCCCGTCCCGGATTTCCATTCATATCTGCCTGGTTAATACTGGCACCTTTCAGGCATTGTTCCCCTGCCTGGCCGATGCTGAGGACCCCCACGGATTTGCCATAGGTTTGCCACAGGCTTTTCATAACCTCATAATTGCCTTTTCCGACAAGGTCACCGGCCGGAAGGATTTTGACGCCGCTTTTGCTGATGACAATCAGGCTGTAATCATCGGTTTCAGGTTTGTCTTCCAGCACAAGGGCTGAGATACCGAGTTTTGCCAGTTTCTGCGACACAAGGCCCCCGGCATTACTCTCCTTGATGCCGCCGGTCAGCGGCGATTTTGCGCCGGCGGAAAGCCGCCCTGAATCCGCAGCCGGAGAACCGGACAGAATTCCGGGCGCAAAGATCAGTTTGTTTGACTTTCCAAGCGCATGGCAGGTGGCCGGTACTTCATCCAGGATCATTTTGGATGTGAGCGCCCGCCCCCCAAGACCTGCATAAGCGCTTGGTACTTCTTCAAAACCAAAGGTTTTTGCTCTGGTGTTAACCCTGAGTAATTTTCCCATTTTTTCCTCCTTGGCAAGAGTTAATTAAAGATTCACTATCCCCTTCTTCCTGACTTTTTTCTGCCTCCTGGGGCCATTTTTACAAGTTTTGGCTCAAATTTTGCCACGATATCAACAAGACCCTTTTGCTGATTCATGACATCTTCAATGTTCTTGTAAGCCATGGGTATCTCATCCAGACCGGCAGAAATCAATGTAACCTGTCTTTTTTGCATGATTTCCTGAAGATCTTTAAAATCAAACTGTTTCAGCGCTGCATTTCGGCTCATCCTGCGCCCGGCGCCATGGGCGGCAGACTGTAAGGAAACTTCGTTCCCAAGACCCCGGACAATGAATCCCGGAGCTGCCATGGAACCGGGGATGATGCCCAGAACACCTTTTCCGGCAGGGGTTGCACCTTTACGATGAACAATAACCTCCTGCATCCCGATTTTTTCCTTCCATGCAAAATTATGGTGATTTTCAATTACAATTATAGCAGATTCATTGAGGAATTCCAGTACGGCATCATGAATAATTTCATGATTGGCCGAAGCATATCTGCCCATAAGTTCCATGGCTTTGAAATATTCAATGCCGTCGCCTTTTTTCATATCCAGCCATGCAAGATTGTTCAATGGTTTTCCAAGTTCCGGGTGTAGCCGTTTGGCAATGTTGGAATAATGATCTGCAATTTTTGCACCTGCTCCCCGGCTGCCCGAATGGGTTAAAAAGGCAATATATTCTCCTGCTTTTAAATCCAGGTCATCATGAGCCAGGATAAGCTTCCCGAATTCAGCAAAATGATTTCCAGACCCACTGGTCCCCAGCTGTTTATGGGCATAGTCTTTTAAGGATTTTACAAAGGGGCTGATATTCCAGTGTTCATCCATGATACGGTGGTGCTTAGGCCTTGAAAATTCTTCGCCCACACCGAATCTTGTCCGGGTTTCAAGGGCCTCTCTGAAACTCTGTTTATGGGCTTCATACTGTCCAAAGGGCATGGAAAGCACCGATAGTTTCATGCGGCAGGCAATATCCACGCCCACGGCATAGGGAATCACCGCATCCTTGACGGCCAGGACACCGCCAATGGGCAGGCCGTATCCCACATGGGCATCGGGCATGAGGGCACCTTTAACCGCCACCGGAAGGCTGACGGCATCTTCCATCTGGGATATGGCACCGGGATCAAGGTCTTTTCCAAAGACGACATATTCAGCCTTTTTATTCATGATCCTTAAGATATCCTTATATTAGAGGCTCCCAGACTCGGACAGGCCGCGAAGTCCTTCAATATCTTTAATGACAATGGTTTTGGTTTGAACATCAATCAGAGAAGCATCCGTCATTTTTTTTAATACCCTGGAAACGGTTTCAGGGGTTGTGCCGATGAGGTTGGACAGCTGAGCCTTTGATATGGGAAGCGTCACTTTTTTCTGATTCTTCTGCTCCCTGGAAAGCGTGAGAAAATAGGCAGAAAGCCTTGCCGGAACTTCTTTTAAGCTTAAGTTCTCTATCTGGATGGTAAATTCACGCAGTCTTCTGGAAAGATCGGCCAGAAGGTTCATGCCAAGGCCTGGCGTGCTGGTGATCAGGGATACAAATTTTTCCCTAGGAAGAAAAATAATGATGGATTTTTCAAGGGCCATGGAGGATGCCGGGAAATTCTTCCCCTCAAAGACCGGGACCTCGCCAAAGGTGTGGCCCGGACCATAGATATGAAGAATCTGCTCCTTTCCTTCAAAGGAGAGTTTGAAAACTTTGATGGTCCCTTTTTCAACCATATAGAACCCATTGCCCTTGTCTCCTTCATGGAAGATCATTTCTCCCTTGTCAAAATTGAGCGTCGTGGCAATGTCGGCAATTTTTTTCAGGTGTTCATCAGACAGCCCAGAAAAAAGAGGAATTGTTTTCAGCTTATCGATAACCGATACTCTCCAAAAAAAAAATTAAAAAACTTTGATAACTTGATCCAGGTCAAGGCGTTATATCCTCGTTTATATTAATTTCAAATCAGGATGTAAAGCTCAATTGCTGTATTAACTTAAATATAAGGAGAAATTCAATGTTCTGTTTTCAATGTCAGGAAGCGGCAAAAGGTGAAGGGTGCACAATCAAGGGAATGTGTGGAAAAGAAAGCGACACCTCTGATCTTCAGGATCTGTTGATCTATAATTTAAAAGGTATCGGCGTCATTGCAAGCAAAGCCCAGGCTGCCGGGGTAAAGATTCCGGATAAGGCTGGTCGGTTTATCGCCCAGGGTCTTTTTACAACCATTACCAATGCAAACTTCAATGATGAAAATATAATAAACTGGATTAACAGGGCCTTGGTGCTGAAAAAAGAACTGTTTGAATCTGTAAAGGGAAAAATCGGTTCAGACCTTCATGAGAGTGCAACCTGGTATTCCAATGATGTATCCGGTTTCAAGACAAAAGCCGCGGCCGTGGGTGTGCTTTCAACAGCCAACGAAGATGTTCGGTCCTTAAGGGAACTGCTTATACTGGGCCTTAAGGGAATAGCCGCCTATGCCGATCATGCAGCAGTTCTCGGGGTTACAAAGGATGAGATCTGGGATTTCCTCTATGATGCATTGGCATCTACAACCCAGGATCTTTCCGTGGATGAAATGGTGGGAAAGGTTCTGAAGGCAGGAGAAATTACCGTCACCACCCTGGCTGCCCTTGACCAGGCCAATACAACCGCCTATGGAAATCCGGAACTGACGGAAGTCAATATCGGCGTGGGGTCAAATCCTGGAATATTGATCTCCGGGCACGATCTTAAAGATATGGAAGAACTTTTAAAACAGACCGAAGGAACCGGTGTGGATGTATACACCCATGGTGAAATGCTTCCGGCCAATTATTATCCGGCTTTTAAAAAATTTGTCCATCTCAAGGGCAATTACGGCGGATCCTGGTGGCACCAGAATGAAGAATTCGAGACATTTAACGGCCCTATCCTCATGACCACAAACTGTCTTGTACCGATGAAAAAGAAAAATACATATCAGGACAGGCTGTTTACAACCGGCGTGGCCTCTTATCCGAATACTCCCCATATTCAGGACCGTGTGAACGGGAATGCAAAGGATTTCAGGGCCATTGTGGAAAAAGCCAAAGCATGTAATCCTCCGACTCAGATTGAAACCGGGAAAATTGTGGGCGGTTTTGCTCATAACCAGGTGCTGGCCCTGGCCGACAAGGTGGTGGGTGCGGTGAAATCAGGCGCCATCAAACGCTTTGTTGTCATGGCCGGGTGTGACGGCCGTCAGAAAGACAGAAATTATTTTACCGAAGTGGCTGAAAGGCTACCCAAAGATGCCGTCATCCTCACTGCCGGATGTGCCAAATACAGGTACAACAAACTCAACCTCGGTGATATCGGCGGAATTCCAAGGGTGCTGGATGCCGGTCAGTGCAATGACTGCTATTCTCTGGCTGTGATTGCGCTTAAATTAAAGGAAGTATTTGGTCTCAGCGATATCAATGAGCTGCCGATTTCCTTTGATATCGGCTGGTATGAGCAGAAAGCGGTTGCGGTTCTTCTGGCACTGCTCTATCTGGGTGTTAAAGGCATCCGCCTGGGGCCCACGTTGCCTGCATTTGTTTCCCCGGCCGTACTGGATGTGCTGGTGAAAAATTTTAATATTAAACCCATAACCGAACCTGAGGCAGATGTTGCTGCCATGATGCAGGGTAAATAATAAATGAGCTAAGGGCCGGTGTATGCCACAATCCTGCACCGGCCAAAAACAAGGAATTTGATTTTTAAGGAGGCTGAACATGAAATGCCCTGGACAGGATACCCAATACTGGAACGAAGACGCCATCTTTGAAACGGAATGCCCGGAATGTGGTCATGCCATGGAATTTTTCAAGGATGACGCCACGCGAAGATGTTCAAACTGTCAAAAAAAGATTGTCAACCCTAACATGGATTTTGGCTGCGCTTCCTATTGCAAATTTGCAGAACAATGTCTTGGCACTTTGCCTGAAGACTTTGTTGCAAAGCGGGAGGATCTGTTTAAGGACCGTGTGGCTGTTGAAATGAAACGATATCTTGGCATGGATTTTAAACGTATCGGGCATGCGGCAAAGGTGGCCAATTTTGCTGAAAAAATCGGTAAAAAGGAAAAAGCAAATCTGCCTGTGGTGCTCTGCGCGGCCTACCTGTATGATATCGGGGTCAAAAACGCATTGGAAAAATATGGATCTGACAAACCCGAACAGATAGAAAAGGAAAGCCCTGAAGTGGCTGTTGCCCTCATGGAAAAAATGGGTGCAAAAAAAGAATTGATTGATGAGATCAGTGGAATTGTCGGAAACCACAACCGCCCGTCTGAAAATGACGGACTGAATCAAAAAGTTTTGTATGATGCCAATATGCTGGCCTATATGTCTGCCTGTGAAAAGAAAACAAGCGTTGAAGACAATGAGTTTTCGGTAAAGCTTGATAGAATTTTTATGACCAATGCGGGAAAAGAACTGGCAAGACAGGTATTGATAGAAACCAAATAGAAATTACTGCTGGATAATATAAACAATATTGTTCATGCTGAATATAAAAAGGAGAACACAATGAAAATAATGAGAAAAATAATTCAAATAGATGAAGAAAAATGCAACGGTTGCGGGAATTGCGTCATTGCCTGCGCCGAAGGGGCTATTCAGATAATCAACGGCAAGGCCAAAGTCATTGCAGACAAATATTGTGACGGACTTGGCGCCTGTATTGGAGATTGCCCTGAGGACGCCTTGAAAATAATTGAACGCGAGGCTGATGATTTTGATGAAAAAGCAGTTGAGGAATTGCTGAAGCATCAGAAAGGTACCAAAAAAGAGGCAGAACCGATTGCCTGCGGATGCCCTTCAGCAGCATTGAAAATGTTTCCTGCAGCCGGTGCCGATGCCTGCGGATGTGCCAATAAACCATCTGTACAGGTTTCCGGCGGCAGATCCGCCTTGGGGCATTGGCCGGTTCAGATCCGACTGGTTCCGCCGGGTGCCCCTTTCCTAAAGGGTGCAGACCTTTTGATCGCGGCAGATTGCGTACCTGTAGCCTATCCGTCCTTTCACAATGATTTTCTGAAAGGAAAGGCCGTTATGATTGGCTGCCCTAAGTTTGATAATGCAGAAGAATATGTTGAAAAGCTATCCAAGGTGTTTCAGGTATCCGGGATTAAAAGCATCACTTCTGTGATCATGGAAGTTCCCTGTTGTTCCGCGCTTCCCATTATTGTGAAAAAAGCGCTTGCCAAATGCGGGGTTGAGATTCCGTTTAAGGAAGTAGTGGTGAGCGCAAGGGGAGAAATCCTTGCATGAAATGGTCTGAAAAAGCCGATGCAGCCATCAAAAAGGTCCCTTTTTTTGTAAGGAAGAGAGTCATTCAAAGGGTTGAAGAACATGTGGCGCTAAAAGGGGGGGGCCTGGTAGAACTCTCGGATGTGGAAGAGCTCAAAAAGAAATTTTTATCCAAAGGCGGGATGGAAAAAGAGATCAAAGGATATGAAATCAGTTCCTGCTTTGGCAGTGCCGGGTGTCCGAATTCAGCAAATTCTGTCGCCCGGCTGTCCCGGGACATTGAGAAAATATTTGAAAAAGAAAACATCCTGGATTTTTTAAAAAATACTGTCAAAGGGGGGTTGAAATTTCACCATGAATTCAGGGTGTCACTCTCCGACTGCCCCAATGCCTGCTCAAGGCCCCAGATAGCCGATATCGGTATCATGGGCGCTGTTCTTCCGGGGGTTTTTGATGAAGCCTGCACCCTTTGCGGGTCCTGCGTTGATGTCTGTGATGAAAATGCAATTCATTTGGATAAAAAAATTCAAAAGCCCGTCCTTGATGAACATCTGTGTATCATGTGTTCAAAATGCATCACCGCATGTCTTACCGGAACATTAATAGAAAAGCAGAAAGGATTCAGAATCATGTTGGGCGGTCGACTGGGACGACACCCAAGACTGGCCATGGAAATCGGCGGGATTTATTCCCATGATCAGGTGCTGGAAATTGTAAAAAAAGGCCTGTCCTTTTATAAAAACACCTCCCGAAACGGTGAAAGATTTTCTCACCTCCTGTCTTCTGTAAATCAGATTCTTTAGCCTGTAGAAAACCCCTCCATGGCCTGTTTCTAACAGAGCAAAATTTTTTATTGGATATCCAAAAAATGGTTGCGTCATCAACCGTTTTATATGATAGTGTCATGAAAAAGGCTGAATTTTCTGGTAAATTTTCAAACCTCATGATATTTACCACTTATTCTAATATATTGTTAACATTAAAATAAGAAATGATTGCATGGAAATATTTGAAAAGGTCATTGATTCATCTATAGCATATCTAGTGGGTCGTACATCCCGATCCATCATGAAAAGGCTGACAAATAAATTCTCAACTGCCGGTTTTGATGTGAGTTATGAGCAATGGAGCATTCTGGTTCACCTTTACAGGAAAGACGGGCAGACCCAGCAGGAACTGGCCAATATTGCCGTCAAGGACAAGGCTGCCATTACAAGGCTTTTAAATGTTCTTGAAAAAAAGAATATTGTTTTAAGAATTCCAGACAGGAATGATAAACGAAGCAAACTGGTTTATCTGACCAATAAAGCAAAAGAATTCAAAGCTGATTTGATCGCTATTGTTGAAGATTTGCTGGCAGAGGCCGAACAGGGAATCCAACCAAATGAAATAGAGCAGTGCAGGGTTATACTGAACAAGATATTTTCAAATTTTGACAAATTGAATCGTTAGGTCATAGTTCCACGAGTTTGTTCTGGATGGCATACCTCGATAATTCCGCATTATTTCTTAGATTCAGTTTTTTTAGAATTCTGGATCGGTAGGTATCAACGGTTTTGACACTGATATTATAGGAAACGGCTATTTCCCTGTTTGTGGCGCCCAGGGCAAGTTTTCGGAGGACCTGAAGCTCCCTCATGGACAGGGATTCAGTCAGCGTATGGGGCTTTGTTCCTCGTATGACCCTCAGGGCCAGTGCTTCACTTGCCTTTTCAGTAAGATATCTGCCTCCGGCATGGATTTTTTTTACTGCCGCCACCAGCTGTTCCGGAGCAGACTGTTTTGTTACATAACCCATGGCACCGGCCTCAATGGCCCTTATGACATATTGTTCTTCATCATGCATGGTTAAAATGAGAACCGGCACGCCTGAACAATAGCTTTTCAACCGTGTGACCACTTCAAGACCGTCCATTCCCGGCATGGAAATATCAATAACGGCAACATCCGGTTTTGTATTCATGGCTTTATCCAGTGCAGTTTCCCCATCTGCTGCCTCTGCAATCACTTCTATTTCATTGCTGTCTTCCAGAACTCTTCTTAACCCTTCCCTGACAATGCTGTGATCATCTGCAAGAAGTACTTTGATCATGGATTATCCTTTCACTTTTACCTTACAGCAGACGGTTGTTCCATGGCCGGGCAGAGAAGAGATATCAAGTCTTCCGCCCACAAGGCCGGCCCGTTCTTTCATTCCTTCAAGGCCAAAGCCCTTTGATCCTTTATGGTATAGAGGGTCAAATCCGTTTCCATTATCAGATATGGTCAGAACAATGCCTTCCTCATCGGTTTCAAGGCCAACGGTAATGGTGGTGGCGTTGGAATGGCGCAGGGCGTTGGTTACAGCCTCCTGGCCAATCCGGTAAAGGGCTGTGGCCAGCGTGTCGTCTATTTTTGGAATGACCCCCCGCCTGAAGACACAGGACACATTAGACCGTTTTTCAAAATCAGTCAGAAGGGATTCCAGTGCATCGGAAAGCCCCAGATCATCCAGTACCCTGGGTCTCAAACGATAGGCCATGGCTCTGACGTCATTGATGGTATCATCAATCAGGGAGCACATCTTTAAAACCCTGTTCCGGGCATCAGGATCAACATTGGAAAGAATTTTTTCAACCCATACAGCATCAATTCTCAAAGCGGTCAATACCTGTCCGAGATGATCGTGAAGCTCCCTTGCAACCAGGGCCTTTTCCCTTTCCTGGGAGGCAATGATATTTTTGGAAAGGTTTTTCAGATTATTCTGAGTGGTTTCGAGCTGGGCTGTTCTTTTTTTTACCTGTTGTTCCAGATTAAGGGAATACTGGGACAGTTTTTCCTTTGCTATCTGGAGCTCCTTCTGGGCCCGGTTTTTTTCCGTGACATCAACGCTTACGGCAAGAGAGCGGATTACTTTTCCATTTTCGTCCCTGACCCCATAGCAGGACAGCATAATATCCATTATTTCTCCATTTTTCTTGATATAGGAATAGGGGATGTCCTTGCAGAAGCCGGTACTGAAAAATTCAGGAAAAACCACATTGATTGCATATTTTTTTGATTCTGGGGTGAAAAAACTGATGAGCTGTTTACCGACCACTTCTTCTCTGTCATATCCCATCACCTCCACCCAGTGATCAGATACATGGATAATTATACCTTCAGTATCTATGGAATGAAGCATGACCGGGGTGTTGTGATAAATGTGCCGGTATCTTTCTTCACTGAAGCTCAGTTCTTTTTCAGCTTTTTTTCGTTTTGTGATTTCCTTTATTCCCAGGTGATAAAGAATCAATACCAAGATTCCGGTCAACATGAGTATGGACGTGACGGCAGGTCCGATTACCCTGAAAAAAGGCTCTGATAAGAGTTTATTAATGTCTTTGTAATTTCTTAAACTAATAATTTTCCAGTCGTCATAATTTTTTATATCCAGGCTTAAAAACAGGTATTTTTTCTTGTTCTGATCGATGACATCACCGTCCCGGTTCTTAAAAAAACCGGTCCATGGCCAAGGACCGTCACCAAACTGCCTTGAATGCAATATCTGCCTGTTTTTCTTTTCATCTGTCTGAAAGAGGGTCTTAAACCGGAATTCATTTTTGTTTGAAATAAAAATAAGACCGTTGGGGTCAACGAACAGCAGGATGTCATTGGATGGTTGAAACAATTTTGTTTCGACAAATTCAACCGAAGCTTTGATGACGGCAACTCCTATAATTGTGTTATGGGATGAATCATACACCGGGTGAGAATGATAAACACCTCTTATGCGGGAAGTTGTGCCCAGAGCAAGATAGGTTGACGGTCTTCCTTCAACAGCTTCCCGGAAATAGGGCCGGAAAGAGAAATCATTCCCAACAAAACTAGCATCAGTATTTCGATTGCTGGAGCAGATGGTAATCCCGTTTTTATCCATGAGATAGCTGACTTCAAGGCCAAGTGAGGCTGTGAAATGATCCAGGATCAGGTTTGCATTGTCAATCAATTCCGGTTCAGGGGTTTTAAGGGCAAGCGATAGTTCTTTCATGCCTGAAAGGGTTTTAACGGGCTTTTTATGCTCTGAAAGATAGGAGGAAAGCTGATCCGTTAAAAGATTCAGACGGGACAGAGCATCAATTTCAATTTTTTCCAGAGCCGCACTTCTGAAGGAGTGGTAATATAAAAAACCTCCGGCTAATGCCGATGCAAAGGCCAATAATGAGAGAATCAATATGATGATCCGAAGTCGCATAAATGTACTATACCCGCAGGGATTGAGTTTTTCAATAGGTTTACAGACAGAATGAAGACAGCCCTCTGGTTTGTCCTTGCCTCAGTTTCAGCAGTCATGGTAAAACCTTTTGAGAAACTAATCAGAGGGGAATTTAAAATGCCGGCCATTACATTTAATGCATTTTCATTTTTACAAAAAAAATTAACAGAAATGGGGACACCCTGCTCCAATGTGTCCATGACCATAGACCCGAACACCAGTGCGGAAGACCTCATCCGGCAGGTCCATCTTGCCCCGGAAGAAGTCGAAGCCGTCTTTATCAACGGGAGAGTTTCTTTGTTTGATACGATCCTTCAGGATAATGACCGTGTTGCACTCATCCCGCCGGGGACTCCTGGACCTTACAGGGTTTTGCTTGGATTTGTGAATAAAAGGAGAAAATGACAGAAGGCCGTGGGCAAATCCGTTCATTTATTGCCATACAGATACCGGATACAGTCAAAGCATTGATCCGGGATCTTCAGGGCAAACTTAAAAAGCACGGCATCCATGCTTCTTTTGCCAATTCTGAAAATCTTCACCTGACCTTGAAATTTCTGGGGAATATCCATTCTGAAGATATCAAAATTCTGGAAAAAAGCATGGATAAGGCTGTGACCGGAATTTTGCCGCATACGCTTTTTGCCTCCGGCATAGGCGTATTCCCCTCAGTAAAACACACCCGCGTCATCTGGTCAGGCATACGGGGAGAAACCGATATCCTGGAAAAACTTGCATCTGGATTAGAATCCGTTCTTTTTAAAGAAATGGGCTTGAAAAGAGAGGAAAAAAAATTCAGGCCTCATCTGACACTTGCCAGGATCAAGAAACCTGTTGCACCGGACACTGTCATTAAACTGATTAAAGCCTTTGAAAATTTTCAGACCCCGGATTTTTTGGTTTCGGGCATAGGCCTTTTTCAAAGCGAGCTGTCATCTTTTGGAGCCATTCATAAACAGATCTCCTTTACACTGCTTGAGCATTAATGCTTCTCAAACAACAGCTTGAAATTCTCTGTTGAATCCTGTCTCTCCGTTACTGAGAAATTTTTCAGTTCGTTTTCAATGGCCAGTTCTGAATAAACACCTTTAAATAGGGTTCCGGAAAACGCCTGTTTTCTGATTTTAATAGAGGGAAAATTTTCTTCTTTTCTTGCCCATTCAAAAAATGCCAGCAGATCAATTTGGAGTTCTGAAATTTTTTTTTCTATTCCAGGCGAAAGTCTTTTTATTTTTTGTTCAAGAAGGGCAGACTCTTTGTCGCATTTCTTTTTTATTACGTTCAATTCTTTTAGTGAAACAAGAGCATCTCCCATTCTTTTTTCAAACGCCTGCACCAGAGTTACAATGTTTTTCAGTTCTTTTTTATTTGCAGCATCCTTTTTCTTTTTAAACTCATTTGAAAGTTTTAGTTTTTTGTTTTTTGCCCGGTCATGGAATATTTTCAACTCAATCATTTTCTGAAAGAGTTTATCTGAAGCCCTGTCCTGGGCATCTTTTTTCTCCTTTAATTCATCAAGGGGTGAGCAGATTTTTTTTATTTCCAGATCAAGCTGTTTTGCTTTTTTCAAAACATGATGTTCTGTCCCGGCCCCGAGGATGCAGGCTCTTGTTCTGCCATTGCCGACGCCTTCAAGCGCGATGCCTTTTTTTGCAAAAAGAGTTGAGGAAATCACACGGCAATGGCTTGAATCTATTTTCCCGCTGGAGAAGACCTCTGAGTCAATCATTTCATTTTCAATATAAACATTGCCAAAGGTTTCGATCCGGCAGTTATGAAGATATTTGGCATGGATATCACCCTGTGCACTGACAAAAGAATCTGTCATGCCGATCTCACACCTGACGGTCCCAATGGCTTCTATCCTGGCTCCCCTGATTTCTCTGGCATAGAGGTCACCTGCGGTGACTGGATAGGCACCTGTTAAAATGCCGGAGATTTTCAGGTTCGCATATTTTTCAAGAGGCCCATATCTAAGATCGGCATCTTCCAGAACTGAAATCGGGGGATGGATATACAGTTTTTTTTCTATGGAAAGGGAAGGAAATCCGGTTTTGGCTGCAAAAGCCTTTGTCTGATCGCTTGACAGTCTTGTACCGGAGGCACACCTGAATGTAAACTCATGGCCTTTGGAATGTTCCTGGTTATTGCCGAAAATGTCTTTTTTTAAATGGGTTTCTCCTCCAAGAGACTGTTCCGCAAGGGTAGCGCCCATTTTTTTTTCTTGTTTATCTACTTTGGTGGTGTCAAAATAATATGAGGCTTTTCTGTCTTTTATCAGCTCATATGAAAAATCCTGTCTTGCCGCTACAAACTCAAAATTTTTTAGATCAATATTGCATTGAAGAACAGCATCCGGGTAAATACCGAATTTTATGTTCTTGTCCTGAAGTGCCTGCCGGATGTCTTTGTAGGTTAACGTTTCAATGTCTTTTTTTATTTTGACAACAGCTTCCATTCTATTTTTACTGATACTGACGGTGAGGTTTTTATCTTTTTCAAGATGGGTTAGTTCGTCAAGCCGCCGTTGTTCTTTAAGAACAATCATTTTCTGGTCTTCAGTCATAAAATTGAGCTGAACCATGAAATCGCCGAGGATCTGTATTCTGTTTTCTTTTTCAAAGGCTTTTTCCTGGGCGATCTGAGCGGTCTGAATCTGGAGGGCAGTGGCAAATCCTTTTTCAATAACGCTTGCAGAAAATTCTTGGTCCAGAGCTTTTACCCGTAAAAATTTTTTTTCGTAATCTGAAAGGTCAGGGTCATTTTTTAAAATGGTTTTATCAAAAGTTTTATTTTCATCGGGTTGCGGTTCAGAAAGTATTTTTTCAGCTGCTGAGTCAAGAAAGATTTGTTCTTTTAAAATAGCATGTTTTTGTTTTGCCGTGATGACACCGGATTCAACCAGTAAATCGCCAATCAAGTTTTTCAGTTTTGCCCGCCGGAATTCTATTTTTTGATGCTCAAGTGCTTTTTCAATATCCTTTTCTGTGGCAAAGCCTTTTTCTATGGCGATCCGGCCAAATTCTTTTCCCTGTTTTCTTATGATTAAATAATCTTCTATTAATTTTAAAAGCCCGACCTGATATTGGGTTGCAAAATTCAGACTCAGGATCAGTTGAGCAAGGGATATCGCTTGCCCTTCTTTTTGTTTCAGAGCGTATAGTTTCTGAAGATGTTGAAATTGCTCGGGATTTATTGTGCCGTATTGAAGCGCAAGGTCGGCCAGATTTGGAATTTGATTCTGTTGCTCCACGCTATTTTTATCCAAAGGGTTATCAATTTTATAATGAACTAAGAATAGATAATTTAAAGGCTAAAGTAAATGATGAACATAACGATTATGAGAATATCCAGTTTTACGTTAAAAATCTTGGTTAAAGCATCCGGATCAAAGGATATGACTTAGGTCTACATGGGCTTCAAAGTGTTGTTTCAAAAGGCTGTAGTTTTTTTCCTTTAAGACCACCGGGTCCTCATCCGGGCAGGGAAGATTTAATCCAATGAGCCTCAGCCATTTGGATAACACCTTTGGCGAGTCAAAAAAGCCATGGATATAAGTTCCTGCTATTTTTTTGTTCATTTCGATGCATCCATCCACGTCAATGCAGGGATTAGAATTACGAGAAAGGATGTTCAGCATGGGCATGCCGCTTTTCAGGGCCGTGGAACCCATATGAATTTCATAGCCTTTACCCTTGGCCTCTTCCCAT
This sequence comes from uncultured Desulfobacula sp., assembly GCA_964619205.1. Taxonomy (GTDB): domain Bacteria; phylum Desulfobacterota; class Desulfobacteria; order Desulfobacterales; family Desulfobacteraceae; genus Desulfobacula. The sequence continues at coordinate 479,789 of CAZUDE010000001.1, read as the reverse complement.
TCGAAATCACTGAGGGTTGTTGTTTTCGGGGCTTTCAAGACGGTCCGGACCGGTAAGAGGTTTAAAGCCATTGTTCGTCCCGGAGTTCCTTCAAGGCCTTCCGGGTCATCCACATATTCTCCAAGCATCTGATATCCGCCGCAAATGCCGAAAATACAACCATTTGATTGTAAATATCCTTCCAGGGGAGTTTTAAATTTCTGTAACAGCCAGTCAAGGTCGGACCTCGTGTTTTTGGACCCCGGAATTATCACCGCCTTGAATTTTTCCAGATTATCCGGCCTGTCAATGTAGATAACTTGCAATCCTTTTACCCTTGACAAGGCATGGAAATCAGTGAAATTTGCAATGCGAGGCAACTGTATGACGGCTATTGCCGGTATATCCGGGTTGAGTTCTTTTAAATTCCGGCAGTTTTCAATTTCAACAGAATCTTCTGCATCGATTTTAAAATGAGAATACCAGGGAAGGACACCAAACACTTTTTTCCGGGTCTCTTTTTCAATCCATTGGACCCCATCCTTAAAGAGAGCAATATCTCCCCTGAAACGGTTGATAATAAATCCTTTTACCATATTCTGGTATTTTTTCGGCAGGCATTTCAATGTGCCGATAATCTGCGCAAAGACGCCACCCCTGTGGATATCAGCCACAAGGATTACATCGGCACCGGCATATTCAGCCATGGGGAAATTGACAATATCATTGGGCATCAGGTTGACTTCAGCGCAGGAGCCTGCGCCTTCAAGGATAATCCTGTCACAGGTCTGTCTAAGGGCGTCAAAGGCTTCGCAGGCCTGTTTAAAATAGAATCCTTTTTGTCTGTGATAATCCATGGCTGAAAGATTTCCATGAACCTTCCCAAACAAGATCACCTGGGATTGTTTTTCACCGGTTGGTTTTAACAGGATGGGATTCATATGGACATGGGGCGCAATTCTGGATGCTTCTGCCTGGACAATCTGGGCCCGGCCCATTTCATGGCCTTCGGGCGTTATTCCGGAATTATTGGACATATTCTGGGATTTAAAGGGCGCAATTCTATCTCCCCTGTCAACAAGGGACCGGCAAAGTGCGGCCGCAACAATGCTTTTTCCCACATCAGAGCCTGTACCCAGAACAGCAATATTTTTTTTTCTCATTTTTCAATCCCGACACGGGCCGTAACACCCTTTTGATAATAGTGTTTGATTTCCTGCATTTCCGTCACAAGATCGGCCTTTTCAATAACGCATGTTGTGGCGCCCCGCCCGGTAATCACAAGCTCAACAGTGTCGGGTTTCATATCCATGAGAGCCAGAAGTTCTGTTTCTGTCAGAATATTACACATGACTGCCACGTTGCCTTCTTCGGCAATCACCACATCATGTTTGCCGGCTTTTAAAATCTCACACAGTTTTTTGTATCCGGCCTTCCCTGCTGCAATTTCTTCTTCTGAGGGACGGCCTTTAACAAATTTCCCCATACCGAACTGCTCAATGGTGATATTTTCAAACCGGGACAATGCTTTGATCTCCGAATAATCCCCATTTTTTAGGAACTGGGCAATATATACCTTAAGCCCGGCACCGGCGGCTCTCACTGAGAGACCCAGGCATGCCGTGGTTTTCCCCTTTCCGTTTCCGGTATAAACCTGAATATAACCTTTCATAACGAATCCTCCTGAAAAGAAGTTCGGATCATTTTACAGATCATATTTTTCTGAATATCCTCTTGGTGTGAACAGGAAATCCAGATATTGAACAGAGGTGCTGGAACCTATAAAAATAACCGTCTGCATGGTCACGTCTTCTGATTCCAGTTGAGACAGAGTTGTAAAAGAAATTTTTTGATTTTCCCTCATGGCGCCTGTAACGACAGCGACCGGGGTTGCACCGTCTCTATGGGCCAGGATGAGTTCCTGGGCTCGTCTCAGCTGCCAGTCTCTTTTTTTGCTTTTCGGGTTGTAGATAACAATTACAAAATCCGCCATGGCAGCGCAGGCAAGTCTTCTTTCAATGGTTTCCCAGGACGTGAGAAGATCGCTCAAGGAAATGGCTGCAAAATCATGGGTGAGCGGAGCGCCGGCCAGGGCAGCACCTGCGGCCAGGGCTGGAATTCCCGGTATAATTTCAATAAAGAGAAGGGGGGCTTCGACTGTCTGGTTTGTTTTGTCATGACTCCTCGCAAGCCTTATTCCCTTATTTTTACAGATTTCAAAAGCAAGACCGGCCATGGCATAAATCCCTGGATCTCCTCCCGATACTAGGGCGCATGCTTTTCCAGACAAGGCTTTTTCGACAGCTTTTTCAACTCTTTCAACCTCTTTCATCATTCCTGTGGATATGATTTCCTTATCTTTGATAATATCCGAGATCATGTCCAGATAGGTTGTATATCCTGCAACGCAGTCTGCGTTGCGGATTACCTCAATTGCCCTTCCCGACATATGGGCTATGTTCCCAGGTCCTGTTCCGACAATGTACAATGTCATTTTCTTATTGCCACAGCTATGGTGACATCCTTATTTTTCTTTTTTGTAATAATCAGTTTGCCGTTGTCGGCTGATAATATGGCTGATGCTTCAGATACGCTTCTAACACCGATATGTTTTTCAACCATTTCTGAAGGAGTTTCAATGGATGCTATGGAATTTAGCCGCTCCCTGCTGTGAAAATCCATGGGAAGCTTCATTTTTTTTGCAAGGGCCAGCAATCCGTTTTCATCCTTTTTTATATCAATGGTGGAAAGCCTGTCAATGCTATGTTTGGAAAGGCCCCCTTCTTTGAAAACATGGGTCAGAAAGTCATATATTGCCTTAACTCCTGTTCCCCGGTTACACCCAATTCCAACACTTAACCGGCAGGGTCTCAAAATCATGGTTCCACGTGAAACCGGTTTGATTTCGTGGGAACAATAGATTTTTTCAGTATCTATGTCTTTTACAGGGCTTTTAGATAGACAAACACCTGTCAATTCTTCTGAAACCAAGCCCATGGGGTCATACAAATCTATGGGCTTTCCTGTGAGAAAGGCCATGTTGATCCGTTTGATATGCCGGGGAGTCTCTATATACAAGCCTTTTTTTTTGGCAATCAAATCAATGGCAGGCAGGCAATTGGTGTCTGTTGCCGTTGTGATGACAGGCTGTGCATGAATAATGTCTGCAATTTTTTTTGCAAGTGCATTGGCGCCGCCAATATGTCCTGAGATAAGACTGATGACGTGATTTCCATTATCATCCACCACAACAACGGCCGGGTCAAGGAGTTTTGATTTCAGGAGTGGTGCAATAAGTCTTACGGCTATTCCTGTAGAGAATATAAAAATATGGCCTGAATATTGGGTAAACCTATTCTTGATTTCATGGCCAAGCTTATTAAATTCGAATATGTTTTGCCCATGGTCAAGACCGCCGTCAACCCGGTTTGATATAAACAGGTTCGTGTTTTCTAAAGTATTTTTAAGTTTCAGCCCTAGTGCCTTTCCCTTTGGTGTAATGCACCAGATGGCCAGATGATCGGGAACAATATTATTTTTGCGCAGATCGATAACCATGGGAAAATCCGGAATCATATAATTTTGACGAACCACTGTGGCCGGGATTGATACTTGCTTCAACGGCTTTTCCCACAATGATCAGGGCATGCCGTGTAATGCGATGTTTTTCACATGTTTTTGCAAGATGCTCTATTTTTGTGTATATAATTTTTTCTTCAGGGTGGCTGACCTTGTAGGCAACTGCGCAAAGACTTTTTTTGCCGTAAGAGGTTTCCAGTATGGCCTGGACTTTTTTGACATGGCCGATACTCAAATAAATGGCCATGGAAGATCGGTGGGCTGCCAGTTTTTCAAGATTTTCCGTATCAGGTACAGGGGTTCGCCCTGAAATCCGCGTCAGAATAAGGGTCTGGGTTTCTTCAGGAAGCGTATACTCCATTTTCATTTTTGCAGAGGCAGCAAAAGCTGCCGTGACCCCTGGAATGACCTCGTAAGGGATATTTAATTTTCCAAGTTCCCGCATTTGTTCAAGAATTGCGCCGTATAGGGACGGATCGCCGGTATGAAGCCGGACCACTTTCAGGTCCTTTGAATGATATTCCCGGATGGTCTCAACAATCTGGGTTAAATCCATATTTTCGCTGGAGAGGGTTTTTGTTTTTTCCCCTTTCCAGCACAAGACAGCCTCAGGAACAAGGGAGCCTGCAAAAATGATAAGATCAGCAGTTTTCAGTTTATTCATGGCCTTGACGGTTACCAGATCAGGATCGCCGGGCCCGGCGCCTGCAAAGATGACGGTGTTCATAGGATTCATATCTTATTCCCTTTTCCGGTTTTGGATCCTGAAATAACCCAGACAGGGTTCATGGCTTCAAGCCGGTTCCCATAAGGCATGGCTTTTGATCTGGATACCTGGATCTGGACAGCATCCGTTTTAAATTTGTGTTTTTCAAGACAGGTCAATGCAGTTCCCATGGTTTGCAAAAGAACGGTATTGATGACAATCGTACCAAAGGGGGCAAGTTTTTTACAGCACACATCCATAATTTGCGTCATGTTTTTACCACCGCCACCGATAAATATCCTGTCGGGAGCTTTAAGATCTTCTATCCCGTCCGGGAATTCGGCATTCACAAGTTTCACATTGAAACAATTAAAATTCTTAATATTGTGGATAATATCTGAAATCCTTTCCGAATGTTTTTCAATGGAATAGACAAGGCCCCGGGGAATTAAAAAAGATGCTTCAATCCCTACAGAGCCGCAACCTGAGCCGACATCCCAAAGCACATGATCTTTTTTGATGAACTTTAATTTGGACAGGGAGATACTTCGGACTTCAGATTTTGTGATCAACCCTTTTGAATGTTTAAAAAGGGAGTCATCCATCCCTATATGTGTTCCCCGTGAAACAGGTTTTTTTTGCAGAAGGCGTTTTAAAAGAATGACGATGTTTGGGTCTTGAAAGGTTTTCTGCCGTACAAGATCAATATTGTCAAACCATGATATTTTTTCATTCTCTTTGTGGCCAAGGTTTTCAAGGACACAGAACCTGAAATCATAGATGCCTTCTTTGATCAGCTCGTCTGCAATATATTCTGGATTCATTTCAGGGGAGGTCAGAAAAGCTATTTTATTTTCAGCAGAAAGTTTGGAAAATGATATGGTTTCAGCTTCTTTTCTGCCATGAAGGCTTATGATGTGTGCATCGTGCCAGGGCTCTTTGATGGCTGCAAATGCAGCAGATATGGAAGATATATTGGAATGAATGTTCAATTGAGTCTTGTCGAAATATTGCATCAGGGTAGAACCGATTCCGTAAAACAGGGGATCTCCGGATGCCAGAACAACAATTCTATTCTGGGCCATTTTTTCTTTGATAGCCTCAATAACTTTTGTAACCCGGCCTTTGATCACAATTCTCTGTTTGCCTATATCCTCGAATAATCGAAGATGGCGCTCTCCGCCGACAAGAACATCGCATTCCCGTATCATGGCAAGGTGTTTTGAAGTCAGATCATCAAGGCCGAGGCCGATTCCGATGACATCTATTGAAACCATATCAATTTACCCTATAATAAATATTCCCGGTTTTCATTTTGAGGCAAGGATCAATGTCCAGTAATCCGGCTTTCTATCTTCTAGTTCACCAATATCGGAAATGATCTTTTCATTCTCCCTGCCGCATTTTGACACAGCCACACTTTTTTTGTAAAGGCCTGTATCTTTCAACGCCTGGTTGATGTCTTTGATGTTTTTGTAAGCTTTGACAATGGCAACATTTTCTACGCCATCGACATTTCTTATTCTATGACCGCCAAAGGCTCCCGAAGTGATGAGTAATGATTCTTCTCCTTCGACAAGTATGCGGTTCAGGCGGGCAGAAGCGGCATGAAAAGAGGTAATCCCGGGAATTGTTTCAATATCCGCATGCGGCATGACGCATTTCATTTTTTTGAGGATATATCCGAAGGTGGAGTAAGTTGTGGGGTCACCCAAGGTCAGGAATACGGCGTTTCGGCCTTGTTTCAGCGTTTCGGCAATCACCTCTGCATTTTCAGTCCAGGCGGCTTCAGCAATATCCATATCTTTTGTCATGGGAAAAGAAAGTATATTTACAGGAACATCCGGTGAAATATAGGGTGAAGCGATTTCTACGGCAAGGCTATAGGTGTTTTTGGTGGATGCTGCCGTGAAAATCACATCTGCTGATTTGATGACCCGGACAGCTTTCATGGTTAAAAGTTCTGGATCTCCGGGACCGACACCTACCCCGAAAAGTTTTCCGGTATTATTCATTTCATTTCCTTATTTAATTTTTCTTCAGTGAAAATATCTGGATACAGAATTCTTCCAACTGTGACAATTCCTTCATATAGTCTTGGAACCGGCCGGGAAATAATATTTTCATCAATCAAATAGATCTGGTTATTTTTTACAGCCTTTATAATGCTAAAGCCGGGCTCAGTTTTTATTTCCTGGATCGTCACGGCATTCATGATACCGCTTTGAGCAAGGAACACATCTATTTCTGAGGCTTTTGACAGCAATTGCTCCTTACCATAAACCGCAATATTTGTACCTCTTGAAGCAGCAGCATCGGATGCAATATTGATTCCTCCCGCCGTTTCAAGAACAAAAATGGGCATGGCGCCCTGTGTAAATGTTTTCATTTTAGTGTGTATCGCTTCAAAATAGACTTTCTTTTTTAAAGGAAGATTCCGGGTTAATAACAGGATGTGGTCTGTCTTTTTTTTGAAATCCTGGATCATTTGTTCTGCCGGCTCGATTTTTCCGGTTAACATACCTAGTATCAGCCAGTAATCATACATCTGATCAATATTCGCGGGTTGGAGGGAAACAACCGTAATGCCCGATTTCTCGAGTCGTTTGATCAATTCGGGATATCCATTGTCAATCATGGGCCGGATCAATACAAGATCCGGTGAAAAAGCCAGGAATTTTTCAGGATCATCATGGTATGAAAACAGTTGTTTCTTTTCAGTATTCAAAGAAAAAGAGTCGTTTATGGAAACGCCCACGATCTCATCCTCAAGGCCGAGGCAATAGAGATTTTCCGTATGAGCCCCATATAGTGAGATAATCCGTTTGAAAGGCGTATCAAAAACGATCCGGCGTTGATGATGATCCATTATCGTCAGTGCCGAACATACCCCTGAAAAAAGAAAAAGGATAAGGGCAATAGCCGTTGCTATGATATCAATGTGTCGGATAATACACCTGCTTTGCCTGAATATGTTTATTATATTCAACAATGGAATCTACCATAAATACATCTTTAACGATCTCTTGGGTCAGGACCTCCGCGGAACTGCCAAAGGCCATCAGCGCCCCTTCTTTTAAAACAAGAATATTATCAGACCAGGAGGAAGCAAGGTTCAGATCGTGAAATACACTGACCACAATCCTGTTATTTTCTCTTACGGAATGTTTCACCAGTTGAAGCATTTGCAGGGTATGATGGATATCCATATTGGAAAACGCTTCATCCAGGAGAAGAATGGGGGTCTCCTGGCACAGAGCCCTTGCAAAAACACACCGTTGCCTTTCTCCTCCTGATAACTCATTTATTTTCCGGTCCTGTAAATGGCTGATACAGCAAACATCCATTATTTTTTCAACTTTTTGAATATCTTTGGCTGAAGGTAAAGAAAAACGTGAGATATATGGGTGGCGGCCCATTAAAATAATATCTTTTACGCAAAAGGGGAAGTTTATGGAATGGTCCTGGGAGACAATTGAAATAAATTTTGCAAGGTTTTTTTTTGAAAATGAAAACACTGGTGTTGAATCAATTTCAATCCTGCCTGATAAGGGTTTTAAAAACCCGGAGATCAGATCGATAAGGGTTGTTTTGCCGCTTCCATTGGGACCGATAACAGAATAAAAAGAGCCTGATGAAAAGGAGGCGCTGAATTCTTTAATAATCAACTCGTCGTTTGAGGGACCATCATCATAAGAAAAGGAAACGTTATGAAGGCAAATTTCCATGGCTACCTTATTTAAACCGGTTCTTTTTAAATATCCAGCAGAAAACAGGTCCGCCGGTCAAGGCGGTCAGAACTCCGATGGGGATTTCATGGGGAAGAACAGCCCGGGTTATTGTATCTGCAAAAAGAAGTAAAATAGCGCCTGACAGCATGGACAGGGGAATCAGTTTCCGATTGTCAGGGCCGGTGATAAACCTGACCATATGGGGAATAAGAAGACCGACAAATCCGATAATCCCTGAAATCGATACGCAAACGGCTGCGAGCAGTGATCCTGATAGAAGCAGAACAAATATCACTTTTTTTAAATCCACGCCAAGGCTTGATGCAGATTTGGCACCCAGTGAGATCAGGTTGAGGTCTCTGGCAAAAAACATGGCAATAAAGAACCCGGCAATAAGGAAAATCATGATGATGAATACGTTGGGCCAGGTCTTGGAAGCAAAGCTCCCCATGAGCCAGAAGATAATGACGGATACCTGCTCATTGGCAATGAATTTTAAAAAACTGATTCCGGCAGATAGAATAGCTGCCACAATAACTCCGGACAGAATCAGATTATTGGAAGAAAGACCTGCCATGGGATTTTTGGATGAATAAGATAAAAAAATGACTGAAAAAAGTGTAAGACAGGCGCCGGTAAAAGCAAAAAAAGGAACGGAAACAAAGGCATTGCTCAAATTCAATAACAGGGCAATGCTTGCACCAAACGCAGCCCCTGCAGAAACACCCAGCGTATAGGGGTCGGCAAGGGGATTCAGCAATATACCCTGAAACAATACGCCGGAAAGGGCCAGTGCCGCTCCAACTCCGGCGCATGATAAAATCCTCGGCAATCTGACATCCATAATGACGGCCAGATGGGTTTCGTTAACAGCCTCAAAATCCAGGAGAAAGCCTGTTGTTTTTGTAATGAGAATGTGGAAAATATCTGTTATCGGAATCCGGATATAGCCCATGGAAAGGGAAAGAAAGATCATTAATAAAAGAAAAAGGGAGAAAAGGATCACCAGAAATCCTGTTCTCCCTTTTGATATGGCATCCGGCATACTCAATTATTTGCCATAATCTACAGGACAATGCCTGAAGCTTGTGCCGCATCTCTTTTCCCGGAAAGACAAAAAGATGCGGATTGATGATTTGATTTATGCTGTTTCATGTGAAACGCCTGTCGGTCTGTGTATCAATAAAAAACCCACATCAGAACCAGTCTGATATGGGAACCGTTTTTATCCTCATTATATTGATCTGCTCTTTTCCTGGTAAGCAGCACAATCGAACATTCAGGCAGGTTTTCTGGCTTCCGGATCATTTTACCAGTCACACCTTCCCGTTCATCATTATATCAACAGTGGTATTTGTGACCTTCATCCCCGGTTACAGCGGCGGGCCCGTTCCTGATTCTCACAGGATTCCCTATTGTCTGCATCGGCAGCACCTGAAATAATAGACCAAAATAGATGGATATCCAACAGCTGTCAAGGAAAAGTTTCATTTCCGCCTAAACAAGACTGTTGCAATATTATTGATTCACCTGTATCTTAGAGCCTTAATTTTTAACACTAGTGAAGGCTCCATGAAATTTGAAACATATCATATTTCCGCAGATATAAAGAGAAATTTATCCGGGCTTGGATTTAAACGCCCGACAGACATCCAGTTTAAGGCCATTCCATCCATCCTGAGAGGAGAGGATGTCCTTGCTATTGCCCAGACCGGGACCGGGAAAACAGCTGCCTTTGCTATTCCTGTCATTGACAGAATTCACCGGATGAAAACATCGAAAAAATCTTATGGCATAAAATGTATTGTCATGGTACCCACAAGAGAACTTGCTGCCCAGATCGGCGGGGTATTGAATGATCTTTCCAGGCACACAAAGGTTACATCCTTTGCCGTTTTCGGCGGTGTGGAACAGGACAGACAGATAATAAAGCTCGGGGACGGGATTGATGTGCTCGTGGCCACTCCGGGGCGCATGTTTGACCTGATCAGTCAGGGCGCCATCAATCTTAAGCATGTGGACATCCTTGTTCTTGATGAAGCCGACCGGATGCTGGATGCCGGGTTTATAAAAGATATAAAAGCGATCAAAAAAATACTGCCTCAAAAACATCAGACGCTTTTCTTTTCTGCAACAATAAACAAAGAGATTAAAAAACTGGCTTTTTCACAGGTTAAAACCTCGGCTATAAGAATCCAGATATCTCCGGAAGATCCGGTTTCAAAGAATGTTACCCATTTTATCATGTTTGTTGAAATGGATGATAAACGTTTTTTTTTAAGGAGATTTATTACAGATCATCCTGAAGCAAAGATTATTGTTTTTGTAAGAACCCGGGTCAGGGCCGAACGTGTGGCAAAAGCCCTTGGACGAGCGGGAATCGAGTCACTGACCCTTCATGGTGAAAAAGATCAGAAGGACAGGACAACGGCAATGGAAGGGTTTAAAGAGGGGACGACCCGTATTCTGATTGCCACGGATGTCAGTGCCAGGGGAATTGATATTCCGGATGTCAATTATGTCATTAATTATGATCTCCCGGATAAGAATGAAAATTATGTCCACAGGGTGGGAAGAACCGGGCGAGGGGTAAAAAAAGGAATTGCGGTTTCCCTTTGCAGCACTGAAGAAAAAGAGCGGTTTGAATCCATTCAAACTTTTTTAAATAAGAAAATAGAAGTCATCCCGGTCAGTAAAAAAGAGTATGATTATACCATTTCCCTTTCCAATGAGGAAGCGAGCATCAAGGAGATGATCCAGGAACAGGAAGAATGGGAAAAAAGCAGAAAGAAAAAATCAAAGAAAAAATAAAAGCCGTTAGAGTCGGCGGATCATTTGATAATGACAACCGCCCTTGTAAATTGATTTAAAACCTCTGTTTCCCCCTGATGATTGATGGCCACAATATCTTCCACCCGCATGCCCACTTTTTCCGGAATACAGATGCCGGGTTCAATGCTGAATACCATGCCTTTTTCAAGAAGCCTTTCATTGTTCCCGTTGATGTAAGGGGCTTCATGAACGTCAAAACCGATACCGTGGCCGGTCCGGTTTAAAAAATAATGTCCCATGCCCTGACGTTCAATGTATTCCCTGGCCTTTTGATCCACATCACAGCACCGAGCCCCTTCTTTTGCAGCTGATACAGCGGCCTCTTGCGCCGCCTTGGCAATGGTGTAGATCCTCTCTTCTTCCTTTGAAATACCGCCGATAAAAAAGGTTCTGGAAATATCGGAACAAAACCCCTGAAAACGGCATCCGAAATCCAGAAGGAGAACATCTTTTTTGGCAAGAATACCGGTATCTCCCCGATAATGGGGTCTGGAATTATTACTGCCGCAGGCAACAATGGGGGTAAATGAAAGACCGTCGGCGCCTTTTTCAATAAACAGATCTTCGATTTTAACCTTGATTTCTTTTTCTGTCATGCCGGGCCTGATAAACCGTGTCAGATCATCCATGACCTCGTCGGCGATGCGAGCAGCCCTTCTCATCTTATCCAGGTCTTGTTCTGTTTTGATGATGCGAAGCTCTTCAAGAAGCCCTACCCCATTTATAAATTCACATGAGAAAAGGGATTTCATCTCAATGAGGTCAACGGCCCGGATGCTTTCACCAAGGGCGATTCTTTTATCTGCAAGGCCAAAATCCAGAATGGCTTTTTTCAAGGTTTCATGAAAGCCCTGACCGTCATTCCAGACGTAGAATGACGCAGTACGGTCAAACCAGCGTTTCATGTCTTCGGCATAAATCAGGTTGCAGATGTAAAAATATTGTCTTTCACAGGTAATGAAAAGGGCTTGAAAACGTTCACATCCCAAGGGGTTAAATCCGGTTAGAAATTCAAGCGTGTTGGAAGGACCGATGACAACAGCATAAAAATCTTTTTTCTTCATCAGCGTGAAAAGCTTATCAATTTTTGAAAGATCAAACATAAAAATCCTCTGGATTATAATTGGGCTGTTTTATTGATAGCATAACCGGATAACCGGTATCGAATCCAATCTTTTTGGGGCTCAGCCCCTAGGGAGTCATAAAAGCCTATGGCGGGCATGTTCCAGTTCAATACAGACCACTCCACCCTGCCGCAGTCTTTTTCAAGGGCGAGGCTACAGATGTATTTCAGTATTTTTTTCCCGGCACCGTTATTTCTGTATTCAGGAAGAATATAAAGGTCTTCTATATAAATTCCGTTTTTCCCCTGCCAGGTGGAATAATTAAAAAAATATACAGAAAATCCAATGGGAATTACACCCTCTTCACATATTATTGCATGGCAGGTTGAATGATCTGAAAACATTGTTTTAATGATCTGCTGGCTGTCGGCTTCAACTTCATGGCCTGCCTTTTCTTCCTTGGCTAGTTCATATACAAACTTCAGTATCAGACTCGCATCAATTGGTGTTGCCGGTCTGATATTTATATTTGGCACGGGAGTTTCCTTTCTTCCATTTTGAGCAAAACTTGTCACTGGATAATATGAAACACACCTGATGTCAAGAAATCAAAACTCAGGTCAAGTATTTACCGGATCACGGCCGTTGATTATTGCCACAAACAAGAAAAGGGAATTAAAAACAAATTCAGAGGCAATCTAACATCATCCAAAAGGCTTTTTAAGTATTTGTATTATTTTAGAATTTCCTCTTTCAGCATGCAGCAGGCAATTCTGTATTCAGGCGTTCCGTTTTTATCATAGGAAAGGTTTTGGGGCTGAATGATTTTATTCATTACGCAGCCTTCGGCAATCGTAAGAGAAAAAAGGTCATCCTCATTAATTTTTGGCATGGAAATGAGCTTGTTATCTTTAATTTCATAAGAATGAAGGGGAAAATCTTCGCAGATGGGGCACTGATATACCCTGCCGTTGGGAAAAACAAAATAGTTCCGTGCCACATTACCGGCACATTCAAAAACATCATCCCGGTTAAGATACACTTTTGGATAGGTAACGATAATGCCTTTACTGGCAATTGTTTCAGCTACTCTTGGGATGGTTTCAAGCCAGGTTTTTTTTGATACTTGCAGACTCTTTTTTGAGTTTGAAGAATGGCCTCTCATGCCGATGACCTGGATAAAAAAACGCTTGATAAAAAGATCGCTGACCAGCTTTGGCATCAATTCCAGTTCATGAATGTTTTTATCAGACACCGTATAGATTATGGAGCAGGAAAAATTTTTCCTATGGGCCTGTTGAAGCCCTTTCATGACCATGTCAAAGCTTCCCAAACCCCTGATGGCATCATTGGTTTCTCTATCGGCGCCATCCAGGGAAAAAGATAGAAAATCTATGTCATCGCTTGAAATTTTGTTCAGAATATCATGAAAGAGATAGCCGTTGGTATCAATGGTAATGGAGTTGAAACCGATTTTTTTAGCTGTTTTGACTGCCCGGGAAAGGTCGGGATGAAGGGTGGGCTCTCCGCCTAGAAAAATGAGATTGGTTGTTGCGGCTTTGTGTGAAAAAAGACTGAGCCAGGATTCGATTGTTTCGATATCAAGGGTGTCGGTTCCATGCTGTTCCGGGTTGATATAGCAGTGGGTACAGGAAAGGTTGCATTTTGTCAGGATGTGGAAAAAGAGATTGGATGAATTCTTTGAAAATGCAACGGTCTGTTTTTTCATGCTATCCCATACATTGCTTGGTAAATTTGGGATCAAATGGAACCGGGTATTGTCCGTCAAAACAGGCTTTGCAGAAATTCAGTTCTGGGTTTTCAACACCTGTGGCCTCCAGCATACCTTCAAGGGAGAGATAGTTCAGAGAATCCAGCCCCAGATAGTCCCTGAGTTCTTCCACGGTCTTTTGAGCGGCAATGAGCTCTCCTTTGCTGGAAAAATCTATCCCATAGTAACAGGGAAATTTATGCGGCGGGCAGGAGATGCGCATGTGAACCTTATGAACGCCGAGTTCCCGCAATGCCCTTACCCTGGTTTTGGCAGTGGTGCCACGAATGATGGAATCTTCAATAATGATGATGTCTTTTCCCTTGATCAGCTCCCGTACTGGATTAAGTTTCACTCTTACGGCAAAATCCCGCATGGACTGGGTGGGCTGGATAAAGCTTCGACCTACATAATGGTTCCGGATCATCCCCATTTCAAAGGGAATGCCGGATTCCCGGGCAAAACCGATGGCGGCATAATTGCCGGAATCCGGAAAAGGCATGACAAGGTCTGCCTCCACGGGCGATTCCTGGGCCAGCCTTTTGCCGTGGGCCTTTCTCATTTCATAGACATTTAGGCCGTCAATGGTGGAATCGGGTCTCGCAAAATAGATATATTCAAAAATGCACAAGGTTTTGTGTTTGGCAGCCTTGGGATGACGGAGGCTCTTAATACCGTCTTCATTGATGATAACGATTTCCCCGGGATCAAGCTCACGGATAAACTCAGCCTGGATCAGATCAAAGGCGCAGGTCTCAGAGGCCAGCACATAATGGCCGTTGAGTTTTCCCAGGGCAAGGGGTCTGAACCCGTTGGGATCTTTCATGCCGATGATCTCACCCTTGCAGGTCAGAAGAATCATGGAATAGGCACCTTCAATTTTTGACACCGATTTTTGAACCGCGCTTTCAATATCCCCTTTGATAAGGTTTTTGATAAAAAGGTGAAGAAAAACTTCTGAATCCATGGTGGTTTGAAAGATTGACCCCTGTTCTTCAAGTTCTTCTTTCAGGATATGGGCATTCACCAGATTGCCGTTGTGAGCTACGGCGTAGGAGCGATGCCGGTGGTTGACAACAAAAGGCTGGGCATTGGTCAAAACCGAATCTCCGGTTGTGGAATACCGGACATGACCGATTGCAGAACCGCCTTCGATTCTTTCAAGGTCATTCATGTTAAAGACTTCCGGGACAAGACCCATGCCTTTATGGGAATATATGGCATCGGTGATCCCCCGGTTGACCGAGATACCGGCACTTTCCTGTCCCCGGTGCTGGAGGGCATAAAGACCGAAATAGGTTATTTTTGCTGCTTCAGGATGTCTATACAGTCCAAAGATCCCGCATTCATCCTTGGGGTGATCGCTTTCTTTAAATAAGTCATGCATGGTTGTTTTCCCGATGATAGTCCTGAATGGGATGCACAGACAGGGTCTCTTTTTTAAGAGCTTCGATGGCGCTGCAGATGGCCCTGGCGCCATCTGTTGTAGTGGCATAGGGGATCTTATATTTGATGGCCGCCCGCCTGATTTCATATCCATCCCGCTGGGTCTGGCTGGAGGCTCCTGTATTCAGAATCAATTGAATTTCATTGTTGGTTACGGCATCTACGACATGGGGTCGTCCGGCAGACACTTTTTTAACGATTTTTGTGGGGATATCATTTTCTTCCAGGAACTGGGAAGTCCCCCGTGTCGCCATGATGGTGAAACCCATGCCATGAAATTTCTTCACAATGGGAAGGGCTTTATTCTTATCCTTATCCTGAACACTGATAAAGATCGTGCCTTCGGTAGGTAGCTTCTGTCCGGCTGCAAGCTGGGATTTGGCCACTGCTGCACCAAGATCCTTGTCTATCCCCATGACCTCACCCGTGGATTTCATTTCAGGGCCGAGCACAGGGTCTACGTTTTCAAACCTGTCAAAGGGCATGACCGCTTCTTTGACGCAATAATAAGGAGGGATGACTTCTTTTGTAAAGCCCAGTTCACCCAGGGTTTTCCCCAGCATGACCTTGGTGGCAAGCTTGGCCAAGGGTATACCGATGGCTTTGGATACAAAGGGGATGGTCCGGGAGGCCCTTGGGTTGACTTCAATGATATAGACCTTGTCATTCATGATACCGAATTGGATATTCATGAGCCCCTTTACATTTAATTCCTTTGCAATGGCCCTTGCTGCATCGGCCATTTCATCAATATGAGCTTTGGAAATGGAATACGGAGGAAGCACACAGGCTGAATCCCCTGAGTGGATTCCCGCCTCTTCGATATGCTCCATCATGCCGCCGATAACAGTTCTTTCACCGTCGGAAATGACATCCACATCCAGCTCAAATGCCTCTTCAAGAAATTTGTCGATGAGAACGGGTTTATCCGGTGAGGCCTCAACCGCCAGATTAAAAAATTCTTCCAGATCTTTCTCATCATATACAATTTTCATGGCACGGCCGCCCAGGACAAAAGAGGGTCTCACCATGACCGGATATCCGATATCCCTTGCCGTTTTTACAGCGTCTTCCAGACTCAGTGCAATCCCGTTTTCCGGCTGACGAAGACCGAGTTTTTTGAGCATTTCCTGGAAAAGATCCCGGTCTTCGGCCCTGTCAATGCTGTCAGGACTGGTGCCGATGATGGGGACCCCTGCTTTTTGAAGATCAGTAGCAAGGTTTAAAGGGGTCTGCCCGCCGAACTGGACAATGACACCATAGGGCTTTTCTTTTTCAACAATATGAAGCACATCTTCCCGTGTCAGGGGTTCAAAATAGAGCTTGTCCGATGTGTCATAGTCAGTGGAGACGGTTTCAGGGTTGGAGTTGACCATGATGGATTCAACCCCTTCTTCTCTCAGGGCAAAGGAGGCATGAACGCAGCAATAGTCAAATTCAATGCCCTGGCCGATCCGGTTGGGACCGCCGCCCAGGATGATGACCTTTTTTTTGTCCGAAACCCTTGCTTCACATTCCGTCTCATAGGTTGAATAATAATAAGGCGTAGCTGCCCTGAATTCTGCTGCACAGGTATCGACCAGTTTATATACCGGCACAATGCCCATGGCTTTTCTGTCCTGTTCGATTTTTCGTTCGGTCAAACCGGTCAGAAAGGCCAGCTGCCGGTCTGAAAACCCGTATTTTTTTGCTTTTTCAAACAGATCCCGGGGAAGGCCTTTACCGGCCAGCTTGATTTGTTTCTCAAGATCAACAATCTGTTTCATCTGGTTGAGGAACCACGGATCAATATGCGTCAACTCATGAATCATGGTAATGGGCATGCCGTTTTCAATGGCATATTTGATGTAAAACAGGCGCTGGGAATTGGGAGTGGACAATTTATATTCCAGTTCGTTTCCAGCCACACTGCCGGGCAACGGGTCTTTGCCGTCCCCGCCAAACCCTGACCTGCCGATTTCAAGAGATCTAATGCCTTTTTGGAAGGCTTCCTTAAAGGTTCTGCCAATGGCCATGGTTTCACCCACGGATTTCATGGCGGTCGTCAGGACATCATCTGCCTCTGGAAATTTTTCAAAGGTCCATCTTGGGATTTTCACCACACAATAATCAATGGAAGGCTCAAAACAGGCCATGGTTTCTCCGGTGATATCGTTGGGGATTTCATCCAGAGTATATCCTACGGCGAGTTTGGCTGCAATCTTGGCAATGGGAAAGCCTGTTGCCTTGGAGGCAAGGGCTGAACTCCTGGACACCCTTGGGTTCATTTCCACTACAATGACATCCCCGTTTTCAGGGTTAACGGCAAACTGGACGTTTGACCCGCCGGTGTCCACACCGATTTCCCTTATGATTGCAATAGAAGCATCCCGAAGATTCTGGTATTCCTTGTCAGAAAGGGTCTGGATCGGTGCCACGGTGATGGAGTCGCCGGTATGAACTCCCATGGCATCCACATTTTCAATGGAGCAGATAATCACCACATTGTCTGCATGATCACGCATGACCTCGAGTTCATATTCTTTCCAGCCGATGACCGATTCTTCCAGCATGACCTGATGAATAAGGCTCGCGTCAATTCCTGACTTTGAAATCCGGTTGAGTTCTTCCATGTTATAGGCAACCCCGCCGCCGGTTCCGCCCAGAGTGAAGGCAGGCCTTACAATAATGGGGAATCCGATCCGTTTTGAAACCTCTTCAACTTCCTGCATATTGGTGGCAAATCCGCTCTTGGGGATTCTTAAGCCGATCTCGTTCATGGCATCCCTGAAAAGCTCTCGGTCTTCTGCTTTTTTGATGGCTTCTTCAGAAGCGCCGATCATTTCCACATTATATTTTTCAAGAATTCCTGTTTTGGCTACTTCAATGGCTGTGTTCAGGGCAGTCTGTCCTCCCAGGGTGGGCAGAAGGGCATCCGGTCTTTCTTTTTCAATGACCTTGATCACGGTTTCAGGGGTGACAGGTTCAATATAGACCTTGTCTGCGGTTTCAGGGTCCGTCATGATGGTGGCAGGGTTGGAATTGATCAGGATCACTTCATACCCTTCTTCTTTCAGGGCTTTGCAGGCCTGGGTGCCGGAATAATCGAATTCGCAGGCCTGGCTGATGATGATGGGACCTGCACCAATGATCAGGATTTTTTTTATGTCTTCACGCTTTGGCATCTTTAATCACTTTTGCAAACTGGTTAAAAAGATAGGCTGAGTCATGGGGGCCGGGAGAGGCCTCTGGATGATACTGAACGGCAAAAGCCCGGAGGGCGTCATTTTTAAGGCCTTCAAGGGAAGCTTCATTCAGATTGATATGGGTCATGACGGATTGATCCCTGCCGATGGTCTTCAGATCCACGGCAAATCCATGGTTTTGTGAGGTGATTTCAACCTTGCCCGTGGACAGGTTTTTAACCGGCTGGTTGGCCCCCCTGTGCCCGAATTTGATCTTCATGGTTTTTCCGCCCATGGCAATTCCTAAGAGCTGCATGCCAAGGCAGATACCAAAGATGGGGGCGGTATCCAGAAGCTGTCTGATGGTGTCAACAGCGTAGGTCAGGGGTTCTGGATCACCCGGCCCGTTGGAAAGAAATATTCCTTCCGGGTTAAGGGCCCGGATGATTTTCGCATCAGTTCTGGCCGGAACCACCAGGACCTCACACCCTGCCCGCTCAAGGCTTCGGATGATATTATATTTGATTCCAAAATCAAGGGCCACAACCGAATGCTTCTTGCCTTTATTGCGCCAGATAAGGGGGTCAGTGAGCTTAACAGCATCAATATAATCAGGCTGGTTATATTTCCAGAAATAGGGTTTTTTAGTGGTCACTTTTCCCACAAAATCGCTTCCCAGCATTAAAGGAATCTGTTTAGCCTTTTTTACAAGGGAGTCGGGAGCAAGGTCCGAGGTGGAAATCATTGCCCTCATAGCGCCGGATTTTCTGATATGCCGGGTCAGTGCCCGGGTATCCAGATCCTCGATCCCCAGGACATGTGCTTTGATGAGATAATCCGCAAGAGTCCCCCTGGATCTGTAATTGCTCGGAACATCCTGATATTCTTTAACAATAAAGGCAGCAACCTGTATCCTGTCCGATTCTACATCTTCAGGGCAGACACCGTAATTGCCCACCAGAGGATAGGTCATGGTGACCATCTGGCCATAGTAAGAAGGATCGGTCAGGATTTCCTGGTAACCGGTCATGCTGGTATTGAACACGACTTCCCCCTTTGCCTCACCCGGGCCTGTGAAACTTCTGCAGGGAAAGACCCTTCCGTCTTCAAGGGCTAATAATGCTTTCATAAAAATTCACACCTGTTTACCATTGCATTGATATTCAGTATCCGGGTCAGCCCCGGATCATTGCAAAAAGATATTCTGTTCTCCTTACAAATCGAACCTATTTAGATAACAAACCCGTGGGATTTTGGCAAGCTACTTGAAAGAAGAACCTCATTTTTCTTCAATGCCGTATTTTTTCAGGATGCTGTAATATTCTTCCGATGTGCGGAATTTGGATAATATTTTTGAGAATTCCAGTGAAAGCGTTTCATGGCCCGGCTTTTTTGAGAAGACAGCATATAATTTCTGGGAATGCACCAGGGGTTCCAGAAATTTAATTTTATCAAGTGTGTTTTCTTTTTTTGCCGCAGCTCTGATGACGGCAATATCTCCTATTCCGAGGTTGATTCTGCCAAGAAGGACCTTTGTAAGGATCGTTGTGGTTTCGGTGCTCTCATCTTTTTTTAAGAAAGCAGCCGAATCAAAGGCCTCTCCATAGCTGAAACCGCTGGTAATCCCAATGGTGAATTCTTTAAGCGGCTCAAAGGTCCCGTCAAAGACAATATTTTTTTCCACAGTTGTGAAAAAACCGGTTCGGCTTATGCTGATGGGCTCTTCAGGATAAATCAGGTATGCTTCGCGTTCTTTTGTTTTTAATGCCGAGATCAGCACATCTGCATGTTTGTTCTCCATGGAATACAGGCATCTTTTCCAGGGACGATGGAGAAATTGAACCGTAAATCCCATTTTCATTGCAACGGCATCAAATAATTCGATTTCAAAACCGGCGGGTTTTTTATTTTTCACATATCCATAGGGTTCCCAGGTAGTAAAAACGGCAATCAGTTTTTTTTCTTCAGCAAACCCATTGCTGTGGAAAAGCGGAAAAACACACAACAGTATAATTAAACAGATTTTATTGGTAATTTTCATGAAACCACCTGAAAAAAATGGGTAAAGAATCACCTGTTCCTTGGGCAAAAGTGACAATTCAGATAAGATGGAATTGTCTTATATGAAACATATATATGATCTTATTCCAAACAAAATAAATTATCAAATACAAATTACCGTGATTCAGATGGCTTATTGTCAAGGCTTTTCCACCCATATCCTTTTTCGTCTATTCCTTGATAAAATTCTGATCCAATATTATGGTAGAAATTTACAATTAAATTTCAGGCTGAGAAATGGATCATACCGACATACACATCATATTTCCAAATATCGATCAATCCCTTACAACGCTTATACAAAACCGGATTGATGCTGTAGAGGAAAGCATCAAAAACCAGGGTGTTCAGATTGATTTTCCCCCGCTTTTGAAAGCCGAATATATCAAAGCTGTCTTTTTCAGTGAGTATATTGCATCCCGCTTTACCCGAAACCCTTTTATATTAAAGGAGTTCATTGAATCCCGGGACATTGAGAAATCCTATTCCGCAAACACCTTTGCCGGGAAGCTTGAAAACCTGATTTTAAAGGATATGGATGTGGCAAAGGTCAGGGATATCCTGCTACAGACCAAAATATATGAAACCATCAGAATTGCGTGGCGGGATCTGACCGGCCGGTCCCTGCTTGAAGAAACGCTCTCTGACCTCTCCTGTCTTGCAGATGCTGTTGTCGCAAAAGCCATGGATGGTATCTATGATTCCCTGTGCAACCGTCATGGTGTGCCTGTGGACAGTGAGGGAAATTTCCAGAGACTCATTGTTCTCGGCATGGGCAAACTGGGTGCCGGAGAATTAAATTTTTCCTCAGATCTTGATCTTATTTTTGTTTATCCCAAAGAAGGCTATACCAATGGCCAAAGCATGATTACCAATGAAGAGTTCTTTATTAAGGTCTGCCGCATGTTTTTAAGGTTTTTTTCATCAGAATCCAGTGAAAATACACTTTATAGAATTGATACCCGGCTGAGACCGTTTGGTGATGGCGGGCCGCTGGTCATGAGCAGTTTTTCCTTTGAAGAGTATTACCAGACCCAGGGCAGGGAATGGGAACGGTACGCCATGATCAAGGCAAGACCGGTGGCAGGAGATATTGAAGCCGGGTTCAGACTTTTGAAAAGTCTGAACTCCTTTATCTACAGGCGGTATTTTGATTATGGGTCCTTTGATTCCTTTAGGGATATGAAAAACAGGATCATGCTCCAGGTCAATAATAAAAAATTAAAACATAATATCAAGCTCGGGGCCGGCGGGATAAGGGAAATTGAGTTTTTTGGACAATTATTCCAACTGATCAGGGGGGGGGTCGAACCCAAATTCCAGGAGCGAAGTATTCTTAAGGTACTGGAGTTGCTTGAAACCCATCAATGCATCAATGAGACCACAAAAAATGACCTAAAAAATGCCTATTGGTTTTTAAGAATGGTTGAAAACAGGCTTCAGGCTTATGCAGATCTTCAAACCCACGACATCCCTGAAAAGCAGGATCAGCGAAAGATTCTGGCCCTTTCCATGGGTTATGATGAATGGGACGGATTTGAAAAGGTTCTCAATCACCATATGCAGCGGGTTCACCATCATTTCAACCAGCTCCTTTTGACGGAAGAACAGGACAGGCCCGACAAATCCTCCCTGGCACTCAAGGAATTATGGATTAATATCAATGACCCCCAGTTCACGGCAGATGCTGTGGCCATCCAGGGCTTCAAGGACCCGGACCGGGTTCTTAGCATATTAAGGTCCCTGGAAGAGCACCCCAATACCCGGAGGCTGACCTCCAACGGAAGAAAAAAACTGGCCCGGCTCATTCCGGTGATGGTCAGAAAAATAGGGGCCCAGGAAGATCCTGAAACCCTTTTGATCAAACTCATTGATCTGATCATCACCATTGAAAGAAGGACCTGCTATCTGTCTCTTCTGATTGAAAATAAAAGCGCTCTTGAAACCCTCATCACCCTTGCAAAGAAGAGCCCCTGGATCATTACCTTTCTTTCAAAACATCCGGCTTTGCTGGATGAACTCATGCACCCGTCCACCCTGTATTCTCCGCCGGGCAAAAAATCCCTGGAAAATGAAATGGAACGTCGCATGGCTGCCATCCCTTCAGGGGAAGTCGAATTCCTGCTGGAAGAAGTGTGCATCTTCAGGCAGGTCAATATGCTGAGAGTTTCTGCAGCCGATGTCAGCGGGAATTATCCATTGATGAAAGTCAGTGATCACCTGACCTATATTGCAGAAACCGTTCTGAACCGGGTGCTTCAGATTGCCTGGGATATTGTGGCTCAAAAATACGGGATTCCCGGCAATGTATCGGGGCAGAGTCTGGATGACTGCGGATTTGCCATTGTTGCCTATGGCAAGGTGGGCGGGCTGGAAATGGGATATAAATCAGACCTTGATATTGTATTCCTTCATAGAGGGGAATCCGGGGTTACAAAAGGCCGGTTAAAGAGTATCGATACTTTGCGGTTCTATTCAAACCTGGGCCAGCGAATCATCAATGCGCTGACCATGCATACACCGGCCGGAACTCTGTATGGAGTGGACATGAGGCTTCGCCCAGGCGGAGAGTCAGGCATGATTGTTTCCCATATTGATGCCTTTGAAGAGTATCTGAAGGATCAGGCCTGGACTTGGGAACACCAGGCATTGATCAGGGCAAGATACGTGGCAGGGGATAAAACCCTTGGCTTACGGTTTGACGAAATCAGAAAAACGGTTCTGATTGAAAAAAGAGACACTCAGGTTCTAAAGAAAGAGGTGAGTGAAATGCGGGAAAGGGTCAGGGATGAGCATTTGAAAGCCTCAAAGGAATTTTTTGATTTAAAGCAGTCACGGGGGGGGATTGTGGATATTGAATTTCTGGTTCAGTATCTGGTTTTAAAGAATGCCCATGATTGCCCGGATCTGATCATCTGGACGGATAATATGCGGCTTATGGAAGGCCTGAATGTAGAAGAGATCATTACGGATTGTGAGAGTGAAAGACTTCAGAGTGCATATCTTGCCATGCGAAAATCCATACACAGCCTGAACCTACAGGAAAAGAGCCTGGAGATCCCTGAATCCTTCTTCCCTGAGATCAGAAAACAGGTAGTGGAAATATATGATAAATACCTTGCAGATTGAAACGGAGAATAAAACGGCTCAGGAAAGCAGCACCAGGCTGAGCCAAGGCCAGTAGGTGATGATCAGCACAGATAGGAGCAGTACCATCATAAAAGGAAAAGTGGCCCGGTAAATTTCAATAATGGGTTTGTTAAACCTATATCCGGCAATGAAAAGGTTCATTCCCACAGGCGGGGTTAAATAGCCGATCTGCATGTTGGCAAGAAAGATAATGCCCAGATGGATGGGATCAACTCCGTACTGCTGAGCCACCGGCAGGATCAGCGGTACCATGATGATGATGGCTGAAAAAATATCCAGCATGGTGCCGAGAATCAAAAGGAAAATATTCAGGAGAATCAGAAATAAAATCCTGCTGCCGATAAAAGTCTTGCAGGCATTAAAAATTTTCATGGGGACTTCGGCATCAATGAGAAAATTTGTAAATGCCAGGCAAACCCCCAGGATCAGAAGTATTCCGCCCACCATCACCATGGAATCTTTGATGATGCCGGAAAGATCGCGAAGCTTAATTTCCCTGTAAATCAGGACTTCAATGATCAGGACATACATGGCGGTTACGGCAGCTGCCTCGGACACGGCAAAATATCCCGAATAAACACCGGTAAACACAAAAACCGGCAGGGGAATTTCCCATATGGACTCCCGGACGGCCGCAAGGATATTTTTCAGGGTAAACGGGGTCAGCGGAACCGGATTTGATCTATTGGTCCAGATGCTCCATAAAGAGAGAAGAAGGATCATTAAGATCGCCGGAAGTATCCCGGCTATGAAGAGTTTTTCAATGGAAACGGCCTGCCCTGCGTCCATTTGCTGGGCAATGACCCCATAAAGGATGAGGGGAAGGGATGGCGGCAACAGAAGGCCGAGGCTGCCGGACGTCGTCACAAGCCCAAGACTGAATTTGTCTTTATAACCGCCCTGTTTCAGGGCCGGATACAAAAGGGCACCCATGGCCACAATGGTGACACCGGAGGCGCCGGTGAGTGCCGTAAAAACAGCACAGACAACAAAGGCTACAATGGCAAGACCGCCCGGTACCCATCCCAAAAGGGCTTGGGTCAGCCTGACAAGCCGTTTTGAGGTATTGCTCCGGCTTAGCATATATCCTGCAAATGTGAACAGGGGCAATGCAATCAAAATGGGTGTATCTGCAATGCGGTAAAGCTCAATGGCCATAACGGACAGATCAATGTCACCGGCATGGAACCCCAGCATGGCTCCGGCAATGATAATGGAAAAAAGCGGAGCCCCCAGAAAGGCAAACACAATGATGATACAGACTAGTAAAATAGTCATTGGGAGTTCTGCTTGGAAGAAGTGAAAAAGATTGTAAATGATATTAACAGATATCTTGCGCTGATGACGGCAAATGATATCGGAATTATGCTCTGGCAAACCCATGCCGGGATATTGGAAAAAGCAATCACGCTGTCCGCCTTTTCCATCATGACAAAATTAAAGCTGAAATAGGCCATCACAGCACAGATAAAAGAAGTAAAAAAACCCACCAGAACAGTGGAGACCTTTTTAATATGGCCGGGAAGATATCGTGATATCAGGTCAATATTGACATGGCTGTTGTTCCGGCTCGCCACCATGGCACCCATAAGGCTGATCCAGAGCACCAGAACCCGGATGAGTTCGTCACCAAATCTTATCCCGGAATCAAAGAAATTTCTTGCAAAGATCTGAAAAGCGGCAATAAATACCATTAAAAGGAGAAAACCGATAAGAAGGCTGTCTTCAATTTTTTGAAGAATAGCTATTCCCTGCCGGATTCGATCTGTTGCTTTACTGGCCATTGGCTTTGCCTTTTTTTGAATGAAAATCGTTCAGGTATGCATTTAATTTGTCTACGACATCCTGGGGGAGAACTCCGGACTCAACCATCTCCAGGGAGGCAAGACCCGCAATCCTGTACCACTCGTCCAGGGCCTGTTTTGAAGGGGTAATAAATGTGACGCCCCTTCCCTTAAGGGTTTCAATGGCTTCAATATCATCTTTACGGTTCTGGATATCGATTTCCTGTAAGGCCGACGTCATGACACGGGAGAGGGTCTGACGGTCGGTTTCATCGATTTTCAGAAATTGGTTTTTATCAATGGCCAGCGCAGCATAAAGATAAATTAAAGGGATATTCATGACATATTTGATCTGGTTGTGCCATTGAAGCACAACCGCACCCACAGGAGATGTGCCAATGGTATCAATCAGCCCTGTCTGAAGGCTGGTTCTGACATCAGAAATGGGCAGGGGGATAGGGGTAACACCGAAAACCTTTATGGAGTCCTGGCTTATGTGATCATTGTCCGGAATCCATACTTTCCTGTTTCTCAAATCATCTACGGTCTCAATGGGTTCTTTGGACATGATATAGGCAAATCCTCCGCCGATGATCCCAAAAACGACGAATCCGCCCTTGTCAAGCCCTTCAAGGATATAGGAATCCATAAATTGACGGACATGGTCTACTTCATCAAGACTCTTGAATTTAAACGGCTGGGCATAAATCTGGTTTGCCGGGAAAAACTGGGAGAGGCTTCCGGCCACAAAGGCTCCGCCCTGCAACTGACCGATGCGGATTTTTCTTAATACTGCGCTGTCATTTCCCATGACACCGCCGGGATAGAATTTAATGGTAACGCGGTTTTGTGTTTCTTTTTCAACCAGTTCCGCTCCTTTACGCATTTTTTCCATCCACATGGACCCTTCAGGGGAGATGGTGGCGATTTTCAGAATGACAGCAGACGAAGTGCCGGTGAGAAATATGAAAATCATCAACTCTGTGAGGCAAAAAAAAATAAATTTTGAAACCATTGGACTCTCCATTTCAATCCTCATTTAAAAATAATCATCCGCACTGATGATTAGTTCACGGGCCTGTTTTTGTGCCCATGTATTGACAAGCGTATACCCCGGGATATGAGGGTCAGTTGTCATGACCTCATTGAGAAGTTGGTCATGAAGCGTACGGTCAAATATCATTCTTGCATAGAGTTTGGCATAGAGGACTTTGGCCATGAGGTTTTTGCCCTGGGACAGAAGAACGGCTTTTTCAAAATGTGCTTTTCCCTGTTCCGGTCTGCCGCCGACCGAAGGCGGCAGAAAAGTTGAAAGGGTAGCAAGATAAAGGTGGGCAGCCCCTTCTCTATAGGGCTCATCCAGCTCAATTACACGTTGCATGATGACCTCAATGTGGGAAATATCGGCAATGGCATTGAAATGGTCATTATTGGCCATGATCCAGGAAGCCCAGGCATTGCCGAGGGCAAAAAGAACCGGGACATCCTTTTTTCCCATATCGGAAAGAACTATTTTCAATTCATCAAAAGATTCGGATTTAAGATTACAAGCCTGTTTTTTTTCAAGACAAACAGCTTTCCCGGCATAATCCATTGCCTTGTCTGCCATTTTTTTTGATCTTTCCCTGTCTTTTACAAAAATATCTGAATAAGCTGTGTATAACAAGGCGGCAGTGGCGAGCAGCTCTGAGTTTTCAGGATCTTTGCTGATCAGGCTGTCGATCATCAGAAGATAGGCCGGGGCTCCGCCCTCTACAAGGGAGAGATCATCATTGTCCAGAATGGTTTTCGAAAGATGGCTCATCATGTCGGAGGTAGCTGATTTCATGAGTATGGAACACCCGGATGAGAGAAAAAAACCAATGATACAAAAACATGAAAAAACAGCAGTAAATATCAAGGGTTTTTTGTCATGGGCCAGGTTTCTGCCAAAAATCATATGATGAGCAAGTCCTTTAACCTTTTGGGAATTATAATTCCGGTAAATCAATATTTTTCGAAAATTAGCTTTTTTAAAAAAAAAATGCAACTAGGATTCGTGTCCTGATTATTTTTAAATACAGTCATATTGGACTGGTTTTTCTTTGAAAAGAACACCTTTCTCTGGTTGTGTCCTAGGATTTTTATTTTTTTCCCGTAACAGAGAAAAAAATGAAAGGGACCTTATCTATAAATAAGGGGAATTCACTATCAGGATATGGGCAAGATCGGACAATGAGGAAATCTGAAATTCGGCCATGCTTCCATCTTCACCGGTTACCCGGCTTTCTCCGCCCAAAAGGAAGCAGGAGGGCATGGGAACCCTGTGCGCGGCCCGGACATCATTGATGGAATCGCCGATAAAGATCGCTCTGTCAGGAGAAACACAAAGTTTTTCAAGGGCCAGAATCAGCCCTTCAGGTGAGGGTTTGATATAAGAGACATCATTTCTTGACAGGGTGATTTCAAAATAATCCGTCAGGCTGAACCGGGCCAGAACACAGGCGGCGGCTTCAGCCCCGCAGTTGCTGACCACACCCATGCGGTATCCGTATTCGGCAAGGTTTTCAAGCAGGGGAAGGGTTTCTGGGTAGGGGGTCCAGCGGCTTAAGGCATCCTTGTCATATCTGTCGTAGATGGTTTCGAGCTGTTCAAACAAACGGGCGGTTTTTTGGGAGTCCCAGTTTTGGGTCAGGACGCGGGTGGTGTTGAACAAATCGGCATAACCCGGGGAGGTGCCGTATTCACGTATGTTAATGCCTGATGCGGCAAGGACGGGAAGGATTTCTTTGACAGCCTCATCCAGGCGCCATTGGAAATCCACGAGAGTCCCTTCAAGATCAAAGAGGATAAGATCAAATATGTGTTTTTCCGGCATTAGGAGCCCTGTAATTTTTCGATTTTGAATAGAACCGGCCTGAACCAGTCCGTACATCCGGAAATCGTAACCCCTTTTAGACCTATCCAGGGAAACTGGGCACCGCTGATGATGGCCAGAATATCCTGCCGGATATCTGCCCAGGCCCAAGGGCAGAAATTTTCCGGCATGTCGAATTCAGAATAGATTAAAAATTCATCACCTTCCTTGACCTTGCTGCAAAGGGAGTGGGTTTTCATTTCCGGGTTCATATAGGCGTCAATGATGTCCTTGTTCAAGGATCTTTTGATAACGGTGATTTTGCATTTTGGCTGACGTATCATAGAGAAGGGCTCCGTTCATATATAAGGTTAATACCTGCCCCATGGAGGGCAGGTATTTTTTACTCATTTTTAGAAATGGCTGTCAAGCCTTATGCACTTTTCAGGGAAACCTTATGGCTTTTGGCATACAATTTTTCCGCAGCCGTCTGTTTTTTTAAAATGGCCACATCGTCCGCTTCCCTGTATTCTACTGCCTGAACTTCACAGAACCTTACACACTGAGGGTCTCCGTCGCAAAGATCGCATTTGAACACTTCCCTTTTAATGGAGCTGAAACCCATGGCGCCAAAGGGGCAGACAGCCACGCAGGAGCGGCAGCCAATGCATTTGTCGTAATTGACTTCGATTTTATTGAGCCCATCGTTCCGGGAAATCGCATTGGCCGGGCAGACACCCATACAGGGTGCATCCTGGCACTGCTGGCAGGCCATGGGGATATAGACTCCGTCCATTTCCCATTTCATAACCCGAATACGGCTTCGGGCCGGATTTGAGACCCCGTGGTGCTTGACGGCGCAGACGAGTTCACATAACCGGCACCCTGTGCATTTCTCTGAATTTATAACAAGGACTTTATCCTTTGTTTCCATACATTGACTCCTTTTTACAGCATATGCGAGGGCTCGTTTTCAATCCCAAGCCGTTTCAGGGTTTCAGGTTTTGGGTTGCCGTTCTTATCAAGGCCTTTGTGTTCATAGAATTCATCGATCATTTTGATGAATTTTTTTCTGTCTATGGTAAGGCCCACGACATCCGGTGCCCCCCTTCGGGTGGGTTCGTCAAAATAGCGATGGTTGAGCATGTCGCCTTTTTCAAGATCATCCCGCGTCAGCCCTTCCCTTAGATTAAAGAGCCGTTCGATCATATTGCAGCGTTCTGCAATATCCCAGATTTCCTTGGGCGTATATTCAAGGCCGGTGTTGTAATATAAAACCTTTGGCCAGTCTTCAAAATTGGGAAGCGTTGCCCCAAGAAAGGTCGTATGGTATTTACAGATTCCCAGGCAGTCAACTGCCATATAGCAGTTTTCCTGCCAGAACACCTGCCAGGGTTTCCCCACATATTCCGTGTGCTCGGAACTGAGCACGCCTTTGTAAGGAACAGGGCTGCCATAGATCTTGTGAAGCACTTCTTCAGGCAGGTGATAGAGATCAATGGCCGGGCGGCTTCTTAGATGGTCAGACCCGCGGGAGGCCGTGGCAATGTTCAGGGCAAGGCCGGGCGTTGCTCTTTCATCAGAATGAAGGTTGCTCATCCCCTTGACCTGAATGAGATAATCAAAGGAATTTTTTCCAAATATTTTAGACGCCTGGATACCGCCGTTGGCGAGAGCATCGGCTACTTTACCCTTGCGGAAACAGATGCGCTCGATCATTTCAAGAACCGCCGCATCATTGCCGAATCTTAAATCCAGGCCGTCCGTGTCTTTGCTTGAGATGATGCCTTTCTCATAAAGCTCCATGGCCCAGGAAATAAGACTGCCGATTTCCAGGTTGTCCATGCCGAACTGGTCCACCAGATGATTTCCCGTCAGAACGGTTTCCGCCCTCGGCGTATCGGGTTCTCCGCCGAATGCGCCCTGGGATGTATATTCAGGACCTTCGTCATATCTGCCCTTGTAAGGTCCGGAAGGAATCCGGTACTGGGCCCGGCAATGAACCTGGCAGCCGAAACATCCAGCCATGTGATAGGGCCCCATTGTCTGTTCGCAGATTTCATCAATGGCTTCGGGTTCAATATCATCGGCATACTCGCACTGGTTATACTGGAAATTTCTGGTGCGGACCCCTCCCCAGGAATTGGTGGCGCCCCAAATCATGGGGGTGCCAAGTGTTCCTTGGGTTTTATTGACCTTGGCCGATGTGATCTGGTCAATGAAGCGTTTGTTGTATTCCAGGGCATCCACCGGATGGGCGATTTTGATATCCATGGTTCCCCTGCAGGCAATGGCCTTAAGGTTCTTGGACCCCATGACCGCACCCATGCCCGTTCTTCCCCCGGCATTTTTGATTCCGGTCATGACGTTGGCAAAGGCCACGAGGTTTTCCCCGGCCGGGCCGATGACCAGGGACTTGACTTCCCTGTCATTGAGTTCTTCCTGGATGGCCCACTGGGTATCGGTGGTGGTTTTTCCCCAGATATTTTTGGCATCCCGGATTTCAATTTTTCCGTTTTTGATAAGCAGATAAACCGGGTTTTTGGCTTTTCCTTTGATGACCAGGTGGTGAAACCCTGCCCAGGCCATTTCAGGGGCAAAAAACCCACCCATGTTGCAGGAGCCTAAAAGACCCGTCAGGGGTGATTTGGCCATGACATGGGTCCGGGCCGTTGCCGATGCGCAGGTGGCCGTAAGGATACCGCCGCTGACAATCAAAGGATTGGCAGGGCCCAAGGGGTCGCAGCCTTTTTTTGAATGATTGTACAAGAGATAGGCATCAAGCCCTCTTCCCCCGATGAATTTTTTTCTGATATCCAGAGGAATGGGCTTAATCTCGATGTCTCCTGTTGAAAGGTTGATATATGCAATTTTTCTGTCCAGAGCCATATTATTTTTCCCCCATCTTTTTTTTGAATGCTGCCTCGGCAAGTTTCTTGTTGACCTCCCAAACCGGTCCCCGGATTCTTGGGAAATCAGGGCGTATCCAGGCAACCCGGAATTCACATTTACACGCCGGGCATTTTACCTGTTTATCCCCTGGTTTGGGTTCCAACCTGCCCATACAGGTTGGGTTATGGCATCGAAATTTGCCATAGGTTCTTGTTTTTCTAAGACTTTCCGCTCCAGACAGTTTGCTGTCCTCAATAGCCATGGTGACCCTCCTTGACCCTTCTTTGATGGTTGCTATTTCATGGCAATAACTTTTTTATCATCCTTTTTGCCGTTTTTTCCTGGTGAAGTTAAATCTGCAAGCTTTTCCAGCTCTGAATTGTCCCAGCGTTTGAACAGGTCATGCTCAATACCCATATAATCCAGGACTTTTCCCACGGACTGGTTAATAATATCGTCTATGGTTTTGGGGTGATGATAAAAGGCCGGAACCGGCGGAACAATGTGCGCACCCATCTCCGCCGCCAGGGTGAGAAGTCTTAAATGCCCTACATGTAGAGGGGTTTCTCTGAACAGCAGGACCAGTTTGCGTTTTTCCTTGAGCTGAACATCGGCAGCCCGAATGAGGAGATTTTCATTATAGGAATTGGCGATACCCGATAGTGTTTTTACCGTACAGGGGGCCACCACCATGCCCATGGTCTGGAAGGACCCGCTGGCCACCGATGCCGCAATCTGCTTATTGGTGTAGGTGACATCCGCCATGGCAAGAACCTCATCCACATCATAGTCGGTTTCTATCTTGATATTGAGCTTACCTGCCTCGGAAATAATCAGATGGGTTTCAATGCCCCTGTTCTTCAAAACCTCAAGCATTCTCACACCATAGATCACACCGCTCGCCCCTGCAATGCCTACGATCAATCGTTTTGTCATACATGGCTCCTTAATATTGTTTAATCAAGCCTTATTTTCGTGTTTGGTGGCTTCCACCAGGTTATAGCCCTTTTCCTGAATCAATGAGACAATCCGTTTAAAACATTTTGCTTCAAATCGGATAATCAATCGGTTCTTTCCGGTATCCGCATCCTTCAGTGTGAAAAGGCCTTTGATTTCAAGGCCCATCATGAATATGTCTTCAAGGATTTTTTTGATGGTCATTTTGGGGTCTTCGGTTAATTCAATGGAAACCCCGTGAAGGCCTTCATCTTCTCCCAGAAGCTGACTCAAGGCCCTGGTGAAATCCCTGTTGGATAAGGTTCCCACAAGCCTGCCCTCGTCCATGACCGGCAGAAAATTTCTCCCGAACTGTTTGCCCTTGTGGATAGCGGTTTCAACCGTATCATGGATGGAAAGGGTAACCGGTTTTCTGACCATGACATCTTTGACTTTGAGACGCTCATTAAAAAATTGGACTTCATAAATATCCTGGGTTGAAATAGCCCAGGATGCAGCTTCCCTCAAGTCCCTTCTGGCAAGAAGGCCTCTGAACTTATTGTCATCCACCACTGCCATAAAAGGAACTTTTTTTTCTTCAAAAATCCGCATGGCCTCTTTTGCCGTAAGATCACTTGAAATGGTTTCAGGATTTTTGCGCATCCAGTTTTTAACGATCATTTCTTTTTCTCCACTTTATTGGGTTGTATCACAATACCCTGTCTTGTTAACAGGATCGGATCTTTTTTTTAATCAGAGAATCCCATTTTACCGATATTAAAAAATTTCCAAAGCGAGCTGTATCACCCGTTCACTGAACAAGGGGTCTTCCATATTGGCATTAACTTCAATAATTTCTATTTTTGAATCCAGAAGGCTTTTTAATTCGGTAACAAAAATTTTGTCTTCTTCAGGGTCATAGGTTGGATTTCCCTTTGAATCCACCGAGGACCAGCCTTTAAGGGGAACCATTATCTTTACAGGGGCTTTGGCTTTGTTGAGCTTTCTTGCAAATTCTCCTGCCACCTGTTTTAATTCATCCGGGGAAAGCCTGATCCAGGTCCTGAATTTATCCAAGTCATATTTACGTCTTTTAAAAAATTCTTTTTTATATTTTGACCGGGACGGGGTCATGTGATTCACCGAGCAGGTGGAAATGATCTGGGGGATTCCCTTTAACCCGGCAGATTCCAGGCGGCTTGGCCCCCCGTCCCGCATATAGCCGAAATAATGTTCCCCCACACCGCCCGGGGCAAGGTCAATGACACCCTGGAAAAAACCTTCGGAAATCATTTTTTCCATGGCCCGGTCGCCAACGCCTGCGGCTGAGAAACCTGTAACCTGGTAGCCTTCTTTTTCAAGGGTTGCCCGGACACTGCTGGCACATTGCTCGCAGGGTCCCAGCATGGTCATGGCAATGGTTTTTTTATCGGTGGCGGCAAGCGTGTTATTCACATATTTGATCATGCCTTTCATGGCATAGCAGGCGCGGTCCATGACGTTTTTGAGCATATCCGTCACACCGGAAATTTCAATGACGGAATGAAACAAAAGAATATCACCGGTACCGATGTATTTGGTGGACAGGCCCGGAAGGGCTGCGGTGGATGAGATCATCAGTTTGGGAATGCCAAAGGGCAAAGACCGCATGACATCGGTGGCCATAAGGGACCCGGTGGACCCGCCAATGGCCATGACGCCATGAATCTTTCCGGCAGCATAAAGATCCATGGCAATTTTGGAGGCCCCTTCAATAATGATATTGGTAATGGTGGAGCGTTCCTTGGATAGATTAATCTCCTCTATGGAGCTGCCGCCGGCCGAGGCCACATGGGCAGGGGTCAGTTCTGCGCGGGAGACTTCTTTTCCTCTCATGGAAAGATCCATCAGTAAGGGCAGAACATCAATTTCTTTAAATTTGTATTTTAAATATCGTGTTTCTTCCCTTTTGGTATCAAGGGTAGATATAATTAAAACCGTTTTGGGTGTATTCATGATTTTTGCCTGTGATAAAGTATTGCAGCAGGAACAGTCCTTTTTGGGATTGTTCCTGCTGCACGCTTTATGGTTTATGCGAGCCCCAGTCTTTGCCGGATATCTTTTTTCAAGGTTTCCTTGTTAATTTTTCCCGAATCCCCGACTGTGGGGAATTCAGTGACGATCTCCAGATGCTCTGGAAGCTTGAACATGGCAATTTCCTTTGCTTTCAGGTGATCGACCATGTCTTTAAAGGTAAAGGTCTTGCCGGGCTTGGGAATGACATAGGCGGCACAGCGTTCACCCATTTCCTTGTCCGGGTACCCGACGATGGCAACAGAACCCACTGCCGGATGATCGTTCATAAGGCCTTCCACTTCAGCCGGATAGATGTTCTGCCCTCCGCGGATAACCATGTCCTTGGCCCGGCCAAGGATCCAGAGGCATCCCTGGTCAAATTTGACAATATCTTCAGTGGTGGTCCAGCCGTCCTTGTCAAAGACCGTGGAGGTCAGTTCTTCATCCCTGTAGTAGCCGGCTGGTGCATGGGGCCCCCTGAAATAAAGGATGCCGGGTTCACCGTCCGGAACATTCAAGGCCCTGTTTTCCTGGTTGGCAAGGCGAACCTTGTTGCCCGGCAGCATTCTGCCCACGGTTCTTCTTCTTAAATCTTTGGAATCTTCCACACGGCATCCTGAAACAGATCCCATGTCCTGAGTGCCAAGATCGCTGGTGATGGATGCACCAAAGGCAGCTTCAGCTTCCTCTGCCACCTGGGGCGGCAGATATCCGCCGGCTGACCGGATAAATCTTAAGGAACTCAGATCATATTTGGATACGTCTGCTTCCAGCATGCGGATGAGATGGGTCGGCACAACGCCGATGGCCGTTGCTTTTTCCTTTTCAATCAAGGCAAGGGCGGCTTCCGGGGAAAATTCTTCCAGCATCACGGTTTTGGCCCCGGCTATGGGAGCGGCAAAATAGGTGAGGGTCCCGGCTGCCCCGCCCGCATGGGGGGCAATGGCCATGGTGATGTCGTCCTTTGTCAGGCTCCAGATATCCACCCGGCCCTTGGATGTGCAGATCCTGGGAGCGGCCGGCCATTCAACCAGTTTCGGGATTCCGGTGGTGCCGGATGTGGTGGTGAGGATGGCCACATTTTCAACTGCATCCAGCCGCCTTTTTGCCAGGACATTTTTGTCAATGGGCAGATGTACTCTTTTTTCAACCATGGTGGTCAAAGAAAAGGTGCCTGCCGGCGCACCCTGGGGAACAAGGTCATCAAACAAAAAGATGTTCTTTAGATGGGGAAAATCCTTTTGCAGTTCTTCATACATTTCAAGATAATTAAATTTATTATAGGTATGAAGAATTATAACCGCAGAGGCCTTGGTCCGGTCCACCATATAGGTCAGCTCTTTTTTTCGCAGATATGGATAAACGGTCAGGGAAATGAGTCCTGCTCTTTCACAGGCAATTCTTGCAAGGAATCCATACACACTATTGGGAGACTGGATGATGACCCTGGAATGTTTTTCAATTCCCATCTCCACAAAAGAGATGGCCATGGCATCCACAAGCTCCACAGCCTGTTTCCATGTCAATCTGTATTTTGAATCCACGAGTGCTTCCTGGTTCGGGATTTCTCTGGCATTTTTTTCCCAGAAATCATAAAAGGTTTCCTGGGTCCAGTATCCGTCTTTCAGGAATTCATCCGTCATTTCTTTTTTATATCGTATGGGTTTCACACTCAGCTCCTTTTATTTTAATCCGAGTTCAGACCATCTTTCCTTAACCCTGGCAACCATGGCAGGGTCAAGTTTTATCTGGATGGGTTTTGGATCCCATTCGTAAGGAATGGTGCAATCCATGAGAAGCCTTCCGGTAATCCATCTCGCATTGATGGGCAGGGAAGGATCAAGCGGGGTGGACCGGCCGCGTTTGATGACCTGGCAACGGTTGGGCTGGAATCTGAAACTCATGGCATACATGACCCTCGGGATATCCCATGAATCAATGTCTTCATCCACCACAATCACGGTTTTGAGTCCATAGGCGCCCATTTCCGTGGAAATGGCTGCGGTCATAACCTGGTCGACATGTCCGGGATACATTTGTTTCATGGAAATGATGGCAAGGAATCTGCCTGCGCCTTCCGGCGGGCAATAACAGTTTTTCAGGCCCGGGATATTCATTTCATTGAGCTGCTGCCAAAGGGTTGCACCATAGGACAATGCCATAACCATGTGGGAATCGGTTACGGCACGGCCAACCGTTGTTCCCCAGTGAATGGGGTTGTTTCTGTAGGTCACACATTTGACATCAATGAAATTTCTGGGATCAGTCCCAACACCTGAGTAATATCCGGTATATTCGCCGAAGGGGCCTTCCTGCATGAATTTATCAGCATCACAAAACCCTTCCACAACAATTTCCGCATGGGCAGGAATGGGCAGATCCACCACTTCTCCTTTAACCACTTCAACAGCTTTGCCACGGAAGGCGCCTGCAACATCATATTCACTGGTGAATGCACCCACCCGGGCTGCCCCAAGGATAAACAGTAATGGATCGCAACCTGAAATAGAGGCACATGGCATGGGTTTTCCAAGGGCCTGGTATTTTTTCAGCATGATGTCGGCATGTTTGCCTTTGATAAACTGGGTACCGATTTTGTCTTTTCCCAGAAGCTGACTTCTGTATGTACCCAGGTTTACCCAGCCTGAATCAGGATCTTTTGTAATGATAAAATGGGCGGTTCCATAATATTTTCCACCATCTAACGGATAGTAATGGGGAATGGGGAATTTGTTCAAATCCACATCATCGCCCATCATGATGTTTTCTTTGCAGGGTGCTTTTGATTTGTCGACATATACCGGCGGGATGGGTTTTTTTGCTTTTTCAGCCCAGGCACCATAAAGGTCTGTAAGGCTTGAATTTTCAGATTCGCCCATGATAATGGCAAGTCTTTGAACTGTGGTGGCAGCGCTTGTAATAACGGGTGTTTTATATCCTTTGCAGTTTTCAAACAGCAATGCCGGGCCCTGGGCTTCTTCGTTCAGTTTTGCAATGTGTGACAATTCCAGATGGGTGTCAACTTCTGCCGTAATGCGTTTTAGAAGACCTTTTTCTTCACAGATCGCGATAAAATCTCTCATGTCTTTCATGGTTTTTTTCTCCTTTTTCAGTTGCCCCCCTGTTGACGCAAGAATAGGGTTGCCTGCGCGATGCGCACTGGTTTATATTTTTTACCGGGCCCTTTAATTTAAGAGCCCGGTGGCTAAACAAGATTGTGATTTTAAATCAACGCTTTAATTTTTTTCCTGCAACAAGCCCTGCACAGATGTGCTCCAAAGCCGATGATCTGGCAGCCACAATGGGCTCAACTTTTTTATCGCTCCATACGGTTTCCGGCCTGCTTTGAAGAATCAGTATTTTCGCTTGGCCGGGCGTGTCCTTGTCAATGGCCCATTCAATATCCATGGCCTTGCCGTAATGTTTTTCAATCCTTTTTCCGATTTTTGCGAGCTCAATGGCATCCTTATCCACAACACACTGGATATCTGCTCTTTCAGCAGGAACCTCCTGTTTTATGACGGAATGGCTGACCGGGTCGCGGGTGTAAAGGATGGTCTTGTGGGAAATTGTTTTTTTAATTACCTCATCCGTTATTTTGTTGATAATAAAATTGTCCGGAGTGCACTCGCCGCTGACAACGCTTTCCCCAAACCCCCAGTTTGCATCGATGGCAATGGTGGACCTGTCCCCGGTGGCAGGATTCAATGTAAACATGACACCGGCGGTCCACGCATTGGCCATTTTCTGAACACCTACAGAGATTTCCACTTTTTCATGGGGAAATCCCATTTTTGCTCTGTAATAAATTGCTCTTGAGGTAAAAAGACTTGACCAGCATTTTTTCACATGGGTGAGGATTCCATCCACGCCCCTGATCCAGAGAAAGGTGTCCTGCTGTCCTGCAAAGCTGGCTCCCGGGAGGTCTTCGGCGGTTGCGCTGGAGCGTACGGCTGCGGGAACGGCAGGCACATAGCATCGTTTGGACAACCTTCTGTAAAATTCACCAATATAATCCTCAAGGTCAACACTCACCGGCGTATTCTCAATCAGAGCCCGGATAGCTTTGCTTGACGCTTCACCGGAATCCATATCATCGGCTTTGACATCTTCCAGAATCTTATAGATTTCTTTTCGGATGCCGCCTTGCTCTAAAAAGAGCCTGTAGGCGTTGGTGGTTATGGCAAACCCGGGCGGAACAGGGATTTGTGCTTTCAAAAGTTCACCCAGGCTTGCATTTTTTCCCCCCACAAGGGGGATTGCGCCGAGATCACATTCTTCAAACCAGAGGACATAGTCAGATCTTTTTTCCATGATGGCAACTTACCTTTCGATATAAATTCTTCCTGTATCACCATTGAGTTTGATTTTCATGCCGGATTTGATAATAGAGGTTGCCTGGCCCGTGCCGACAACGGCGGGCATGCCGTATTCGCGACAGACAATGGCAGCATGACTCATGATTCCGCCGACATCTGTTATAACCCCTTTAATTTTCTGGAATACCGGTGCCCAGGAGGGGGATGTGGTGGGTGCCACAAGGATTTCGCCTTCCTTGAGCTGGCCGATGTCCTCGACGGAGCGGCATACCCGTGCGATACCTTCAACCATGCCGGGTGACCCTGCAAAACCTTCTATTTCATTGACCTTGTCCGGGTCTCCGATTTCTTTTAGTTTGGCCCAGGCTGCCATGCTTTCATTGGTGACGCCCCAGAGAACAATGGTAAAAGGTTCTGCAATGACTTCAGGCGGAGTTCCATAGGCGGGAAGAGGCCGATGTTCTTTGAATTTCTGATATACGCCTTTTCTCCAGGTAATTTCTTCGGGCCAGTGAAGGGGCCCATATCCTTTTGTTCCGGTTGCCCAGGCAGTGACAAGGTCCCATAAGGCTTCCTTGATTTCGCTTCTGGACAGGAACCAGATATCTTCGGCGCCTTTCAAGAATTTATGCTCCGTCATGATGGCGGCAACTTCTCTCATTTTGTTCCAGAACACGGAATGGAACCAGTGCTCAACATAAAACATATGGTTTTCAACATAGGGGAAAACCAGTTCTGCAGTGCCGTGGAGCTGATCAAAGGTCTTTCGGTCTTCATCGGTTTTTAATAGGCCTCTGTATTCGGTGATCAGCCGTTTTCTCTCTTCTTTGACTGCATCCACGGGCCGGTCAATGGAATGGCCCCCTTTTAATTTTTCAATGTAAATGCGGATGGAGCTTAAGGGAATATTCAAATTGTCGTTCCAGGAAATATCCTGGTGATACCATCCGGTCCCGGTGGAAATATTAAACCATGGATTTTTGGCCTGATCCCAGGCGCTGATCCATTTTTTACCGTTTTCTGAACTCTGGAGCGATGCGATGACATCTTTAACATCTTTTGTATCATTTCCGATCTGAGCGGCAAGGTTGAATTCAACAGCCAGTTTTGCAAGCTTTTTAAGCTCCTCATCGGGTCGGTACAGGATAACGTCAATTCCTGCAACCATCTGGGTGATTTTCTGCAAGGGGATATCCGGGAAGGCTTTGGTGCAGAAATCCACAAAAATAACATAGGATGCATAGCCAAGGTTCAAAAATTCAAAATGATACTGCCAGCATCGAATACCAAGGTCTATGAGTTTGTCGTAATTTTTGATCAGTTCATAGCCCGACGAGGTTCCAAGACCGTTTTTGACAACAGAGATATCTTCCATGGCCGGCAGGGTCGGGATTTGAAGATTTTCAAGTTCTGAAATAACCCCCTTCATTTTCTTTTCCCAGTTATCATGGAGTTTATCCCAGTTCTCAAAATAATAACCAGCCCTTTCCATGAAAAGGGGAACTCTTTTCTGAACCTCTTCAGGGTCGGTTACAGGAACTGGCGTAATATAGACATTGCCGTTGATGATCCTGTGATCCACCCCATAAACCGGCGGGATCATGAAAACCCGGGTATTGAACTGGGACAGTGCCAGAAACCATGCCTCATCCCAGATAATGTCAAATGGGTACATGGGCTCTGGATAATGCAGGGCATCATTGAACCAGAACATATTATTTTCATATGCTTCGCGTTCCTTGTCTTTTGTTGTAAAAAGATAATGATAGGGATACATCCTCTCCCATCCTTCTGTCCCGGGGATTGCTTCTATCTCGTGGGGATTAGGAAAACTCTTGTCAGCCATTTTTACCTCCAATTAAAAGAATTTAGGTGTTAAAAAAAACCAAACAAAAAATCTGACGCCGAACCATACTTGCACAAAAAAATAAAAGGAGGGTTAAGATAGAAGCCGCCGACGTTCAGAGGCAGACCCGGATATCAATTCAAGAAAGCAAGTATGCCGGAATCAGTAATATTGCTTGACAAAAAAACTGTCAATTCATATAAAATGATGTATAGTATAAGAATTTCTTATAGCTCCGCGAATCCTGTGGTATACTGATTATCGAGGATTGAAAATCATGATCAATTTGAATCAATTAAGGGCTTTCTGCTATGTTGCCAGGCACGCGAGCTATACCGTTGCCGCTGAAAAGCTATGTATTTCACAGCCCGCCGTAACCGCCCAGATCAAATTGTTTGAAAATTTTTATGACATGAAATTATTCAGAAGACAGGGCAGGGAGATCGGTCTTACCCATGTCGGGAAAATATTGTATGAAAAGGCTGAAAGAATTTTCAGCATTGAAGATGAAGTTGAAACCGCTTTGGCTGAGATTAAGGAGCTGAACCAGGGCCTTCTTCAAATCGGCTGTACAAAGGCCTATGCCAAATATATCATGCCGTCCATCATGTCTGTTTTCCACAGGGCCTATCCCAATATTAAAATTATCCTTGAAGAAGGCAGCTCCATGGCCATGATCAACAGCCTGAGGGATTTTAAAAATGAAGTAATTGTGGTGGCTCAGATGGATGTTAATGATTCAAGGCTCCAGTTTGTTCCTTTCAGCCAGGAGGAAATTGTGGTTGTCTTGTCTGCGGATCACCCATTGACCCAAAAAAAAGAGATAGAATTCAGTGATGTTGCCGATGAACCGCTGATCCTGAAGGGAACAGGTTCGGGCACAAGGCAGAAGATAACGGGCCTCTTTGAAAAATATAAGATTGTCCCCAATGTTTTTATGGAATCCAATAATACCGAGTTTATCATAGATCTTGTAGAAAGGGGGGAGGGAATCTCCTTTCTTGTGAAACCCTCAGTTGAGGGTAAGGTTCAAGAGGGAAAAATCGTCATGCACCGGCTTAAGGGCGAAAGACTTTTTCTGGATGTCAGCCTGGGGTTTTCAAAAAATGTTCCCCTTTCCCCGGCCGCAACAGCCTTTTATGATGTCGTCAAGAGATCCTTCATTGAAAAATCCCCTCAGGGAGGAATCGGATCTATCATGGCTAAAATTCTGGCTGAACATCGGCAGAATGGATAAAAATTTATAGTTTACTTATCTGGATCACGCCTTAT
Organism: uncultured Desulfobacula sp.; assembly: GCA_964619205.1. Lineage (GTDB taxonomy): Bacteria > Desulfobacterota > Desulfobacteria > Desulfobacterales > Desulfobacteraceae > Desulfobacula. The sequence continues at coordinate 438,366 of CAZUDE010000001.1, read as the reverse complement.
TATAATGCCTGTTATTTTTTAACGTTAGGGTTTAATATGAAAATAGCTGTTTTTTCAGATGTTCACAGCTCCTATACAAAAATGCTGGCTGTCTTTGCCGATATGGAAAATTATGAGATTGATCAATATATATGTCTTGGAGATATTATCGGGTATGGAGATCAGCCTGAGGAGACCATTCGGCTTCTCATGTCAAAAAATGTGGTTTCAGTCAGGGGCAACCATGAACTGGCCATGTTTGACCCGGATTATCTAGAGCTTTTTCCCAAAAGCATCAAACAGCCGCTTTTAAATAACATTGCTGTTCTTTCCAATGCCTCGGTCCGCTATCTTGAAAACACTCAGCCTTATTTAACCCTTGAAAACTGTCATTTTGTCCATGGCACGCCTCTGGATAAAATCACCACTTATATCCATGATGTTTCGGATTATTATTTGAAATCAATTTTTAATAATACTGACAAGCAGTTGTTTTTTACAGGTCATACCCATGAACTGGTATTGATTACCTATAAAAACAGAAATTTTTACCGCAGGCGGATCATGGAAAACTGTATCATTCATCTGGGCAATGACAGAAAATATCTCTTGAATGTGGGCAGTATAGGGTACTCACGAGACGATTTTGAAGAATCTAAATATGCGGTCTATGATACACAAAAAAAAGAGATCATGATCCGGATGGTGAAAGGATAAATCCTAAAAAATTTTTATTCGATGCCAAAAGCGCTGTTTCTTCCACACACCATGGAGAATAAAGGTTTGGGTGCCGGAAGGTTTCTTTTACCCAGACCTCCCATTTTATCCATTGGATCGCCTGAATCTCCCCGGGACGGGGCCGAACCTTTCCATCAAAAACCCCTATAAAAACAGGGCAAATCTCATTTTCCATGACCCCGTCTTTTGAGAAGCAATACTGGTAATCAAAAACCTTGGTAACTGTTTTTAATTCAATCCCCAGCTCAAAAAGAGCCCGTCTCAGGACTGCCTTTTCATAGGATTCGTCCGGTAAGGGGTGGCCGCAGCAGGAGTTTGACCATGTGCCGGGCCAGGTTTGTTTTTCTTTTGAACGCTGCTGCAATAAAAGCTCTTTTTTCGAGTTGAACAAAAAAAGTGAAAAGGCCCGGTGCAAAGGGGTCAGTGAAGAGTGGACCCGTGTTTTTTTTTCAATACCGATTTCCCTGTCGGTTTCATCCACCAGAACAACAAATTCTTCAGCAGTTTCCATTTTAAAACAATTCCTTAAAAAAATCTTTCTTTGGCCTTTTAAACGGGCGTTTATATAGGATTATTAAAGATTGACAAAGGCAAAGTCAATTCATATAAAATTATGTGCTGGATAAGATTTAGTTATATTGCTTGATCAAGTATGCCGGAAATATTTAAAAAAAGGTATGATCATGGAATCGCAGCAAAGGCAAAAGGCAAGGAGTCTGATAGATGAAACAAGGGTCATGACCCTTTCGGTTTGCCGGAATGATATTCCATGGTCCTCTCCGGTATATTTTGTATTCCTTGACAAAGGTTTTTATTTTTTTTCCAATGAAAATTCCAGGCATATTAGGGATGCGGAAGATCTAAGGCCGGTATCTGCGTCCATTTTTCAGGATTCCGACAGAATGGAGCAGATTTTCGGATTCCAGATGACGGGCAGGGTTGAAGCCATATCAAAAACAGATGCCCATCTCAGGGTTGTTGGGAAATATGTGTCCAAATTCAGCTTTTTAAAGCAAATGTTCGGCTCCCAGATTCTTGAAAATAAAAGGTTTTTTCTGGAAAAATTTAAATCCCGGTTATATTGTTTTTTCCCTGATATCATTTACCTTTCCGATAATTCCAGCACATCCGGCAAGCGGTTTGAAATTGATCTCACAGCCATATTCTGACAGGAAGGACTCTGATCCGCAGCTGCGGTATTGACCTATTGGCTAAAATCCAATATGAATAAAGCATTAAGTCCAAATCCTATTCAAAGAGAGATGTAAAATGCGGCCAAAACAATATCTGATTTTCAGCATTACGGTTTTCTGGCTTGTTTTTTCCTGTTCCCCGATCAGTGCATTTGAAGGAAAACCAAAAATTTATGTGATCCCCATTGAAGGAGCCGTGGAGCCAGGTATGGCAGCATATGTGAAAAGATCCCTGAATAGCCTTAAAGATGAGACAGATGCTGTTTTCTTATTTAAGCTGGACACCTTTGGCGGCCGTGTGGATTCCGCTCTTGATATTGTAGATGAAATTTCCAATATCACCCAGGGGAAAACAATTGCCCTGGTTGAAAAAAGGGCGATTTCCGCCGGCGCCCTCATTGCCCTGTCATCCAGTATTTTACTGATGAAAGAAAACACCATTATCGGAGATTGTGCACCGATTATTCAAACTGAAAAAGGCATGGAAATGGCCGGAGAAAAAATACAGACGGTTCTGAGGGCCAAATTCCGCGCGCTTGCAAAGAAAAACAATTATCCGGTGGTGCTGGCTGAATCCATGGTCACCATTGATATGGAAGTCTACCAGGTAATGGTGGAAGGGCAGAAAAGATTCATGGATAAAAAAGCCTATGATGACCTGACCGAAGCTGAAAAAAAAGCCATGGGCGCAAAAAAAACAATTGTTGCCAAGGGGGAGCTTCTGACCATGGATGATGCAGAGGCCTTTGATCTTGGATTTTCCAAAAAAAGCGTCAAGGATATAGACGAAGCGCTGTCCTTTCTGGGGTATGATTCCGCGGAAATCATCACGATTGAAGAATCCTGGTCTGAAAGCCTGGTAAGGTTTCTGCAGCCTTTTTTGCCCATATTGATGCTCATGGGGATCGGTGCCGTCTATATGGAAATAAAGGCACCGGGGTTTGGTCTCCCCGGGGCGATCGGCATTCTCTGTCTGAGCCTTGTATTTTTCAACCAGTATCTTGTGGGCCTTGCAGACTATACGGAATTGTTGTTTCTGCTCATCGGGATTCTGCTCCTTGGGGTGGAGGTGTTTGTTCTTCCCGGATTTGGGGCTGCAGGGATTACAGGCCTGATATTTATCGCAGCAGGTCTTGTCCTTTCTTTTCAGGGATTTGTAATTCCAAACCCGGAACTTCCCTGGGAAGCCGGGTTGTTGATGAAAAATCTGGCTTATGTCCTGGGGTCTTTTCTGCTTGCCTTTTTTGTCTCTTTATTCATGATCCGGTTTGTTCTGCCCCGGTTTTCAAAAATCATTAAAGGCCCTTATCTTGATGATAGTTTAAAACAATCCCATGTGGATGTCACAACAGCCCTGGGGATAAAGCCGGGGGACAGAGGCATTGCATATTCATTTCTCCGTCCTTCGGGAAAGGTCATGATCAACAATAAAAAGATTGATGCCATCACCCAGGGCGAGTTTCTGGACCAGGGAGCTGCGGTCATCATTGACAGAATAGAACCGAACCGTGTGATTGTTAAACCCATAAAGACTGAAATATAAAGGCGTTGGAATGAAACCCTATATCTTACCTATTCTTCTTCAATTCATCGGAATTCTGGTGGTGGTTGCCGAGATTTTTATTCCTTCACTGGGAATTCTTGCTGTCATCGCACTTGCACTTTTTTCCTATTCCCTATACCTTGTCTTTACAACCATATCCACATCCGCCGGGATGGTTTTCACAGGTCTGGACCTGATAATGATACCTGTTTTAATTGTTTTCGGGATGAAAATTCTGGCCAAATCTTCTCTTTCATTGAAGCGGGAATTGTCAAAGCAGGAGGGAGTGGTTTCACAAGGAAAGGAATTTGAAGCGTACATGAACATGAAAGGAACGGCAGCCACGGATCTTCGCCCGTCCGGCATGGCAGAGATAAATTCAGCTCGGGTGGATGTGGTGGCGGACGGAGAATATATTGATGCTGAAACACCCATTGTTGTTACAGGTGTTTCAGGTAATCGGATTATCGTTGAAAAAATAAAATCATAGGAGACAGGTTCAATGAATTTAATGGCTATTTTGATAATTATTGCAGGTTTTATAGGGCTTGTACTGTTTTATTTCATCTTTTCATACCTTGCCCTGTGGCTGCAGGCCCTGGTATCCGGCGCAAAGGTCGGGCTGATCAATATTATTTTCATGCGGCTCAGAAAAGTCCCGGCAAAGCTCATTGTTGAATCCAAGATCATGGCAGTCAAAGCCGGCATTGAAATTCCCACAGACAGTCTTGAGTCCCATTTTCTGGCCGGCGGAAATGTCAGCAGGGTTGTCCAGGCGCTTATTGCGGCGGACAAAGCCAATATCGATCTTCCTTTTAACCGGGCCGTTGCCATTGACCTGGCAGGCCGGGATGTGCTTGAGGCTGTAAGGATGTCCGTCAATCCCAAGGTCATTGAGACCCCGCTGGTGGCTGCCATGGCCAAGGACGGAATCCAGTTGAAGGCCATCTCAAGGGTCACGGTCCGGGCCAATATTGACCGCCTTGTGGGCGGGGCCGGGGAAGAAACCATTCTTGCAAGAGTCGGGGAAGGGATTGTCACTACCATCGGATCAGCCAAAAGCCATAAGGAAGTGCTTGAAAACCCGGATATGATATCAAAGACGGTTCTGAAAAAAGGACTGGATGCGGGAACGGCCTATGAAATTTTATCCATTGATATTGCCGATGTGGATGTGGGCAAAAACATCGGCGCTGAACTGGAAACCGACCGGGCCGAGGCGGACAAGAAAATAGCCCAGGCCAAGGCCGAAGAAAAGCGGGCCATGGCTTATGCCCAGGAGCAGGAAATGAAGGCAAGGGTTCAGGAAATGCGGGCCAAGGTGGTTGAAGCAGAGGCCCAGGTGCCCCTGGCCATTGCTGAGGCCTTCAGGAGCGGGAATCTGGGGATCATGGACTATTATAAAATGCAGAATATTTCAGCAGACACGAGGATGAGAGACCAGATCGCAACCCCTGACCGGGAACCGGAAAAATAAATCAATACTGCCGGTCTTAAATAATTTTTTCTGATTTAAGACCGGCCTTTTAATAAGGACAGACCCATGGAGTTTGATTCAATCATATCAATTTTTCTTGTTTTCATTTTTTTTATTCTTCCGGCTGTCTTAAAAAGAATCAAAAAAAAACCAGATGCCGGGCCTGAAAGGCAAAAGAAAAAGGCTTCCATATTTGATCGGATAGGCGAACAGGTTCAGCAGTTTGTCAGCGATCTTGAACAGCAGGCCAGGGAGAGCAAAGAACCAGGGAAAAATCAGGGGAAAATATGGGAAAAACTGGCTGAAGATAAAGAAATAGACGCAAGGGATCTTAAGCCGCCGACGTTTGTTAACGAAAAAAGGACAACAAGTGGGGATCGAGAGCCAAGCCTTAAAAAAATATCAACTCCAGGCAAAACCCGTTTTGAGAAGAAAGAAAAGGTCCTGGCCGAAAAACCGGGCATATATTATCGACCCGGAGAATATGCACTGAGTTCCGGCAAAAAATTAAGACAGGCTGTTGTCTGGTCTGAAATCTTGTCCAAACCCGTTGCCTTGAGGGAAAAATAACAAAGAACCGAAAATCCCTCACTCCATATAGAGCTTAAATATCTGTTCGTGTGAAATATAGAGTTCCCGTTCAGGGTCCATCAGGTATTTTCTTATGGCATTGACCCGGCTGATAATTTCTTTTTCAGCTTTGCTTCTCATTTCTTTTTTTGTCTCAATAATGGTTTCCTTGAGCAGGGGTGTTCTTTCCGCGGCAGAATATTTTTCGCTTTTCAGTCTGATCCGCATATCAATCAATACCTCAAGCTGCCGGTTATGGTCTTCGCCAAGAAACAGGACTTCAGGGATGAGATCGGCGAAATGGGTGACGGCAATAATATCTTTTTTCCGCAGCCAGTATCCCATGAGAAATTCAGGCTCAAGGTCCTTATAGTTCTGCAGGGGCATATACATTCGCCGAAGATACAGCAAAACCTTTTCCGTTTTTTTCCTGTGCCCGCCAATGATAACGGAACCGCCCACTTCATCTTTTCTGACGCCCTTGGTCCATGGGGCTCCTGTAATACCGAAATCAATACACAGAGGAATCCTTAAAAGGGCTGAAAGTGTATTTAACGCAAGTGCGTATCCTGCCGACGGCCCCCCCACATTATAAGAGGCGGATAAGAGCTGATGATGAAGGGAGTATCGTTTCATAAAATCGCCGAAAATCCAGGGGATGCTGTAATCCGGGGCCAGCTCCTGGATATAGTTTTTAACCATGGTCAGGGCTTCCTGGGCAGACTGTTTTGTCATCTGAACAGCCATGTCCATCTGAGCCATGTTGGATGCAGACGAGGAAACCGCACCGGTCACAATAATGGGTGAGCCTTCCACCCGGCCGGTGAGACTCGTGGCAATGGGCAGAAGCATGCCTGTAACATCATTGGCGCCTGCACCGATGATGAAGCCGACCTGGGGTTCCTTGCTCAGCTCTGTTTCCAGAAATTCATTGAGCTGCACAGAACCCTTTCTTACCGGGCTCTGGGATATTTCTCGCCGGGCAGATTCAAGATGGGCTTCCACAATGGGATAGCCTTCTTCAGAAATGATATGGTCCACATTGGAAAGGATCTGGTCATAGTGCTCAACGAAATTTTTTATATCATGCTTTATTTTTGATTTGATCAAAGGCGGCGCTTTGACGGCATCCAGAATACCGATAATGGTTTTGAAATTCAGTTTGATAAAATCACATTTTTCCTGGGAGGTTGACGTTTTAAGCTGTCTCAGTTTTAAAAGAACCTTGTATTCCGTGCTGCAAAGTGCAATGGCCTTTTCTGTAAAGGAGGTATAATCGGCCGGCGTATTGCATATCCCTTGTGCTGTTTCAATGATTTTTTCAATTTCAAATTCCCGTTTATGGGGGAGGGTTTCAAACTGCTTTTTGATAATGTCAAAGATGTCCTTTTGTCGCATATGCCCTGATATTTCAAGGGTTTTCAACCGTTTTGAACGGATCAGGGCAGGATCAAGGATGTCCAGCCGGTTGGTGGTCAGGACCGTAAATACCTTGTTCAGGGGGATTTCTCCGTCAATGATATTTAAAAATTTATTGGTCAGGGCATCTGAGGGCTGGCCGCCGGTGGCGCTTCTTCTCGGCGCCAGGGCATCCCCTTCATCAAAGAAGATAATGGTGGGTGCGACCATTTTTGCAATGTCATATACTTTTTCAAGGTTTGAGACTGCTCCATGTACCGGGCTTGAAGGGTCCTGAAGGGCTGAGGGGCTGGTGGCAATATCATGAACCCGTAAATTGGATGAAAGCCAGGTCCTTACCAGAAAGGTCTTGCCGCTGCCGGGCGGGCCGGTGAGCACAACCCCCTTGTCCTCGCTGATGCCGTAACTGAAGCAGTTATTGGCCATTTCTGAAAATTTATCCTTGATGTCACCCACATACTCATCCCATTGAACTGCCCGGTCCATGCGGTCAACAACCTTGTTATAGAGTTCGCCGTATACATTTTTGGCAACAAGTTCAAATGCGCTCCGGATAAGGATGCTGTTATCCAGATACTCAAGAAGAAAATCTCCCCGGATGTTGATAATGGATTCAATCAGTTTCCTGACATAGGCCGGGCTGATCTTCAGGCTTCGTTCTTTGAATATGGAATAGATTTTTTCAGCAGCTTTATCAAGTTTGCTGCAATCTGCCGTGTATTGGGTTGGGATCTGGTGCCTGTTAATTTCAAGAAATATGATTTTTTTAAGATTTTCAGCATTCATCCAGTATTTTGACATATCAATGATACATCCTTTTTCAACAAACCTCCGGTATATGGCGGAATCAAATCTGTGGGTCTGATCGGTGGTGGCAATGATAAAACAATCCCTTCTTCCGTCAATGATTTCATCCAGTACAATATTGGAGGTGTCAATCAAGGTCCTCTGCTGTTTTTCAGCCCCACCGCCGCCATAACTGCTCTCTGATTTTCCAAAGGCGGAATGGGCTTCTTCAATATGCCGGATGGAAGTGACTTTGGGATTGCCCATGGCCCGTTTAAAATAATTCCCCGGCTCCCCTGACAAGGCGGTCTGGTAATCATTGGGTGTGATAACGGAAGAATCAACCGGGATGCCCCGTTCCTCAAAATAGGTCAGGTTATTCATAATGCGTTTTTTAAAAAGGAACCTCAAAACGGGAATGCCTGCAAGTCGGCTGTAAAAGATCTGTTTTCTTTTTCTGGCGATTTTCATGGCAAATTCAGGGTCAACATCGGCAAGGCTTGTAAAAAAGCTGTGTTTTGCTAGGAGCTCTTTTTTTTTCTTTTTCCAGTCAATGGTGGGGATGACTTCATTTCTGAACACCACTTTTTCAAGCGCTTCTCTTACCGTTGCACTCTTGCCGCTGCCGGATGTGCCTTCAATAAGGACAATGGGAGCTTTGGGAACATCCGGGTCTTCAATATGCTCTTTTCTGATATGGACCCGGTATATTTTGTCAAAGGTTTCTTCCAGCTCAAAGGGAACATGAAGATCTGTCAGTTCTTTATCCAGGACGGCAATCAGATAGTGGTATTCAGCCTTGGTCAGCTCTTTTTCAATGATCATATTCCATGACGCACCAGGGTTGGTTTCTCCTGAGTATAAAAACCTTTTTTTCCAGTCTCTTAAGATTTCAGGATTGTTCAGAACATTCATTTTTCTTGTTCTTTTTTTCATGAAAAATAAAAGAAAAAAAGATTCTTTCAGGAATGAAACAAAGGGGTGGGGCGATTTATACTGATTCAGGCGGGATCGAACAAATGCTTTGGTGTCATAGCTCCAGGAGGCCACAAGGGCTTCCGTCTTTTTTATGGAATTTTCCGAAAGCCTGATAAATATTTTTTCCTTGGTGGTTCTTTTTGCCATCGCGGTCTCCCCTGAAGGATTATTTGCTGCTAAGGTTTGTCTGACCCGGCTGCTGCCGCAGGGCCTGCTTTTTTGACACCGTCTTCTTCAGGCATTGTTTTGTTTTCCAGGGGGTCCTCGGGCAAGGTTATGGCAGGTGCTGAACCTATGCCGTGGAGGATAAAGGTTTTCTGGCTGGATTCATTTTTTTCATAAGCAGTGGCCCATTTCTGCTGGGAAAGAAATTCAAACAAGGCAGGGTTTACGCCCTTTGCATCTGACCCGCCAAGGGCCCTGTGCAGCGCTTGAATGCCTTCCAGATAGGCTTGATAAAGTTTTCTGGTCCGTTCTGCTTCCTGGTCGGCAGCATAATTTTCAGCTTCGGCGATCAGCTGGCGCCGTTTTTTTTCTTCCGTGGCTTCCACGAGCTTGTCCCCGAACCGTGTTTCATTGAGGACAAAACTGACCACCTCGATGCCGTATTTGCCTTCGATGGTGGGGCCGTCCTTGTTGATGGGGCGATTTTTCAGGGCCTCGAAAATGATTTCTTTTATTTTTTCTCTTTCACTGATGAGTTTATTGACTTCCTGGGCCTGGAGGGTATCTTTGGCAATACCGTCATAATCGCCCTGGAGAAGAATCTCAGGGGAGAGGTTTTGGATTCCCCAGATATTTAAATCCTTTATTTTAAACGTCATGGAAGCAGAGGTCCAGAGTGCCACATTTTCCTTTGAAATGATTTTTATGGGGTCAGTACTTCCCCCTAAATACAGGTTCTGATTCATCAAGGGGACGACTTTTTCAAGACTGGTAAAAAACGGGAGCCTGAAATGCCAGCCAACTTCAGTTACAGCCCTTCTTTTGCCGCCGAGCTGTTCAAGGATGACGGCATAATTGAGTTTGACCTTGTAAATGACCTTTGTGGAATAAACAACCGCCACAAGAGAGTAAAAAAATGCAATGATAAAGAAAATAAAAATCGTGATTCGGATGAGATTCATCACCCTTGCACGCTGCAGAAACACCTCTGACGGTGGTTCCTTCAAGGCTGTTCCAATTGTCATGAAAACCTCCGGAAGTTGAAATATAATCTGAAATTAAAAAAAATGTTTAATCGTTAACTTAAGAAACGCATTGCTGAATCCGCAGTCAGAAGAGGACATATTCCGTATGAATATCAAAAATTCAGTCAACTATACATCAAGACCGAAACCGAGTCAAAAAAAAACTGCAGCCATCAAATACCCTTTAAAGGGAATCATATCACTGATATCTCCCGGATGGCTGCCACAAGATCCTTGATATGATCCAGTTTTGTTTCCGGGTTCATGAAAACCATGCGAAGATACCGGACCCCGTTCAATTCCGTAGAAGAAAGATAAAAAGACCCGTCTTCAATCAGGCGGTCTCTTACGCGGATCTGGACATCATCGGAAGCCTTCAGACGGAAACACAGAATATTGGATTCAGGTTTTACAGGAACTTCAAAATCAGGCTGGGTGCTGATATAATCAAAGGCGTCACGGGCAAGATCACAGGTGGCATCAATATAGGTTTCCATATTTTTTTCGCCCAGGGCAGCAAGGGTCATGAAAAATTTTAATCCCAGGCCCGCCTTTGTGCATTCCATGCCCTGTCCCAGAAAATCAAAACCAGGGTTTTTTTTGTCATGAAAAAGATAACCGGCCTTGGATTGAAAGGTCTGATCCAGGGCAGAGGCATCTTTTACAAGCAATGCTGCGCAAACCGTGGGGGTTCTCAGCATCTTGTGGGCGTCTATGATCATGGAATCTGCCTTTTCAATACCGGCAAGAAGGGTTTTGCGGGTTGAGGAAAGAAGAGCTGCGCCACCGTGGGCGCCATCCACATGAAACCATATTTTTTTTTCATTGCAGAAATCGCCGATCTCGCTGATGGGGTCATAAAGTCCTGTTCCGGTGGCGCAGGCATTGGCAACCAGGGCCACAATCCGACGGCTCTGATCCACAGCCGTCTGAAAAGCGGTTTGAAGTTCAGACACTCTGACGCGGCCCTGGTTGTCCGTTGCCAGGGGCCATGCATTTTTTTCTCCGATGCCGATGATTCCGGCTGCCTTGGCAATGGAATAATGGGATGCCTCGGGTGCAAGGATAATAATATCAGCTGGCGCCCCGTTTTCCCGGATGGTTGAATCCAGATGGTTTCTGGCCGCTAAAAGCGCCGTCATATTGGCAAGGGACCCGCCATGGGTCAATATGCCTGCGCTATGGGGATAGGTCAGCCGGATTTCTATTTTGGTGGGCATGGGCTCCCATCCGATTTTTAAAAGAAGGTAATTGACCATGAAAAATTCAATGGCAGCAGCTGCCGGTCCCATTTCATAAATGGACATGGCATTGTTGGTAAACCCGTCGATGAGAGAGCCCAAGGCTCCTGTGGGATGGGGGATGCCCACCTGATGGGCCAGATACCCCGGATGGTGGAGCCGGGTGGTATTTTCGAGATAAGTTCTTAAGAATTCATTCAGGCGCCCGCCCGTCAGGTCGCCCTTTTCAATATGTGAGGCCAGATCCAGTTCTTTGTGAAGGGTTTTGATGCTCTGCTGGCGGATGACTCTTTTTTGTTTTCCAACACTCTCAATATAATAGGTTTCAAGACTGTTTAAAACCTGTTTCCCGTTTTCATAAAAACTCATGTCTTACTCCGGATTTTTTATTAATTGATTCTTTTTTGCTGCTTCCCAGCCGATCAATGCCTTTTTTCTGTCCCGGCCTTCCCCGTAATTGCCGAACTCACCCATTTTCCGGATCACCCGGTGACAGGGGATGAGAAAAGGGATGGGGTTTTTCCCGATGGCCGTGCCCACAGCCCGGGTTGCTTTGGGAAGACCGATATGCCGTGCAATATCCTCATAGGTGACCGTGTTTCCCAAAGGTATTTTTGTCAGCGCCTCCCAGACCTTGATCTGGAAATTGGTGCCCCTGACATACAGGTGAAGCGGGGCACTGGGCAATTGATCATTAAACGGAAAAACAAGACCGGCCAGTTTTTTTATGGCCCTATGATCCATTTTCAGGGAGGCTTTTGGCCATTGCGATAAGAGATGATCTTCAAGATCCTTAATAGTATTGCTCCTGACAAATTTCAGGGCACAGATTCCCCTTGAGGTCCTGGCGATCATGCAGTCGCCGAAGGGTGAAGGAGAAATGCCATAGGCAATTTCAAGCCCCGCCCCCTTTGATTTATATTCCCCCGGTGTTACGGCTTCGCACTGGATAAATAGATCGTGAAGCCTGCCCGGGCTGGACAGCCCTGCATCATAGGTCACATCCAGAAGATTTTTTGATTCATCCAGAAGTTTTTTAGCATATTCCTTTGTCAGATACTGAAGAAAGCGTTTGGGGCTGATGCCCACCCATCTTGAAAAAAGTTTCTGAAAATGAAATTCGCTCAGGTTCACCGACGCGGCGACAGCCACAAGGGAAGGCCTGGAGTCATAATTCTCTTCAATAAAATGGATGGCTTTTTCAACCGTTTCATAATCCTGGGACCATTGTTGGGGTATTGCTTTTGTGTCCTGCATTATAGTTCTCATCCTCGCTTTTATGTACAGACATAATATAAACAAACCAGAGCAGTTTTTCCACCCGATTCTTGCTGTTTTTATCACCAGGCGCATTAAATATTTAAAAGTGCTTTATAACGGCCATGACATCATGTTATCCGGATCATCTCAGAAAGATGCTATCCCTGAGAGCACATGGGCGGCTTTATACCGTTAAAATAGGTAATTTTAATTTATTTTGGACAATAGTGATTCTTAACGATAATCAGAATTATCGTTCATCATCTTCAATCCCAAGCTGTTGTTTTATAGATTCGGCACAGAGAGTCTTTGATTTCCGAGTGCCTTGGAATAGGGGCCTGTTTTCCCTTGGTGGGGTTAATATAGAGGTCATGCCGGTTCCCATGTCTTTTCAGATAACACCCATGGGAAATCAGTTCCTTTATGAACTTACGCCGGTTCATGTGACATCGAGATGAATTTCCAGGGTTTTAGTGTTTGCCTGTGGAAAATCGGTATATTCTTCCATCATCAATCCAATAAATTAAGGTGCATTTCATTTCTGTCTCCTTTTTATAAAAATTCGATGGATCATAGTCTGATCATTCATCAAATAATACAATGGCCCAGATATTAAAGCCATTTTTTATCAACTCGATTGCTGTCTTGATGCTAGAAAATATTGTAAAGGAAAAAGTATTGCCTCACCCTGCGGTCCGGCCCCACAGAATCCCGGACTGGGTCGGGCCCTCAAAGGCAAGGCGCTTGATATCCGTGACCTTGTTTTTTTTCAGCATGTCGGATAGCTTTTCTTCGCTGTAGGACTGGCCTTCGTTCGTGCCAAGATACATATTGATGGAAAAAAGAGCTGGGAATAAGGGTCCGGCCATATCATTGTTCAAAATAAATTCATGGATAATAATTTTACCCCCCGGTTTCAGGGCAGAAACGGCTTTCCGGATGATATTTTCTGCGTCCTTGGGTCCTTCTCCGTGGAGGATATGAGAGAGAAGGGCAGCATCGTATTCATGGGGGCGGCTGAATTCTTCTTCGATAAAATTTCCTGGAATAAAATCAACCCGGTCTGCCACTTTGAATTTTTGTATGGTTTTTTCAGCAAAGGGCTTTGTGGTTTCAAGATCATAAACCGATGCACTTAATCCCGGATTGGCAAGACAGAAATGGATGGCAAAGGTTCCAGGTCCTCCGCCGAAATCCAGGAGTTTTTTACAGCCTGAAAGGTCAAGCTCTTTTGACAGTTTGGGCGCAACCGCCATTCCCATGTTGAACATGCCCATCAAAAAGCTTTCGCGCCATTCATCGTCGGAAAAGGAAGCCCTTTCCCGGATCGGCCCGCCTTCCATGACGGCTTTGCCCATATTCAGCCAGGAGTCCATGAGATGATGGTGGTGCAGGATGATAAACCCGATATACTGGGGCGAGCCCTTTGAAAGAAAGGTGAGAGCGGCCGGAGAATTGCTGTATGTTTCATCTGTTTTTATTAGGAGCCCCATGGCACAAAGAGCATTCAGGAGCATGCCAAGACCGCGCGTGTCGGCGTTTAATTTTTTGTTGAGATCGTAACAGGACAGGATGTCCGTCCCGATGGCTGTGAAAATATCCAGTTTCACGCCGGTATGAAGGGTACAGGTTTTCCAGTAGTATCCCGACATTTCAAGAAGGGTTCCCGGGTTCCAGTTGGATGTGTTCATGTGGACTCCTTTTTTGATTCAGAGGGTTTAATAAGGTGCATGCTGATCCACCCAAAGCATTAAGAATAGGTTGAAAAGAGTATATCGAACATCTTGGCTTCTATCAATAAAGATTTTGGCCAGACAATTGGTTTTTATGCCGGTGTTAATTGATTTAAAAATATAGTTAATAAAAAAGCAGAAAACTGTCCCATGGATCGTGAAAGCTCATCTATAGTGGTTTTCAAAATAACGTTCCGATTGAAGCCGTTTTTTGTTACTCTGGTTTTGTTTCCTTTTTTATCCCAACGGCGCCGGGGTCTTGAATCACCCTCAAAACCGGACTCATCTTGAAACCATATATCAACGCAGGATTGTTGTATAACGCTTCTAATTCCTTTAAAAAGACGGCTCTCTTCTCTTGATCCTGACGATCAGGCCAGGGTTGGGGGATTTTGAGAGCAAACCCTTCTCGATGAAGAAACCGAACAATGGTCTCATGGCTGCATTCAACCTGGTAAGCATTGCTGATACAGCCGTGAAATGCTTTTGCCGTCCAAAAGGTTCGATCTGCAAACTCCGGGTGTTCCATTATCGAGGAAAACTCAATGGCTTGGCTACCCTGGATAATTGCTGTCCTCCCAGGACGTTTATTTACAATAAGTCCGTCGACACCGGACTGGTTAAAAAGTCTTATCCATTTCTTCAATGGGAAACGGAACATATTTTTGGCAATCACTATAAAAGTCCGAGTTTTTTGCCTGTCTTCAGGTGAAAGAAATGCTGTCGATCCGATTTATAACGGCAGGGTGATGATGAACTCAGTGTATTGATTCAACTCCGATTTGACAATGATATTGCCGCCGTGCTGTTTGATGGATCTTGAGGCGATAAAAAGACCGAGGCCGGTTCCCTTGTTTCCCTTGTCGGAATAGAAAAGGTCAAAAAGTTTATCTTTTTTATTTTCCTCGATCCCTTTTCCATTATCCCGGATGGAAAAAATGATGTGGGGCGATTTGATCTGAACACAAAACCGTATCAGTCCCTTATTCTCTTCTGAACCACAGGCCTCTACCGCATTTTCAAGGATACTCATAAAGGCTGAAAAGATTGCTGTTTTATCCATATGAAGGGAAATGTCATTTTCAGGGCAGTCAACCTCCAGCCGGACTTTTTCCTTATCTGCCTTGGGCTTGATGATGGAAACGATTTCTTTGACCAGGTCATTCAAAAGAACAGTGGAACGGTCCGGTTCCCTTTTTTTGGTATGATACAGGATGTCCAGGACCATCTGCCGGGTTTTGGACATTTTTTCCTTTACAATATTCCAGCCTTCTTTAATCAGCTGAGTATCACTTTTATCAAGACCTGAATCAATGAGATAGGACCCGCCGTCAAGACCTGTCAAGACCTGTTTCAAGCCGTGGGAGACTGCGCCGATATGAAGCCCCAGGGCGGCCAGGTGGTCCTGGAGTTCGCGGATCAGGGTCACATCCGTGGACATCTCCATGACATGGGTGATGCTGCCTGAATCATCGGTGATGGCCGATGTCTGAACATAGATATCTTTGATGCTGCCGTCTTTGAGAATCACTTCAAACTCAGCCGTGTGGGATTTGCCATCCTTAAAAGTTTTCAGCACAGGGCAGTCAGGACAGGGATCCTTCCTGTCCTTGTAAATCTTGTAACAGGTCATTTTGTTCTGAAAATTGAAATGCTCCCGAAATATCCGGTTGGTCTCAATGATATTGAGATCCCTGTCCTGTACGGTAATATAGCAGGGTGCTTCATTGAACAGCTGGACATATCTTTTTTCCGATATTTCGAGTTTTTTGGTTTTCTCTTTGACCAGTGCTTCAAGATTCCGGGTATAGGACTCAATCTGCTTACGGGTTTCAATCCTGTCACAGGCGCGTTTCAGGGCGATATCAAGAGCATCATTGTCAATGGGTTTGGGAATAAAATCAACAGCATCCAGTTTCAGGCTTTCAATGGCCAGTTTATAGTCTCCATGCCCCGTGATCATGATGACCTCGGTATTGGGGGAGTGTTCTTTGATGTGCTTTAACAGGGAAATCCCATCCATCCCCGGCATCCGGATATCGGTGAGAACAATATCGGGTGAAATGGTGTCGGCCAGGAGGACTGCTTTTTTACCGTCATCTGCAGTAACAACCTCATATCCTGCATCCTGAAGATAAATGGTTAAAACTTTTCTAAGGCCTTTTTCATCATCTGCCAGTAGAATTTTGATCGCCATACAGAGTTATCCCCATTCAATGTCCGATTCAGGTGTTCTTTTATTTACACAGGTTTTAATTATTTGTTTAAGATATTCGGGATCAGCATCTTTTGCAACAAAAATACCCGGTTCAGGCACAGGGTGTTCAAGGGAAACGTTCAGCATTTTGATATAATGAAAAAAAGCCTGCCGATCCACCCCGGAAAAAAAGATGATGGGAACATCCTTGAAATCAGTTCGGGCGCAAAGCTCCTGGTAAACAAGCCCTCCGCCTTTTTCAGGCATCATGATATCCAGGATCAGGGCGGCAGGCTTGATACGGTTTAAAATATCAAGCCCCTCTGCACCGTTTTTTGCCGGAATGGGTTCAAATCCAATGGATTTGACCAGGGTTATGAGATAAAACCGCATCTGCATCTCATCTTCAAGGATCAGAACCTTTGGCAATTCATTTTCCCCGATCATGTGATACCCCCCGGCCTATAATTTATCGTCCCTGTTCACGCTGGCAACAGGACAGGCTGATCTTAATACAACCTGTTCAACAGTTGACCCCAGAAGTGCTTCATCAGGATCAATATCCCGGGTGTGATGGGCCATGACAATGAGGTCCCCGCTGGTTTCCCTGGCAAATTTCAGAAGTTCCACATAGGGGACACCTTCCCAGATGGTGATTTCATAATTGTCAAAATCCTTCATCCTGGACACATATTCGCTTTCAATCTTTGCTTTTGCAGCCTTTATCCGGTCTTCAATGGATTTTTGCCCCGGTGTTACCCCGGCCTGGGAGGTTCCCATGTCCAGGGCATGGAACAGATAAAGCTTGCACCCGATAAATTCAGCCATTTTATAGGCAAATTGAAAGGCAGCCATGGATGCCTTTGAAAAATCGGTGCCGAAAATGATTTTATTAAAATACCAGAAACAGGTTTCACAGGGTCTGCTGATGATCAGGACGGGGCAGCGGGCTCTCTGGGCCACAGTCTGCATGGTGGTGCCCACGATTCCACGGAACCTGGCTGATCCGGTTTCATCCTGCCGTGCATGGGCACCCATGATGATAAGATCCACGCCCTCTTTTCTGGCAAATCTTAAGATTTCCGTTGCCGGTATGCCGACCAGGGCTTCAAACCGGGGTTCACCGTGTTTTTCAATCAAGGCCTCATAGGTGGTTTTCATTTCATCCCTGACAAATTCAATATACTCAGGGCCAACACTGTCTTCTTCCCGGGTCAGATAATCCGTCATGGTAAAACTGCCCCCATGGGAGGGGACTCCAAATACATGAAAAAGAACCAGTTCCGATTTGTATTTTTCGGCAAGTTCAAACGCGATTTTTGCGGCCGCATCACAAACAGGCGAAGCTGTTGTGGCGAAAAGTATTTTTTTAAACATAATTACCTCCTTATGCTGCATTGTAATGGGTTAAAATTAAAAGAAAGGTCCCAGGCAATGCCTTCCACAAGCTCAAACAGCGTGTAAAATGTCTCATACCGGAAGATGTCCTCCTTATCCCCAAAAACAATATGGTTTAATTTCCCCAGGGTTAATGTGTGATCCATTAAAGTTTCAAGATGAAAAAACTTTAAATTTTTGGCCGTTTGATTCATCACTCCTTTCAAGCTGGTATAACTATTTAGTTTTGGTTTTCCGGGAAAACCCTGTATTTCAATGGTTTTATAAAAAACCAGTGCTTCGATTTCATCGGTTTTAGCTCCCTGGCCGTCATGACCCGTAGCAATCTTAATAAGGGGCTCAAGGATGTCGCTGATCTGTTTAAGTTCAGGATAAAGATTCAGCATCAAAAAAAAGGATCGCAGGGTAAAGGTTTTATCCAGTTCAATGGTGTTCCCCAGAAATTTTAGAACAGGACTGCTCTCTTTTTGACCCTTTTTCAAGATATGGCCGTATGGATTAATGAAAATTCTATCCATGAGAGCCTCCTTTTGAATCCATTGTTCTTAAGGGGAGCCGGATGATAAATTCAGACCCCCTGCCGGTTTCAGTATTAAACTCGATTTCGCCCTGATGTTCTTCTATGATTTTCTTTGTGGTCATAAGGCCGAATCCGGTCCCGTTCATCCCCTTGGTGGTAATAAATTCCTTGAACAAAGCGGTTTTGACTGTCTCGCCCATGCCGCTGCCGTTATCTGTCACGCGATAAACGATCTCTTTTTCCCCTGTGAAGATGCCGAGCATGACCTGTCTTTGCCTGCTCTGATCCGGCAGTCCGTCAAAGGCATCAAAAGCATTGGTGACAAGGTTTAACAGACAATTATGGATGGCGTCAGAATCCATGAGGGCCAGCTTTTTTTCAGGGGAAGGGTGAAATTTTAAATTTATTTTTTTTTCTTTTGCTTTATGGCTCATGAGCTGAGCAATTTCACGGGCCGGTGTGTTGGGGTTTTCCAGCTGAAAATTCAACCGGGTGGTTTTGGCATAATTCAACAAATCCAGGGAAAGTTTGGTGATCTTATCGATATTTCCCTTCATCATTTCCCACCCCTGTTTCAAATACTGACGGTTTTCATGTTCAATCCCCTGCTCCAGGACAAAGGAGCTGCCCTTCAGACCCCCTGCGATGTTTTTTATGGCATGGGACATTCCCGCGATGGTCTGACCGATAGTGATGAGCTTTTCAGACTCATTGAGCTTTTTATCTTTTTCCTCCACAAGGGTTTTCAGATCATCCATATAGCCTTTGATATTCCGGCCAATGTTGATACGATCTTCAGCCTTTTTGATTGCAAATTCAAGCTCAGCGCTGTCAATGGGTTTGGTTATGAAATCAGCAGCTTCATACTGAAGGCTTTTAACGGCCAGATCCATGTCGCCATGACCGGTGATCATAATGACCTCTGTTTCAGGATTCAGGTTTTTGATCCGTTTTAGAAGTTCAATCCCGTCAATTCCCGGCATTTTGATGTCAGTGATCACAATATCCGGATTTTCCCGGATAAAGATATCCAGCCCGGCTTCACCGTCTGCGGCAAGTGACACCTCATATCCGGCCGATTCAAGGGTGATTTTCAGGACTTTGCGAATTCCCTCTTCATCGTCCACAAGCAGCAGTTTTAATGGCTTCATGGTTTTCCCGGTCATTTCAGACCTCCCTTATCCAACTGAAACCGGATAATAAAGGCAGCTCCGCCGGGAGGATCAGGGTTATTTTTCACACTGATATCACCGCCGGATTCCCGGATGATTCCATAGCTGATGGACAGGCCCAGTCCGGTTCCTTCACCGACTTTTTTGGTCGTGAAAAAAGGTTCAAAAATTTTATTTCTAAGGTCATCTGGAACCCCTGTGCCTGTATCTGAAATGCTCGCCGTCACAACATTGCCGTTGGCAGACGTGGTAATGAGGATTTGTTTTTTATGATCTTCTTTTTTTTCAGATCGGATGACAATGGAATCCCTTGCATTGATCAAAAGATTGATAAATACCTGCTCCAGACGGACCGGGTCGGCCACGATCGGGGGAAGATTTTCATCCAGATCCCATTGCACATCAATTTCCCTGAGTTTCAGCTGCTGGCTGAAAATATCAAAGGATCGTCTGATGGCATCGTTGATGTTGACCGGTTCCTTTGAAAAGTCTGATTTTCTGCCGAACAGGCGCATGTGGTTGGTGATTTTTGCAGCCCGGTCCACATGGCTTTCAATCTCTTCTGAAAGGGTGTTTAAAATATCTTTATCAATGGGTTCATTTTTCTTCAATTTTCTGGATATGAAATTTGAAGCTGTCTTGATCACGGACAAAGGCTGGTTCAGCTCATGGGCGACGCCGGTGGCCATTTCTCCCAGGGTCGCCATTTTACCGGCCTGGATAAGCTGCTGTTCGGTTTCAATGGACAGGGTGATATCAATGACCGTGACCAGGAGCACGGTTTGTTCCGTGAATTCCGCAGGGCTGACCCAGAGGTTGACATAAAGGGGTTCCCCTGTCTTTTTCAGATGAATGAGCCTTTCATGAAAGGATTTTTTAATAGTGTCTTTAAAGGTTTCAAATTTTTCAGCGTCGGGAAACAAAAGAGAAAAGCTGTTGTCTTCAAGGTCCTCCTTTGCATACCCATAGAGGTTCAACGCACTCTTATTAAAATTGAGGATTTTATAGGTGTCGATGTCCAGGATAAATATGGGGTTGGGAATGCTTTCAAAAACAGCCTGGTATTTTCGCTCAGAATCTTTGACGATTCCTTCAAGCCGTTTTCTTCTGGAAATATCAATGCTCATTTCCATGGCCGCTACAATATTACCGGTTTCATCTTTTAAGGGCGCGGTTTTTACAAACCAGTGGGCAATGCTCCCGTCCTTATTGATCCCGGATTCTTCACTGAAATGGGACTGTCCGTCTATGAACGTTCTTTCAACCGGACAGTTGCTGCATTTCCGGGTCAGATTCTTATAGGCGAAATAACAGTGATCCCCGTACTCAGGCCTGAATTTTTTTGAAAATTCCTTATTGAACTCAATCAGTTTGAAATCCCTGCTCTGTACGGTGATGCTGCAGGGAACCTGATCAAAGAGATTCTGATACCGGTGTTTCTGTTTATTCAATTCATCCTGTTTGTTTTTTATTTTTTCTCCCATATCCTTTATGGCATGGGATAAGTGACCGATTTCATCCTTCTGGGTCAGGGCGCTGAAATCGTTCTGATAGGTTCCTTTGCCGATGAGATCGGTCTTCTGGATCAGTTTGTTGATGGGGCTCGTCACCAGACGGGAAATGCAGAGCCAGACGGTCAGGCAAAGAACAAGGAAAAGATAGACCGCTGTCCAGACTGATAGTTTTTTTATAAACCCGATGGTGGTTTTGATATTTTTTAAGGAGACGACAACATCCAGGGTGCCTATTTTTTTTGTTTCTTTTGGATGGTAATGGCATTCGGCCGTGGAGCAGCCCGGTTCATTCAATATGGGGTTGATGATACCCAAAAGAAGTTCTCCCTCGGGGGATTCAAAAATCCGGATACGCTCCTTGATGCCGGTCTTTATGACCGGAACTGCCTCAAAATGACAGGTTTTACAGGCAACATCCGTTTTTTCCGCTGATGTATTGATCTCTTCATGGATGTTTGAAAATTTAATTTTCCCGTGGGCGTCAAATAACCTTATTTTTTCGATTTTATTATATTCAGACATGCTTTTTAAAACATCCAGCATGTCCTTATTGGGATTATGAAGCATGGCAAACCACGTGAAATTCAGAACCGTGTTGCAGAATTTATCAACATCGGATACTGCTTTTTCAATCAGGGCCTTTTCCTGGATATTGATGGTCACTCTGGACCAGACAAAAATACTGATAAAAAGAACCAGCCCCAGAGGGATCATGAGTTTGAAGGCCAGACCTCTTTTCTGTATTGTTCTTTTTTCCATTAAAGGCTCTCCCTGAACCATTATTTTAAAATGTCCCGTACGATCCTGAGCAGTTCTTTCTGATCAAATGGTTTTGTAAGACTGGCAACAGCCCTGGGGATGGCATATTCATTGCCGGACATCCCGCTGATGACAATCACCGGGATATTTTTTTTCTGTTTGTCCTGGGCCAGCTTGCCGTAAAACCTTGTCCCCCATTCTCCCGGCATGTCCAGATCCAGGGTGATCAGATCAAAGGATATTGAATTGACAAGGCCCATGGCTTCCTGTGCATTTTCAGCCACGACAGTCTCATAGCCGTTGTCATTTAATAAATTGGCCAGATATTTTCGAATAATCGGATCATCGTCAATAATGAGGATTTTTTTCATTTTTGTTCTCCAGCTATTGAGGGCTTTTTAATTTATTTATGCACAGGACCGGGCAGCCGGCGCGAAGAATCACCTGCTTGACCGTACTTCCCAGTTCATCGGTTTGAGAGCCGGGGTTTTTTGAGTCCTGGGCCATGATAATCAGGTCTGCATATTTATCTCTGGCATATTTGACAATTTCAATATAGGGGCTTCCTTCCCAGACTTCTATGGCGTAAGTCTCAATCCCTTCCAGTTTCGGCCCGTATTTTTTCTTGGAAAAGCTGAGTTTTTCACGTCTGCGTTCTTCTATGGCGTTCTGGTCAAACTCTTTTGACCCGGGTGTGAGACTTACATTCTGAGCATGAAAAATATGGAGTTCACAGTTTGTTTTTTTTGCCAGTGTGGATGCAAAATCAAAGGCCCTGTCCGATGTCTGTGAAAAGTCAGTTGAAAATACCACATTTGAAATGGTTCCCCAGAAAGAGGCGGCCGGACGATTAACAATCAATACCGGGCAAATGGATGCTTTGATGATTTTTTGGAATGAAGAACCCGTGTTTTTGATTGCATCTTCAAGACCTGCCTCTCCCCTGGTGCTGACACCCATCACCAGGAGATCGGGGGTGTTCCTGGAAATTTCTTCCAAAATCTCTTTACAGGGAATGCCGTGGGCTGTCCGGATGTCATAATTTTCAGTTTTTGACAGAAGATCGGTATAATGTTCGGCTATTTTTTTATGAACACGGGCCTCGGTGTCATCAGGACCTTGTTTTTCAATAACATGAAAAATGGTCACGGGCGACCTGTAAAGGCTGCCGACATTAAACGCAACCCTGGCAGCCGGGTCACAGGCCTTTGTCAAGGATGTTGCAAACAGTATTTTTTTAAACATATCTGACCTCTATACAATCTGGTTTTAAAATTACATCCATCATCCTGCAGTAACCCTGTCGATTACAGAATTTCTCGGCACGCTGCTGATGGATGCCACCTGTTTGGGATCAAATCCCATGCAAAGCGCCAACAGCTGATTATAATCAAACACCGGGATATGATATTTATCCGTTTCTTCCGCTTCATTGAGTTTTTTTTGGATATTATCCAGATACATGAGACAGGTGATGCAGGACACCACAATGAAATCAGCCTTTGTTTCCTCAATAACAGCATCCAGTTTGGTTTTTGCAAACGCAGTGGCTTCGGCAGGAGAGCTTTTTGTAAACCCGCCGGCCCCGCCGCAGCACTGAAGCTCCCGGCTGTAATGATCCACTGTTGCGCCCAGGGCTTCGGTCAAAATCCGTAAGGCTTTGGGATCTCGCGGGGACTCTTCAAACCCGACAATTTCGCTGGGAAAAAGAGTATGACAAGGATACTGAACCACGCCATGAAGACCGCTGAGATTCTTTTTAATGCTCTTGGAAATCTTCTCGGCACCCACTTCATTATAAAGGATTTCTGAGATATGGCGGACCCTGGTTTTGCATTCAAGCTTCCGACCGGTCAGCTCAATGAGTTCATTGACCCTGGCAAGCTTTGCTTCATCATGGGCCAGATGATCACGCCCCATACGAAGAGAACTGTAGCAGGAGCCGCATTGAACAACAATATCAAGGCCCTTGGCCTCTGCAATGGAGAGATTCCAACCCGAGGATGCGAGATAAGAATCATCATCCGTGGACGGAAATGAACCAAAAGCAGGACAGCAGACATACCCTTCCGCATCGGCCAGATCCATGCCCAGCTCCGGCATGGTCGCCCGGATGGCCCTCTCGACATCCGGCCGTATGGCCGGGGTATTACAACCTAAGAAAAGACATAATTCCATTTGTTTTAGTCCTCATTAAACATATAGTCGTTTTCACTGACCACAGGTGTTTTCATCAGCATTTCCTGATAAAGTTTCAGCATTTCAGGCATCTTTGTGATGGTGGCAAGTTCTGGCAGCCCTAAGGATTCTCTCAACTCCGTATTGGTTCCGACGGACTGGGTATAGCCCCTTTTGTAAATCTCGACAATGGCCGTGGGAACCCGGGTCTCGTCATTCAAGGTCTGCCATCTCCGGATGGCAAGGATCATTTCAAAGGGTTTGACATCCATGGGACACATTTCCTCGCATCTGGAACAGGACACACAGGCCCATGGAGTATCCTCATTCAAAAGGTCTTCCTCCAGGCCATAAACCACCATGCGGGCAAGATTCCTGACCAGAAGCGGAGGAGCGCCGTGGGAAGCCGGGCAGCCCGACAGACAGGTCGAGCAGTTAAAACAATGCAACAGATCCTTGGTGTTATAAATCTGTTTCCACAAATCTTTATCTGATGAACCAAAATCCATAATCTTTATCTCCTATTGTGCCGCTGCCGGCATGGGGTCATTGGACATTTTTGCATCAATAACGGCCATGACCTGTTTGTCGCTCCACCCCATGATTTCAGCCGCATTATTCTGACAGGCCACACCGCACATGCCGCAGGCTTGACACGTGGCTCCGTCCACAATGATCCGGTCCAGGACCTCATCATAGGAACGGGCGCCATAGGGGCAGATGTCCACACATCGCTGACATCTTACGCAGATGGCGTCATGGACCTTTGAGATCACATGGGCCGTATGGATTTTGCGCCCTGACAGGTATGCATAGGCTTTCTGGGCAGCTGCTTCAGCCTGGAGAATCGCATCTTTCAAGGTCATGGGGGAATGAGCAACACCGGCCACATAAAGACCCACCTTTAAAAATTCAACGGGCCGCCATTTTGAATCGGCTTCCACAAAAAAACCGTCTTCGTTGACAGGCAGGTCAAAGGCGTTTCCCACATCCCGGTTTGACGCTTCAGGATCAACACCGGTGGACAAAACCAGATAATCAGGCGTAAGCTCAATTTCAGAATTCAAGACCGGTTCCATAAATTTTATCACAGGACTCCCGTCAACCAGTTCAACCGCGGGTTTATTGTCAAGGCTGTAGCTGACAAAAATAATCCCGGCCAGACGGGCCTTTGTATAATACTGTTCGGCAAAACCATAGGTCATGATGTCCCGGTACAGGATAAAGATCCGGGCATCCGGGTTTTTTCCCCTGATGGTCAATGCATTGGCAATGGCGCCGATACAGCAGATGCGGCTGCAGTATTCCCGGCCCTGCTTCTGTCTTGAGCCGACACACTGGATCATGACAATGATCTCAGCCTCGCTGACATCAATATCTCCTGTGGTCAGCCCGTCTTTCAGCTCAGCCTGGGTCAGGATATTGTCTGCATTGCCGTATTCATATTCAATTGTTTTTCCCTCGTGCCCGCCCGTTGCAATGATGGCAGCGCCATGCCGCAGGTAATGGTTTTCCTGGGTTGCCAGATCCTTGAATTTTGTTTCAAAGGCGCCCAGCGAACCTTGTGTGCTTTCAATTTCACAATTTTTGTGAACCGTAATGTTTTTATGTTCAAGAACTTTCAGCCTAAGCGCATTTGCCAGGGCAACAGGTTCAAGACCGTCAATGGTATGCTCGATTTTGGTCCCGGCATAGCCGCCAAGGGTATCCGACTTTTCTATGAGATGTACGCCCACGCCTCTCTGGGCAAGAGAAAAAGCAGCGTGCATGCCTGCGATGCCGCCACCCACCACAAGGGCCGCCGGGTTGATGGGGAGGGTCTCTACATGAAGCGCAGGTTTCAGCTTCAGGTTTTCTACAACAGCCCTGATTTCATTGTAGGCCAGACGGGTCTGATCCTTTTTGGCCGATTCAATATGTTGGGGCTCGAAAAACCCTTTGTGCACAATGGAGGACAGATCCATAATCTCAAACAGGGAAGCAGGGAACCCTGCTTTCTTGGCCAGGTTTTTCAAGGATTTCCGGTACATGAAAGGATGACAGGCCCCGATCAACAGGCGGTTGCATTTTGATTTGGCAAGCTGTTTCAAAATGGTTTCTTTTCCTTCATCACTGCACACCGTATTGATGACATGGACTTCTCCCACGCCAATGAGTTTTTTAATCCCGTTTGACAGGGCATCGAAATCCACACTGCTTGCCTGAACTTTTTCACTGCATTTGCAAAGCACCACTGAAACCAGGGGAGTTTCCCTGTCTTTGGCCGTGGGTTCGGCAATGGCCTCTTCTTCAACAATTGCCACATCCAGGCCGGATAAAAAAGTGCCGGCCTGTCCGGCAGCCGCAATTCCGCTGCTCATGGCCTCGCTTAAGTCGGTGAGCCCCATGAGAGACCCGCACAGGAACACGCCGGGTTTGACCAGCTTGACCTTGTTATAGGCATCCATGGGCAGAAGGCCTGACGCATCGACATCCACATGGAGCAGGCCGGCCAGTTTTTTATGATTTTCATAGGGAATCTGCCCGGTGGAAAGGACCACCATGTCATACTCGGCCACATTGAATTCTTCTGCAAGGGAATCATAATACCGCATGGAAAGGCTTTTATCCGGGTTGAGCATGACACCCTGGACCCGGCAGCGAACCAGGTTAACTCCGTATTCATCCACTGCTTTTTCATAGTACCGGTAAAAATCTTTTCCAAAGGTCCGCATATCCATATAAAAAATGGTGGTTTCAATATCATGGCCGCTTTTTTCCTTGGCCAGCATGGCTTCTTTCAGGGCAAACATGCAGCAGATGGAGGAGCAGTAATCTCTTTTTTGTCTTCTGTTCCTGGACCCCATGCATTGGACCCAGGCAATTTTTTTGGCAGGTCTGCCGTCTGACGGGCGCTTGATTTCTCCGTCAAAAGTGCCGGAACCGCTGATAATGCGTTCAAAGGCAAGGGAACTGACCACATCGGGAGATACGGCCCAGGATTTGGCGTCCTCAAATTCCTTCAGATTATACAGCTTGATGCCCGAGGCAAGAATGATGGCGTGAACCTGTCTTTCCAGGGTTTCATCCTGTGCTTCCAGATCAATGACGTTTGTGGGACAGACCTTGACACATTCCCCGCATTTGGTGCAGGTATCCATATCGATTAAGAGCATCTGGGGTGTGCTGTGGGGAACCGGCTTATACACCGCTTTTCGTTTGGTCAGACCGTGGTTGAATTCATCCTCGGTTTCAACGGGACATACGCTGATGCATTCCCCGAGTCCATTGCACCTTTCTGTATCAATATACCTGGCCTTTTTAAACAGTTCCACCGTGTATTTGCCGGCATCCCCGTCCACCCGGGTCAGTTCGGTAAAGGCAAAGATTTCAATATTTTCATGAAACAGCCCTTTGCGCATGCAGTACTGGGACGCATACTCGCGGCCGACCATGGGCAGCATTCTGCAAATACCGCAATGGTCGGAAGGGAACTGGTTGTCCAGTTTGGCCAGAATGCCGCCGATCTGGGGGGATGAATCCGTCAACAAAACCTTGTACCCGATCTCGGCCAGTTCAATGGCGGCCTTGATCCCTGAAACACCGGCGCCTGCAACCAGAACCGTGCCTATCTGCTTGTCTTCTGCCATAATATTCTCCTATTTGACCTGCCCGGTCACTTCAACCATTTCATCATGGATATAAACAGTCAGCGGCTGTTTTTCGTCAAGAGACCTGCCTGCCTGATAGTCAAACCTGCCTTGAGTCTTCTGGGCCACTGTCCTGAATATCGGCATCAGATCAATGCTGTTGGGGCAGGCACTGGTGCACTGGCCGCAGCCGACACAAAAAAGACTCATGTGGCTCATGCGGGTCAAATGATAAAAGGTGGTGTCCGTGGGCATTTTCAGTGTTCCAAAGGTGTCTGCCCATCCCATGTACTGATCCCCGTTATGGCGGAAGGTGTCGGTCACAAATACGCATTCCTTGCAATAGCACACCGGGCATGCAACCCGGCAGTTATAACAGTTGATGCAAGCTGCCAGCCGATCTTCAAGGGCGTCGATACTGGGAGTGGTTTCCCTGTATTGAGAAAACTCCTTATCACGGGCCTCTGTCCGGGTTTTCACAAGTTGATCCACCGCAGCGCCCCGGCCCCCCGGGGTTTCCCCTGTGGTCAGCCCGGCCGTTTCAAGGGCCTTGTCCCCCTTGGGCGTCAGGCTCTCAATATAAAGGGCATCAGAGCCGGAACCTATAACACAGAGCCTTAAATCAACATTGTCCGCCACCGGGAATTCACAGATTTTGCAGGCACCGGACACCTCACAGCCGCTGTTTTGTGTGTTCCCTGCCAAAGCTCTTTCAAGAAAGGCTTCGGTTGTGTCACCCTCGGCCCGGAGCTTTAAAAAATCAAGGTTTTCATACCGGCCCAGACAATCCATGCCGATGAGCAGAACATCATCCAGATCCGCCTGTTTTAATTTGCAAAGCTCCACCAGAGCCCTTACTTCGCAGGATCTTAAAACCATTGCCGTTTTCCTGCCCGAAGGGGTTGAGGTAAGAGATGACGCAAGTTTTGCGCCGTTCACAGGGACCACCGGAGCAAAGGGGTCAATGCCATCCGCATGGGACGGGTCCGTCACCAGTGTCTGCATCACGCCTCGTTTAGGTTGGGTCATGGGAGCCAAAAGGGCGTTGACCGCGCCTTTTTCAAGCAGACTCTTGAAAAAATCAGCCAGTTTATTGTTCAGTTCGCCTTTTTTAAAGGACAATTTTGTAAAATTTGCCATGGGTATTGTCTCCGTTTTATCAACCTATCTTGCTTTCAAGGTGTTCTCTGTTAAGCGGGCTTGGGCCTAATTCTTTAAGTTTCTCCGTCATTTCATTAACAACTTCCCGGAGCATGGTGCCTTCGCTTGCAGCAATCCATCTCAGCCAGAACCGCTGTTCGTCAATCCCGTATTCTTTCAGGATTTCGGTCAGCATGGCCACCCGCCGCCTGGCTTTGAGATTTCCATTGATATAATGGCAGTCTCCGGGCCAGCATCCGCCGATCAACACCCCATCCGCACCGTTCAAAAACGCTTTGATCACGTATTTGGGGTCTACCATGCCGCTGCACATCATCCGGATAATTTTAATATTGTGCGGGTACGACAGACGGGACGTACCCGCCAGATCGGCAGCGGTAAACGTACACCAATTACAGAAAAAACCCACAATTTTTGGTTCAAACTCGCTCATATCAAGACTCCTTTTTAATTTAACAATAATCCGTCGATTTCAGCAAAAATCTGTTGATCCGTAAAATGCCGGACTTTGGGTGCACCGCTGGGGCAGTGACCGGCACAACTGCCGCATCCCTTGCAAACCGCACTGTTGACTATGGAAATCGAGTTGAATTCATCAAATTCAATGGCGGAATAGGGGCACAGACCGATACAAACCTGACAGCCCACACAGACATCCGGGTCAATCCAGGATATCATGGGCGGTACTTCCACAATACCTTTGGCGCTCAAGGCCAGACATTCAGCCGCAGCTCCCTTGGCCTGAGCCACCGTATCCGGGATATCCTTGGGACCCTGGCAGGCGCCTGCCAGAAAAACCCCGCTGGAGGGTGTGGATACAGGCGCCAGCTTGGGGTGTTCTTCCTGGAAAAAACCGTCAGCACCGATCCCGATGCCGAACATCCTCATGACATCCTGGGCATTGGATCTTGGCTCCATGGCCGTACACAGGATAGCCATCTCCACCTCAATCTCAACCATCCTGCCGGAAAGCGTATCTTCTGCCAGAACCGTCAGCATTCCATTTTCCGCTTCCTTGATGGAGCCGACCTTGCCCCTGATCATGCGGACCCCTTCAGACTGGACTTTTTTATAGAATTCTTCATACCCTTTGCCAAAACAGCGCATGTCAATGTAAAAATTATAAATCAGGGTATCATGTCCGCATTTATCCTTGAGGAGATGGGCATATTTTAACGCATACATGCAGCAGGTGCGGGAACAGTATTCATGATAATTGATATCCCGGCTGCCGATACAATGGAGGATGGCCACGCTTTTGGGAGGATCGGTAAATTTCATGGGATCTTTCAGATCCCGTTTCAAAAGTTTGCCTGATGTCGGGCCGGTGGCATTGGACAACCGCTCAAATTCGAGATTGGTAAATACATTGACATGCCTGCCATAGCCGTACTGGGTCATGGGGGTTGGATCAAGGGGATCAAATCCTGTGGCAACAATAATGGACCCAACATCAATGATCTCTTTTTCATCTTTGCTGTCATGGTCAATGGCCTCGGCCTTGCACTGATCCACGCAAAGTTTGCACTCACAGCAACCGCCGCAGTTAAGACATTTTGCAGCATCTTCCTGAGCAGCGCCCTCGGACAATCCCAGATCCACTTCTTCAAAGGACTTCTTTCTTGCAGCCGGTTCCACAAAGACAGGCCTGGCGCGTTCAATGACAGGTGCATCTTCCGGGATGGGAACAAAATTCTTTTCTTTGGTTCCCAATTTTTGAAGCTCTTTATCTTTCTCAAAGAGCTCCATTTCATTGTTTAAATATCTTTCAATGGCTTTAACCACCTTGTGGCCGCCGGCAACGGCTTCTACCACCGTGGCAGGTCCTGTGACTGCATCTCCTGCGGCAAATACCCAGGGCTCTGAGGTCTGCATGGTGTCGTGGTCAACCAGAAGAGTCCCCCAGGCTGTCAAGGCAAGAGGGGTATCCTTTAGAATGGAGGCGGTCTCAACACTCTGGCCGATGGCAGGAATAATCATGTCGCATTCAATGACATATTCGCTGCCCTCAACCGGGACAGGCCGCCTTCTGCCGCTTTTGTCAGCAGGACCGAGTTCATTTTTGATGCATTCAATGCCGGTTACCTTGCCGTTTTCAGCCTTCACCCGTTTGGGTCCTGTAAGGGTTATAAATTCAATACCTTCTTCTTTGGCCCCTTGGATCTCTTCATGATCGGCAGGCATTTCTGTTTCGGTTCTCCTGTAAACAACCGATACACTTTCAGCACCTGATCTTGCGGCAACCCGGGCCGCATCCATGGCAACATTCCCGCCGCCAATGATGACCACACGCTTTTTAGCAGATCCGGCCCTTTCAAGGTTTTCTTTGCGCAGAAAGGGGACGGCATCAACAACCCCGTCGGCATCTTCATTCTCAATGCTCATTTTGACGGGAACATGGGCACCGATGCCAAGAAAAACGGCATCAAACCCCTGATCTTTCAAGCTTGTCAGGGTAAAATCGCGGCCCAGGGCCACACCGGTTTTCAACTCAACCCCTGTGGACAGGATATGATTGATTTCCTGATCCAGGATGGCCGGCGGAAGCCTGTAATCCGGAATACCGGTTCTCAGCATCCCGCCCGGTTTTTCCATGGATTCGAACATGCTGATCTTAAACCCCTTACGTCTCAGATAGTAGGCAACGGTCAGACCTGCAGGGCCTGAGCCGATAATGGCAATCTTTTTATCAATTTCTTCAGCCTGGGGGAGGGGAACATCCTCCAGGCTGGCATGGTCTGCGGCAAATCGTTTTAAATCCCGGATGGAAACCGCAGATTCCACCAATGCTCTTCGGCAGTCGCTTTCACAGGGATGGGGACAGACCCGCCCCAGGACTCCGGGCAAGGGCAGACGTTCCATGATGATATTGAGAGCCTGCTGGTAATTACCCACTTTGACCATCTGTACATACCCCTGTACATTGGTCCCTGCAGGACAGGAGGTTCTGCACGGGGCGGTGGTCCGCTTATCGATCACATACCGGACCGGGACGGCCTGGGGAAAAGATATATAAATGGCCTTTCTCATCTTGGTATTGACATCCCATTCATTGGGAAAATCTACCGGGCAGACTTTTGCACAGTCACCGCATCCGGTGCAGTTGGTCTTCACATATCTGGCCTTGTTGTTCAACGTGACCTTGAAATTGCCCACAAACCCGCTGACATCTTCAACTTCGCAATAGGTCCTGAGCTCGACATTTTTTTCCTGGCCCACAGCCACCATCTTGGGGGTTCCGATGCAGGCTGCACAATCCAGGGTTGGAAAGGTTTTGTCATATTGAAGCATATGGCCGCCTACTGTAGGCTGCTTTTCCACGAGATAGGCCTTGAATCCGGAACTTGCAATATCAAGGGATGCCTGCATGCCTGCAATTCCGCCACCCACCACCAGAGTATTTGAATTGACCGAGAACTGGCTGGGAATCAGGGCATTTTGGAATGAAACCCTTTTAAGTCCAGCCCTTACAATAATTCTTGCTTTTTCCGTGGCTTCATCTTCATTTTCCGTTACCCATGACCCGTGTTCTCTGACACAGACCATATGAAAGGCAAAATAAGGGTTAAGCCCGGCCCGGCCGCAGGCCGCCCTGAAGGTTTTTTCATGCATCCTGGGCGAACAGGATGCCACCACCACACGGGTCAAATTGAAATTTTTAATATCTTTTTCAATGAGTTCCTGACCCGGATCAGAACACATAAATAAATAGTCCCGGGCAATCACCACTCCCGGGAAGGTCGATGCATACTCGGCAACTTCTTTTACTCGAACCCGGTAAGCGATGTTAATTCCACAGTGGCAGATATAGAATCCGATTCGTTCAGACATGACAGTCCTCCTGCTCAAGGCTTGGTATATGGGTATGAACTTTTCCGGCAGCATCCGGAAATTCAACCGATGTTAAGGCCAGTTCAGAAATATCCTGAACCTTGATTTTATTTCCAATATTCAGTTCAACAATGGCTTCATTCAGCATCCGGATACAATAGGGGCAGGCTGTTGCAATAACATCTGCACCAATATCAAGGGCCTGGCCCACCCTATGGATACCGAACCGTTTTTCCGTTGGATATTCTTTCCAGGGGCCGCCGCCTCCGCCGCCACAGCACAGGCTTCTTTCCCGGTTGTTTTCCATTTCAACCAGCTTGAGCCCGGGAATGCTTTTCAGCACTTGTCTGGGTGCATCGTAAATGCCGTTGTGCCGTCCAAGATAACAGGGGTCATGATAGGTGACTTTAAGATTTATACTGTTGACCGGCTTGAGGATGCCCTTTTTGATGAGCCTGTCGAGGGTTTCGGTATAGTGCTCAATGTCTACGGTCTTTTTTAGGCCTTCATAATGATTCTTAAACATATTCATGCAGTGGGGAGAAACCGTCAGAATCTTTTTAACCCCTGCATTGATAAAGAGATCTGTGTTTTTTCTTTCAAGATCTGAAAACAATCCCTTTTCTCCAAGAGTTGCTGCCGGATCTCCGCAGCAGCTTTCCTTGTCACCCAAAGAACCGAATGAGACCCCGGCCCTGGTAAGCAGTTTCGGCAATGCCTTTCTGGCGATTTCACAGGCTTTTAAAGCGCTGGTGTCATAGGCAATGGTGCAGCAGGTGAAAAGATAGTATTCCAAATCCCGGCTGAACAACGGCATCCCCACATCCCCGGCCCAGCTCAGCCGGTCCTGGGGCCTGCCGTTCCAGGGGTTTCCATTTTTTTTCAAACTTTTGACAGGAGGTAAAAACATTTTCGGCAGTTTTTGGGCAGCCACGTTCTGGCTGCGGATGGATTTGACCAAATCAATGATTTCAATCCCCCTGGGGCAATGTTCGACACATGACCCGCAGGTGGCGCAATCCCAGGCCGTCGTGTCAACGGTGGCCCGGGTGCAGGTCTCAAGACTGATATTTCGGAGGATCTGGCGGGGGCTGTAATACGTAATCCCGCTCCAGGGGCAGACACCTGAACAGGTGCCGCACTGCATGCAGCTCATAAAACTGTCACCCGCATCTTTGGTCACGGTTTCAAACACAACCAGGGATTCTCTGGTGACTTTTTCTTTCAATGTGGTCAAAAAAATGGCCAGGGGACGGTAAAAAAGATGGGATAATTTTCCAAAGGGCAGCATGATGCTGAGCATTCCCACCACCATGGACACGTGAAGCGTATAGATCGTGTAAGTGGCAATGGGCCATCCGGCAAGGCGGAAGATATGAACCAGAATACCGGTAAAGGCTGCCGTAAATAAGAGGATCAGAAAAAACACATCGGTAAAATCAGAATACCGGTGCAGCTTTTCCTCTTTTACAACCCATCTGCTATAAAGCATATTTCCTGAAATCACCATGATGGCAATGGTTGCATAGTAACCAAAGATCCGGGTGGGATGCCAGAAAGGATGCACCACATCGGTCTGGAACACTTCAAGAAACCCAATGATAAAAATTTCCATGACAACATAACCGGAGAATAAAATAAAATGTCTTGTCCATCTGGAGCTTGGCCCGGTTCCGCATTTACGCCACCGCTTCTGGGTCAGGTAGTGTAAGAGAAAAACCGGGGCCTGGGTGATATAGGTTATAAGAGGCACCTTTGTGTCCTGCATAATCCCCCGGTACATGAGAAATCCATTGGAAAGAAGCAAAAAACCCAAAATACCGAACATGATCTGATCCCCCCGATGCACCCAATGTGGCGGGGCAAAGGAATTCAAGGCCACCCGGTCGGTAATAACCGGCCCGTGGCCGAATAAAAACAGCAGGATTATCCCCAGTGTAACGGCAAAAAAAGCACCCACCTGCCATTTGGGGGATGAATAAAACAGCCGGGCTAGACCGGTCCAGTCAAACTGGGTTGTGAGCCACCGCCGGGTAGCCATCATGGTTTCTGCCGGTTCAGCCCCACGGGGGCAGTCTGTGTTGCAGTCACCGCAGTAATAACAGAGCCAGGGCTCAGGGGAAGACAAAAGCTTATCTTTCAACCCTAGTTGAAGATACCGGTATATCCTTCTTGGGAAAGTATTGGTACCGCTTGACAAGGGACAGGCTGCAGCGCAGTTCCCGCACTGCATGCATAGCGTCATATCCCTTGCACCCAATTTTTCTACTTCCCGGGATAAATTCTGATCAATGGTGTTATTATTCCCCATGGCAATCGTCCCCATCATGCACAGGATAAAGACAATCCTGATGCTCGTTTAATAAAATAAAAGTGATTTTATTCATCCGCCTTCCTTTCCAAAAGCTTAGACTGTTTGATCGTTTCCAAGTCCTTTATGATTGTTTCCAGAGAGTCAACGGTAAGCGGTTTTTCAATGAATTTATAAATTCCGGCCCTGGCAATTCCCAGAGCCATTTCCTCATTTGTAATCGTAGCCATGAGAACCCTCGGAACCCCTGGTTTTTCCATGGCCACTTCTTTCAAAAATGTGAGTCCATCCATGTCGGGAAGGAAATAATCCGAGATCACAACATCAATATCCTGATATTTCAAAGCATTGAGACCTTCCGAACCGGTTCTGAATATCAGGAGCCGCAAAGGACCCTTGCCAAAAAAAGTGCTGAGTGATTCCCTGACATATTTGTCATTATCGATGACCATGATCTGAGGGGCACAACGTTGTTCTTTTTTCATAAGCTTCCTGTCAGGGCTAAGAGTCCTTTCCTGAAAACCCCAGAGAGCATGAACCATGCCAGTGACTTGACTTATATTTTTCAGTATTAATTACAGCAGGTTGGAATAAGAACAAGATTTAAGGAATAATTGAAATGTTTAAAAATCTCAAATAAAGAGTGGAAGATTTAAGAAATTTAGAAAAATTTAGAATATTCAGTACAGGAGTTTATAGATGTTTCACTATCGGGCGCCTTACCGGTGCAGCAAAGCCGGACCGGCAGGGACCCAAAAACAGCCTTTGCGATCTGATTTTCGGTCCCTGCCAGAAGTGTTAAGTTGAAGAATTTCCATCAAGTTTATGATTATCTACCCTACGTATAATTTAGTAACGCTTTCTGGCAATTTTCCGTTTGTCAGCATAAAAGAACGGCAGGGCATGGACGGGCGGTTAATTTTTTTCTGCTTGGCAGCAAACATATCCACCACATCGGATCGAAAGCCGTTTCCCAGGGCCATGAGCATTTCCTGATTGATGCCGGTATCAACCCCGAGCTCATGAAACATTGTCACCATGTCCTCGGTTGAAATAAGTCCATGGTTAAAGTGATCACTGTAGTAATCACCCTCACGTCCTTCTATGGCAACGCCATCCACAGTATTGGCTGGTTGTCCGCCTATGCCTGACATGCAGGATTCAAACCGGATAATACCGGCTTTAAGAGCGGCGGCGGCGTTTCGAAGAGCAGAGGCCATATTTTTGGTATGAAAATGCGCGATGTAAAGCTTGGGATCGGAATAGTCCCGGCCATCCGGACCCCTGCCCATCTCCCGTGGATTAAGCACCCGGCTGAAAAATTCATAGGATTTATGATAATCCGTAACCGATCCGTCATGGTCGGCGAGTTCTATGTCGTCAGCTCCGCAATCCAGATATCGTTTGACAAAGGTGATGGCAATATCCAGTTTCTCTTCCATGCTGTATTGTTTGTTGAATTTTTCAAACGGGCTGCCCCAGATGGTGCTTACTGTGCCGTTTACTACCATTCCCCGGCTGTGCGCAGCTTTAATCGTCTGTTCGGTCATGGCAAAGTACTGGTCATGGGTCTTGCCCGAATTGGCCCGCTGATGCTCGGGACAGGTTGAAGTCATTTGCAGGATACGGTCCGGGCCATAGCCTGCATCAAAGTCTTTAAAGGCCCTTTCAGCGCCGCTTTCATGAATGGTAACCGCTGTCAGTTCCACATCCCCGCCGTTGCGCTTCATCATTTCACCTATTGTTCTGCCATCCGGCCCCTTGGTTTCGCTGTTCAGCAGGCGCTTTAATACTTCCGTGGCATCGTGAAAAAAGGGTACAAATTTGGGGTGGCCATAGTTGGTGGCCTCCAGGCGCTTGAATCCTGCCAGAATCAACCCTTCCAGATATTTTATCTTGGTGTTGGTATCAATCACTGTCTCCAGCGACTGCAGTCCGTCCCTGATACTTATATCGCTAAGTTCTACTTTTTTCCCGGCCAGTTCATCTCTGGCAATATAAAGATCTGTCATTTTTTTTCCTTTTTATTCGTTAATGGAATATTTGATGAGCAATCACCACCCGATCAATTTAAGCGAGCGAGCGCTCAGTCACAATTCATTTTAAAAGACTCTTTATCATATTGTCAATGGTTTTGTTGTCTAAAATAACAATTATTAAACTGGTCGACCAAGCAGTTTTCGAAAAGCGTCGATACTTGGGCATTCTTTGATCAATCTCCTGATCATGAAAAGGAATTTAATTTCAGTTGCTCAGAAAAGACTGCCGGTCATTTTTAAATTGCTGTTTGATGCCTATGCGGACGGAATGTGTTTTTTTAATTTGTACCTGAAGGTATGGTGGTTCATGTGCAGGAGCCTTGCAGCCCGGCTTTCATTGCCCCCGGTCAGTGTCAGGGCGTGATTCATGTATTTTTTCTCAATATCTTCCAACACCCCGGCAAGGTTGATGCCCTGATCCGGGATGGTGACGGCCGGTTTTCTCATGTCGTCTGTGCGGGCTGGCCGGGCATGGTTTGGATTTTCAAGAAGTCCGAGATCATCCCGCTTCACCGAGTATCCCCGGGCAATGAGACAGGCCCGTTCCATGATGTTTCTCAATTCCCGGACATTTCCGGTGAATTCATGGGACAGGAGAAGCTGCCGGGCCTGTTCGGAAATATGGGTCAGGGATTTTTTAAATTTTTTATTGAAGTCGTATAAAAAATGTTTGGCCAGAGGCAGGATATCCTCTTTTCTTTCGTTCAATGACGGAATTTTTGCCTTTACCACACAGAGCCTGAAGAACAGATCTTTTCTAAAAAGCTCCCTATCCATAAGCTCTTCAAGGTTTTTATTGGTGGCCGAAACCACACGGACATTGACGGTATGCCGCGTTGTGCTCCCGATCTTGTAAAATTCACCGGATTCCAGGAACCGCAGCAGTTTTGCCTGGCCTGCCAGGCTCAGGTCTGCGACTTCGTCCAGGAACAGGGTGCCGCCTGCCGCCTCTTCAATAAACCCTTTTTTCCCCTGCCTTTTTGCCCCTGAAAATGCCCCTTCCTCATACCCGAACAATTCGCTTTCAATGAGTTCATCCGGAAAAGCCGAGCAGTTGACCGCGATAAACGGCCCCTGGAACACCGGGCTTCTGACATGGATGGCTTTGGCGATCAGTTCTTTACCGGTTCCGGTTTCACCCATGATCATGATGGGGGTATCCGGGCTTTTGGCCACCATATTGATAAAGTCCATGACATCTTCAATTCCTTTGCTCTCCCCGATAATGCAGGGTTCATTATCTTTGAGAAATTTTTCCTGGAGAAGTTTCACCTCCTTTCTAAGGGCAATGGACGAGATGGCTTTTTTGATGGTGAGTTCAAGAATATCCGGGTTCATGGGCTTGAGAATAAAATCAAAGGCACCTGTTTTCATGCAGCGGATCACCATATTGATGTCTTCAAAGGCAGTGACCATGATGACCGGAAGATCAGGGATCTTTTTTTTTACTATGGTCAATGCTTCGATGCCGCTCATTACCGGCAGGCCGATATCCATGAGAATCAGATCCAGAGATGATGTTTCCAGGGACAAGAGAAAGGATTCTGCATCGGCAAAGCTTAAAATGTCATAATCCTGGGCCAGGATCATCTCAAGACTGTCGCGGATGCTTTCTTCGTCATCCACAATGGCGATGCTGTATCTGATCATGTCTGTCTTTCGTGTTGTTGAAGAGGCAGCTCAATAATAAACTGGGCTCCTTTTTTAAGACCGGAATTAAATCTTAAGGCACCACCGTGGTCTGTGATGATGCGATGGCAGATGCTGAGGCCGATCCCAGAACTGTTGGTTTTGGTGGTATAAAACGGGTCAAAGATCTTGGACTGGCTGGCCACCGGGATACCGGGCCCTGTATCCCTGATGGAAATGGCGATACAGTCTTTTTTTTTGTAAGTTTTCACCTCAATCGTTTTCTCACCCTCAATTTCTTTCATGGCTTCGGCTGCATTGGTAATCAGGTTCAGCACGACCTGCTCGATCAGATGGGGTTCGTTCCAGCATTCCGGTATCGTAGGGTCGAGATCCTTTATAAAATTTATACCGGTTTTGCGCAGGGTCACAGCAGTCAATTTTGTGACCTCATCAATATTTTCGTTTATATTGGTCATGATGAAGCGGGGTCTGCCGGGTTTTGAAAAATCCATGACCCGTTTGATAATGGATTCGATCTTATTGGACGCCAGTTCGATTTTTTCGATAATGGAAAGGACCGACTGGATATCTCCCATGTTGTTGTAAATATTTTTCAGGGCTTTCAGATAAATATAAATTCCGGACAAAGGGTTCCGGATTTCATGGGCAATGCCAGCAGTGACACGGCCGAGAGACGTCATTTTATCCTGTATTTTCAGAAAATTTTCAACTTCTTTGGAATCCGTGATATCCATGGCATTGATAAAAATGGATTCAATCCCCATATAATTGATCTTCCGCACGCTGACCAGGGCCCATCGGATATGGCCCTTGACTTCATCTTCAAGGCCCTCGGGATAATATCTGAAATCCGTATCAATATGCTTTATTTTCCCTGTCGCCAGGTCTGAATAAAATTTTTTGATCCTTTCCCGGTCTTCTTCATAGACATTTTCAAAACAGGGCGGTTCAAAGGCCCGGGTAATCAGGCGGTGAATCTTTCGAAGCCCGGGATTCAAATATACCTTTTTATCTTCCTGAAGAATGGAAATACAGCTCAGAGAGTTGTCGATGAGGGTCTGGAATCTTTTATTGCTTTCTTCCCGTTCCCTTTCCGCGATTTTTCTTTTTTCTTCCAGGTCAATCCGGTAAAGCCCGGATGCTATATCGTCTGAAATCTCCTTTACAATGCTTTTTTCAGTTTCATCCTGGTTGAGTTCCTGGGGAATGGACAAAACCAGGAACCCGTAATTTTTCTCTTTATGGGTCAGCCTGACCGCCATGGATCCCCGGCCGGAATAATTCTTTGACAGCATGCAGTCCGGGCAGTCCTTGACCGGATCAGCCACGGAAAACA
The DNA here is from genome assembly GCA_964619205.1 of uncultured Desulfobacula sp. Lineage (GTDB taxonomy): Bacteria > Desulfobacterota > Desulfobacteria > Desulfobacterales > Desulfobacteraceae > Desulfobacula. The sequence goes on along the minus strand of CAZUDE010000001.1, from coordinate 398,561 downwards.
CATCTTCCGACTCAAGGGTTTTTTGAATGCACCGGGTGAACTGATTTTGTTTAAGCCTGCTGCGCATGAGACCAAAACTGCTGTTAAACCCTGCTTCAGCTATCATTTGGACGGATGCGTTTCTGTCTGTCAAGCCGATCCAGGCATTATAATACCCTCTTTTTTCCACCAGAATATTGCAAATCCCGTCTATGAGTTTTTGTTTATCATTCTGGTTTACCAGAAGCCTCCCCACATCTCTGAAGGCCCTCAGTACAAGGTTTAACCGTTTTATCTTCTTGATCTCAAAATCGTCTTTCACGCGTCACTCCGAAGCATGGTTTTGCATATACGGTGTTAATTAAAAGTTTTTTTAAACAATAACAAGGGAAAACATCTTTAAATCTTAAATCATAATGCGTCGGACCAGCGGATCTCCTTGACTTCACGGCAGAGTTTGAATAAGTAGGGGTTAATGAAGCTTCCACGCGTAAAGGATTGGAAATCAAGAATGGGGGATCCCATAAAATCAGAAAGATGGTGAAGAATGAACGGGAGCTGGCTCAAAGACGTTTCAGGCGCCAAATTCAACCGAAATGATTGACAAAACCATCCCGGATTTTTAATATCAGCGGAAACATTTATCACATAAAGGTGTTTAACCCAGTCAGGAATACATATTATGACACCCCGGAAAATAGCAGATCATATTGTTCAATGGCTTTCAGGTTATCTTGGACAATCCGGTTTAAACGGATTTGCCGTCGGCGTTTCAGGAGGGATTGACTCTGCCGTGACGTCAACCTTATGCGCCAGGACCGGAAAACCGGTTCTGGCCTTGAACATGCCCATTTTTCAGGCAAAAGACCAGTTATCCCGGTCATCGGCCCATATAGCCTGGCTTGAAAAACATTTCCCGGCAGTCAAAGGTCTGGACATTGAACTGACGCCTGTATTTGAGCAGATCAACGCCTGCTTTCCCCATGATATCCAGGATGGCCTGACCATGGCCAACACCCGTGCCCGCCTTCGCATGCTGACCCTCTATGCCTTTGCTTCGCATCATAAACTCCTGGTGGCCGGAACCGGCAACAAGGTCGAGGATTTCGGAGTGGGATTTTTTACCAAATATGGCGACGGCGGGGTGGATATTTCCCCCATTGCCGATCTCATGAAATCCCAAGTTTATGCCCTGGGAAAGGATCTGGGCATTATTGAGGATATCCTTTCAGCTCCGCCCACAGACGGGCTCTGGGAGGACAACCGAACCGACGAAAGCCAGATCGGCGCCACCTATGCGGAACTTGAATGGGCCATGCAATATCTTGCATCTGCGAAAAAAACCCCTTTGACTGACCGGCAGAAACTGGTCGTGGCCATTTATAAAAAATTTAATATTGCCAATCGACACAAGATGGAACCGATACCGGTCTGCCTTGTGCCAAAAGAATTACGGAACGATCCATCATAAAAAAAATATCTTCCCTTGTTTCTGATACCTGCAAATTTATTTGACTCATCCAAAGGCCTGAGATATTGTTAACCATATCAAAAACATGGCCCCGGAAGCATACTGCCCATTTCACTTGACTTCTTCTTCTCCTGTGATTGAAAAAGGACTGTTAAAGAGTGCCGGGCTCTTTCATTTCGGGGTTTTTACCCCGAGTTGAAAAATAGGTTTTTATAATGAATCAGAAACCCTCCTGTGAAGAAATGGAAAAAAGAGTCAAGGAACTGGAAACTGCGGTTCAGGATCACAAGAAAACTATAAAAGCACTGAAGGAGAGTGAATCAACGGCTCTGGCCCTTCTGAATATTCCCAATGCAGCCGCACTCCTCCTGGATTCTGATGGAATCTGTCTTGATGCCAACGAAACCATGGCCCAAAGGGTCTCAAAAAAAATATCAGACCTTATCGGAAAACCCATCTGGGATAATTCACCGCCGGATATCGCAGAAAAAAGAAAGGCTCTTTTAAAAACCATCCTCAAGGGTAAAAAAACACTTCGCCTTGAAGATGAACAGGAAGGGATCTGGAATGATACAATCATCTTTCCTGTACTGAACAAAAAAGGTGAAGTTTCAAAAGCGGCTGTTCTGGGGTTTGACATCGCTGAAAGAAACCAGGTGGAAGAAGCCCTTAGGGAAAGAGATACAATATTCAACCTCTTTATGGAGCACAGCCCTGTATACATGTTTTTCAAGGACCGGAATATCCGCTCTCTTTATTTAAGTAAAAATTACGAAAAACTTCTGGGACGGCCTATGGATGAGCTGCTGCATAAAAGCATGGATGAGCTTTTTCCATCCGATCTTGCAAAAAGCATGGTGGCCGATGATCAGACAATACTTGAACAGGGGAAGGTAATAAAAGTTGAGGAAATGTTTAACGACCGGTTTTATGAAACCGTAAAATTTCCCATCCATATAAACGGGATTCCAGCCTATTTGGCAGGGTTTACCATGGACATCACCGAGAGGAAACATGCTGAAAAAGCCCTGATGGAGTCTGAGCAGAAATGGCGGAACATCCTTGTCCATACTCCTCAAATCGGCATTTCTTTAAACCCTGAGGCAAAAATTGTATTTGCCAATGATTTTTTTTTAAAACTGACCGGGTGGAAGAGACATGAAATAATGGGAAATGACTGGTTTTCTCTGTTTATTCCAACAAATATCAGGGATGCCGTCCGAAAGGTTTTCAAAACCACCATGGCTCAAAAAAATGGCGATAAATTTTTAACCTTTGAAAACGAAATCCTGACAAAAAAAGGAGAGTTGCTGAATGTGGCCTGGTCCAATGTCCTCACAAGGGATTCCCACGGCAACATCATTGATATCACCTCTCTTGGCATTGATCTTACCGAAAGAAAGCGGGCTGAAGAAAAACTGAAACAAAGTGAAAATAAATACCGGTTCATGATGGAATCCTTTGCAGACCCATTATATATATGTTCTCAAGATTTCAGGGTTGAGTATATGAACCCTTCAATGATCCGGAGGATCGGCCGGGATGCAACCGGCGAGGCTTGCCACAGAGCCATCCATGGCCTGGACCGTCAATGCGGCTGGTGCCTTCTTGATTCGGTTTTAACCGGCAGAAAAACTGAAATCAATATAAAAAGTCCCCTTGACAGCAGAGACTATCATGTCTCCAATATGCCGGTTTGTCACGAGGACGGAACGATTTCAAAAATGACTGTTTTCCGTGATATCACTGATTATCTGAAAGCTGTTGCAGAAAAAGAAAAGGCCCAGTCCCAGCTCACCCAATCCCAGAAAATGGAGTCCATCGGGACCCTGGCCGGCGGCATTGCCCACGAATTCAACAATATCCTGAGTATCATCATGGGCAACAATGAACTGGCCATGGATGACCTGCCTGAATGGAGTCATGCAAAAACAAGCCTGGATGAAATCCGGATCGCCTGCCTTAGGGCCAGGGATGTTGTCAAGCAGCTTCTGACTTTCAGCCGTAAGGATAATGCAAAGAAAATACCCATGGATATACGGTCTGTTGTAACAGAATCCATGAAACTTATACGGTCTTCCATCCCGGCCAACATCGATATCCGCCAGCGCATAGCCAAAGAGGTTGCCCCGATCATGGGAAACGCCACGCAGATCAACCAGGTTCTCATCAACCTCTGTTCCAATGCAGCCGATGCCATGAGGCAAAAGGGGGGCAGATTACAAATCGATCTTGACAACCTGATCATTGATGGAAAAGGGGGGAGCGGCTCTGCAAATTTACCCCCCGGCCCCTATGTCCGGCTTCTGATCAGTGATACCGGGGGAGGCATGGATAACGATACGCTGGAAAGAGTGTTTGAACCCTATTTCACAACAAAGGAAATCGGCAAGGGTACGGGGATCGGGCTTGCTGTGGTGCATGGCATTGTTGAAAGGCATAACGGCTCCATTCAAGTGGAGAGCACATTGGGAACCGGAACCCTGTTCACCATTCTATTTCCTGCCTTCCGGGACCGGGTGGACCGGGGATTTAAAAAACAGGACATTATGCCGAAAGGAAATGAACGAATTCTTTTTGTTGATGATGAACCCATTCTCATGAACCTGGGAAAAAAGCGGCTTGAAATGCTGGGATATGCGGTTCAGGGATCAACAGATCCATTAACGGCGCTAAAGAGGTTCAAAACTGACCCAAAGGCCTTTGATCTTTTGATCACGGACATGGCCATGCCCGGTATGACCGGTGATCAACTCTTGTCTGAAATACTCAAAATACGACCGAAAATGCCTGCCATTCTCTGCACGGGATACAGCGAGACGATCTCGGGAAAAAAAGCCTGTGAAATCGGTTTTTCTTCATTTTTGATGAAACCGGTTGACAGAAATGAACTGGCAGCTGCCGTCCGAAAAATCCTGGATGCGGTTTAAAAGATATAGATCTCTTAAAGCCTCTTTTTTATCCGGCAGCCTGTGTCAAATCAATGCTCAGGGCATAGACCCCCTGCTCCATTTTTGCCTGGACCGGGAAGGGGCCTTTTTCAAAGACTTTGAGCATGGCACGGTTGGAGGCCAGGACATCGGCGGTCATGCCCTGGGCCCCTCTTTCCCTGGCCAGTTTTGCCAGCATCTGATAGAGATGGGTGGCAATGCCGAACCCCTGATAGGCCTCATCCACGACAAAGGCGATGTCCACAAGGGGTTTATTCAGGTGCCGGGCGAATCTTGCCTCGGCAATCAGGGTCTGCTGGCCCGGTTCCCCCATGAGGGCCACTATGGAAAGGACATCCCGGTAATCCACATTAACGTATTCCTGCATTTTTTCATGGGGCATGGTTTTGATGGGGCTGAAATACCGGTAATAGATGGCTTTGTCGGAAAACCGGTAAAACAGCCGCCTCATCTGGTCCTCGTCCGAGGGTTTGATGGCCCTGAACCGGATGTTTAGATTATTTTTAAAGGTATGCCGCGTTTCAATCTCGGAAGGATAGAAATGAGCGCTGTCGGCAAGAAAAATCTGGTCCTTGTAAAGAATATTGATTTTTTTTGCCCCCTCCACCAGAAGGGGACGGTCTTCGGGATGGGCTATTTCAATCAGGGCCTGGGCGCGCTCCCTTAAGGTCCTGCCTCTTAAATGGGCGATCCCCTGTTCTGTGACCACAAGATCAATGGATTCGGGCAGGCTTAAGAGATCCGGCTGGTTCTCCACCGATACCCGGATATTGGGGTTTCCTTCCCGGTTCCGGCTGGGGAGAGTCACGACTGTATATCCGCCATGGGAGATTTCAGCCCCATTGAAAAAATCAGCCATCTGGCCAGGGCCTGCCGTGACATTGGCAGCGCTGTTGTGCAGCACCACGCGGCCGGACAGATCCACCCGCCGCACCGGGATGATAAATACAAACCTGTGGTTCCGCCCGATTTCCATGGGGGTAAAGACCTTGTCAATGCTCTGAAATTCAACCATGGGGTTTCTGTCCAGAAACTGCATCAGCTCTTTGCTGCCAAGAGCATAGGCCGTCAAAGACCTGCCCCGGAAAAGGCCTTTTCGGCGGTTGGTGACTGCCCCGCTCTTTACAAGTTCCATGAGGGCGTCGGTAAAAAAAGGCGTATGAATCCCAAGTTCCTTTTTTTGGGCCAGATGTTTGGGAAGGGCCTCAAAAATCGGGCCGAAGGTAAAGGCAAGGCAGCTTCCATCCTCTATGACCGAGGCCACATTGGCGGCCAGCCTGTCAAAGACCGGGTCCACGGGAAATCTTGGAAAATAAAAGGGCGGGTCAATGGATTCAATGACCATGTCAAACGCATCAAAGGGAACAAAGGTGTCGCCTATGGTAAACGGAGTATCATGGTTGATCTCGCCCACCACAAGATCTGCCTGTTCCATGGCTCTTCTGGCCACATCAACACCCACGCCGAGGCTGCAATACCCGGCCCTGTTGGGCGGCGTGATCTGGATAAAGGCGACATCAATGGGGATCTGCCCCTCTTTCATGAGCTGGGGAATGGCTGAAAATCGTGACGGCACAAGGTCTACATGGCCTGCGGAAATGGCTTCGGCCGACACCCACCCGGAAAAAAAGTTTTCAGACGAAACCGCTTGGATTGCAGAGCCTTATGGGAAATGGCATCCCCGAAACTGACAAGCTGGATCAGGGTCAGATCCTGGAGACCATAAGCCTTTTCATCCATGAGGCAGTTCACCAGGGTCCGGGGTTCGGCAGAGCCGGTACCGATAAAAATGTTCATGCCGGGCTGAATTTCTTTTAATACTTCAGCCGGTGAAACCAGTTTCTTTTTCCAGGAAGGTATTTTTTTAAGAAACATATCGCCTCTTTTCCATATTCACCATCCTGCCGATTTTGATTCTCCATCTGAGCCATAGAAAATGAAACCCGAGGAAAATGATCAGAAGCAGCAACTGGCTGAAGGGTACAGGCAACGGGGCCTGATAGATCGACAATGCCGTTCCGGCAATGACGGCGCCGGACCAGATGATTTTCAGGTTAAGCATGTTTTTATAGGTCAGGGCTCCGGCATGACGGCCCAGAAAAGATTCTATCCCGATACCGAAAAGTGCTGCGGCTACGATCCTTGTGGCAAAAGGGTCAATGGACTGCCATTGGAGAAGCGTTAAAAACTGAACCGGAAAGAAAAAAAGAGGGATGGCAAACACAACATCCACAACAAAATGAAGAACAAACCATTTTTTTAATGCAGGGGGAATCGTCTCCTGTTGCATGGGGCCTCCTTTTTTTATCAGGGTTGGAATTGAGCCGGCCGGGCAGTATGTTCCGGACACTCCTATTCATAATGGATTATCATTAAACTGTCCATAAGATTTCCCATAGAGGAAGGTATCTTTTCAACAAAAGAAATGGTAAAAAAAACCCCATGAACTGGTTTATTCTTACCCTTATATCCAGCATCACCCTGAGCCTCAGGGAATTTTCCGTCAAACGGGCGGCAAGAAAAATCCCGTCTGCGTTCATGAGCTTCGGGATTAATTTTTCCATGTTCCTTTTTTTTCTGTTCCTGAATATCCTTTTCAAGAACACCCATGAGGTTACGCCAGTCTTTGCCGGGATAGTTTTTTTTGCTGCGGTCCTGGATTCCCTGGCAACACTTTTATATCTTTCCGCTATTAAAAACGGGGATCTTTCAAAAATCATTCCCATGCTCTGTTTTGTTCCGGTCATTCAATTGTTTGTCACCCCTTTTCTGATTCACGAGAATCTTTCCCTTGTTGGCATTCTGGGAGTCCTTATCGTGGTCTGCGGCTCCTATCTGTTGAATATTGAAACCTGGGAAGGGTTTTTATCTCCGTTCAAATCCGCTTTCAAGGATAAAAATACCATGATGATGCTGGCCGTGGCCTGTCTCTGGGGGATCAGTTCAAGTTTCCACAAGATGGGTGTAAAACAGACCAATGCCTTGTTCTGGGGGCTGTGCGAAATCGGTCTTATTTCAGTAATCCTTTTTCCCTTTGCAGTGCGGACCGGGAAAACCCATTTTAATTTTCATGACATTAAAAAAACATTTTTGCCTGCTTTTTTCAGCACTCTCACGGTGTTGTCCTATTATTTTGCCATTGGTCTTGGGCCTGTGGCCTATGTGTCGGCGGTGAGGCGGCTGGGCGTCCTGTTCACAATGATCATGGGCATTGTGGTGTTAAAAGAGAGCATCAGGCGTCTTGGATTTCTTGGCGGGATCATCATGATTGCGGGAGCAGTCCTCATCAGCCTGTTCGGATAGAGACCGCCCCTTTTCCGATGGGGCTATAAGCTTTTGAGCTTTTCAATATTGGTTTTGGCAAATTCAATGCCCGGGTCTATTTCAAGGGCCATTTCATAATACTGGACGGCAAGCTTTTTATCACCCAGCTCCCTGTAGCAGGACCCGATATTGGCATAATTAATGGCAAGCGAAGGGTCGATTTCCAGGGCATTTTCAAAACAGGCCATGGCTGCTTTATAATCTTTCTGCATAAAATGGGAAAAACCCATGGTGTTGAACATGTCCGGCCGCTGGGGATCGATTTCAAGACCAAGCCTGCAGGTTTCAACGGCTTTTTCATATTGCTGAAGGTCTTTTTGACAGGCCCCCATATGGGAATAGATGTCCGGCAGATTCATCCGGACAGGGTTTCTTTTAAGGGCAATTTCAAATTCTTTTAAGGCATTTTCCTGATCATCCAATGCAGCTTTCACAAGGCCCCTGTAAAAGCTGGTGTAATATTGTCCGGGCAGGGCCTTTTCCAGGGCGCTGAGTTTTCTTAAAGCCGGGCCCGGGTCAAAATTTTCCATGATGAGCCGGGCTGAAAACATGCCCACGCTGGCTGAGGCTGCTCTCTCCCTGAAATGGGCACCGGGAATAATGGCATAAAAAGCCGGGATGTCAAGGCCAGGGTGCTTTGTATGGATGACCAGGATTTCAAACCCTCTTTTTTCAAGGGCCTCAATGAGGTTTTCAACCTCGGTTCTGATATTGGTGCTGGAAAGATCGGGCAGGTCTTTTATGGAAACCATTTTTTCAGGATGGGTGATAAGCCTTGCATCCTCAATTTTTGTAAATTTTGGCAGGCCGCTGGCCACATAACTGGAGCCTGAATTAAAATCTCCTGCAAGCTGGGCTGTTTCTGTCAAGGCCCGGCTCATGGCCTTTTCCGGGTCAGGGGAAGTGCCTGCGGTCCAGACAATTTCGCTCATGTCCGGGAATGTGGACGGGTCATAGGCCAGAACCCCCACCGTTGGGATGCCCGTATCAAGGGTGAAATCGGTGGCATAGACTTCTATGCCCGCTTTTTTATATTTTTCCAGCATTTCAATGACCAGAGGATCGGTAAAAGAATCCAGGCGGATGCCCGGAACCTTTATCCGGCCGTGGCTGACCAGGGAGGATGTGTGACGTTCCATGAGCTCGCAGATGCCCTGGCTCAAGGCTTCTTCCGTGCAGTTCCCGGCGCTGGGGCCGTTGAATTCATTTATCATGTAGAACCAGTTAAAGGGGATGAGAACTTCTTTTTTGAGGGTCAGGTTATACCCCATGGTCCATTTCAGGGGGAGATCGTCAAACACAGGTTTAACTTTTAAGGCATCGGCTTCGTTGTCATGGACGGATTTGATGATCTGGTCAAAGGGCAGGGCCTTTTCGCCCAGTTCTCTAGGAGTTGAATAAAAAAAATTATTTTCATCTTTGACAAAGGAGAAAAAACTGAATCGTTCGGCCAGTTCCATGACGGCGCTGGCTTCGGACTGGGCCGGGGTCCCGCCCTTGCCCATCTGTTTTTTTGTGCCGATGACGCTCAGGGCATCTGTGCCGCATTCGCTGAAAAAAACGGGGATATCCAGCCTGCCTTTATCAATGCGCCGGGTTTGGCTCAGGATATCAAGATTCAGCCCGGCGGTTTTCTCTTTGAACGCGGCCACGGTCTTTTCCGGGGACATGATTTTATCCTGGTCATAGGTATAGCCTTTAAAGGCATCTTTCAATTCAACTGTATAGGTCATTCATCTTCCTTGAGATTATAGTTGCTGCTCTCCTTGGCAAACCCTTTTTCCTATTGGCTGATCGGTTCAATGGGATCTCCCACCCGGATGGTTCCGCCTTTCAGAATTTTAGCAAATACACCTTCTTTGGGCATAATGCAATCCCCTGTCCGGTAAAAAATGGCGCATTTTTGATGGCATTCCTTCCCGATCTGGGTGATTTCCACAAGGGCGTCGGGCCCGAGTCTGAACACCTTGCCAATGGGTTCGTTTTTCCAGTCAACCCCGGTTGTTGCAACATTTTCAGCAAAATCCCCGAAATTCAGTTTAAAATCGTCCGTGCTTGCCCTTTCAATGCTTTCCGAAGCCAGAAGGCTTAGCTGGCGATGCCAGTCACCGGCATGGGCATCATCTTTAACACCGTGGTTTTCTATGAGTTCCGCACTTTCAATACAGTGCTTGACGGTTCCCTTTTTTTTGCTTACGGCAATGGATACTATTTTCATGATTTTATTCTCTCCTATACTACATTGTGATATTCTTTATACCACAAAAGGGTGGCCATCTGTCAATACCAAACCAGAAAGCAATGCTTCAGGAAATACAGTTATCGCGGGAGTCATGGGGATAGGTAAATCGGGAGAAGACAGAATTTTGAACGGTCAGAATGATGACACCAGGGCGTAGACCTGTCCGTTTTCTTTCCAGATGTCGGTGCGGCATTCTTTTACGGCATTGCTATACCGCATGCCGTCGGCCATTTTAAAACCAAGATGGTCATCGTCCAGGATAAAAAGAGAGACGGTTTTGTCTGCTTTTTTATAAAAAAGATAAACGGTTCTGCATTCATCGAGAAAACAAAGCCTTCCCCCGAGAAGGGCATACCCTTTTTCTGAGAGATCAGGGAAAATCACATTAAATTTAAGCTCTTTTCTCATCTTGACCAGGGCTTCTTTTGTTTCCTCCGCTGTAAAGGACATGGCCATATTTCCCTTCAGGTGATTGATCGCCGCAATTTCACTCAAATGATCAGGGCTCTGATATTGAAAAGCATTGTTTGATTTCATAAAGAGGGTAAGGATGGCCATAAGGGCGATTCCTGCAACAACTGCTGCAATCCCGGTTTTATTCAGCCGAAGCGGTTCCTTTGTCTGATCAAGCACCAGATCAATCCTTTCGGTAAGGCCTTTGGGGACTTCCTTTGGGATAAAAACAGACTGGATGTTTTTTTCAAGGCCGGTGTCCATCATATATAGCCTGCTACAGCCTGCACAGGCCTTGATGTGCAAGAGCGCTTCAGGAGTTTCGTTGCTGAAAATATCCCTTATCAGAAGCCAGTGCTGAAATTCGTTGCAGTTCATTTATTTATGCGGGTATCAAAGGTTTTTTAAAGTTCAGGGCCATTATTGTCTTCTTTTTTAAATTCTTTTGTTTTAATAATCTCATCTTGAGGGTCTCCCTGGCCCGCGTCAATCGAGACATGACTGTGCCTATGGGGATATCAAGAGATTCTGCAATGTCTTTGTACAGCATCTCCTCAAGATAGTATAAAGTCAGAACTTCCTTGTATTTTTCAGGCAGCTGGTCAAGGGCAAGCAGAACAGTCTGTTGACCGGCTGCTGAAAAAAGCAGGGTATCGGCTTCATTGCCGGACATCCCGGTTTCCAGAAATTCGATATAGTCTGTTTCATTCAGTTTCTGCATGCTTTTCTGCTTATGATAGCTTTTCAGAAAATTATTTCTTAATATTTTCAGAAGCCAGGGTTTGCATTTTGATTTCTCCCTTAATTGATGAAAATTCTTAAAGGCCATCAAATATGTTTCCTGGACGATATCTTCAGCATCAAATACATTGCCGCAGTACCTCAACGCCACATTATAGACTAACTTCATATGGGGATATGTAAGCTTTTTAAACTCATCCCTTGAAGTTTTTTCTTTGAATATCATGTAACCATTTCCTGACTCTGCCTCCACTGCATATATTAATCAGGTTATGGATCAATTCAATTGCTTAAATTTATTTAAAAGCTAAAACCTTTGAACTTATGACGGAAATTTAGTTTTTTTTATTCCAAATCAAAATTATTATTTTCAGGCTTGCCGGATCAGGGGAATAAATTTCAGATTGGCTTTTGGGAAGGCAAACCGGTCTATCTCCGATAACCTGATCCATTTATGGTCCATGGGACCGTTTAAACAAACCCTGCCGGAAACATGCCGGCAATAAAAAATATCCATTTTGATTTTAAAATGAGTATAGGCATGCTGTATGGTTGTCAGGCAATCATCTATCTCAATGATGATGCCGGTTTCTTCTTTAATCTCACGGATGCAGGCAGAAGCTGAGTCTTCCTTTTTTTGAACTTTTCCGCCGGGAAATTCCCATAATCCGCCTAAAAGACCGTCCAGCTTCCGCCTTGTGATCAGGAGCTTACCGTTTTTGCGGACAATTCCCGCTGCAATATGAAATGTGGGGATCTTTTTGGACTCTCGGCGGAAGGGGAATGTGTGAACCGAGCCTGAAAGAAACGCCTGGCAGAATTCAGACACCGGGCAGACCTGGCATCCTGGATTTTTAGGAGAACAGATCAAGGCACCGAGTTCCATCATGGCCTGGTTAAAGGTTCCTGGATCTTTTTCATCCAGATGAAGGTCGGCAAGTAATTTGAATCGCCCGTGGGAACCGGGTGCGTTGACAGGTGCATCAACACGGTGAAGCCGGGCAAGCACACGTTTGACATTGCCGTCCACAACAGCCAAAGGGCGGCCAAAGGCAATGCTCTGGACAGCGGCGCCAATATACTCCCCTACACCGGGAAGTTTGATAAAAGACTTAAAGTCGTCCGGGATATTCCCGTTCATATCCTTTACAACGATACCGGCAGCCTTGTGGAAGTTTCTGGCCCTGGCATAATATCCAAGCCCTTCCCAGAGTTTAAGAACATTTTCAAGATCTGCTGCTTCAAGATCCTGGAGTGCGGGGAATCGTTTTTTAAAATTCAGAAAATAGGGAATAACAGTTTTTACCTGGGTCTGCTGGAGCATGACTTCGGATATCCAGATGTGATAAGGATTATGGCTCTCCCGCCAGGGCAGCTTTCGATGATTCAGCTTATACCAGGCCTGAATTTTTTCTTTAAATTCCATGACAGCTGTCTGTTGGATGGCGGATTTCCCTTAAAAAATGCCCCTTATCCTGAGTGGGGATTAAGGATAAAGAGCAATGAAACAGGATGGATCAGTTTATGGGTGAAAATGAGAATCTTTGTCCGCCGATGGACACTTCATACATCAGGCCGCCTATGGTATGAACAAAGACAGCCATGCCCTTTGTATAGGTTGTCTCTGCCTGGGCTCCCGTGGCAGGCCCGAGACTTGCGCCTGCCGTATTGCCCTGGGTTCCGGCCTGGGCCTGGGCCCCAAGGGTAATCACAACAGCAGAAAGCGAGCCGTCAAATTCAAACCCTTCACTCGTGAATTCATCATAGGCACGCTTATCCTGGAAAAAAATGATTTCACGGAATGCCTGGCCTCCCAGCTGAAACCCGATATTGACTTTGAACATGGTGGCAGTGCCTGAAATATCTCCCTGTCTGTAAACCCTGCCCGCGCCATAGGCGCCGCCTATAATAATGCCGCCCTTTCCGACCATGGGGAACACGGCATAACCATAGGCTTCGTTAAAAAACGGTTTTACGGCATCGGATCTGAGAAATATATCAATGGTTTCCGTATAGTCATCTGCCATTGCAGGGGTCAAGGAAAATACCAGAAGAATCAGAAAAACCAGGATTGAGTCTGCTTTAATAAACCTCATAATTGATCTCCTTTGAGGGTTGATGTCATTTCGTGTTTTCTTATTTACCAGTCTTTGATTTTTTATTCCAGAGATTTTGATGGTTTTAATTTAAAAATTTGATTTGAAAAATATAATCCGATATCATGGAGAAAAATGGTTTGCAGGGGTTATGTCCGTGGGCGAACAATGAAACCAAAAACAAAATGTATAATATTTTTTCTCCTCCTGGCTTCGGTGGGGGCCATTGGTCTGCTCCATGCATTTACACCGGGGCATATGGCCTTTTATCACGACATGTACCGGAGGCTCAGCTATTTTCCCATTGCCGTGGGGGCTGTTTTCTTTGGGCTGTGGGGAGGGCTGAGTCTTGCAATTGCCTCCTGTCTATCCTTTGTACCCCATCTTTTTCTGTTCTGGGCAAGGGGGCCGCAGGCATATTACAGTGAACTGTCGGAAATTGTGTTTTATCTTGCGGCAGGTATTGTCATTGGTTTGATTTCAAGCAGGGAGAACAGGTTAAGGGAAAAATACAAGGCCCTTTCTGAAAAACTGTCAACATCCTATCAACGGCTGCACCAACAGGCGTCAAGACTGGTAGAGGCAGAAAAACAGCTGGGCGAAAGCCAAAAATTATCCCTGCTGGGCCATGTGTCTGCGTCCCTGGCCCATGAATTGAAAAACCCCTTGGCCTCCATCAAGGGAGCCGCGGAAATTCTTGCCGATGAATTGCCCAAAGACCATCCAAAACAGGAATTCATTGATATCATGCGCGCGGAAATTTCAAGGCTGAATCATTCTGTTGAAGATGTTTTAAGCTATTGCCGGGGCCGGCAGCAGGAAAGCCGGAGCAAACAGGAATCTTTGGTAAAGATTATCCACCATGTGGTTTCTCTGCTGGAAGCACGGTTTGAAGAAAAAACCATAACCCTTACAGTTCAGGCCGAACCCAGAGACGATTTTTTTATTGATGAGGCTGCAATGATCCAGGTCCTGATGAACATCATTCTGAATGCCGCAGATGCGGTTGGAGTCAATGGCAGGATCATGGTAGAGGTTGAAGGGAACAAACATGCCCGGCTCATAAAGGTTTCAGATGACGGCCCCGGAATCGACGCGGCCAGGGCAGAAGACGTTTTCCAGTCCTTTGTCACCTTTAAGGAAGGCGGGACAGGTCTTGGACTTCCCATTTCAAAACGGATCATTGAACGCCTGGGCGGAAAAATAGAGATGGGAACATCGCCTCTGGGTGGAGCGCTTTTTTCAATTTTTCTGCCTGGAAATAACGATTCCCATGATCAGGGGATCAGTCCTGAATGATATTTATTTTGTTGACGACAAAGAATTATGGGGATCAAACATGTCTGATATGATTTTATTGATTGATGATGATCAGAGCCTGAGACGGGTCACGGAATACAATCTTGCCGCAAAAGGGTTTCAGATTGTGACAGCAGCATCTGGCAGGGAAGGGTTTTTGCAGTTTAAGACCCACACTCCGGATCTGGTGGTGACGGATGTGAAACTGGGGGATATGAGTGGACTTGAGCTCCTTGAAATGGTTAAAAAAGAAGTGCCTGATACCCCAGTCATCGTCATGACCGCCTTTGGGTCAATTGAAATGGCGGTCCAGGCCATGCACAAGGGGGCCTTTAATTTTATCACCAAGCCCTTTGACCGGGATACACTGATTTTATCCTGTAAAAAAGCATTGGAGCTAAAGGGGCTGCGAACAAAAACCAAACTCCTTGTCAATGAGATCAATCATCTGACCGGCACCCAGGGTATTGTGTCTGCCAGCACAGCCATGAAAGAGCTTCTGGACACAGCATCGCGGGCAGCCAACAGCGAAGCCACGGTGCTGATATCCGGCGAATCCGGTACAGGCAAAGAAGTATTGGCAAGACTGATCCACCAGAACAGTCCCAGGAGCAACGGCCCCATGGTGGCCGTCAATTGTGCGGCCATTCCCAAAGGCCTAATCGAAAGCGAGCTTTTTGGACATGTAAAGGGATCTTTTACCGGTGCTGTCAAGGACAGGAAAGGGCATTTTTCAACGGCATCCAACGGCACCCTGTTTCTGGATGAAATCGGGGAGTTGACCACCGATGTTCAGGTAAAACTTTTAAGGGCCATCCAGGAAAAAGAAGTGCAGCCGGTGGGTTCAGACAAGGTCAAAACCGTTGACATCAGGATTATTGCAGCCACCAACCTGGATTTAAAAAAGAACATTGCCTCGGGCGAATTCAGGGAAGACCTGTTTTACCGGCTGAGCGTCATTCCTTTGTTTATCCCGCCTTTAAGGGAGAGAAAAGAAGACATCCCGGCCCTGGTCACCCATTTTTTGAAAAAATTTGATGCGCCCCAGGATGTTCATTTTTCAAATCAGGCCCTGGAAGTATTAAAAGCTTATCCGTGGCCGGGGAATATCCGGGAAATTCAGAATATTGTTGAGCGGTGCATTATATTAAGAAAAAAGAACCGGATTGAGCCGGAAGATCTCCATCTCCTGGTTGATAAGCCGGTTTTCTCCATCCTTTCCCCTGAAATTCCGGATGAGGGGATCGCCCTTGAGGATATTGAAAAAGCCTATATTTTCAAAGCACTTGAAAAGGCGAACCAAAACCGATCCGAAGCTGCCCGGTTATTGAAAATCCCGAGGCACGTTCTTTTATACCGTCTGGAAAAATACGGCATATAGGAGTTGCAGACTATTCTGCAAACAGGTGTAGAATAGTCTCTATAATTATCTGTCTTTGATGCATCAGGGTTATCTTCCTTCCAAATATTAAGCTTATAAATTCAATCTTTTGAAATTTAATTGGCCCCTGTCCTGGCTCCGGGCACGGCTTTTGATTACAGGTCAGAATAGAAAAAGAAAATTTGTCTTAATTGTAATTCCAAAACAGGAGGAAATTGTGAAATCCATAAAATATTTTATGCTGGGAGTCTTGGGGCTTTTTTTCATATGGACGGCCAATCCGGCAACGGCTGAAAAACACGATACCGGGACTCTTCAGCGGGCCGTAATCAAAATAGACACATTGTCCTGCGGCGCATGCTTTGAAACGATCAGCGCAGGACTTTCGCCCCTGAAAGGATATTCAGGCATGGGCACCAATCTGTTCAGAAAATTAATTGCCGTTGATTTCACCGAACCTTTGACCGCGGAAGAGATATCCAAAAAGCTTTCCGAGGTCGGATACCCCGGGACAGTTGAAACCATTGAGCCTGTCACAGAAAAGGAATCCTTTGCCTATCTTGAATCCAAAAGAACCGGCCTGAAAACCGGCGGCGGATCCTGCTGCGCAAATCCTAAAGCATCACAACCGGCGGAAGAATTATAACAAGGGGGAAAAAATGAAATCATCAAAAATGATCTTAACCATGATGACGGTTGTTTTGATATTGTTTTTTACAGGTTCAAACGGGTTTGCGCTTTTTGGCGGCAAATTTAAAACCCTGACGCCAAAGGACGGGAATGTGATGATTCCCGTAAAAACTGTAAACGATGGTGCGGCGCATTATTTTCAAGTAAAGGCTGATGATGGGGTCATGGTGGATTTTTTTCTGGTTCAAAGCGGGGATGGGGTTATCCGGGCTGCTGTTGATGCCTGTGATGTGTGTTACCGTTCAGGCAAGGGGTATGTCCAGGAAAAAAATTTTATGGTGTGCAAGAATTGCGGCATGCGGTTTGCCACGGACAGGATCAATGAAGTCAAGGGCGGGTGCAACCCTGCCCCGCTGACGAGGACGGTTGATGGGGAAAATCTCTTGATCTCCATGCAGGAGATCAATGCCAATGCCTGGTATTGCAAATATAAAAAATAAGGAATCACTCATGGTATACGATCCGGAAAAATACCGGGAAAAAAGAGAAAAGGTTCTTGGCATAAAAAAAAGGGGGATTAGTTTCGGAGCCCTGTCAATGATAGTGTCCTTTCTGGTCCTTGCAGGTTTAGGCGGGGTGACGATTCCCAGGGCAGTCTCTTATATGACCACGCGAAACCTGGATGATGCCATATTCAAACTGGAATCCGATGCACCCGGGACAGACGGTATCCTTTCAAGTCTCAAGGAAATTAACGGTGTAAAAGAAATTGTCAAGGATAAACACGGGACCCGTCTCGTCGTCACCTATGATCGCCGCAAAGTAAAGCTTTCCACAATCACGGAGCTGTTTATCCGCCAGGATCTGAAAGCAACGGTCTTAAACGAGGTGAATCACCATCAGCACCAGACCATAATGAAAAATGAGGGAAAAGAACTTGAAACTCCATAATATCTCTTTTGGAAATATCAGACGAAGAAAAGGCAGGATGCTGTTTCTTATTCTGGGGCTTGTCATCGGTATTTCAACTGTTGTTACCCTTTTGTCCATGACAGACAGCATGACGCGGGATATTGAAGAAAAACTCAACCAGTTCGGCGCCAATATCGTGATGGTCCCCAAGACTGAAAATCTGGCACTCAGTTACGGCGGCATTGATGTGGGAGGGGTGAACTACAGTGTCCGGGAACTGGATCAGGCAAAACTGGCCGATATCCTGACCATAAAAAACAGCCAGAACCTTTCCATAATTGCTCCGAAAATCCTTGGGTCTGTTGTTGTAAATGAAAAAAAAGTGCTGTTGATGGGGGTTCTGTTTGAAGAAGAAATCGCTTTAAAGACCTGGTGGCATAAAACCGAAGGGGAATTCCCCCAAAAAGAAACCGAAATCCTGCTGGGTTCGGAAGCTGCTGCCCAGCTTGGGTTTAAAACCGGCGATGCCATTATTCTTTCCGGAGAATCCTTTAAAGTGGCGGCGATCCTGAATCCCACCGGTGCTTCAGAGGACAATGCCGTTATTGCAGATCTGGGTGCGGCCCAGAAACTCTTGGGAAAACAAGGGAAAATTTCAATGGTGGAGATATCTGCTTTCTGTCAGGGGTGTCCCATTTCGGAATTGACCCTTCAGATTGCGGAAAAATTTCCCGAGGCAAAGGTGACAGCCATGAAACAGGCGGTCATGTCAAAAATGCAGTCCATTGAAATGTTTCAATCCTTCAGTCTTGGAATCTCCATTATCGTGATTCTTATCGGGTCGTTATTGGTTTTTGTCACCATGATGGGATCGGTCAATGAACGGACAAGGGAAATAGGGATCTTCAGGGCCATTGGGTTCAGACGGGGCCACGTGATGCAGATCATCCTTCTGGAAGCCCTGCTTCTCGGGATCATGGGGGGGATCATGGGGTTTGTCATAGGCAATGGTATTGCCTATGGGCTTATTCCCATCGTGATAAAGGACGGAACCTTTGCAGGAATCAATTCAACGCTTGGGGTCGTCTCCATTCTCATGGCTGTGGCCTTAAGCCTTCTGGCAAGCCTTTACCCGGCCTTTAAGGCCAGCAATATGGACCCGAGCGAAGCATTAAGGGCATTATAAAAAGAGAGAAAAAAATGACACAAGTTGACCATTTAATAGAGGTTTGCGGCTTAAAAAAGACCTATCAGAGCGGAGACACCGGTATTGATGCCATCCGGAATATGGATTTTTATATAGACGATGCCGAATTCATCACCATAATGGGTCCGTCCGGCTCAGGAAAGAGTACGCTTTTATCCGTCATGGGAGCCCTTAATCGCCCGACCCGGGGAAAGGTATGGGTGGACTCCCTGGATATGTATGCCTTAAATGCAGAACAGCGGGCGGATTTCAGAAGTGAGTATATCGGGTTCATTTTCCAGTCTTTCCAGCTTATTCCCTACCTGACCGTTCTGGAAAACGTCAAACTTCCCATGGCAGTGACAGGCAAAAAAAAGAAAGTCCAGGATGAGATGGCCCATGACGTTATTGAGCGGGTGGGTCTTACGGCCAAAGCCCTTCGGCTGCCGGATCAATTATCCGGCGGAGAGCAGGAACGGGTAGCCATTGCCAGGGCCATTGTGAACAAGCCCCCCCTTATCCTGGCCGACGAACCTACGGGAAATCTGGATTCAAAAACAGCCGGTGATATCATGAAGCTCTTGCAGTCATTAAACAGGGACGGACACACCGTGATTGTGGTGACCCACAACCCGGATATGCAAGCCTATTCAGCCAGAACCATCCGGGTGCAGGACGGGGAGTGCTTTACATGAAAGATCGCTGTTAAAGGCTGCCCAGTTGATCCTTTAGCTGGTTCATGGAAAAAGGTTTTTCAAGCAGTCCGGAAAATCCCTGCTGTCGGTATTTTTTCACTTCACTGTGATCAGTATGGCCGGTCATGAGAACCCCGATAATCAAGGGATGGATTTTCTTGAGCTGTTCAAGGGTTTGAAAACCATCGATACTGTTTGTCATATCATAGTCAAGGAGCGCGATGTCCAATTTTTTGCCGTGATTTTTTGCCTCCCTGCACATTTCAACGGCCTGTGGTCCGTTGGAGGCTGTCGCTACCTCATAGTTCAAGCGTTTTAATAGCTGTGATACAACATCCAGGGTCAGTTCGTCATCATCCACCACCAGAACCTGTGAAAGGGCTCCAGGGGTATGAACCGGCTCGCTCTTTTGGCTGCCGGCCTTTTCAGCCTTACTTTCAACGGGGTCACTGTTAAAAACAGGGAGAAAAATGTGAACCGTTGTTCCCTGATCCTTTACAGATTCGACATGGATATTTCCCCCGTGTCTTGCAATGATAGACCACGCAATACTCAGGCCAAGCCCGGTGCTTTTCCGGTTGCCCATGGGTTTGGTGGTAAAATACGGATTGAAAATCATGTCCAGGTGTTCCTGGGAAATGCCGGTACCGGTATCTGAGATGGATATGCAAATCCTGGGAGTCTTTTGGGACTCTTCCACATATCGAATGGAAATACCCATACGGCCGGTTTTACTCATTGACTCCATGGAATTTTGAATAATATTGTCGATGGCCGCTTTAAGCTGTTCCTGATCTGCAAAAAAATTGCCTGGAATTTTGTCACACTCAAATGTGTATTTGATGTTTTTTAGAGCCGGCTTCACCTCAAGAATTTTTCTGACCAGCTCGACGATATCGGTCCTTGTTTTATGGGGGCCCCCGCCTTTTGCAAAGGAAATCAGTTTTGAAGAAATATTTTTCGCCTGCATGACCGCGGCCTCTGCATTCTTCAGAAATTTCTGCGTTTCATCGTCAAGACTGCCGAGCTGGGCCAGATTGATATTTCCGATGATGGTGGAGAGAGTGTTGTTAAAATCATGGGCTACGCCACCGGCAAGGGTCCCTATGCTTTCGAGTTTCCGGGATGTTTCAATGGCCTTTTCAAATTGCCGGAAGAGTTTTTCATGTTCTTTTTTTTCAGTAATGTCAAAGGCGGTTTCAAGCCTGACAATTCGTTTGTCATACCATTCGATTGCTTTGTCCACAATACTGTACCACCGGTTGTTCCGGGTGTTGTGAAATTCCCATGCATAGGGGTCTCCCGGACTTCCGTCGGCCCGGACAAGTCTTTTGTTTGTGCAGAAGGGGCAGGGACCTGTCTGATCTTTCTGAATCACCTGCCAGCATTTTTTTCTTTCATGGGGAGGTCTGTCGTTATATCCGAAATCGTCCCTTAATTTCTTATTGGTATAAATGAGTTCATGGGTTTTTAGATCCGAAACATAGATAATGGCTTCCATGCTGTCAAAAATATTTCTGAAAACAGCAAAGTTTTTTTCATTTTCCCTTTCCCGGTTCATTTGATGTTTTAATTCATCGTACCGGTTCTGTGCCTTCTCAAGGGTTTCATACAGGGTATTAAAATTTTTGACCGGTTTTTTCAGATAGTCAAAAGCGTTGGGCTGTTTTAAGGCATCGGATGCGTTTTCAACCGATGCATATCCCGTTAGAAATACAATCTGAACAAAGGGGTCAATCTCTTTTAAGGCATGCATGAGCGAGATGCCATCCATTTCATCCATCTGGATATCGGAAAGGACGGCTTTGAAAGGGCTTTTCCTGAAGCGCTCAATGGCCTCCGGACCGCTGGAGGCTGTCTCAACAAAAGCGCCCTTTGCTTCAAAAAGGATTTTGAAGGATTTTGTCAGCTGCGGTTCATCATCAACGATCAGAAGTTTTTTTATCATCAGTTAAAAATTGCCTGAGCTTTTTTTAGGTTTCTGCATTACCGGGTCTGAGCGAAGGAGCATTCTGATTGATTCCAAAAACAATGTTTATCTGATCTGAATTAAAAAAACAATAGGTAAAAAAACTCCCGTTTATAAAACAATTGAAAATTTTCCAGCCTTTTTTGGACAGATTGTTCAGTTGTAAAACAAACCTTTTATTACGGAAACTGCAATGACCCACATGGTGATCCCCACAAGGGAGTTCAACACCTTCCAGGAGAATTCCTTTGCAAACAGCGGTGCCAGAAGCCTTCCACCGAGTCCCAGAGCAAAAAACCATGAGAACGAAGCCGCGACCGCGCCTGTTCCGAAATAGAAGTTGCCTGGAGGATTATACTGGCTGGAAAGGCTGCCCAGGAGAACAACCGTGTCAAGATACACATGGGGATTGAGCAGTGTTACGGCCAGGGTTGTCAGAATGGCTGTTTTTAAGGGCATCTCGGTTTTCTCATCCAGGGACAGGCTGCCGCCGCCCAAGGCGGATTTAAAGGACCGGGTGCCATATAAAAAAAGAAACCCGGCACCGCCGATGCCGGCAATCAGGGAAAGGGTTCTGCTGGAGGCCAGAAACACACCGACACCTGAAACACCCAGGGTAATGAGAAGCGCATCACAAACGGCACAGATTAAGGAAATCAATATATAATGATTTTTTTTGATCCCCTGGCTTAAGACAAATGCGTTCTGGGCACCAATGGCAATAATAAGACCGCTTCCGGCTCCAAATCCTTTTAAAAATGCAATCAGCACGGGTATCCTTTGTTTGTTATGGTGAAACCGGTAAATTATGAAATTTCAATCCCAAAGTAAATTGATAAATAATAATTTGGGTATAACCCTTGATGAACATTTGTGGTAAACTCATTCATGGTTATTATTTGAATATATGTTTTTAATGCCTTATCCCAAGGAGGAAACCATGAATCCATCCCATGTGCTTGAAATATTTTCAGACTATGTCTGACCCTGGTGCTATTTCATTACCGGGAGTATTGAAAAACTGAAACAAGACTATGATATTCAAATAAAATGGCGGGCGTTCCCCCTTCACCCGGACACGCCAATTCAGGGCCGATCCCTGGAAGAACTTTTTCAATTAAAAGGCATACCCATTGATGTGGATCAGATGATGATGCAGCTCAAAGCCACGGCAGCCGGACTTGGGCTTCCCCTGGGAGACAGAAAAATGACCTATAACAGCCGCCTGGCCCAGGAAATCGGTTTGTGGGCCGAGACAAAAGGCAATGGGCATTTCTTTCATATGGAAGCCTTTAAGGCCTATTTTGCAGAGGGCAGGAACATAGGAGAAAAAGAGGTTCTGCTGGATCTGATCATAAAGTCCGGGCTTGACCCTGAAGAGGGTTCAGCCGTCATTGACAACCGGGTGTTTTCAGATGCGGTTGATTCTGACTGGGAGCTTTCACAAAGATCCGGCATCACGGCCGTGCCTACGTTTCAAATGGGTCTTGACCGGCTGGTGGGTGCAAAGCCCTACAACACCCTGAAGGAACTGGTTGAAAAATACAAGGGTCAGGGTTAAGGGAAAAAAGACGGTGAAAAAGAAAATCAGTCTTGCGGTCATCGGCTTTTCAGGAATTCTGACCATTTTTCTCTTTTCAGTGGTTTTCATTTTTCAGACCAGCCTGTTTCAAGGCCTTGCATTAAAGGAGATCCATAAGATCATCCCCGGACAGTTGTCCTGGAAAGAATTGTCCTTTTCTTTCTTGTCAGGGGTTCTGGATATCAGGGAACTTCGGCTTTCAGGAAAGGATGAGTCCGTACCGATCCATATCCCCCGCCTGTCCATTGATATTTCCCTGCAACGCCTTTTTAAGGGAGAGTTACTTATTTCATCGGTTCAGGCCGATGCCTGCCAACTGGATCTCAGCTTGAACAAAAAAGGTCAATTGAACCTTTTGTCTGCCCTTGTGGACCCGGCCCCGGATCCTAAGGAAAAAAAGGGCGGGGCTTTTATCATGCCCATGAATATCAGGATAAACAAAATCAATATCCGCAATGGCGCCATTCGTTTTATTGCGGGAAAAGAAGACATTGACTCTTTTTTTTCAGGCCTTGATGTTTCCATCAGCGGTTTTGATCTATCAAAGGCGTCTGCCATGGTGGAAATGGGAATCCTTAAGGGATCATTCCGCTGGAAAGAAAATGTTATTGAACTTTTGTCCTTAACTGCCAGGGCAGATATTTCAGGGAGCGCCTTATCCGGGATCAGGGTTCTTACCGCTTTAAACGGAATGGAACTGGATCTCTCAGGCACAGCTGACAAGGTGCTTGCCGAACCCGTCCTTGACCTGACCCTGAAAACCCGTCTTGATCTGGAAGCATTGAAAAAAATTTATAAAACCGTAGCTTTTCCATCAGGTACGGCCGCAACAGAACTCCGGCTGAAAGGATCGCCTAAAAACCCTGAAGCCGTCCTTTCAATTACCTATGGACCCGGATCATTTCAGAATCAACCCATTGAGGCGCTGAATCTGAAGTCTGTTTTAAAGGACAGGGTATTGACCCTTCTTCCCTCCAGGCTTGAATCCGGACTTGGAAGCCTCCAGCTTGAAGGAATTGTTGATTTGAAAGAGGCCTTTCCTGAAGGTTTTTTTCCCAAAACTAAGGATCTGGATCAGATCCGGTATGAATTGATTTTAAATCAGGATCTCCCGGATATGTCAAAAATCCCGCTTTTAAAAGATGATGTTAAGGGCAGGCTTTCGTCCAAGGCTGTCCTGAAGGGAAAAGGCGTGCTTCCGGGGAAAATAAAGGCTGATGTTTCATGGGGGCTTAAGGCGGAACAAATCGTGTGTCACCCTCTTTATCCGGCCATGGATATTCTGGTCGATCTCAAGGCGGGTTTTGAAGGACACACAGCAGATATCCAATTTCTGGATATCCGTTCCAAAGAAATGAACCTCAAGGGCAAGGGGAGTCTCGTCATGCCCGGGTTTGACGTTTCAGCCATGACTCTGTCCGGGCAGTTTCACCTGGATGCAAAACATCTTGCCTGGCTGGAAAATTTTATCCCGGTCAGCGCAAAAGGGCCTGTGAATATAACTGCAGCAGTGGATGGAGATCTTTTTGCGCCGTCAGCCCATATTGTGGTTAACGGAAAAGACATTGAAGCAAAGAAAAACAGAATAGGGGATGTGGCGGCTGATCTGAAAATCAGCAAAGGGATTCTGACCATTGAGCGGGCTGACCTTTCCAATAAAAATTCCAGGCTGGGGGTGCAAGGCAGTGTTGTGATGCCCGGACCCGGCTCTCGGAAAATGGCTGCCAATCCAAATATGGACCTTACCCTGTACGGAGGCAGGATTTTTCTTGAAGATTTCATGCCTGATATGAAAGGCAGAATTTCGCTTCTGGGCAAGGTCTGGGGGGATGTTGAAAACCCTTCTGCAAATTTTGACATGAGCGGCCGGGATCTTCTGATCCATGGCAGGAAAATCCAAGGGATTTCCGCCAAGGCAGCCTTAAGAGAAAAGATCATTGAAATAAACGAAATAAGGGCTGATGTGGCAAAGACTTCCCATGTAAAGGCCGGGGGAAGGGTATCGCTTGCAGACGGAACGCTTGATATCAGCCTGAAGGCAGACGATTTTGATCTGGCCATAATTGACGCCCTGCAAAAACAAAATATCCAGAAAGCTGTCCTGTCCATTGATGCAACAGCAAAAGGAAGGATTGAAAACCCGGTCCTTGAAGGGAGAATTCATATCAAGGACATCAAGGTGTCCAGCCATGAAATGGCTCCGCTTGATATCAGGTTTGGCCTTGAGAATAAAATGCTGCATATCAAGACCGGGACCCTTTTGATCAAAGGGAGGGATTTCCCCGGCAAAACCCTTGATTTGGAAGCATCCGGATTTGTTCCCCTGGAAATCATCCGCCCGTTTGTTAAGGACATGGAAAAAGCCAGGGGAAAGATAAACATTTCAGCATCCCTTAAGGGCAAGGTTACAGATCCGCTTTTTCTTCTGGATCTTGGCTTTGATGAACTTGCCTTTACCATGGATCGCCTGGAGCAGGATTTTCATCAAATTTCCGGACATATCCGTGTGACACCTGAAAAAATAGAAATTATCCGTTTTTCAGGTAATATAGACCAGGGGCAGGTTGAACTTGGCGGCAGCCTGGGTCTATCCGGCGGATCTTTGAAAGACATGGACCTGAAATTGAATGCCCATCAGCTGCCTCTGGACATCCCGGATATGATGGAACTGACGCTTGACAGCCGCCTGACCCTTAAAGGCACCAGCCTTAAATCAGAGCTTTCAGGAGAGATCCGTATGCTGGAAGGACGGTATTACAGAAATGTTGATCTGGTGTCTGCAGCAATAAAAAAAACAAGAAAGATTGAACCGCTTCTTTTTAAAAAAGAAAATCCGATTCTGGACGGCATGTCTTTAAATATTCTTGTCACCGGCCAGGAGCCGCTTCTTGTGGATAATAACATGGCTTATCTTGCCGTGAGCCCTGATCTTGCCGTCCGGGGAACGGCAGGGACCCCGGTGCTTGCCGGGAGGGCCACAGTGGACAGCGGCACAATCAATTTTTATAAATCGGAATTTGATGTCAAAAAAGGGGAAATCAATTTTATAAACCCCTATAAAACAGACCCGGTAATTGATATTGAAGGTGAAATGAAACTCCGTGCCTGGACCATTTTTTTAATGGTTTCAGGCCCCCTGGACAATCTGGACATGCAGCTGTTTTCCGAGCCGCCGGAATCCCATGCCGATCTTGTTTCCCTTATTGCGTTTGGGAAAACTACAAAGGAGATGGGAAAGACCCAGGAAAACGGACAGGCAGCCTCCGGCCGGGTTGTGTCAGGCCTTCTGGCCGAGGCCCTCCA
Source organism: uncultured Desulfobacula sp. (assembly GCA_964619205.1). Classification (GTDB taxonomy): domain Bacteria; phylum Desulfobacterota; class Desulfobacteria; order Desulfobacterales; family Desulfobacteraceae; genus Desulfobacula. The sequence goes on along the minus strand of CAZUDE010000001.1, from coordinate 372,347 downwards.
GAAAAACCTGAAAGCAGCGACCGGAGTGGATCAACTGGAAATCAAAATGGATGAACAGGACGGTTCCGGATCACAGGCAGTCCGGGTCACTGTGGGCAAAGATCTGTCAAGACAGATGGGCGTGATCTATGATGTGGATACAAGATCCGGAGATACGGTTCAGCGGGTCACAACCTTCTATAAGCTCATGGAAAATCTTCTCATGAGGGGGTTTCAGGATTCGGGCGGAAAAATGGGAGGCGAGTTGAAATACAGGCTGGAATTCCGTTGATATTTGAAAGGCTGAGCGTTTTTCATGCACTTGGGGTAAAAAAAGGACAAATGCAGAATAAGGGAAAATATAAAATTTGGGTCAGGGCCCTGGCCGTTATAACACTGATGGTGATTTTTTATGGTCACCCCTGCCCGGCCCTTGAAAAAGATCCAAATCAGAATGAGAAATTCAAGGGCCAGATGATTTGTCAAATTGCCATTGAGATTCAAGGTATAAAAAAGGGGGCTCTTTCCTGGGAGCAAAAGGCAAGGGATCTGATATCTGTCAAGGAACAGGATCTTTACAGCCTTGAAAAGATCAAAAAGTCCGTCTCAAGGCTGGTTGAATCCGGATTCTTTCAGGCCGTTCATGTTGAAGACCCGTTGAAGAGCCCCCGGGGTATCAGGCTGCTTTTTGTTCTGACTCCTTTTGGCAGGATAAAGGATATTGTCATCCACAATGCCTTTCCCCTGTTTCACAGGGAAATCTTGAATGCCATGAGCCTTCGGACCGGGGATGCCTTTTCAGAGGAAAAACTGGATGATCAGGTTAACAGAGTGACAGCCCTTTTTAAGGAACAAGGGTATACTGATCCTCAGATTAAAATCCTGGCACAAAAGGATGAAACAGACGGACATTATACCCTCTCCATCCATATTGAAAAAAAAGAATATTTCAAAGTTGACAGGGTTGAATTTAAAGGCAACCAAAACATTTCTGCTGCGGCCCTGAAACTGCGCATCAAAACATGGAAGGCATCGGTCCTTTTTGCTGGCGCTGACCGCTTTGTCCAAAAAGATCTGAATGAAGATATCAAGCAAATCATGTCTTATTATCGCCAGAAAGGTTTTTTCGATGTCCGGGCAGACGCAAAAATAACAAAAGATGAAACAAAAAAGAAACTGAATATCCTTTTTCATATTCAGGAAGGATCGAAATATGACATTTCTTTTCAGGGCAATAAACGGTTCCTTGATTTTACACTGAAAAAAGAAATGGCCCACCTGTTCAAAACCGGGAATAAAAATAATTTCGGGGTCAGAAAAGCCCTCCGGAACCTGAAGCGCCTCTATATGGAAAACGGATATCTTGATGCGGAAATTGAACACCAGGTTGTGGATGATGATCCCGTGGCCCCATTAAATCGTCATTTGATCCTGAAGATTGATGAGGGTCACCCCTACCGGGTGACAAAATTTTTGCTTTCCGGCAACAAGGCGCTTTTGGAAAATGAACTCCTAAAAACCCTTTTGACCCGAGTGGATGGGGCAATGGGAAGGTCTGGAGTCTATGTGCCTGAAGTGCTGGATGACGATATCCGGGCCATAACCGCTCTCTATGGCAGTAAAGGATTTGCAAAAACCCTTGTAAAAAAAGATATCAGAATTCAGAAAATCCCCTCTGATCAAGCTGACTGGAATTCTGTTGAGATCCGTCTCTTGATTGAAGAAGGGATTCAAACGGTTGTAGACAGGATTGAAATCAATCAATTAGAGGCTTTTTCCAGAGAAGACGCCCTGTCCCTCATGAACCTCAAACCGGGTATGGTGTTTGATGAATCCATGGTTGAAATCGATGAAAAAAACCTTCAACAGAAAATTTCCGAGGCCGGATATCCACACGCCAGCGTAAAGGCGCAGACAACCTTTTCTGAAGACAGATCCAGGGCCAGTCTTTCCTATGAGGCCACTGAAGGCCCCAGGGTAAAAATCGGCCGGATTTTTTATTCAGGCAATTTTATAACAAAAGATAAGATCCTGGAAAATGAAATGGAGGTCCGGACTGGCGACCCCCTTTTGCTTTCAAAACTGCTTGAAAGCCAGAAAAAGATAACAGGCATCAATGCTGTTGATTCTGCAAGGGTAAAAACGGTTGGCCTTAAAAGTGCAGATGAAAAAGTGGATATCGTGGTGGAAGTGACTGAAAAAAAACCCTATGTGTTTGAAGCAGGCACAGGGTTTGATACGGAACGCCATTTTTATTTGAATACCCTTTTAGGGGATAGAAATTTTACAGGCCGAAACCTTGACCTTCAGACAGAAGCTGAGATCAGCCAGATCGGGTATAAACTGAATGCCTCTCTTGCCGACCCCAAATTTTTATCTACTTTAACAGCATCAACAACCCGGCTGTATGCCGAGGACCGGGAGGAATTCAACAAGGACTTCGGAACAAAGATGACTGGTGTTTCCCAGGACTTTTCCCGGCCTTTTTTTGATAAAAAACTGACGGCAAACCTGGGCTTTGTTTATGAATACAGGGAGCAATATTCTTCAAATCCCCAATCGCTTACTGAATCGGAAAAAGAATCCTACCAGTCAAGAAGTATTTTTGTCACAAGCCCGGGCCTGGTTTTCAAAACAACAGATTCCTTTGTCAGGCCAAGGCAAGGCCTTTTTTCAACCCTGAACCTGAATATTTCCAAGGGAGTTGAAAATGATCTTGATGATTTTGTTAAATACCAGGCAGAGGGCCGGTATTATTACACGCCTTTAACTCCGCTCACCTTTGCCGTCCGGGGCCGCTATGGATTTATCCAGCCCTATGGCGGCAACACTCATGTTCCTGAGGACCAGTTGTTTTATCTTGGCGGCGCTTCCACAGTCAGGGGGTTTGATGAAAACCTCCTGAGAACCGATGCCCAGGGACAGGCAAAGGGGGGGAGGGAATCCATGCTCGGCTCCCTGGAAGCCCGGTATGATCTTGGAATGAATATTGAGCTGAGCCTTTTTTATGATATCGGAACCGTGACCATGACCCAGGAGAGCGGGATTACCGAATCCTTCCGGGATTCTGCCGGCATTGGGTTAAGATATATAACACCGGTGGGTCCCATCGGGTTTCTCTACGGTCATAAACTTGACCCCCAACCCCATGAAGGTCCGGGCAGTTTTCACTTTTCCATGGGATACACATTTTAGGCTGCCGGACCCAATGCTTTGTCTTGATTTAAAAAAAGTCCTTTCTTGACGGTAAGGAGAAGTTCGCATACAATTTCATAATCTTTATGCAAACCTGATTTCCGGAGAATAAGAATGACCGATAAAAAAACAAAGAAAATTACTCCCTCCTGTGCTTCCTGCGCACTGGATGTGCCCGAGAAAATTTGTTTTTCAGATAAGGGCAAAGGACACAAGGGATGTCCCACATTGACACGCAAAGAGGTGCTGGAAGAAGCCAACAGGGCCTATGGGCCTGAAAATATCAAAAAATTCGCCTACAATGCCTCTTTGCAGGAAGCAGAATGCTATGCCAACCGGGATCAGCAGCCTTATGTCATGCAGCCCTGCAAGACACGGATCGTTGAAACCTGTGAATTTGCATTGAAAATGGGGTATAAGCGCATTGGCATTGCCTTTTGCCTGGGGCTTTCAAAGGAAGCAAAGACCGTTGAGGACATTTTCAAAGGATACGGGTTCGAAGTGGTCTCTGTCTGCTGCAAGGCAGGAAATACATCCAAGGATACCATCGGCATAAGTGATGATGAAAAAATCTATAAGGGAACCGATGAAGCCATGTGCAACCCTATTTTCCAGGCAAAGGCCCTGAATTATGAAAAAGCCGATTTTAATGTCCTTTTAGGATTATGCGTGGGCCATGACACACTTTTTTTAAAATTTACGGATATTCCCACAACGGTTCTGGCGGTTAAGGATCGGGTAACGGGGCATAACCCGCTGGCTGCTGTTTACCAGGCAGATTCCTATTATAAGAAGATCCGGAACCCCAATATCAAATCCTGATTTTTTTAAACCGGATGAATGCCTTTTCTAAGAGCGATTGTGAAAAAGATGCTGATCTGTTAAAAACATGCCATGACCTTCAAATTAAAAGACATCATTGATCTGGATTATCTGGTCAACCTTGATGATGCCCTTGATTCTGAAACTGATATCAGACTGCGGGAGGAAAGGGACAAAAAAATCCACGGGCTTTGCAGGGAAACCTGCCAAACTGATGAAGCGCTATTAATGGCATGGCTTCAAGCCATGAGGCAAGAATTTTATGAGAAAAAAAAGACCCCCCTCCTTCCGGGGGCGGTCTTTTTGTCCCTCTATTCTTTTATGACATATCTCATGATTTTTTCCGGCGGTCTTTCAGGGCTGTCGCTGGCCTGGTCATTTCTTGCCTACCACGGCACAAGGCCTGTCAATGTCGCGGTTTTTATCTCTCTTTTCATTTTTCTTCAGGTTGCCTTGACCCTCATCACCATTTTTTTTCTTTTCCAGAGGCACTTTAAAATAAAATTAAAAAAAAACAGGCTCCAAAACTCCGTGCTTCATACACTTTTATCTTCCTTTCTTTTTCAACTCCTGCCGGGATTATTAAAAAAAATAGAATGGCCACTGTTTAAAAAAGGCCTTGATACCCTGGAATATACCTCTGTTCTCATCCGGATGAAAAACCGGGAATACAAAACGCTTTTTTTCTGGCCGATTTTTATTCTGACCTCGGTGTTTGCTTTTTGTTTTGCAACCGGTGCCCTTGGCGGGACCTTTTTCAGGGTCATTGTCAGCGACATGGCCTTCGGGTGGCAGTCCACCCTCATGACCACCAGCGAAAGAATCCATGATCTTTTAACCTGGATTGCCCTTCCCTGGTCCTGGTTTATGCCTGAAAATCTGGCCCATCCCACCCTGTCCCAGATTGAAGGGTCCAGGATCATCCTCAAGGAAGGAATTTCGGTTCTGGCCACCCGGGATCTGGTTTCCTGGTGGCCGTTCCTGTGCCTGGGCATTCTTTTTTATACCGTTCTCCCCAGAGGACTTCTGATGGCTACGGGCATTATTGCACAATACACCGTTCTTAGGGGGTTCAGCCTTAACCGGCCGGTTTTCAGGCCCTTACTGATCCGGATGCAGTCATCAATTCTGGATGTGGATACAGGAGATCCCTGCCTGGAAAGAACAGCAGCAGAGGGTCCGGCCCTGCCGGGCGAGCCTTTCCTCAAGCCCTCAATCCCAGGGGCGGCTTCCCGGAAGGCACTGGTCCTGGCCCCGCAGGGGGTCTATTCTGACGAGGCAGGGCAAAAAATCAACCACCATATCCGTACCCGCCTTTTTTTTGATGTCAAAGAAATGATCAAGGTCGCGTTAGACCCAAAAAAGGATGCTGATATCTTGAGCAGGATCAAAAACCATGGTGCAGATCAGGTTGTTCTGGTCCATGAGGCCTGGCAGCCGCCCATCAGGGGGCTTCTTTATTATATCCGGGAATTGAAATCCGTGATGCCAAAAGAAATGATGCTATGGATTTTACTCACAAGGGAGGCCGGGCAAAAAACCCTTTGTATGGATGAGACAGATATCAATTTTGAAATCTGGAAAAAATCGGTGTTCAATCTGGGAGATCCAGGTATAAAAGTCATGGGGCTGTTATAAATGGAAAAAATACCTTCCTCCCTTACCGTGCCTGAATTTGCCGTTCTGGGCCACCCCAATGAAGGCAAATCGTCCGTGGTGTCCACCCTGACCGAGGACGATGCCATCAGGGTCAGCCGGATACCCGGTGAAACAAAAAGATCAACTGCCTATACCGTTAAAATTGACGGAAAAGAGATTATCCGGTTTGTGGATACGCCCGGATTCCAGGTCCCCAAACAGACCCTTGCCTGGTTCAGGAAATTTGAAGGAGACCCGGAAGAAATTATAGCTTCCTTTATCGAAACCTTTAAAAATGATCCGTTTTATTCTGACGACTGTGAACTCTTAAAACCTGTGGCCAAGGGCGCAGGCATTATTTATGTGGTGGACGGCGCCCGGCCGGTCCGGGATGACGACTTGTCGGAAATGGAAATTTTAAGACTGACCGGCCGCCCCAGGATGGCCGTCATCAATTCCAAGACCCATGAAAAAGATTATACCTCAGACTGGAAAAATGAATTTCGAAAGCATTTCAATTCCATCCGCATTTTCAATTCAAACACGGCAAATTTCACGGAGCGCATCAAAATGCTGGAAAGCCTTAAGGCCATTGATCAGGAATGGGAACAAAGCCTTTCGGATGTTATCATTGCCTTTCAAAAGGACCGATTAAAAAGAAATCTCCTGGCCTGTGCCGCCATCTGCCGTGCCATTGAACAGAGCCTGTCTTTTTTTATTTCCGAACCCGTCACAACGGATTCTGACCAAAATGCCCTCAAAGAAGGACTCAATGGAAAATACCAGGCCCGGATCAAGGAATTTGAAACACAGATGTTTAAAAATTTAAGAACTCTGTTTAAACATCATCTGTTTGAGTATCATTTGCCCGATTATTCCATTCTCAATCATGACCTGTTCTCAAAACAGACCTGGGAGCTTCTGGGTCTGACAAAGGAGCAGCTGATAACGGCCGGAGCCATTGTCGGCGGCACGATGGGGGTTATGATTGATACAGCCGCAGCCGGTCATACATTTGGGATTTTTACCGCAATCGGAGGAGTGCTGGGTGCAGCCTCGGCCCTGTTCAGCGGGCGTAAAATGGCGAAAAACAAACCCGGCGGCATCCGGCTGGGCGGCGACATGCTCAGGCTTGGACCCGCCAAAAACATCCAGTTTCTTTATATCCTTCTGGACCGGGCCCTGATCTACTATTCCCATATCATTAACCGGCCCCACGGCAAACGGGACATGACAGAGGTAAAAGAGAAAAAGGATACCTCAAAAAAAGGATTTTCCACAGAATTCACCATTGGTCAGAGAACCATATGTTCAAAATTTTTCAAAAGCGTCACAGGCCGCTCCCTTATCCGGGATAAAAAAGCTGCGGCAGAATTTGAAGACTTCATAAAAGCTGTTCTGGAGGACCTCTCCGAAAAATAAAGAGGTTGAATATCTTAAATATTTATTAAAAACCCTTGTGCCCATATGAAAAATCCGTTTATACTGGCGCCCTGGCTTTATTCTTGAATCAAGTGAACTTTCAAAAGGAATGCAACCGCATGCTTTCAAATCTCTTCAGCCCTATCCGGATCGGAAATCTGACCGCAAAAAACCGGTTTCTCATGTCTGCCATGAGCATCAATTTCGGTGTGGACGAAAATTGCTGTGTCACGGACCAGCTTGTGGAATATTTTGTTGAACGGGCAAAAGGCGGTGTGGGCATGATGCTGGTGGGCGGCGGAAGCGTCCATCCCGGGGGTCAGGAACTGCCGGATCTGCCCCAGATGTATAATGACGACTGCATCCCGGCCTTAAAGGATATGGTGCAGCGGGTCAAACCCTACAACACCCTGTTCGGGGTTCAGCTCATGCATGGCGGCCGCCAGTCCTATCTGCCTGAAAAAGTGGCCCCATCTGCCATACCGGCGCCGGCCGTGGTAAAGGGCGAAGTCAGAGCTCTTGAAATCGACGAAATAAAAGAACTGGTTTCCTGTTTCGGGGATTCGGCCCGGCGATGCAAGGACTCCGGGTTTGATTTTGTTGAACTGCACGGCGCCCATGGATACCTGATCAACCAGTTTTTAGCACCCAATTCCAATATAAGAACCGATGAATATGGCGGATCTTTTGAAAACCGGTCCCGGTTTTTGTGTGAAATTATTAAAGATATTCAGACAAAAACAGGAAAAGATTTTCCCATCGGCATCCGCATCAATGGAAACGATTATATTGAAAACGGCTGGGAACTCAAAGACACGGTAAGGCTTGCGCCCCTGCTGGAAAAAGCAGGCATTGCCTATCTCCATGTGTCCGGCGGGGTTTACGGTTCCACTGAACTGACAATCCCGTCCATGTATACCCCCCACGGGTGTTTTGTTCACCTGGCCGAACAAGTCAAAAAACATGTCCGTATTCCCGTCATCACCGTGGGCCGGATCAAATATCCGGAGCATGCCGAAGAGATCATCCGGGAGGGCAAGGCCGATATGGTGGCTTTTGGACGCTCTTTTCTGGCAGACCCCTATTATCCCGAAAAGGCAGAAAAAGGCGAATTTGATAAGATCCGCCCCTGTATCGGGTGCTGTCTCGGGTGTATTCATGCCGTGCTGGCCAAAGAACCGGGGTCCTGTGTGGTCAATCCGGATGTGGGACGGGAATATAAGCTCAAGGATAAAAAACTGCCCTCCTTGAAACAGACGGTTCTGATTACGGGTGCAGGCCCTGCCGGTCTTGCGGCAGCCAGGCAATTTGCCCTTCAGGGACATCGGGTGAGGGTCTGTGAAAAAAAAGACGCCCCTGGCGGGCTCCTGTCCCTGGCTGCCAGAGCGCCGGGCCGCAGCGAACTCAATGATATCCTGAATTTTTTTAGACAGGAGCTGGAGACCCTGGGTGTTGAAATTCTCTACAACACTGAATTATCCCTTAACCTGATCCGTGACATTCAACCGGACCATGTGATTCTATCCACGGGTTCAATGCCGGATATGCCTGTGATCAAAGGGCTGTTCAAGGCAAAAATGAACCTTGTCACCACTGTGGATGTGATGAGCGAAAAGGAAACGACCGGCAGAGCCTTTATTGTCCTGGGCGGCGGCATGACCGGACTCATCACCGCGGATTTTCTGGCAGACCAGGGGAAAAAGGTGGTGGTGCTGAACCGGAAGAAAAGCTTTGCCGAGGAAATGTCCAGCAATGACCGGTATTATTTAAGGGAACGACTTAAAAAGGAAAATGTTGTTTTATATAAAACTGTGTCCATCCGGCAGTTCATTGATGATGGTGTCGTATTCAAAGCCGGCGGCGAAGAAATTACCCTGACGGGATTTGATACCGTGGTGATTTCGGAAAAGCAGAGCCCCATAAGGGATGCAAAAGGTCTTGAAAAAAAAAGCCGGGCCAAATTCCATCTTATCGGTGATGCAAAATCGCCAAGGCATTTGATGTATTGCATCAGCGAAGCCGATGAAATCGCCAGATCCATTTAATATTCATACTTGATGAAAAAAGGAAAAGAAATCTATGAAAGATATTTATGAGAATGCCAAAAAATTAATGAAAGGATATTGCCGGGTCTGCAGAGAATGTGACGGGATTGCCTGCGCCGGGGAAGTGCCCGGCATGGGGGGGCTTGGGACGGCATCTTCATTCAGGGCCAATATCAAGGCCTTAAAAGAGATCCAATTCAATATGCGCCTGATCCATGACGTAGTAGACCCTGTCACCTCTGTTTCCATCCTCGGGAAAACGCTTTCCATGCCGGTCATCGCTGCTCCCATCGGCGGTGTGTCATTTAATATGGGCGGGTTGGTGTCTGAGGAAGATTATATCAGATCCATCATCTTTGGATGCCGGGAAAAAGGAATCATAGGATGCACAGGAGACGGGGTTCCGGATTTTATCCATGAGACCGGCCTTGGCATCATCAAGGAAGCAGACGGTCACGGCATCCCTTTTATTAAACCCTGGGCGGATAAGGAACTGTTTGAAAAACTTGAAAAAGCCGGACAAAGCAGGGCTGATATCATGGGTATGGATATTGATGCGGCCGGACTCATCACCTTAAAGAAAATGGGACGGCCGGTCACACCCAAAACCGTTGAAAAGCTTGCACAGATCATCAAACAGTCACCTGCAAAATTTATTTTAAAAGGCGTGATGACGGTGGAGGATGCAAAACTTGCCGTGGACGCCGGTGCAGATGCCATTGTAGTATCCAATCACGGCGGCCGGGTCCTGGACTATACCCCTGGAGCTGCTACTGTGCTGCCGGCCATCAGCGCAGCGGTCAAGGGAAAGATCACCATTCTTGCCGACGGCGGGGTCAGAACCGGGGGGGATGTATTAAAGCTCTTGGCACTGGGCGCAGATGCTGTTATGATAGGACGTCCTTTCAGTGTGGCTGCGGTAGGTGGTCTTCAAAGCGGAGTGGAACTCTATATCGATAAGATCAGGACAGAACTTGAACAGGCCATGGTATTAACCGGCGTACCATCCGTGGATGCAGTTTCTGGAGCAATCCTTCACAGATTTAATTAACAAATCAACCGGTTTTTCTGGAAAAAAGTTATGGATCAAAAACCCACATATGAAGAACTTGAATTTTATATTCAGGAGTTGAAAAATGAGCTTTCAAGGGTAAAATCTTCCGAAGAAAGGCTGCGGCTTGCCATTGAAGCGGTCAATGACGGTGTTTTTGATTTTGATCTGAAAAGGGATGAGGTCTATTTCAGCCCCCGATATTATACCATGCTGGGGTATGACCCCTATGAAATGCCGGCCAGCCGGGAAACCTGGAAAAACCTCATTCACCCGGATGAAAGGGAAAAAGTCGTTTCTTTTGTGGATGAGCAGATCCGAAAAAGAAAAGGCTGGTCCCTGGAATTCCGGTTAAGAACAAAGGATGGAAAATACAGATGGATTCATGCCCGGGGCAGGGTTTCAGAATGGGATGAAAACGGTAATCCGGTTCGCCGCACAGGAATCCATAAGGATGTGACTGAGCAAAAAGAAGCTGAATTTGAAAGAGAAGAACTCATTAAAAAGCTCAATAAAGCCCTGAAAGACGTAAAAACCCTGGGCGGGCTTATCCCCATCTGTTCAAGCTGTAAAAAAATCAGGGATGACAAAGGATACTGGAACCAGCTGGAAAGCTATTTTGAAAGACATTCCACAGCCCTGTTCAGTCACAGCCTGTGTCCTCACTGCATGGATGAAATTTATGGGAAAGATGACTGGTATATTGAACTCAAAGGGAAAAAGGGTAAGGAGTGATATATCCTTAGGTTATGAAAATTGATCTTCACTGTCATACAAAATATTCTATGGATAATGTTTTTGAGCCCGAACACCTGATCCGGGAAGCCATTGAAAAAGGGCTTGACGGCATATGTGTCACAGACCATTTCAGCGTTGAAGCATCAGGGCCTGTCGAAAAAATCAAAATTCCCCATGGCTTTTATGTCTTTCGCGGGGTTGAAATCTCCACAACCCTTGGTCATCTTCTGGCATTCGGACTTTTGGATGATTCCTGGAACATCTGGGGACGATATATTGGTCTTGATACAAAAGAGGTTGTGACTTTGGTCAGAAAAAAAGGCGGCATCTGCGTTCCTGCCCACCCGTTCAGACCTGTGGAGTCCATGGCAGACCTTGCCTTTGACAAATCCCTTTTTGATGCGGTCGAAACCATTAACGGCGGCAATCTGCCGGAATGGAATGAAAAAGCCGAAAAAATGGCCAAAACCATCCATATGCCACAGATCGGAGGCAGTGATTGTCACGGCCCGGGCAAGGTCGGCAGGGCTTATACCGTATTTGATCACCCGGTTGCAACCCTGGCCGACCTGGTAGAAGAGATCCGGCAGGGCCGCTGCCGACCCGGGACACCCTGACCCATTCTTACAATCTAAGAATAAAGTATCTGAATTCTTTTATCCGAATGAATCGGCTGTTTCTTTAAGCCTTAAAATTCCCTTTTCAATACTTTCCGGGTCACAGGCCGGAAAGGTCAGGCGAATAAAAAGCCCTTTTTTTTGCATGTCGGCCCTGAGATCCGGTGCGGTTGCATCCCAGGCCGAGGCAATGCTGACCCCATTTTCCCCTGCAGATGCAATAAAAGCGGTTTCATTTTCCTTTGAAACTCCGGGAAAGGTCAGCACAGAAAAAAATCCACCTGTTACATCACAGGGAAAAGCGCCCGGAAAATGGGCTTTGAGCGCATGATTCAAGGCTTCCATTCTTGGCCGGTAAAGCCGGGAAAGATACTGAAGATAATCATCATACTGCCCTGACATGATAAATTCCGCAATAAATCCCTGGGTGGGCAGGTTGGGATTAATCCGGGTATTGGCGATCACCTGGGTCAGATGACTCACATAATTCTCTGGAACAATGAGATATCCGCATTTGGTTCCTGGAGTAATGGTTTTTGTAAAAGAGCTTGCCACCAGTGGCCCCCAATCTGAAATCTCCACCGTGTCATTGACCTTCCCGTCATAGCGAAGGCTCTGGTAGCAGATATCCCAGAGACAGACCATGTCGTTTTCCCTGCAGATGCGTTCCACTTCTTTCCGATTGTCCCTTGAATAGGTAATACCCGTGGGATTCTGATGAAAGGGAATGCCGTAAAAAACCTTTGGTTTCATCTTCTTGGCCATCTCTTCAAACCGGTCCAGATCAACGCCGGCAGGGGTCAGCGGAACACCGGCAAGGCTGTGCCCATAGCGAACGGCATCAAGAAGCACGCGATCATAGGAGGCCTCTTCCACCAGGATCAGGCTTTCTTTGGGCAGTGATTTAAAAAACAGGGAAATGACCTCCAGCCCGCCATTTCCGGCCACCACCCGGTTTGAATCCACGCCGTGAAGCCTGCCGATGATTTCCCTGAGGGGCTTAAACCCTGTAAAATGCCCATACTGAAGCACATCCGGTCCATATTTAAGCACGGCAGCCTCATACCCTTTTGAAACAGCCGGAACAATCTTTTTCAAAGCTTCCTCGGCCGGAACACCCCGAAGAAAATTTACGGATTTTTTTTCCATTCTGATATCCTTGCCTATAAATTTTTTATTATCCAAAATATTTTAAATGTATGGTTCACCATAAGAATCAGGCATTCACGTTTTCACTTGGGTTATAGGAATACATATTGACATCCTCCCTCAATTGCCATCCTTTACCGGCCCAAAAAGAATTACCGGGATCGTTGGTCTTAAAAACAAAAATATGGGTTTTTGAGATGCCGATTTTGTCCAGAGCATCAATGCATTTCTTAACCAATTCTTCTCCAACACCTTTGTTTCTATGCTCAGGCCGAACAACCAGGTGTTGAAGATACCCTCTGCGACCGTCATGACCGCATAAAATGCAGCCGAAAATTTCAGAATCCTCTTCCGCAACAAAGCTTAAACCTGGATTGCGTTTCAGATATCTTTCCATTGCTTCCCGGGAATCCGCCTCCCGGAACGTAACGCCGGGCGTGGCTATAAACATCTCAATAATGCCGTCATAATAATCCATTGTCAGTTCACGGATCATGTCATTAATGCCTCACCAGGCGGTCAAAATTTTTTTTTGCATCTGGAGAAAATTCATGAAATTTTATCAGTTTTTCACAAGGCTGTTCATCACAAGCAGCACAATTATGAACGGATTTTACCATGGCGCATTTTCTGATTTCACAGGATTGACAATATGATATAAGCTTTCCCTCCTTTGAGAGACATCCGTCACAGTTGATTTCATCCGGTTTGAAATTCAATCCGAATTTTTCTGCATACAGTTCAGCTGTCTTTTTTCTGGCTGCGTCGTCATCATTCTGGGTGGCCAGGAATGTCGGACAGCTCGAACATACAAGGCCGCAATAGGCGATCATCTGTTTCATGGTGCAGCTTCTCCTTATAATAGCCGTGTGTTAGGCGGTTTTGTTTCTGATACCAAGTATTCCTAAACCAAAAATTATAAAAATGGTGCCTGAAATTCGGTTAACCCATAAGTTTCTGTTTCCGGCAAAAAGCCGGCCTTTAAAAAAATGAGCACTCTTTGCGTAAATCATCAAGGTGAGAAATGAGTAACTCATAAATGTCAGCGTCAGAATCACAAACTGTATTACAACAGGTCTTGATATATCAATGAATTGTGGAAATAGGGCTGTGAAAAACAAAATGGCCTTGGGATTGGAAAGTGCAACCAATAGGCCTTGAATGAAATATTTGCGCTCCCCATGGGGATGTTCAGTGCTTTTATCCTGTATTTCAAACAGTTGCCGTTTTGACCGCCATTGACGGATACCCAACCAGAGAAGGTAGATCGCTCCGGATAATTTCAAGATTGCAAATAAAAGGGCGGAAGTTTCCAGCATCGCGCCTAAACCCAAAATTGCCGCAATTGATATGATGAAAATACCACAGATATTCCCAAGTGATGAAAAAATTGAACCTTTTAGTCCTTGCCGGCGACCATTTGTAACCGCCAAAAGGACTGCAGGACTATGGCAGATTATGCTCGCAAGAGCAATGCTTGAAAACAATAACCAAATTGATAATTCCATAAAATTACCTTAAGGAAAATTGAGCGGCTAAAGGGAAAAACTTAAGAGAAGTGAATAATCGACTTTCTTGGGGTTTCCCTGAAGTTAATGTTTCCCGGTAATATCTATATGAGATATTACCGGGAAAATCAATAAGGGAAAACCCCTGTTTTTAGATTTTCTTTATTCTATTTCAAAGGCACGTTCACCGTGGAGGGCATTGTCCAGCCCGGCAAGTTCATCCTCTTTTTCAACACGGATGCCGCCCGTGATGAGTTTGGTAATAAAGACAAGGACGAGGGTTCCGATTGCGCTGAAGGCAATGGTGCCGATGATGGACAGAAATTGAATCCAGACCTGTCCGGGATTCCCGTAAAACAGACCTGCTGCGCCTTCGGTCACCGAAGGCGCAGCAAAAAGCCCGGTGGCGAGTGCTCCCCATATTCCGCACAGGCCATGGATACCAAAGGCATCAAGAGAATCGTCATACCCGATTTTACGTTTGATAACTGCAACTCCGAAAAAGCCGATGATGCCGGACATGGCCCCAATTATCAGGGCTCCTGTTAATGTGACAAATCCTGCGGCCGGGGTAATGCCCACAAGACCGGCAATCGCGCCGGAGGCAAGTCCGAGAAGGGTAGGTTTTCTGCTGTATTTCCATTCAACAAAAAGCCAGGCAAGGCCGCTGACAGCTGCTGCCGTGTTGGTAACCATAAAGGCGGAGGCTGCGATTCCGTTCGCAGCCAGGGCGCTTCCGGCATTAAACCCGAACCATCCAAACCATAAAAGCCCTGCACCCAAAGCTGTAAAGGCAACACTGGAGGGAATCATGGGTTCTTTCCCATATCCCTGCCGTTTTCCAAGAATCAGGGTCAGGACAAGACCGCTGATGCCCGCATTGATATGGACCACATTTCCGCCTGCAAAATCAAGAGCGCCGATTTTGGACATCCAGCCGCCTCCCCAGGCCCAGTTACAGATCGGCGCATAAACAAAAGTAACCCAGAGGATTGTGAATACAATCCAGGAGGAAAATTTCATCCGGTCTACTACTGCACCAAGGATAAGGGCCACACTGATACAGGCAAAGGTCATCTGGAACAATACAAAGATAAGCGTGGGGATGCTTCCGGTCACGGACCGGATGTCGATACCGTTTAAAAATAGGTGACTCAGGTTCCCGATAAAAAGACTCGGGCTTTCTCCAAAGGCCAGGGAATATCCCCAGCCCACCCAGACAACACTGGCCAGGCAATAGGCCACCAGGGTCATGGCAAAGGTGTTCAGAATATTTTTATACCGGGACATGCCCCCGTAGAACAGGGCCAGACCGGCCGGGGTCATCATCATGACAAGAGCTGTCGACATGGTAACCCAGGCAGTATCTCCGGTATCAATAATACTGTCTGCTGCAAATGCACAGGCACTAGGTAACAATATACTGGTAAACAGGAAGGTTGTTTTTTTTATCAGCATGGTAAAAGTCCTTTGCTATTTAAATGGTTTATATCCAACTCTGATTATAGCAAGGCATATGCCAATCAAATTGTATTTTTTTATTGTTCGTTGTAACACTCCTAAAATATTATATAATTTTGTCGGCTAAAAAATAATGTGTGTATTTTTTCTAAATTAATTATTTAAAATTTCAAATTTGTATTTTAATTTAGTATTTTTTAAAACAAAAACGTGACAAAAGAACCGAGCCTATTGTCTTTTTTTGGTAATTTGATTCTCAGATGCCTTTATGAAAAGGTATTTGCAGAAATGACAATTTTGTAGATAATAAAACAGGGAGGGTTATATGCCGATAGCATTTTTGCCCTTGCTTTTAACTTCAAACATCAGGGCATCGGCTTTGGCCAGGAGCTTTGGCAGGTCTTTGGCATCTTCCGGGAAAGTGGATATGCCGTAGCTGGCCTTGAGACTCACGGAAAAGCCCTTGTCGGCAAGATAGGTTGTCCTGGTCATGAGAGCCTGGATTTTCTTTGATATCTCAACGGCCATTGATTTATCATAGCCGGGCAGGATGATGACAAATTCATCTCCGCCATAGGCAACCCCGTAAGCCGGTTCGCTGATGACGGACATGATGGTGCCGGCTACTTCTTTAAGCGCCTGGCTGCCGTTCAAATGGCCATGGGTGTCCACTACAGATTTGAAATTGTCCATGTCCATGAAAATTACGGAAAAACTGTGATCCGTGTCTTTTATCCGGTTATTCAAGTCCTGGTACAGGAACCGAATATTGTAAAGCCCTGTCAGATCATCATGCATGGCCAGATATTTAAGCTCTTCATTTTTCTGGGAAAGTTGGAGAATGAGCTGGGATTTGTCCCGGTTGAGGAAAAACTGAGCCTCTGCATCATGAAGGGTTTTAATCAAAGATTCTTTTTTGATGGGCTTTTCAATATATCTGAAAATGTCTGTATTATTGATGCAATGAATGATTTTGATGAGGTTTTTTTCTTCGCAGAACGCCAGCCGGATGATATGGGGGAATTGTTTTCTGATCAGCTGCAAAAGGGTAAGTCCGTCCATGTTGTCGACCATGAGATCGCAGACAATGATATGGACGTCCTTTGTGGAAAGAATTTGCAGCGCCTCCTTGGCATTATTGACAAAGATTTTTTGAAAGGTTTCTTCCTGCAGCAGCGGTTCAAGCTGATTTAATATGTCTTCATGATGATCAACAAATAGAATTCTGGTATTGCTCATGTCATTTCCTCAAGTTGGACTGGTTTTAAGCGTATTGTCTATCGTTGTTCGTCTTTTCTGTCAAGAAATGAATAGGCCGGGTGTTTTCTACGGTCAGGGTGATGGCCCCCCAGTTGGAATCAAGTTTTCCGTATATTAAATAGGGTTTTCCATAATCCAGCATATGACAGAAAAGCGCATAGGGTTTCGGAAAAAAAACCGTTTCCACCAGGCCGGTTTCATCTTCAAAGGTCAGAAATTTCATGGGATCACCGTGTTTGGTTTTCACAGCTTTTCCGGTGATAAGCCATCCGGCAAAGGTAACGGTTTTTCCGCAGAACCGGGAAAGATCCCTGGCTTTTACCGTGTGGTGCTGCCAAAGGATGTCTTTATAAAGGACAATGGGGTGGCAGGCGCATAAAAATCCCAGCACTGAAAACTCCCTTCGAAGCCTTTCAATGGGGTTTTCCTTTGGCAGATCCGGTGCCGCTGGAATTGACCTGCCCATGCTGCCGGGTTCAAACAGGGTGTATTCCTGATTTTCACCGTGTTTTTGTTTCTGCCGGGCGGCAAAGGCCCACAGGAGCAAGGCCCGGTTGTCTTTGACGTCCAGTGAATCCAGGCTGCCGCTGTGGATCAGTGCCCGGGCCTCGTCTTCCCTGGGAAGGACCCGGTTGAAAAAATCGCCAGGATCGGTAAAGGGTTGCTTTTTTTGTTCCGCCACAATGGCGGTCATGGTCCGGGAAGAAAGGTCCTTGACGGCCATGAGCCCGACCCTGAGGGTGCGGCCGTGCCCTTTCCATGGGATATCGCTTTGATTGACATCCGGGCAGAGAACGGTGACACCCAGTCTTCTTGCTTCTGACACATAGGCAAAGGTGGAATAGAATCCGCCCTGGTTGCTGATGACGGCGGCCATGAACTCTGCCGGGTAACGGGTCTTCAGATAAGCGGCCTGGAAGGAAACCCGGGCATAGGAGGCGGAATGGGGTTTGCAGAAGGAATACCCGGAAAAGCTTTTGATCATATCCCAGACTTTTTCAATATCTTCCCCTGACACCCCGTTTGCAAGAGCCCCGTTTCTGAACCGGGTATAAAAATCAGCCAGTTCCAGCTCCTTGTCTTTTTTGGAGATGATTTTTCTTAAGCCGTCCCCCTCAGCATGGGTGAACCCGGCCATTTTCACCGCCACTTTGGACACGTCTTCCTGAAACACCATGATGCCGAAGGTTTCGTTCAGTACATCTTCCAGGATGGGGTGGATGGGTTCCCATACCCCTGTATGGAGGCGTTTGATATATTCCTGGATAAATTCATTGGCAGCCGGCCGGATAATGGAGGAATGGATCACCAAATGTTCAAAATCCCCGACCTTTGTTTTTTTCTGCAACAGGCGCATGGCCGGGCTTTCAATATAAAAACAGCCCATGGTATTGCCCTGGGCCACATTTTCCTGGGTGTCAACATCATCCTCAGGGTCAAGGCGGCAAAAATCGTCAAACCTGCCGGATACCGTTCTGATGCTTGAGATGGTGTCCCGGATCACGCCAAGACTCCGGTTGCCTAAGAGATCGATTTTGACAAGTCCCGCTTCTTCTGTGGCGTCCTTTTCCCACTGGATAAGCGGCACGCCTTTGGGCGCAGTTTGAACCGGCACATAGGTGTCGATGGGGTTCGGGGTGATGACAATGCCGCCCGGGTGGACGGAAAGGTATCGCGGGGATCCGATGATGGCCTGGGCATGGGCCATGATTTTTGGCCAGGGCTCCGGGAAATCCATGAACCTGAATTCAGGGCGCTGCCTGATCCGGTCAAGAAGATCCGCTTCTGCCTCATTGAGTTTCCAGAACCAGGGGAGCCGTTTGGAGATTTTGCCGATTTCCGCATCCGGCAGGCCAAAGACCCTGGCCACCTCCCGGACCGCCATCCTGGGCTGAAACAGGATATGACTGGATACCATGGCGGCATGGCCTTTAAATTCTTCCAGCACAAAATTTAAAATATCATCCCGCTCATCCCAGGCAAAATCAATATCGATATCGGGCGGGTCGGTCCTTTCCAGGTTCAGGAACCGTTCAAAATAAAGATTGTGCTTCAGGGGACAGACATTGGTGATGCCGAGGCAATAGGCCACGATGGAGGCCGCCCCCGACCCCCGGCCGCAGATGCGGGAAGCTTTTTTCACAATGCTCTCAACAACCAGGAAATATTCGCAGAAATTTTTTTTGCGGATAATCGAGAGTTCATGATCAATTCGCTGAAGAACAGGGCCGGACAAATTTTCTCCATACCGAAGCCTGGCACCCTGAATGGTCTTTTCATACAGCAGCCGATCTGCAGAAAAGCCTGTCTTTTCCTTTAAGGGCGGCATGACAATCCCAAAATCAGGTCCGGCAAAGCATAATTTTTCTGCCAGAAGACCGGTGTTTTGAATCGCTTCGGGAAGGGTGCAAAACCTTTCCCCGTAGGCGGCCGGGGATTCCAGGAAAGCCGTGTCCGGTGCCATATCCGTTTGGGTGAGACGGCTTTGGCAGGTATTGAGATCTATGGCCCTGAGCAGGCGATGGATATCGCTGTCAGCCCGGTTGACAAAAAAACTGCCGGGCGTGGCCACCAGAGGGATGCCAAGCTTTTTTGCAGTTTCAACCAGGGGATGGGCCTGGGACAGAGGATGCCGGGCCAGGTTGACGGCCAGGTCTACTTCGTTGTCCTTCCAGGGGAAAAGAAGATCCGGGTTCCGGGTCAGGACGATAAGCCCGTCTGAAAGCTGCGGCAGAGAGGCTCTAAGGGAAAAACCTTTGTTCCTGTGGCGCTGGGTGATCAACCGGGTCAGATTGCTGTAGCCCTTACTGTCTTTTACCAGACAGACTGCCCGGTGAGAGGTGTGAGGATCTGTCACTTCAGCTCCAATGACAGGGGTCAGGCCCTGAATCCGGCAGGCCCGGATAAAAGGCATAAGGCCGCACAGATTGTCGGTGTCGGTGAGGGCGAGTCTTTTATAGCCAAGCATCTTTGCCTGTCTGCAGAGCACTTTTACAGAGGCTGTACCCCACATGAAGGAATAATGGGACCGGGAATTCAAGGGGATCATGACCCTGTCCTGCCTTCTGCCAGGGTCAGCCCTGCCTGAATAGCGGCCTGGCCGAACCTGCTGCGGATTTTGTCCATGGCCTGGATCAGTGCGGCCTGTTTTGTTTCTTTGGTTTGAGAGGCAAAGAGTTCGGCCTGTAATAGGGGAGGGCAGAGCTTTTCGCAGACCAGGCGCATGTGCCGGACGCGGACCCGCCGGGTCCAGGCCTTGTCCAGAAGAAGGCGACAGATTTTAAACAGGGCCATGTCATTGGATGTGGAGGGAAAAACCCTTGATGTTGAAGTGTTTTGAAGCCCGTCCGAATAGGAGAGGATGAGTTTTGCAGCAGCACCGTGCAGGTTTCGGTGTCTTAAGGCTTTACAGATCTGTTCCGTCATGCGATACAGGGCTTTTCTCAGACTTGCAGCATGGTTGGTGTCATCGGCAAATTCATGGTCGGCCGAGAGAGTAGATGCGGTTTCGCAAAAGGCCCTGACCGGAGTGGGGTCAATGCCCCTGATCCGGTCATAGATCAAAGGGGCTTTCTCAAGAAAGGGGATTTTGAGCTGTCCCAGGGTCAGCCCCCGGGCCTCGGACACGGAAAACAGGTTGAATTCTTTAAGCCGCTTTAAATCTGTCTTTTCAAGCCCGGGAATCAGATAAAGGGGCAGAGGGGCAAGAAAGGCTTCTTCATCCCCTGGCGCCACAATATATTCCCCCAGAGGTTTGACCAGCCGAGTGGCCACCTTGGCCACCAGCTTGCTCGTCGCCACCGACCAGACAGGGTCCAGGTTAAAGGCCTGTTTAAAGGTTTTCTTTAAGCGGAAGGCCACGTCCACGGGCGGGCCGAAAAGCCGCTTTGAGGCCGTGACATCCATGAAAATATGGCCGTCGGTCTGTCCATATTCAATAAGGGGGGTAACGGCAAGGGTTTCTCTTAAAAGGGCTTTCATAGCCAGCTCATACCGATTGAAACTGGGGGCCAGGACAGGGATCTTTTTGCCCAGCCGCTTGGCCCGGGAAAGCGGCATGCCTTTCCGGATGCCTTCTTTATAGGCTTCGTCGCTCATGTCATAGACCACGGCCCGGGGCACGCCTTCAGGCGCAATGATGAGGGGATGTCCTTTCAGGGAAGGCGCAAGATTGGTCTCCACGGCAACGGCAAAGTCTGCAATGTTTAAATGAATGACGGCGCGTTCCATGGTGTCTTTTGTCCGCCTTTTTTGAGCAGGAGATCAATGAGCCGCAATGCATTTTTCGGAGCCTGCCCCCTGACATGGTTGTTGAAAAAAATACCGCCATTTGCGGCTTCCGGCATCAGCTCGGTCAGAATCCGGGCCGCCCATTCCTTTAATTCGCCGTCGCCATAGTCATAGTCAAACTGTTTCTGCATGCTGCCGGACCGCCACCCTTTGGTATTCCGGCCATGGAAACGGACATAGAAGAGATCCGGGTTGGTGACTGTTGAAAGTCTTGGGAAAAGGCCGGGCAGGTCCGGCTCATCCACATTGACCAGGGTGACCCTGCGGCGCTCAAGCTCTGAAAAGACCTTGTCATGGACCCAGGAATCGTGCCGGAACTCCACGGCCAGAGGAAGGCTTGACAGTTCGTCCAGAAGGGCGGCCAGATAATTCCTGAAATCAATGGTCCGTTCAAAATAGGGCGGAAGCTGGATCAGGATGCACAACAGTTTTTTTGCCCGGATCAAGGGCTCCATGCCCTGGCGAAAAGCCAGGACCTCCTGCTGCCACCCCTCTTTTTTAACCTCGTGGGTCATGGTCCGGGTGAGCTTGGCTGCAAATCTGAAATGTTCCGGCACTTTTTCACATAACCGCTGCATGGCCAAGGCCTTGGGCATCTGGTACCAGGTGTAGTTGAGCTCAACAGTATGAAAAATTTTTATATAGCAGTCCAGCATATTGGAAGAATGGGTACCGTCCGGGTAGAATCCGGAATCCACCCATTCCCCATAGGAATACCCGCTGGTGCCGATATAAAGGCGGCAGGCTGCCATGTCCGTCATCTATTCCTCCATGCCCTGGGGGCCACGGACAATGCCGATGACCTTGCCCTGGATCAATACTTCATCAAACCCGTAGGTCTGAGGGCTGAAATCCGGGTTTTCCGGCCGAAGCTCGATTTTATCCGGAAAAAGGAAAAATCGTTTGACTGTGGCTTCTTCATGGTGGATCAGGGCCACAACGATTTCCCTGTTCCGGGCATATTGCCGGGGTTCGCAGACGGCCAGGTCCTGGTCCAGAATCCCGGCATTCTTCATGGAACTGCCCTGGATCTTGAGGGCAAACAGGTTCTGGCCGGGATAAACGGCAGCATCCAGGATCAGGCTGCCCCCCCATTCCTCCTGGGCATACATGGGCAGCCCGGCTGTGATGCGGCCGATGATGGGAACCTGTTTTTGGCGCTGGTCTGCAAAGAGGCCGCCGGTATGCTCCAGAATGTGAAGGGTCCGGCTGTACCGGCCTTCCCTTTTGATATAAGCCTTGTCTTCAAGGGCCTTCAGGGTCTGGGCCACGGCCGCATGGCTGATGTCAAGTCCGGCCGCTGCCGTGCGAAGGCTTGGACACAGGCCGTTTTCCTTGACCTGCTGTTTCAGGTAGTCCAGCATCCGCTGCTGTGTCTGGGTCAATTTTTGTCTCATGGCATCCCTCTTTTATCAATTTTTTCTCCAGTTTAAAAATCCAAAATATAAATGTCAATATAAATGTAAATGCTTTGTAAATAAAAAATCCAAACAAAGTTCAAAACCATTCACACTGCTGTTCAGCGATTTGTTTTTCCGGCAGTTTGATTTTTGTGGTCTGATTTTGGTTTCCAAACAAACTGTTTCCTGATAATAATACCAGCTATGTTAACCGGATACCTATTTATCATCATGGCCGCTGTTTTCTGGGGCCTCATCGGGATTTTTTCAAGCCTTGCCTTTTCCCAGGGCGTGGGACCCATGGAGGTGGCCTTCTGGCGTGCCATCCTCACCTGGGTTTGTTTTGGCAGCCAGGCCATCATCAGAAAACAGACAAGAATCGAAAAAAAAGATTTTCCTTTGTTTGTGGTGTTTGCCCTTTTCGGGATTTCCCTTTTTTACATTGCCTATCAGTTTGCCGTAAAAACAGGCGGGGCAGCCTTTGCTTCCGTTCTTCTGTATACGGCACCGGCCTGGGTGGTTGCCTGCTCGTTTTTTATCTACAGGGAAAAGCTCACCTGGATAAAATTCATGGCCGTGGCCCTTGTGATTCTGGGGGTCTTTTTGATCTCAAAAACCGGGGGAAACACCCAGAGCAGCCTGACCATCGGATGGACAGCCATCCTGTCGGGCCTTGCATCCGGGTTCTGTTACTCACTTTATTATACCATTGGAAAATATTTTTCCGGCCGGTATTCCAGTGCAAACCTTTTTTTATGGGTGCTTCCCATGGGGGCATTGGGAATCCTGCCCTTTGTCGATTTTGCAGACAAGACCCCGCTTGCCTGGGCTGCTCTGATATCGGTTTCCTTTATCTCCACCTTTCTGGCCAATTTCTGCTATTATCAGGGTCTTAGAACCCTTGAAGCGGGAAAGGCATCCATTGTGGCAACCCTTGAGCCGGTTGTGGCAGCCATTACAGCCTATGTATTCCTGGGAGAGTATTTCTCCTTCCTTGGCTATATCGGTGCCGGCCTGATCCTTCTGGCCGTCATTTCAACCATTTATGATCGTTAAATAAGGATAAGGCCATGCACAAGGATTCGGATTATCTTAACCTTTTGTTTGATATGAGTGAGCTGGCCGATCTTGTCACGGGAAGCCCGGATCTGGAAAGTTTTCTGGACCTTGCCGTGGATCTGGTGGCGCGGCATTTCAATGCCCCGGTCTGTTCCATTTATCTTTACAATGAAAAATCAAATCTTCTGACCCTTAAGGCCACAAAGGGATTAAAGCCCGAGGCGGTCAACAAAATACATATGAAGCCTGGTGAAGGCCTGGTGGGAAGATCTTTTGAGACTCTTTCCATTGTCAGGGAAGGCAATGCCGGTAAGAACCCCGGATTTAAATATTTTAAAGAAGCCGGCGAAGATCCCTTTAATTCATTTTTGTGCGTTCCCATCAAACGGGGGGTTGAAAAAATCGGTGTCCTGGTGGTCCAGCACAGGGATCAAAGCTATTTTGAATTGTCCGATGAAAGAGCCATCTGGGCCGTGGTCAACCAGCTTGCAGGTTCCATAGAAAATGCAAGACTTTTGATCGAGCTTTCCCAGACAAGAGAAGATACAGAGGTCACAGAGCCCCTTGTTTTTGTCAAGGGAAGCGTGGCTGCTGCCGGATATGCCCTGGGAAAAGCCGTTGTATTGAATGAACAGCAGAAATCCATTCTTTATGATCCCCTGTCAGGAGAAGAAAAGTTTACAAAACAGGATTTTATTGCTGCCGTTGAAAAAACCACCCTGGAACTGAAGGATCTTCAAAAAGGATTTGCCGAAAAACTGCCGGAAAGCGCATCGCTTATCTTTACCGCCCATTTCATGATATTAAAGGACAAGAATTTTATCGGCAAAATGGGGGAACTCATCGACACCGGCACAGACCCTGTGAACGCGGTCCGGAAAGTCGCGGCCAGATACATGGGCATTTTTTCGGCCAGCCCCCATGCCTATATGAGGGAAAAGGCCCAGGATGTTGAAGACTTGAGTGTCCGGATGCTGAACCATTTCAAATCCGGGGATGATAAAACCTCTTATGAAAAAGGAAGCATCGCCATTGCAAGGCAGGTGTTTCCCTCGGATATCCTCAAATATGTGTCAGCCGGTGTAAAAGGCATCATTCTTGCCAGCGGTGGTGTAACCTCCCATGTGACCATCCTTGCAAGATCGCTTCAGATCCCGCTCATCATAGCCGAAGAATCCGGGCTTCTGAACCTGCCAAAAAACACCACCATTCTTATGGATGGTGATCTGGGCAATATTTATATCAACCCTAAAAAAGAGACCGTTAAGCTCTTTGAAACAAAAAACGGGATTGAAAAACAGGTCCGTTCCGAGCCCATGGAAACCGCCACATGGACAAAGGATAAAAAGCGGGTCTTACTTCTGGCAAACATCAATCTGCTCAGCGAAGTCCCTCTTGCCAGGGCTTTGAAGGCCGAAGGCATCGGCCTTTACCGAACGGAATTCCCTTTTTTGATCCGGGCAACATTTCCATCCGAAGCAGAACAGTATATTATCTATAAAAAACTGTTTGATGAGATGGAGCCCCTTCCCGTTACCATCCGGACATTGGACGCTGGCGGGGAAAAAACGCTTGCCTACAGCGATTCCCCCAAAGAAGCCAACCCCGAGCTGGGTCTGCGGTCCATCCGGTTTTCCCTGAAACACAAAGATGTCTTTGAATTCCAGATCCGGGCCATGCTCAGGGCGGCTGCCGGAAAAAAAGACATCCGGATCATTTTTCCTTTGATTTCATCCATAGATGAGTTTTTAGAATCCAAACAGGTGGTTCACGACTGCATGGAAGCCTTGTCCGGAGAAGAGCTGGAATTCAACAGGACGGTGTCCATCGGAATGATGGTGGAGCTGCCCTCTGTTCTGGCAACCCTTGATGAATTTGCAAAAGAGGCGGATTTCTTTTCCATCGGAACCAATGATTTTATCCAGTATCTTCTGGCTGCGGACCGCGCCAACAAGATGGTGGCAGATCATTATATCCCCTGTCATCCGGCTGTGAACAGGGGTATTGCAAAAATTGCCGAAGCTGCATATGCACAGGGCATTGAGGTGTCTGTGTGCGGGGAAATGGCCCATGAAAAAGATTATATCCCCTTTCTTTTAGGAGTGGGTATCCATACCCTGAGTGTGGACCCCCAGTTTCTGCCCATGGTTCAAAAGACCATCATGGATCTGTCCATGGCGGATGCCGGGGAATATGCAAAAAGGATGCTGTCTGAGACTACAGTAAAAGGAGCGAAAAAAGTTCTTGAATCCTGGAAATCCTAAAGGAAGCCTTCTCAGGCATCAGCCAATGTTTTGCTTAAAGCTCATCCTGGGTGGCAATCTGGTCCCTGCCCCTGTTCTTGGCAAGATAAAGGGCATCATCCACACGTTTGATAAGTGCTTGTTCAGGTTCGTTCAACCTGTATAATGCAATTCCCATGGAAACGGTTACCTTTCCCATGCTTTCTCCTGTTTCCTTCAATTTCCACTCCTTTATGGCCAGGGTGTCCCTGATTTTTTGGGCCGCAGCTTTCGCGCCTTCAATTCCGGTTTCCGGCAAAAGGATAAGAAATTCTTCTCCGCCGTATCTGGAGGCAATATCATTTTTTCTCAAATGGCTTTTCAGCATCATGGCAATGCTTTTTAAAAGACTGTCTCCCACAAGATGACCAAAGGTATCATTGACTTTTTTAAAATAGTCGATATCCACCATGACAAGGGAAAAAGGTGTCTCGTTCTGTTTTGCCCTGATTCTTTCCAGCTCAAACCGTTTCTCAAATCCTCTTTTATTCAGAAGAGCGGTCAGGGCGTCGGTCTGGGCTTCCTGCTGGGATTTTTCCAGATCCTGCTGCAATTGTTTCAGATCATCCGAAGAAATTTTCATCCGTGTTTGAAGCCGTTTTCCGGAATCTACGAGTTCTTTGGTTTCAACGATCATCTGGTCGACAATATCTTTTATCTCATTGTAGTCACGTACTTCAGAGATCTGGTTGGCAAGTTCACTAAGATTTTTACCATGTCCGGCAAGGTCTCCTTCGGTTTCAAGAACATGGCCGGTGATATCTTTGAGCATCAGGGCGATCTTGGTCAAAAGCTTGCTGATGACAATCCTGTCCCCATCTGCCACAAATTTCTGGTAAAGGGTTTCCACATTGCCCGCACTGATGGGTCTGGCCGCATCAAGAGACGCATCAATGGCTTTTTTAAGCTTGATATTCTTTCCGGATACATATTCGTACCAGACAGTATAATTAACAGGGTTGGCAGGCAGATTGTATTTTGCAATATAGGTCAAGGCAAGCCTCAGATACTCACCCGCCTTATTTCTTTCTTCCAAATATGCCATACACCACCTTAAATAAAATTGTTTATCACCCGGCCGCTTCTTTTCACAGTTGAACGATTGTGTCAAGCAGACAAATAATTCTGCGGGTTCAGCATTTTAACCCCAGTTGCCCGCAACCTGCTGCAACAGACCGGCCCTTGCTCCACCGTTTGACCACAAAAACGCCGTGATCTGCAAGAATTTGGGAAAACCTCTGCATATCATCGTCACAAGGGGATTCATAATTGAATCCGGTTACAGGATTCAAGGCAATCAGGTTCAGTCTCACCGACAAAGGGCGAATAAATTCTGCAAGCTTTATAGCATCATTTTTTGAATCATTTAATCCCTTTATCAAAATATATTCAAATAAAAAGCACTCGCGCCGGGTCAATGGGTATTTTCGCAATGCCGTTTTCAGTGACTGGAGGGAATGAGCGCGATTGACCGGCATGAGAAAGGACCGGGTGGTATCGTCCGGGGCATTGATGGACACGGCAAGCCTTAATCCTTTCACTTTCAGGCGGCCCAGCGCTTCAATGCCGCCGGTCAACCCGGCCGTGGACACTGTTATATGCCGAAGGGCAATATCAAATCCTTTTTGCTCATTCATGATCTTTATGGCGGCCATAACATTGTCAAAATTATCAAAGGGTTCTCCCATTCCCATGAATACGATATTCTTGATTTTTTCTTTTAAAAAAAACCTGGCATTAAAAATCTGGCCGATGATCTCAGAAATTAAAAGGTTTCTTTTCAGACCGGCCCTGCCGGTTTCACAGAACCTGCACCCCATCCTGCACCCCACCTGGCTGGAAAGGCAAAGGGTATTGCGGCCTGTCATGGGAATCAGCACGGATTCTATTTTCAGACCGTCGGAGAGCTGTGTGATAAATTTGATGAGATCATTCTCACGGAAGGTGTCGATAACCTGTCCGGGGGAGAGGATGAGCCGTTTTTCAACCGCCTGTGCAAAGCTTTGTGAAGAGGCAAATTCGGGGATGGACATGATCTTCCGGTTACCGGATTTGAAAATTTCCCTGTAAAGGGCAGAAGCGTGGAACAGGCCTTTGCCGAATTCCGCTTTAAAAAAGTCTGTCAGCCTATCCAGGGTAAATTCCAGTATATTCATAGGCTTGTTTAATAGCAGAAATGATTTGTGATTTCCAATGATTATTATCACCATGAAGGGCATGAAGACAGATTCTCAGTCTTCATGCCCTTCATAAAAAAAACCAGGAATCAGATATCTTCAAGACGGGTATCGGTGAGGGCACCGCCGGCATCCCCGGTATTCAGGGTTCCTGTTGGCTCGATAAGCAGAACCGTGCAAAGATTTTTGCACACCGGCTTATGTTCCACATTTTTCGGGATCACGACCAGATCCCCTTCTTTTAAGGTCAGAACCTTTTCTCTCAGGTGAATCTCAAACCCTCCTTCCACGGCATAAAAAACTTCATCCGTATCCGAGTGCCGGTGCCAGACAAATTCCCTTTGGGCTTTGACCAGCTTAAAATCATACTCATTCATCCCGGCAACACGCTTATATGCATGAAGCTCCCGGATAAGGGCTGCCTTTTTCTTTAAATTGATAACATTGACATCCATTTTTCATTCCTTTTTTAGGGTTAAAAAACAGATGATATTCACCCGGTTTAAAAATATCCATTTGTGATTTTTGAATGATATGTTAAAAATTTTGGAATGGACGCACTGACCCTTTACCCTGTATGAGACCGGAAAATGGAATTTCATCAACTAACCTCTTTTGTCAAGGTCGCCAAAACCTGCAACGTGACCCGGGCTGCGTCTGAATTGAATACCACCCCGCCGGCGGTTTCAAACCATATCCGGCAATTGGAGGAGGAGCTGGGACTCGTACTTTTTACACGGACCTCCAGGGGCATGCAGTTGACATCGGAAGGAGAACGGATTGAAAAGAAGGCCATGGATATTCTTTTGGCCTCAACCGAGATGCAGAATTTAGCCAAGACCCTTCAGCAGGATATCCAGGGCCATGTGACCCTGGGAATCAATTCAGATCCGGGCTATCTGAAAATCCCGGACCTGATAAAAGACCTGCATCACCAATACCCCGGAATCCAGCTTGAAATCATAACCTCTTCCACCGGGGAAATCTTAAAACAGGTTGAAGCAGGGAAATTGGATTGCGGTTTTGTTTTCGGAAGTCATGAGGGCTGCCGGGTGGAATCTTTCTATCTTACCCCTGTGGATCTTGAAATCGCCATTCCCATTGCCTTTAAAGATCAGTTAACCGGTTTGAATTTTAAGGACCTGGCGGCCCTGCCATGGCTTTTCCCGACCCATCCCTGCCCGTTTCTGGACACGGTCAAAGCCTTTCTTTATACAAAGGGAATTGAACTGACAAACAAAATCTTTGCCAATGATGATATTACCAAGACCACATTTATTGAACAGGGATTAGCAGTCAGCGTTCTTGAAAAAAGCGAGGCCCGGGGGTTTGCTGAAAGAAAAAAAATCTTTCTCTGGAAAGGGGCTGAGACATTTAAAACCTTTTTGTCCTTTGTGTATTCACGGCAAAAGGCCGATGACCGCCTCATCAGGACCGTGACAACCTGCCTGATGAAGACCAGGAGTACCGGGTGAGCGCTTATTTTTCAGACCTGACCCTGGAAGAACAGGACGGCCGAAAAGGATATGTGACAGACACCTGCACCTCCACCATGGATCTTGCCTGGAACCTGTTTGACCAGGGCCTGATTTTGGAATATGAATTTATCCTTTCAAAACACCAGACCCGGGGACGGGGACAGTTCGGCCGGGAATGGGTCTCGGATTCCGGAAACCTGTTTGCGACCGTGAGGCTCCCGGATTCCGCCCAGACCCTTGACAATCTTCTGCCCCTGGCCACGGCCCTCTGTGTTGTCAACACCCTTGAACCTCTCCATATCCCTGCAATGATAAAATGGCCCAATGACATCATGATCGGTCATGCCAAGATAGGCGGAATTCTCATTGAAACAAAAGGCCCTGTCGTCATGGCGGGTATGGGGTTGAATATCAGGTCTGCACCCGAAAGCAGCCGCAATGAAATTTTTTTTCACATCAAGGCTGGCTGTTTAAAAGAATTTGGTGTAAATTTAAAACCTTCGGAAATATGGCACCTGATTCTTACTAAGACCAAACGCCATCTCCCCGATATGATTTCAGCACC
Source organism: uncultured Desulfobacula sp. (assembly GCA_964619205.1). GTDB lineage: Bacteria > Desulfobacterota > Desulfobacteria > Desulfobacterales > Desulfobacteraceae > Desulfobacula. The sequence continues at coordinate 342,211 of CAZUDE010000001.1, read as the reverse complement.
GTCACTGGTTGCTGAAAATGCCCAAAGACGGCTTGCATTCAAGGGAGACCCCGTGGTTCTGGAGGATACCGGCGAGAATGACGGTCCTGCCCGGATTCTGGGAATAGATCAAAACGGCAGTCTTATCATTGAGACAATAAAAGGAATAAAAACCATCCATCAGGGAAGGGTTTTTCCCTGGGTGATTTAATTTTATGATTTAACAGAAATGCCAAGGAGCAAAAAAAGAAAATGAAGACATTTGACCAGGTCGTGAAGGAAATAAAAGGCAAAAAAATTCTGGTGGCCAACCGCGGCATCACCGCCAGGCGTATCATCCGGTCCATCCGTGAGGTGCTCATGGCCGTCCCTGTGCTTACGGTGACCGATGTGGATAAGATCGCCCCCTTCACTGCCGGTGCCCAGGAGCTCATCCTTTTGGGGGAAAATCCCAGAGCCTACCTGGAAATCGACCGGATATTAAAGCTTGCCAAGGAACAGAAGGTGGTTGCCGTCCATCCGGGCTGGGGGTTTGCATCGGAAGATGCAAGCTTTCCAAAAAAATGCAAAGACATGGGCATCCTTTTTATCGGCCCGCCTACAGAACCCATGAAGCTTCTGGGCAACAAGGTTAAAGTGCGGGAACTGGCCCGCAGGCTGAACATCCCTGTGGTTCCCGGCTCCCTGGATGCCGTGGAGATGGCTGAGGCCAGGAAAATGGCCTTGGATCTGGGGTTGCCGGTCATGCTTAAGGCAGAGGGCGGCGGCGGCGGCAGGGGAATCTATGAAATTTATGATATGGATCAGCTTGACACTGCCTTTTCCAAGGCCTCGGTCCTGGCCCAGGCCTCTTTTGGGAATCCGAGAATCTATGTGGAGAAACTGCTCACCTCGGTCCGTCATATTGAAATCCAGGTCATTGCAGACCAGTACGGCAATGTCTTTGCCTTTGACGAACGCGACTGCACGGTCCAGAGAAACCACCAGAAGCTGGTTGAAATCACGCCCTCTCCCTGGCCGAAAATGACACAAGCCCTGCGGACACAGCTTAAAGAATATGCAAAGGCCCTGGTGAGTGAAGTGGGGTATTATTCCCTTGCCACGGTGGAATTTCTTGTGGATGCAGACCAGAATCCCTATCTCATTGAAGTCAACACAAGACTCCAGGTGGAACACGGCATTACCGAATGCCGCTACGGCATTGACCTTGTGGAAGAACAGATTGCCGTTGCATTCGGATCAAAGCTTCGGTTCAACAGCAAAAAAACAAAACCCGTGGCCCACGCCCTCCAGGTCAGGATCAACTGTGAAGACCCAAGACACAATTTTGCCCCCAATTCCGGACATATTGCCCGGTATATTTCTCCGGGCGGGCCCGGGGTCCGGCTGGATTCCTGTATTGCCGGCGGGTATGAATTTCCATCCAATTACGATTCTGCCGCATCCCTTCTCATTGCCCACGGAGAGACCTGGGAAAAAACCCTTGCCGTTATGAACCGGGCCTTAAAGGAATATATCATCGGCGGGGTGAAAACCACCATTCCCTTTCACCAGAAAATCGTTTCCGACCCCGTATTCAAGTCCGGTCTGTATGATACACGGTTTGTGGAAACCCGGCCCGGCCTGATGCGCTACCGGGATAACGAATCCGAAGCCCTTCGCCTGTCAAGGCTCATGGCGGAAATTTCAGCCATGGGGTACAATCCCCATATCCAGCTCTCCGACTACCGCGGCACCAGTGACAAACGGATCGGCGCCTTTGAACCGGTTCTGCCGGATCTTTCACCTTCACCGGCCAAAGGAAGATACCCCAGGGGAGATCGAAAAGCCCTGCTGGATCAGGTAAGGGATTCAGGGGTTATTCATTTTTCCGACACCACACCCAGGGACATCACCCAGTCCAACAGCGGGAACCGTTTCCGGCTGGCAGAAGACCGGATCATCGGGCCTTATCTGGACCGGTGCGGCTTTTTCTCCATTGAAAACGGCGGGGGCGCCCATTTCCATGTGGCCATGATGGCCAATATGACCTATCCTTTTAACGAGGCAAGGCTGTGGAACCATTTTGCCCCCCTTTCCTTGAAACAGGTCCTGGTGAGATCCACCAACCTTCTGGGATATAAACCCCAGCCAAAAAATCTCATGCAGCTGACCAGTGAGGCTATCTGCGAGCATCACGATATTGTACGGTGCTTTGATTTTCTCAACCATATCGAAAACATGAAGCCCCTGGCTGAAGTGGTCCTGTCTTCGCAGAAAAACGTGTTTCAGCCGGCTGTCTCCCTTTCCTGGACCAAGGGATTCGACATCCCCCATTACCTCGGGGTCGTGGATGAAATCATCGCCATGACCGCCTATGTGGCCGGAGTTTCCGCCAAAAAGGCCTCGGCCCTCATCATCCTGGGGCTAAAAGACATGGCCGGTGTCTGCCCTCCAAGATTTATCTCAGGCCTTGTCCGGGGCATCAGGAAAAAATATCCTGATCTTATCATCCATTACCACCGCCACTGCACAGACGGTCTTTTTGTCCCGGCAGTGGGCGCTGCTGCCAAAGCCGGGGCCCATATCGTGGACACAGGCCTTGGGGCGGCCGTGCGCTGGTACGGACAGGGAGAAGTCCTCTCCACCGCAGCTTATCTGGAAGAGGAACTGGGGCTTAAAACCAGCCTTGACAAGGACATGATCCGGACCTGCAATTTTGTCTTAAAACAGATCATGCCCTATTATGATAAATATACCGCGCCCTATTTCCAGGGCATTGATCATGATGTAGTGTCCCACGGCATGCCCGGCGGCGCAACCTCTTCTTCCCAGGAAGGGGCCATGAAGCAGGGCTATATCCGGCTTTTGCCCCATATGCTCAAATTTCTGGCCGGGACCCGGCAGATCATCCGGTATCACGATGTCACCCCGGGCTCCCAGATCACCTGGAACACAGCCTTTCTTGCTGTGACCAGCGCTTTCAAGAGGGGCGGGGAAGAAGAGGTCCGGCATCTTTTATGGATTCTCGATACCGTGATCTCAACCCCGGAAGAAGAGCTGAATGATGAAATCAAGAACGACAGGCTCATCCTTTACAGCAACAGCAACGATGCCTTTAAAAACCTTCTCCTTGGAAAATTCGGACGGCTCCCCTTAGGCTTCCCGCCGGACTGGGTCTATGCCGGCGCCTTTGGAAAGGATTATGAAAAGGCCATTTCAGCCAGGACCGAGGCCTCTCCCCTGGAAGGTCTTGAGCCCGTGGATATGGATTTTGAAAAAAAAGAACTGGAAAAACAGATCGGCCGCATCCCCACAAAAGAAGAAATTGTCATGTATCTGAACCACCCTGGGGATGCATTAAAGACCATCCGGTTCAGAAACGAATTCGGCAACCCCAACCGAGTGCCCCTGGATGTCTGGTTTGAAGGCCTTGTCCCGGGGCGGGATCTCCAGTTCAGGGATACGGACGGCAAACCCCATTCCATGAAAATCCTGGGACTTGAACCACCCGATGAAAAAGGAATGAGCGTGGTGAGGTACACCCTGAACGGTGAAGTCTTTACCCATACGGTCAAGGTTGCCGCTGCAACCGGCCAAGGGACAGATACGGTCATGATGGCTGATCCGGGCAATCCCTATCATGCCGGATCTCCCAGCAACGGAGACCTCTGGATCATGTATGTCAAACCCGGCGATACCGTCAAAAAAGGCGAGGAATTGTTCAATATCACCATCATGAAACAGGAAAAGTCTGTTGTCTCCGCCGTGGACGGCATTGTGGTCAGGGTTATCAAAACCGCTGATTACAAATTTGATAAAAAAATGGTGCCGGTGAAATCGGGCGAACTTCTCGTGGAACTCGGGCCCCTGCCCAGGCAATGCCCCGGGTGCGGAGAACCCTTTTTGAACATTGATTTTAAATTCTGCCCCAACTGCGGAAAAAAGGTCTGAGTCCAAACCTAAGACCAAAGAATCATCTGCGTCTTAAGCCGGCTGTCCATCTTGTAATCCGGCTTAAGATGCCTGTTCCCATGCGCTTTGCAAAGGATTCCTTTTCCTGATTGCCCATGGGCATTTCCCCCTCCGGACCATACATTTTTTCCATCATCTTCCCCACTTCTTTTTTGATGAGCCCCCTGAAAGGCACATGGGCGATCATGCCGTAAAGGGCGGCATTGCCCCGGGAAGACAGACCGGGATTGGACTTCACCATTTCAACGGCTTCCCCTAAATCTGAAAGATATTGATCGGCCACAGCCTCATGGGCCGGGGTCACCATGGCATGGAGCCCATCGGGCCGCTGCAGGCGGTCCACATGCCAGCCCCGGTCTTCCATGATATCCCCCACGGCAAAAATTCCAATCCGGGGCTCTGTGGAGCCGTAAGCAAAAACACCCATGGCCGGTTTTCCTAAAATTTTCAGCCCGGCTATGGCATTGATGCCATGAATCAATTTTTGGGTTGTTTCCAGGATGCTTTTTGCCATCTTGCAATACCCGTCCATTCCAAGGCTGTTCATGGCAGCCCAGGCCGCGGCAATGGGCCCGCCGGGACGGGTGCCGAGAAGGGCAGGAGAGGCAAACACGCCGCCCGGCCAGTCCGGGTGGATAAAAAACTGGTGCCTTAAATAGTCCATATTCCGGTATAGCAGTACTGATGCACCCTTGGCCCCAAACCCGTATTTATGGACATCGGCCGATATGGAGGTGACACCCTCACACCGAAAATCAAATATGGGGAGCCGGTATCCGATTTTTTCCATAAACGGCAGAAAAAAACCGCCCAGGCATGCGTCCACATGAAAAGGGATGTTTTTTTCAACAGCTATCCGTCCGATTTCTTTGATGGGATCAATGACCCCGTGGGGATAGGAAGGTGCGGACGCCACAATCAGAATAGTGCGTTTGTTGATCTTCTTTTTCAGAATATCAGTATCCACCGTAAAATCATCCAATACCGGGATTCTGATCATCTTGACATTAAAATATTGGGCTGCCTTTTCCCAGGCCACATGGATGGTTTCCGGGGCAATCATTTCAGGTAAAGACCCTCCCCGTTTTCTGGAACGGGCCAGTTCCCGGTAACACAGAACCGGCAGAAGACAGGATTCCGTTCCCCCGGAGGTCATGGTTCCCACCGCCTTTTCATCCCCGTTTAAAAGCCGGGCCGTCATCTGAACCACTTCATGCTCAAAACGCTTAAGGCTTTTAAATGCCATGGGGTTCAAGGCATTTTCACTGAAAAAAAGATGATGGGCGGTTTTCAAAAATGCGTCGTGCTCCGGGTCTAAATGATAGACAAGGGACCAGGTGCGGCCTTTTTCATGGTCTGCATCATTTTTCCGGAACAATTGCATGGCATCCAGGATCTCATCGTGGGGTCTTCCCTGTGAAGGAATTGAAATCATTTGTTCTCCTTAGCCAATCAATGCTTTAAATATATAGGCAAAGCTGATGCCCAGGTAGTTTCCAATCGCATACCCGATAATCCCGGTGGTCAGGCCCGACAGGATGATCTGTTTATTGTTCAGAGCACTGGCTGCCATGGGTACAAAAGGCGGTGAACAGATAGCGGCAATGGAAGTGATGATAAAGGTGTCGGTATCAATTTTAAAAATCCTGCAGAAAAGGGCATGAAGTATAAATGTCCCGAAAATACAGAAACTCACATAGGCCAAAAGGGCTTTATTGATATGAACCAAATCCTGGATATTGGCCATGGATCCCACCACAAGGCAGAAGATCAGGATAAAATACATGCCAAGAGAATAGGTTCTCTGGATCTTCCGGATTCGTTTGATAAAAGACGCGCTGATGCCAAGGGTGGTAATCAATAAAATGGTGACGGTGGTTGAATAGGTTTTTGGGAAAAGACCGGCAAGGCCAACAGACAGCCCGAGGATGAAAAACGACAGGAGCAGGGCCGGCAATAATTTTTTAATGATTTCTGGTTTGAACATATCCCGGTATGAATTGATATCCTCAACATCATCCCCGCCCAGCCCCGGGTTTTGAGTTTCATTTTTTTGATACCGGGGCAGAAACCGGTTAAAAACCCGCTGGGCAAAGGTGATGCAGAAAATGATATAGGCAAGGCTGATAAGGGTATCATAGGTATGCATGATGACATAGGTGGTGGGGTTTACGTCAAGGGCGGTTTTAATGGCTGCCATATTGGGGGTTCCGCCCGTATAAACCCCAATGGCAAGACCGGCCAGTTTCCAGCTCTCCTCCACATGGCCTTGCAGCATCACGCTTCCGAATCCGGCAACTGCAACAATCATAATCGTTGCCCCGGCCATTGACAAAATGGCCTTTCCGGCTGTTTTAACCCAGGCCTTTACATCCATGGAAAAAAGAAGAAGAGGAAGTGCAATGGCTACGGAAGCACCGCTCAAAGCATCCTGGATGGCGGCTGCATTTTCAGGCAGCCCTCCTGAATTCCCAACCAGGGCGCCCGCCACATAGCAGATAAACACGGCCCCGATTTTATCCAGAAAGGAATACTTAAGACACAGAAAAATAACCACTGCCGGAAAGAACAGATAAAATGCAATGAGCAGAATCATAGGAACTCCCATTATCAGTTGAAGAACGAAGTTTACACAGAACAGGTACTTCAATCCTTCTGGCTTTGTCAATAGAGCGCTCTTATTTCATCGATAAACCTATGCTGTTCCCGGACCGGCCCCAAAAAGAAAACCCTTTTATGAAAGTTGCAGGTGCCAAGGGATTTCATCTTCGTCAGGATTTAGACCTTAAACCCACTTCTTGGTAGATAATATCACCTGTTCTATCAGCTTAACCTATTGTACTTATTTTTGTTCAATATGATATTAATTTTTCAACAAGACTGTTGACAACAATTTTGTTGTGAAATGGAGAATGTACGGACAGATTAATCAAGGGATACGGGAATTGGGTAGATGATAAAAAATTTTTTGATCGAAAGCAGGCATTGGCGGATTTAAGGACAAGGCTTCAAGAAGGGGGGCATTGTTCTCTCACTGCCCAGCGGCGAATGGGCAAAACCAGTCTGGCCCGTGAACTCTGCCGTCAATTGAAACAATCAGGAGACTATTATTGCTTTTTCATGGATGTTGAAGAAGCCCAATCACCCGAAGATGTTATCAAGGATATGGTGGTCGTTACCAAGGGCGTTCAATCCCTGTGGGAAAAAGGGATTGGGTTGTTTGGAAATGTTCTTGGAGGAATTCTTGATCGAATTGATGAAATCTCTGCCTTGGACGTCGGGATAAAAATACGGGCCGGGCTTGATGCCGGAAACTGGCAGGAAAAAGGCGATGCCCTGTTCAACCTTATGGGGAATCAGGACAAACCGGTTTTACTGGTCATTGATGAGCTTTCCATATTTATAAACCGGCTTTTAAAAAATAGACAATATGAAATTACGCCGGAAAGCCGGGAATTGACCGATGTTTTTCTCAGCTGGCTTAGAAAAAATGCCCAGGCCCACAAAGGAAAAATCAATCTTATGATTTCAGGCAGTATCGGTCTGGACCCTATCCTGAAACAGGCAGGCCTCAATGCTGCCACAAATGTATTCCCTGCCTATGAACTGGCTCCCTGGGATAAAAACACAACCTGCCAATGCCTCAATGCCCTGGCAAACCAATATGATATAGATCTTCAGGATGGCGTTTGTGAAAAAATATATGCCCTGTTGGGCTCGGGCATTCCACATTATGTTCAGAATTTTTTTGATGCGCTTCATACCGATGCGCAACACCGAGAAACAACACAAATCCTTGCGACGGATGTCGACCGGGTCTTCAAACAGGTTATGCTGAGTGTTCGGGGTACTTCAGAGCTTGAACACTATGAGAGCCGCTTAAAAGAGGTTCTTGGTGAATCCTTATATACTCTGGCTCTGGATATGCTCACTGAAACCGCTGTGAACAATACGCTGGATAACCATGCCCTTCTGTTGTTTAAAACAGTTTATCAGGATTATTTGGAAAAGGCGGACGATGCGATCAAAAACGTTCTCTATGTCCTTGAGCATGACGGATATATTTATTCCCATGAAGACGGATATTCCTTTGTTTTAAATCTACTCAAAGAGTGGTGGCTGGCCAGGCATAACACCTTTTATGTACCGATAAAGGATCGTATCAAATGAAATCCAACAAAAAATATAATATTGGCTTTTTAAGTGACGCGGAAATCATTTCCCTGTTTTGTGTCCGGACAAAAGAGATGGAAATGATCATGGAAACCATTGGGGAAAATATCCATTCATCCAACCAGCATGTTCTGGTCATCGGGCCGAGAGGGACCGGCAAGTCAACCCTGCTGCTGCGCTGTGCGGCTGAAGTCAGGCAGGACCCAACCTTAAAGGAAAGGTGGCTGCCCATTGTCTTTATGGAGGAATCCTATGAGGTCGGCAGCATGGGTGAGTTCTGGCTGGAATGTCTGTTCCAGGTGGTTCAGCAGGCGGCTGACGCAGAAAAAAAAGGGCTTCAAGCCGCCTATGATGAACTTTTGCTGGAGCTTAACGATGATCAGCTTTCTTTAAAAGCCATGGCCAGAATCATGGATTTTGCAGATAAAAGGAAAAGGCGCCTGCTCCTGATTGTTGAAAACCTGAATACCCTGTTCAATGAGATACCTGGCCCGCAGCAGGATGACGTGGGGTGGAAATTGCGCCATACCCTTCAGAATGAACCGCGTATTATGCTTCTGGCCAGTGCAACCAGCCGGTTTGAGCAGATCGATCATTCCGGGAAAGCCTTGTTTGAACTGTTTCGCATGCTTCAATTAAAACCGTTGAAGACACTGGAATGCAACACGCTCTGGCAAAACATCAGCGGCCAGCCGGCCGCCCATGGCACGGTCCGGGCCATTGAAATACTCACCGGCGGCAGTCCGCGCCTCATCAGCATTGTGGCAAAATTCGGCGCCCGGCTCAGTCTCAATGAATTGTTAAATGAATTGCTGGATCCGGTGGATGATCATACGGAATATTTTAAAAGCCATCTGGAAAATCTGCCGCCCAAAGAGCGCCGGGTTTATCTGGCCCTGGCAGATCTCTGGATACCGGCCACGGCCAAAGAAATCACCACCCGGGCCCGCCAGGATATCCGGTCCTGCTCCGCCTTATTAAACCGGCTGATCAGCCGGGGGGGGGTGGAAGATGAAAACAGCAAACCCAGACGAAAATTATATTATCTCAATGAACGAATGTACAATATCTATTATCTGCTGCGGCGCCGCCGCAGGCCCGATGCAATGGTTACAGCTCTCCTGCGTTTTATGACCGCCATATATCCCAAACAGCAGATTCTTGAAATCGGCCATAAGCTGGTTTCCGACTGTTGCACCCCGGCAGACAAGAACATTGCAGATATTAACTGCATGGCCTATGCCGGCCTTTACAATCATCTTGAAAAAGAAAAAGATCTTTTATTGGAAAAAACCCCATGGGCATTTATAGAAAAACTGACCGACAAAACCATTGTGAATCGTAAAGCGTTCAATGAATTGATCCGGGTGGCAAAAATAGCCAGCGAAGGCCGGTATGAAAAAGTCCTGGACGAATTAGACGTGCTTATGCAACAGGTTGAAAAACATGATCCAGGCAAAACAGATAACCTCTGGGCTTATCTGCTGTTCTTCAAAGGTGCAACCTTAGGAGAAATGGATAAACCCGAAGAAGAAATAGCTTGTTATAATGAACTGTTGAGCCTGTTTAAAGATAGCCAGGAGATTGAACTCCAGAAACGGGTAGCCATGGCTTTGGACAACAAAGGAGGTATTTATAAGAGTAAGGGCAACCTCAAAGAAGCAATACCCTGTCATGAAGAGGCGATAGCTTTCTTTGAACGATCCGGACATGCCGGAAGGTCGCTGATTTCAAAATTATTTAAAGCACGCTGTCTGGCAGAAGATGGAAACCATGAAGAAAGCCTGGAATATATCGAGGAGATGTTTAAAAAATGGACTGACAATGAGGCTGATCTGCCGCTTGAAATGTTTATCAGAAATTTTTTGGCATATCTGATTATGACCGATTCAACTGCCCGGATTCTTGCCATGATTGAGGCATCCGGGGCCGCAGAATTATTGCAACCCTTGGTAACGGCCTTAAAACTGGAATTAGGCCAGGAAACAAGGGTTTCAGTTGAGGTTAGAGAAGTGGCGGCAGACATACAAAAACAGCTTGCCCAAATGCGCAAAGCGTTGAAGGATAGCGAATCTTGAACAAGGGCAAGATTAAGTTTCCACAGGCCGGGAGAAAAATGAAAATCATTCTTGCGACCTCCGGGTCCAGGGGGGATGTTCAGCCCATGATCGCCATCTGCCTGGCCCTGAACGCGGCAGGCCATGATGCGATTTTATCAGGTCCCCCGGAAAAATCATCCTGGGCTGCAAAGCTGGGATGCCCCTACCTGGGGTTTGGCAGGGATGTGTCTGCCTTTATTGATGAGTTTCCAAGCGCGGTAAATCTTCGCGCCGCCTTGGCCTTTGTTTCATTTGTGAGAAAAGAGCTGGGTGCCCAGTTCAGATCATTGCCGGACATTATCCGGACAGCGGATCTGGTCATAGGATCTTCCCTCATGTTCGGGCTGGCATCGGTTGCAGAGGCGCTGGATATCAAATACCGGTATATTGCATTTACCCCGCAGGTTTTCCCTTCGCAATATCATCCGTTTTTAACCATACAGACCCACACCCTGCCTTTTTTCATCAACAAACTGTCCTGGAAAACAGCAGCGCTGCTGGATCAATTCAATATTACCTTTCTGATCAACCAATACAGAAAAAAGCAGGGGCTTGATCCGATAGTCAATGCCTGGGATCATATCCTTGGGGAAGATACCATTGTTGCGAGCGATAAAGAAATTGCCACTGTGCCTAAGGATGTTAAAAAGACATGGGTTCAGACCGGGTACCCGCATCTTTCTCTGCCCGGAGAGCCGGCTCCGGAACTGGATAGGTTCCTTGAAATCGGAACAAGGCCTGTCTATGCCGGATTCGGCAGCATGCCGGTCAAAGATCAGAACAGGGCCATTCCCCTGCTGATCAAAGCGGCGGGAAATCTTGGCCGGCGCATCATTCTGCCACGGCTTCGGGGACTGACAACAACAGCAGCAGCATCAGGAAATAATGTCTTTTTTATCCGCGATTATCCCCATTTGAGGCTGTTTCCCAGGATGGATGCCGTCATCCACCACGGCGGAGCCGGGACAACTGCCTCAGCGGCTGTCTCAGGAGTGCCCCAGGTCATCGTGCCCCATATCCTGGATCAATATTATCACGGCAGAAAATTTTTTTTATCCCTTCTTGGGCCAAGGCCGATTCCCCGGTCCAAATTGACCGTATCCCGGCTGACCGCTGCCCTGGAACAGTGTCTCTATAATCCCGATATCAGACAGGCTGCAAAAAAAACAGGGCAGGCGATTAACCCGGAAAAACCCCTTGGGTTAATTGTTGAAGCGATTGAAAACTCTTTAAATAGAAGTTGACCGACAGCCTGCTATTTGGCAATAAAAACAGGGCAGGCAGATTTGTTCAGCACCTGATGTGCGACGCTGCCGAGAAACAGCCCTGCAAATGCTGTCACACCACGCGACCCCATTATGATGAGATCGATTTTTTCCATTTTTGCCACTTCCGGTATTTTATTGCCGGGCGCCCCTTCAACCAGCCGCACTTCAAAATCGGCCTTTGCCTCTTCAAGCATGTCTACAAAGGGTTTGACAAGTTCTTCGGAAACTTTCTGGACATCATCAATGACCTGCTGGTAATATGGCTCGGCCAGAATAATGGGAAATCTGTCATGGCAATGCATCAGGATGATTTTTGCATCCATGAGCTTTGCAAGCCCGATGGCATACCGGGTTGAATGAATGGATTGCTCTGACCCGTCCACAGGGTTCAGTATTTTTTTGATATTCATTACATCCTCCCTCCCAGCCCCTGTGAGAGGCTGACTATGAAATGTTAAAACCTGCCAGAATTAGTGATTAACCATATTATAATCCTTTTAGATCATGAATCACAGGGGTTATTGAAAATAAAACTAAATATTGACAAAATCCTACCACAATGTGATATTCAAATTTTCATTTTTTTACCTTTAATAAAAACTCAAGGTGAACATCATCATGACCCAAAAAAAACCTTACCATTTTGAAACAAGGGCGATCCATGAAGGCCTGAAAGATTCCCCCTGGCAGGGCTCCACCCTTCCCCCCATTTTTCAGACCGCAGCCCATTATCATGACAGTGCCGACAGCCTGAGCCAAACCTTTGCCGGAAAGACCGAAGAACACATCTATATGCGGCTGAGCAATCCCACCAGCCGGTTTCTGGAAAAAAAACTCGCCTCCCTGGAATCCGGTGCCGGCGCCGTTGTGACCGGGTCGGGCATGGCTGCCATCAACAATGCCTGCATGACCCTTTTGCGTGCCGGGGATGAATTTGTGGCCAGTAAAGCCCTTTTCATGTCGACCTATACTCTTTTCAACACAATTTTCAGAAAATACGGGATTACGGTAAAACTTGCAGATCCTTTGAACCTGGATGACATTGAGCAGGCCATAAATGAAAAAACCCGGTTCGTGTATATGGAAACCATCACCAATCCCGGCATGGAAGTGGCTGATATCAAAAGCATTGCCCAGATGGCCCACACCCACGGGGTGCCCCTTCTCATGGACAACACCCTGGCCTCCCCCTGGCTTTGCAGGCCCCTGGAACTGGGGGCGGATATTGTCATGCATTCCACCACAAAATATCTTTCCGGCCATGGGGCTGCGCTTGGCGGAGTGATCGTGGATGCCGGCAAATTTGACTGGACCAGTGAAAAATTTTCAGATTTTGCCCCCTTTGTGGAACAGAAAGGCAAACTAGCATTTCTCCACCGGATGTTCAAGGAATACCACGTCAATTTCGGCACCACACCCGCACCCTTTCATTCCTTTCTGACGGCCATGGGGCTCAACACCCTGGGTCTTCGCATGGAACGCCACATGGACAATGCTGTAAAGGTTGCCAATTTCCTTAAAGCGCATCCAAAAGTGGAATGGGTGAATTTTCCAGGTTTTCCGGAACATAAAAGCTATAACATTGCAAAAGAACAGTTCAACAGCAAGGGGTTCGGCGCCATGCTCACCTTTGGCCTCAAAGATCAGGAGGCCTGCTTCCGGCTCATAGACCACCTTGAAATGATTTTAAACCTGGCCAACCTCGGGGACTGCAAGACCCTGATCATTCACCCGTATTCGTCCCAGTATATCTCTTTTCCCGAAGCATTGAAAAATCAACTGGCCGATCCCCATTTGCTGCGCTTCTCCCTTGGGATCGAGCATATCGAAGATATCCTGAATGATCTTGAGCAGGCTCTGAGCGCCGTGTAAAAAAAAGGGTTTTCCATGAGTGAATATACTGACCCGTACCAGACCGGTCAGACCATTGGTCTGGTTGAAAAACAAATTTTTACCTTTGCCGGGCAAAAGGAAAAGCTGAAACTTGAAAGCGGTTCCTCCCTGGGCCCTGTCACCTTGGCTTATGAAACCTGCGGAACCTTAAACCCTGATAAAAGCAATGCCGTTCTGGTACTGCATGCCCTGTCCGGGGACTCCCATGTGGCTGGATATTACAATCCAAAGGATATGAAACCCGGATGGTGGGATATTATGGTGGGTCCGGGAAAAGGAATTGATACGGACAAATATTTTGTAATCTGTTCCAATATTCTGGGGTCCTGTTCAGGGTCGACCGGACCCGCATCCATCAACCCTGAAACCGGAAGGGAATACGGAACCCATTTTCCCGTCATTACCATCGGGGATATGGTGGAAGCGCAAAAAGCCCTCATGGATCATCTCGGTATTGACATGCTTTTATCGGTCATCGGCGGGTCTGTGGGCGGCATGCAGGTCCTTGAATGGTGCGCCCGGTTTCCGGACAGGGTCAGGTCTGCCGTTCCCCTGGCCACCACATCCCGGCATTCAGCCCTTGCCATTGCCTTTAATGAAGTGGCAAGACAGGCCATCATAGCAGATCCCAACTGGAATGAAGGCCATTATTATTCAGGGAAAAAACCGGATATGGGTCTTGCCATTGCCAGGATGATCGGTCACATCACCTATCTGTCCGACGAATCCATGCGCCTGAAATTCGGGCGCAAGCTTCAGAACCGGTCTGCCCTGAGTTTTGAATTCGGGGCTGAATTCCAGGTGGAAAGCTATCTTCAATACCAGGGCAATAAATTCATCGAACGGTTTGATGCCAATTCCTTTTTATACATCACCAAAGCAGCCGATTATTTTGACCTGGCCCGGCAATACGGTTCAGGCTCCCTTGTAAAAGCGTTTTCAAGGTGCAGGGCAAAATTCCTGGTGGTTTCCTATACCTCTGACTGGCTTTATCCCACCTACCAGTCCAGGGAAATGGTCAAGGCCATGAAAAAAAGCAATCTTGATGTAAGCTTCTGCGAAATTGATGCCAAATGGGGCCATGATGCCTTTTTGCTTCCCAGTGAGCGGCTGGACCATCTCATGACCGGTTTTTTAAAGGGGGTGTCTGATGAAATCGGGTGATTTAAGATATGATTTAAACATTATTGCCTCATGGATTGAACAAGGCTCCAAGGTACTGGAACTTGGATGCGGGGAAGGGGATCTTCTCTGCTGGCTGAAAAAGGAAAAAAATGTAAAGGAGCGGGGCATTGAAATAGAAGAATCAAAGGTTGAAAAATGTGTTGAAAAAGGAATTTCAGTGCTTCAAGGGGATATCAACGAAGAAATTGAAGATTACCCAGACAACACCTTTGACTATGCGGTCTGCTCCCAGACCCTTCAGCAGGTGTTTGAACCCATCAGCCTGATCCATTCCATGATGCGCGTGGCCAAAAAAGGCGTGGTCAGTTTTCCTAATTTCGGTCATTACAAGGTCCGCATGCAGCTGGCCTTGACCGGGCGGGCCCCGGTTACAAAGGAACTTCCCTATTCATGGCATGACACGCCCAATATCCGGGTCTTAAGCCTTCTGGATTTCGAAAACTTTACCGACGAGGTGGGGTATAAAATCCTCAACAAAGCGGCCATCAACACAAAGAACAACCAGCGCCAGGGAAGACTCGTCACCACTTTGCCCAATCTGTTTGCGACCTATGGCATTTTTCTGATTGGCAAGGAATAAAAAAAATGGAAAAAGAAATTTCAGACAAAGACCTGATTAAAAAAATAAAGGTTATAAAAAAACGGCTTGGAAAAAAACTCATCATTCTGACCCATCATTACCAGAGAAAAGAGATTGTGGATCTGGGCCATCACAAGGGGGATTCCTTTGATCTTTCAAAAAAGGCGGCCAATGATAAGGATGCCGGGTTTATTGTGTTCTGCGGCGTCCATTTCATGGCGGAAAGCGCGGCAATTCTTGCCAAACCCCATCAAACAGTCCAGATCCCGGACATGACTGCCGGCTGCTGGATGTCGGACATGGCCGACGCCTTCCTAGTTGAAAGGGCCTGGAATGAGGTCGCGGCCATTGTGGGCGACAACGCCATGACCCCCCTTGTGTATATGAATTCCGACGCCGCCATCAAAGCCCATTGCGGCAGGAACAACGGGGCTGTCTGCACTTCTTCCAATGCAGCCAAAGCCTTTTCCTGGGCTTTTAAACAAAGGGAAAAAATCTTTTTCTTTCCCGATGAACACCTGGGAAGAAATACCGGCAACGCCCTTGGCATTGAAGCCGATCAAATGATGGTCTATGATCCTGAAAAGCCTTTGGGCGGCAACAGCGAAGCCGATATCCGAAAGGCCAGGGTACTGCTCTGGAAAGGCTATTGCCTGGTTCACACAAGATTTACCCTGGATGACATCAGCGTCATGAGAGAAAACCTTCCCAACGCAAAAATCGTGGTTCACCCGGAATGCACGGCAGAAGTGGTCAAGGCCTCGGATGCTGTAGGCTCCACCAGCTTTATCGTAAACTATGCGGCTGACGCGCCTTCAGGATCGACCATTATCATCGGTACGGAGATCAACCTGATCAAACGCCTTGCCCTTGAACATCCGGATAAGAAAATCCTGGCCTTAAAGGAATCCTTCTGCCCCAACATGTATAAAATCAATCTGAAAAATCTTCTGGCCTGTCTTGAACATATCGGCAAAACCAATATTGTGAGGGTTGATGAAACCGTCAAAAAAGAGGCCCTCATCGCCCTTGAAAACATGCTGGGCCTGTGATGTTATAAAATATTGTCTTTAAAATGCCAATGAAGCCCGGCTGAGCACAGAGACATTTCCAGGACAGCAGTAACAAATTTTACCCGCCATTCCGAGGATAATCCCCATCCAAAATGTGGAAACCACCCGGGAATATTGTTTTGCTCCAATATTCTGCCCCACTATGGCAGCCATTGCATCACAAATCGCCACACTGGGAAGGTATATGACCGGGACAATACGGAATCCAATCCCAAGAGATGCCAAGGCTTCTGTCCCATAATGACTGACAACCCTATAAGTGATCAAAAGGGTGGCTGTCATCAGAAAATAAGTCAAATCGGACGGTCATCAGCCAGTAAGGCAGATGTGCACTGTCCGGGTTATCTGATTTCATCCGGGCCTTAATGATTTTCATTTATTTTTTTTCACTGATTCACGGTTCTGGCAACCAGTGTCAAGGGTTCTTTGCATTCCCTGGATGCCTGCCTGAGAAAGCGGTTCATGACCATTTTTACGAATATAGTGATTGTCAAAAATATGTTCCGTTTCCAATTGAAGAATAGAACATTCAATTTATAACGTATTGATATTTAAGCTTAAAACGGTTTTTTTCATAAATGTTTGAAATAATAGAAAATAAATCTAGATTTTTTTATGGCACGAACGCTACTCATACCATTCCCGGAAAATGCAACCATTCAGGAATTGAAATCTGTTTCCCGGGTTGGGTCAAGCGAAACTGCAACTTGAAGCACTGCTATACAAATGCTCCTTTCGGGTGCGGACAGACAGCTTGTTTGCAATGCGCTGGTAGTAACGGATCGTGCTCTTCGAAAATGGATAAGACTTTTTAACCAGTCCGGTGTCGACGGACTTATTGTAAATAAACGTCCTGGGAGGACAGCAATTATCCAGGGTAGCCAAGCCATTGAGTTTTCCTCGATAATGGAACACCCGGAGTTTGCAGATCGAACCTTTTGGACGGCAAAAGCATTTCACGGCTGTATCAGCAATGCTTACCAGGTTGAATGCAGCCATGAGACCATTGTTCGGTTTCTTCATCGAGAAGGGTTTGCTTTATCGATCCAAGACCCCGGCGCCGTTGGGATAAAAAAGGAAACAAAACCAGCAAAAAACGGGGACCATTTACGAATGAATGTAATGGGAATGATCTGCCCAAGAACTGGAAAATTTTTTGCTATCGAGACCTCCCATTCGGACACGGAAACTTTCCAGGCGTTTCTTGTTGTCATTAACAACCCGAAAAGGAATCAAAAAACGGCTTCAATCGGAACGTTATTTTGAAAACCACTATAGAATTGTCATTCTGCGCTAAACGGTTTTTCGGTTGTGCAGTGTCCTAAACGTTGACTTCTATCTATTGGGTTTCTTAAATCATCGCCCTCAAATACTGTGGACTTTCCTTCTGATGTTACAGCAATTTTTACATCAGACCTGCGTTTAATCTGTGGAGGCAATCGGCTCAGGTTTCATAATGACCGCTGCGGTCTTTTTCAAGCCTATATTGAATATTGCCTATGCCTCTGAGAATAATGACGGCTGCACCCGGGCATCATAAACGCTTTTTCAATCCCGTTTTTAAGGGCGAAACTTTCCAGGATTTTCTCAGTATTGCCGGTTACAAAAGATATCAGCTGGATTTTGTTTTGTACAAGTATATCAGCGGCTTTTTGGGAGATGGCACCGCAGATCAACACGCGGACGCCCAGATGGTTCAGCAGGGTGACAAGATGTTCCGGTGTATCCGGGCTGATGGTTTTGAATATTTTGCTTACAACGGCCATGTTCTCTATCTGCGCCACAAGCAGATTGCCCGAAGCATCAAAAACAGGAGAAATTCTGTTTCCCCATATGGTTAAGGCAATTTTCAAGGGTATCCTCCACAGGAGTTTTGTTTGTTGTTTCTGATGAGCTGCAAGTCATGTGCCTGACGAGTCATCTATTTTATAGATAAAAAAACTTTATCATTTCAGACGGTTGTTAATAAGTACAGAGGGCTCTCGGCAACAAGGCCAACGCTATGGTCGCAAAGGCAAGACTGAAACAGCCGCATTCATGCAACAGGAACCAGGATTGATCCTGTATTGAATCCGGGATGGAAGAACCTCAATTACAGTGTGATTCCCAGTTTCTTGATTCTCCGGAAAAGGGTGCTTTTATGAATGCCGATGTCGACAGCAGCATCGGTTCGGTTGTAATTGTTTCGTTTCAGGGCTTCAAGGATGAGTTTGATCTGAGCTGCCCTGACCGGGTCATTGTGCTTTATTTCCGTCATGGCCCCGGCATCTTCTTCCTCAGGTTCGGCATTAAAAAAAACCGGTAAATGGGCGGATTGGATATAGCCTTCCTCACACAGGATAAACGCATGTTCGATAATATTTTCAAGTTCCCGGATGTTGCCGGGATAATCATGATTCATTAAAATGTGGAGTACCTTCTGGTCAATGCCCTGGATAAATTTGTTCCGCCGGACATTGAACCGGGACACGAACCGTTCCACAAGAAGCGGGATGTCTTCCATGCGCTGCCTTAAAGGCGGTAATTTTACGGTAATGACATTGATTCTGTAATACAGGTCCTGGCGGAATTCGCCGGTGCCGACCATGACGGCCAGATCCTTGTTGGTGGCGGCCAGTATCCGGATGTCGGTTTTCTCCTTTTCCACTCCACCCAAAGGCGTGTATTCATGGTCCTGGAGGACTCGTAACAGCCTTACCTGGAAAGCGGGGCTGGTGTCTCCGATTTCATCCAGAAAGATAGTGCCGCCGTCGGCCAGGGAAAACTGGCCTGGTTTATCCTTTGCAGCACTGGTAAAGGCGCCTTTTTTATACCCGAACAGCTCTGATTCGAGCAGGGTATCGGGCAGTGCCCCGCAGTTGATGGTAATAAACGGCGCCTCTTTTCTGTGGCTCATGTTGTGCATCGCCCGTGCGATAAGCTCCTTGCCCGTTCCGGTCTCACCCTGTATAAGAACGGAGGCGTCACTCTCTGCAATCTGGGGAAGAATGTTCAGTATTTTTTTCATGGCCCTGCTGCTGCTGACGATATTCTGGACAGTCACGCCGGATGAAATCTCTTTTCTCAATTCCTCCACCAGGGAATGGTCCCTGAACGTTTCAACCCCGCCGATGACATCTCCGTTCTGATCTATCAAAAGGGAGGTGGACACGGTAATGGGAATCCGTTTCTGTTCACTGTTGATGATATACCCGGAGTTGCTGATAAAGGGTTTTCCTTTTTCCATGGTCTTTTTCAGGGCACATTCCGCCTCGCACATATTGGACCGGAACACCTCCCAGCAATGCCTGCCGATGGCTTCCCTGCGTGAAATCCCGGTAATTTCTTCCGCCGCCCGGTTAAAGGAGGTGATTTCCCAGTTGTAATCAATGGTAAACACCCCGTCGGAAATACATTCCAGGATAACTTTGGTGGTTTCTTCAGTCAGGGGGCCGAAAATTTTTTTATTCATTTTTTTAACCTGTATGCTGCTGATTCATATGAAACCCATTGTGGCACAAATTGATTTTTTCGACAAGACCTTAACCCCGTACTTGAATGTCAAAGCACCAATGCTTTGGATGCCAGGGCGGCAATGGTGTTTACAGTAACGCCCAGGTTGAAATGTTTTGAAATCTCACCCAGCTGGCGATGGCATGACAGGCAGGGGGCAGCCACATGCTTTACGCCCGAGGCAATAATCTGTTCCGCCTTTGCCTTGCCCGTGATCATGCGTTTTGATTTGCTGGTGCTGTCCTGGAGCAGTCCGCCGCCGCCGCCGCAGCAAATGGCATTTTCCCTGTTGGGCAGAAGCTCTACAACATGTTTGCAGCACAGGCTTAAAACTTCCCTGGGCGCATCATACTGCCCGGATTTCCTGCCAAGGTTGCAGGGGTCGTGATAGGCAATATCAAAGGGATGGGTGCCGGCATCAAATTTAAGAGTGCCATTTTTAACATATCTTAAAATAAATTCCGGCATGCTCAGTATCTCGAATCCGGGTTTCCGCTGGATTAGTTTTTCAGCCATGATCTTGAGGACATGATAGCCGTGCCCGCATTCAGACAGGACCAGCGTCCTTATACCCAGGGCTTCTGCAGGTTCGATAACCATGAGCGCCATCTTTTTTGCCACCTCATCGTCGCTGATGAAATAGCCCCAGTTGGTAACATCTGTATGGCTGCTGGACATGGTCCAGGACACACCGGATGCATAAAACAGCCTGGCCATGGCCGTCAGGTGGAGCACATTGATCCCCAGTTCTCTCGGGTTGGGCAGGTACAGGTATTCGGCATCGGCAACATCATATGGAATTACTGCATCCGGGTCGCCGACTTCTTCTGCAAATTCTTCCGACAGCCATTCCATGGTTTCCAGAAAATCTTCTTTGGTCAAGCCATTGACATCCCCATTCTGGAGCCTTGATTTTACTCCTCTGCGGATATCTTCGGAAATAAGACCGTCTGCTTTTGGCAGAGATCTTCCTTTTCTCACCACCTCGGCCATGGTGATGCCCATGGGGCATTCCTGGGTGCAGCGATTGCACAAAAGGCAATCCCAGAGCATACCGCTTTTGATCAGTGCTTCATCCAGACCCATAACCGCCATCCGGACCATCTGCCGGGGGATGGGCCCGCCCTCTCCCTCAAACCAGGAACACCTTGAATTGCAGGCGCCGCAGGTCAGGCATTCAAAGATATTGTCATCTTTTTCCATTAAATTGAGCTGGCTGAGCAACACAGAGTCATCATTGATATAAATTGGGTTCATCATCTTTCCTTTATTGTTTTTCAGAGGATAAAAATTGCTGCAATCTTACGGGTTCGTTGGCTGCAAATGGTTTGAATCTGACCCGTTCTTCCCCGCGCTCAAGTAGACGGTTTGTTTTCTGTGCCCGGAAGGTTGCAACCCTGCTGCCGTGAAGGGACCTGCAGTTGCCCGGGTGGCATCCGGCAAGGGTGATGCGCCCGGCACCTTTGAGCAATGCTTTGAGAAGTGCCCCTGTCCCGACCCGGCAAACGCAGGGAACAGTTATCAGGGTTATGTTCTCCGGGAGGTCTGCCTTTTTTGCAGCAATGGCGGCTGACCGTTCACAGGCAAATATGACCTCCCGGTGTTCCATGACAGGTTCTGAAAGCGCATCTTCATTGACTTCCGCCTGCTTTATGGCCAGGGCAGGGCAGGAAGACACGCACAGCCCGCATGAGACACAGGCGTCCGGAACCACATAGGGCTGGATGCCATTCAATATCACGATGGCGGAATGGGGACAGACCCTGCAGCAGGTCAGGCATCTTGCACATTTCCCTTCATTAATGACGGCGCCGGAAGCTGAAGGTTTGGAATCGGACCCTTTTTGTCCTTCAATGGACTGGAGGATGGCACGGATTTCCCGGGAAAGATCTTCCGGATCAATATCGTCGTGACAGGAACCGGCAAAAAAGATGCCTTTTCTTGGGCTTCCGGTCAATCTATGACGAACATTTGGAGCCTGAAAAAAGCCTTCACAGTCGGTTTGAAGTTTCAGCATATCTGAAGTTTTTTTGAATTCCTGTCCTGGCTTTACAGTTTTTGCGGCTATCAGCCAATCCGCTTCAAGCTCGAGCGACATATCAAAGAAAAATGCGTCCTTTATGAGGAATCCAATCCCTTGATCTGTTTTTTTCATGATCACATCTTCCGGATCAGTGATGCGGAAAAACCTGACCCCAATTTTTCGGGTCAGGTCATAGGCCCTTTGACCGAAAGTTCCGTTGACCAGCATGTGGCGTACGATGACACTTGCCTTTTTCCCTGTTTTTCCCAGCCGGGCAGCAAGGCCCACGGCCTTTTGAACATCCTCTTTAAGGGGTGGTGTCCGGGTGCCAAGGTGAAAGACAATCCTGTCCGGAACCCTGTCCGGTGCAGTTTCTAAAATCTCAGCAAAACGCTCAACGGTGAAAACATATTCTTCAGGCAGTTTGACACCGGGTACTTCCAGGCGTTTTTCAACCGGTTCGGCCACAATAATGGCACAAACCTCATGGGTTTTTATTGCAGCCCCATCATTTTTTATCATCAGTTTGAATCGGTTTACTGTTCCTGTGACGGAAACAAGATTATCAAAGGGTTCAAAACAGACGCCTATTTTCCTAAAGGGATCTGAGCCGTCTTTTCCGATGACCAGAGCTTCATATCCATTGCTCCTGACCGCCTGAGCCACTGTCAGGGCTTCTTTGCCGTCACCGATAACAGCAATGCCGGAACGGTTTGCGGCCGGCGGCAAAATGCCGAGTTCCTTTAAAACTATCCAGGCGCAGTCTTCTCCCTGAGCTTTTGAAGATAAAATATCCTGCGGCCCCAAGGCACATCCTGCTACATGAATCCCGGAACCCTTTCCGCTGTCAGGGCTCATGAAAAATCCCCAGGGGTCTTTTTTCAGATCAAGGAGCCGGGCGATTCCCGGTGCGGTATTATCCGGTGTTATGCCAACGCTGAGCACGATCATGTCAAAATGTTCCGCAATTCTTGCCTTGGCGGCAGCGTCTTCCCTGATAAGGGTGAGCATTCCCTGTTTTTTGGTATTCATGATGTCAAAGGGAACGCCCTGGATGAGCCTGATATTTTTTCCAAGAGCTTCAAATGCGGAACGGGTCTCTTTGCCGATGATCTGAAGATCGATATAAAACATGGAGATATCGGCTTCAGGGTAGATCATCAGAAGCTTGTTGATATGCCTCAGGGATATCTTGCAGCAGACTTGAGAGCAATAGTCTTTTCCCTTCAAGCGGTTTCTGGACCCCACACACTGGATAAATCCTATCCTGGGGGAGGGTGTCTTTAACAAAGGTTCAAGCTTCTGCCGGGCCAGCAATTCATTTAACTCTACTGTAGTGATGACCTTGTCAAAGGCCTGATGTTTTTCACCGATCAGCCCATCCGGGGTGATCGGTGAAAACCCTGTGGCCGCAATGATTTTGTCGGCCACAATCGGTGAACCCGCATCCGAAGAAAGGGTTACGGCATACCTGCCGCCCTGTTCTTTTATGTTGCTGATGGTTTGGTTTAAGTGAACGGTCACATTGTCTAACCGATTCACATTCTCAACCATTTCAGGTACCAGGCAGGCCCCGCAATTTTTGCAGGTATCCGTTGCCATGCAGGCCCAGGCTCCGGCGTTGCCGCCGAGCCGCCCTGATTTTTCGACAAGATGGACCAAAACATCTTGTCTGCCCAGGATTTCGGCGGCTGAAAGCCCTGAAACTCCGGCACCAAGGATGAGGATGCTTTTTTTTTGGATATGCTTTATATCTTTCATTGGAAAAACCTTATGAGTCCTTTTCAAATATTAAAAATAATTGTTTATTTGTGCTGTCGGACAGGATGCTAAAGCAATGGCTATGCCACAAAGGGACAAACCCTGTGTTAAGATTAAACCGGTAATGTTTTCAATGGGTTTCAGGGAAAAATGATTACAGAAGAGAGTGCAGTTATGCAATAGATGGTCGCATATGTGCGATACTTTCTAACACTGGTCGCATCTGCGCAACGTTTCTATTGGTGGGGGGATAATAGATCAGAAAGCATCATCACCCAAGGCTTGCATCCTGATCCGTATTTGGATAAAATGAGTCAACCCTGAGAAAAGGAGTTTAAAATGAACGTTATTATAGATCTGTGTGTGGTCCCCATCGGAGTGGGATTATCTGTTTCCAAATATGTGGCCGTCTGCCATGAAATAATAAAGGAAGCCGGGCTTTCATCTGAGCTGCATGCCTATGGAACCAATATTGAAGGTGATTGGGACAAGGTCTTTGCCGTGGTTAAAAAATGCCATGAAAGAATTCATGACATGGGGGCTCCCAGGATCACCACAACCATAAAGGCAGGCACGAGAATTGACAGGGAGCAGACCATGGCACAAAAAGTGGCAAGTGTCCGGGAAAAACTCTAAGTTTCCGGTTTGTTTTGAACCAGGACATCAAGGATCTGTTCGATCTTTTTGTCTGCCGTCCCAGAGCTGAGGGTGCAGCCTCCGGCCCCGGCATGACCGCCGCCGCCGAACCGGGCCAGAAGTTTGCCGATGTTGACATGGCACTGCCTGTTGAAAATGCTGCGGCCGATGCTGATCTGTACGTGTTTTTGTTCAGCAGTGTCAAACCGGATTTTTACACTGGCAATGCTTTCCGGAAACACTGAATAGGTCAGAAACCGGTTGCCGTCCGGAACACGGTCAAGGGATCTGAAATCCGTGACGGAAATGTTGTGCCGGATCTTTGTATGCGCGGTCAGGTGGTTTTCATAGGCAGCATTTTCTTTTATTACTGCATCACATCGGTTTTTTACATCCGGGATCTCAAGGATTTCGTGGATGGAATATTTTATCAAAAGATCCACCAGACGATTCCAATAGGACCGATCTTTGTATGCCTGATTTTTTATGGTCATGGATAAAAGAATATACGGGTATTTTTCAGGGTGCCGCACCTGGTCCTGATTCAACAGGGCGGCATCAATAATGTCGGTATTCATGACCAGTTCATCATATCGGCTGTCGAGCCTTCCTTTGTCCCTGTAATACCTGTAAACCACACCGGCAGCCGAAGGTGCGATGTCAAAGGCGCCTTTTGTTTTTTCCGGGATTTTATTGGAAATGTGGTGGTCAAACCATAGCTCACAGCCCGGTACATAGGGAAGGTTGGAAATGATGTCTCCCTTTAAGATATTCGCTTTTCCGGTCTGGATCTCATTGGGTTCAACCCAGTAAATATCCGTGTCAATGCTTTCAGCCCGTCTCAGCAGCACGGCACATACGATCCCGTCAAAATCGGGTCTTGTGACAATTCTCATGGGAGACTTTTTTTTGGTAAGTTGATCATTGATCATTAGTAGAGGATTCTGCATGACTTTTCAAGATTGTTCTTAAAAATGGCTGCGGAATGATTTTATTTGCAATATGGCAGGAGGTAAAAGCTGTTTCCTTTTAATGCTTGACCCATATCGGTTTTTCTGGTTTTATTGACATCACTGAACCATTGACAGGTCTTTTTTTGAGAGATTAAAATTTTGACGGATTTTAGTATTGATCATATTGAAAAGGATTTTTTCAAAAGAGGGGACCCCTTAAAAAAACTTTTGAAAATAGCGCTCGAACTTCTTTCGGCCAGGCAGGTCGGCATATTATACGGCACAAACGATTCAAAAGTCAGATTCCTCCCCTCAAGCGACTGGGATCGCGGCGTCATGGATATATTTGACGGCAAAGGCTTAAACGGCAAAATTCTGAAACTCTTTGGAAAGCAAATTGTAACCCTGAAAAAACTAAGCCCGGTTTATTTTTATAAACAGGACCGGAAAACAGGCGAATGGAAGGACAACGACGGTGTTATTTCCTATATGCTTCGAACCTGTTCCGATTATTACAAAAAAGGGATCAGTATTCTTTTTTGCCCTGATATTTCAGGCAATATCTATAAAATAGATGAGCATTACGCCCAAATACCGTTTTACAGTTATAACGGCACCAACATCAGTGATCCGGAAATTCAGGTTCGGGTGGATTTAAACATTATCAAACATTTTCAGGCTAAAAATTATGTTTCCATCTATATCCCGGATTACGGGATACTGGTGGTGAATACTGCGGACCAGGATCTCATGGATCTTGTGGAATCGAGGTTTGTTAGAGAAGAAGAGCTCAAGGCAAAATTTGATATCCTCATTGAGCTGGTTGAAATTGCCTCCCTTGCCGCACTGGGAAGGCTCAAGGGGAAAAGAGGCGCCCACCTTTTATGGAAAAAAGAAAAACAGCTGCGCCAGACGTCCCTTGATCTTCTGGAAAATGAAAGAAAATACCGGGATCTTTATGAGAATGCACCCATTGCTTATTTTTCCATGGATTACCAGGGAAATATCATCAAGTATAATAACAATGCCTTAAAGCTTTCCGGCTATTCAAAAGAAGATTTGATCGGCCGTTCTGTCAGGGATTTATATGTCAATGATGAGAAAAGGACCAGCGCCATCACTCCGCAGGAAATAAGGCAAATCCTTGAACAGGGAAGATCGGTCAGGGATGTTGAAATGAGATTCAGGCAAAAAGCCGGTCAGGAAATATGGGTCAGCCTTTCTCTGGATGCAGTCCGGGACAAATGGGGGAAGATCATTGAATTCCGCGCCATGGCCATTGATATATCCGAGAGAAAAGGCCTTGAGAGGCAATTGCTGCAGGCTAAGAAAATGGAAGCCATCGGGACTTTGGCAGGGGGAATTGCCCATGATTTTAATAATATTCTGACACCTATTTCCGGGTATGCAGAAATGCTTCTCATGGAAACCGATGATAAAGACACAAAAAAAAAGGAACATCTCCGGATTATTCATGACTGCGCTGTTTACGCCAAAGGCCTTGTCAACCAGATGCTGACATTTTCACGGCAGAAAGAAAATGAATTTAAATTATTAAAGCCCCATGTGTTTGTCAAGGAGGCTCTGTCGCTGGCGCGATCCTTTGTGCCGGCCACGATTACCATCAGGGAAAAAATAAACGAAAATTGCGGTCTTCTCATGGTTGATCCGATCCAGGCCCACCAGATCGTCATGAATCTGATCTCCAATGCCTACCATGCCATGGAAGAAAACGGAGGGGTTCTGGATGTTGTTCTGGATGAAATTACCATCACGGATGACAGTATAATTTATCCCTTAAAACCGGGAGCTTATATTTATCTCAGTTTTTCAGATACAGGTCACGGCATCCCCCTATCAATTCAGGAAAGAATCTTTGATCCTTTTTTTACGACCAAAAAAGAAGGCAAGGGCTCTGGTATAGGGCTGTCAGTTGTCCATGGGATCTTAGAGGCACACAACGGTCATATCAATGTCCGCTCAAAAGAAGGCGAAGGAACCTGTTTTGAAATTTATCTCCCGGTCTATGCCGGTGACAAGCGAATGGAAGATCAGATCAAAGAGGACAGGCCTCTTGTTAAAGGAAATGAAAGAATCCTTCTTGTGGATGATGATAAAAAGGTGGCTTTCATGCAACAGCATATGCTGGAAAAACTCGGATACCGTGTGACCTGTCATCTGAAAAGCCCGGATGCGCTTGAGGCTTTCAGACAATCCCCAGAGGCATTTGATCTCGTGATGACAGATTTGACCATGCCGGAACTTACAGGCTATGAGATTGCCGAACAAATATCCAATATCCGGTCTGAAATTCCCATTGTTCTCTGCACCGGCTACGGTGAGCATATCAATAAGACGCAATATAATATTAAAGGGATCAAAGGATTTTTAAATAAACCAGTGGCTGTAAAGGATTTGTCTCATCTGATCCGGGATATTCTTGACGGCTGAAAAAGCTGATTTTTTTTTAAATGTCTGTCAGTACAAAAGGTCTGCCATGAGAAAGTTTGATGCTCCGGCAATTGAAAAAAAATTATTTAAAAGCAGCCGTCCTTTAATTAAATTATTAAAAATTTCTCTTGATCTGTTTAAGGCAAAGCAGACCGGCATTCTCTACGGAACAAACCAAACAAAATTAAAATTTTTACCGACTATCCTGTGGGATCGCGGCATCATGGACCGGTTTGACGGAAGAGGATTAAAAGGCTTGATATTAAAGCTGTTTGGGCCTTGGGTGGTGACGAAAAAAAAATTAAGCCCGGTGTTTTTTTATAAAACCGATCTGAATGGTGAATTAAAGGAAAATGAAGGGATTATCGCCTATATACTGCGAAATTATGCAGATTATTATAAAAAGGGCGTTCGCATTATTCTCTGTCCGCATACAGGGAATGAGGCCCTGAAAAGCCATGAGGGATACCTTCAGATACCATTTTTCGTCTATGATGGGAATTGTCTTTTTCCGGCTGAAGAAAAAATCAGGTTTGACGCAAGAATTATCCGACATTTCAGTTCTGAAAATTCAATTTATATTTATCTCCCGGATTATGGGATACTGGTCATTAATACCGTTGATAAAGCATTGCTTCAAACAAGGGGAAAGCGCTTTATAAACGAAAAAGACTTGGTTTACAGATTGAATCTTTTGATGAAGCTGGTTGAGGAGTCATCACTGGAATATCTTGGGCAGGTTAAAGGTAAAAAAGGGGCTGAACTTTTGTGGCGAAAAGAAGAGCATCTGCGTCAGACATCCAGGGAGCTGTTTGAAAATGAAAGAAAATATCGTGACCTTTACGAAAATGCCCCCATTGCCTATTTTTCAATGGACCCGCAGGGGAATATACTTCACTGCAACCGCAAGGCTGAGGTTCTTTCAGGATATGATGAAAATGATCTTCTTGGCAGGAATGCAATAGAGGTCTTTCTGGATCAAACCGGAACAAATACCGCAATGGCAGATATTCTGGAGTATCTTGACCAGGGCCGCCCTGTCAGAGATAAGGTATTTTTGATGACACCCAATGGAGGCGATGCTTTTGCCGTGAGCCTTTCCATTGAAGCCGTCACCGATAGTTCCGGCAGGATTCTTGAATTCAGGGCCATGGTGCTGGATATTTCTCGGCGGAAAAGCATTGAAAAGCAATTGTTTAAGGCACAGAAAATGGAAGCTGTCGGAACCATTGCCGGAGGAATCGCCCATGATCTCAATAATATTATTTCACCGGTATCGGGCTATACGGAAATGCTTCTCATGGAAACAAAGCCTGATGATCCTGCAAATGAACAATTAAAAATGATCCTGGACTGCGTGAAGCATGCAAAGGAGATTGTGAGCTGGATTATGACGTTCAGCAGACAAAAAGCCCATGAGCAGAGACGCATCCGGATGGAAGATGTGGTCAAAGAATCCATGACCCTGGTCCGCTCTTTTCTGCCGACTACCATAAAATTGAACGTCAAGCTTGATGAAGGGCTTGGTATTATTCTGGCCGATCCTGTAGAGCTTCATCAGATCATCATGAACCTTGCAGCCAATGCCTACCATTCCATGAAGGACACTGGGGGCACCCTTGAAATTACCCTCAATGCAGACCGGACCCCCCATTTTTTGTTTTCAAAACAGCCTTCCCTGCAAAAGGATTATTTATGTTTATCCGTCAGTGATACTGGAAGTGGTATAGACCCGGAGTTTCTTGATAAAATTTTTGACCCTTATTTTTCGACTCATAATGAAGGCAAAACTTCAGGGATCGGCCTTAGTGTTGTTCATGGCATTGTTGAAAGCCACGGTGGACATATCCATGTGGAAAGCAGCACGGAAAAAGGGACAAGGGTTGATATTCATTTCCCGGTATATGAAAAAAGCAGCAGATTTAAACAGGAGCTGTCAGAGGACAGAGGAATACAAAAAGGAACCGAGAGAGTGCTTCTTGTGGATGATGATAAAAAAGTGGTCCTTATGGAAACCCATATGATGGAAAAGCTGGGGTATACGGTGACCTATTTTACAAACAGCATGGATGCATTCAATCTTTTTAAAAACAATCCAGACCTCTTTGATGTCATTGTCACGGATATGTCCATGCCGGAATTGACGGGAATCCAGTTTGCAAAGAAAATTTATAATATCCGGCCTGATATACCTGTCATTGTCTGCACAGGGCTTGGCGATGCCATGGATAGAAATCAGCTTGACATTCCTGCTGTCAAAGGGTTTTTAAAAAAGCCGGTTTCCGTTGGCGATTTGTCTTATGGGTTGAGGCAGGTACTGGATGAATCAGCAGCCATCCCCGATGTCTGCGATAATATCGGCCAGAAGCCTCTTGAGCGGGTTTAGCGCCTTTTCAGCAGTTTTAAGAACAGACGCGAGAGTGGTTTTTGCAGGTTTGTCCGGATCATTGATATTGGTGATCAGGGAAATCCCGAGAATTTTCATGCCGGCATGAACGCCTGCAATGGCTTCCATAACCGTTGAAAACCCGACGGCATCACTGCCGATGATTTTCAAATAACGGGTTTCCGCAGGGGTTTCCAGGCTCGGGCCCTGAAGACCCGCATAAATTCCGGTTTGAACCGGGATCTGATGGTTCAGTGCGGTTTTTCTGGCAAGATTGATTAATGCGGGATCATATACTTCGCTCATGTCCGGAAACCTGATGCCCCATTCATCCTCATTGGGTCCGATGAGTGGATTTTTTCCTGTAAGGTTGATATGATCACGGATGATCATGATGTCTCCGGCGGAAAAATTAAGATTGATGCCACCGGCAGCATTGCTCAAGATCAGGGTTTTAACCCCCAGTTCCTGCATGACACGGATGGGAAAGGTGACCTCATCAGGCGAATATCCTTCATAAAGATGAAACCGTCCCTGCATCATCAGCAAAGGTTTGCCGGAAAGTGTGCCGTAAATGAGTTTTCCCCTGTGGCTTTCCACGGTTGATAATGGGAAGTTCGGAAGCTCTGAATAGTCAAACGTTGCAACAGGGTCAAGATTATCAAGGGTATCGGAAAGCCCTGTCCCGGTCAGAAATCCTATGAAGGGAGGCTTTGTGATGCGCTGGTTTAAAAATTCTACTGTTTCAATCACCTTTTTTCTATCTGTTTTCATGGTCCATCCTTATACCGGTTGATCATCCCTTGTACCCTTGTATCAGCTTTGAAAATCAAAGGGAACCATAATCTGGGATCAAAAGCGGCGGCTGCCTATGCAAATGTGGAAGCAATCTCTTTTACGGCATTGAGGACGGCATCCACATGGGCGTCGGTATTAAACGGGCCGAATCCGATCCGGGCGGTTCCTCCGATCTTGTCCGTACCCAGTTTCTCATGAACCAGGGGAGCGCAGTGCAATCCCGTCCGGCAGGCAATATCATAGTCTCCATCCAGAATAGTGCCGGTGTTAACAGCTTCGAACCCTTTGATGTTAAAGCTTAAGACGCCGATATGATCCGTAAGGTCATCGGCGCAGTAAATGATTATTTTATCGATGCAGTTTAAACCGTCGCGTAATTTTTTCGTCAGAGTCATTTCATGGGCATGAATTTTATCCATCCCCTGCTCAAGAACCCAGGTCAGGCCGGCATAAAGACCGGCAATGCCTACGGTATTCAAGGTTCCGTACTCAAGCCTGTACGGATATTCTTCCAGGTGGTGGCGAAGAGCTGATTTGACACCGGTTCCGCCGGCCCGGCTGTGCCTGATGACCACATCATCCCTGACATACAGGCCGCCGACCCCGGTGGGGCCGAGAAGAGATTTGTGGCCGGTGAAGGCGATCACATCTATATTCATGGCCTCAATATCAATGGGTATTTTCCCCGCTGTCTGGGATGCATCCACAAGAAAAGTGATCCCGCGCTCCCGGCACAATTTTCCGATTTCCCTTATCGGCTGAACCGTTCCGATGACATTGGAGCCGTGATTGACCACGACAAGCCGGGTATTTTTTTTGAATCTTGAGACAAAATCATCCGGGTCGACAAAACCCTTGCCGTTAAAGGGAATATAATCCACATCCACATTGTTGTATAAAGAAGCGTGGTATAAAGGGCGCAATACGGCATTGTGCTCAATCATTGTCGTGACGGCATGGTCACCGGGATTTAAGAGACCGGATATGGCAAGGTTCAGGGCATCTGTGGAGTTTAATGAAAAAATAAGCCGTTTCGGGTCTTTCCCATTAAAATACCGGGTCAGGGCTTTTCGGGCATTTTCAATGATATTTCCGGTTTCTATGGAAAGGTCATAACCGGAGCGTCCTGGACTGACACCGTTTTTTCTGAAAAATTCATCCATAAAAGTATAAACTATTTCAGGTTTAGGGAACGATGTGGCGCCATTATCAAGATAAATCATATTATTCAAATACTCCTGTTTTCAGCGATGATAAATATCTACCATAAATTTATTTTAAATTTACTTTAGATTTAAAATAAATTCGAGTCAAGGGGGTCTGAATAATTTTTAACAATCCAATCGAATTTGAAAAAGAGGGAATGAGAGAAAACCAATCCGACGGATAAATACTTACAGTTACCGGGTGCCCATGATTTGAGCCACTGAATTGCGGATATGGTTTGTCGTGCATTCCCTGATCAGGGACTCATCCTTCATGCCTATGGCCTCAATGAGTTCAAGCGCTTCCTTAAAGAAAATACGGTGATCAATCTGCCTCGGGATGGATAACCAGAACCTTAAATAGTGGCTTAACAGGCGTTCCAAAAGCCTTGCAAGCTGAACATTTTTTGCAATCTTAAAAATAGTATGATGGATGGTAAAATCAAAGTCGATGATGCTCTCATTGCTGCTGTTTTCTGAAAATTCTTTTATTCCCTGTCTGATTCTATCCAGCTCTTCCCATTCCGGGGGTGTAATCCGTTCCATGGCCCAGATATTTGCCTTTACTTCAAGAACCATTCTGATTTCTGTGATTTCTCTGATTCGCTCAAGACTGAGCGGAGTGACAATAAACCTGGAGCCATGCCACATGATCCATTCTTCGGCCTGAAGGGAGATCAGGGCTTCCTTGACGGGTGTCCGGCTGACATCAAACTCTTTGGCGAGATCACTTAGATTCAAAACACTTTCCGGAGCCAGTTCAAGATAGATGATTTTTTTTCTCAGGGCAGCGTAAATTTCATTTGGATCTGATTGTGATGCCATATCATCCTTTCCGGAAAAGAGTTTGGGTCTTGGCCGCTTATTTCAAGGCTGCCGCAACCGATACCCAGGATAAATTCAATCCCCCCGGAAGTCAAGGCGCTCTTTAATTTTGAATAAATTTATACTATAGGTTAAACCAGATTTAAATTGGAAGGCGTACTTTTTTTTGGAATCAGGATGACCCCATGATGGAAGAAAACTATTTTTATTCTATTGAACATCAAAGAATATCAACAATAAAAATCAAACGTTCTGAGTTTGTTTGCACCCTTGAATATGTTGAATCCATTGAAAAAGCCAAAACATTTATTTCCCGTATTTCAAAGGAGAACAAAACCGCCACTCACAATTGCTGGGCCTATATTCTGGGTGAAAAAGGTGAGGTGTTTCACAGCTCGGATGCCGGTGAACCATCGGGAACTGCAGGAAAGCCCATGCTCAATGTGTTAAAAAATCATCACATGACCCAGATTGCAGCAGTTGTGACACGGTATTTCGGGGGTATCAAGCTGGGTGTCCGAGGATTGATGGATGCATATTCAGAGTCTGTGCAGCACACCATTGACATGGACACACTTAAAAAATTGACGCAAACCGTCTGCCTGATGATACAACTGTCCTATGGCGTCAATGATGCGGTGATGAATCTGTTGAAGCTCCGGGGGATCAGAATTTTGAATACAGATTATACCGACAGCGTAATACACAAAATTGAAATTGAAAAAAAGATATTTGTTCAGACAAAAAATCTTCTTTCAGAGTTTCAGTCCCAGGGGAAATTGAGTTTTCAGGTTTTATCCCAGGCAAAGAATTAGAGGTTGCCGATGATCATTTCCCATCCTTTTTTGGATCCCTCCTCATCCTTTTGGTTGTGGATTTCCATTATACGGGTGCGGCTCAGGGTCCGGCTCAGGATTAAATGGGAATACCGGCCGTAAATCCTAGTTCCGGCAAGGGTCTTGCCGGCAACCTCAAGAATTGGTTTTTTCGGACTGGTCTGTTGAAGCCGTTTCAGGGCAAATTTATCTTTGACGCTTGTATCGACGGCTTCCGTACAGGTAAGAATATCATGATTGGTCTTTTTTAAATGGGTTTCAAGAAGGGCCTTCTCATCATTCAAAGCATGGATTTTTAAATTTGTTTGGTCAAGATTTTTCAATTTCTCCATAATGATAATGAGATCTGATTCTGTTTTGGTTTTTTCCTGAGTCAGTTTTTCAAGGAGGTTCTGTCGTTTTTCAATGGTTGAATCGATAGCCTGTATTTTTTTTTCAAGATAGCCGGATGCCCCCACCGTAATGGTCGAAGGGCTGGCTTTTTCAGAACCGATCTGGTAGATTTTTGCACCACCCTTTGCCATAATGGAAGAAGCGTATACCCGGCCACGGTTCATTTCAAACGTCCCTTCAACAAGGATTTCCGTATCTACAATTTCCTTTACAACCGTCATGTTACCCATGCAGGCAGCTTTGGATCTGTGCAGAAAACCTGCTTTAATATTCCCCTTGGCTTCTATGACGGATTCTGTTGCCCCGTTCTGTACGAAAACGTCTCCCTGGGCTTTGACAAATCCGCCATCTACGGCTTTAGCAACAACGTCAATGGCCTCAACTCTGAACCCACTTTTTATGGAACCGGTGATATAGACGGTTTTGTCAAATTTTATATGTCCTGTTGTATAATCCACATCGCCTTCAATAAAATAGGAGTCATTTACGGAAATTTCACCGAATGAATTTACCTTTGGGTTGCCATTTACATCGGATATAACCCTTAATCCGTCTTTAGAGACTCGAGCGCCTTTCCCAAGAACAAATGATATGTCCTCGGCCGCACCTTTGGGAATGTCATCTCCGTAAATACTGACCCCATCCCTGCCTTCCTTGAGGGGTATTTTTTCGGCCAGGATATCTCCTGCCGACACAAAGGGGATTTCCCCTCTTTCTTTAAAGTCAATGGTTCCATCCTCTGCCAGCCGGCCTGGTTTAAGATAATCCTGGTCAAACATATAGAAAATCTTTGCATCTTTCCCCGCAATGGGTTCAAGGCCTTCAGCAATTTTAAAAAAACTGGTTTTGTATTTTTCCTCTTTAATAAAGGCCTCAAGGCTCTGATCATCAACCAGTCCGTATATAATTCCATTTTTTTCCAAAAGGGATTTTAAATCTGAAACAAAGATTGAATTTTTAAAATTATTTGTTTTTGAAATATAGGCTTTTAACAAATCATCTTGAATCAAAATGAGAATTTCGGCCTCCTTGATTTCCCGCATCCGCCTTTTGTCAAATCCTGGAGTCTCTTCCGAAGCTTCATGTTCACCGGATGCTTCATCTGTGATTTCATAAGGCTGAGTATTTTTCCGGGTGGTTTTTTCAAGCCGTTGCTTATGCAGAACAAGATTACGCTGTTTATCAGACAGCATGCCTGCATCCACCAGAAGCGCTCCCAGCATAATGTTCCGGCCTTCCTCTGCAAGCTTTTTCTGCTCTTCTAAAGCAAGGTTGAGATTGCTTTGTGTCAGAAATTCAAAATTTGTGCATAATGATCCGAATCGAATGTCTTGCTGGGTTCTGACAAAGTCAAAACAGGTCCTTTTCAGCTTGAGAATATTGGCTTGGCTGGTGTAGTTTTTGACCCGCATGAGTTTCAGAATATCGATTTCTGATCTGTTTTTGTGCAATTGGAGATCTTGAAGAAGCTTTTGGTGATTTTTTTTGCTCAGATAATTAAGGTGCAATGCAATTTTCAGAATCAATGCATTCCTGCTGCCTAATCCGCCGCTTTGTCCAGAAGAACCGTTTTTGCTATCTGAAGCCATTTTCAGGATTATCCCCCTTAGCCTTGCCTCTCTTATTATCCGTGGGGTAAAACTGTCAAGAAAAAACTATGTTTAAAGGGGGTTATGCCAGAACAAAAAGAGGTTGACAACAAATTCATTAAGTATTACTGAACTAAAATTAAAAATACTTAAAAAGGCTGTTTTATGAAAACAAAACTGGGCGCACTTCTCAGGGCCATTAGAAATTCAAGACATATTACAATTAAGGACGTTGCGGCAAAGGCAGGCATCAGTTCAAGCCTTTTGTCACAGATAGAGAGAAACAGGATTTCCCCCTCCCTTGATACCCTGCTTCAGATTCTGGAAGTATATGGGGTTCCGCCCGATAAATTTTTTAAGGATTATGCAACCAGTTCAAAGGTTGAAATCATCAGAAGAGATGAAAGAAAGACTTATCAGCGAAAAGGGTTCAAATATGAAACGCTGTGCGGTGAAAGCCAGGCCAAAGGAAATCATTCTTTTAATGCTTTTTTTCTGGAACTTGCACCGGGACAGAAAAGAGGAGATGAAAATGACGGTCACCTCGGACGGGAGCTGGGAATTGTTATAGAAGGTTCGGCAAGGCTCGTTTATGGCGAAGAAACATATGAAATTCAAAAAGGCGATTCCGTATCTTTTTTTTCACAGATTCCCCATGTGATCCTGAATTCATCTGATCAGGTTTTTAAGGCTTACTGGGTTGTAACACCGGCTGACGGGGAAGATTATTTCGGAGCAAAAACATCATAGGATCTGGAGACGATCATGGGAAAAACCATAGCAGAAAAAATATTTGAAACACATCTGGTGGATGAGCCTTTCGGGGATGTCAGTGTATTGAGACTCGACAGGGTATTCTGCCATGAAATTACGACCCCGACAGCCATTCAGGACCTTTGTACAAGGGGGAAGGATCGTGTTTTTGATCCGGATAAAATAAAGGTTGTCATTGATCATGTCTCGCCGGCAAAGGATTCAAAAACAGCCCTTCAGGGAAAAATTCTCCGGGAATGGTCAAGGCGGCATCATATCAAAGATTTTTTTGATATCGGCCGCAATGGGGTCTGCCATGCCCTTTTTCCTGAAAAGGGATTTGTGCAGCCCGGGTTTACCATTATCATGGGAGACTCCCATACCTGCACACATGGCGCCTTTGGTGCATTTGCAGCAGGCGTCGGCACGACTGATCTGGAAGTTGGAATCTTAAAGGGGGTCTGCGCTTTTAAACCGCCCCAGACGGTTAAGATTGATATTGTCGGCGACTTGAGGAAAGGCGTGTTTGCCAAAGATATTATTCTTAAAGTGATTCAGGAATTGACCGTAAACGGGGCAACCAACCGGGTTATTGAATTCAGGGGAAATATTGTGGATAAAATGAACATGGATCAGCGGATGACCCTTTGCAATATGGCGGTTGAGGCCGGGGCCACCTGTGGAATATGCCTCCCGGATATGACAACGGTGGATTATCTCTGGGAGTTTATCAAGGATCAATATCATGACAGAAAAGATGCATTCAACGCCTTTGCAGGATTCAGGTCCGATGATGATGCACACTATGAAGAGACAAAGACAATGGATGTGAGCCATCTTGAGCCTGTCACAACCTATGGGTATAAACCGGACAATGTCAAACCCGTATCGGAGATGAAGGGGACAAGGATTGATCAGGTTTATATCGGTTCCTGCACCAATGGGCGGCTTGAAGATTTGAGAATTGCTGCAAAGGTGCTTGAAGGCCACACCATCAGTGATCATGTCCGGGGAATTGTGTCTCCTGCAACCCCGAAGATATATTCTAAGGCCATGGAGGAAGGCATCCTGAAAATTTTCATGGATGCAGGATTCTGCGTCACCAACCCAACCTGCGGGGCCTGTCTTGGCATGAGCAACGGGGTGCTGGCTTCCGGCGAAGTCGCTGCATCAACAACCAACCGGAATTTTAACGGCCGCATGGGCAAGGGCGGGATGGTTCATCTCATGAGTCCTGCAACGGCTGCCGCCAGTGCAATAAAAGGCGAAATTTCAAATTCCAGCCTTTTTATTGGAAATTAAGGAGCTAACACCATGAAAACGTTTAAAGGACATGTACTGTTTCTGGATCGTTCAGATATTAATACGGATGAAATCATACCGGCCCGATATCTCACTGAAATTGAAAAACTGGCGTTAAAACCACACCTGCTGGAGGATTTAAAGATTAAAGGATTTGATCCGAAAAAGGACATTGCTGCAAATTCGATTATTGTCACAAAACAGAATTTCGGGTGCGGGTCGTCAAGGGAGCATGCGCCCTGGGCCCTTGAGGCGAACGGCATCCATGTCGTGATTGCCGTGAGTTTCGCAAGGATTTTCAGGCAGAACATGTTCAATTGCGGAATGCCGGCCATTGAACTGTCTGAAGATGTGATCAATGATATATTTGATACATTCTCCCATGAGAAAACCTATATTTCAGTAGACGTTGAAAAAGCAGAAATTACTATCCAATCCAAAAGCCAAGAAAAGAAAACAGGTTTCACGATGTTGGACTTTGACAGGGCGCTTATACAGACCGGCGGCTGGGTCGAATATGCAGACCGGCATTATTAAGTTGAAATTTTTTTCTTAGGATTGCTTTTTTTATTTTTTTATCCCTATATAGGCCTGAAACACTCTAACCAATTTAAGGATTTCAAGGTATGGATAAAAAAAATCTTCAGAGGTGGGTTGTCTCAGGAAGTATTCTTTTCCTCGTCACAGGTCTTTTTATCGGTTTGATTTTATCTGCAATGGAGGTTCCGGAACAGAATACAAAAATCATTTATGTCGTGGCACTGGTGTTTGTAATGGTATTCTGCAACATGGGGATTCTTTTTTTCACAATCAAAACAGTGTATATGTCTTCTCTTCAAACCATCATTTCAGGATCACAAAAAATTGGAGAAGGGGATCTGACAATTCAGTTTGAGAGCCAAGGGTCTGGGGTTCTCAGGGGGCTGACGGCTTCGCTGAACCGGATGAAGCTCTCATTGCATCAGACTTTGATGAATGTCGCAGGCTTTATCGAATCTTTAACATTTTCTTCCGGCGAACTGGGGGCGGTTTTTCGGGAAATGTCGTTAACCGTTGATGAGACCTTTAAAAAAACCGACAGTGTCTCCTCTCTTTCCAATGAGATGAGCAGCGAGATGACCGTTATTGCATCTGCCATGGAACAATCTGCTTTTAATGTCACAGAAGTGGCCGGTGAAATGGAAGAGATGAATTCTTCGATTATTGAAACATCCCGGTTTGTAGAGAAAACCGAAACCGTGACCCGTGTGGCTGTGAACCAGGCCAGGACAGCTTCTGAAAAAATAAGGGTGCTGGGAAAAGCTGCGGGTGAAATCGGAAAGGTTACGGAAACCATTCATAAGATCTCTTCCCAGACTGACCTTCTCGCTTTGAATGCAACCATAGAAGCTGCAAGAGCGGGTGAGGCCGGGAAAGGATTTGCCGTTGTCGCAAGCGAAATTAAGATGCTTGCCAAGCAGACTGCGGATGCAACCTTTGATATTGACGGTCAGATAAACCATATCCGGTCTATTACAAAAGAGACGATTGAAGAAATGTCAAACATTTCAAATGTGATCAATGAGATCAGTCAGACGGTTTCCTCCATGGCGGCTATTGTGGAAAAACAGTCTTCATCGGCTAAATCGGCAACAGAACATGTCCGGCAGACAGCCCATGGGATCAATGACATTAATGACAATGTAAACAAGAGTTCGGCTGCTGCAAATAAAATTGCAGAAGAAATCAGAGAGTTGTCTGATCTTACCTCGGAAATGAACAAATCCGGTCATAAAATCCGGATGAATTCAGACGAGCTCAATAAGCTGGCAGATAAATTTAAAACGATTTTCAGCAGTATCAAGTTTGGCCAGGTACATACAAAATCATCCAGAGAGGAGGCAAAGGCACTTGTGGAAAAGGGGTTGGCCCACCTGGTACAAAATGGAAGAACAGACTCTTTCTCTGCTTTTAATGATCCAAAGGGCGGATTTGTGAAAGACGACCTTTATTTGTTTGTTATGGATTTTGAAGGCTTCACCTTTGTTCATGGCGCCAATGCCGGCTTAATTGGAAAAAACCTTTACCATATCAAGGATGAAGACGGGAATCCGTTTTTCAGGCAGATGATTGATCTTGCAAAAACTGAGAACAAGGGCTGGGTGAAATATAAATGGAGTCATCCTGAGACAAAACAGACCATGAAAAAGATTGCCTATGTTTCACGCACTCCCGGGTCAGACCTGGTAATGGGCTGCGGAGCCTATGATGACTGATCAACGAGGAGCTTACGGATTATCAGCTTCTGCCGCCGCTCCATTTAAGGCGGGTTTTTAATACTTTAAAATAAGATTGATCTTCAAAGGAAATCATCTGGATATCATTCCGGCTTTTTTTTATAAAGATCTTGTCGCCGGTATCCATTTCAAATCCCTCCTGGCCGTCCAGGGTCAGGATCATGTTTTCCGGGCTGCCTTCCAGACGGATTTCAATCAAAGCCGAGTCCGGAATAATGAGGGGCCGGTTGGTCAGGGTAAACGGGCAGATAGGGGTCAGGATGATGGAAGGCACGGAAGGATGAACAACAGGCCCGCCTGCTGCAAGGGAATAGGCGGTTGAACCCGTGGGTGTCCCCACAATCAGGCCATCGGCTCTGTAAGTGGTAAGGTAAGTTGAATCAATATACACGGCGCAGGATGCAAGCCTTGAAAGAGCGGATTTGTTAATAACGGCATCATTGAGGACATCCACATCAATAACCTTCTGATTGTTCCGGATAACCTTGACATCCAGGCGTGACCTTTTCTGGATAAGATAATTTCCTTCCATGAGCAGGTCGACTGCCTTGAAAAGGGTATCCTCCGTGGTTTCAGCAAGGAATCCCACCTCACCGAATTTAACGCCCATAAGCGGAATATTGCGGTGTTCAATAAATCTGGCAGCGCTTAAAAAGGTACCGTCTCCTCCAAGCACAATCAGGCACATCAGATCTTCGGGAATATCAATACTCTTGGAATGCCGGACATCAATGACCACGCAGAGAGCCCCGAGTCTTTTTTCAAGTTCCCCGGCCTTTTTTTCAGCCCTCTCGTCATTTTTAACAACAAGCCCGATTCTTTTAGTATTCATGTTTTCTTTTTTTTCTCCATTCTTTGTCTGCCGGAAAGGTTTTATGGATTTGGATCATCCGGTCAAGGGCACTGATTAATGTGCCTCTGCCCAGTTTTGTCCGGTTCCGAAATTCACTT
Source organism: uncultured Desulfobacula sp. (assembly GCA_964619205.1). GTDB lineage: Bacteria > Desulfobacterota > Desulfobacteria > Desulfobacterales > Desulfobacteraceae > Desulfobacula. The sequence goes on along the minus strand of CAZUDE010000001.1, from coordinate 301,377 downwards.
TTAACGGCACCTTCATAGGATGAACATTTTCCATGATGTCTTTTGCAAGTTCAATCAAGCTGTCTTTTTCCTCAAAGGGGCATTCAAAAATAATTTCATCATGAACCGATAAAAGCATTTTCGCAGTCATATTGTTTTTTTCAAGTGCATCTTCCAGTTTTATCATGGCCAGTTTTATCAAATCTGCGGCACTGCCCTGAATAGGGGTATTCACGGCCGCACGTTCGGCAAATCCTCTTACATTGGCATTGGAAGAATTGATATCGTCCAGTCGCCGTTTCCGGCCGAAAATCGTTGAAACTTCACCTGTTTTACGCGTGTTTTCAATGGTTGTGTCAATGAATGTCTTAACTCCGGAATACCGCTTGAAATAATTATCAATATACGCTGTGGCCATTTTCTGGCTGATATTCAAATCATTGGCCAGGCGGAATGCGCTCATCCCATAGACAATACCGAAATTGATGGCCTTGGCCTGGCTTCTTAAGTCATCGGTGATAAATTCCGGCATGACCTGGAAAACTTCCCTGGCAGTCCTGGTATGAATATCTTCTCCGTTTTTAAAGGCTTCCATGAGGATTTCGTCCTCGGCGCAATGGGCCAGAATCCTAAGTTCTATCTGGGAATAATCAGCGGAAATAAGGGTATACCCTTCTTTTGGGATAAAGGCCTGTCTGATTTTTTTGCCTTCTTCTTTTCTGATGGGGATGTTCTGGAGGTTTGGATTGGAGCTGCTCAGCCTGCCCGTGGCCGTGATGGTCTGGTTAAAAGAGGTATGGATTCTTCCGGTTTCTTTGTGAATCAGTCCCTGCAGGGCATCTGCATAGGTGGATTTCAGTTTGTCCAGGGTTCTGTATCGAAGAAGCTTTGCAGGGAGGTCATGGGTTGGGGCAAGCTTGGTCAAAACCTCCACATCCGTGGAATAACCGGTTTTCATCTTGGTTTTTTTAACAGTGGTAAGCTTCAGCTTTTCAAACAGGATAAAGCCCAGTTGCTGGGAGGAGTTGATATTGAAGGTTTCTCCGGCAAGCTCATAAATATCCTGCTCCAGGGTTTTCAGTTCCAGGTCAAAGGTATCGGAAAGGTGTTTCAGGGCAGTTTGATCCACCCTGATCCCTTCCATTTCCATTTTGGCAAGGACCTTGATCAAAGGCATTTCAATGGTGTCCATGAGAACTGAAAGCTCTTTTTCCAGGATGTTTTTTTTCAGCTCCTGATAGGCCATAAATGTTATATCCGCATCTTCGCAGGCATAGTTCACAGCTTCAGGAATCAAGACATCCTGAAACCCGATCTGATTTTTCCCTTTGCCGGTCACGTCCTCGTAGGAAATGGTTTTATGACCGAAAAGTGTCATGGCGATATTGTCAAGACTGTGTCCCCGTGTGGAAGGATTCAGAAGATAGGATGCAATCATGGTATCAAAGTCAATCCCCTGAAGGACGATGCCGAAGCGGAAAAGGACGATATAATCGTATTTTATATTCTGACCGATTTTTTTGATGTCCGGGTTTTCAAGGACAGGCTTGAATATCCGGATTATATCCTCTTTTGCCGGTTGCTCAATCTCACCCGGCGAGGTGTGGCCCACAGGAATATAAAACCCCTGGTTTTCCATGTAGGAAAATGAGATCCCTACAAGCCTGGCTTCTGTGGGGTTTTTTGAAGTTGTTTCCGTATCCAGGGCAAAAATGCCTTTGTTTGCAAGAACATGGGCCAGCTTTTCAAGTTCTCCAAGGTTGGTGATGGCTTTATACATTTTTTCAGACGGGTCCGGCTTTTTTGCAAATTCGGTCATAAGGGTATTGAATTCAAATTCCTGGAAAAGCTCAAAAGCAGGCTGTGTCTGGTATGGATGGATTCTGAACTCTTCCATCTGTTCGGTCACCGGAACAAACCGGTCAATGGTGGCGAGCCTGCGGCTTAAAAAGACAATGTCCCTGCTCTGGGAAAGGTTTTCATGGAGTTTCTTTTTCTTTTTAAGACTGTCAAGGTTATTATACAGGTTTTCGATGGAACCGAATTTTGCAATCAGTTCTGTTGCAGTTTTCGGGCCGATTCCAGCCACGCCGGGGATATTATCAGAACTATCTCCGGCAAGTCCCAGGACATCGATAAACTGTTCCGGGTTAATCCCCATTTCCTCCTTGATCCGGCCGGCATCCTTAATGGCGTCTTTCATGGGGTCCCATAGGGTGCATTTGTCCGTCACAAGCTGGATAAAGTCTTTGTCCCCTGTCACCATGACAACCTCAAACCCATCTTCCTCTGCAAGTCTTGCATAGGTTCCGGCAAGGTCGTCTGCTTCATACCCCTCTTTTTCCATGATGGGTATATTCAAAGCCTTAATCAGGCGTTTGATATCAGGGATCTGAACCGCCAGGTCTTCCGGCATGGGCGGACGGTTGGCCTTATATTGATCATATATCTTGTGCCTGAATGTCGGGCCCTTGACATCAAAAATGACCACAGCATATTCCGGCGTGTTTTCCTTGAATAATTTTAACAGGATTCGGGCAAACCCAAAGGTAGCGTTGGTGGGATGGCCCTTTGATGTGGAAAGGTTCCGGATGGCATGAAAGGCCCGGTAAAGAAAGGCGCTTCCGTCAATGAGAAATATTTTTTTTTGAGGTATCATGGTCTGTAACCTTTTATGGATATTGGATTTTTTTGCCAAGGCCATATATACTATCTTTTTTAACAAAGGAGAAGTATATTTGTCGGATGTGCCGGGACCCTGAAAAAAGAAAAGAAAATCGAAGAAAAAAACAATCAAAGCACTGCCATTGCTGCGGACAAGAGTTCATGTTCTGTTGGAATTGCAGGTGCGGTTTTTCCATTTGCCAATCCTGTATGCATGAAAACCAATGGGGGATGACCTGTAACGGTATAACCTGGGAGTGCCCGGATTGCAGCAATCAGAACGGATACGGTAACCAATAGGGTTTTCTTTTATTTTGCCAGGGGTTGAAATAAAACAAAAATCTTTCAGATATCCATAAACCTTTAGCAGGAGGTGGGCGTGGCAAAAAAAATCAATATCGGGACCCTGATATCGGGTGGCGGGACAAATCTTCAGGCAATTATAGATGCGGCCCAGAATCTCAGGATCAACGCTGATATCATTTTTACAGGTTCGGACAATCCCGGTGTCAGGGGGCTTGAACGGGCACAACATGCCGGAATCAACACCTTTGTGGTGGATTATTCAAAGATTATCCAATCCTGTAAAAAAGGAATCAAGGAAAGCGATCTGCCAAAGGATTTCATTCTTGAGGAAATAAAGGCAAAACAGAGACTTTTTAAAGCCGGGACTCCTTCAGAACAAGTGGAGTTTTTTTTGAAAAGCCGGGCAGTCGCAGAAAGAGAGCTTCTTGACCATATCCTTGAATATGATATGGATCTTCTTGTCCTTGCCGGGTTCATGAGGGTTTTGACACCCTATTTCATTGACCGGATCAACACCGTACCGGGAAAGTACAGAATAATGAATATCCATCCGGCGCTTCTGCCTTCATTTCCGGGGACGGACGGATATGGCGACACCTTTCGCTATGGCTGTAAAATAGGCGGCTGCACGGTTCATTTTATTGATTATGGCGAAGATACCGGTCCCATCATAGGACAGAAGGCATTTGAAATTGAGGATAAAGATACCCTTGAGGATGTAAAGCGAAAAGGTCTTGAAAAAGAGTGGGAGTTATACCCCCGGTGTATTCAGAAAATTGCCGATTCCTTTTGATCACAAGGATAGATGAAACATATCAGTTGAAAAACGAATTGGCCATTCTGACAGCATCCAGATAGAAGCCCGGAAGTTTTTTTCCAATTGGGGTATCGGACATGACGGTGTAAAATTTGTTTTCCCAGTTTCCAGTTTCAAAGCTGATAATGACGTTTAATATTTGTGTAAATTCTTTATCTTTTTTCAGCAGGGCAGCTTTTATCTTTTCTGAAAAGGATATGGATTTAAGGATATCTTCCATGGGTTTATCCAGAAGGGAGTCCATAAACGAAAAAAGCCCCAGAGTGAATAGCTCTTCTGTTGAAAAATGTGTTTTCAGAACCGTTCCGCAGAGTTCACACATCCTTGCACGGATGACTGAAGCGCGTATCAATTCGGCAGGTTTGTTCTGGCCAAGATCTGACACGGCGATGATGTGTATAAATTTTCTGAGTTCATTCACACCAAGATAGGTAATGGCGTCCTTAATCGTATTGATGGGCGAAAGCCTTTTAAAATAAGCTGAATTTATGAATTTAAGAAGCTTAAAGGATACGGAAACATCTTTTTTGATGATACCTTCAATATGCTTAAAATTGAAATCATTCCGCCCCACTTCATTTATAAGCTTTAACAGGGCAACATGACCGGAGGAGATTTCCTTTTTGGAAAGAATTTCAGGTTTTGAGAAAAAATATCCCTGAAACAGATCAAACCCCATTTTTCTTGCCTGCTCAAAGACTTCATAGGTTTCCACTTTTTCGGCAAGAAGGGTTATATTATAATTTTCCCGGATGTCTTTGATGATTCCGGTGAGGGTTTCCAGCGGGGTTGCGATCAGGTCGAATTTAATGATCTTGCACAATTCCATCATGGGTCTGAATTTTTCATGATACACAAAATCATCAAGGGCAATGGTGAAACCCTTTTTTTTGAATTCTTTAAGTGCTTCAAGAATTTCTTTGTCCGGTTCAATGCTCTCCAGCACCTCTATGATAATGTGCTTTGGGGGAAAAAGAAGGGGGGTTTTTTTAAGGATGAGATCTTTTGTAAAATTGACCAATCCGGGATTATCGCCCAGTATTTCCTTCAGCCCAAAAGAGAAAAAAGTATTTGAAAGAACATTTGATGTGGCGATATTGCCGTCGATATTCGGAAAAGCGTTTTTAAATCCGTTTCGGAAAAGAAGTTCATACCCGAAAAGTTTTTTCCGGGTGCTGAAAACAGGCTGCCGCGCGACATATACATCCATGATAAAGCGTCTTATAAAAAAATTTTTGCCAGAATTTCAGTGAGATGTTTTATTTTAATTGGTTTTGAAATATATTCATCCATCCCGGCAGAAAGAAATCTTTCGCGGTCCCCTTTCATGGCATTGGCAGTCAATGCAATGATGGGTATCCGCCCGCCCTTTTCTTTTTCAATCTTACGGATGGCTTCCGCGGCCTGCAACCCATCCATTTCAGGCATTTGAATATCCATCAGGATGACGTCAAACCCACCTTCTGTAAAGAGTTTAACCGCTTCTTTCCCGTTATGGGCAATGACGATGGTATGACCAATTTTCCCCAGCATCAGGCTTGCCACCTTCTGATTGACCTTGTTGTCTTCAGCCAGTAGAATCCTTTTCCCGGGAAGCGAATCCAGGGATCTGTCTTTGACTTCTTCAACCCGGTAACTGGTGATCAGGTCCCTTAAAGGGCTGTTCAGTTCTTTTGGAGAAAGGCTTGCGATGACCCTGAGGCAGTCGAAAAGCTTTTCCTTTTTAATGGGTTTTGTCAGAAAGGCGGCAAACCCGATATTTTTGATTTTTGCGGCATCCCCTCTGAAGGCGGACGATGAAAGCATGACAAGGACGATATCGGACAGGTCTTTATCCTGTTTGATGATCCGTCCAAGATCTTCACCCGAGACATTGGGCATTGTATAATCAATGATGGCAATGGTAAATGGATCATTTCCCAGGGCCGCGGCCCTCAGTGTGCTAAGGGCAAGATCAGCCTTTTTTACAATAACAAACCGGCATCCCCATGCTTTGAGATATTCTTCGAAAATTTGATGGTTAACGGGTTTATTGTCTGCCACAAGAATTTTTTGGTCTCTGATATTCCTGGTCAGATGAATTTTTTTTCGAATGGATTTCTGTTTTTTAAACGCTGCGGTAAAAAAGAATCGTGACCCCTTGCCAATTTCGCTTTCCGCACCGATTGTACCACCCAGAAGGGTTGCCAGCTGCTTTGATATGGCAAGACCCAGACCTGTTCCGCCATATTTCCGCGTAGTGGAGGCATCAACCTGAGTAAAAGGGTTAAACAGGGAATCAAGCTTATCCGGAGGTATCCCAATGCCGGAATCCATGACCTCAAACAGGAGTTCGGCTTCATTTGCATTGTTCCGGTTTATTGACACCCGTATAAAGACCTCTCCTTTATTCACAAACTTGATTGCATTTCCGACAAGGTTTGTCAGAATCTGGCGCAGCCTTCCCGGATCGCCGATGAGGTTTAAAGGGACATCATCCCTTATCAGGCACGCAAATTCAATTCCTTTTTCAAAGGCTTTAATGGCCATGATGTCGGTAAATGAATCCAGTGTAACATCAAGGTCAAATTCAATATTTTCCATTTCAAGCTTACCTGCCTCGATCTTTGAAAAATCAAGGATATCGTTGATCAGTACCAGCAATGAGTCTGCACTAATCTGGGCAGATTCGGCATAGTCTCTTTGTTCCGGTGTAAGGACTGTCCCCGTAAGCATCTCCAGCATGCCGATGACCCCATTCATGGGGGTTCTGATCTCGTGGCTCATATTGGCCAGGAAAGCCGATTTTGATTTACTTGCAGCCTGTGCCTTCACTGTCATTTCTTCTGCAATATCCGTCTGTTTTTTTAAGGCTGCCTGAAGGGCATCACCGCTTTTGGCCGTCACTTCAAGAAGGGTGTTTTGCTTTTTCAGCTGTGCAATTTTATCTTCAAATTTTTTTTTCTCTGCCATGGCAGCGGTTTGCAGGTCATAAAAAGCCGAAACAATGTCAACGGCATACGGGCAAAAATGTTCAGGCAGTGTTAAATGCCATCGATTGTCCGTCAGGGGGATATACTTGAGTTGATTTTCCATCGTAACAAGGATGGCCATGCTTTTTTTTGGTATTTTTTCCAGGAAGCTCAGGCCCTCTTTTTTTGTATCGGCAAAAATGCAGAGGCTTTCTGGTTCCGGATCCGGCGTAAAAGAGGAGAAACCCTGAAAATTTTGCGGAGCTGTTTTTGAAATGGCCAGAAAGATTAATGCGGTCAATGCTTTTTCCTGTCGGGTTAACCGGTATATGGGGTTCTTATTGAATCAGATGTTTAATCTTTTCTGGATCTGAATCAATGAATTTTGCACCGATATTATACTGGGTATGGGTGATAATTTCCTGAACCCGGATAATTTCAATGCCAGCATCATATAATCTGTTGTCTTTGCCTGTAAACCGGAGGATGTAGTGTCCCCCTACATCATAGGCTTTAGAAGATTCAAATAATATTCCGGATTCACTTAAATTTACAGAGGTCAATGAAACCAGAAGCCCTTCTTTATCGTATGCCGTTTCGGTCATTATTTTAAGGTTTTTATTTTTTAAAATCCTGACAGATTGCCGATAATTTTTACCCTTCATGATTTTGCCTCACCGCTTATTCCTCGATTGAGATATTCTCCTCATCAAGGGATTGAATGACCTCAAGAGAAGTTTTCTGCCAGGTTTTGCCTCTGTCGGTGACAAAAGTGATTCTTGAACCCGGTTTTTTATCCATAACAAAGGATACAATGCATTTGATACCTGAGGAGTTTAAAAATTCAAGCCCGGTGAAATCAATTCTGATGATTTCATCCATCTCATCTTTGGCACGATCAAAGAAGGGTGTCAATATAATCCCTGGGTCAACATCATCAATTTCCCCTTTCAAATAGATGGTGTCGCCCTTTCCGGAGAGAGTGGATTTATTGATGGTCTGTTCTGGAATATTGATAGGCATGTGAATCTCCTTTAAATCGAATTAGTTATTAAACATTTTTACAGGAATTTCCACAGTTACACTGAGCAGTTTATTATCGCCTGGATTGTTGCCTATATCAGGGAAATTGGAAATTATATCAGTGTCATTGCCCACTTCATAAACAATATCACCCTGGCATTCATACCTGATTCTTGCAAGACCCAGCTGACTGTGTTCCGGGTCATTGAAAGACCGCAGCATCATTTTTTTATAAACCTCTTTGGGATCTCCATCAATTATTGTTTTATAAATAGATTCAAATGTTTGAATATTTTTAAGGGAGGTAATGTTTTTTATGGTTAAAGAAATTTTCCCCGCCACAGGATCTTTTTTGATGTCAATCACAGCCCCGCCTGCAGCGGAATATTTTACGACATTTTCAACCAGCTCAGAGCTTGCAGTGGCGACTTTTTTTGCATCATCAAGATTTACAATCCCTGCGGAAAGGATTTCCGTGACAAAATTCCTGATATTGGACACATTTTCCCATCTGGGTCCAAAGGACAGATTCAGATTAAATGCCATGATTGCTACTCCTTTAACATGATTAATAAAACAATATCATCGGGACAATCTTTAAATATCGCCGAGCATGCCACAAAAATAAAACTGATAGATAAAACTACTGTGAAAAAATGATGCCTCTACCAAGAGTTTTTGCCTGTAATGGTATTAACTTTATAGTAAAAAAAAAGAAAATGCAACAGGCAAACTAAGAGGAAAAAGTGTTGAATCAGTTGAACAGCTTCAGCATTAAGGGAAATGCCGTCATGGTTCCGATGGATGACCCAAGGTTGGTGAAAACAACCACCAGAAGTATCCTTGTGACATTGTTGCGCCAGAAACCCTTTATGGAGCCGATATCGTGGGGAATGGCTTCAAGGTCTTTTATTTTGGGCTTTTTTGTAAACGCTTCAACAAGACCGGATATCCATCCGGCGGCAATCATGGGATTTAGTGAAGTAACAGGGGCAACAAGAATGGCTGAGAGGATGGTCAGCGGGTGAGCCATGGCAAGAAGAGCGCCAAGTCCTGCGAGCAAACCGTGTGCGGCGATCCATATCCAGATCATATCTGTTCCGGCTGATTTCCCTTTGATTAAAAATCCCATTGCAAAGAGGAGGAAAATAACCGAGGGGATAAGCCACTTCAAAATTTGACCTGCTTTTCCTGTAGGTGGAATCCGGTTGAGTTCGACAAGGTCGATCTTGTCATTGGAAGCAAGATATCTTTTGATTCCAGGTGCATGAGCAGCACCCACAACCGCCACAATCTTTTGGCCCGGCGAGGTCCTTATTTTTTCTGCAAGAAACTGGTCTCTTTCATTGATCAGGGTTTTTTCAATAATCGGATGTGTTTTTTTTACATCTGACAGAAGCGTTTGAAGGATATCTTCCTGCTTCATTTTTTCGATGTCTTCTTCTTTTATATCATCTGCTGCCCCAAAGGAGAAAACAAGAGAGGACATGAATTTTATTTTTTCCCAAAACCCCATTCCCCGCCAGACCCTGGAAAGCGTGGTCTGGATTTCACGGTCGGCTGGAATGAGATGGGCATTGATTTTTTCTGCGGCATGGATGGCATTGATCATCTCCTGCCCGGGCTTGATATCAAATTTATCAGCCATCTTTTTCTGGAAAGAGGCTAAAAGCAGGTTCATGAAGAGCATGAGCGCTTTTTTTTCCCTGATGACTTTGACAATGTCCATATTACGCCATCTGTCGGCATCCTTCAGGGATGAGAGCCTTGTCTCGCACAATTCAACACAGACCGTGTCCGGATGATGTTCATGGATCATATCTTCTACAAGCTCTGCGCTCTGTCTTGACACATGGGCGGTACCGATCAGAATGATCTGTTTTTCACCACAGGTAATATGATCCACCATGTTTTTTTTTTCTTTTCCCTGCGCAATATTTTCCATGAATTTGTATGCCTTTTGTTAAAATCAGTTCAAACAGACCCGTATTATAACCATTTTATTTTTCAAGGCAATACAAAATCATTTCAAATTCTTGACCTTGACGGACAGTTCTGATATTCAGGCGGTATGAAATCAATTGATGAACAGATATTGAGAGCGGCCAAGGAAATTGTCGTGAAATTTATTGAAATGGGAAGACTGTCTCCTTCTAATTTCCATGAATCCTTTAAGGATATTTATATCACGGTTGATGAAACCGTTAAAAAAACCGTGAATAAAGAAACTCCTTCAAATGGCGCCCAGGACTGAAGATATTTTCCCAAAATTAAAATCCGGAATATGCCAGGGCCTGATCAAAGGATGGAAAGGGTTTGTTTGGCTTCTGAAAATTTTGATCCCCATTTCTTTTGCCACAGTACTTCTTGTGAATTACGGGATTATCTACAAACTTGATTTTGTTTTAACTCCTGTCATGACCTGGCTTAGCTTGCCGGCCTCTGCCGCACTGGTGCTGATCATCGGTCTTTTTACGGGAATCTACGGAACTGTCGCTGCCCTTTCCGTGATGCCCTTTTCCACGGATCAGATGACATTGATTGCCATATTTACGCTTATTTCCCATAATATTATTCAGGAAAGTATCGTTCAGGGAAATTCAGGCATGAACGCTGTTTTTGCCGCTTTTTACAGGATTACCGTAGCTTTTCTGGTCACCTTTATCTGTGCAAGACTGATGGGCGTGGCGCTTCACCCCGGAGAAGCAGGATCTGTCGGCGATCTGGTCCGGGAAGCAAAACCTTTCATGGTCATGCTCAAATCATGGGGGTGGGGCACCTTAAATCTGGCGGTCCAGATTTTCTGCATCATCATGCCCCTGATGGTAATCATGGAGCTGGCCAAACTATTTCATATCATTGATTTTATTACGGGCATGACCTCACCCATTTTGTCCGTCATGGGCTTGAGCCGTTCTACGGGCATGCTTTGGCTCACAGCCTCTATTTTTGGTTTGGCTTACGGGGCTGCCGTCATGGTTGAAGAGACAAAGTCCAATGAATATAAAAAGGAAGATTTAACAAAGCTTCACCTGTCCATTGGAATCAACCATTCCATGGTGGAAGATCCGGCTCTGTTCCTGCCCCTTGGGCTTCCGGTATTCTGGCTCTGGATTCCAAGACTTGTTGCTGCCGTATTGGTGACCTGGCTGTATTCGGTTTATTCATCCGCAAGGAGGGTTCATGCTGAACGAGCTGTCCATAAAAAACTTCGCGATCATTGATGATTTAAAAATATCATTTTCAGACGGGTTTTCAGTATTAACCGGTGAAACCGGAACCGGTAAATCCATCATCATTGAGGCTGTTAACCTGCTGCTCGGTTCAAGGGCATCCGCGGATCTGGTCCGTTCCGGCTGTGAGAATGCCGAGCTGGAGGCCTTTTTTGATATTGATATGCATTCAAGAACAGCAGTAATTATGAAAGAACAGGGCATGGATCCATCAGACGGCCTGATTCTCCGAAGGGTGATTTCCGGTTCAGGCAAAAGCCGCGTTTTTATCAATTCCAGACAGTCCACCCAGGATTTTTTAAAACAACTCACCCAGGACCTTGCCGGTATTTCAAGCCAGCATGCCCACCAGGGGATTTTAAGAGAAGAAAACCACCTGGAAATCCTGGATGAATTTGCCGGAACAACAGGACTGAAAAATGAAATCCAATTGATTTACAGCCGTATCCTTCCGTTAAAAAAAAAGATCAGGGAGCTGAAAATAACCCTGGATCAGAAAAGAAAAGAACAGGATCTGATTTGCTTTCAAATGGATGAAATCAGGGATGCCGCCATCCTCCCCAATGAAGATGAGGATCTTGATAAAAAGCGGCAGGCGCTTTTAAATGCAACCAAGACATTTGAAACAGTGAACCGTTCCATCCATGAAATTCATGACAGGGAAGGGTCGGTCATTGAAAAATTGTCCTATCTTAAAAATGAGCTGGAAAAGGCCGGGGCAACCGATGAAACCCTGGCCAAAATAGCAGAGAAGCTTTCAGGAACCCTTTATGATCTGGAGGATATGACCCGGGACCTGAGGCATTCATCTTCCTGTATTGATCTTGATCCGGCATCTCTGGAGATAACGGATCAAAGACGGGACCTGATTTCCCGGCTGAAAAGAAAATACGGGGGAAGCCTTGAGGCCTTGTTTCAGATTTATGAAGATCTTCAGCAGCAGTTGATATTGACAGCGGACATTGAAAAAGAGATTGACGCCTGTGAAAAAGAGGTCGGCACCTTTACCCAGACCATCCGTGTTCAGGCAAAAGAACTGTCCCTATTGCGAAAGAAGGCAGGAGAATCTCTCTGCCGGCTTGCCGGAGATGAACTCAATACCCTTGAAATGGGGAAATCAAAATTTGATGTTTCTTTTTTCAGCCTGGATGTAAAGGACGAAGACGATATTGCAACGGCCGGTGGAGAAAAAATAGGGCCGGACGGAATGGACAAGGTTGTCTTTCTTTTAAGTCCCAATCCCGGGGAGCCACTGAAACCCCTTGCCAAAATTGCTTCGGGCGGGGAGCTGTCACGGATTGTTCTTGCTTTAAAGGCGGTCCTGTCGAAGACGAAATCTCTTGAAACCTTGATTTTTGATGAGGTGGATGCCGGCATCGGCGGGGCAACATCTGAAAAAGTCGGGCTGAAGCTGAAACAGTTGTCTGGGAATCATCAGGTGATCTGTATTACCCATCTGGCACAGATTGCAAAATACGCCGGGCATCAGTTCCGGATATATAAGGAAGTCATTGACGGGAGGACCTTTACCGCCATTGTCCCATTGGAAAAGGAAAGTGAAAGGATCGAGGAAATCGCACGAATGATCGGCGGGTCAACCATTACGCCGGCAACCCTCTCCCATGCAAGGGAACTTCTGGAGCAGGCGTCTGCTTGACAAAAATCCACTTGTTGTTAGAATAGAATCCGTACTCAAAATAAGATCAAAAGGAGTTTTATATGCCGATATATGAATTTAAATGCCTGGAATGTGAAGAATTTTTTGAAGTCATTGTCATGGGTTCAACAGAAGATGGCATGAAAGGCTGCCCAAAATGCGGATCAAATGAATTTGAGCGGGTTGTTTCCAGAACCAATTTTTCCATGGGCAGCTCATCCCCGGCACAAAAAAACGGTGTCCATACCCAGGAAAGGGCCTGTTCCGGGGGCACCTGTAAAACCTATACTGTTCCGGGCGAAACAAGATAACCAAAGGCTTTCCATATCTATTATGTTTTTGTTTTGGATTCCATGTGGGTTGATTTTGAAATTCAAAGGAGGGTTGAATGCGGGAAATTGCAAAACTTGTGATTGATGGGAAAGAATATCTGCTTCCCGTAATTGAAGGGACTGAAGGAGAAAAGGCAATTGATATCCGAAGTCTGCGCCAGAATACCGGGTATATTACCTTTGATCCCGGATTCGGGAATACCGGGACCTGTAGAAGCGCCATCACCTACATGGATGGAGAAAAAGGAATATTGAGGTACCGGGGCATTCCCATAGAACAGCTGGCAGAGCATTCAACCTTTGTGGAAACGGCTTTTCTTCTCATCACGGGACAGCTTCCCACAAGAGAAGAGCTTACACGGACCAGTGTCCACCTGAATGATTTTTCACCCCTGCATGAAAACATGAAGGCCTTTTACCAGAATTATCCACCAAAGGCCCATCCCATGGGAATTCTTTCCGCCATGGTCAATGCCATGAGGAGCTATTACCCGGAACTCACGGATCTTGAAGAAGAGATGAACAAAACCTATCTTCGCCTGATTTCAAAAATCAGGACCATGGCAGCCATGGCTTACCGGATTTCAAAGGGGGAGCGGGTGGTTTATCCAAGGCCGGATCTGTGTTACTGCTCCAATTTTCTGAACATGATGTTTGACAGCGTGGTGGTCCCTTATAAAATCGACCCTGATCTAGTCCGGGCTTTGAATGTTTTCTGGATTCTTCATGCCGATCATGAGCAGAACTGTTCCACAACAGCCGTCAGGGTTGTGGGCAGCGGAAAAGTGAATATTTATGCCACCATATCTGCCGGGATTTCAGCCCTTTGGGGACCTTTGCACGGCGGGGCAAATCAGGCCGTGGTCAATATGCTGGAAGAAATCCATAAAAACGGCATGACCATTGAAGAATGCATTGCAAAGGCAAAGGACAAGGAGAGCCCTTTTAAACTCATGGGTTTCGGTCACAGGATATACAAGACCTATGATCCAAGGGCCAAAATCATGAAAAAAATGGTGGATATTATTCTTCCCAAACTTAACCGAAACGACCCCTTGCTGAACATTGCCCGGAAACTTGAGGAAGAGGCATTAAGGGATTCATATTTTATTGAGAAGAACCTCTATCCCAATGTGGATTTTTATTCCGGAATCATGATGCGGGCCCTGGGGATTCCCACCAATATGTTTACGGTCATGTTTGCCATAGGCCGCCTTCCCGGATGGATTGCCCAGTGGAAGGAAGATGTGTGTGATCCTGAGATGAAAATAACACGACCCCGGCAGGTTTACACCGGAAGCCTTCAAAGGGATTATATCCCCATGAGTCAAAGAGGATAGAAACACTAAATCCATGGTCCAGGTGATTGCCCACAGGGGAGCCAGGAGCATTGCACCTGAAAATACGCTGGCGGCAGCCCGGATCGCTCATGAAACAGGTGCCGATCTCTGGGAGACAGACGTGAATATGACCCGGGACGGTCATCTCATCCTTTTCCATGACGACAACTTGCTGAGATGCACCAACGCCAGACAAAAATATCCGTTAAAAGCATCTTACCGGGTGCAGGAGTTTGATCTAAAAGAGATCAAGACCCTGGATGCAGGTTCTTTTTTTGTTGAGACAGACCCATTTCAAGAGATTTCCAAAGGGCATGTGGGCAAAAAAACACTATCTTCTTTTGCCGGCGAGACCATCCCCCTTCTGGAAGAAGGGCTGCTGCTGACGCTGGAAAAAAATTGGAAAATCAATCTTGAACTTAAATGTTTTAAAGGTATGGAAAATCAATCCCATATACCCGATCACATGCTTGACATCATCCGCAAGACAAAAATACCCCTGCATCGGGTCATTATCTCTTCCTTTCATCATGCATGGCTTCTAAGAATCATGGAAAAAGATCCGCTGCTTGAAGTCCAGGCACTTGTCGGTGACAATGACACAGAACGCCTTGATTTCAAGGATTTCTTTTTTCCAACCTATAATGCCAACGCTGTTCTGATTCATCCGGATCAGATAAAAGAACTGAAAGACAGAGGGAAAAAGGTCAATCTTTTTACGGTCAATGATTCCAAGGTTTTCTCAAGGTTTTCAGACCTTGGGGTTGACGGCATATTTACGGATTTCCCACAGAAATTTGCCGGAAAAAGCAGAAAAAAATAAACTTCCTGTTTTTATTGAGCCATGATAAGAATATAAGTCGGACATATAAACTGAATAGATATCCTTTTGAATTGATGAGCATGGAAATAACCGTTTAACCATAAGGAAATGGGATGTGTCTCACACCAATATGATCAAGATATTGATAGTGGATGATCACAATATCGTCCGCCACGGGCTCAGGCAGTCACTTTCTCAGGAGAAAGACATCACGGTTGTTGCTGAAGCGGATAGCGGCCGAAGAGCTGTTGAACTGGTTTCGGATTATAATCCGGATGTCATTGTTATGGATGTTTCCATGCCGGATATGAACGGTATTGAAGCTACCCGGCAAATTCTTAAAATCAAACCGGATATAAAAATCATAGCCTTATCCATGCACTCTGAAAAACAATATGTCCTTTCCATGGTAAAATCCGGTGCCCGCGGTTACCTGCTTAAAACCAATCTGTTTGAAGAACTGCTGACAGCCATCCGGACGGTTATGGACGGCAATGTCTTTCTTTCTCCTGAAATTACAGAGCATATTGTCAAGTCAGCCATAAGCCCAAATGATGACTGTGAACTTCTGACCTTTTATACCCTGACTTCAAGAGAAAGGGAGATTCTTCAGCTCATTGCGGAAGGAAAAACCAATTCCGAGATTGCAACGCATCTTTTTATCAGCAGAAAAACAGTGGATTCCCACAGGCTTAATATCATGCAGAAATTGAACATGGACAATATCCCGGCATTAACAAAATTTGCCGTCAAACACGGTATTACATCCCTTGATACATAACCCTGTTCAGACAAAGTTGCCAAATAAGACAAAATTAAATCAGGGTAGAAAAAGCTTAGCATTATTTCAGGCTGATCAGGGCTTTTTCCGCTTTCCATCCTTTTGGATGTTTTTCATATCCCGGTAAAGCCATATAATCCTTTTTCCCCAGTATGGATCTCTGGTAAAGGATATAATTGTCGTTACCCACGGGATGAATATTCCGGTTTTTGGTTAACAAAGGCAGGTCTGAAGGTACGGTTTTCAAAAAACTTCCTGTTTTTGAGTATTCCGAATAAATTTCCGAACTTGTCTTATAATACCGGTGACCGGTGGCGGAATCAAAATATCCAGGCGCTGTTGCTTTGTATTCGGTTTTGCCGTAACCATGATAAGCGGTTTGATTCCTGTAAAGATTATTGATGGCCTGCTCTGCCTTGCCAAGCGGGTGATAGGCGTTTGTTTCACAAAGATGGGCAATGAGAGTTTCCCTGTTTTTCTGCAGATAATCGCACATGCCTTTGTAATTTATGCCGTCTGTGCCGGCGGGCGTTATATTTTCCAGTTTTGACAAGGATGAATAATATTGGATGATTCCATCTATCGCAGTAGCTGAAGCCGAGTATATGGTTTTTTCATTGCACCATCCGGTGGCGGCAAAGGTTAAAATCATTAAGGCAAGTAGAAAAGAATGTTTTTTCATTGTGGCCTCCCTTTTTATAAGAGTTATTTAGGTTATGTGGTTTCTACATTTCAAAAACTGCCAGGTCATATAGGCTATAATCACATTTCCAAAAAAAAACTCAATCGGGGAAAGCCTGATTTAAGGAGGCGAACTTGCTCATTTTTTTGGAGAATTTTTCTTAGGTGTATTATGAGGTATTTGAATCAGGTTTGGTGGTTTTGGTTTATATTGGTATGGGGGCTTCGATATGTATCCGTGTCCCTTTTCCGGGGTAGGAATTGATTTGAATACCCCCATTCAGAGCACTCATTCGTTCAGATATGCTGAAAAGACCGAATCCGGCACTCCTATTGATTCCGGCAGCCTCAAACCCGATTCCATTATCCTCAATGCTCATGATCAGGCACCCATCCCGGGAAGAGATAATAAGCATGGCATTCTTTGATTGGGAATGCTTGACAATATTCATCATCAGTTCCTGAACGACCCTGTAAAGGGTTATTTTTGTGGTTTCATCAAGAATTGTGGGTTGATGTGTTGAATTGATAAATCGGATTTCCAAATCATATTTTTTAGAGAAATCTTCACATAACCATTGCAATGCTGCTTCCAATCCAACATCGTAAAGGATAGGTGAACTTAACTGGAAAGTCAGTGACCGGATGTTTGTTAGAGATTCTTCCAGGAGGGTTCTGGTTTCGGCTATTTTAATAACGTTTTCCTTGTCGTTTGGATCCTTCACGCTTCTCAGTTTGGAAATACTCATGGCCAGGGTCTGGGTTACGCTGTCATGAAGATTATCGGCGATTGCCTTTCGCTCGCGCTCTTCCGCCTGAGTCAGCTGGGAGGACATTTTCCTGAGCTGTGTCTGCTGTGTCTGGATTTTTCTGGTTGAGAGAATCTGTTTTTTAATCTCATTTCTCAATTTTTCATAAAGTCTTGAATTTTCAATGGAAATAACAACCTGTGAAATTAAAATCTCCAAAATTCTGAGATGCTTTTGCGTAAACGCGCCCGAGATCAGATTGTTCTCCAGGTATAATACGCCCAGGATTTTTTTTTGGCCGATGACAGGTGTGCATAAAATTGAAACCGGTCGGCTTTCGTTAATATATGAATCATAAAGAAACCGGCTATCTGCGACTGCATTGTCAAGAATGACAGTTGTATTTGATAAAAAGACATAGTGAACAATGGATTTTGCAAGCCTGCCGCCTGCCTTTTCAAGTGGAATGCCTTCTAAAATTCTAACAGTATCCGGATGAATCTGGGCAAAGGCATCAATCCTTAATTGATTCTCAGTATTCAGCAATAAGAAAGCCCTTTGGGCCCCGGAGTTTTCCAGAACCAGCCGGATCAGGCGTTGCATCAGCTTCTGCGGTTTAATCTCGCTGGAAATCGCCTGGGAGGCTTTTAACACAGAATAAATATCAATATCTTTGAAAGCCATTGCATTTGCATCTGAGCCTTCTGTCCGGGGTTCTTCAAATGATAACCCGGCATAGTCATGTTCAAGCTGGGCAGCCTTTGACAATACCCCCCATTTTTTATAAAGCCCGGCTGCTTCAGAAATTAAAAAATGTGCAACCCGCTGGTTTCCTTTATCAATGTAAAATTTTCCTGCCAATTCGCAGCATAACGCTTCGATATGGAGGTATCCTGAACTTTTTGCAGCAGCCATGGCCTTTTCATAGTATAGATACGCTTTTATATTTTGTTTGTTCTTTGCCGCAAGCTCTGCTTCAATCAGGAAAAACATCTGGGGGTTGTTTTCAGGCGCTTTAAGATAGATCATTTTTAAAAAACTGTAATTTTTTTTAATTAATTTCACATAGGCCTTTTGAAACTTCAGATCTGCCCGCCTTGCCAGATCAAGAAGTCCCACGGCATAAAAAAATCTGTGCATCATCTGGGAAGGCAACGATACAAAAGATCTGAAATAAGGCTCTCCTTTTTTGGCATATTCCAGGGATTTTTCCGGGATCTCTAAAAAATACGAAAGGATCTGGCGATACAGATAATAATCTGTAATGGTTGCAATGGTATTGGTCTTTTTCCAGGTTTCAGGAAGCGTTTCATTATAGATATCAGTGGGGCTGTCCAGTAAAAATTTTTTCCGGTCCTTTCCCATCAGGGCTTGTATGGTCTGAAACAGCAAATCCAGGTTATGAATCCATATGAGCTGGTTTGAATCTAGAATCTGCTTGCGGTTGTTCAGCATTTTCTGCTGAAGCTCCTCAAGCCTGGTGCCGGAAATAAAAAGAAGAAAAAAATACAGAACATGAAGGTTAAAAACATTCATGAACATGCCGGCATTCAAAGATTTTTCCACTACGGCAGACAATTCATCCAAATGATGCCGTGTCTGTCCCAGGCGGTTGAGCGAAATGACAATGAACAAATGGCGAGTCAGAATTTCCTGTCTTGCGGCATTGAATTTTTCAACAATGGCCACGGCAAGTTTTCCAAATTCATATCCGTTTTTCAGATCATACATCAAATGGCTCAGAACAGTCCCATAGAACGAAAAGGTATAGGCTGAGTAGGGATTGATCCCGTGTTTCAATATATAATTCATGGAATTAAATAACAGGATCATGGCATGGGGATGCCCGTTTAATGAACATGCCCTTGAAATAATGATAAGAATCCTGATAATTGCAGCCTGCCGGGGGTCGGTAACCTCGGGAAGATGGATAAGGTCCTTGATTTTTTTACCCAGCATCTGTTTTTTAAACCGAAATATTTCTTTATACAGATAAAACCGGTTGAATTTGGGGGACAGGGGATAATCAAGTCTGGATAAAATCATGAGCCCCGTGTCAATCACCTCCTGGGCTTTATAGGACTGCATGAGATAGCTGCTTTTGGCTTCAAAAATTCTCAGAAGATGATCCGGCAGTTCAGCATGGGAAAGGACCTGATTAAAATAATATTCTGCGCCTGAAAAATTTCCAAGTACATACAGAATTTCACACCGATGGGAAAATAAAGAAAGCGATAATTTGTAATTGCTGGCCCAGGCCCCGACGGGCAAAAGGCCAAGACCGGTTTTAAAATATGCATCCGCTGCTTGAAGTGATGAAAAAAGCTGTTTTTTCTGACCAGCTTTTAGATTCAGCAAGGCGAGCTCCACGCGCTCTTCAGGGCTTGAAACAATACTGGCGGCTGCATTCAGCTGGTCTGTAATGATAAAAATCAGGTCATCCATTTCAGCTTCACCGGCCATCTCCTGGATCTTTTGGCCGCACCTTAGATGCATCTGTTTTTTTTCCATCGCGGTCATCATTGAATATACTGAATCCTGGACAATATCATGAACAAATTTTATTTCATCCTGATGTTGAACCATGACACCTTTATTGATGACAGGTGCCAGCACATTAAGAAAAGAATCCCCGGTATCACCGGTAATAATTTTCAGCAATTGAAGGGGGAAGGATGAGCCAAGGCATGAAGCGGTTTTCAGCAGGTTTATACAGTCAGAATCAAGCTGGCTTATCTTGTTTTTCATGAAATCGCCCACATTTTCAGTGGCCGGAAGCGTATCGATCTGTTTAAGATCCCAGTTCCAGGTATGGTTGCTGTCCTGGTATAAAAGCTTTATATCGGAAAGATACTCAAGGAATAGTTTAATAAAAAAGGGATTTCCATCGGTTTTTTCATACAGCAATCTTGAAAAAGGCCGGGTTACAGAAAGGCTTTTATTGAAAAGAGTTGAAATCCATTGATTCTGGGTTTCCTGGTCAAGAGGGGAAAGATGTATTTCAAGGACCTGGAAATTATGGTTTTTTATTTTATTGATCACCCTGATAAACGGGTGATCGCTGTCTGTTTCCTGATCTCTGTAGGCACAAATGAGGTGGAACCCCCTTATGGGATATAATTCGATGGTTTCCAATATCCTTATGGTTTCGGGTTCCACCCATTGCAGATCATCTAAAAAAAGAATCAGGGACGTCCGGCTGAATACGATGGTTTCAATAAATTTTCGAATCACAATACTCATCCGGACATCATTTTCAACGGAACTCAGCTTTATTGCAGGGGGCTGTTTGCCAATGACCAATTCCAGCATGGGGGCAAGATCAAGGATCAATTGCGCGGTGTTTCCAAGAGTTGCCAAAATTCTTTCTTTCCACTCATCCACCTTTTCTGTTCCCTCATTGAGAATCTGCAAGGTTAAGGATTCCAACGCAGATCGGACAGCACCCTGTTTTGACATTCTGTCATGTTTTCCTGTAGCAATATATGCCTTGAGCCCGGCTTGTTTCAGAGCTTGTTCAACCATTGAGGATTTGCCTACACCGGCATTACCGGAAATAAGCGTCAAAGGCAAGACAGCATCATTTTCCTCTTTCAATGCACTCACCAGTCGTTCTATGTCCTTATCCCGGCCGTATAATGTCTTTGAAAAACAGAGTTCTGAAGGAACATCGTGTTGTCCCAGGGTAAACGGAAGATTGGAGTTACCCTTTTCCATGCGGGTCAAACAGATTTCCAAATCTTTTTGAATCCCGGCGCAGCTTTGATATCTATTTCCAGGGTTTTTTTCCAGAAGCTTCATGATAATATCTGAAACAGGTTCAGGAATCTGCGGATTAACCTGATGGGGCCATCTGGGTGTTCTTGCCAGATGGCAGTAGACTAATTCAAGCGTGTCCTGACTGGTAAAGGGAAGCACCCCTGTTGAAAGCTGGTAAAATGTGCAGCCCAGTGAATATAAATCCGTTGACTGGCTTAGGATTAAATTGGTTCGTCCGGTCTGTTCGGGCGATATAAACGGCACCTGGTATTCATCGATATCGTTTTTTTCAGGAGCCGGTTTGATATGGTTTTTTCTTGCAGCAAGACCAAACCCGTCGATTTTGATCTGAGTTGTTTTTGGATTCAGCCAGAGATTATCCGGGTTGATATCATAATGAATAATATTGGATTCATGAATGGATAAAAGCGATTGTATAATCTTGATGAACAGGGCGAGTCTGTCCTTCATGGATATGGAATCAGTATCTGATACACTTAGGGGCTTTGCGTCGAAATCTTCAACAATGAGATACTTCATTCCATTGTAAGAGTTCAGTTCGATAGGTTTTACAATCATTTCAGGATTCAGATATCTGCCGATGTCATACCCTGTTTCCAACAGATAATGATGGGATTCATGTCTTGCGGTTTTAATCACAACCCTTTGCCGGTCTGAAGTCCGGAAGGCACGAAAAGAGTTCAGGCGTCTCCCTTCATGTATTTTTTCGATAATTTTGAATCCTGGAATTTCTATCATTGCTGTAAATCCCGGAAAAAAGTCTAAGAAAGCCTAAAGAAAGAATTGCTTAAACATCCTGATTGTCTCATCAATATCCTCTTTTGAAACATCAAGGTGTGTGACAAGCCTTAAATGATTGGATGTGTCGATGATGATACCCTTTTCTTTCAGGAAGCTGCAAAGCCGATTCATGTCTGCTTTGATATCGGCAAAAACAATATTGGTCTGAACGCCTTGTGTATTGACCTTTATCCCGTCAATTCGGGCAAGTCCTTTGGCAAGCGTCACTGCATTTTCATGATCCTCTTTGAGCCGCTCAATATTGTGGGTCAGGGCATAGATGCCGGCAGCAGCCAGAATTCCGGCTTGCCGCATGCCTCCGCCCAGGAGTTTTCGCCAGCGCCGGGCCGTTTTAATCTGGTTTGTTGAGCCGCAGAGAACAGATCCCACAGGGGCGCCAAGTCCCTTGGAAAGGCAGCAGGAGATGGTGTCAAAGTATCGGGTAATATCTTTGACATCTATCCCAAGTTTTACAGACGCATTAAATACCCTTGCCCCGTCCAGATGCAGCCCCAGGGCTTTGTCATGGGCGAATTTTTTTGCCTCTTTGAGATAATCAAGGGGCAGGATCATTCCCATATGGGTGTTTTCAAGGCACAGGAGTTTTGTCCGGGCAAAATGATGATCATGGGGCTTTATGGCCCTGGATACGGTTTTAAGATTTAGGGTCCCGTTCTCTTCAAAATCCAGTGGCTGGGGCTGAATGCTTCCCAGGACTGCAGCACCGCCTCCTTCATACCGGTAAGTATGGGCATACTGTCCCACAATATATTCATCCCCCCTTTCGCAGTGGGCCATCAGGGCCAAAAGATTACTCTGGGTCCCGCTGGCGCAGAAAAGAGCCGCTTCTGTCCCCAGCATATCCGCGGCCAGGGACTCAAGCTGATTAACGGTTGGGTCCTCACCATATACATCGTCCCCGACCTCTGCATCCATCATGGTGCGGCGCATTCCAACACAAGGTTTTGTAACCGTGTCGCTTCTTAAATCAATGGGTTTCATGATCCTCCAGTTTTTATTTTGTGCCCTTGGGTTCGGCAATGGAAATCTCATACATCCCGTCATTGCTGAAAAGAAATGAAAACCAGATTTCTTTTCCCTCCTTTGTCAGCACAGCCGTGATCAGGTCCTTTTCCTGATATATTATTTTACATCCCCTCAGGGCAAGTTCAGTTTCATAATAGTGATGGATTTTTGCCATGCTGATTCCCTGGGTCTCATCTTTTAGACAATAATTGATCCAGGTCACCTTTCCTTTAATGATTCTGATCAGGTCGCCTTTTTTATCTTTTCCGATTACAGCCTCCAGTATATCATCTTCAATGCTGCAATCCTCAATAAAAAAATTTTTCATTCTGGATATCAAGGGATGATCTTTACACCCTTCTTCATCCATATTGTCCGCTCTTAAGGCTTTTGAAAAAATAAAAACAAGCCAGATAAGAATATGGATCAGCGATAGTGTTCTTAAAACATAATTTTTAAAAGTCCTCTTTTCACTGCCCATGGTATAATTGATTCAATTTTAATAATATGGTGACAGTCCCGATCTGAAGGTTTCAAACAGATGCACGGTGTCGGGCAATTCCCAGGGCAGGTTTTTGTCTGTGCTGCCGGGTAAGGTAATTTCCCGGTTGATGTATTCATGTCCGAACAATTGAATCTGACTGCCGTCAAGAAAAAGCCCCGGTTCTTTTGTATGTCTTTCAATCACCACCTTTTTTTTCCTGTTCAACAGCACTTCCTTGAACGGATGGCGAAAAGAGACCGAAGGTTTGAGGTCAGTGCTGCTGTATGTGATCTTGAGCCGGACACCGGTAAAATCAATATAAGACCAAAGGGCAGTACTGAAAAAAAGCTGGTCAAAGGATTTGGCAGTTCGCCACAGTTTCTGGTCAATTCCTTTTGACAGCAGGACCTCATGAGTGGAACGGATATTTTTTTCTTCACCCATTATGCTCAGGGTCCGGATATGGCCGGTTCGGGTGATATCTTCATGGGCGGCTTTTATTAAAATGGAATTTCTTTTCAGGGCGGCAGCCTTCTGAAACTGGCCTCTAAAGGCAAAAGAACAATAGTTTATGGGCAGGGGTATATGTTCATCAAGGGCATAACGGATCAATTTAAAGGCAGCCAGCTCTGTTTCAAGGACGGTTACTTTCTGGCCGTGAAGAAAAGTATAATTTCTGTGGATGAGCCGGTCTTTGTTAAACAGAGTGCAGCGTAGCTGGTGCAGGTTCAGGTGGCTGACCCCTTCATCCCGGAGCATTTTCAACAAGGGCCGGGTCTTTTCCAGATCTTCTGGGATGGCGGGAATTTCCACCGTGACACAGGGAATGATGCCGACGGCTTTTTTCAGGGCATCAAGGCTGTAGCCGGCGGCGCTGATATCAAAGCGGATTTCATCAAGACCCATGTCTCTCAGCTTTTTCAGTTTGTCTTCGGTCACAAGAAGGCCGTTGGTATACATCCAGATATAAAGCGGGTGGGAACCCCTGGATCTGAGCGGTTTTAAAAATGAAAGAACCCTGTCAAAAGTCATGAAGGGTTCCCCTCCGCTGAAGCTGACCCCCCTGATATTGAATACCCGGACATAATCTGCATAGTCATTGGGGTTTTTAAATTCCAGGGTATTGGTCATGGGCTGACCCATATCCGTCTGGGTGGAGGGGCAGTAAAAACATTTGGCATTGCAGATGCCGTTGATGAAGAGGCAGGACCAGTCTCCATTTCCGCAATGGCTTCACCCCGGAGAAAGACTGTGGGTGTAAAGTTTTGTTCCTGAAAACAGCCAGCCCGGTCCTTTGGCATGGCGTTCAAAAATATCTTTTATAAGGGACTCTCGAAGATCAGAGGCCTCTTTTGCCTTTTCCGGCGTGAGCCAGGTCATGGCTTCATAGGAATCCGCATATTCCTCGCGGGTCCGGCTGATAATATCGGATATGTCTGTGGTGTTCATTTTTTTCCTGAAAGTGATTTAATCCCCATGGTCTCGATGAGCTGATTCATATTTGTGGTTTTCAGATTCATCCCGCCATCCGATACCGGCAGCAGCATGATGTGCTTATCCTGCAAAGCCTCGGCAATCTTGAGTTTGACAATGGCTTTTCCGCCTGCACCGGAAAGGGCTGTGTTCATTTCCTGGATACCTTTGGCCTCTGCAATCCCTTCCGCCTTGATGGCCTGGGCCAGGAGCTGCTGCTGTTCCATATACACATCAGCTTCAATTTTTGCCTTGAGATATTGCCCATCGGCATCGGCTATCATTTTATTGACTTCGCCTTTTGCTTCTTCCAATTTGCGCTTGTATTCTTCACGGGCCGCATGCTGGGCCGACCGGTTTTTTTCCACCTGCTGGTCAGCCACTTTTTTGTCCTCTATGGCCTTTGTATAATCTGCATTAAAGCGATAGTCATTGGTCAGCACTTTTTCCACAATGATCCCCATGGGGCCCAGAATTCTTTGCAGCTCTTCCCTGGCTTTTTTCGACTGGGCCTCCCTGGCTTCAGCCACGTAAAAGGCTTCTGTCTTAAGCTCTCCGAAAATATCCCGGGGCTTACTCCTGGCAACAGTACGGACAATTTTATCTTTTAAAAGCATATCATTGCCTGCCACATACTGGAGAATATAGGGGGCTTTTGCAGGATCAATCCTGTAGGCAATGATGACGTCAAGGCTGATATCATTGCCGTCAATGGTTTTAAAGATAAGGTCGTCCTGTGTCTTTCGGTCGCCTTTTTGCTGGGAAAAAGTCATTTCAAGGTTCTGGAGTCTTGTATCAAATACATGCCAGTCATTGATATAGGGAAGAAAAAAATACGTGGAGCCGGGCGCATAAATCCGGTCTTCAACCCCTTTTTGTCCTGTAAAGGAAAATTTCTTTGTACGGACCCCGACTTCGGTTCCGCCCGTGGTATGGGGAACACAACTAGTCAAGGTTGCTGCGGCCGTCAATAGTGCAATCAAGCAAATTAAAGATTTCATTCTGCACCTCTCTCAGGAACATCAAATAATTTCAGAGCATTTTTCAGATCCAGGGGATTGACCCCGTTGGGTCCGTCACTGGGCAGGACGATCAGATCCAGGTTCTTATATACTTCGGCCATTTTCAAGGCCACCATCCGCTCGGACCCGATCCCTTTCAGGGCATCGTTTCTCAGGCGGACCCGTTCTGCCTCTGCCAGTTTGACCAGAAGATCGCCTTCAGCCTTTATCTTCCGGACATAGAGGTCTTTTTCAGCAATCTTCCTCGTGACATAGGCTTTTCCTTTTTCAATCTCCACGGCTGCCGTTACCATGCCTTCCTGGATGGTTTTTTTAAGTTCGGCCTCTTCCTTTGCAGCCCTTGCAGCAGACTGGTTGGTAAAGACCATCTGGTCCTGGAGCTTTTTCTCTTCAATATTTTTCTGGATTTCAGGGCTGTATTTAAAATACCTGACCAGCACCTGAACTATTTCAAGCCCCTTTACATTCAGTTCTTTATTTAGGCTTTCCTTTGCTTCTTCCGCTTTTTGAACCCGCAGGGGGCTATTGTAAAATTCTTCAGTAGTGAGCTTACCTAAAGTTTCTTTTAATACCGGTTCGGCTTTGGGGATAAGCCCGTTGTCTTCAAACAGTTTTCCAGGACCGATGGTCGTGAAAACAAGATAGGGATCTTTGATGTGATACAGGATGGAAACATCAATATCCACAAAAAATCCGTCCGAGGTCTGGATATGGGCGGCCCGGTCTTTTCGTGCGGATTCCGAAGCCGTAGACGGAAAATTGGTCAATTCCAGTACCTGCATTCCTTTTGGCAGCTTGTAGATCTGCTGAAACCCAAAGGGCATGACAAAGGTCAGACCGGCATGGTAAATATCCTTTTGAACACCACGGATTATCCCTATACGGTTGACCTTGATCCCGTATTCATCCGGTTCCACATAAACAAAAAAAAGATTAAAAGCCAGAATCAGAACAAAGAGCAAAACAATCAGGATATTAATTCCTTTGGATAATTTAAGCTTAAAAGCCGGAAAACGAAAACTGCTTTTCAGTTTTCCGGGAAAAACCGTAATCGGGTTGTCTTCCATGGGGTGTACCTCCTTTCAAGGGACGCTGCCGAATAAAGCAGACACCGGGTTAGTCCTGATCCATTTTTTTATGCAGCACAATGGCCGGATATTGTTTTTTTCTCATTTTGAGATTCAGCAGTTCAACTGAAACCGAAAAGAGCATGGCAAAATAAATATACCCCTTGGGAACATGGACGCTGAATCCTTCGGCAATAAGGGTAAACCCGACCAGAATCAGAAAGGACAGTGCCAGCATTTTTATGGTGGGGTGAGTATCCACAAAAGTGCTGACGGCTTTTGCAGCAAAAAGCATGATCAGAACAGAAACAATAATGGCCACGGCCATGATGGAAATGTACCGGGCCAGACCCACGGCCGTGATGACGGAGTCAAGGGAAAAGACAATATCCAGAATTGCAATCTGGAAAAGAACTGATCCGAAACCTGATGCCCTGGCCGTCTTTTTTTCTTCCTGGATTCCTTCAAGGCTTGCATGAATTTCATGGGTGGCCTTTGTAAGGAGAAAGAGCCCTCCGCCAATCAGGATGATATCTTTTCCGGATATGGGAAGGGACAGAAGTGAAAATAATGGGTTTTTCAAACCCACCACCCATGCAATGGAGAACAAAAGGAGGAGGCGTGTTCCCATGGCCAGTATCAGCCCGATTCGCCTTGCCGGATTTCTTTGTTTTTCCGGCAGCCGCCCCACAAGAATGGAAATAAAAATGATATTATCCACACCCAGAACGATTTCCAGGGCGGTTAACGTGCCCAGCGCCAGCCACCCTTCGGCACTGTAAATCCATTCAAACATGCACACCTCCGGCTCTTATCAAATCATCCCCCAAGGGTCTGCCCCCCTTATTTTTCAAGCAATGCCTTGACGGTTCCTGAAAAATCCGACACTGCCGCTTCCATATAAGCATCCCAGTTCAACCCATTTTTGTAGAAGGCAATGGCGGAGAGCTTTTTGGTAATAATGGCATCCCGGTAGGCTTTTAAATTATCCGAATTCAGGATCTTAATAATGGCATCCCGGCCCAGTTTTTTTACAAGGATAGCCGGGGTATAGGCTTCCAGTATGGCCCAGAGAAGGTTTTCATCCGATAGAATGACATTGATATGCTCTGCCACAATGGCCTGAAATGAGAAAAGCTGTTCACTGGTTTTTTCCGACAGGACAAAAAGGGGCATCCCCGGATCTTTTTCATGGATACGGATCAGCATATTGGTTTCAGCCGAAGCATTTGTATTGACAAGCATCATGATGTCCCGGATCAGGGACCAGCGGGTGGCCTTGTCCTCAAGCAGATGCTTTTCATAGTCATTGCCGAATAAAAATCCCGTGAGCACCTCGGCCACGGCAGAAGAAAAGACTCCGCCCTTATTGGCGGAGCTGTCCTTGATCTGGAGGATATCTGTTGATCCGGCAATAAATCTTCGGGATGCATCATCAAAAAAGACATTGGCCCCTTCCACGATAAAGCGGAGTTCCTTGAAATTGGCCACAAATTGTCGGACATTGCTGTGATTAACAGTGTCTTTGAATCCGCCGCAGGGAATAAAGGCCTTGATATCGGCTTTTTCAATATATTTCCGGTTGGCCGGGTCAGTCAGAAAACTCCTGTGGAACATGGCTCCATCTTCGATAAATGTGCCGTCGGGCAGGGTGATATTCTTTGCCTTGAGCTGTACCTTGAATCCGTCCGGCCCCAGTTTTTCATCCGGATATCCCAAAGAATTCACCCTTGGGGAGGTATGCCGCATAAAGGCGATTTTCATTAATTCTTTTTTGTTGAGACCGTCCGGATCAAAAAGAATGGAGCCGCCGTCTACGATGAGGCAAATTTTTCCCTGATAGCACTGGATTTCATTGCTGCCGAGATCTCCGTCAGGCCCGCCGGTCATCATGAGATTCAAGTCCTCTTCTTTGCAACCATAATGGGCGATCAGGGTGCGAAAAGCCCCCATGATACCGGTCGTAGTCATGCCGCTGACTTTTACCTTTCCGCCGATATGGGCCCAGATTTCTTCCATGTCCGTGGTCAGGGCAACGGTTTCCCCATTGATCTGGAGTTCGGTTTTTTTGTCCTTGTGGGCCATGAGGCCGAAAAGGTCATCATTTTTTAATATGCCGTAAATATCGTGGGGAATGCCAAAGCTCTTTCCCGTTGTGATAGTCCGCCAGTAGGGGTATCCCCTTTCCCTGGCCCTGAAGGATACGGCATCCATAAAGGGAGCTGTGCCTTCATCAGGCCCAAAAAATACCATTTCAGGTTTTCCGTAATGATCCACAACCGCCTCATCCTGGAGCATCAGGTCCATGATGCCTTCGGTGTAATCATACAAGGCCTCCATACCGTAAGCGGCATAGATGGGATGGGGAACGACCACGCCTTTGGACCCGCTTTCACAGATATCCTTGTGTTTGAGTCTCTGGGCTTTTGGGCCCAGTGCATAGTTCAGCAGCACTGCATTGTCCAGCTCCATGGCATGATTGGTGGGCGTTACCCGGATCAGGCGGAGCCCGCCCCTTGCAATGTCATCGGCTCTGAGATGCGTGCCGCAGGCATAATGACCGGTGACATAGAAAATGCCGAAAACCGTTTGCTTAAACACCAGGGGATCAAGGATGCGGTTGTCCATCCTGAAGGAAAAGGATCGTTTTTCAGTCTTGTAGAAATTGGTTTTAGAGGTGGCGGAAATGAGCTTATACATAAAGGCGAAAATATCCTGTCCCATGGAAAAATCCATGAACCGGACTTCAAGCATACGAATAAATTCCTTTTTTTTGTTTTCCAGTTTTTCAGGGGTCAGATCAAAGGGGGTGTCAGGGTTGAATTTTCTGTCAAACAGCCCATATAGAAAACGAAGTAGATCAGGGTGGGATGAGGCTGTTTCCATGATCATCCGGGACACATAGGTAAATTTGTTGGACTCGTGAATCCGTTGGGAAAAGGCTTCCCTGTGGTCCTGGCTGGAAAGGCTTTCCATGATTTCCTGGTCGGTCTTTTTTCCTCTTTCCTTAAAAATGAACATATGGGTAAAATCAATGGCATTTCCGGAAAAGAGCATTTCATGAAAACTGAGCTTTCCATCCAGATAAAGCCGGGTCACGCTGGAGACGGAAAAACTCAGGTAAGAGCGGAGATCATTAACCAGCAATGTTTCCAGTTTTCTCGATAATTCCCCCTGGACATACAGAGAACAGATGGAGGAAGCTACCCCTGAGTCCGTAAAATAAGGTTCCCAGTAGGCCCGGGTGATGACCAGCCCGTGATCGGCAAAGAGTTTTCTGAAAACCGGGAGCTGGGGTTTTTCAAAATCCGAATTGAACATGAAACGCATTTCCCCGATGTCCGAGAGGTTGAAAACCTCTATCAGGGGAATCACGGAGGTGGTTACGCTTTCAAGAAATTTTTCATACCGGTTCCGGGTCAGCCGGGGTGTGGATGCATAATCCAGGTCCAGGCTGAAAAGGAACCGGGAGTCTGTAAAATCGGAGGGTTTGAAATCTTTAACGATTTCAGGCCGGAACACATAGGTATAATATTCGCTTTTCGGGTTGTAATAATATTCCCGGCGGTGCCCTGTCAGCTGGGTATCAAGAACCGCTTCCATGTTGTCACGGGTTTCTTTTGTGGCAATCCTGACCCTCTGGATGCGGCTGCCCTTCATGAGGTCAAAATCTATGTCCGCCACCCAGGAATTCAATACCACCTGGCCGTTCTGGAATTTAATACTCTTTGAAATGGAGGAAAGAATATGTTTCAGGGAATCCTTGGTAATGGTTTCAAAGAAATAATCGGGCAGGCCCAGGTCATTCAAAAGAATACCGGCTGCCATATTGATGCAGTTGGCCGTAATCAGGCCTTCGGAAGAAAGATCAATGACGGCTTCATATAAAATGCTGGGGTTGAGCTTTACGCTCAGGGCTTTTTGAATGATGCCGGCACCTGCTGAAACAGCCGGATAACTGTCGGATTGGGTTTCCATTATGTCTCCTGTGAGTTTTGTATTTTTTTTGAGAGCCTCGGTTGAATGTATCATGGAACAGGTTGCTGTTTTGCAGATGTCCCGAATATGGGTAATTATCATATTTCAGTGCCCCGTTACAATGGTTTAACCGGATACGGGGTAAAAATATTTTTTGAGTAATTCTGCCATTAACATATTATTGATTAAGTTTGTAAAAACTGTCATTAATGGGGCAAAAAAACCATGGGAGGAGACAGTAAAAATGACTATTGAACCAGGGAAAACCACTGTGGGCTTTATTGGATTGGGTGTCATGGGAAAAAGCATGGCCGGGCATATTTTAGGGGCCGGGTATGAGGTGCATGTTTATACCAGGACAAAAAAGACGGCAGAGGACCTTGTTTCAAAAGGGGCGATCTGGGAGGATTCCGTTGGGGCGTTAAGTAAAAAATGCCAGGCCATTATCACCATTGTCGGGTTCCCATCTGATGTTGAGCAGGTGTATCTCAACCAGGACGGCATAATAAACCATGCCGGGAAAGGAACCCTTGTCATTGACATGACCACCT
Organism: uncultured Desulfobacula sp.; assembly: GCA_964619205.1. GTDB lineage: Bacteria > Desulfobacterota > Desulfobacteria > Desulfobacterales > Desulfobacteraceae > Desulfobacula. Next base: position 269,880 of record CAZUDE010000001.1, on the reverse strand, counting down.
CCAGCCCGGACCTTGCTGTGAAAATTTATGATAAGGCTAAACTGTCCGGAATTGAAGCTCTTGATGCGCCGGTGTCGGGCGGAGATCTCGGGGCGCGGAATGCCACGCTGTCCATTATGGTGGGCGGGGATCAGACCGCCTTTGATAAAGCACTGCCGCTCTTTGAAGCCATGGGCAAAAATGTTGTGTTTCAGGGAAAGCCCGGCTCAGGCCAGCATACCAAAATGGCCAACCAGATTGCCATTGCCGCAGGCATGGTGGCGGTGTGCGAGTCCATTGCCTATGCAAAAAAGGCAGGTCTTGACCCGGAAACAGTCTTAAAAAGTATCGGCGCCGGCGCTGCCGCATCCTGGTCGTTGAACAATCTGGGGCCCCGGATGATCGCCGGAAATATGGAACCCGGATTTTATATCAAGCATTTTATCAAGGACATGAAGATAGCCGCTGATTCGTCCAAGGGGCTGGGATTTCAGACCCCCGGGCTTGATCTTGCCCTGTCCCTGTATGAGAAACTTGCCGGTATGGGCCATGAGGACAAAGGAACCCAGGCCTTGTTCAGGCTGTTTGATTAGCCTGGTATGGAAGCCCTTGCCGGATATGGTTATTCAGGCCTTTTTTTATCTTCGTTTCTGGCGGCAACCCTTCTTCCGCTCAGTTCGGAAGTGGTGCTGGGCGTGATGCTGAAGCAGGGCTTTGACCCTTATACAACAATTTTCACCGCTACCTCGGGCAATGTGCTGGGGGCTGTGGTGAATTATGGCCTGGGCGCCTTTGGCGGCCGCCTGATCCTTCAAAAATGGTGGGGGATGCAGGATCTGGAAATCAAAAGAGCTGAAAAAAGGTTTAAAAAATTCGGGGTTTTCAGTCTGCTGTTTGCGTGGGTCCCTGTTGTCGGGGACCCTTTAACAGTTGCTGCCGGTGTATTGAAAATCCATTTTCTGCTGTTTCTTTTCCTGGTGGGCCTTGGTAAATTTTTAAGATATGTTGCAATTTATCTTGCTGTACTGTGGGTATAAGATGGACAAGGCCCCCTTGGGCATATCTTTTTTCAGGGGGGCCGTTTAATGATCTGAAACAAACGGATTATTCTTTCTTCCGACCGGGAAGCACGAGATTCAAAACAACCCCCAGAATCCCGGCAAGACCGATTCCCTGAAGCTGAAAATTGCCTGCCGAAAAGCTCATTCCGCCGATGCCGAAGATGAGGATCAGGGCCACAATGGAAAGATTCCGGGCTTCCATAAGATTCTGGCCGGATTTGACCAGGGTATTCAGCCCGACAACCATGATGGCGCCGAACAGGAGCAGCATGATTCCCCCCATGACAGGGGTGGGGACAGTCTGGAGAATGGCCCCCAGCTTTCCGACAAAGGCCAGAAGGATGGCAGCTATGGCTGCCCATGTCATGATGGCGGGATTGAAAACTTTGGTCAGGGCCACAGCTCCCGTGACTTCGGAATAGGTGGTATTGGGCGGTCCGCCCAACATGGAGGCAAGGGAGGTCGCAATCCCGTCCCCAAGAATGGTCCGATGGATACCCGGGTCTTTGAGATAATCTTTGCCTGTTACCCCGCCTACTGCCACAACATCACCAAAATGTTCAATGGCCGGTGCAATAGCTATGGGCAGAATATAAAATATGGCCTGAAGGTTCCATTCCGGTAAAACAAAATTGGGAACCGCAAACCAGGCAGCCTTGGAAATCCCTGAAAAATCAACAAAGCCGAAATAAAGGGAAACGGCATATCCCACAACAATCCCGCAGATAATGGGAATAAGTCTGAAAATCCCTTTTCCCAGGATTGAAACCAGAATGGTTGTGGCAAGAGCCAAAAGACCCACTGTCATGGCTTTTGCCTGGGGGAAAAGAACAACAGCCCCATCCCCGGTCTTTCCCATGGCCATGTGCACGGCAACCGGGGCCAGAATAAGACCGATGACCATGATGACAGGCCCTGTGACAATGGGCGGAAGGACTTTTTGAATGGCATCACTTCCCTGGACCTTGGCTAAAACACTCAGCAATATATAAACAAGCCCGGCCGCAGCAAGACCACACATGGTTCCGGGGATTCCCCATGTTTTTACGCCATAGATAATGGGTGCGATAAAGGCAAAGGAAGATGCCAGGAAAACAGGAACCTTTCCTTTGGTGATGATCTGAAATACCAGGGTCCCCAACCCTGCTGTGAAAAGGGCGACATTGGGATCAAGGCCGGTGAGGAGCGGTACCAGTACCAGGGCGCCGAAGGCCACAAACAGCATCTGGGCACCTAAAAAGCAGTCTTTAACTTGAAAATTGTAGTCTGTTGGAGATAGATTGGATGGGGACATCTTGTTTTCACCTCTTTTTTTTAAGTTAATCCATTTATTTTGTACCGAATATTTTATCGCCGGCATCACCCAGACCCGGCAGTATATATCCGATATCATTGAGACATTCATCAATTCCGGCCACATAAATATCTACATCCGGATGTTTTTGTGTAACTTTTGCGATTCCTTCGGGCGCAGCCACCAGGAAAAGCCCTTTAATGATTTTACAACCTGCCTTTTTTAAAAGGTCAATGGTGGCAATCAAAGTTCCACCGGTGGCCAGCATTGGGTCAAGAATCAGGGCAATCCTTTCTTCCATGGCACTGGCGGTTTTAACATAATACTGAACCGGCTGAAGGGTTTGTTCATTCCTGTAAAATCCGACCACGCTGACTTTGGCAGACGGAATAAGGTCAAAGACCCCGTTCATCATGCCGAGCCCGGCTCTTAAAATAGGCACCACTGTTATCTTTTTCCCTTTGATTTCTTCGATCTCGACCTTTCCGGCCCAGCCTTCAATGACTTTTTTTTCCGTGGCCAGATCCTTTGTGGCCTCATAGGTTAAAAGTCTTGCCACTTCCGAGGCAAGATCTCTGAAATCCTTTGTGCTGATTTCTTTTTGACGCATCAGCCCCAGTTTATGTCTGATCAGAGGATGGTTCTGTACAAATACGGCCATAAGGCCCCCCTTTCCTTAAAAAAGTTTATCGGGAAAAAATATCATTCAGAACCTATAAAAATCATATGGGCGAGTCAAGCAAATAAGTCCGGTCATAAGTCTTGGGTTGATATATTTTATATTTTATGCACAATAGGCAGATGATTGATACTCCTTATATATCCGTCGCTGTTGCTCTTCCGGTGCCAAAGGCCTATACCTATGGCGTACCTGTGCATTTTCAAAACGCCTGTTCTCCCGGCGTCAGGGTTCTCGTTCCGTTCGGAAAAAAACGGGTGACCGGATATATTCTTTCAGGGCAGGAAGCCTGCCATGGGATCACAATTAAAAACATCCTGGATGTGCTGGACGATCATCCTTTGTTTCCTGAATCGGAAATTTCGTTTTTCAAATGGATAGCTGACTATTATCTTCACCCCCTGGGGGAGGTGATAAGGACAGCCTTGCCTTCAGGTCTTGAAAGCCATGATGAATCCTGCCTCTTTGTAACTGAAAAGGGCAGGTCCGCCTTGAATGACAAAAGGCTCACACCGGGAGAAGAAGACGTGATCGAGTTTGTTCAAAAGCGCGATCTTACTACCCTGAAACAATTTTTCAAGGCAAGCCGGAATCCTTCGGCCCATGCCCTTGTCCGTCGAATGGAAAAACAGGATCTCATTACCATATCCTATGTATTGAAAAAAGACGGGGCAACCACCCGGACGGAAAAGTTCATTCTGTTTCATCAGGACCCTGCCCCGGATCTTCGCATATCAAAAAAACGGGAAAAACTCCTTATGCTGGTTAAACAGAAAAAGGAAATTTCTCTGACAGCCCTGAAAGCAGCGGTCCCCACGGCGCCAAACCTTATAAAACCTCTGGCAGCGGCAGATCTGATCAGAGTTATTCAGCGCCAGGTCTTCAGAGATCCCCTGGGTGACCCTGTGGAGCCGGATACACCGCCAAATCTTACCATAGAGCAGGCAGCTGTGGTAGAACAGGTTCAGAACAGGGCAGACAAAGGATTTTCTGCCTATCTTCTGACAGGCATTACCGGCTCCGGCAAGACAGAATGCTATATGCGGCTTGTGCTTGATGTTATTGAAAAAGGGAAAAAGGCCATTGTGCTAGTGCCGGAGATCGCTTTGATTTCTCAGACGGAACGGCGTTTCCGGGCAAGATTCGGAAAAAGAGTGGCAGTGATCCATTCTTCCTTATCCCGGGGGGAACTTCTGGACCAGTGGCGGAAAATTTCCCTTGATAAAGCAGACATAGTGATCGGGGCAAGGTCTGCTGTTTTTGCTCCCTTTGAAAATATCGGGATCATTGTGGTGGATGAGGAGCATGACACCTCCTACAAACAGGAGACAGGTCTTCGGTATAATGCAAGGGATCTGGCCGTTGTCCGGGGAAAATTCAGTCAGTGCCCGGTGCTTCTGGGATCTGCCACGCCTTCTCTTCAATCCTATCAGAATGTGGTCCAAAAGCGCTTTAAAGAGCTGAAGCTTGAATCCCGTATCAACCGCAATCCCCTTCCCGAGATCACTCTTGTGGATCTTAAAAAATATAAAGACGGAAGGCCGGGTCACAGGATTATCACCCCTGAACTTTCAAAGGCTATCCGGCAATGCCTTGATAAAGGGGATCAGGCGCTTATTTTTTTGAACCGCAGGGGATTTGCCACTTTCCCGGTGTGCCGGGACTGCGGAAAGACCCTGACCTGCAGATTCTGCGATATCACCATGACCCTGCACAAGGGCCATAATCAATACCGGTGCCATCTATGCGGGGATGGGCGGCCTGTCAATACCCACTGCCCGGTATGCAAATCATCAAAGATCAGGCAGCTTGGATTTGGAACGGAAAAAGTAGAATCCATGCTCAAGGAACGGTTCCCGGATGCAAGAATAGTGAGAATGGACCAGGATTCCACATCCAAAAAAGGGGCGGTCATCAAAATCCTGAAAAGCATCAGAAACAGAACCGTTGATATTGTTGTGGGGACTCAGATGCTGGCCAAAGGACATGATTTCCCCTCCATCACCCTTGTGGGGGTGATCTGCGCCGACCTGTCCCTTAGCCTTCCGGATTTCAGGGCCGGTGAAAGAACCTTTCAACTCCTGGCCCAGGTGGCCGGCCGTGCAGGCAGGGGAGAAACTCCGGGCAAAGTCATCATGCAGACCTATAACCCGGACCATTTTATCATTGAAGCCTCACGGAAACAGGATTTTCAGGAGTTTTTTCAAAATGAAGCGCCGTTTAGAAAAGCACTGATGTATCCTCCTTTTTCACGGATGACCCAGTTGAAAATATCCGGTAATACTGCCGGAAAAGCTAGAGCCTATGCTGAAGCTGTGGCGGAGATCCTGAGAGATCTGCTTCAAAAAGAAGGAAAATTAAAGGAAAATGTTCAAATTTTAGGGCCTGCCGAGGCACCCATTCAGAAAATTTCTTCTAAATTCCGGTGGCAGATTCTGGTAAAAAGCCCATCCTCAGCCCTTGTGAATCGCCTGGTCAAATCCACCCTGGAACATCCCGGGACAAAACCGAAATCAGGGATGAGTTTTTCAGTGGATGTTGATCCGTATTTTCTGATGTAGCGAATGGGCAGGGAAATTTGTAATCTTCGGTGATTTCAGCCAAAAAGATCAAAGATCAGACATACAGTTTGTTATTGAATAAATAAGGACCCAGATTGTCATCGTGATGATTTGAAATAAATTCGGCTGTCAGATAGTTGCCTTTTTTTGCTTTTACAACCACTTCCTTTTTGACAATGGACTGTTTGGCATCATCCAGAACAAATTCTATAAAAAGATTCAAACCCGGCAGGATGCCCTGTTCAATATTTGTTTTGAGCAAGATGCCTCTGCTGTTGAGTTTCTTGACAATCATTTTTCCGTATATCCGTGCCCTGCCCTTTGCGGTGAATGTGCCTAAAAGCTGCATGGATTTCTGAGCTTCGACCATTTTTTCAAGAATGATGAAATGGGTGTGTCCGCATTTGCATTTTTGCCTGACCCGGGTTGTATGTTTTTTTATTTCATAGGCTGAAAGCTGCATGACTTTCTCCCGCTGGCACTCAGGACAGGCAAACCGGGCTGTGTCAAGGCTGTCCATAAAAACCCGCTGCTCCATGATAAGCTCCTGTTTTTAAATAGATTCCAGGGCCATAAATAAGCCTGTGGATATTCAGCAATTCATTTTTTATGCCAGGCAAATAAAATAATGTTTGATCTAACTGAATTTATTACATATACATAAAAAATAGTTTAATAGATCAGAAGCACACCGGCTAAGGTATGCCTTTATTTCACATGAAATATTTGTATTTAATTGAAACGGCTATATTTAATCACTAATATGGATGTGTATTATGAATCGATCCAATCTGGAACTATTTAAGGAACTCAATCCCGAGGCCCTGCAGAAAAAATTTCTCAATTCCCTGTTGAAAATCCAGAACGTCCAGAGGGGCTCCATCTGGATCAAAAAAGACAATGCTTACGTCTGCGTTGAAGCTGCCGGTGCGGAAAGCAACCGGATCAAAGGAGTTTCTCTGGATATCCGTCATTCCAGTATCGTGGGATGGGTGATTGAAAATAAAAAAATGACGGTGGCAGAAACCAAAAGCGACCGCCGGCACTACAGGGAAGTTGAAGAGCATCTGGCGGTTAAAAGCAGCTTGATCCTTTGTTTTCCCTTATTTTTTTGTGACAGGGATGTCTATGGTGCTGTCCAGATTATTGATACGATGCCGGAAAAAACCAGCCTGAACCTTGACCAGGGATATCTGGAACAGCTCCAGAATCTTGTGGATATCTGTTCCATTGCTTTGAGCAATGCCGTCTTATATGCCAATGAAAAGAAAAAAGCCCAGAATCTTGAATTTGCTTTGAAAGAGTCAAGAAATGAAAATCTGATCATCGGGCAGAGCCCGGCTTTTAAGAAATGCATGGATCTTGTTAAAAGCTACGCTGATACGGATTTTCATGTGCTGATCACCGGGGACAGCGGTACGGGCAAAGAGCTGGTTGCGGAAAAAATTCATAAATCAAGCAGCCGGAAACATAAACCCTTCCTGATTCAGAATTGCAGCTCCATTCCTGAAACACTTCTGGAAAGCGAATTGTTTGGATATACAAAAGGGGCCTTTACAGGGGCGACCCGGGATAAAATGGGGCTTTTTGAGGCGGCTAACGGAGGAATCGTCTTCCTGGATGAAATCGGAGACATGCCCATGAGTGTACAGGCAGGGCTGCTTCGGGTGCTTCAGAAAAATGAAATCAAACCCCTGGGTGAAACAAGCACCCGGCAGATTGATGTCAGAATCGTTGCCGCCACCAACAAGAATATAAAACAGATGATCGCTGAAAACACTTTCAGACAGGATCTTTTTTACCGGCTGTCCGTACTGCCGGTTCATCTGCCGGCCCTGATTGACAGACGTGAAGATATCCCGCTTTTGACCCGTCATTTTCTTGAAAAAGAATCTTTAAAGGCAGGGCTTCTTGAAAAAAAAATTTCAACCGATGCCATGCAGATCCTGGTTTCGTATCCCTGGCCGGGAAATATCCGTGAGCTTGAAAATCTGATACGCTATCTCATGGTAACGACAGAGGAGGATTGTATTGAGCCTTTTAATATCCCCATTCATATAAAAAACCCGGCTGCCGGAATTGAACCATACAGCAGCCCGGCGGGAACACCTCTTAAGGACGCTGGTGAGGGTGTCGGCAATTTCAGCCGCATGACCTGGCCTCAGCTTGAAAAAGAATATGTGACCGCTCTTTTAAAAAAGAACAACTGGAATATTACCTGGGCCTCTAAAGCCTCAGGCATCAACCGGTCCACCTTTGCCTCCAGGATGAGAAAGCTGAATATCAAACGGGAGAAAAGGGTTTTTGATTAGCCGGAATCCATCTATGAAGCCGGCAGGGTTTGAAACTCTGCAATAAATTGCAGGAGGATTTCTGACAGCCCTTTGTTCCACCCCGATACCAGGGAAGATGGCTTTCTATCCGGAATGGATTCATTGATCCCATAGGTATTGTTTAAAACAGGTGTGAAGAAAGGCCCGGTATTTTTTTCAAGAATCATCATGATTTCCATGACGGCTCTGGGATTTTTCTTTTCGGTAAAATCACCCGTAAGCCGGGTGATTTTACCAGACAGCCGGTATGTGATGTCCTTTTTTTCGTCTGTGAGTGCAGGTCTGAAATGTGTTGATCCATGAAGGGCTTCTGAAATTTTTTCCGTGATGAGCTTTGAGGGATAACTGATAAATTCGCTGTAATAATCGGGAGTGTATTCATTTTCACCGATCCTGTAGACAAAGGAGTGGGAATCAAATGTGGGGCTGACGGCAAAGGTTTTTACAACAAGGGTTTCTCCCTTGCAAATGCTGCTTTTTACAGAAGCAGGGATCTCTATGGACAGATCAAAATATTGTTTTGTCACTGCCTCTTTTTGAAGCCCTGAACATCCGTGGGTCAAGAATATAAGAATAAGAAGACCGGCCAGGCCGGATGAAAATTTTTGCATCATCAGTTTTTCTTCTCCGTTCCGGTTTTTTCCGGTGGTTTTTCAAAAATCAGTCTGCCGGGGTATTGTTTGATGTCTTTACTCATCTGTTTTAAATTTTCAGATGTTGTTTCAAGGTTTTCCATGATCAGCTTTACCCGGTCTGAATTAAGCCAGACCATATGCTCCAGAAGTCCGGAAGCAGTGGTAAGATTTTCCACCAGCTTATCCAGGTTTACGGACAGGGCGTCTATTTTCGGAGAAAGCTTTGTTTCAAGGGTTTCAGCCATGTTTTTTGTACTGCCGGCAGCTTTCTCAAAATCAGTAATGGCGCTGCCAATGGGTTTTCGGGAATCTTCAACTATGCTTCTCAGCTCTGAAAAGGTGGCCTTTGCATCATCCAGAACCTTATTGATTTTGTCTGTTTCAATGGCTTTGCTGATTTTCTGGTTGGTGTCCTTGAGCTCTTTGAGCAGAGAAGCTGTAAGCATGGAGATATTATTGATATCAAAATCATTGGCTTTGGTATCCAGGGTTTTTAAAAGCGTCTCAATATCCTTTGTAATCCCCTTGACATTGATGGTGGCCAGATTGTCAAGGATCTGGGTCATGGAATCACCAAACTGCTTCATATTGCTTCTCTGGGAAGGAATATAAATATTTTCAGGTTCCCAGGATATCACAAGGTCATCTTCTGGGGTTTTTGCCGCATAATCGGTTTCAAGATAGGCCACACCGGTCAGCCCTTTGAATGAGAGACGGATTACAAGACCGTCTTTGACTGCATTCTGAACTTTTTTTGTTGCAGAGTCGCCGGTCTGACCAAGGGATAGATTTTCTTCAAGGGCCATGATGACCAGAACATAATCCGATTTGGTCTGATAGATGCTTGCCACGCTGGTAATGGATTTGACGCTTCCGATCTGGATACCCTTGTATTTGACTTCAGAGCCGATGCTCAGGCCCTGGACAGATTCGTTAAAGCAGGTTTCCACCAGGAGTTGTTTTTTAAAAAACTGGCCTGCGCCAAAAATAATTAAAAATGCAGCCCCAAGACCAAACGCAATGATGACAAAAAGGCCGAGTTTAAAGAAATTTGCTTTCTGGGTCATTTCCCACCTTTAAAAGAGTTTCCGGTTAAAAAAATTATAGACCAGTGGATTATCCGTGTTGGTTTTCATTTGTTCCGGCGTCCCTGTTGCAATGATGCCCTTTGCACTTTTTTCAAGCATGATGATGCGGTGGGCAATGGCGTCAATGCTGGCCAGCTCATGGGTGACAATGATAAAGGTGATCCCGAGGGAAGAAGAAAGGTCCTTCACCAGAAGGTCCAGACCTGCCGAAGTCACCGGGTCAAGTCCTGCAGACGGTTCGTCAAGAAAAATGATGGCCGGATCAAGGGCCATGGCCCGGGCCAGGGCAGCCCTTTTTTTCATGCCGCCTGAAAGTTCGGCCGGCATGAGAAATCCGCTTTTTTCCAGGCCCACCAGTTTTAGTTTCAGCCAGGCAATATTTTCCATCACGGCATTGGGGAGCTGTGTGAATTCCTTTAAGGGCAGCAGGATATTTTCCAATACCGTCATGGAGCCGAACAAGGCCCCGCTCTGGAAAGCCACCCCGATTTTTTGCAGCATCCGGTTTCTGTCGTTGCCCGTGGCAAGGCTAAGGTTTTCGCCCTGGATCAGGATATTACCGGAAATGGGGGGCAAAAGACCGATCATGTGTTTAAAGAGGGTGCTTTTCCCGCACCCGGAACCGCCGATAATGACAAACACCTCGCCCTTGAACACATCAAAGCTGATATTTTCAAGAATCGGGATCTGACCGTATCCTGCAAAAAGGTTTTCTATGTTGATGACGGTTTCCATGGGTTTCATATGCCGAGGCTGTAATAAACAATTGAAAAAATGCCGTCAAACACGGCAATGAGGACAATGCCCGTTACAACGGCCCTGGTGGTGGATATGCCCACGGCAGAAGGACCGCTTTCGGTCTGATACCCCCGGATACAGCCGGCTGCGGCAATGAGAATGCCAAAGACAAAACATTTGACAAGACCGCCTGTAAAATCACCCCAGCTGACAAAGGAGGCAATCTGATCATAATAGGAAATAAAGGGATACCCCATGGAGGTAATGACAACTGCGCCGCCCAGCATTCCCACAAGATTTGAAAATATGGTCAGAAGAGGGGTGATAAAGGTGGCGGCAATGACCCTCGGCACGATGAGAAATTTAACCGGATCAAGCCCCATGACCGTTAGCGCGTCTATTTCCTCATTGATGCGCATGGTGCCGATTTCAGCCGCAAAGGCCGAGGCTGACCGTCCCGCCAGGATAATGGCCGTCATGAGGGGACCAAGCTCCCTTACCATGGAGATTCCAATAAGATTGGCCACATAGAGTTCTGCCCCGAACATCCGCATGGGGATGGCAGCCTGGAAGGCCATGACAAGACCCACAATAAAACTGATCAGGGCGACGATGGGCAGGGCATCCACACCTGCCCGTTCAGCAATGAGAAAAGTATCTGCCCAGCGGATTTTTTTCGGGTTTAAAAGGCTTTGAAAAAGAGCAAAGGTGATTTCTCCGGCATGGGTGATAAATTCTTTTGCTTCAAAGAGGGTATCCAAAAGCAATTTGCCCTGTTTTTCAATAAAGGAAAAGGTGCCGGGTTTCTGAGCTGAGAAATCGGCCTGTCGGACTTTTTTTGCCATATCCACAAGGGTGGAATATCCGGGATTCAGATGAGCAATGGAAAAATTTTGGTCTCCCTTTTTTTTGGATTCACCTTCCAGAAGACATAGAAAAGTCGCACCTGCCGTATCCATATAATCAATCTTATCAAGATCAAGGATCAGGTTTGACGTCCGGGCTTTTGCAATGATCGACAGGCCTTCTTGAAGAAGACTTGATGCCCTTTGTGCATCCAGCCTGCCGGTCAGGGAAATAACCGTATCCGGCCCCTGTGCTGAAACCGTGAAAGACTGGCCGGGGGTATTGAAAACACGGCTCATCTTAAGATAAACCCCTGACCCAGAGGGTCATCCGGATCAATGAGAAATTCATGGATACCGGTGATAAAGGCCCTGCCGGTGATTTCCGGGATAACGGCTTCATAGGGTCCGAGGGGTGACAGCCCGGCAATTTTTCCGCAAAAACCCGTATTGATGATGCTGTTGATGGTAATGCGCTCTCCTGTGGTGATCTGCCCCCGTCTCTTCAAGACGGCAAGCCTTGCACTGACCCCGGTGCCGGTGGGGCTTCGATCGATTTCCCCATCGGCAAAGACGCAACAGTGCCGGGAGTGGACATTTTCTATGCCAGGAAAATCCACAAAGATGGTCCCGTATAAAAAGCTTAACTCTTTTTCAAAGGGATGGATAATTTCTTTGGAAGCCATGATGGCCTTTTTGATCCTTCTTCCTTTATCCACAAGATCGGAAAAATATTGGGGTGTGCACAAAAGCCCGAGGTCTTCGGCATGGACAAAGGCATAAAAGGCTCCGCCAAACCCAAGATCATAGGTGACGGGTCCAAGGCCGGGAACATCTATCCGGCAGTCCAGTTCAGGGGCAAAGGACGCAACGTTTTCAAAGGTTACAGAGTCTACCCGGTTGGCCTTCATATTGGGAACGGCGGTTACAGGACCTGCCGGAGTATCGATCCGTATTTTTTGGCCCGGTGCTTTAAGGGGCACAAGCCCTGTTTCCACGGCAATGGTGGTGACGGCAATGATGCCGTGGCCGCACATAGTGGAAAACCCTTCATTGTGCATAAACAGAACCCCGAAATCAGCCCCTTTTGTAACCGGTTCCGTGATAAAACACCCATACATGTCGGCATGCCCCCTGGGTTCAAACATGAGAATTTTACGGAACTGATCCAGATGCGCCTTTGCGTATCGTCTTTTTTCAAGAATTGTGTTTCCTTCAGGAACCGGAACGCCGGATGTGATTACCCGGAAAGGCTCTCCTTCGGTGTGGGCATCAATGGTTCTGATTTTCAAGTATCGGTCTGAGGGTTTAAACTGTTTCATATTAAGGACTCTGTTCTTTTTTAAGGCTGTATAACATGTTTGGCAGGGCCAATTCAATGCCTGGTTTTTTTAACGGCCAGGGCGACCCATTCCTCCGTATAGTCTTCGTGGATGACAAAAAGCCGGTTTTTTTCAAGGGCGGCCAGCACACCGGCCTGACGCTCCTTGATGATACCCGACAGAAAGGTTGTTGTCTCATCGGTCATTCGAAGGCTAATATCCGGCAGGATATCCACAATCACCTGGGCAATGATATTGGCGGCAATGCAGTCCCAGGGCCGGAGGTCGGTCTGATCAAGGGTTTGGCATGACAGGCGGTAAGTTGCGGGATCAATGCCGTTCAGGTCAAGATTTTCCCGGGCAACGGCAATGGCGGTTTCATCCGTGTCAATCCCCAGAAGATGTGCGGCTCCGAGTTTTGCTGCAGCAATCATGAGGATGCCCGAACCGGTCCCGATATCGAGAAAAGAAGAACCGGGGCTGAGGAATTTTTCAATGAATGCAAGGCACATGGCAGTGGTCGGATGGGTGCCCGTCCCGAAAGCCATGCCGGGATCAAGGTGAATGACGATCTCCCCTTTTTTTTCCACATGATCTTTCCACTGGGGTTTGACGGTGATCCGGTCTGTAATCCGGGTGACATTGAAATAGGCTTTCCAGGCATCGGCCCATTCTTTTTCATCCACAATTGCGGTCACAATCTCTACCCGGATATCAAACTCCATGAGGTTTTCAGCCTTGGTTTTGATCTGTTCCAGGATATTGTCTGAGGAATCCATAAGCGGCAGATAACCGGTGATGGAATAGTGTTCCGGCAAAGGCAGGGTATGGGTGCCGAATCCTTCATCCGGCTCCTCTATGGGGATATCACAGACCACCCCTTTGATATTGAAGGAAAAAAAAATATTGCATATCAGCTCTTCTGCCAGAGGGATGTCCATGGTTTCAAACCGAATAGTGACTTTTTTAAATTTCATGGATAGTCTCAATTTTTAATTTTTAACAGGTAAAGGATTATTTTTCATATGCAAAGGATTGTCAAATCTAATTTATTATGAAAGGAAAGATGGGTGATGAAAAACCCTTACGAGAATTTATATATTTATTATCTTGACAAAGCCCCGGTCATTGATCGGACGGTTGAGGCCCATGAATACTTTCTGGGCGCATGGGTTGAAGAAAAAGAGGCTTTTCTTTTTTTCTCCTCCCTCTGCCATGGGGAGGTGGACAGGATATTAATGTTAAACCCCGGCATCCGTTTGATTGAAAAATATGAAATGACCGGAGAGGAGTGGCATGGAGACAGGATTGAGCCCTATTGCATCAATGATCTGTGCATTTATCCGCCCTGGAACCCGCCCAAAGAAGATAGAGGGGGGTTTAAAAAAATTCTTCTGGACCCGGGGGTGGTGTTCGGCACCGGTCGTCATCAAACAACGGAAGACTGCCTTTGCCTGATTCACCGGCTATGCTTAAAAGAAAAGATAGAGGCGGTTCTGGATATTGGAACGGGAACAGGACTTCTGGCGCTTGGTGCAGCCGCCCTTGGCTGCAAAACGGTGATGGCCTGTGATTTTAATTATCTGGCCGTTAAAACAGCCCGGAACAATATCCGCCTCAATGGGGTTGAAGACAGGGTGCTTGCCTTCCAGGCAAGGGGGGAAGATATGATGTCCATTCCCTGCGATCTTCTGGCGGCTAATATCCATTATGACGTTATGCGGCACATGATTGAAAGCCCTTATCTGTTGCAGAAAAAATGGTTTGTCCTGTCCGGCCTTCTGAATTCCGAGGCGAAAAAGGTTATGACATCACTTGCCGCCAAACCGGTTCATATTATTGAGAGAAGATGCCCCGACGGCATCTGGAATACCATATTGGGTAAAACCATTATATAAAACCGCCGGGGAATCAAATATCGGTCTTCCCCGGCGGCGGCTGTTTTTTTGCATCAGTCAAAAATTTATACTTCCCCTCGTTCCTTAAGAACTTCTTTTAGAACGGTCAGGGCTGTATTGGCTGCAGGAACGCCGCCGTAAATACTGGTCTGGAAAATGACTTCGGCAATTTCTTCTTTTGTGCAGCCCACATTCAGGGCGGCATGGGTATGAAGTTTGAGTTCATCCGGTTTTGAAAGCACGGTCAGGGCTGCCACGGTAATGAGCTGGCGGGTCTTGTGGGGAATTTTTTCCCTTGAATACATCTGGCCCGTGATATAAAGGGACATATCCTTTGCAAGGCCTTTGTCAAAATATTTCCACAGGTTATAGGGTTTGTCTTCTTCCTTTACCGTTGAAAAATAAAGCTTGGCGGTTTCACCTGTTTTTTTTGCAATTTCTTTTTGGTCCACCTTGTCCTCCTTTAAAGGGCAATGGGAAATGAGTTTTGGGCAGTGAAAAATTATACTGTTTCACTGCCCGGCTCCCATTTTATATTTATCTGTTGGCTTTTCTGAAACCCAGCTGATCCAGGGCAATGATCCATTTGCAGATATTGGCCGAACCTTCCACCATGGAATAGGTCGGGGCATCCCTGTAGTATCGGGCAACCGGGTATTCTGTGGAATATCCATAGGCACCCAGGATTCTCATGGCAAAATTGGACGCCTTGGTTGCGATTTCACCAGCCAGGTATTTGGCAATGGCCACGCTCAGACCGTTGTTCAGTTCGCCCTGATCTTTTTCCCAGGCCGCCTTGTAGGTAACCAGGCGGGCTGCTTCGATCTCTGCCGTCATCTGGGCGATCATGTCCTGGTTCATCTGGAACTCGCCGATTTTTTTGCCGAACTGTTTTCTTTCATTGCAGTATTTGGTGGCAACATCGAGACATGCCTGGGCAAGCCCGACGCCGCCGGCAGCGGCAGACAGTCTTGTCTGGTTCAATGATGAGAAAACGATTTTTGCACCGTCTCCGGGTTTGCCCAGGATATTTTCCTTGGGTACTTTTACGTTATCCAGAAAAACCTCGCCTGTGGGGGAGGAATGGGAACCCAGTTTTTCAAGGCCGGAAGTCTTGATCCCTGCATAATTTTTGGGTTCGATGACAAAGGCCGAAAGTCCTTTTGATCCGGCGGCCTTGTCTGTGTAAGCATAGCAGATCAGGACATCGGCCACATTGGCATTGGAAATCCATGTCTTTGAACCGTTCAGGAGCCAGTGGTCTCCTTTGTCTTCTGCCGTTGTCGACATGGCCATGACATCGGAACCGGCATCGGATTCCGTGATGCCGAAACCGCCGATATATTCGGCTGTGCAGAGTTTCTGGACATATTTTTTCTTAATTTCGTCGTTTCCATATCTGAAAATAGTATAGGCGCATCCCAGAACCTGCATATTGACCTGTACTCTTAAAGAAGAAGAAACCTTTGCAATCTCTTCGGTGACGATCATGGCTGCCACGAATCCCATATCTTCTCCGCCGTATTCTTCAGGAATGACAGTTCCGAAAAAACCAAGCTCTCCCAAAGGTCTCATGACCTCTTTGATGGGAAGGTAGTGTTTTTGATCCCATTCATCGGCAAAGGGTTCGATCTGTTTTTTTGCAAAATTTCTGATTTCTTTCTGGAGCATCTGAAGCTCTTTTGACAATTGAAAATCCATTGTTCCTCCTAAGTGGTTAAAATTTGCCGTCGCTTAATCCCATTGCTCTTGAAAAAGATTTTGCAGCGCCGGTCAGTATATGAATACAATTTGAAAGATGATCCTCCTGTCTGAATCTGATTTCAGGGATGGCAAGACTCAGGCTTGCCAGGATCAGTCCTTTATGGTTAAAAACAGGGGCACTCAATGACCCGAGGCCCGGCGTCCTTTCTCCCAGACTTAAGGCATAACCCTGTTTGTTAATTTTTTTAATTTCTTTTATCAGCTTATCCTGCTGGATAATGGTATTGTTTGTTATCGGTTCAAGCTTGGTGGTATTGAGATAGCCGGTTTTGAATTCTTCCGGGGAAAAGGCCAGAAGGCATTTGGCAGAAGCCCCGGCATAGAGCGGAGACTGATTGCCGATGGGCATGCCTGCCCTGAGTGCCTTTGGAGACTCAATGCTGTCGATGCAGATACGCATGTTTCCTTCGATAATATTCAGATGGACCGTTTCAAGGGCAGCGTTGGCCACTTCCTCCATGAATCTTCGCCCGATGCGGGAAAGGTTGTTGGTGTTGTTCAGATTTTCAAGAAAACGGTAAAATACAGTTCCCACAAAATACTGACGGGTCAGGGGGTCCTGCCGGACAAATTCATAGGATTTGAGAACCTGAAGGATTCTCTGGACAGTAGCCGGACTAAACCCGAGGGCTGTGCTCAGTTCCCGGATACCCCATGAAGGTTTGATGCCCTGGAATTTCAACATGATTTCCAGGGCTTTTTCAATGGAGTTTGCTTTTTTTTTATTTTTGTCCATATGCCGTGTTTTCCTCAGCCGAGGATCAATTTCCCAGGGTGTTTTTTTCTTAAGACCATCTGTAAATTGTTCTATAATTCAAAACGTTGTTTCATGATATGATTGTCAGCTAAGCAAAAATCTGGTAGGGTTGTCAAGAAAAAAGTTAAATTATAGCTGAAAAATAGCTTGACAAAGGGGGGGATTTATTTCAAGTTTAAAAGTTAATAAAGGTTTGGCAAAGAAAAAATGGACCATTTCAGATCCTGCAGAGAGAATCATCAGTGATGCTCTCTGCAGATGAAAAGACGGTGTTTAAGGGAATCTATG
This sequence comes from uncultured Desulfobacula sp., assembly GCA_964619205.1. Taxonomy (GTDB): domain Bacteria; phylum Desulfobacterota; class Desulfobacteria; order Desulfobacterales; family Desulfobacteraceae; genus Desulfobacula. The sequence continues at coordinate 252,638 of CAZUDE010000001.1, read as the reverse complement.
CTATTCAATGACAACAAGTACCTGTTTGGTGGCAACTTTGTCCTCCACATTGACCTTGATTTCCTTTATCGTACCGGAAATGGTTGCAAAGATGGGATTTTCCATTTTCATGGCTTCAAGAACCAGAATCTCCTGGCCTTCAACAACGGCATCGCCTGGTTTCACATGGACCTGAAAAATGGTTCCGGGCATGGGGGCTAAGATCTCAGTGCTCATCTTCATCTCCTTTGTTCAGTATGGATTAGGTTCTTTGCCGGCCGGGAAAAGAGTTTTTTCCGAGCAAGGCTATTTGGGTCTATACTTAAAGAAAAGCTCAAAGTCAAGACTTGAACAAGAGGGGTGGGACAAGAGAAAATAGAAAGGGTATAAAACGGGATCGGATTTTCCTTTGACAGGGAACAGATCGAAAAATTATAATTTATTATGACCGGGAGTAAAGAATGAGACAATATTTTGAACACATGGCACAATTTGGAACAGAACTCAACAAAGGACAGTTGATGAGCTCGGAAGCAAATGTCAACAGCATCCTGGAAGTTGAGGCCGGGATTGATGCTGAAGTTGAAAAAGTAAAGAATGCAGGAATGCCCACAGAAAAAATCAATCAAAGAGGGGAGATGACGGTCTGGCAGAGACTGGATTACCTGGTTGATCCGGGCACATGGATTCCCCTTCACACGATTTTCAATCCTGAAGACAATGAAGAAGGCACTACCAACGTCATTGACGGTCTGGGCAAAATTTCCGGCAAATGGTGCGTGGTAGCCGGGTTTGACAACAAGGTCATGGCCGGTGCCTGGATACCGGGACAGCCGGAAAATATTTTCAGGGCCACCAACCTTTCCAAACGCCTGAACATCCCCCTGGTCTGGCTGGTGAACTGCAGCGGCGTAAAACTGACCCAGCAGGAAAAATTTTATGCCAATCGAAGAGGCAGCGGCACCACATTCTACCGCCATGCCGAACTGGAGCAGATGGGCATACCGGTTCTGGCCGGTATCTACGGCACAAACCCGGCCGGCGGCGGATACCAGGGCATCAGCCCCACCATCCTTTTTGCCCACAAAAACTGCAATATTGCCGTGGGCGGCGGCGGTATCCTGAGCGGTATGTCTCCCAAAGGCTATTTTGACCTGGAAGGAGCAGAACAGCTCATTGCCAATGCCAAACAGTACAAGGAAAAACCCCCGGGATCAGTGGACATCCATTACAATGAAACCGGTTTTTTCAGATATGTCTATGAAGAAGAAACCGGTGTATTGGACGGGCTCAAGGATTATATGAAGGACATGCCCGCCTACAATCCCAAATTTTTCAGGGTGGCGGAACCCAAAGAACCCAGATTCTCATCAGAGGATCTCTACCGTCTCATGCCCTTTAACCAGAAACAGATCTATAATTTCAGGGAAATCATTGCCCGTCTTGTGGACGGAAGCGAACACATGGAATTTCGTCCTGAGTACGGACCGGAAATTTATACCGGTCTTGTAAAAATAGACGGCTTCCTCGTGGGCATGATCGGCAACAACCAGGGCTGGCTGGGTGAAAATTATCCCGAATATGCCGACTACGGCGGAATCGGCGGAAAGCTATACCGCCAGGGGCTTATCAAGATGAATGAATTTGTCACCCTCTGCGGCAGGGACCGGATTCCCTTGATCTGGTTCCAGGATACCTCGGGCATCGATGTCGGGGATATTGCTGAAAAAGCAGAGCTCCTGGGTCTTGGCCAGTCTTTGATCTATTCCATCCAGCAGACAGATGTGCCCATGATCCTTATCACCCTGAGAAAAGGAACCGCAGCAGCCCACTATGTCATGGGCGGCCCCACAGCCAACCGTCACAATGCCTTTACCCTTGGGATCGCCACCACTGAAATCTATGTTATGCATGGTGAAACCGCAGCAGCAGCCAGTTTTTCAAGACGGCTTGTAAAGGAAAAAGATGCCGGGCGTCCCCTGGAACCCATTATCGAGAAAATGAATGAGCAGGCAAAACAGTACCATGATTATTCAAGACCGGCCTATTGCGCAAAATACGGCATGGTGGATGAAGTCGTGAAGATGAACAAACTGCGAGATTATCTGAAAGCCTTTGCAGGAGCCTGCTATCAGAACCCGAAATCCATCTGTCCCCAGCATCATTTGATTACACCGAGAGTGATCAGAGGATAGGATCTTTAAACTTTATATTTCAGGAGGCCGATATGGCAGACCCTAAATTTTTAAAAATTGTAAAAGATGAAGATGTTGTAAGGATCATATTGGACAGACCCAAACACAATGTCCTGGATATCCCCATGATGATCGAACTCAATGCAGAGCTTGAAAAGATTGCTGCGGACAGTTCTCTCAAATGCGTCGTGATCACGGGTGAAGGAAAAAGCTTTTGCGCAGGCGTGGAGGTGGGGGATCACAAACCCGACAACGTGGACATGATGGTGGCCACATTCAACCGGATTTTCGAACTCATCAACATGATCGATATCCCGATCATTGCAGCGGTCAACGGTGCCTGCCTCGGTGGCGGCATGGAACTTGCCATTGCCTGTGACATTGTTCTGGCATCTGAAAAAGCCATCTTTGGCCAGCCTGAAATCAAGCTTGGATTTTTCCCGCCTTATGCCGCCTTAAGGCTGCCTGAACTTGTGGGTGTGGCAAAGGCCATTGAAATCGTCACCACGGGCCAGAATTATTCTGCCCAGCAGTCAAAAGACCTTGGATTTGTAAGTCAGGTAGCATCGGTGGAAGGATTTGCCGAGGCTGTGGAAAATACCGTTAAACAGATCACCATGGCCAGTCCTCTGATCATCCGGCTCAATAAACGGGCCGTCAAGCGCCATATTGGAACCAGCTTTTTCCAGGGCGTGGATCTGGTCAGCAACTATTTTCTGAAAACCTTGATGAAAACTGAAGATACCCTTGAGGGGATCGCAAGCTTCGAGGAAAGAAGAAAACCTGTCTGGAAAAACAGGTAACCAAAAAATCACTCCGATTCCCCGGGGCAGGGGTTTATCAGCTCCCCTGCTCCGGGTTTTTTTATCATTCCGCACCATCTAAAGGAGACGGCCATGGTAGAAAAATCAGCCCTGATCATCATTGATATGGTTAAAGACTATTTCAGGGAAGACCATCCTTACCCCATCACCCCGCTTGCCAAAAAGATTATTGCCCCGACCAATTCACTGATAAAGGAATTCCGAAAAAAAGGCCTTCCTGTTATTTTCTCCACAGACTCTTTTAATCAGGATGATTTTATTTTCAAGGGCCGGATGCAGCCCCATGCCATCAAAGGCACCGAAGGCGCCAAAGTCGTTGAAACCCTTGATATGTCACCCGAAGACCTCTGGCTTCCCAAACCCAGGTTCTCAGCCTTTTTTAATACCGGTATTGAAAAAATCCTTAAAGATCAGAATGTTACCCTTTGCGCAGTAGCCGGTATTGCCACGAATTTCTGTGTCCTTGCCACAGCCATGGACAGCCTTTGCCATGATTTCAAAACCGTAATCCTGGAAGACTGCGCCACCTCCTTTTCAGAACAGGCCCACACCCAGTGCCTGGACCTTTACCGGAAAAATCCCTTGTACCCGCTTTTCAGAATCATGACATCCAATGAGCTGATACCGGAACTTTAGATCAGCCTGAGTATTAAAAATCGGCACACCTGAGTGTAATTCAGCACACAATCTCAGAAATTTAAAATTTTTCATATTCATGGTTCCTGCCCCGTCTTTACGGGCAGTTCCGGTATGGCTGACCACTGGCTCCATCCGGCATCATACCAGAGAATCTGTTCGTACCCCAGAAGGTGTTTCAATACAAAAAAAGTCTGGCTGGCCTGGTGCCCTGTTCTGCAATGAATGATCACAAGGCTTTTTTTTGACGGTATGATTTGTTCATAAACGGCCATAAGTTCCGGCAGCGATTTGAACTCAAGAAGATCTCCTGTTTTCTGGGTGTCCATATCAAAGGGCCGGTTGACAGCACCCGGGATGTGGCCTGCTCTGGCCTCGTCGGATTTTTCTCCTGTGTAATAGGCATTAGGCCGCACATCAAGAATCAAGGCTGTTGATCGGGCCACTACATGCGAGAGTACCTTTTTGTAATCAACTGTGAACCGGTCTTTATCTTCAATCGGATATGATGAAGCTGGGGTGTGGGGAAGCAACAGATCCGTTTTCATCCCGGATCCTTTCCAGGCATCAAATCCGCCGGACAAAATCCCGTACTTTAGATGTCCAAGCCGTTCCAGTGCTATTCCGGCCAAAGTGGCATCCTGAACCTTGCCTCCATGCACAATAACAACCATTGTCTCCGGGTTGATGCCCATCAACGACAGATGACCGGACAACAAGGATGCCGGCAGCAGACAGGAAGGCACACCATAAATATTGCCCCTCAGGCTTTCAATGTTCAGGGCATACGCTCCAGGGATATGGGAGGTGTTGTATTCGGGCTGACTTCGCAGGTCAATAATTCGAATACCGGGGTCAGCCAGTTGTTTGGAAAGCCATGATGAATCCACAACCGCAGGCTGTCCTGACAGGCCGTTGCTATCATTCCCTGCAGTTTTAATCTGCATTGCCTGTCCGGTGTTGCCCAGGAAAAAGCTGCGCCACTGATTGATTTTAGCGGCAAGAGGTTCAGGGATCGGCTCGGATCTCAATGAAACTGGTTTCAGACATCTTTCAATAAACCCTTCAAGACCGTCCGTCAAAAGGTATACATTCTGAAAACCGATTCTGGAAAGGGCATCCCGCGCCTGGGCCGGATGCGTCATTCCATTGGAGTACAAGACGATCATACCCTTGTTCTTATAAGGAGAAAGTTTCTCGATAAGTTCTTTGATATCAATGTTTTGGGCTGTTTTAATATGGAAATTTAAAAATTCGGCCCGGGGTCTGATATCCACCAGAAGAATATCCTTGAAACCGGAAACAAGTCTGTTGGCTAGGTCCTCTGGTTCCATGTGATCCAGGGCCGCATCAACACCGGCTAAAAGGGTTTGTTCGGAGAAAGAACTGTTTTGCGTCTCGACAGTAGCTGCAATCCGTTTAATTTGAGGGTCCGGGAAAGTTCCTGCCACCAGAAAAACGAAGAACCCAGCTACCAGAAATATCAGGGAGAACTGTTTTAAAAATGGAGAGTTCAGATACACTGACTGGTGTGTGGTTTTCTTTTCGAGCAGTTCCATCCCCCAGAAAACCAGAACGCCTGCGGCCACGAAGAAAAGAAGGAACCACTCTCGACTGATTCCCATGCTGTCATAAACAAAGGCAATTTGCCGGTATTGATCCCCATGTAACCCTTGAACCAGTGAATAGGTTTCATTGAAAAGGGCACTGCCGGCAATTGCCCCGCCCAGAAAAACAAAGGCGTCCCATTTTCCTGAAGCAGCTCCCACAGCAGCTGTACCCGGGCACCATCCCCCCATGACAAACCCGATCCCAAAAATAATACCGCCGATCACCTGGGCTTTATAAAAGGTGGGATTCAGATAAACCGCCTGCTCTGAAATCAATCCAAATCTAAAACTGAGCTCCAGACAGATAACTGCTGTTATCATGGCGGTAAACATCACTTTAATGACCGCCATATCTTTAAAATAAAAAACACCGGAAAGGCGGCGGGAACTTCCGAAACCGGCCTGTTCCAGTACAATACCGAAAAATATACCGATCACGACGGACATAAAAAAAGCGTTCGCCGTATCCAGCTGCCCAAGGCTGAAAAAAGTCTCAATCATCCCATTGCCTCCTTACAAAATAGGCCATGGCGTACCCGGCGGCAAAAAGGCAGACAAGAAACACAAAACTGCCGGTCAGCAGCATGGCGCCCCCACTTAAGGCCTGTCCCGAAGTACATCCCTGGGCAAGACGGCTGGCATAACCCACCAGAAGGCCGCCGACCAGGGCAAAGCAGATCCGTTTCCAGGCAGGACTTTGCTTCCCCTTTTCCAGTTGAAAACCAAATCGGCCGGAAACACCGGAAGATATCAGACCACCGATAATTGTTCCGGCAAACATGTATACCAGGTAATATGCCAGTGGATTTTTTCCCCATGCACCGAAATAAAATGAATTTTCCGTGTGAACCGGCATCAACCAGGACATGACTGCTGCGGCTATTCGTGCAATACCGGAAGAGGCGCCAAGGCCCGCACCTAAAATCAAATATGATCCGAAAAGGACAAGTCCCAGAAAGATCCCGGCAATATAGGGATTCATATAGGGTTTTGACGGTGATTTCATGATCAGCACCCCGCACTTTTCTTTTTGGGTTTTTCCGGTACTGGAGATTGGGGTGCCTCGGGTGGCAACATCCCCGGAGCTGATGATGACGGGGGAATGGTTTGAATCTGCGGATCGGTCGACCCGGGTGCCATTTGAAGGAGACCTGAGTCTTTCCAGTAGGCCTCAAGCCCGCCGGTCAGTGCTTTGATTTCCCGCTTTGTCTTTGGGTACAGCATGCCTGCAGCCATCAACGCCAGCGTCCCGTCTCGATCCACGATAACCAGCGGGCCGGTTCCGACAAGGTAAGCCGGATTGGACAGCAAATCAACAATATCGACGTTAACTGACTGCGGCAGATGAAAATCACTGTACATGGAAGCCGGCCGGATATCTACAAGATCAAAAGAGCCGGGCAGATCCAGAATTAATCCTTTGAGTTGAGCAGGTGAAATTCTGGAGGGCATTTTGATTTCCCTTTTAGCCTGGGCCATGGCTGTGGCAGGGGTTTTTACGGTATCTGATCCAAAAACCGGGTATCCGGCATCGATCCATGCCTGGCTGCCGCCTTTAAGACTGGTGGCCTTTTCAAACCCGTTGCGTTCAAGTATGCCCAAGGCCAGACTTGAACGGTATGCTGAATTACAGACCGCCACAACAGGTTGCGTCGGATCAAGTTTCGACGACAGGGAAGCCAGCTGATTCAACGGCAGATTGATCACCTGGCCGATTCGAAGCCCCATCCATTCAGTTGGCAGACGGACATCAACAATGACGGGGGCGTTTCCGGTTTTCATGGCATCATACAGGCTGGAAGGCGCCAATAATTCAGTTGATTTTAAAGGCAGCAAAGCCGCTGCCCAGTCATCAAACAGCATCTGCTGTGCCGTGTACCCTACCCGGTGAAGCCGGAAGACGGCTTCATCAAGTTCTTCACGGCTGCCGGTCAGAACAAGCGGGCTGCCCCAGGGTACCATAATACCGACCCAGGTTTCAAACCTGCCGCGAAGGGCGATATTTATGGAATTAGGGATATGGCTCTTGGCATAGGCTGACGCCTCCCTTAAGTCCACAACATAGACTTGTGTCGAATTGATAAGCTTTTTATCCGGCTTTGCCATGCGGTCCGGACTCTTCCAGTCAACAAGTTCCGGACCCTTTTTATTCATGGCGGCATTATATTTAAAATATTGAGGCGCATCCGGGAGCCCGTCAAGAACGGCCGCGATAAAATCACTTCGAGCGGTATATTTTAAATATGCATTGGTCTGCCTTTCCCGGCCAATGGAGGAAAAAGGATCATCACTCAGATGGGCACCGCAAAGAGACCCTGCACCATGTGCCGGGAAAATTACCACCGGGTCATCCAGTTTGGACAATTTGTCATGCCAGGAATCATAGGACATGGAAGCCAGGGCAGCCGCAGAAATGGTTCCCCCCATAAGATCGGGACGACCGATACTGCCGACAAAAAGCGTATCCCCTGAAAATAATGCTTCTGCTTTTTCCGCATTTTTCCCGCTGTAGACAACCGACGTTGTACAGTCCAAGGTATGACCCGGGGTTTCTAAAACCTTAATCGTTGCAACTCCTACTGAAATCGTTGAGCCGTCTTTAAGCGGGGTGTGTTTATACCCGGCTTCTGCCCTGGAACTGATATAAACAGGGCATCCGGCGGCTTTGGCAAGTTCTGTATGACCGGCAACAAAATCCGCATGGCTATGGGTCAGCAGTATTCCGATTATTTTTGAATTTTCTTTTTTGGCAATTTCCAGATATGTAAAAACATCTCTTCCCGGGTCGACAACAATGGCCTGATTTTCACTGATCAGCATGTAAGAATAGTGAGAAAGAACCGCCAGATTGAACTGGATAATCTTAAATCCCGGATATGAATAAGTATCAACAATATCGTAACCCGAAGCAGCATCAGAATGAGATGCTGATTCCGAATCTTTAATGGAACCGGCAAAGCTTTGGACTGTGACATTTAATAATAGCATAACGCAAAAAAAGAACAGCAGATATTTTATTTTTCGTTCCATTTCTTCTCCTTTATAATATGAAAAAAGTGTTTAAAATTATCAGATAAAGAAATTGAATTTTTGTATTAAGATGAGATTCCTTAAAAGAAGATCAAAAAAGCACACCTGGTTAGGAATTCATACACCCCACCTCATATTGTTTGAGCCATAATGTTAAGGGAAAACCACAACCGACGTATGAAATATTTTCCAGGATTGAACCAGAATCAACTTGGCTTACAAAAACGGATAAGCCCGGGCAGCAAAAAATCAAACTGTTGCCCGGGCTTTATGGGTGTTAGGCATAAAAATTATTTGGGAAGCGGGCAGGAAAGCATCTGATCCCTGATTATTTCAAACAGGTCACCGAATCTGAGAACACCGGTGACCATGTCACCGTTTTTCACTATCAAAGGCTGGTGCAAGCCCATGACATATTCATGCAGGGCTTTTTCCAGGGAATCGTTCTCCTGGAGATATTCATAGTCCTCAGGCACATGCATGATTTCGGAGACCTTGATACCGGCGCCACGCTCGCACAGGCTCTGCATGGGCTCCAGCCAAAGTCGGAAATCCTGGACCGCATTCATCACATAATCCTTCGTCAGGGTTCCGTCTTTGTAATTCTTGAATAGTTTTTTATAGTTAGGCTCAAGGGTTCTGAAGATATCCAGCATAGTCACTTTTCCCTTGAAATGACCGTTGTGGTCAACCACGATGGCATCCCTGTGGGCATGGCTGCCGGAGGCTTTATGATTTTCCAAAATCTGGAATACATCATAAAGGGTGTTATCTGCCTTGATGGTCACATACTTGGACAAAGGAATCATTACCGTTTTTACCAGAATGTCTTTCATAGCTTTCTCCCAAAAAGTCTGTGAATGCCCGCTATCATTATGAGGTTTAAAATAAGCTATAGAAAAGAATATGCAAAGTCAAGTTTTTTAGGCTGGGGTCGGTTTCCATATAATACTGTTCCAGACTGAATCAAGAGGTTTCCTATCTGATGATTGGAAATTTGAATAGCAGATTCTATTTTTTTAAAAACGCCTTTTAAGGCGGCAGGTGATCTGAAAATAGAACGCCTGGAAAGGATATGTCTTGATTTATTGAATTTCAGGGGCTATCAAACAACTATCATATTTTGCAGGATTAAATAAAAAGGAAATTTTGTGGCAAAGGCACCTGAACAGGATGCAAGGGAAATCATAGACAGAATGCTCGAACAGTCCGGCTGGGCTGTTCAGGGTGTTGAATCGGCCGATATCTTTGCAAAAAAAGGGGTGGCTCTGCGGGAGTTTCCCCTGAATCCGGGCCACGGGTTTGCAGACTATCTTTTATATGTGGATGGCCGGGCCGCCGGGGTCATTGAGGCAAAAAAGGCCGGCAATACCCTTACCGGTGTTGAAATCCAGTCGGATAAATACAAAACCGGTCTGCCGGCTGATCTTCCGGCATGGTACAGGCCGCTTCCGTTCTGCTACCAGTCCACGGGAGTTGAAACCCGGTTCACAAATGATCTTGACCCTGATCCCCGGTCCCGTGACGTATTTTCATTCCATCGCCCGGAAACCTTTGAAGAATGGCTGACAGATGAGGCTGCCTGTTTGGAGGATAAGGTGGCTGAGGAACAGGCCCCTTTCGGCAAACCTGCCACCTTGAATCTGCGGCTGAAACACATGCCGGCCCTCCTGGAAAACGGCCTTTGGCCTGCCCAGATTACAGCCATACAAAATCTTGAGATCTCCTTATCTCAGAACCGTCCCCGCGCCCTTATCCAGATGGCGACGGGTTCGGGCAAGACATTTACCGCCATCAATTTTATCTACCGGCTCATTAAATTTGCAAAGGCCCGCCGGATCCTTTTCCTGGTTGACCGGGGCAATCTGGGGCGGCAGACCCTGAAGGAATTCCAGCAATATGTGTCCCCCTACAACAATTATAAATTCAGCGAAGAATATATTGTCCAGCGTATGACCGGCGATACCCTGGACAAATCCGCCAGGGTCTGCATCAGCACCATCCAGCGGCTTTATTCCATGCTCAGGGGAGAAGAGCTGGCCGAAGCGGAAGAGGAAGAATCTGTCCAGGGACTTGAAACGGTTTATGACAAGGCCCCGCCCATTGCCTACAACCCCGCTGTCCCCATCGAGACCTTTGATTTCATCATCACGGATGAATGCCACCGATCCATTTACAACCTCTGGCGCCAGGTGCTGGATTATTTTGACGGCTATATCATCGGCCTTACCGCAACCCCCAGCAAACAGACCTTTGGGTTTTTCAACCAGAACCTGGTCATGGAATACGGCCATGAACAGGCCGTGGCCGACGGCGTGAACGTCAATTATGACGTGTACCGCATCAGAACACGGATCACCGAACAGGGCGCAACCGTGGAGACCGGCTATTATGTGGATGTCCGGGACCGGGAAACCCGTCAGATCCGCTGGGAGCAGCTGGATGAAAACCTGGAATATGACGCCGGGGCCCTTGACCGGGATGTGGTGGCCACAGACCAGATCCGGACGGTGATCGCTACCTTCCGGGACAGGCTCTTTACCGAGATTTTTCCGGGCCGGACCGATGTGCCCAAAACCCTGATCTTTGCAAAGGATGACAGCCATGCCGAAGATATTGTAAAGATCGTCCGGGAAGAATTTGCCAAAGGCAATGATTTTGCCCAGAAGATTACTTATAAGACCACGGGCAGAACACCGGAAGACCTGATCGCGGAATTCCGCAACAGCTATTATCCCAGGATTGCCGTGACCGTGGACATGATCGCCACGGGAACGGACATCAAACCCCTTGAGATTGTCATGTTCATGCGCAGCGTCAGATCCCGCAGCTTTTTCGAGCAGATGAAGGGCCGGGGCGTCCGGGTCATCAACAAAGAGGATCTTAAATCCGTCACCCCCGATGCCAAGGCAAAGGATCATTTTATCATCGTGGATGCCGTGGGCGTATGCGAACGGGACAAAACAGATTCAAAACCCATGGACTGCAAAAAATCCGTGCCCTTTGAAAAGCTTCTCCAGGCCGTGAGTCTCGGCAATACAGACCCGAAAGTCATCTCAACCGTTGCCGCCCGCCTGGCCCGGCTGAATAAAAACATGTCTGAAGACGATATAAAAAAAGTCACAGTCCTGACCGGCGGGAAAACCCTCGGCACTCTTGTATCAGACCTTGTCCACGCCCTTAACCCGGATGTTCAGGCACAAAAGGCAAGGCAGGACCATCCTGAGACTGACCCGCCCGCACCGGAGCAAATCGGACAGGCACAAAAAGAGTTGATCAAAGAAGCTGTCAGGCCCCTGCACAACCCGGCCTTAAGGCAGCTTTTGCTTGAAATCAAAAAGAAGAATGAACAGATCATCGACAATGTCAGCCCGGATGAGGTCATGGAGGCCGCCTTCAGCGCCGAATCCCTGGAAAAGGCAACCCATATGGTCACCTCTTTTAAACGGTTTATTGCCGATCACCGGGATGAGCTGACCGCGCTCCAGATACTTTACAGCAGGCCCTACCGGGCGCCACTGACCTATGAAAGCATCAAAGAGCTGGCCGATGCCATCAACAGGCCGCCCCATCACTGGACCGAAGACAATCTCTGGGCCGCCTATGCCGCCCTTGAAAAATCACGGGTCAGGGGCAAAAACACGGCCCGGATCATGACGGATCTGGTGTCCCTGGTGCGGTTTGCCCTGGATCAGGAAAACGAACTGGTGCCCTTCCCGGAAAAAGTGGAAGCCAATTTCCAATCCTGGCTGTCCCTTCAGGAAAACAGGTTTGACAGCCATCAGATTCACTGGCTTGAAATGATGAAGGATCATATCGCAGGCAACCTGAGCATTGACCCGGATGATTTTGAATATGCCCCTTTTTCGCAGGAAGGCGGTCTTGGCAAGGTGTTCCGGCTGTTTGGGACCGAATTGAACAGTATTCTGGATGAATTGAATGGGGCGTTGTCAGCATAAATTTTAAAGCGGAATATGAATAAAAACGAACTTCAAAAATTTAAAAAGCTGCCTGAGGGTTGGGAAAAGAGATCGCTTGGTGAAGTCCTGCCCATTTTATACGGAAAGGGCCTTACTAAGATTGAAAGAAATAATGATGGTTTTTATTGGGTTTATGGATCAAGCGGTAAAGTAGGGAAGCATTCAAAAGCTCTTACCGAAAAACCCGCTTTAATAATTGGTCGAAAAGGTTCTGTAGGAGAAGTGTACTATTCTCCTTTACCATGTTGGCCGATAGATACAACTTACTACACAGAAGAGAAAGAAAATGTAAATCTTCGTTTCTTTGAATACCTGCTGAAAGGTCTGTTGTTATCTAAACTAGACAAATCCACAGCAGTTCCGGGTTTAAGCAGAGATGATTACAACAATGTTCAAGTTGCTGTTGCTCCATTTAATGAGCAACACCGAATCGTCGCAGAGATCGAAAAACAATTCTCCCGCCTGGATGAAGCAGTCGCAAACCTAAAACGCATAAAAGCCAATCTCAAACGATACAAAGCCTCGGTTCTCAAAGCCGCCGTTGAAGGCAAACTCACCGAAGAATGGCGGAAGGCTCACCCTGATGTTGAACCGGCCAGTGAACTTCTTGGGCGTATTTTAGCAGAACGCCGGAAAAAATGGGAAGAAGCGGAACTCGCTAAGATGAGGGCCAAAGGCAAAGGGACGAAGGATGACAACTGGAAGAAAAAATATATTGAGTCCGAGAAGCCGGAAACGAAAGGCTTGCCGGATATTCCTGAAACATGGCAATGGACGAGGCTTGATACGGTCGCAGATATTAAAGGCGGCATTACCAAAGACTCCAAACAACTTATAGAAAACGCAAAGGAGTTGCCGTACCTTCGCGTTGCTAATGTTCAAAGAGGATATTTGGATCTCAATGAAATAAAACAAATCAAGGTTCCCGTGGAAAGATTGCCGGAATTGTTATTAGAAAAAGGAGACATTCTTTTCAATGAAGGCGGCGATAGGGATAAATTGGGCCGGGGCTGGATTTGGGAAGGGCAAATTGGTAATTGTACTTATCAAAATCATGTATTTAGAGCCAGATTGTATTTAAAAGAAATTGATGGAAAACTGATTTCATGGTTTGGGAATACGTTCGGGCAAAAATATTTTATGGCTAAGGGCAAACAAACAACAAATCTTGCATCCATAAATAAAACAATGTTGAGTGCTTTTCCTGTGCCATTGCCGCCGTTAGAAGAACAGCTGCAATTAAATAAAGAAATTGAAAAGCGAATGACTATTATTTCAGCGATTGAACAAGAGGTCACAAAGAATCTGATACGTGCCGACCGCCTCCGCCAGTCCATCCTCAAAAAAGCCTTTTCCGGTAAATTGGTTCCGCAGGAAAAAACAAAAGAAAATGGATAGATAGAGAGACCATATGACATTAAAAATAGACTCTTCAATAAACATATATTGTGATGAGAGCCGTCATACCTCCGACCCTGCGGATGCGTATCTTGTTATCGGTGGCGTGGCCTGCCCCAGGGGGCAGAAAAGAGAGATTGTCCATAAAATTCATTTATTGAAAAAAAAATATAATGCCCAAGGGGAGTTCGGCTGGAAAAGGCTTTCCCCTAACCGCAGAGATTTTTATTGGGCCATGCTTGATCTGTTTATTAATGAAGAAGAATTGTCCTTCCGATGTCTTGTGGCGGACAGGAACGGTTTGGACCATGACCGGTATAATCAGGGGGATAAGGAGCTTGGATTCTATAAACTTTATTACCAGATGCTGGTTCACTGGCTAAAGCCTGAATTTAAATATCACATTTATCTGGACTGGCAGCAGAACAAAGTCCAACAAAGATTTTCAACGCTCAGGGATATTTTAAGGAGAAAATTGACCGGGAGGGCCGGGATTGATTGCCTTGAACCTGTCGGATCAAGACATATTCCCATGATCGAAATGTGTGATTTGCTCATGGGAGCTGTGGGCTATGAGTGGAACCAGAGAAAAGCCAGTGCCATAAAAGTCGATTTTTGCAAAAAGCTGGCACTATCTCTGGGAAAAGAGAATTTGACAAGCTCTACTTTTTCGATCAAGACCAAGTTTGATATTTTTCATTTTACGGGAAGATAGATTGACAGAGCATTTATGGCCTTTTCTGAGATTAAAAGCCGATTCGGAAGATGAATTAAAAGAACGGTATCGAGAAGTATATCTTGAAACATATGTCAGGGATGCTGAAGGCAAAGAAATTGAAATCTATGACTGGCATGGCATGCGGGTTCATTTTTCTGCCGGGGCATTTGATCACGCTTTTTCTGAGAGTTCAAATTATAGGTTTGGCGATGGCAGCCATGATGTCATTTTTTCGAAGCGCAGGGCAAGATGTGTTTTGTGGATAAAAGAAGTGTTGTCAGGCTCGGCCGGGACAGTTGAACGATGGAATCAGATGCGCAAAGATTCTCGCGGACGGCCAAAGCAGAGACTGGTTCTTTTAGTTGTTGAGGAACGCTATGTTGTTGTCTTGCAGGTGAGGGACAAAGACCGGAGCTTGGAATTTATTACCGCATTTACTGCGGATGAAGGGTATCTTAAAACGATGAAGGCAAAAAGTGGATGGGCGGAAATAAAAAAGCCCCAGTCTTATGGCGACTGAGGCGCGGCCATGACCCAAAGCCTTGGGCAAAGGATCTACCAGCTATATAAGCCTACCAAAACAATATCATCTGTTGACAATTTGTCAACTCATTTTTTAAGTATAATTTATATCATAAAATTCATCGATTAGTTGAATTATGGCGCATAGAATATATCTTGACAGATAAAAATAGTATATGCTATGCGTAGTTATTCTCACAATCAATGAATAATTACCGTTTTGATATATCATGGAAACTTTGACAGGCATAGGAACGGCAGACCGGGAAAGAATGGCCGCCATTATCCGGGGCACAAAAGGAACGGTATCTGTGGGGGATGCGGCAAGGATATTGAATGTCAGTTCCTCTGATGCGGCCAAGATGCTGTCCAGGTGGGCCAAAAAAGGGTGGATGTCCCGTGTCCGCCAGGGCCTTTATGTGCCTGTGCCGCTGGAGTCCCGGACAACGGACGTATCCCTTGAAGACCCCTGGCTGATTGCCGACCGCCTTTTTTCCCCCTGCTATATCGGCGGCTGGAGCGCGGCTGAATATTTTGGGCTGACAGAGCAGATTTTCAGTACAATTGTGGTCATGACAACCCAGAAACCAAGGGACCGCAGGCCTGAGATAAAAGGCACGGGATTTATGCTGCGGACCATTCCTTTAAAAGCCATGTTCGGCCTGAGCCCTGTATGGCGGGGCCAGGTTAAAATCATGGTCTCTGATCCGGCCCGGACTCTCCTTGATCTGCTGGCTGATCCTTTTTTTGGCGGCGGCATCCGGTCTGTTCAAGATATGCTGGGAAATTATCTGAAATCGGAAAAAAAGAATCTGGAACAATTGATCGAATATGCCGGGAATCTTGGTAATGGATCTGCTTTTAAGCGTCTTGGGTTTTTACTGGAAAAAATTGCCCCGGATGAAACCAAAGCATTGGAAGATTGCCGCAAACGGCTGACAGCCGGAAATGCCAGGCTTGACCCGAAATTAAACAACAAGAGACTCATCACCCGGTGGCGGCTGTGGGTGCCTGAAAACTGGAAGGAGGCTGCTCCCTGTGATTGACAAGTCTGAAATCATGGAGTTTTCAAGAAAATTCAGACTCAGGCCCAATGTGATTGAAAAAGACTATGTGCTGGGCTGGGTGCTGGCCGGGATATTCAACCCTGCCGGGGAAGGTTCGGGCTGGATTTTCAAGGGCGGAACCTGTTTGAAAAAATGCTGGTATGATACCCACAGGTTTTCCGAAGATCTTGATTTTACACTCACGGAACCGGCGCACCTGGATCAAGAAGGTCTTGTGAGCCGATTCAGGGATATTTCCAACTGGGTGTATGAGGCCTCAGGCATTGAAATTCCGAAAGACTTCATCCGGTTTGATGTTTATCAGAATCATCGGGGCGGCCTGTCTGCCGAAGGGCGTATCGGATACCGCGGGCCTTTGCAGCAAAGAGGAGATATACCCCGCCTGAAGCTTGATTTAACCACGGATGAAATTCTGGTACTGAGCCCTGTGGTAAAAAATGTCCATCACCCCTATTCAGACTGTCCGGACCATGGTATTCACATCACGAGCTATTGTTTTGAGGAAGTCTTTGCCGAAAAAATCAGGGCGCTGGCCGAGCGCGAGCGCCCGCGGGATCTGTATGATGTGGTCTGCCTGTACCGGCATGAAAAATTAAGAGGCCGAAGGGAAATCATCCTGAATACGCTTGAAAAAAAATGTGAATTTAAAAAGATCCCTGTTCCCACCCTGGACAGTTTGAGCAACCGGCCTGAAAAAGAAGAGCTGGCAGCGGAATGGGAAAACATGCTCGGCCATCAGATGACCGGCCTGCCCGATTTTGAAAGCTTCTGGGCAGAACTGGCACAGGTGATGGACTGGCTGCATAAGGGGCAGGTGGAAAAAAAATGAAAAACAGGGAGAATCAATGAGCCCGGCAGATATTGTACAGAAATTATGGAATTATTGTAATGTCCTTCGGGATGACGGCATGAGCTATGGCGATTATGTGGAGCAGCTCACGTATCTCTTGTTTCTGAAAATGGCGGATGAACGGACTAAACCGCCGTACCGGCAGGAAAGCATGGTGCCGGGTCAGTATAATTGGCAAAGCCTTCTAAAAAAAGACGGGATCGAGCTCTTTGACCATTACCGCCATGTCCTGGAGGCTTTGGGAAAGGAAAAAGGACTGTTGGGGCTGATCTTTATGAAGTCCCAGAACAAATTCCAGGACCCGGTCAAGCTCCGGCGGCTCATCGTGGACCTGATCGATGCTGAAAACTGGTCCGCCATGAGTGCCGATGTCAAGGGAGATGCCTATGAAGGGCTGCTTGAGAAAAATGCACAGGATACCAAAACCGGGGCCGGTCAGTATTTTACCCCCCGGCCCCTGATCCGCGCCATGGTGGATGTCATGGCCCCAAGGCCCGGTGAGACCCTGTGTGATCCGGCCTGCGGCACCGGCGGATTTATCCTGGCTGCCCATGATTATCTCATCGGCCGGAATAAAAACATGACCAAGGCAAATAAGAAAACGCTTAAGGAAACCACCTTCAAAGGCTGGGAGCTGGTTCAAAGCACGGCCCGGCTTTGTGCCATGAACCTGATGCTGCACGGCATCGGCAGTGATGAAAATCTTCCCATCAAGGTGTCGGACTCCCTGGCATCAGACCCCGGGGACCGCTTTGATATTGTGTTGACCAATCCGCCCTTTGGCAAGAAAAGCAGCACCACCATTGTGGGAGAGAACGGCAGGGTTTCAAAGGAAAAAGACACGGTGGAACGGGAGGATTTCTGGTCCACCACCTCAAACAAGCAGCTTAATTTTGTCCAGCATGTCAAAACCCTGCTCAGGCAGAACGGGCGAGCAGCCGTCGTTATCCCGGATAATGTGCTGTTTGAAGGCGGGGCAGGCGAACAGATCCGCAGAAAACTCATGCATGAATGCGATGTCCATACCCTTCTCCGGCTGCCGACCGGATTGTTTTATGCCCAGGGGGTAAAAGCCAATGTCCTGTTTTTCGATCGCAAACCTGCATCGGAGCATCCATGGACAAAGACACTCTGGATTTATGACCTGCGCACCAACATGCATTTTACACTGAAAACAGATCCTTTGAAACGAGAGGATCTGGATGATTTTGTACGCTGTTATAATCCGGGAAACAGGAACGACCGGCATCCCACATGGACAGGCGACAATCCGGCGGGCCGGTGGCGTTCATATGATTATGAGGAGCTCATCGGTCGGGACAAGGCCGGGCTTGATATTTTCTGGCTCAAGGATGAAAGCCTGGAAGAATCTGAAAATCTTCCTGATCCCGGCATTCTTGCACGGGAAATTGCAGATGATCTTGAGACTGCCCTTGAATTGTTCCGGGAGATAGCAGAAGATCTAAACCAGGATATGGCAGGGGATTGATCATGAATTTGACGGTGGTCTAACCCTTTAGGACCTGAAATGATGAGATGAAACTGATAGCCGATAATCTTCGCATTATAAAACCGGACATCCGGATGGCGCTTAAAAATCGTGATCCGGGAGTCTGACTCATTACAGACCAGTTCAAGGATATAATCAGCAATTTTTTACGGCAATACTGGCGCCGGGAACAGCATCGGAATCAGAAACCGTGAATTTCAAATATATGCGTAGAACCTTTTGGGAATGCTGAACACCCTCTGTCGGGGCTATCCCGATTCGGGATAGCCCCGACAAGCGGGGATAGAAATGGCTCAACCGATACCATAGATGACTGGAAGAAGGAATGAAAGCGTCAGCCACATGAGCACCAGCAGCGGCACACCCACCCGGAGAAAATCATTGAATGCATATCGCCCGGCATTCATGACAAGCAGGTTGGTTTTGTAGGCCATGGGGGTTGCATAACTCATATTGGCCCCAAAAAGCACAGCAAGGACATAGGGTTCGGGAGTTTGCCCCATCTGGGCGGCGATTGAAACAGCGATCGGCGTACCGATTACCGCAGCGGCATTGTTGGATACAATGTTGGTAAGAATGCCCATCAGCAGCATCAGGCCGCTGATAACGAATGCCGGTGAGGCATCACCGGCAAGTGCGACAAAAACAGCCGCCAGGTAATCTGCTCCACCGGTCTTCAGAAGGGCGGTGCCAAGCGCCAGACTCGCAGCGACAATCAGAATGACCGGGGCACTTAGTGCACCGGTTGCGTCACGCCAACCTAGACAGCCGGTCAGTATCATCGCCAGGGCCCCGCAGGGTGCACTGATGGCAATCGGCAGAATGCCAAAGGCGGAAGTCGCGACAATTGCCATCATGATCCCCATAGCCAGGGGAGCCTTGCTGGTATAGGGCACATCGGTGGTGGCGTCGAGGACGAGAAATTCTTTGCCCTTCTTTAGGTTGGCAATATCTTCACGCGGCCCCTGGACAAGCAGAACGTCACCGGCTATCAGACGGATATCACCGATTTCGTCATGAAATTTATCTAAATCCTGCCCCGCACGGTGCAGGGCGAGAATAATCAAACCATAACGTTCGGCAAACCGCAGGCCGGCGATTGTCCTGCCCTGCAGACCGGAGCCGTCAACAATCACTATTTCGGCAATTTGCTGGTTGTTGGCCTTTAGAGGATGCTCCCCATCAATGGGATTATTTTCGGAATCTTCTGGGTAAAGAGTGCCGCCAAGCACTTTTTCAAACTCTTTCAGACGGTCGGGAGTGTCACGGATAACCAGATGGTCACCAGCCTGCAGCAGAACCCCGGGTAACGGCACCATGAATTTACTTTCACCACGCTCTATGCCGGTGACCTTCATGGTGCCATCGGTCAACTCGCGAGCTTTCGCCAGGGTCTGGCCAGCCACCGGGCTGCCTTCAAGGATTTCCAGATGGGCGGCAAAAACTCTCGGGGAAGTATCAATCAGCGGCTGTTCACGGGCAGGAATCAGCCGAGGTGCCACCAGCCAGAGATAAAGGACACCGATGGTGCCGGAAATTGCCGCCGGCAGTACAAAATCGAACATGCCGATGCGCGCCAGTCCCATCTCGGCGGCAACGGCGATCACCAGCAGGTTGGTCGAAGTGCCGATGGTGGTACTTGATCCGCCAAGCAAGGTGGCAAAACCCATGGGCATGAGCACCGAAGAGGCCGGCATGCCTGTGCGCACAGAGACGGTGATAAGGATCGGCAGAAACAGCACTACCACGGGAACGTTGTTGATAAAGGCACTCATCCAGGCACTCACCAAGAGAGTCAAAAGAAAGGTGATGGCCGGGCTTACCTTCCACATCCTGGCCATTGCCCGACCCACCGGTTCGAGAGCTCCGGTACGGACGATGCCCTGGCCGGCGATCATCAGCGCACACACCGCCACCAAGGCCTCATGACCAAAACCGTGAAAAAAATCAACTGCATGGAGGGTACCTCCCGACATACTGAAAGGAAAAAGCTCGAAGCCGACGGCAAGACCAACGAGCACCAGCAGACTCGATGTTTCGAGGGGAATCCTTTCCCGGGTAAAAAGAATCAGGGCCAGGACCGTAAGGATCAGGACCGCTATGGCATGAACATTTGGGGGAGAAGGAATTATCATGTATGCCGCTCCGGTAAATTAAAGGTTAAGAACTTGCTTTTTGTTGACCAAACCATAAACAATTCTCCAAAATATTGGCTCCAACCTGATACAGATACGAAATTATGCATCAGTATCAGGTTGGGGCAAGTTAAGGCAAGAAAAAAATTCAAGTGTTGAAACAGCTTGGGAAAAGGTCTATTTCTGGCTGATTTTAAATCCATTTCGATTGCAGTTCGGTGGTTGCCGAGTTTCAGAAAGTCATTTCTGATTATCTGGTAATTTTGATGAAAACAATTCCTGTAACCCCTCTATCCGTTTTCGGTTGACCCCGAAGTCAGAATACCCGATCCGGGAGGCGGAACGGACATGGATTATTTTTTCGTTCGGGAAAAAAAATTCGACATCATCAATAAATCCAATGAGTTTCGATTTGCATTCGACATAAAGGTAATTTTCAGTTTCCTTAATGATTGTGCTGCCTTTAAAATGGTGATGATGTTATGATTTTTTTCAGCTGCTCAAAAGCAGCCTCTTTTCCACCCTGATAATGCAGGGGAGCAATGCTGTGTTCCTTGATGTTCCTCATTTATTGGAATAAATGCATTTTAAATTTAATGTTTAACAGCTTAACCATAAAAGAGTTAAAAGCAAAGCTTCAAATATAAATTATTGTCCGGGAGGATATTGTATCTCAGACGGGCAAAGAGTACACTGGCTGAATAGAAAACGCGGAAAACATATGCCTGCGCCGGTTTTTTTGAAAGGTAAAGCCCTCTTTATTATGGAGAGAGATATATGGAAATGAAAAGGGAAAAAGCTCTGATGATCATGGGCGCTGCTGCTGCCCTGATTGTCATCGCTGCCGTTGTCGGCGCCTTACTGATTGATATCAATTTTTTTAAGCCCCGCCTTGAAACGGCTGCCTCTGAGGCGACCGGCCTGGATGTAATGATCAATGGAAAGATAGGGATCTCTTTTTTCCCCTTTGGAGTATCGGCGAATGATATCCGTGTCTCCGGCAGGAAGGGCGGAATCCTTTCCCTAAAAAAACTCAAGATAGGCGTAGAGATATGCCCTCTGTTGAAAAAGCAGCTTAAGATTACACGTTGTGAGCTTGTCAATCCTGAGCTCACTATTGTGAAAGAGGGTGATGGAAAATATAATTTTGAAAATACTGAAAACAAGATAGCTGAAATGAGACTGAGAGAAACCTTCAGTTTAAAAGAATTCATTATATCTCAAGGGGTTCTGATTTATTTGGACAGGAAGACAGGTGGAAAAATTGAGTTTAAAGAAATCGTTTTGGCAGTCAAGGATGTTTCGATTGCGGATTCCCCGGGGAACATAGTAAGGAACCTTTCCTTCACAGGGAATCTGGATTGCAGGGAGGTGCGGAATAAAGACCTCAAAATCGATAACATCAAGACTCCGGTAAAAATGGAGAAAGGAGCCATCTATCTTGCACCCCTTACCATGGATATCTTCAATGCAAAGGCCGAAGGCGATGTCACGGCAGACAAGTCGGAAATTGACACTGTGTATAGAGTCAATTTCAAGGTACCAGGGCTGAACTTGGAAAAATTACAAGCGTCTTTTGGCACAAAAAAGGTGATTGGCGGGAAGGGCGATCTTGACTTCTCCCTGGTGATAAAAGAAAAAAAAAGCAGAGACCTTGTGGGCGGCGTGAACGGGAGTTTTTCTCTCCGGGGCGATAATCTCATTCTATATACCATGGATCTCGACAAGGTCCTTTCAAGCTATGAATCGAGCCGGCAGTTTAATCTCATTGACATTGGTGCTTTTTTCATCGCCGGGCCCCTCGGTACTTTTGCACTCAAGGGGTATGATTATGGCGACATTTACCATCAGACCAGGGGAGGGCAGAGCGTCATTACACAGCTCATTTCCGCCTGGCAGATCAAGGACGGTTTGGCAGAAGCCAAAGACTGCGCCCTTGCCACATATCATAATCGGATCGCTTTCAAAGGCAGGCTCAATCTTGTCACTGAACGATATGAGCATGTAACCGTGGCACTTCTTGATGAGAAAGGATGTGCAAAATTTGAACAGCGCATTGCCGGTTCCTTTGACAATCCTGAAGTCGATACACTGAGCGTGGTCGAATCCCTTGGCGGGCCGATTTCCGATCTTTTCAAAAAGGCCAAACGGTTTATTCAGGGCAGCGGCTGCGAGGTTTTTTATAACGGTTCGGTAAGGCAACCCTGAGATGATTTAAAAATTACTCTTTATCTTTTGTGGCTTCAAGTGATAGCGATACCGCTTTGTTCTTTTTTGATAGTTCCCGGTTCTATAGCCAAAGATTTTGAAGATGCCTGAAGTCTGCCAGGATCAATCAATCATTATTAAACTGGCCTGATTTGAAATATCCTAACAAAGACATAATATGCGCTTGCCTTAAACTTGGGGAGCTGGTAAACACCTTTTTGAAAATTAAAGGAGACCCTGGATGAAAATTGCCCTGATTGCCTCGCCCTACCCCCTGGAAGAAATCCCGTCCCCCCCCCTGGGGCTGACTTATATTGCTGCCGTTTGTGAAGCAGCCGGAGCCGATGTTGTCATTCTGGACTATATTGTCCGGGGATATTCAAAAGAAAAGCTTATAGCAGAACTTGCGGCTTTTGGACCGGATATCGTTGGGACCAACAGCGTTACACTGAATTTTAAGAAGGCAGCCGGTATTCTGCAAACCGCCAAAAAGGCAAATCCAGGGATCATCACCCTCATGGGAGGGCCCCATGTATCCTTTGACAGTGAGGCTGTCCTTACCCTTTACCCGGAAATCGACATCATTGTCAGAGGCGAAGGCGAAGCCACGGTCACTGAGCTCCTGGGCAAGATTCATGACCGGGATGCGTGGCAGGATATCAGGGGGATCTCTTTCAGGGATAAGGGCCGGATCATTACAACAGGGCCACGCCCGTTTATTGAGGATCTGGATGCATTGCCGAAACCGGCCCGTCACCTTCTGCCCATGGCCCGGTACCAGGCCCTGGGGGATCCGGTGAGCATCATCACCAGCCGGGGATGTCCCAACCAGTGCATTTTCTGTCTTGGACGCCGCATGGTGGGCCAGAAGGTAAGGTTCCGCTCTCCTGTGCTGATTGCCGATGAGATCGGGGAGCTCATTTCCATGGGAAGCTCCTATATCAATATAGCAGATGACCTTTTTACAGCCAGCAAAAGCCGGGTCAGGGCCTTGTGCAATGAAATTTTAAAACGAAAACTTTTGTTTCACTGGAGTGCTTTTTCAAGGGTGAACACCATTGATGTGGAAACCTTGAGGCTGATGAAAAGCGCTGGCTGTCATTCCGTGAGCTTTGGGATTGAATCCGGGAACGCTGAAATGCTCAAAAGGGTGAAAAAAGGCATTACCCTTGATCAGGCCAGAAAGGCATCCGCAGCATGCAAGGAAGCCGGGATCAGGGGGCATGCCTCCTTTATGGTGGGGCTCCCCGGAGAAACATTTGACACTATGAAGGATTCCTTGAATCTGCAAAAAGAACTGGAAATCGAATCTGCCTATCATTTTCTCTCGCCTTTTCCCGGTACTGAAGTTCGGGAGAAGATTGCCGACTATGATCTTGAAATTCTCACCCATGACTGGGATGAATATAATGCCAACAAATCCATAGTCAGGACCTCGGGTCTTTCCCCTGAAGATATGGATGTCTTTGTCCGTGAGGCCCACGGCAAGGTTGAAAAGGAATGGGATATCCTGAAGAAAAAATATGAGGAAAAAATTGCCACGCCTGATGAAGAGATGCAGGTGGGTGGTTTTTATCGCATGGAAATGATTTTCAAGCTCCTGAGCCGTGATGTGATTGAAGAAAATCCAGTGAACGGCTCAGACAAGAAAACAGCCTTCAAATCCTTGTGCCAAAAAATTTCCGGCCTGACAGGTCTTGATCAGGGGTTTGTGGAATTCAACATGAATGATTTGATTGCAAAGGGGTATATCCGTATGGCAGGCTCATCGGCAGACACATTTTTTTCCTGGGCCCATCACGTTTCATAAAAGTCAGCGCCTTCTCAAATTGCCGGTTTTATTGCTTGCGTCTATCAAGGCCTTGTGACATAAATTTTTTTCAAATACTGTCCAAGGGACGAAAGGAGAATGGCCCATATCCATGAATACGCAGAAAACGGTTGAACCGCCCCTGACCCTGGCCTGGCTGATCTGGGGCCTGGGTGCACTGTTTTATCTGGCAGGTTTTTTTCAGCGGGTTGCACCCGCGGTCATGACTGCGGAACTGATGCGGGATTTTCAGATTTCAGCTACAGGTCTGGGGCATTTATCCGGTCTTTATTTTTACGCCTATGTGGCCATGCAGATTCCAACGGGGATACTGGCAGACACCCTGGGGCCGCGAAAGCTTCTGGCGGCCGGGTGCCTTGCGGCAGGCTTCGGGACCCTTTTATTTGCCCTGTCCCCCGGATTTACAGGGGCCGGGCTGGGTCGGCTGCTTATCGGCGGATCTGTTGCCGTAGCCTTTGTAGGACTCTTAAAGCTTTCGTCTTCCTGGTTTCCAAAAAAACTATATACCTTTGTTGCAGGCAATGCATTGTCCATTGGCTTGATTGGGGCTGTATCCGCAGGGCCGCCCCTGCGTTTTTTGATAAATACTTTTTCATGGCGCACTGTGATCAGTATCACCGGAGGGATGACCCTGGTATTGGGCGGGATCATCTGGATGGTGGTTCGGGACCGGCCCGAGGAGAAAGGGTATAAAGGGTTTATCCCGAGAATTCCCAGGCAGGAAGCCTTGTCTTTGAAACATATCGGCCAGGGGTTTGTCCGGGTGGGCCAATACCGGAATACATGGCTTTTATTTTTCATTCCCGGCGGGATTGTGGGAAGCATTCTCACTTTTTCCGGTCTGTGGGGGGTGCCGTATCTGGTTTCATGTTACAATATGACTCCGGCCCTGGCCTCGACCCTGACTTCGATCACGCTGGTGGGCTGGGCCCTGGGCGGACCGTTTTTCGGATGGCTGTCCGACCGGATGGGAAAGCGAAAACCTTTGTTTATTGCAGGGATACTTGGTCTGGCATCGGGATGGATGATGATCCTTTTTTATCAGGGGTTTTCCTTTTTTCAACTGGCAATATTGCTTTTCACGACCGGGTTTTTGTCAGGAAGCATGATCATCAGTTTTGCCTTTGTTACGGAATCGGTTCCCCTGTCTTTGTCCGGAACGGTTTCCGGGTTGACCAATATGGGGGTTATGATGGGCCCCATGCTGCTTCAGCCCCTGGTCGGCAAAATACTGGACATCCACTGGGCAGGCCGGATGGTGGACGGGGTCCGGTCTTATTCTGTCGAGGCTTATGAATACGGGTTTATCCCCATGATCGGCTGGGTTTGTTTATCTGTTGTGCTGCTGTTTTTTACAAAAGAGACAAACTGTCGTCAGATCGCATGAATTACAAGGCGATGAGCCAGAAATTCAAATCAATAAATTTCTTTTTGGATTTTCAGCGCCGGTTCACAAGATAGATGCCGGTTCCCACCAGGAAAAGGGCACATAAAAGAAAAAGGGTGATCTTTTCATTCAGGAGGAAGGCCCCGGCCAGGACACCGAAAAACGGGGTTAAAAAGGTAAAGGATGCCAGCCGGGAGACCGAATAATTGCTGATGAGCCAGAACCAGGCGATATAAGTCACAAAGGCGATCCAGAAAATCTGGTAGAAAAGGCTTGCTGCAATAAGAGGGGTGATGACTGTAATACCCTGTTCTCCAAAAGCAAGGGCGGCAAAAGGAAGTATCAGGGCGGAAACGGCAAGCTGGTAGAGAAGGGTCCTGCTGGGGGCAATAAAGGCCAGGGGACTTGCTTTGATCACAACCGTTGTGGCTCCCCAGAGGACTGCGGCAGCCGTTAGCATGGCATCGCCGATGAGCATCTGTTTTGCGGGCAGGTTCAAAGATTCATTGAATGCCACAAGGATGCCTATAAAGGCCAGGCAAAGGCCTGAAACCTGGGTTCTGCTCAAGGTTTCTCCGGGGATGAAAAGCCTTGCCCCCAAAGCTACGGCAAAAGGCGCGGTGTTGATGAAAATGACTGCACGGGATGCATGGGTGAATTCAAGGCCCCAGTAAATCAGGATAAATTCCGCTGAAAAAAGAAGTCCCACAAGAATACCCCACCAGAGGGTCTTGTCTTTTGAAAAAATCTTGATATGTCTGATGTTCATCCACAGCAAAAGAAGGACGGTTGAGCCCATGGACCGGATACCGGCCTGGAGAATCGGAGAAATGCCTTCTATGGCAGTCTTTATGGCCACCTGGTTTATGCCCCAGCTTGCACAAATCAGGATCAGAACCAGGATGCCTTTCATATCCAGGGCAGTATTGTTTGGTTTCATGCTATATTCATGACCCTGAAATCAAAAAAAAGCAATAAGATCAATCCGAGGTAATTCCTTTATCATTTTATTGAATTTATCATCACGCTGCCCATCAATCCGTCATAATGGCCTGTTCAATTCAAGGCTTGACCGGTTTGCGGTTCAGTGCATGGCTTCGGCAATGGAGACGGTTCTGTCTCCCAGCATATTGACGTAGCTTGCCATTTCATTGTCATACCAGCCGTAGATCACAGCCTGGGTGACCTGGATGCTGGTGACCTGGTCTTTGATCAGTTCAAGGACAGCTTTGTCTATGCCGCGGACATGCTCGAGATTAATATTGATGGCACCGGTCCTGGCATGGGTTTCATGGCCTTCAATCACGGCGGCAGCCTTTGGCGTACCGATGATGTCCGAGGATACGTTCTGCTTGTCCGAATAGATGAGATATCCGTTTGTATTGGCATTTGCCGCAGATTCATAAATCGAATTGATAAGATCCCGGCGGATGGGTTTTTTATTGAGTTCTTCCTGGAAATTCATGACCAGGATAATGAGGGACCCGGTTGCTGTTGGGATGCGGACGGATTCTGCAATAAACCCGATGGTGGACATTTCCGGGATGACCAGCTGGAGGGCCTTGGCTGCGCCGGTGGTGGTCAGGATAATATTGTTCATGATGGAGCGGCTTTTTCTTAAATCCTTGGCCCCGGCTTTGGGCAGTCGGTCCAGCACCTCCTGGGAGCCTGTGGCTGCATGAATGGTAGCCATGGACGCTGAAAGAATCCTTTCAACACCAAAATAATCCAAGAGGGGTTTGATCATATGGGACAGACAGGTGGTGGTGCAGGACGCATTGGAAACAATGGCGTGCCGCATGGGATCATAGACCCCGTCATTGATACCCATGACCGTGGTGACGGCATCTTCCGGCATGGGGCTCCCTTCGCTGAGCTTAAAGGGTGCCGAGACAATGACTTTCTGGATACCGGCCTCAAGGTGTCCCCGGACAGATCCTTTTGGAGCATTGGCAGGAAGGGAAGGATCCAGGAACTGGCCGGTGGTGTCCACCACAAGGCTTACATCATTGGCCGCCCATTCAATATCCTTTGGATTTCTCTGGTTCTGAAGCAGTTTGACGGTTATGCCGTTCACGTTGAAGGTTGCCTCTTTTTCATTCACATCACTGATAACCGGTTTTGCCTGGTATCCGTAAAGAAAAAAATCCAGTTTTCCGTAAGTGCTGTCCCGTTCTATATAGTGGATCAGATCCTCAAAGGATTTTCCCACCTCTCTTCCGGTATTGATGATGATTCGATCAAAGTATTTTCTGCCGGCATGGTGCCACAAAGAAAGTTTTCCAATTCTTCCCAGCCCGTTTATTCCAAGTGTTTTAGAAGTATTTGGTTTCATCGCCTGTCCTTAACTTTATTATGCATCTTTTTTTTAGGTTAACTGATTTTTATCCGGCCTTTATACACAGACCCTTTCTGGCCGTTGATACTGATATAATCCCCTGTTACCATTTTGATATTGTTCAGCATACACTCTTTTGCCGGTTCATTGCAAACAAGATTTTCACAGCCCACAATGCAGGTTTTTCCAAGATTATAGGTCACCACTGCTGCATGGGAGGTCAGCCCGCCCCTGGCGGTCAGGATGCCGTCGGCCGCATCAATTTCAAGAATATCATCGGGTACGGTGTCATTCCTGAGTAAAATAAGGTTGGCGTCCGGATCAACTCTTCTGAAATTATCGATTTCATCCAGGGTAAACACAATCCTTCCGCTCATGGCCCCGCCGCTGACACCGATCCCCTGGCCCAGATACGCGGCCTCAAGAATTTCAGGGCCTGCATCAAAATCCACAATCTTTTTTCTGTCCCGTAAAGACATTTCTCTTGCCTGAAGGATAAAAAGATTTTCCCTTGATTCTCCTTCAAAGGTGAATTCTATTTCCTGGGGGTTCCAGTCTTCATCAAACAGGAGTTGATAGATGATTTTTTTAAGTTCTGCATAGATAAGGGGAAAACTTTCCTCCAGGCTGATTTTTGAATCCCGCTCTTCAAGATCCCGTTGAATTTCGGAAATGGGAAGGGTCTTGACAAGCCCTGCAACAACGTCTTCTCCCTGGTTGCCGATGGTAAAATCCCCCCAGAGCCTGACCGTATCCCCGGGAAGCTTGGGACTGTGGCTGAAAACCACGCCTGAGCCCGATTGCCTGGACCGATTGCCGAATACCATGGCTTGAACCGTTACGGCCGTTCCCCAGTCATCGGAAATCCCCATGATGCGCCGGTAATCTTTTGCCCTCTTGGATTCCCAGGAAGAAAAAACCTGGTCAATGGCCAGGTAAAGCTGGTCAAAGGGGGATTCAATCAATTTGATCTGGGCCACCTTGAGTAATTGTTTATAGGCCAGGGCGACTTTCTTCATCTGGTCGCCGGTGAAATACCGTTTCAAGAGGACATTGTATTCTTTCTTTTTGGCATCAATGATTTCATCAAAGGCATCCCGTTTAATCCCAAAGGCCATTCCGTAGACTTGAATAAACCGCCGATAACTGTCCCAGGCAAACCAGGGGTTATGACTGGTTTTGGCAAGGCTGGAAGCAATTTCCTCATTCATGCCCACATTGAGAAAAGAATCCATCATGCCGGGCTGGGAAATGGATGACCCGCTCCTGACGGACAATAACAGGGGGTTCTCCGGGTCACCGAAATTTTTCCCGGTTCTTTTTTCCAGGCTGGTTACCATTTTGTTGACAAATTTTTTAAAATTGATATTGGCAGGCTTGTACTGGTTGATGATTTCGCGGCATTTGAAAACTTCCGTCGTGATGATAAATCCGTCAGGGACCGGGATACCAAGGTTTTTCAGCTTGATCAGGTTCAGACCTTTGTTCCCGAGAAAGATGATATTATTGCTGATGGGGTCGTCACTGCCGATTTCAATTACCGAGCATTTGGGGTCATAGTTGAGCAACCGGCTCAAATGAACAGGCGAGAGTTTTTCAGACTGCTGGATCAGGGTGTGAAGAATTCTGTTCAAAAATACATCGATCTGCTGAAGCCCTATGGAGGTGGCGATACGGTCCATGAAAAAGACTTCGGCTACACGCTGATCCAGTTTTGCGTCCTGCTTTCCCGGTTCATTGGGCAGATATTTTCTCAGGATCTGATTTTTCCCGATTCTGGCTTCAATGTGAAACAGATTGGCCGAATGAATTGTATTAAAATGATCGTTTATGATATCGGCAACAGCCCGGAGCAGGCCCTTGAAAATGTCAAGGTACTGGCTGATGGAGCAGGTTCTGATATCAACGGAGGATTTTAAAAAATCCATCTGGACGTTCAACTGGTTGGATTTGATGCCGTCCAGATCCAGGGCTGTCAGAAAAAGGCTCAGAATATTGTATATCCGTTTAAAGGTGGACTTGGTGATGACCTGGAGGTCAATATTGTTGATCAGTTCCTCAAAAAGAACATTAAGAATGCTTTCAACCCTCAGGGTCAGCCCCATGGCATCAAATTTTGCCTCATTGTAGCTGCCGTACATGGAGGGAATATCCACGGCAAAATGACGTTTATGATAGATGGCTTCATTGACCTCATAAATTTTATCCGACAGGATAATGTCTTTGAGGTCCTGCATATAGGAGAGCAGCCCCATGATCTGATCTTCCAGGTTTTTTCCTTCCAGGGCGGACAACAGCTTGCCGGTATCCGGCAGATTTTCAGGATTTAAGGAAGACAGATATTTTTTTATTTCCAGGTTATCGACCCTGTATTTCTGGTTCAGCAGCCTGTAAAATTCGAAAATCATTTTTACCCTTGACCGGTCCAGGTCACTGACCCCTTCCACGTCATCAATCAGGTGATGAATAGCTTCCTCGGTATGAAGGAGGTTGTCTTCCGGGAAAAGGATTTCTTTAAATTCAGGGGAGTTCATAATCATCCTGGGGCCATCCACAAAGGGTCCTGTTTCAGTGATTTCCTCATAAATGGATGGCGGAACATAAGATTCAAGCGTGGTTTTATCCCCTGTTTTCCAGAAAAGGATCACTTCGCGGATGAAATCCACAATCCTGCTGGAGCTTTCGACATGGCATTGTTTTCTTAAAAAATGGATAAGGCGGTCTTTTCTCTGGCAGGATTCATCCAGCTGGGTGGAGATATCTCTTAAATGCCCTTCGGCCCCTATTTCATTGAAAAAGGCGGGTAAAAGCCTTGAAAGCTGTTTTACAAGGTTGAAGACCGGCCCGATATCGGAATTTAAAAATTTTGTGATATCCCTTGGAAAAAGATCCGTATCCTTGATAAAAACCCCGCCAATGGCAAGGGAGATAGTGAGTGCGGATAAAAGCCGTCTTGATTTTTTCGGGTGTTGGCTGATAAGGTCCAGGAACACCCGGATATTGTTGACGTGGGCGGAATTGCTCTTGATCTGCCAGTCTTCTCCGGTCCCTTCTATCATGGGAAATTGAAATCCGTGATCAACGGCCCGGTCAATAAAATGATTGATCAAATCGATTTTGGAGGTCCGGTAAACCGCTTCTCCTATCTTATGTATGCAGTCCAGAACCGTTTCCGGATATTTGCCCTTATGCTCTTTTAGAAGGGAAAAGGTCTGGTTGATGATGTTGATGTCTTTTTTAAAATCTTCATCCCCGATAAGATGTGTCAGCGTGGTGTTTATGTCCCGGAGGGCCTGGACATGAATGGCGGAAAGCCCTGGAATATGGATGATATAAAACAGAAAAATCAGTTTCAAATGCCAGGCTGCTGTTTCATTGCCGTTTTTATTCATAATTTTCTGGGGCACGGCCCAGATCCGGCTGACAAATTCCTGATAACTCACAAGCCGGGTCAGTTTCTCCGTTGCCCTGACAGGGTCCTGATCCAATATCTGGATAATGGACTCAAGCTCTTTTTGCCAGGAACGGATGCGGGTATGGGAGATGTCGCCCAATATGTCCTTGAGTCCCTGATCCAGTTGATTGACATCCATGTTTTGGCTGACCCAGGCCAGGGGATCTTCCTGGCTGAGCCAGTAATGGAATGAGCCATCGTGGAATTTGACAAGGAAAGGATTGATGGATTTGAAAAAAGCCTCATCCTTCAGGCTGCTCAAGAGGATTCCAGCGATTTTGTCCGGTTGATAATAGGATTTGATAAAATAATAAAACAAATCCTCATCATAGGTTTCAATTCGTTTCATGGTTTTTTTAATTACATGGAGAAACCGATGAAGATCATTGCCGGATTCTTTGACAATATGCTGTAAAAACAGCATCAGGTTGTCTGCTGCGCCGGTTTTCAGTTTTGAGCTCAAATTAGATTCAAAGGCATTGAAATAAATGTCGGCATAAAGCGAAAGGGCCTTATCTCCATCCGGACCCTGCCGGTAAAGATAAAAATTCTGGATGGAAAAATACCGGGTCTCGCTGACAATAAACTCCCAGTTTTTATAGGGGTGGGATAATTCTTTTAGGAAGATATTCATCCGGTTGAGAATACCCACATAGGACGACACTGTTTTTAAAAGGACAGCATATTTTTCGTCAATTCCGACGTCTACTCTTGTATCCGACAGATTGACCTCAAGGGCTTTGGACTTCACTGAGAATCCTTTCTTTTGTTTCATGGGGCCTGACCCGTTTTGAAAATTCCTGTTATTTTACCATTTTGAGGGTCATTTTCAATGTTCTTTATGACATCTTCCGGTAAATCTTTTTCAAGGGTCTGACCAGCCCCGGGTGAGCAGATGTTTCAGACGGGCCAGGTATTCAACCGGGTGGTCATCTCCGGGTCAGGCCTGTTTTCAATCAGAAGCCCAACAATTACCCGGTGCTTTCCATTTTCTTTTTTATAGCCGATCAAAGGGGAGATGAAAAATTGATTGACAATATCAATGTACATTGGTAACAATATACAAAATAGTCATTGTTTTCCAGGAGAATAAATATGAGGTTTAATCGAAATTTTCTATTGTTGCTGTCTGGCCAGTTTGTTTCCCAGGTGGGAGATAAATTTCACATGATCGCTCTGTCGATTTATATATTGAAGACAACGGGGTCATCCGCCAAAATGGGAGCGGTGCTGGCCGCTTCCCTGATGCCATCGCTGATCCTCGGTTTTTTTTCGGGGGCTTTCATTGATCGGTACAACAGAAAAGCCATCATTGTGGGGACAGACCTGATCCGGGGAATAATCATCAGCGGATTTGCCCTTTTGTTTTATTTTGAAATTATGAATTTTTATGTCGTTTTGATGATGCAGGTCCTTCTTTCAATCAATGGGGCATTCTTTGATCCTGCCGTTCCATCCGTTATTCCCACAATTGTGGATGAAAAGGATCTGGCTGCCGCCAACTCCAAGCACCAGTTTGTCAGCGGTTTTTCCGCCATTGCCGGTGCGTTTCTGGGGGGCATCATGGTTTCCGCCTTTGGATACCTGTGGGTGTTCATCATGAATGCTGTGTCGTTTATACTGTCTGCCGGTTTTGAATGCTTTATTAAGATTCCGCCGGTACTGAGAAAAAAGGAGGAAATGGCACAGCAGGGCATATGGAAAGATATAAAGCAGGGCTATCAATATATTTTTTCCCGGCAGGAGCTGATGGTTCTTTTATTCATGGTTCTGGTCATTCATTTTTTTGTCGGCTCCATTGAAGTTTTCATGCCGGTGATGGCTGATGCCCTATCTCCGGACGGGGCAAAAACCCTTGGGTTTTTTCAGACCGCTTTCGGTCTTGGGACCGTCATCATGGCCACTTTTTTAAGTATCCGGACCATTTCAGGCAAGGAGGCAGCCACCCTTTTCGGCAGTGTTTTCATGATCGGTGTGATGTTTTCAGTGACAGGATATATCAGCAGCAGGGAAAGTCTGATGCTGATGGTTTATTTTTTCATGATTTTTTTATTTGGCTGTTGTATTATCTGCGCCGGTATTTCATTTCGGACGCTTTTGCAGAAAAGGATGGAGAATGAATATGCCGGGAGGGTGTTTGCCGTGGCAGGGTCCATGGGAAATGCGGCCATACCAGGGGCCATGATCATCTATGGCATTTTACTGGAACAGTTTCATTTTCAGGGTTTGCTGATGGTTTCAGGCCTTATCCTGATGCTGCTCAGTGTCATTTCATATATATTGTTTAAGGAGGAAAAACATGGCCGGACAGGGGAAGTCCTTACCAAACCCAGGACTTAACATTGAAAGGGTGCAGACCGGGGTCAGAATTGAAAAAAGGGTTTTAAAAGTGTTGAAAGGGCTTGCCGAATATCACGATCTGACCCTGGGTGACCTGATTGAAGGTATCGTTCTCCATGCCTTTGAAGGAAAAGCCCCTTTCAGTGAAAAAAGTCTGAAAAAAATTCAAGAATTAAAACAGATTTATGAGCTTGATCTGACCAGTCAGGACAGCCATAATTTTGTGGAGTCCTGACCGGTCTTTTGAACAACGAATGATTATTGGGGATGGGCACGTCCGGATCGCAACTGCTTCATGTCTGAAATCTTGTTCCAGGCCATCAAAAGGGTAAGAATCAGGGCTGATGCCAATTGAACCGGATAGGGAATGATTTCGGAGGCCTGCCCAATGGTTGCGACGGCCTGAATATCGTACAGATCATAGACCCAGTCCACCAGAAAACCCATGGCAAGGGAGCAGACCGATATCATGGACAGATAAATGACCAAAGCCCGGGTATTGAATATATTTTTGACAATATTCATGGTTGCCGCATTGGTGGCAGGACCAGCCAGCAGGAAGACCAGGGCAGCTCCGGGATTCAGCCCCTTTAAGATGAGCGCAGCGGCAATGGGGGTGGAGGAGGTGGCACAGACATACATGGGAATGCCTGCCGCCAGCATCATGAGCATGGATAACAATTGATGCTCGTTGGCCCAGAGTGTCAGATCCTCCGGGAAAAAGAAAGTGATAAGGCCGGCAAGGAAGATTCCAATAATAAACGGTTTTGTAATATCCGACAAAAGCTCGCCATAAGCATATTGAAAGCCGGTCACTAATTTTTCAAAAAGGGTTTGAGGGTCTTTGTGTGCAACTGCACAGCAGGCTGAAGTTCTGCCTCACCCACCTTTGTCCTTTAAAGGTTCGGTCTTATTTGTTATTTCATTGACTCCAAAATAATTTTGGACAATGCCTGTGGCCACAGCTGTTATAAATGCTGAAATGGGGCGCATGACCGTCATGATGGGATCCAGCATGGCCCAGGAAACAGCTATGGAATCCACACCCGACTCTGGTGTGGCAATCATGAAGGACAGGGCTGCTCCGTTATTGGCCCCCTGTTTTTTCAGCCCTGCGGCCACCGGGACAACCCCGCAGGAGCACAAGGGAATTGGGATTCCGAAAAGAGCGGATAAGATGACCGGTTTGATTTTGCCTGTCCCAAGATATTGTTTTATTTTGTCCGGTTTGAAAAAAACATAGAGGATGCCGGCAATAAAAAAGCCGAACAGCATATAGACGGCAACATCAAGATAAATCTGCCAGGAGTCTTTCAATATTTCATATATCATTGTCAATATGGTCATTATAGCGGGTCCTTTTTTTAATGCCTTACATGATGAAGACTCATGTTGATCAGGGCGATCACATGATCGTCATCTATGGAGTAGTAAATGATTTTACCGGCTCTTCTGTTTTTGACGATCTTCAATGTCCGAAGGATCCTAAGCTGGTGGGAAACCGCTGAATCCGTCTGGTTGCAGATGACTGCTATGTCACAGACACAGTGCTCCTGGGTTAGCAGGGCAAGAACGATCTTAAGCCTTGAAGGATCACTCAAAGCTTTGAAAATATCTGCCATCCGGGTGATATCTTCTTTCTCCGGCAGCGTTTCTGCCGTTTCTTTCACCTTTGTTTCGTTGATGCATTTGATGCCGCATATATCCATTTAACACCTCTTCAATTGAACATTTGTTCATATATTAATTCAATAATGATTCTTCGTCAAGCCTTAACAATGGAGGTATATAATTTTTTTTAGGGGGGCCTGGAATCAGCCTTGAATGATGTTATCCACAACTTTTTTTGCATCCCATACAGCTGTGTAGATCAGATTTGAATGCTTTTTTTCCTTGATGATGCCGTCAGAGCCGATTTCCATATAGGAGGGACTGATGGCGCCGCCAATGGCATAGATGCCTTTTCTGCCCGTTTCAAAATGATCCGAGAGCATGAGCAGTTTTTCCCCTTCCCTGGCAATTTTGCAGATGGCGCCGGTGCAGGTGATCTGTTGAAGACTGAGGGCATCGAAAATCGCTGAAGGTCCATGAGTGCCAATGCAGGCAATCACATTTTTCATGGGAAAGCTCATCCCCTGATATGTGTAAAGATCATTGCCCGCGTTGGGAGACGTTGTCTGATGGATATAAAGCCTGTCAATGCCTTCCGCATCAACCTCTCCGATTTTGGGAATCGCTTTTTGAAGGATTTTGATATGTCCGCCCAGAAGGATTTCTTCGCCCAGATCCCTTGCCGTGTCCTTGTTGATTTCAAATGTTTCCTTGATATGGGCCCAGTATACACTGGTGGTGTCGTCTTTTGCTTCGCGTTTGATTTTGGATAGAGAACACACAACATCGGCTGCTGCATTCCCGCCGCCAATGACCAGGACGTTTATGCCGATATAATCTTCGCCGTTTTCAATATTCCTCCGCACGGTTTTGGCTTCCCCGTAAATGCCAAGGTCATTGGGGATATTGCTGCCAAATGCAAGGATAATATTTT
This sequence comes from uncultured Desulfobacula sp., assembly GCA_964619205.1. Lineage (GTDB taxonomy): Bacteria > Desulfobacterota > Desulfobacteria > Desulfobacterales > Desulfobacteraceae > Desulfobacula. The sequence goes on along the minus strand of CAZUDE010000001.1, from coordinate 216,081 downwards.
GAGCAAGGTATGACCCCTTATCGGTTTTCACAATATAATCCGGGTAGGCCCCGCCGATTTCTTTGAAGTCTTCATTAAAATGGATATTAAGCTGATTCTCTGAGGCCAGGGTTTGAACCTGCTCGATATATTGCTCAACAGGGATTTTGTCCTCGGGCGGTTTGATTTCAGGAACCGGAAAAGGGTCTTCATAGCCCCTGGGTATGGTCGGGTAGACTTTTTTTCCTTTTGGATAGGTATCGATAATGCCTTGCATGATTTTTTGACCTTTTTCAAGAATCAAATAAGATCGTGACTCCTTTTTTGCCAGCAGCGCAGAGGATAGTCCTCCCGGGCCTGACCCGATAATGATCATGTCAAGTTTTGATGGCATTCGGCATATCTCCTTGAATAAAATTCATTAATTGATTCTGAATCAGGTTATCATAATCGATAAAGTATTGTCCATTTTAAAAAACTGTTTTAAAAAGGTGAGAGAAAGCGCTGTACTTTGACTGCTGAGAAAGGAAAACCATATGGTGGAACATGATATTCTGATTGAACACGGACTGCTTGTCACCATGGCGGAAGGACTTCCGGTCTTGGAAGACGGTGCAGTCCTTATATTGAACGGGAAGATTGCTGCCTGCGGAAAAACAGATGAATTTTCAGAGATTAAGGTAAAAACCCGTATCAATGCCCATAAAAAAATCATCCTGCCGGGGTTGATCAACTGTCATACCCACCTTCCCATGTCCATGTTCAGGGGGCTTGCCGATGATCTCCCTCTGGATGTTTGGCTCAATGAACATGTTTTTCCCGCCGAAGCCAAACATGTGAATCCCGATTCCGTAGAGAAGTGGAGCCGCCATTCCTGCATGGAAATGCTGCTTTCCGGGACCACCACCTGCTGTGACGGATATTTTCATGAGGACAGGGTTGCAAAGGCTGTTCTTTCTTCCGGGATGCGGGCTGTGGTGGGGCAGGGGGTTATCGATTTTCCGGCACCGGGTGTGCCTGACCCAAAGATGAATATAAAGGCAGCAATTGAGTTTGTGAACGAATTTAAAAATAGGTCTTCTTTGGTTTACCCGTCTATCTTCTGCCACTCTCCCTATACCTGCTCAAAACAAACCCTCATGTTGGCAAAAAAAGCAGCCAATGACCTTGGGGTCCTTTTCCAGATTCATGTGGCGGAAACAAAAAATGAAGTCAATCTGATCCAGGGGATAGGCAGAATGACTATTGTTGAATACCTGGAATCCTTAAGGATTCTCGATTCAAATACACTGATGGTCCACGCTGTATGGATTAATGACAATGATATGGACATTATTTTGAAACATCATGCAAAGGTTGCTCACTGTCCAGAATCCAATATGAAATTGGCTTCCGGGATCGCACCCATTCCAAAACTCATCAAAACCTGCGTGCCTGTGGGGTTAGGGACGGATGGATGCGCCTCCAACAATGATCATGATCTTTTTTCAGAAATGGATATGGCAGCCAAGCTTCACAAGGTGGCCTTGCTGGACCCCTGTGTCATGGATGCCCGAACGACTCTGAAGATGGCAACCATTGAAGGCGCCAAAGCCATTGGATTGGATAAAATCACAGGTTCCATTGAAAAGGGGAAAAGGGCGGATATTATTCTGGTGGACACGGATAAGCCCCATACCACACCCATGTATGACCCCTATTCCGGTCTTGTTTACTCTGCAAAATCATCTGATGTGGATCTTGTAATGGTGGACGGCAGAATTCTGGTTGAAAACGGAAAACTTGTGTAACAAAGGGCGGCTGGCCGGGTCGGCCAGGTTAAGATTGCCTTTGGAAGTATTAAGGTATATAAAATTATGCCTGAGATAGAGGGAAAATAACATAAGGAGAAATCTATGCTGCAACCGCTGTTTATAAAGGCCACAAGTCTGTCCGATGCATGGTTCCAGACGCTTTACCGCTGTGTTGAACAGGGCCGGTCATTTACCATTAACCGGGGGTCCTTTGAAGGACAGAAAAGGCTTGAATTTGATTATATCACTATTCATATCACCCACCCCGCCTCTCTCCCGCTTTTGCCGAAGGTGAATCCTCTTCTGGGGTTCCCGGACCCTGTGGATGAAAATTATCTTGATGATTATCTGCCGTATCTGATGACCGGAGAGGAAAAAGAAGGTGAGTCCTACACCTATGGACAGAGGATCTGTAAATGCGATTTTTCCTATCTTCCGAACGATTATAAAACGCTGACCAATATCCTGATCCAGGAAAAAGAAATCTGGGAAGACAAAAATATTTTGATTGAAGAAAACGGCCGGTATTTTGTCAACCAGATGGAACTCATGATATGGACTTATAAAAACAAGGGCCACCGGAATAACCAGATGATTCTTCAGGTCGGGCAGCCGTCCGATATGGTCCTTCTTGATCCCCCCTGTCTTCGCCATATTGATACCCGGGTACAGGATGGAAAACTTCATTTTTATCCATATTTCCGTTCCTGGGATTTGTTTGGCGGGTTTCCGGCAAACCTGGCTGCCGTTGAAATGATGAAACAGTATTGTGCGGCCCAGATAGGGGTTGAAAACGGAGAAATCATTGCATCATCCAAAGGGCTTCATATCTACGATTATGTATTTGAAATTGCAGAAGCCATTCGAGGCCGGTCCATGGATGAATTCAGGAACCTGTCCTAGGGTGTTTGCACCCGGAAAATGGAGTTGGTTTTAAACAAAAGCCCCTGGATAAAGGATCCAAACCGTCAGTTATCCAGGGGCTTGATAATTTAATGCAAACAATAAATCTTTTTTCAGGACAGATCGATCTCGCATTGGTCATTCAGATGAAGATTGAAAATATAAAAAGAAAGTGCGATCACAGGCAGTGCCAGGACAAATCCGAAAACCGGAAGCAGGGTGATGCCGATAATGATCAATGCAGTCGCCGCTGCCAGTATTAAAGAACCTAAAAAAATTTTGGATAATTTCTGAGGCACACATTTTGTTGTTTTCATGGAGCCCTCCTTTTTTTATATACATGTCAAATGATATATCACTTTATTATTCCAACAGGAGGATTCATTCCTGTCCGAATGAATAGAAGATAAGGATTGAATATGAAAAAGCAATTTTCTGATTTCATCTATATTTTTATTCTGATAATGATGGACCCGGGATTTAGAAATCAGAACAAAGGTTAAAAAATGAATATGAACTGGGAAATAAAGACGTTTGACAGGCTTTGCATCAATGAATTGTATGACCTTTTAAAATTGAGAGTCGATGTGTTTGTGGTGGAGCAGAACTGCATTTATCCTGAATTGGATGAAAAAGACAGGCATCCTGACGCCCTCCATCTCACCGGAAGAAATGAAAACAGAGAGCTTGCTGCATATTTAAGAATTCTTCCGCCCGGTTCAAGCTATACCGAGCCAAGCCTTGGCCGGGTGGTGGTTTCAAAAACCAGCCGGGGTAAGGGGCTTTGCCGCACCATGATAAAAAAGGCTGTGGATCATATCTGCCGGACCTGGCCGGGTGTGAGCATTAAGATAAGCGCCCAGCTTTATTTAGAGGAGTTTTATCAATCGCTTGGCTTTGAAAAAGTCTCGGAACCCTATCTCGAGGATGGAATTTTGCATCTGGAAATGGTTCTCAAACACAAATAAAACCTTTTCTAAAAATTTGTCGGCATCAGACCGTTAATGGTCAGGGGCGTTCATCTATTTCTTAATACCTATTTTTTTGGAAGCCTTATTAAGAGAACCGGCACCTCGCTGCTTTTTATAACCTTTTTTGCAGTTCCCCCGATGAGTAAATCCTGAAGTGTATTGTGACCGTAATTTCCCAGGACAACCATATCTGCTTTGATTTTTTTTGAAGCAATGAGTATTTCCTCGGCCGGGTTTCCTTTTGAGATTTGCATGTCTTCCACCAGAAGACGGCAGGAATCGATCTTGGATTCCATTTCAGTGCAGAAATCTTCCAGTCTGGACTTGATTTTCTTTATTAAATTGTCCATTTTTCCCTTTTTCAGGGAGTTCCATTTATCTTTTCCGAGCATATCTCTGACCTGGCTTTCAATCATGGGGTTCATGCTTTCCATGACATATAAAATTGTGATCATGGCATCATAACGCCTTGCCAGGTCGGCGGCATAGCCAAAAGCATATTTTGCAGTTTCGGAAAGATCTGTTGGATAAAGTATTTTTTTAATCGTTGGCACCATTTCATCCTCCTTTCGGGATTAATTTTCAGCCAGGGGGCTCAATTCATAAAAAAAGCATCCATAACTATTCTATTACGTTAGAGAAGATAATATCAGCGAACGCCGGAAAGGTTTAAGAATTTCGACCTGATTCTTTCCAGGTGTTTCAGCAGGTGATTTTTTCTTGCTTCCCCCACCGATTTGGGCATATCTGATTTGAGCAGCCCAGACAAGGAAACAAGCTCCTCCTTGATGCTCATGACCTCTGTCTTTAATTCATCATGCTGCATTTTGAGCATATTAAAATACCACAACCTGAAGGTCAAGCAATAGAGCCGTTCAGATATCTCTGTGAGAAAAGGGTTGGCGGCAGCATCATAAAAAAGTCGTTTAACGTCCATATCCAGTAATGCCATGGCTTTTGGGTTTCCATGGTCAGACTGGCGATCACATTCCATTATTAAATCCTCAAGCCGGTTGAAATGACTTTTTGTAAACCGTTCTGCGGCCATGGAGCCGAGAACGGATTCAAGTTCAAGCCTTGCCTGGAAAACATGGGTAATGGTGTTCAATTCCAGCTCCATTACCAGAATTCCGGTTCGGGGCAAGGTTTTCACCAGGTGCTCCCATTCCAGGCGGAACAGAACCGTACGGAGAGGCGTCCGGCTGACGCCGAATTCTCCGGCCAGTTCCTGCTCTTTGAGCATATAACCGGGTGCGTAATCAAGATAAATGATTCTGCTGCGAAGCGTATTATAAATATCGATATTCATTTAATCAAACAGAGCCTGTTAAAATTTTATAATGGTCTATATCTTCTGGTATACCTTAACAATACAAGTCTATATAAGCTTGCCCATATCTTGTCAAACTATTTCAAAATAAGGGTATATTTGGTCAGTAAAAAAATATTGACTTTAAAAATTTTTTTGGTATACCATAAAAACATCAAAAAAATTTTAATTAAAACATCAGGAGACATGAAGATGGAAAAAAATATTACTCACGGCCTCTGGGAAGCTACGGCTCCGGCAAGACCGAAGCTGGAATCCCTGCAGGGAGCCCATAAAACAGACATTGCCATCATCGGCGGCGGGTATACCGGACTTTCGGCCGCCCTTCATCTTTCAAAAATGGGAAAGAAAAGCATTCTTCTTGAAGCTGAAGATATCGGGTACGGCGGGGCAGGTCGTAATGTAGGACTTGTGAACGCCGGACTCTGGCTCATGCCTGAGGATGTCCTCCGGCTTGTGGGGTCTGAACATGGAGAAAAACTGATCCGGATTCTGGGGGCGTCCCCGGATCTTGTGTTCGGGCTTATCAAGGAATACGGCATTGAATGTGAAGCACTTTGGAACGGAACCCTTCACTGCGCCGATTCCCGGAGCGGGTATAAAGCGCTACAGCAAAGAGAAGCGCAATGGCTCGAGCGAGGGGCACCGGTAAAACTTCTTGGGCAGGAAGAAGCTGCAATAAAGACCGGGAGCACTTCCTTTTTCGGCGCACTTCTGGACAAACGCGCCGGAACCGTTCAGCCCCTGGCCTATGCCTATGGGCTTGCAGAAGCGGCCTTAAAAGAAGGGGCAAAACTATATAATCATTCTCCTGTCATTGGGTTTGATAAAGTGAGTGATGGCTGGAAATTAAGTACGCCCAGGGGAACATTGACGGCAAAATCAGTCATTATCGCTGTTCAGGGGTATGCCGAACATGCATTTAAGGAATATCAGAAAAACCTGGTGCCGTTTAATTATTTCCAGTTTGCCACCCCCCCCCTCCCGAAAAAAGTGTTGGAAACGATTTTGCCGGAACGGCAGGGCGCCTGGGATACCAATCTGATCCTGTCTTCCTATCGGCTGGATGCCGCAGGAAGATTGATCGTTGGAAGTGTGGGTATGGTTGACGGTTTTGCCTGGGACATCCATGAAAACTGGGTAAAAAGAACCATTGAAAAAACATTTCCCCAGGTGGGAAAAACCCCTCTGGATTATGGCTGGTATGGGCGGATAGCCATGACCACCAATCATATCCCACGGTTTCACCTTCTGGACCCGTCGGTTGCCATGGTCACGAGCTATAACGGCAGGGGAATCGGACCGGGAACCGTATTTGGAAAACTTCTGGCTGAATATATGACGGGTGGTTCACAAAAGGCTATCCCTTTGCCGGTTACAAAAATTGATCCTGTTGGATTTAGAAATCTCCGGGGGCTTTTTTATGAAGCCGGAGCAAGGTTATACCACTTTGTTCAAAGACGGATTTAAACAATATAAAGATCTTGCATTGTTTTTGCAATGGTCCTGAATAGCTCATTACTCCTTAAGGTTTTTTGTTCCCCGTCTTTGTTATAGTCTGGATAGGCAGATGATTTGACAATAACGGTTTTATGGCGAGGATGAATATAAATATACTGGTTGTAAATTCCTATGGTCATAAAATCTCCTTTAATTTTATGTCAAATCGGGTTTTTATCCCATAAAGTATTGACCCTGAAACCTTAAAAGCATATGGTTTATGAATATTTTTGGCTATTCAGGATATCCTAAGCATGGCGTTGAATATTCCAGGGCAGTTTACATCACAGTTTCTAATGACCTATCTGCCTTTGCTGTTGAAAAGATTTTCACTTTCATATGAACAGGATTGTTCATGCCTGGAATATTTTTTATACAGCAAAGAGAAAATGAGGCAGATTTCAAAAACCCTGGTCGTTTCACATGATTTGTTTTCAGGCAGTTTATATATCTCTAAATTCTATCCTGAAATTTTCAGGGAGTTGAACTGCAAGTATTTATCAGCCGCATGCTTTTACCTGATGGCCCACCATGCTGTAAAAACATTTCATCTTACTGACAACTGCTGTATAAGCCTGGAAACAGAAACATCGGTTTATAATAATTTTTATTCCCGGCTGAACGATTTTGGTTTTAAAATCACATACACTCGTCCCTCTGAGAGGGTCTGTCTTGTGGGGCATTATCATGAAATACCCTTTTGGACGGATGAAATTTGTCCTCACACCCCTTTCACTGATGAAAAATAGCCAAGATTAACGGGTCGGGATAATTTCCAGCCAGTAACCGTCAGGGTCTTTAATAAAATAAATCCCCATGGCCGGATTTTCAAAACAGATGCAGCCCATTTCTTTGTGATGCTGATGAGCGGCGTCATAATCATTTGTCTTAAAGGCGATATGAAATTCTTCATCTCCTAAATTATAGGGCCGGTCCATGGCTTTCAGCCAGGTGAGTTCCAATCTGACAGCGTTTGATTCATCGCTCAAAAAGACAATAATATAGCTTCCGTCGTCAGCCTGTCTCCGCCTGATTTCTTTTAATCCCAGGGCGTTGTTGTAAAAAATGAGGCTCTTTTCAAGATCAAGGACGTTGATATTGAAATGGTCAATGATAAATTTCATGATTATCCTTTTTCATTTCCTGTTAATAAATATTTCCATTAGTCCCAGACTCAATGGTACAGGTCAAGAAAAAAGGCAGTGTTAATTAAAAAAAGCGTCATTGAAAATTCTATGGGGAAAAACGGTTACACATCTGGTATAGTGCAACCATTTTTAATTTTAAGGGAATGATCATGATAACACTGAATTGGGCATGGATATATGGGTTTTTCACTTTTGCATCTGGATTTGTGTCTCTGGCCATGGCCGTATATCTATCCCCTCACTGGAAGAATAAAAGTGCTAGAATCCTTATATTGCTGATGGCGGCAATTTCCTTATGGTCCCTGACCTATGGAATGGAACTGATCAGCCCGACCTTGGTTCTTAAACTCTGGTGGGTGAAAATTGAATATTTCGGCGTTACCTGGATCGGCATGCTGATTTATTGTTTCATCACCGCCATTGCATCAAAAAAACGGCAAATAACCCGAACAGGATATCTGATCCTGAGCATGGTGCCTCTCACGGTGATTTTTCTGGTTTTGACAAACGATCATCATCAGCTCATATGGCGGGAAGCCTGGCTGGATTTGAACGGCAGGACGCCCACTCTCGCATACACAAGGGGTGAAGCATTCTGGGTGTATACTTTGTTTTCCTATCTGTTGATTTTTATGGCAACATTTATTCTGATAAGGGCCCTGATATCCTCAAAAGGAATTCGTAAGCGGCAGATGCTCCTGCTCCTGGTGGGAGTGATGTGTCCGTGGCTGTCCAATATTCTGTATCTTTTTGGTTTTGAAGAATTGAAATATTTCGATTCAACCCCGGCGGCATTTACCATCAGCGGAATTGCATTTTCATGGGGGCTGTTGAAATATCAGATGCCGGGACTGATCCCGCTGGCTCGTGAAATGTTGATAGAAAGCATGGGTGATCCTGTTTTTGCTCTGGATATGAATGACCGGGTGCTGGAAATGAACAAGGCTGCCCAGGATCTCTTTCAGGTTGACGGAATGGCAAGCGAGGATATGGAAATATGGAAAAATTTTCCTGTTTTATTTGACCATGTTGAAAAACACAGAAAGATACAACCTGTTGAGACTGAAATACAATTTTATGTGGAAGAGGTTTTAAATCAATGGAATTTGAGAATCTTTCCTTTGCTGAACAAAAAGGAAAAGCAGATCGGCCGGCTGATCGTTTTAAGGAACATCACGGACATGAAAAACGCACAGGCCGCGCTAAAGGAAAGTGAAAGAATCCACAGGATTATTCTTGAAGCCTCTCCCAATCCAATTGTGTTTTACAATGAAAAAGGAGAGGCAACCTATCTTAATCCTGCTTTTACCAGGGTGTTTGGATGGCAGCCGGAGGAACTTTTAGGCAAAAAAATTGATTTTGTACCAAAAGAAAACAAAGAAGAAACAAAACAGGCAGTACGGAAAACTTTTGAAAGCACCGAAGGCAGCTATGATTTTATCACCCGGAGAGTTACAAAATCAGGGGATGTTCTGGATGTCAGCATAAACTCGGCCCTTTACCGCTCTGCTGACGGCAGAGCTGTCAGCATGGTGGTCAATATGACGGATATTACCATAATCAAGAAGACGGAACGCGAGCTTAGAAATACAAAAGAATTTATCAGAAGCATTGTCAACTCCATGCCTTCCATTTTGATCGGTTTGGACCAGGAGGGGGTTGTTACCCAATGGAACACTGAGACAGAGCGCTTGACGGGTATTTTAGCTGAGCAGGCTGAGGGAAGTCTGCTCAAAGAAATCTTCCCGCAGCTTTCCAAGCATATCACCAGTGTCATGCAAAGCATAGAAGAGCGGAAAATAAAAAAAGAAGCAAAGATAACCCTGACCATGGGCGGAAGAACAATGTTGACCGATATCACCATTTACCCGATTGTGTCGGAGGTGGTGAAAGGAGCCGTCATCCGTGTGGATGATATCAGTGACCGGGTCAGGATTGAAGAAATGATGATTCAATCTGAAAAAATGCTCTCCATCGGCGGTCTTGCAGCAGGCATGGCCCATGAAATCAACAATCCCCTTGCCGGTATGCTTCAGAATATCCAGGTTATCCGGAACCGTCTGGAAAAGAACCTTCCGCCCAATATCGAGGCTGCCTTGGAATGTGGGGTCAGTCTTGGGGCAATTAAGGCTTATATGGAAAAAAGAGGCATTTTTTTCATGATGGATCTTGTGACCTCTTCGGGTTACAGGGCAGCCCAGATCGTGGACAATATGCTGACCTTCAGCAGAAAGAGCGATCACCGCAAATCCACCTATTATTTTCATGACATCATGGAAACCACCATCGAACTGATAGCAAATGATTACAGCATGAAAAAAAAATATGATTTCCGCTCCATTGAGATTATCAGACAATATGAGGAAGCGGTTCCGCCGGTGTCCTGCGAAAAAACACAGATTCAACAGGTGTTTTTAAATATTTTAAAAAATGGGGCGGAAGCCATGGCAGAGGCAGATGAGTCTTTTCCGCGTTTTGTTTTCCGCTGTTTCAAGGAAGCTGACCAGGTGGTCTTTGAAATAGAAGACAACGGACCAGGGATAGCCAGTGACATCCGAAAGCGTATCTTTGAGCCCTTTTTTACCACAAAAGAAGTGGGTCTCGGCACAGGTTTGGGCCTGTCTGTCTCATATTTCATTATCACTGAAAATCATAACGGCACTCTGGCGGTTGATTCAACGCCGGGTCAGGGAACCGTTTTTACCATCAAGCTACCCGTTCAAAAAATGATTGACCTAAAGTAGAATGAATGTTAATTAATAATAATTATCAATTAATATTCATGGAAAAAGACGTGTCTGATTCAAAAAAAAGATTTGAAACCATTGTACAGAAGTTCAGGGAAAACCACCACAAGATGACCCCTCAGCGGATTGCCATCATTGATATCCTGTCCAAAAGCCTGGGGCATCCAAGCGTGGAGGATATTTATGCTCAATTGAAATATGATTTTCCCACAATGAGCCTTGCCACAGTGTATAGAAACATATTGCTGATTAAAGCCATGGGAGAAGTCCTTGAATTGGGATTTCCTGACTGGAACAACCGTTATGACGGAAATAAACCTTATCCCCATCCCCATGTCATCTGCATCAAATGTAAAAAAATCGTAGATCCGGATCTGGAAAGCCTGATTCATATGGAAAAGGAGGTTTCCACTGAAACAAATTTTAAAATCCTGACTCACAGGCTGGATTTTTTCGGCATCTGCGGTGATTGTTCGGCAAAAAAAGGCTGAATATATTTTTTGCCGCTTAAATAAGAATAGTTATCAAGAGAAAAGAAAAATCATTAAAGGAGGACATCATGCCAAAAAAGAAAAAACTGACCCATAATTCCGGCGCACCTGTTGCAGATAACCAGAATGTAATGACGGCCGGGCCGAGGGGACCCCAATTGCTACAGGATGTCTGGTTTCTTGAAAAGCTGGCCCATTTTGACCGGGAGGTCATTCCGGAAAGGCGGATGCATGCCAAGGGTTCAGGTGCCTACGGGACTTTTACAGTAACCCATGACATTACAAAATATACCAGGGCAAAAATTTTTTCTAAGATCGGTAAAAAAACCGATATGTTTGTCCGGTTTTCAACCGTTGCAGGAGAACGGGGTGCTGCAGATGCTGAAAGGGATATCCGGGGCTTTGCCATGAAATTCTACACAGAAGAAGGAAATTGGGATCTGGTGGGAAACAACACCCCGGTCTTTTTTCTTCGGGATCCCCTGAAATTTCCGGATCTGAACCATGCCGTCAAAAGAGATCCGAGAACCAATATGCGCAGCGCATTAAACAACTGGGATTTCTGGACCTCCCTTCCTGAAGCCCTTCACCAGGTCACCATTGTCATGAGCGACAGGGGGATTCCCCTGTCCTATCGCCATATGCATGGCTTTGGCAGCCACACCTTCAGTTTTTTAAATGCGAAAAATAAGCGGTTTTGGGTGAAGTTTCATTTTCGTACCCAACAGGGGATCAAAAACATGACAGATCAGGAATCTGAATCAGCCATCGGCAAATGCCGGGAAACCCATCAGAGAGATCTTTATGAAAGTATTGAAAAAAAGGACTTCCCCAAATGGGCCATGTTCGTCCAGATCATGCCGGAAAAAGAGGCGGGAAAATGTCCGTACAATCCTTTTGATCTCACCAAGGTCTGGCCCCATAAGGATTATCCTTTGATTGAAGTGGGAGAATTTGAACTGAATAAAAACCCGGAGAATTATTTTGCCGAAGTTGAGCAGGCCGCATTTAACCCGGCCAGCGTTGTTCCCGGCATCGGGTTTTCACCGGATAAGATGCTTCAGGGCCGTCTTTTTTCCTATGCCGATGCCCAGCGGTACAGACTGGGAGTCAATCACCACCTGATTCCGGTCAATAAACCCAGATGCCCGTTTCACAGTTATCACAGGGATGGCGCCATGCGGGTGGACGGAAATTACGGCTCCACCTTGGGCTATGAACCCAACAGTTTTGGCGAATGGCAGGAACAGCCTGATTTCAGGGAGCCGCCCTTGAGCATCGAGGGAGCTGCCGATCACTGGAACCACAGGGAGGATACGGATTATTATTCACAGCCCGGCCGTTTGTTCAAACTCATGAATAAGGCACAGAAAAAAGCGCTGTTCGAGAATACGGCCCGTTCCATTTCAGGGGCATCCAAGGATATTCAGCTCCGCCATATTTCAAACTGTATGAAGGCTGATCAAAAATACGGCAAGGGTGTGGCCGATGCCCTTGGCATTGTTCTGGATTAAATTTCAGTCAATAAAGCCGGGGAAAAGACTCTTTTTCTCCCCGGCTTTATTTTTCATCTCTGACGATTCTTTCCTGAATTTATTGTAACACTCTGTTGTTTTTAAAATAAGGCCTTATCTTGTAAGAAACCAAACAGAACCTTAAACTATGGGTTCAAGAAGAGGAGAACATGATGAAACAGAATATTCACAACATTGAAAGAGTGATCCGGGTCATACTGGGGCTTGCCATACTGTCCCTTGTTTTTGTTGGCCCCCAAAGCCTGTGGGGCCTGGTCGGCCTGCTCCCCATTGCAACGGGTTTGATCGGGTGGTGCCCGCCGTATCAGTTGCTTGGGATTTCAACCTGCAAGAAGGGATGACGGCTTTTGGCGCCGGATGAGCAAAGCCTTAAAATCCGCTTTTATTTTTATAGGCTTTATTATAGTATGGGCCGCATGGATTGGATGATGGGGAACCTTTAATTATATGTGGATGCATGCAAAAGCCTGATGGGAAATGAGAAACAAAGCTTAACCAAATCTGAAATCATTGCATTGCGATCCCGCTGGAATGATAAAGATCCTGAAACCGGGGAAACAGCATCGGAGATCATGATTCACCGGCTGAAGAGCGAATGCCGCAAACATCATCCGGAAAGGCCGTTAAAACTTGATTTAAGAGGGATTTCAATATCCCACGAAGACCTGTGTGATCTGGATTTGTCAGGGTATGATTTCTCTTATGCCGGTCTTAACCGGTCCAATTTTAAAGGAACGGTCTTTGGGTATGCCATATTTCATATGGCAAGTCTGTCCCACGCTGTTCTGGATGAATGCGAGTTTATCGGATCAGATCTGACCCATGCCGTCCTGAATGAATGCAGCGCCAAAAGATGCGGATTCGGTGGAGCAGATCTTTCCCATGCACGGATCATTAATGCGGATTTGAGCGATGCAACCCTGAGTCGTTCAAAATTGGCTTATACGGATTTCAGAGCGTCCAATCTTAAGAATGCAAGGCTTTCAGAAGCGGATTTGTCTTTTGCCGTATTCACCCGTGCCATACTTACTGAAAGTGATCTAAAATTCAGCAATGTCAGGGGAACCAATTTTGAACTGGCAGACATGCAGGGGTGCCGACTTCTTGGAATAAAAAATTATAAAAAGGCCGGATGGATCGGCGCAGATATCAGGGGGCTGGACTTGAGAGGGGCCTATCTTGTCCGAAGGTATATTGCGGATGAAAATTATCTTTATGAGTTCCGCATGACTTCCCGGTTCCATAAAGTCCTTTACTTTTTATGGTGGGTTTCTTCCGATTGCGGGAGAAGCCTTTTAAGGTGGTTTGTCTGGCTGTTAAGCGTAACCCTCATATTTGCAGCCATTTATACCCGGGTGGACATTGATTACGGGGTGCATTCCACTGTTTTCTCACCTGTTTATTTCAGTTTTGTGACATTGACGACACTGGGGTATGGGGATGTGGTGCCTTCTTCTATTGCAGCACAGGTTTTTGTGACCCTGCAGGCAGTGACGGGATATATAGGGCTTGGGGGATTACTCAGCATTTTTGGCAATAAAATGGCCCGCCGGGCTGAATAAATAAGACTCGGGAATTTTTATGTTTTCTTTTTTTAAGAACAAGGTCGATCCCAAAGCCAGGTTAAAGAAAGTCTTAAAAGGATATCAGCTTCCGTCTTTTCCTGCAGTGGTCATGCAGATTCTACAGAAGATCAGAAGTCCGTATTCTTCAGCCTCGGATATTGCCCTGTCCCTGTCCCTTGATCCGGGTCTTTCGGTCCGCCTTCTCGGGATTGCAAATTCAGCCGCCTTTTCTCCCATTAATAAGGTAGAGAATCTAACCCAGGCCATCGCCCTTGTGGGGATGTCCCAGCTCGAATCCCTGGTGCTGGGTGTGGGTGTGGCCAAAGGCATTCCAAAAAAGATGTGCCAGTGGCACGACCCGGCCCAATTCTGGCGGACATCGGCCAGGCGGGCCATGCTGGCCCATGAGCTGGCCCTGATCCTTTGCCCGGCAAAAGAATCGGAATGTTTTACTTCAGCCTTTCTTCAGGACATGGCCCTGCCGTTTCTTGCCTGTCACAGGAGTGATGACTATGAACCGGTTTTAAAAAAATGGCATCTTGAAGGCGGCGACCTGGCTCAGCTTGAAAGGGAAGCCCTGGAATGGGATCACGCAGAAGTTGCCACATGGATCTGCAGCGAATGGGGGCTTCCGGAGAATATCGCCATTGCCATCAAGGACCATCACGCCATCCTCGGCAAAGATGAACATGGCGCCTCAGGGCCTGTGGGCCTGGTCTCTCTTTTAAGGGAGGATGATGATAATGACGGAACAGATGAAATCATTGAAAAAGCCCAAACGCTTTATCATATATCCCGGGAAAAAATGGAATCCGTCATTGAATTGAGTTTTAAAAATGCTGAAGATCTTGCCCGGATGATTGTATAATGGCCATTGGATATAAACTCCTGATTTAAAAAAACCGGTTCATATGCACCATAACAGGTGGTTTATTTGAACCGGCACCGTCTTGAATTTTTTCAATAATGCCTTCTTCCAATTAATCAACATATTTAAATCATAGGCTATTTTCGAACACACCGGTCCCGGCCCCCTTTTTGCTATGGATATCTATAGGACGCAAGGGCGTTTTTAATTGATTAACATTCAGAAAGGAAGGGTTAAAAATGAAAAAGATTTTAATTGGTGTTTTAATGTTCATGTTATTCTCAGTATCTTTGGTATCAGCGTCAACCTATGATATTTTTGTATTGCCGAGTGATGATGTTGTTACCAGTAAATATTGGGGATATTTTGGAAGCGGTACCTGGTCGGATCCGGCTGCCAACCCAAACAGCGTATCGCATAGCTACTATCCCGGAGATGGCAATTATTCCAATACATCGCTTAGGTTTTATCTGTCATCATTCACCGAGACAATTGCCGATATCACATCTGTAACCTTTAATTATGACGTATTGAGCATATGGACGGAGGGAAGAGATGATGTGGGGTCTTTCAGCGGCGGCGGGTTGGTACTGGCAAGCAATGGAACAGGCTGGCAGAGTTTTGATGTGACAAGTTACTGGCAGTCATTGCCGACAGTTCCAACATTGATTGATTATTCAATTGTCTACACAGGCTATTCCGGCTTCACCTTTGGCAGTGCAGATGGTCAGAACCCTGCCTATTTGCGCATCACAACAGCAGGCGGTGCCAATCCCGATCCTGATCTCGGCGGTGGCAATGCGGTTCCTGAGCCGGCCACCATGCTTCTTTTTGGTCTTGGCCTTCTGGGTCTTGCACGAACAGGCAGAAAAAATAATTAAATAAGAAACCATCCCAATAGACGGCCCATGCTGCGGATTTAAACATCTGCAGCATGAGCAGATATTTATGAAATCAGCATCAGACCAGCGCATATGGCCCCGTCATCAGTTAAAGATTCCCATATCTTTGAAGTATTTTGATGTTCAGACATCCTTCCGGGCCTGGCATGTGGGAGAAACCCTTGATATCAGCGTGGACGGGATGAGGATAGCATCTTCTGCCATAAAAGAGATCCCGCCGGAGGCAGCGGTTGAAATACTGTGCTTTCCGCCGGGAGTAACCGGCTTGTATTCAAAAATCCATGACCCTGACCCCGTCAGCATAACCGGAGTTGTCATGTGGCGGGATATCAAGAGCGGAACAGCAGGAATCAGGCTGAACAGTTGATCCTTTATGATGCGGTATTGTTTTTTTCCTCAAGGTCGAATTTTTTCATCCGGTACCTAAGGGTATTTCTTGTAATCCCGAGCTGCCGGGATGCTTTCGAAATATTCCACCCCGATTCGGTTAAGGCTTCCTCAATCATTTCTTTTTCTCTTGAAAAAAGGTCTTTTTTTATAGGGATCTGAACTTTGGTTTCCAGGGTTCTTTTTTTTTCGATCAATTGGTTAACCATTTCACCTGTGATGTTTTTTCCCTTTGAAACAAGCGCCAGCCGTTCCATTATATTTTTCAGTTCTCTGACATTTCCCGGCCAGGAATATCGGGATAAGGCATCCATTGCCGGTTCCAGGATCAAGGCAGGGGGCTGGTGAAATTCTTTATTAAAAATGCTCAGAAAATGACAGGCCAGTTCAGGGATATCTTCAGATCTTTCTTTCAAAGACGGCATTTTGATTGTATAGGCGTTCAGGCGAAAATAAAGGTCTGATCTGAATTTTGTTTGGTCCACCATTTGTTCTATGTCCTGATTGGTTGCAGAAATAATTTTAATATCAATTTTTACAGGATCTGCGGACCCCACAGGTATAATCAATTTATCTTCAACCGCATGAAGGACTTTTGCCTGAAGTTCAAGGGGCATATCTCCTATTTCATCAAGAAAGAGGGTGCCTGAGTCTGCCTGGACAAATGATCCTTTCCGGTCCTGAACTGCCCCTGTAAAGGACCCTTTGATATGTCCGAACAATTCGGATTCCATGAGCTCTTTAGGGATGGCGGCACAATTGACCCGGATAAAGGGTTTGTCTCTCCTGGGAGAAAAGGCCTGGATGGTTCTTGCCGCCAGTTCTTTTCCGGTTCCGGATTCTCCGGAGATAAACACGGATGTAGAGGTGGTGGCAACCAGTTCCAGTTCTTTTCGAATATTTAAAATGACAGAGGAAGATCCAATCAGAAGCGGCTGGTCCGTGTCGCAGGTCTTGGGGGCAGGGGCTTTTTTTACCAGGGCTGTCTTTACCTTTTCAAGGATGATATCATTGTCCACAGGTTTTGTAATATAGTCAAAAGCCCCTTTTTTCATTGCATCGACAGCCGTGGAAACAGTTCCAAAAGCCGTGAGGATGATCAAAGGGGTCTCAGGATATTTCAGGTTCCGGTGTCTTAATATCTCCATGCCGTCCACCTTTGGCATTTTCAAATCCGTAAAAACAACATCCGGCTGGAAGCTTTTCCATTTGATGATACCGTCTTCCCCATCTACAGCAGTTTCAACAAGATATCCCTTGGTTTCGAGGACAAGCTGAAGAACCCGGCGCATGCGGGCTTCATCTTCAATAATGAGTATTTTTTCAGACATGGGGCAATTCCTTTTGATATGGTTCCATGGTATTGGGAATGTCAGGAATAGATAAAGGGTTGAGCGGCAGGCTGATCAATACCTTAAGTCCGCCGGAGGGAATATTCTCTATGAAAATACAGCCGTTGTGGGCCAAAACTATCTGTTTGCACACACAAAGCCCTATGCCCATCCCTTTTTCCTTTGTTGTAAAAAATTTTTTAAACGCATTTACAAGATTTTTTTCCGGGATGCCGGGGCCTGTATCCAGTATGCAAATGTCAATGGTGTCATCAGGGCCCGGTTCCATGGAAAATGATATTTTTCCGCCTTTTGGCATGGCATCTTCGGAATTGGAAATACAATTTAAAAAAACCTGCTGTAACTGCCGGATGTCGGCCAGGACGCGGGTGGGTTTTTTCTGGGGTAAAAGTTCAATGGAGATGAGTTTATTATGATTGCCGGAATGGATGAAGTGATCAATGATGGATGCTGTTTCCAAATATAAATCAATGGGCATGAATTCCGGGGCCTTATACCGGGCAAGCCCCATCATATTGTTGATTACGGAAGAAAGCCCGTCCACCTCCCCCATGATATACTCCAGGAGTTCCTGGCGGGTTTTGGCATCCTTTGAATTCTGGGACAGGTACTGGGCTGAACTGCGAATGATTCCCAGGGGATTTTTCAATTCATGGGCAAGAACTGTGGCCATTTCCCCGAGCGCGGCCATTTTTTCGGATTGAACCACCTGGGTGAACATTTTTTCCAGTTGTTTTTTGCTTTCAATCAGGGATTCATAGTGAAAAGCATTCTCCAAGGCCAGCCCAGCCTGGTTGGAAATAGTGGTAAAAAATTGAATATCTCTTCCGGAATAAGGTCTGCCGTCTTCCCTCCGGCCGAGAAGCATCACCCCCGACAATCCGGTTGCGCCTCTCAATGCCAATACCAGTTCTATTTCAGCAGCTTTAAGAGAAAGCAGGGTCTCTTTGAGATTCCGATCCTTTGTCGGGGCTGTGCAAAACAGATAATCCGTTCCAGCAACCAGTTTTGATTTCAAAAGCTCTGAATTGATAAAGCCATTTTCAGGTATTCCAGGATCGGGATACCACTGGACAGTATCCTTATCAAAGATCATGAGCATCAGTTTTTGGATATGAAAATCTTCAGGAATAGTATGCGTCAGGATATGAATCAGGTCTTTGAAATATATGGATGAGCCGATATTCCTGCTGAGGATCGCCAGGCTGTCATCATTGTAGAGGGCCTTTGGCAGAAAAAGGGTATCCAGAAAAAGGGAGATCAGTTTTTTCAAAGGTTCAAAAGAAACGGTTATGACAATGAGATAAATCAGGAACAGCTCTTCAGAGAGGAGCTCTCTTCCGATAAAGGTCCTTTTGATAAAAATCATCAGATATGAATAGGAGATCAATAAAATCCCGATCAATAGAAAATAGGCGATTGTTTTTGATATCATTTTATCTGCATCCAGAAGCCGGTATCGAATCAGCGCAATAAAATACGCCGCCGGAAGAATGATCCCGGACAGGATCACCAGTTTAAATGAAATGGCAGGCGTATTAAACAGGATATTGGGGATGGCATAAAAAATGAAATAGGGCCCGAAAGACAACCAATAGGCGCTGATAATCAGTTTGACCTGATTTTTTTCCAGAGAGGAAGAGATTTTTCGATAATCAATGAGATGCTTTGTAAAGGCGGCAACTGCCATGAACGGCAATGCAATATTCCGGAGGCGCTGGAGCCAGCTTAGGAATTCGCCTGTATGATCAGCCGCTATCAGAGAGCTTGAGATGCTGACCAAAGGTGCGGCAAGATAGAAAACCGCAAGCAGCCAGGGTTTGTTTTTTACCATATTCCGGTCCTGGGGAAAGCTGAAAACAAAATGCAAACAGGTGCCGAATGCCAGCCAGTTACAAATAGCCAGCGTAAAGAAACTCAAAGAGATGATGGGGGGGGAAAGAATTCCGAAATATGAGGGAAAGGTGGCTGAAAGCGTGCTTGCAAAAAATGAAAGCGTGACAAGAAATACCAGGACCGGCTGTTCACTGGGAACTCGGAAATATGATAAGACCCCAAGAAAAATAAGGGTGAACATCAATAGCAGATGGGGCCAGGCAATGGAGAGAAACTGAAAGGGCGAAACAGGATTAAGCTTTGGTTCAAACTCGATATAGGCTTCCCCTCTTTTGACGGTGATGGTGGTGTGTGTTTTGGGAGTAGACTTCGGAAAAAGGATACCGCCCAGAATCTGATCATAAGAGAGGGTATTGATGCGGACAATGATGTCATCTGCCTGGACAGGATTGATCATCTTACGAATTTTTCCGATCTTTAATCCGTCCTGGGTTTTGTCGACCTTGAATTCAGGAGTTCCAAAGTAAAGAACAGAGAATGAAAAAATACAGATCAAGGATATGGGCAGGCAAATGACGGCAAATGGCAGAATTTTTCTGATTAAGCTTTTATCAGGTTTCAAATGGCTTTTCTGTCTTGTGGGGTAATCCAAATCAGTGGCCTTCATCATTAATAATGGTCAAAGCTGTTTTTCAAATGATCTGTTTATATCAAAAAACAGGGCTTAATAGGAAGATAAAAAAAGAAGGCTGGCCCGGTTTTAATTTCTGGAATAAATCAGGCCCGTGGAAGTATCTTGACAATAAAATGAATTGAAATGGGTTGTAATTGCCAAAGTCTTTTATATTTTTTTAGTTGATTGATCAACCATATGCAGTATTTTCAAATCAGGTCATATCCTATAACTACCACTTCTTATTGTTCAAATTGGTTGTTTATTTTAACGGCTAAATACTTTTTTGCTTGACAATGCAATCACATAGTCGCTATGTATCAGCTATGGAATTAGGTATAATAGCAGGGCCATATTTCATGAAGGGTTATCTTATTTTCTAAGGAGGAAAGGGTTGTATGTCTTCAAACAAATTTTTTAAACATGAAGGACCATGGTCAGACGCGAATGATCCCCTGATGTGTTCTGATACCGGGGACTGGCGAACCAAACGGCCGATCGTTGACAAGGAAAAATGCATATTTTGCGGGTTTTGTGCCATCTACTGTCCGATCCAGGTGATGGAGATGGTTGATAATTCGCATTTTTCTCCTGACCTGGGTTTTTGTAAAGGATGCGGGATCTGTGCCAAGGAATGTCCCAAAAATGCAATTGCCATGATGCCGGAGGGGGATTTTAAAAAATGATTACGAAAGCACAAAAAAAATCACAGATTAAGGTTATTACAGGAAATGCCGCAGCCGCCATCGCTGCAAAACTTGTCCGACCGGATGTGGTGGCAGCATACCCGATTACTCCTCAATCTGAAGTTATTGAACAGATTTCCCAGTTTCATGCGAACGGGGAAATGGATTGCGAGCTGATTACGGTTGAGGGTGAAAACTCTGCCATGAATGCAGTTATGGCGGCCTCTCTTGCAGGGGGCAGGGTATTTACCGCTACATCCTCATGGGGACTTGTGTTTATGTATGATGCGGTACTTGCCACAGCCGGGGCCAGGGCACCCGTTGTCATGGTGAATGTAAACCGTGAGACGCCGGGTATCATAGCAGTTTCTTCCGGTCAGCAGGACATGATTTCCACACGGGATGCCGGATGGATTTTTCTTATTGCAGAGGATTGCCAGGAAGTCCTCGATCTGGTTCTCCAGGCGTATCGTCTGGCTGAGGATTACGATATCCAGGTGCCGGTCATGGTTCATTATGACGGGTTCTACCTGTCCTATCTGTCCGAGGGAGTAGATGTGCCCTTTCAGGAAGATGTTGATAAATTTCTGTCTGTTCTAAAGACTCAGCCTGAAAGAACAAAACTGGTTCCGGGTGGAAGGCTGGGGTGCGGTTCCCATGGAATTCTTGGGGGATATCTGGAGCTTAGATACAAACATGTCTCTGCCATGGAAAGAGCCAAAGCCAAATTCGACCGGATTGACAAGGAATTTGAAGAGATTTTCGGCCGCAGTTACGGCGGGCTGGTTGAAGAATATAGAATGGACGACGCAGATGTGGTCCTTGTGGGTTCAGGCTCCATGTGCGGAACCATTAAGGCAGTGATTGATGAGAAACGGGAAGCCGGTGTCAAAGTCGGTCTTTTGAAGATGAGAATGTACAGACCTTTCCCCAGTGAAGCAATGATTAACTCCCTCAAGGGTAAAAAGGCCATTGGTGTTGTGGATAGAAGTCTTTGTTTCGGATTCAAGGGCGGCCCGATTTATACTGAACTCAAAGCTTTTGAAACTAAGCTTGGCGGTTCAAAAATGATCAGTTTTATCGACGGTATTGCAAACACGGATATCACTAAAATCAATGTTGCATCGATGATTGATAAAACCTGTGATCTTGCCGCGGGCAAAAACGTTCGTGAAGTCACATGGGTTTCATATCCTGAAGCCCAGGAAGATGGAGGGCTTTAACATGACGGAAAAAAAGAAAGACAATCTGACAAAAGTGATGGATTATCTGAAACATGAGGATCCCTTTTCAAAAGGTGTGGCATTCTGCCCCGGCTGCGGTCTTGAACTTTTATTAAGATTCATTCCCCAGGTCATGGGCAATGATATTGTGATTACCGGGACACCATCCTGTTCAGCGCCTGTACTTCTCGGACAGAACAATCAATCATGGCATACACTTTCATATTTTGGAACCCTGATGACCGGTGCTGCGGCCAATGCCACGGGCCTTGCCAGATATTACAGAAAAGCCAAAATCGACAATACGGTTGTTTGTTTCAACGGGGACGGAACAGCAGCCGATATCGGGTTTGGCAACCTGTCCGGGGCTGCAGAAAGAAATGAGCCTTTTATCTATATCTGCTACGACAATGAAGGATACATGAATACCGGTATCCAGAAAAGCGGGACCACTCCTTTTGGCGCCACCACCACGACTACTCCTTTTGGCTCAGCTTCCAAAGGCAAGAACCTGCGACGAATGAACCTTGCTTTGAAAATGGCCCTGCACAAGATTCCCTATGCAGCCACAGCAACATTAAGTGATCTCGATGATCTGGCTAAAAAATTGCTGAAAGCAAAGGAAGCCAAGAAAAGAGGCTTTGCATTTCTTCATGTTTTTGCACCCTGCACGACCGGCTGGGGGTATGCACCTGAAAATACCATTGAGGTTTGTCGAAGGGCAGTGAAAACAAACTATTTCCCCCTTTGGGAAGCAGTCAATGGAAAAATCCGGATGACCAAAACCGTCAAAAAACCCAAGCCTGTAACAACCTATACCGAGCTGATTAAAAAATTCGCTCATTTGAGTGAAGAAGACCTTCAAATTCTTCAGGATGATGTGGATTATGAATACTGCATGCTGGGCGGGTTGAGTGAACTGGAAGGAGAATGCCGGCTTCCGGTATCTTCAGAAGATTAAAGGAGGAAATGCAAAATGAGTGAAGTCAGATTTCACGGTAGGGGGGGGCAGGGTGTGGTCACCACATCTAAAATTCTTGCCAATGCTTTTGCCAGGACCGGTCAGTTCGGCGCCAGTTTCCCCATGTTTGGGTTTGAAAGAAGAGGCGCACCAGTTACAGCATTCGGACGGTTTTCAGATAAGCCGGTCAGAGAAAAAACACAGATCTATAATCCGGACATTATTGTAGTGCTTGATCCGAGCCAGAGAAGTTCGCCTGCTGTGTTCCAGGGACTGCTGCCCGGCGGGATGATGCTGCTCAATGATTCGGACAATACAATCAACGTCTCCCACGACAATTTAAGAAAACTCGGGATTATCAATGCCAACAAAATTGCATTGGAAGAAATCGGCCTGTCCATACCCAATACGGTAGTGGTCGGGGCATTTGCAAGAAT
Source organism: uncultured Desulfobacula sp. (assembly GCA_964619205.1). GTDB lineage: Bacteria > Desulfobacterota > Desulfobacteria > Desulfobacterales > Desulfobacteraceae > Desulfobacula. The sequence continues at coordinate 192,794 of CAZUDE010000001.1, read as the reverse complement.
GTCGGGGTTGCTGGATATTGAACCGTGCTGCGACGCTCTGGAAGATTATTTTTCAGGCAAAAAGCTTGCAGCCAATATCATATGTGCAAAAAGAGGGTTTGAAGAAGTTGAATTATTTGATCTTTAATGCCAGGGAAGATAAAGATCAATAAGGATATAACTTTAATTTTAATAAGGAGTTATTATGCCTAGATGGGGAATGGTAATTGACGTAAAAAGGTGTATTGCCTGCTGGGGCTGCACCATTGCATGTAAAGAGGAGCATTTTCTTCCTCCTGGAGTTTTCTTTAACAGGGTCCTGATCGGGGAGACCGGAAAATTTCCATCATCCAGTAAATTAATCTATCCGATTCTTTGCAACCATTGTTCTGATGCAGCCTGTGTTGAAGCTTGCCCGACAGGAGCGACCTATGTAAGAGAAGACGGGATCGTGGCCATTGATGATGAAAAATGTGTGGGATGCAGGGCCTGTCTTGTGAGCTGTCCCTACCAGCAGAGAACCTATTATGATCAGAAAACCAAAGACAAGGAGTATTTCCCGGGCCAGGGCAAAACCGAAATGGAGCTGATCGGGGAAAAATTGTATCCCTTTAAAGTCGGGACAGTGGTCAAATGTAATTTCTGTTCAGAGAGAATAGAAGACGGTTTAAAAAAGGGTCTTAAGCCGGGTAAAGATGAAACCGCATCTCCTGCCTGTGTCAGCATCTGTCCGGTAAATGCCAGGATTTTCGGGGACCTGGATGATCCCAACAGTGACATCAACCGTCTGATCATGGAGAAAAAAGGCAAACAGCTCCGGAAAGAATTTGGTACTGAACCGGCAGTTTATTACATTGATTAATTTTCAGGGGGAAATATGACCTATAAAACAGATGAAATTTGGGAAGACAAATGGGTATATACCACCTGCGGCGTCTGCTACTGCGGTTGCGGCGCAAAAGTCAGAGTGGTAAACGGTGTTCCTGTTAAAATTGAGGGAATCAAAGAAAGCACAATGGGTGGCGATAATGCAGGGCTTTGCGGCAAGGGTGCGGCAGGGCTGATGTATTATCATGACCCCAACCGGATTAAAAAACCTCTTCTGCGGACCAATCCGGAAAAGGGAATCGGGGTAGACCCGAAATGGAAAGAAATTGAATGGGATGAAGCCCTTGACATCATTTCCACCAAAATGAAGAAAATCATGGAAGATGACCCCAACAAGATTCTTTTCACAAATCAGACCATGAGGGCATCTGACGGACCACACAACCATCCGTATTTTTATGCCCAGGCTTTTGGGGTTAAAAATAACGGAAACTTCATCATCGGCGGCGGCAGTCTTCACTGCGGAAACGCCTGCCATATGCTGGGCGGCTTGATTCACGGCGCCTGGTCCATAGCACCGGACTGGCGTTATACGAAATATGTATTGAAATGGGGTTCCAGCAAAGGTACCGGCTCAGGACATTCCGCCATGACCAATGCCCGTTTGAGAGCCGATGCGGTGCGTCGCGGCATCAAGGAAATCGTATTTGATCCCATGGGGAATTTTGCCGGTGGTAAAGCCACTGATTGGGTGGCCATTCTTCCGGGTACGGATACGGCAGTGGGTCTTGCCATTGCCAACTATATAGTGAATACCCGTGGTGAAATGGACGAGTTTTATCTAAAAGCCAAAACCAATTTCCCCTATCTGATTAAAGACGACGGCACATACATGCGCCATGTTGAAAGCAAAAAGCCGTTGATATATGACGAGAGGGAAGGCATCATCAAGGAATATGACGACAAGTCCCTTGCCTTTGAAGACTGCGCCCTTTATGGCGAATACGAATATGAAGGGGAAAAGGTCAGGCCCTGTTTTGTACCGTTTAAAGAGCATTTGAAACAGTATACCATTGAATGGGCTGCGGAAGTATCCACTGTTCCGGCAGCCAAGATCCTGGAAGTGGCCAAGGGATGGGTGGACAATGCCCAGATCGGTTCCACCATCACCCTTGAGGGAAAGACCTATCCTTACCGGCCGGTTTCTTCAGTGACCTTCCGGGGTTCACAGGGCCATTCAAACGGTATCCACCAGGTGGCGGCCATTGATCTCATGAGTCAGCTGGTGGGTGCGGAAGACGTACCCGGCGGCACCCTGGGATGGCCTGCCATACGAAGAGCCTATCCGGGAGGCAATTATGAACAGACCTGCACCGTGGGTACAGATGGTGTTATTGTGCCGTCGGTATTTTATTCCCATGATCCCTGGCCGGTTCACCCGCCCAGCTATCCTGCCACCAACATGGGGTGTGTTGATCTGTGGACCCACTGCACCCTTTCCCACATCCCTTATGTTGAGGAAATGGAATATATCCATGAAAAACTCGGCATGAAATCAAAGCCGGAAATGATCTTCGGAATTGCAGCCAATTTTGTTATCAGCAATTCCGACTGGGCAACGGCGGTTAAAAACTTCAAAGACTGTTTTGTGGTTCAAATGGATCTATGGGTCAATGAAACCGACCAGGCCATTGGCGATATTATTCTGCCGGATGTATCCTACCTGGAAAAGGACTGCTGGTCCTCTGAAATCGATGCCTTCTTTTTTTCCGGATCACCCTCCCATGAAAACTGGTATGTGCACATGCAGCAGCCTGTTGCCAAACCCATTGGTGAGTCCAGGTTCTTCATGGATGTTTATATTGATGTTGCCAACCGTTGCGGGGTTCTGGATAAATTTAATGCCAAACTCAACTCCTACTACGGAGTTGCAGATCCTGAACTGCAGATCAAGCCGGGTGAAGTTTTAACCTGGAAACAGATCGGCGAAAGATTCATGAAGTGGGTTTACGGAAAGGATGCGGATAAAATCCAGCAACAGGGTTATGCAACCTGGCACAAAGCCATTGATGATGTCTACTGGCGGTGGAATATTGATACCCGGTGCCCGGTTTACATGGAATACCTGATTCATGACAAACGGGGCATGAAAAAAATATTTGATGATGTGGGGTTTGATCTGTGGATGGATTGGGACCAGTATACACCGCTTCCGTCCTGGTTTTGGCCGGAATCCCATAAGGACCTGGATGATGAATTTGATTTGCTGGCATTTTCCTACAGAGACATCCTGCATACCAATAATACAACCTTTCAGAATCCCTATATTGATGAAGTCTCCAAAATGTGCCCATACACGTTTACCATTACCTTGAACACGACCATGGCAAAACAAAGAGGACTCAAGGATGGTGATATCATCTGGATTGAAAACAAATACGGTGTTAAGGAAAACGGGATTGTGAAAACCATGGAAGCCCAGAGCCCGAAGGTTATCGGTATTGCCGGCCAGGGCGGATTGTGGGCAGACGGCCGACCCATTGCCAAGGGTAAGGGTGCTAATTTCTGCAAGCTCCTGCCGGCAAAATTCAGATATTTTGACCCGGTTGCCGGTAACATGGAAACCGCTGTTGCAGTCAAAATTTATAAAGAATAAGGAGGGATATAAAATGCGTAATAAAATTCACCATCTTGTACAGACCATGTTTCCTCCTGACGGCAGCGGGCTAAAACCCTATGAGTGGATGGTAAACCCTACCCGTCAGCAGCAATGGATTGATAACCAGGGGATTTTTCTCTGGCTGGCTTTCTTTTTTTCTGAAATCGGAGCCGGACTGTATTTTGTGTCACTTTTTTATGGGTTTAAAGCAGGCCTGGTTCTGGGCTGGCTCATCACCCTGGTGCTCGGCGGCGCGATTCATATTCTGTATCTTGGCAACCCCTTGAGAGCCTGGCGGATGATCATGAAGCCCAATACATCCGAATTATCCCGCGGCATCTGGATTATTGGAATTTTTGCCGCTCTGGGCTTTTTGCAGATTATAACCGGCAACAGCTTTAATATGGTATTTAACACCATTATGGGAATCTTGTGCCTTCTTATCATTTCCCATGGATTTGCCACCATGAATGTCATCAGAGCCCTTCCTGCCTGGAGTTCAACCATGGTTCTGCCCTTGTCCGTAATTTCAGGGGTTTGGGTTGGACACCAGCTTTTACAGTTCATGTTTGCTGTTTCAAAACCGGCAGAGATGGCAGCAGGGATGGAAGTATGGGCAGAAGTCTTTTTCTTTGCCTATGTTCTGTGTATCATTCTTTATGTCTGGGGAACCTTTCATAGCAATGAAATCGGAAAAGAATCCATAGTCATGCAGGTCACAGGAGAGCTTAAAAGGATTTCTCTGATTGGTGTTGCCGGACTTGGTGTGGGACTTCCGCTGATTCTGACCCTGATCATGTGGGGTGGTGATACCAATGCCTTCCTGATCTTTTTAAGGCTGGCTTGTGTGTTCGCAGGCGATCTGGCGGTAAGGTATGTAATTATGAAAAGTGCGGTTTATAAACCGCTGCTTACAAGACAATAACCAAATGTTCTTATAATGGGCGGGCGGGGATTGATGATTCCCGCCCGCCCATTATTATTGATGAAGTTCTTATTAATATAATTATTGAAAATATCCTGAAAAGGATATAATTAAGCTGAATATAGGATGAAATAAGGCTATTGCGCTAATTGAGGAAACTGTAAAGAAAAGCCCCATTTATAAAAAAAGAGTAATAGACAAACAAAATGACATTGAAAAAACGGAATTTTAAATTTTTCTGTCAAAATAGGATGCCATATGGCGGATAAAGAAAAACAGGAAAAAAATCCAGAAAAACAAATTTTACTTCAAACAAAGGTAAAGTTTGAAGTTTATGGTGAAGAAATGATCGAGAAAGAAGTTAAATCCAGCGGAAACAGCGGCAGAATTTATCTTCCGCCAAACTGGGTCGGGCATACCGTGAAGATCATTAAAGTAGAATAACAATGGAGGATCTTGTGGAAAAAGCAGTTAACATAAGAGAAATCACTCTTGAAGATGCAGCGGCCATTCAACAGATAAGAAAGGCAATCTCAGAGGAAGACAGTTCAGTTGATTTTGAAAAATTTATTGAGCAGCAGATATCTGAAAATAGTGGAAAGCTAAGCCTTGTGGCTGAAATTAATGGAAGGGTAGTGGGGTATATGATCAGCACCATTCTGTATGCCGGATTCGGGATTAAAAAAAGTGCCTGGATCATGGCTATCGGTGTCCATCCAGACTATATGGGCCAGGGGATAGGACTGAACCTTGCCCGGAAAATCTGTGATATCTATAAAACAAAAGGGGTTAAAAACATATATTCTTCGGTTCTCTGGGATTCAACCGATGTACTGTCTTTTTTTAAAAAACTCGGATTTGAGAGAAGTGAATTTATCAATCTGAAAAAGAAATTGTAAGACTGCCCGTCTATTACGAATATTTTTTGTTCAGGAGGAGTGGCTTTAATGACAAATCTTCTCAGCGTTGGACTGATAATTCTGATAATATGCATTTATTACAGCAGGTCCATCTCAAAGGAAGCCCTGGAACTTCTGACAGAGCAGGAGAAACAGCATCTGAGCAAACAGTTTTCCAGATTTGACGGGTTCTATCTGGTACCCATCATTACAGGATTTGCAGTCTATGCCCTTGTCACCTATGTGCAACCGTCTTTTTCTAACGCCGCCTTTGTTCTATTAATTCTTATTTTTCTTGTGTCCCTTGTTTTCATCTCTGTCCTGGTCATTCGTAAAATGAAAGCCTCTGGGCTTCCGGATAGTTATATAAGAGAATATAAACAATCCAGGTGGATATACAATATCGGGTTTGCCCTGTGCGGGGGAATCCTTGTGTATGAACTCATGAAATAAAAAAAGAAGCGATGAATATCAGGAAACAGTCCCTCTTTCCTTTGAATAGGTCTCATATTCTTTTGTATCCATGATTTTTTTAAGTGTCTGAACCACTTCAAAGACTTCAAGATAGGTATTGTAAAGAGGTACGGGAGCTATCCGGATGATGTTGGGAGGCCTGAAATCTGGAATAACGCCATTATCCAGCAGGGCTTTTCCGACTCGAACAGCTTCGGTTTCATGTTCAAGGGCAATATGGCCGCTTCTCTTTTCAGGGTCAAGGGGTGTTCCGATTCTGAAATTGCAGGGACTTTTTGACAGATAAACATCTACAAGATATGAAAGATATGAAGTAATTTTTTTAGATTTTTCTCTTATCTTGTCCATTCCGGCTTCCAGGATGATATCCAGTGCGCTCTCAACAGGCGCAGCACTCAGCATCCCCTGGGTTGATATCTGCCATCCCCCGGCATCCCGTGAATGTTCAAATTCAATGCTCATATCAAACTGCCGGGTTTTATGACAGCCGTACCATCCGGCCAATAGTGGTTTTTTATTGAAATGTTTTTTATTGATATATAAAAAGGCAGGGCTTCCAGGTCCGCCATTCATGTATTTGTAACTGCACCATACCGCGAAATCAAGGTCCCAGTGGGAAAATCGATGGGGAACAACCCCGGCTGAATGACAGCAGTCAAAACCAATGCAGATTCCTTTTTTATGAGCTTCTTTGATCAAAAATTCCATATCCAGCAACTGGCCGCTTCTGAAAAGAACCGAAGGCAGAAAGATGAGAGCCGTCTCATCGGTCATGGCAGTGACAATTGATTGTTCGTCAAGGCATCGGCCGTCATGGCTTTTGATCAGGAGCAGTTCTTTTTCAGGATCAAGCCCTTTCATCATGATTTGCCCCTTGAGCGCATAAATATCAGAGGGGAAATTAAGCTCATCAGCAATAATTTTTGTCCTGTTTCCCGAGGGCTGATAAAAAGTGCTGACTAAAGAATGGATGTTCACGGTAGTTGAACCGGTCATAATGACTTCGCCTTTTTCAGCCCCCACAATGACAGAACATTTTTTCCCGATCTCTTCGGGCAGATAGAACCAGGGTTTGTCCCCTGCCATCCAGCCGCGGATGGCATATTCTTTCCATTCTTTCAGCACTCGGAGCACATTTTCTTCAGCTTTATCTGAAAAAAGACCAAGGGAGTTGCCGTCCATATAAATGGTGTTTTCGGGTATTTGAAAATTTGTTCTGTATGATTTCAGGATATCTTCCTGATCAAGCTGTTCAGCAAACGTCCGATGGGGTTCAAAAGTATAAGACATCAAAAAACATCCTTAAATTTAAATTAAATTTTAAACTGACTGACCAGATTCTCAAGCTGAACTGCAAGCTTCATTAATTCGCTCGCGCTTTCCTCCACCTGGCTGCTTTTTTCTGAAAGGTCATTGGAATTTTTATCCACATCTACCATATCCTGACTTATCCGGCCTGTGGAGTCATTGGTTTTGGTAACATTGGCATTCACATCCTGAACTCCGTTATAGGCGCTGGAAATATTGACGGCAATCTCCTTGGTGGTCACAGACTGTTCTTCAACGGCAGATGCGATTTGAGAAACAATTAAATTAATATTATTGACCACTTCAAGGGTACTGTTCATTTCGGTGGTTGAATTATTAACCATTTTTTGAATTTCATTGACCTTGTCCTCTATTTCAAGGGTGGCTTTGGCGGTCTGGTGGGCAAGTTCCTTAATTTCATTGGCAACAACAGCAAACCCTTTTCCGGCTTCTCCTGCCCTTGCCGATTCAATGGTGGCATTCAATGCAAGAAGATTGGTCTGCTCGGAAATCTGATTAATGGTCTCTGTCACCTTGCCGATTTCAATGGCGGCATTCCTTAATTCTGATAACCGGTCAGAAGAATTTTGGGCCTGGACAACAGCTTTTTCTGCAATGGTCCGGGCGTTTTCAGAATTTCCGGCAATTTCATTGATGGTGCTGGTCATTTCTTCCGTAGCTGAAGAAACCATGTGTATGTTGGATGCTGCTTCATCCATCTTCAAATTGATGTTACTGATATTTTCAGACATGGTTTTCAAGGCATCGTTCACGCTGTTGGACTTGGATTTCATCTCGTCTGAGCCCTTTGACATAATGTGCGAAAGGTCGGAAAGGCCTGTGGATGAAAGGCTTAAAGCTGAAGCATTGCCTGAAATATTTTTGATAATCCCCTGGAGTTTATCCATAAAGGTATTAAAACAGCCGGCCAGTTTTCCGATCTCATCCTTGGATTTTATGTCGAGACGGGTTGTCAGATCCCCCTCCCCTCTGGCAAGATCATCAAGGCCGGCTACAATTTTAAGGATGGGGTTAATAAATGAGTTTGCGAAAATGATGGTAACCGGTATGACAAGGATAACACAGACAATTGCGACCATGCCCAGAAGTTTGATAATCTGCCATGAATTGCTCTTGATAATGTCATCTGATAAAAGAGAAGCCACCATTCCGACAAAGGTATTCCCGCTGTATAAAGGAAGGACGCCCTGGACATAAGTGCCGCTTTCCAGACTGAGGTCATTGACAAAAACTTCCTGTTTTTCAAGAATGTCAGGTGTCTCTTTATGCGAGACATGGGTTATGATCGGTTTTTTATAATCCGTTAGAGCCCCAATGATAAAGCCGTCCTTTGAAAACAGGTTGATTTTCATACCGGTGACCTGGGTCATTTTATCTGAAAAATCTTTTTTAAACTGAAAACAGGCTTGAACAAATCCAAGTTGTGTGGGTTCTGTTTTGCCTTTTTCAGCATTAAACACATCCCCGATAATGGGGACGGATGCAACCAGGTGGATACTGTTGTCTGAATAGTCAAAGTCAACGGATTGGGTCGTTGGCAAGGGTTTGTCATATTTCATATCAATGCCTGTTTCAGGGAAAGCGTCCGCCTGTTTGTAGGCCTCTCTTGATACAGCATCTGTCTTATTCAGTGTTGCAACGAAAAAAGAAAGATCTTTCGTATTATTTGCATCCGCAGTTTCTGATTTTACAAGACCTATGGCGGTTGTTGACGTATAATGGACATACCCGAGAGTATTGGAAGAGGGTCCGCGAAAAGCAAAGGCTTTGAGGTCTCCCTCCATGTCATAGATGGCCATTTTCCAAAGATCACTGGTTTGTCCGACCTGATAAATGGCGTCGACGATGGTCTGATACTGGGCATGCAGAAGGTGAATATTCTTTTCCCGTTTGTTATCGTTCAGATATGCAATTTTGGATGCCATTTTGTTTGCTGATGCCATTTGCAGTGCATCGGCGAGGAGTTTGTTCTGCTTGTCCAAGAGGTCCTGCCGGATGACATTGATGGCGCTTTTGACCTGAGTGTTTGCAATGGTTTTGTTCTGCTTTGAAACGAGAATGGAAACAAAAGACAGGCAGGCAATCATTATTAGGATTACCAACCCGATAGCACCAAGAATTAATTTTTTTTTTAGTGACATGCTGTCTCCTATCTAAAATATTTATGAGTGGTAAGCCAGTTGGTCATAAAAAATCTGTATCTTTTTTGTCAGGGGTCCTGGCATGCCTGCCCCGATTGTTTTTCCATCTGTTTCAATAACAGGCTGTATTTTCAGGACGGTTGAACATAAAAAAGCCTCATCTGCATCATATAATTCATGGAGGTCATAGGGCCTTTCCTGCACTGAAATTTTTTCTTTTTTGCAGATTCTGTTGATGATGACGTCTCTTGTGATTCCAGGTAGGATATGATTGTCAAGCGGGTGGGTAATAAGGGTTTCACCTTTTATAATAAAGGTGTTGGCGCAGGTTGCTTCCAGAACATGGCCCTCTTTTGATATGAAAACCGTATCAGCCAGGCCTGCTTTCCTGGCCCTGTGCTGTTCCAAAGCAGCGGGCAGAAGCTGAACCGTTTTTATATGACACATCCCCCATCTGTAATCCTCACAGGATCTGATCCTGATGCCTTTGATATTTACGGCAGGATCAAGGTGAGCAAGATTTTTTATGGTCATGGCGATTTGGGGGAGGGTTTTATTGGTATAGCAGTGGGCTCTCGGCTCAACGCCTCTGGATATCTGGAGATAACATCCTGCCCTGGCATAGTCACAAAGGGAAAACAGGTTGGTGATCTGATTTTTCAATTCCGATATGGAAACAGGTGGAAAATCAAGCAGATCCATAGAAGTTTGAAGTCTTTTTAAATGTTCATCAAGACAGAAGATATGAAAATTAAAACTTTCAATGAATTCATAAACTGCATCACCAAACTGGTAGCCCCGGTCTTCCAAAGGTACAAGAGCATCATCAATGCTAATGATTTGACCATTTAAACAGGCAAGATCCGGCATGGGCATGCTCCTGAATACGAGTTTATCGTTTATGGCACAGTGGTTCTTTCCCTCTTGTCAGCGGGAAACGGGCTAAATTTAGAACAGGAAAAACGGTTTTGTCAAGAAAACTATAAAAAATCATTTATGTTTTAGCCTGGGTGTTCGGTTTTTTATAAAAAAAAGGGGGGAAATTGAAATTTTATTCGGTTATTTTATGAAAACAATTTTATTCGATATTCTATCTTATGGATGGTTTCTTCCGTATTAAAATCATAGTATGACTTGACAAATTGATGCCCCATGAATATAAACAGACGACATAAGTAAGGCAAGTGTTACTAAAAGCTGTACCAGGCGGGATAAATTGCAGTTAAAATTAGTTTATCTGCGGTTTACCCAGATTTTTTTAACATAAATTTATTTTTTAAGTTAAAGGGGGAGTGTAGTATGAAACATTTATTAAAAATGTTGGTTGCTGTTTGTTTTCTGTTCGGTTTAATTGCCGGACCAGTTTCAGCAGGAAATGTCCTCACCATAAAAAAAGGTGAGCCCATCCATCTGGCATCCTGGTTTGTAACAACCGGACCCAACTCATCTCTTGGAATTGATACTTTCCGTGGTCTTGAAATAGCCATGGATGACATGGGCGGATCCATTAAGGGTCACCCTATTAAACTGAGCAGCCAGGATGAAGGCTGTGGCCCTGAAGGCGGCCAGACTGCTGCATCTAAAATTGCATCAGATCCGACAGTGCTGATGGCAATTGGTTCAAGCTGCTCCAGTGCTGCAAAACCTGGTGTGCCCATACTCTGGAAGATGAAGATACCTTCAATTTCCGCATCCAATACTGCACCTTTCCTGACAGATCCTGCAAGCGGACCGGACTTTGCCGGTTACCTGAGAACCTGCCACAATGACAATATTCAGGGCGCGGTTGCAGCAGAATTTACGTTTAAAAAATTAGGTATGAAAAAAGCAGCCGCCATTCATGACGGAAGCGTTTATGCCCAGTCACTTGCTGAAGTATTTGCAGCGACATTCAAAAAACTCGGCGGAACAATTTCTTCCATAGAAGCCGTTTCTCCTGGTGATACGGATATGAGACCTGTTTTGACAAAAATTGCCAGCGGTGCTCCTGAAATGATTTACATGCCTATGTTCATTCCGGAAACAGCCCACTGCACAAAACAGGCAAAACAGGTTGCAGGACTTGAAAAAGTAGCTCTTATGAGCGCAGATGGATCCTTTTCTCCTGATTTCCTTTCAGCTGCCGGTAATGCAGCTGTCGGCATGTATCATTCCAGCCCTGACTTTTCAGCCCTGGACGCTTCCTATGGCGTGTTCCTTGAAAAATTCAAGAAAAAATATGGGACAGCTCCCGAAGCTCCTTTCCATGCCCATGCCTATGATGCAATGTTCCTTATAAAGGCTGCCATAGAAAAAGTTGCCGTCGTTAAAGGGGATACCCTTGAAATCGACAGGGATGCTTTCAACAAAGCATTGCATGAAACCAAAGGGATGAAAGGCCTTACCGGTACCATCACCTGTAACGCAAATGGCGACTGTGCTGATCCTAAAATAGCAGTTTATCAGCTGTCAGAAGCAGATCTCAAAGCCAACCAGATGTCAAAAGTACCTTTCTGGAAAGCCTATTAATCAAATCAAAAAACACCCGGTAGGTAACACTACCGGGTGTTTGCTTTTATCGGGATAAAAGATAAAAAGGGAGTGATTAGAGTGCTGATTAAATGGTCTAACTATTTACCCAGCTCTGATTGAAACTGCTTTTTTATTATTGGGATGGAGGACGAATGTTTCAAAAATGGAAAGATAGGGTGACAGTGACCGACATTGTCATGTGGATGATCGGGGGAACCCTTTTGTTAATGTGTTTGTGGGGGTCGATTTCCACAATAAGGGCTGGTCTTTACACAAAAAGCCACTGGATAGACTTTGTCATTTTCGGACTGGCCCAGGGCAGCATCTATTCATTGATTGCAACCGGTTACACCATGGTCTACGGTGTCCTGAAAATGATCAATTTTGCCCATGGTGAGGTTTTTATGAGCGGCCCCTTCACCGGCTATTTTGTTGCAACGGCCATGTGGCGGAGTGATTTTCTGGATAACCACCCTATTATGGCGATTGTTGTCATCTTTGCAGTGGCCATGCTGATTTCTACCATGGTGGCCTATCTGGTTGAAAAAATCGCTTACAGGCCATTGAGAGGAGCACCAAGGCTAATTCCTCTGATTACTGCAATCGGGGCATCGTTTTTTCTTCAATATCTTTTCAGGGGCTTATACGGGTCCGGTATCAGTGCCTATCCTGATGTTAAAATCCTTGAAGGGTTTTGGATGATTTTAGGTATAAGAGTCCTTAAAATTCAGGTAATTGTCATTATTGCGGCAATTCTTCTGATGCTTGCCCTCTATGGGTTTATCATGTCAACCAAAGTTGGAAAAGCCATTAGAGCAGTGTCCGAGGATAAGGAAGCTGCAGCTCTGATGGGAATCAATGTTGATGCCATGATATCCACAACCTTTGTCATCGGGGGAATGGCAGCCGGAGCAGCCGGTGTTCTATATGCCCTGATGTATAAGCAGGTGCATTTTTTTATGGGGTTTATTCCGGGTTTGAAAGCCTTTACCGCAGCGGTGCTGGGTGGCATCGGAAACATCCCGGGTGCAATGCTTGGAGGTGTTTTTCTCGGGTTGATTGAATCAGTGGCCCCGGCGTTATTCCTTGATGGACTTGGTATTATAGCGCCTTATCAGTTGAAGGATGCCATTGCCTTTACCATGCTGGTAATGATTCTGATTTTCAGGCCGACAGGCATTTTGGGTGAACGGTTAGCCTCGAAAAAGGCCTAAAACAAATACAGTATATAGGATGAAGGTATGACAAAAGTTCAGTCTTTATGGAATCATGGCGTGAAATTCGGAGCCATTGGCGGTATCAGTGTTCTTGTTATTTCCCTGATAGGGATGGTTCAATCCTTTGGGAAAAGATTTATTATTGCCGATGTTCTGCCGATGGGGGTGACCCTGGCGTTAATGCTCGCCATTCTTGCGGCATATATTGCAGCAAAAAAAACACCGATTTCAGGAAAAACAATACAATTTGCCAATGCAGTGGTATCTGGTTTTATAACCTCAGGTATACTGGCATTGTTCGTAATTCTCGGTCGTTTTGTCGATCTCCGGGCGGTTTTCGTTGAAGCATCCCCGATGCTTTACAACATCCTGACAGGCAGTATCCCCGGTGCTGGCGGCATTCTTTTTCTTCTTTCGGCAGGTCTTGTCTGTGGTGTTTTTTCAGGCCTCCTCATCCTCATGAGGGAGCTCCCAAGAAAATTGACCATTAATGCATTGTCCACTGTTTTCACGTTGGGATTGTTGCAGGAACTGATCCTGCCCATATTAAAATCATGGGATCTTGGTATCACCAATTATCTGGCAGGTCTTTTCTATACTTTGAACGGATTGACACCCATGGGTGCGGTATTGGCCATGGTGATTTTTTGTATCATTTATCTTTTCTGGCATGCAAACCAGGCCGGAATCAAAACAAAATATACAAAATTACCCAAAGCCACACAGAAAAAGACAAAATATTTCGGATTGTTCCTTCTTGCACTTCTCCTGATCGCTTTACCTCAATTTCTCGGCCTGTTTTTAAGCGAAGTACTCACCATTGTCGGACTTTATGTCCTTCTTGGGCTGGGGCTTAATATCGTTGTCGGGTATGCAGGGCTTCTGGATCTTGGATATGTTGCCTTTTTTGCAATCGGTTCCTATGTGGTTGCGCTTTTGACATCGCCTCAGATTTTAGACATAGGGCTCAATTTCTGGCAGGCCCTTCCCATTGCCGTTATCTGCGGCATAACCGCCGGAGTGATCTTGGGCGTTCCGGTACTTAAGATGCGCGGGGACTATCTTGCCATTGCCACCCTCGGCTTTGGTGAAATTATCCGCATCCTGGTGCTTTCCGATTTTTTAAAACCCTGGCTTGGCGGTGCACAGGGAATCGGTTCCATCCCCAATCCAAATTTTATGGGATTTCAGATGGTTAAGCCCCAGCATATCTATTACCTGATTCTTGCCGGGTGTATTCTGGTGGTGTTTATCTCTCTTCGGCTTAAAAATTCAAGACTCGGAAGGGCCTGGATGGCCATGCGGGAAGATGAAGACGTAGCCCAGGCCATGGGAATCAATCTGGTTGCCACCAAATTGCTCGCCTTTGCAACGGGTGCAGGTTTTTCAGCCTTGAGCGGGGCTATTTTTGCAAGCAAGATCGGCTCTGTATATCCCCACAGTTTTAATGTGTTTATCTCCATCAATGTCGTGTGTATCGTTATCATCGGCGGTATCGGGAGCCTTCCCGGCATTGTTATCGGTGCAGCTGCACTCATGGGGCTTCCCGAGCTTTTAAGGGAATTTGCCGATTACCGGATGTTTGTTTATGGTGTTGCCCTGGTTGTTATGATGCTGTTAAGACCCGAGGGTCTCTGGCCGGAAGTACGGCATAAAATGGAGTTTCACGATAAACCTGAAACCGGTACAAAAACCGCTGCTTAGCCCTCAAGGAGATGTTATGACCTTATTAAGTATACAGAATATGACAAAACGGTTTGGTGGGCTGGTTGCATTGAATGCATTAAACATCAATGTAAAGGAAAAATCCATTCACAGCATTATCGGACCTAATGGCGCCGGGAAAACAACGTTTTTTAACTGTCTGACAGGCTTCTACCGTCCTGAGGAGGGGGAGGTCCTGTTAAATGACCATTCCATTGTCGGGCTTTCACCGGACAGGATCGTCCATAAAGGAATCGCCAGAACATACCAGAATATCAGGCTTTTCCCCAATCTCACAGCCCTTGAAAATGTTATGGTTGGATATCACGTCCATTTGAAATCAAGCTTTCTTGGTCCCATATTAGGTCTTAAAAGCACAAGGATGGAAGAAGAAAAAGCCAGACAGATTGCCATGGATCTTTTAAAATACGTAAAGATGGAGGGAAAGGAAGAGACCCTTGCCAAAAATTTTCCCTATGGTGAACAAAGACGGCTTGAGATGGCAAGAGCCCTGGCATCCCAGCCGAAATTGCTGCTTTTGGATGAACCCACCGCCGGGATGAACCCGAGGGAAACCCAGGACATGATGGATTTTATTGAGCATATGAGGGGTGAGCTGGGTATCACCATTGTTCTGATTGAGCATCAGATGAGGGTTGTGATGAATATTTCCGATATTGTAACTGTATTTGACTATGGGAAAATGATTGCCGAAGGATTACCCGAAGAGATAAAGAACAATAAAACCGTTATTGAGGCTTATCTTGGCAGTGGTGATGCAGCAGATTCTCATTAAAAAGGATGGGTGTGGGTTATGATGGAAATTCATTCAAAATTTATAGAAAATCAATTGAGGGCAATCAATTATGGCAATGCTTGAATTAAGAAACGTGCATGCTCATTACGGGAAAATACACGCCTTAAAAGACATTTCAATTACAGTCAATAAAGGTGAAATTGTGACATTGATCGGCGGAAACGGAGCAGGGAAAAGTACAACCCTGAAGACCATCAGCGGCACCTTAAAGCCATCGGCCGGACAAATTTTTCTGAATGGTGAAGATCTGGGGCAATACCCGGCACATGATATTGTGACCAAGGGAATCGTTCAGGTTCCTGAAGGGCGAAGGGTTTTCGGCCAGTTGACCGTGATGGAGAATCTTGATCTTGGTGCATTCACGTCAAAAGATAAAAAAAGGGATGCAAATAACATTGAAAGGATTTTTAACATGTTCCCAAGGCTTGCAGAGCGATCAAAACAGCTTGCCGGAACGTTGAGCGGTGGAGAACAGCAGATGCTGGCCATGGGACGGGCATTGATGGCCAGTCCTACAATCCTTCTTTTAGATGAGCCGTCCATGGGTCTTGCCCCGGTTCTGGTGGACAGTGTTTTTGCTACGATTAGAGCCCTTCACGCTGAAGGGACAACCATTCTTCTGGTTGAGCAGAATGCCCGGATGGCTCTTAAGACAGCATCCCGCGGGTATGTTATCCAGACCGGAAAAGTTATTCTGGAAGATGATGCAAAAAAACTGCTTGAGAATGAGATGGTGAAAAAAGCCTATATGGGTGATTAAATTAGAAAGACCGGCCATCAGCACTATAATAAAGTGCTGATGGCCTTTTTGTTTTTTTGTCTATATTTTTTCCAAAGCCTTTTCCATCCGGTCAAGGCCCTTTTCAAGGACAGTTGTTGGACACCCGAAATTCAGCCGAATAAACCCTTTTTGGCCAAACTGCTCACCATCGGACAGGCCCACACCTGCCTGCTCAAAGTAATGAACCGGATCTTCAAGCCCGGTTCCCCTGACATCAATCCATGCAAGATAGGTGGATTCGATGGCATACAGTTTTAACCCTTTCATCTGATTGACTCTTTGCAGAACCAGGGCGCTGTTTTTTCTTAAATACGCAATCAATTGAGAAAGCCATTCATCACACTCTTCATAGGCCGCTTTTGCAGCAAAAAGCCCAAAAAGGTTTACCTCCGGGATAAGGCCTTTTAAGGTTTTTTTATATGCCTGCCTCAACTGAGAATTGGGGATAATGGCAAAAGAACAGCCAAGACCGGGAATGTTATAGGTTTTGGAGGGGGCCATCAGGGTTATGGTCAAATCGGCCGCTGTTTTGGATACAGAAGCGATGGGGATATGGCCTTTGCCCTCTGCCAGCACAAAATCACTGTGAACCTCATCCGAGCAGATGAGAACATGGTTGTCGGCACACAGTCTCACCAGCTCATGGAGCTCATCTCTTGTAAAAATAGTTCCGCAGGGGTTATGAGGACTACAGAATAAAAACAACCCTGCATTGTCTTTAAATTCTTTTTCCAGGGATGCAAAATCAAGGGTGAAACGATGATGGAGGTCCATCATGGGAACCGTGGCAAGTTTTTTTCCGCAATTGTCCGGTGCTGAAAAAAAAGGGGGGTAGACAGGGGCTGTGGTAACAATTTTCTGATCCAAACGGCCCCAAGTTCGAGAGGCGACATTCAGCCCGCAAACAACCCCGGGAATCCAGAGCAGCCAGTCCTTTTCAATTTTCCAGGCATACAAAGATTTCATCCTGCGGATGATGATGTCATCCAGCCTGTCAGGAATCCCGGTATATCCCAGGATGCCGTGTTCTATGCGTTCCTGAAGGGACTTAAGGACAGGCGGGGGAGCTTTGAAATCCATATCCGCCACCCACATGGGAAGGATGTCGGTATTCTTGTATTTATCCCATTTTTCAGAATTGGTGCTGGTTCTGTCAATTATTTCATCAAAATCATAATTCATGGTGATGGGATGTCCTGTGCTTTATTTCGGGTTACAATACGTATTCAAGAGGGATATATACAGACAAACATTTGACTGTGCAACAAAAGACAGGATCATGATCAGAAAAATTGATTGTGGGAACATGCCAAATCATAGTATGTTTTTTAAAGATTCTAATTTAACAGGAAAAAAAATGAATACCCCTGAGAAAATCGGTCATATCCGGCAGCTCATGAAAGACAGACAGATTGATGCGCTGATTGTTTTGTCGGATGACCCTCATAAAAGCGAATATGTTGCCGAGCACTGGCAGGCCAGAAAATGGCTGACCGGATTTTCCGGCTCAGCCGGCTCAGCAGTGGTTACAAAAGAGAAAGCCGTATTGTGGACGGATTTCAGATATTATATCCAGGCGGAAAAACAATTAGAGGGATCTGGCTTTGAAATGTTGAAAATGGGGGAGCCAGAAGTCCCGTCATTTACAAAATGGCTGAAAGATACACTAAAGGAGGGGAGTGTTGTTGGAATTGATGCAAATGTGTTCAGTACCAAAAGTGTGAAAGAATTGGAAAAAGAGCTGGATGAGAAAAAAATCAAGCTTGATGCTTCGGTGAATATTCTTTACCAGGTGTGGACGGACCGACCCTCAAAGCCGCAGTCATCGGCATTCAGTTTTTCTGAATCCTATGCAGGGCAAAGCCGGGGGGATAAAATCAATCTTATCCGGGAAAAGATGAAAACCTTCGGTGCAGGATTTCATGTGCTCTCAACCCTTGATGATATCGCCTGGACCATGAATCTTCGGGGGCAGGATGTCCATACGAATCCGGTAAATATTGCCCATGCATTGATATCAATGGAAAAAGTATTTCTATTTATCAACAGGAAGAAAATAAACCAGGATCTTGAAACAGAACTGAACCGGGACGGTATTGAAATTTTTCCCTATGAAGGAATCCATGATGCATTGGCCGGTCTGAAGCAGGGAGAGGGCGTCCTTGTTGATCCTGAAAATATTAATTTCAGTCTTTATGGGGCAATCCCTTCACACTGCAGGATCATTGAAAAGCCCAATCCGTCCATTCTAATGAAGGCAATAAAAAATGAAACCCAGATCCGACATCTGCGACAGACGGCCATAAAAGACGGCGTTGCTGTCGTAAAATTTCTTTTTTGGCTTGAACATCAAAAAAAGGATGAAAAAATAACTGAGATATCGGCTGCGCATAAGATATATTCACTCCGAAAAGAGCAGGAGTTTTTTGTGGATAACAGTTTTGATCCCATCATGGCCTATCAAGATCATTCAGCCATGTGCCATTATTCCGCCTCAGAAGAGACAAATGCAATTATCGGCAGGGATGGGATGTTTTTAGCCGATACCGGGGGAAATTACCTTACCGGGACCACTGATATTACAAGAACCCTGCGGTTTGGAAAACCATCACCAGAGGAGAGAAGAGATTACACGCTGGTGATGAAAGGGCATATTGCAGTGGCTGACGCCTGTTTTCCGACAGATACCAGAGGATACCAGATTGACACCCTTGCACGGCAGTATTTATGGAAACAGGGTATGACTTTCGGCCATGGCACCGGCCATGGAGTTGGATTTTTTTTATGTGTCCATGAGGGACCGGCAAGGATCAGCCCCCACCCGCTTGATGTAAAGCTTGAAAGAGGAATGCTTTTAACCAATGAGCCCGGGGTATACAGGGAAGGCCGTTATGGTATCCGTCTGGAGAATATGATTCTTGTGGAAGAGGCAGTTGAAAATGAATTTGGAAAATTCATGAAGTTTGAAAATCTGACCTGGTGTCATTTTGAAATAAATCTTCTGGACCCGGCCCTTTTATCCTCTGAAGAAATAAACTGGATTAATTCTTATCATCAAAAGGTTTATGAAACGCTTTCCCCTGAACTTGACCGCCGGACAGCGGCCTGGCTCAGGGAGAAAACCAGGCCCATGCCGGGGGAATGATATTTAATCGGTATTTTCCTGAGATTTGGCATGTTTCTTGAAAGTATGTTTAGGCGGAAAGCCGTTAAGGAATCAACAACATCAATAAAGGAGAAAGCGTATGGTCAGCTGGATGTGCAGTAAATGCGGTTATACCAAGGAAGCAGACACACCACCGGAAAAATGCCCTTCCTGCAAGAGCGATTGTTCATTTGTGGATAATTCCTGCTATACCCCTGATTGTGCAGGAAAACCCAATGATCCTCAAATCAAAGGATCTAAAGATTAAAGGCATAAGAAAAAAGCCGGGAGGATATGATGAAAAAAAAATACAGGATAACCACTTCCTGCCCCCAGTGCGGGTGCTCAGGAGTGTCCCATCTGTCTGAAGAGGAAATCAAAAAAAGATACGGGGATGTCCCCAATATAGAGCTTGAATGCCATGAATGCATGATGGTCATGGATGCGGATGTAAAGGAAGAAACCCATCCTGATGAATGACGGAATTGCCACGGCCGCCGATTACCACTGGAAAACAGCTCATATAAGAAACAGGATAAAACCCCATTTTCTGGATTTTGATCATTATCCGGAACCTTTTAAGACCTATGATGCGTTAGAAAGGATCTCTTTGCTGAAAGGGATTGCCCCTGCTGAAAAGGATCTCATGGGCCTTTTCAGCAGGGATGACACTGAAAAACCGATCATGGGTCTGGGACTTGCTGCCTTATCAAATATTCTCTTTCTTTCCTATGGGGTGACACGCGCGGAAAAATCCAGGGGGGTTTCGTTTTTTTCAAGAACCGTGCCGTCGGCAGGCGGTCTCTATCCCTGCCATATATATCTTGTGGTAAGACACATGGAAGGCCTTGAGACAGGTGTGTATTACTGTAATATGATACAGGAGGTTCTTGAGCTGATCCAGAGGGGCAGTTATTCCTATGATCAGGATAAGGCCTTTGACATCTCGTTTTTTATTACCGGAACCTTTTTCAACAGTGCATGGAAATACAGGGAGAGGGCTTTTCGCTATCTCCTTCTGGATTCAGGCCACCTCATTGAAAATCTGTTTCTTGCTTTGAGGGCCCAGGGGTTTTGTCCGGCGCTTGATTATGATTTTCAGGATGATAAAATTTCAGCTTTTTTGTCTCTGGATAATGAGAAAGAAGTTCCGCTTGCCTGTATTCATATAAGGAAAAAAGAGCAGCACTCAGAACGGGGATTCAATAAAGATCCGGAGCTGGCCGGGCCTTGTTCCAAAGAAGTGAAAAAAGAACGAGATCAGGTTTCATACCCCTTCTTGAAAAGCATTCATGATCTTGGGAAAAGGTATGTTGAAGATAAAGGGTTTGATCCCGAAACAATAAAGGTTCTTGCATCTGAACCTGAGAAAAAGATAGGCTTTTCCTGTTCAGCAGGTTTGAAAGAACCCATGGATTATGAGAAAGCAGTCATGTCCCGGCGATCTAAAAGAAATTTTATCCCCAAAATGCTGGAAAAGAAAAAGGCTGTTGTCATGATGGAGGCAGCAGCAAGCCTTTACAGGGATAAAAAAGGTCCTTCCTCGCGGGCCATGGCGTTTTTAAGCTTAGGTGTAGCACTTCAGAATACTGAAGGATTTGACGACGGGTTTTATTTTTTTTCAGAAAAGGGGTCTTCTGTTCTGATGATGAGACAAGGGCAATTCCAATATTCTCTTTCCAGCGTTTGCCTTGATCAGCAATGGATATCCGGGGCAGCCATGATTTTTTTATTCATGGCCAATCTGACAGGGCTTGAAAAAGCCTTTGGCCCAAGAGGATACAGATTGCTCCTGATGGAATCCGGCAGAATCGCCCAGAGGATTTATCTTGCTGCAACCGGGCTTTTTCTGGGTTGCTGCGGGGTCGGGGCTCTCTATGATGAAGAAGCGCAGATGCTGTTTAATCTCAACCGGGACAGCGCGCTTTTTTATGTGGTGTCTTTAGGGTCTGCCAAACCATAAGAAAACAGTAATTCACGATTTTTACAGAGCTAAAAAAAAATGGAAAAAAGGAGGTGCCCCAATGAAATGGATGCAGTTTTTAACCCCGGCCAAATCTTTTGATTATAAGGAAGCAGAAGCTTATATGGCAGACCATGCGTCTGATGCCGTCACTCTTCTGGATGTGCGTCAGCCGTCGGAATACAAGGAAAACCATATCCCGGGCGCCACCCTGATCCCCCTGCCCGAGCTTACCGACAGGATTGGGGAACTGGACCCTGAAAAGCCCACCCTGGTCTACTGAGCCATTGGGGGCCGCAGCCGGGTTGCTGCGCAGATGCTGGCAGGAAAAGGGTTTAAACAGGTGTATAATGTTTCCGGCGGGATCAATGCCTGGAAGTCAAAGACGGCCATCGGACCCCAGGATCTAGGGATGGGTCTTTTCAGCGGGAAAGAGGCTCCCCTGGATGTATTAAAGGTGGCCTATTCCCTTGAGCAGGGATTGAGGGAATTTTATATCACCCTGGCAGAAAAGACCGATAATGAAAAAGTAAAAGACCTGTTTTCAAAATTATCAGACATTGAAGTCAAGCATCAGATGTCCATTTACACAACCTATAACCAGATCAGCCATGAGGAAATCAATAAGGATGAGTTTGAAAAAATGGTGGAAACCTCTGCCCTGGAAGGCGGTCTGTCCACTGAAGAATATCTTGACCTTTTCAAGCCTGACTTAAATTCTGAAAAACAGGTGATTTCCCTTGCCATGTCCATTGAAGCCCAGGCCCTTGATCTCTATCACCGCGTATCTTCAAAAATAGTAAATCCTGAATCAAGGGCCATTGTGAATAAAATAGCCGATGAGGAAAAGGTTCATCTGGCAAGTCTTGGAAAGCTCATGGACAGTTTTTGAAAAGGAGGGGGTAAAATGAGAAAACATCTGATACTGGTCGGCGGAGGCCATGCCCATATGATGACCCTGGAGAATATCAATAAATTTGTCCAAAAGGGGATCAAGGTCACTGTCATCGGTCCTTCATTTTACCATTATTATTCAGGCATGGGGCCGGGGATGCTTGGCAGGACTTACAGCCCCCATGATATCCGGTTTGCTACAAAAGATGTGGTGCAAAGCCAGGGGGGGATTTTTGTAAAAGACAAGGTATTGCGCATTGATCCCGATAAAAAAGAGGTTTATACGGAAACCGGCCATGGCTTTCCCTATGATGTCCTGTCCTTTAATTCCGGCAGCTATGTCCCCGTGCAGCCGGACATGGAAAAAACCGAGACCATATATCCGGTCAAGCCCATTGAAAATCTCATGGAAGCCTCTGATAAGCTAAAAGTCTTGTTTGCGGATAAAAAAATTGTCGTCAGCATTGTGGGGGGAGGACCTTCTTCAGCAGAAATAGCCGGAAACGTGTGGCAGCTTGCCAAAAAAGTGAAAGGCCATGGGCCGGATATCCGGATCTTTGCAGGGGTTAAATTCATGGCACGGTTTCCTGAATCTATCCGGTCAAGGGTTTTTTCCTCCCTTGTGAAAAGAGGCATTCAAATCATTGAATCCGGATATGTAAAAGATATAAAGCCCGACAGGATCATTCTGGAGTCTGGAGAGGGATTTTCAACGGATTTTATCTTTATGGCGCTGGGCGTGAAACCCTCTGCCATTTTTGAGGCATCAGGTCTTCCAACGGGTCCGGATAAGGGGCTTCTGGTCAACCCATATCTTCAGTCCGTTAAATATCCGGAAATCTTCGGCGGCGGCGACTGTATTTATTTCAAGGATCGACCCCTGGATAAGGTCGGGGTTTATGCTGTCCGCCAGAATCCGATTCTTTTGCACAACCTGATGGCTGCTCTGGAAGGAAAAAGCCTGGAGCCCTTTGCACCTGGCCCTGAATATCTTTTGATTTTCAACCTGGGGGGCGGATATGGTGTCTTAAAGAAAAAGAAACTGGTATTCGGCGGCAAGATAGCCTTTATGATCAAAGATTATATTGACGTAAAATTCATGAAAAAATTCCAGGCTGCTGAAAAGAATTAACATATAAAAAGGAAACAGAACAGATGAAAAAAAGTACAGGATTGAAGCTGATACTGTTAGTTCTTATCTTTCTGCTGATTGCACTTTTTTTTATATTGGGGCTGGATCAATATTTTTCCATCGGTCATCTGAAAAATGCACTCGATGATTTGGCTTTATATTATGGACGGCACAAAACCCTGACCATGGCCGTCTATATGGGTATTTATATTCTTGTCACAGCCCTTTCCCTTCCGGGTGCAACTATTATGACACTGGCCGGTGGCGCCCTGTTCGGTCTTTTTTACGGCACTGTTCTTGTATCCTTTGCCAGTACCATTGGCGCTACCCTTGCGTTTCTTTTTTCCCGGTATCTGTTCAAGGATTGGGTCCAGCTAAAATTCGGGGCAAAGCTTTCAGCCATCAACAGGGGTGTTGAAAAAGAAGGCGGATTTTATCTTTTTACCCTGCGGCTTGTGCCGGCATTCCCATTTTTTCTGATTAACCTTGCCATGGGGCTGACCCCTCTTCCCACCCGGGTTTTTTATCTTATTTCCCAGGTTGGGATGCTGCCGGGGACCATTGTTTATGTCAATGCCGGCACAGCACTTGGAAGCATTGAGTCTTCATCAGGGATATTGTCTCCGGGGCTTATGTTTTCCTTTATCCTTTTGGGCATTTTTCCTTTTATTGCAAAGGGGGTTACTTCTTATATCCGGCAGAAAAAAGTTTTTTCAAAATTCACAAAGCCAAAACAATTTGATTATAACCTGGTTGTGATCGGTGCCGGATCAGCCGGGCTTGTGGCCTCCTATATTGCTGCTGCCGTAAAAGCAAAGGTTGCCCTCATTGAATCGGATCGAATGGGGGGAGACTGCCTTAATACCGGATGTGTGCCCAGCAAAGCCCTGATTGCCAGTACAAAACTGCTGTCCCGCTTGAAAAGATCGGAAGAATACGGGTTTGATAATGCTGCTGTTGAGTTTGATTTTGCAAAGGTTATGGAAAGAATTCAATCCATTATCAAAAAAATAGCACCCCATGACTCCATTGAACGCTATACGGGATTGGGTGTGGACTGCATCAAAGGCCGGGCAGCGATTATTTCTCCGTTTGAAGTTAAAGTGAACGATACCGTTCTGACCACACGGAGCATCATTGTGGCCACCGGCGCAAAACCGCTGAGGCCCAACATTCAGGGTCTGGAAAAGATAAAATACCTGACTTCGGATACAATCTGGGATATCCGGTCCCTGCCGAAACGGATGGTGGTGCTGGGCGGCGGACCCATCGGGTGTGAACTTTCCCAGTGCTTTTCCCGCCTGGGCTCCCAGGTGACCCTTGTCCAGAGAGGCGGAAGGATCATGAAAAAGGAAGATCCGGACGCAGCCGCCATTGTATTGCAAAGATTTAAAAAAGATGGATTAACGGTTCTTTTGAATCATGCGGCAAAGGAAATCAGGATAACAGGGGAAGAAAAAGAACTGATCTGCGATCATAAGGGAAATGAAGTCGGGATTGCCTTTGACGAAATTCTCATCGCACTTGGCAGGGTGCCCAATGTCAAAGGATTCGGTCTTGAAGAGATGGGGGTTGAACTGGATAAAAATTCAAATATTGAAACTAATGAATTTTTGCAGACCAATTTTCCCAATATATTTTGCAGCGGGGATGTCCACGGCCGTTACCAGTTCACCCATACCGCAGCCCACGAATCCTGGTATGCTTCAGTCAATGCCCTGTTCGGCCGGTTTAAGAAATTCCCCGTGGATTACCGTACCATTCCCTGGGCTACCTATACCGACCCTGAAGTGGCAAGAGTGGGTCTCAACGAAACTGATGCCGGGCAGGCCGGTATAAATTATGAAATGGTCAAATACAGCCTGGATGATCTTGACCGGGCCATTGCAGACTCTGAAGATCAGGGGTTTGTAAAGGTATTGACCGTGCCGGGAAAAGACAGGATTCTGGGTGTTACCATTGTAGGGCATCATGCAGCAGACATTATTGCCGAGTTTGTGCTTGCAATGAAGCATGGAATAGGGTTGAATAAGATCCTGGGAACAATCCATATCTATCCCACCATGGCGGAAGCCAACAAATATGCCGCAGGGGTATGGAAAAGAACGCATGCGCCGAAAAAGCTTCTTGCATGGGTTGAAAAATACCACACCTTTATGCGGAAAGAAAAAAGATAAAATTATTATTAATCAATCACAAAAAGGAGGAACGACAACATGAAAGTAACCATTACAAAACAGTGCATGGGCGACAGAAACTGCAATAACCTTTGTCCCGAGGTGTTCGAATACGATGAGGATCAGCTGAAATCCACAATCAAGGTGAAAAAAATTCCAGACCATCTCAAGGATATGGTTCGAAGGGCAGCCCGTGAATGCGGAGCAGAAGCCATTACGATTGAAGAATAAAAAGAGGCGGATTTATGGCAGTATTCAGGGAGAGCCGGACGGCTAAAAATCTTCATACTTCCTTTGCAGCCGAAACCCAGGCCAGGACAAGGTATGATTTTTTTGCCAATAAAGCCAGGGAAGACGGGTATATCCAGATTGCAAAGATATTTAATGAAACAGCAGATCAGGAATTTGAGCATGCCTTGCGATTTTTTAAATTTTTTAACGGAGGGGAGCTTGAGATTCAATGGACCTTTCCCACGGGCGTGATCCTGGATACAAGGGCCAACCTTCTCTCAGCCGCTGCTCTTGAAAAATATGTAAAAGAGGACATGTATGCCGGATTTGCACTGATTGCTGAGGAAGAAGGGCTTGAGCGCGCTGCGGATACATTTCATAAAATTATTGTGGCTGAGGCCCATCATGAAACACTTTTTCTTGAGCTGGCAGAAAATATTGCAAAGGACCGGGTGTTTCAAAAAGACGAGGAAAAAGTCTGGCGCTGTCTGAGTTGCGGCTATCTGCATACCGGAAAAGCCGCTCCTTCAAAATGCCCAGCCTGTGTAAAACCCGTTGGGTATTTTGAACTGCTGTATAAGAACTGGTAAGATTCCGGGTAAAGAAAGATGATGCAAGGAGTGAGACAATTATGTCTTGCTCCTTGTGTCTCGAAGTTGTATCAAAGTTTCATCCACCTATCCGATCCCGCTGTTAAATAATATCAAACCGCCATATTTTAAAACCATCTTCTTTGCCAAGGAATACTGGGCACGGTATTTGCTCTTATAATTATTCCAAGGAATTTTGTTTTTCACATCATAACCGGAGGAGCTTATGAGCAACCTTAAAGATATTAAAAATAATTTCAACCTTGTCAATTCCGTGGACTGGGACATGACACCGGAAGAAGCCATTGCGCTTCATCTGGAGTGGGGCCCTTTAAGGTCGCAGGCCTATTATAATTCCAGGGACAATAGCAATGAAACCGTATATTTTGTCATCAATACCTGGAAAAAACCGCCGGTACTGACCCTGGTCAGAAGAAAAGGATTTGATTCCGAAGATCTTGGAAATTTCAGCCTCCCGAAAAACCTTGAAGCTGAATTCATGAAGGGGATCGGCCAGTACAAGGGTGTGTATGCGGTTGAGGGAAAAGTCAGGGAATGGCTCAAAAAAGAACTTGAGGTTTAAGCCTTAAAGCTCCAGAGGCTTTTGAGGGCGTGCAGTTTTAAAAGTTTGAACCGCTTTGGCAAGGACAGGCATTTCAAGGTTGTAGTGAGCGGCACACCTCAGTGCGGATTCCATATCCAGGATGGCCTGGAGCTGGATACCGTCATCTCCGTATTGCTTTTGAATTCTTGAAAGCATTTTTTTGGGTGATCGGCCTTTTTTGCTTTCCGTGCCCGCCTTTTGCCCAAATTCCTTCCATAATCCTTCAAGATACAGGGATGTAAAGGTTGCAGTCCAGGGAATACTACCGGCTTCAAAGGTCCTGGGGCTGCCTCCCAGGTGGGTTGCCAGGGCAGAGGCCTCCTCTGCTGCCTGGGCCATGAGGTATCCTGTTTCTACGCTGGTTTGAATCAATCCTGCGCTTTCTGCATAATTCAGCCAGATGGCGTAAATCCTGGCCAGAATATCTGCAATCTCCACACCCACAGGATCATTTGAAATAAAAGATTCCACTAAAGGGGCGTCAAACAGGTCTGAAAGCTCTTCCATTCCCCTGTCAACGCCTGCCAGGACCCCTTTGATCATGGTTCCATTCACAAGGCTTTGGGGATCAACCGGGCCGGTCAAGGTAAACAGGGTTACGTCTTTTCTTCTGGATTCTCTCAGCATGTTAATTGCTGCAAGATAAGGGATGGTGTCCTTATCCGGTATAAAGCCCCGGGTTGAAATCAATGCCTTAAAAGGTTGTTCAGACACATTCAAAATTCCCATAAAATTTTTTTCAAAATCAGATGGTTTGCAGGCGATGATGACATCGCTTGCTTTTCTGAAAGCACTTGAAAAATCACTGGTGACAAAACTGTTTTTAGGCAGGAGGTTTTCGGAAAATCTGCCGGGTCCGCTGCGGTTCAACCCCATCTCTTCTGCCACATCAACGCGCGGGTCAAAGAGTGTCAGGCTGGCGGTGTTGTATTTTTTATCGTCCAGGATCCGGTTGCCGATGAGTGTGGTGAGGGCAAACCCCCAGTTTCCGGCCCCGACCACGACAATGTTCTGGTCAGCCGTTGGAGAGTAGAGCCGCCGGTCGGCATGGGTTGCATAGAAAGACAGCGCTTTCTCGTCAATGACAAGGGGATACCCTTTTTTATCTTTACGCCATTTTCTGATGACCTTTCTTCTGGCAAGCATGCCAAGACCGTCTGCAACGACTTCTTTTACAGAATGCCGCAGGATGAAATCCTCAAAATCCGGTTTGGTGCCGAATGTCTGCAAATGGTAGTCCCGGACAGCGTTCATTTCGTTCTTAACTGAATCAATGATACTGATGTCGCCGGTTTTCTTTGCCTTGAGGAGTCCCAGTGCCGTGATCTGGCTGGCCATGATTTTTTTGGATTTTGCAATCTGTTTTATGGCGGATAATGCCACAAATTCATCGAGCTGGATGCCGCTTTTGTCTGATTTGTGTTTTTCCTTTAATTCACTTAGAAGAAAGGGTTCGGGCACGGAAAGAAAGGCCCGGCCATAAAGGTTTTTGGCGGATTTCCATAAAAAGGTTTTCGGGCTGAAGGGTATTTTTAGCAGGGTTCTGAAAAATCCAAGTCCCCTTATCCAGCTGACAGGGCTTTTCCGCGAGCACAAAGGGAGATCTTCAGGGATGGCGGAAAATGACAAAGCTATGGGTTGAACCACAAGATCGGTATCAACGTCAATGGCCCCCCTTAAGGTGACCAGCCTTTTTGGGTAGCGCAGACTTCCGTCCCTGCTTCTTGCACCGCCTCTCCAGGCCTCAAGAAAGATTCCCTGCTGTTCCCCGGCCATGCTGAGGGCCCGGCAGTAATTATACAGTGCCGACATCTGGTGTTTGCTTGCGCCCTGTCGCAATACAACATAGGAACCCACCATTAAAAGAGATGCAATGCTGCTGATGGCCATCATGTTCTGCCCGGCCGCAAATACAGGCAGGCCAAGGGCCAGGTGCTGCCACAGGATATCCACAAGAAACTCATCCAGGTGGGAGGAATGATTGATCAGATAAACAACACCAAGCCCTTTTTTTCTGTATTCTTTGAGTTTATCAATATGAGTCAGATCCCTGCCGTTTTGTGATGTAAAGGGCAGGGACTGATCCTGATGCTCAAAGATCTGGTTGAATAAAAGGCCCAGGGTGGTTGCGGTATGGATATGTTTTTGCCGGTCATATTGGATTTCAATATCCCTGATCAGCTTTTTTATTTCCTGTTCTTCAGGTTGGTGCCCTTCTTTTTTTAATTGGGACATGGTGAGGGCAACAGCCATGCTGCTGACCTTTTCTGCGTTTTCCCAGCTTTCCGGCAAAGCTGAAAATTGTGAGGCAAGCTTTTTCCCTGCATTGGAAAGAAAAATTTTCTCAGCAATTTTTACGAAATCTATTTTATTGACCAGCCAGATGACCAGTCTTATAAAAATGCTTTTTAAGGAAAAATCGTACCTGTTGTTTTTTTTCAAAAAAGAAAACTCCGATCCGGTTGATGTGGTTTTCAGGCCATTATTTATTATTTTCCATGAAATCCTTGACCATCATTTCCCCCAGTTCCTTTGACCGCCTGGTGGCCGCTTCCACAGCGTTGATCAGGGTGGTTCTCAGGCCCCCCTGCTCCAGGGTGTGAATGCCGGCAATGGCAGTTCCGCCGGGAGAGGCCACCCGGTCCTTGAGCTGGCCCGGGTGTTCTTTGGATTCCATCAGGAGTTTGGCTGCGCCCAGAACCGTCTGGGTGGATAGGAATAAAGAATCTTTTCTGGACAACCCCATTTTAACCCCGGCATCGGCCAGGGCATCCACAATGATGAAAATATAGGCAGGGCCGCTGCCGCTCAAGCCTGTAAAGGCATCCATGAGGACATTTTCCTGGATAAAGACGGTTTTGCCCACAGAGTCGAAAATGGCCCGGGCCAGCTTGATATCCTCTTTTGTGGCATATTCACCGGCTGTAATTGCGGTGGCGCTTTCTTTTACAAAGGCGCAGATATTGGGCATGACCCGGATCAACCGAAGCTCCTTGTGAAGACCTGAGGCAATGGCGGCAAGAGGAACGCCTGCGGCAATGGAAATGATCAGTTTGGACGTATCCAGGGCGGATGCGGTTTCTTTCAACACCTTGCCGAGAATCTGGGGCTTGGTGGCATATACGATGATGTCAGATTCCCGGGCTACCAGAATGTTGTCTGTGGTTGTTAAAATGCCGTATTTTTTTTTGACCGTTTCCAGAAGATCCTCGGAAATATCCGAACAGATGATATTTTCCGGTCTTGCCGCCCCGGAAAGGACCAGACCGCTGACCAGCGCCTCGCCCATATTCCCGCATCCAATAAACCCTATCTTTTTTTCCAGCAGCATGATGACCGTACTCCTTAATTTTATTGTTTAAAATGAAGCGTTTATATTAAGCCCTTCAAATTCCTGCCGTCAAGACATATTTCAAGCTCTTTGATGAAGAAAAATTGATTTTAACCGGGTTAACCGGAGCCACAAGATATAAGTTTTTGGTAAATGGTAAAAACTATTGCCTGAGTTTCGAATATAGTGGAGTTTATGGCTGAAGAACAATAAAATTTTAAATACCAACAACCAAACCATGAATTGATGGTTATCATCACAATAATGGCAAACAGGCTTTATGTCGCAAATCTCCTTCCATAATATAAAAATAAAGCTCTTTTAGTTCAACAGGTGTAAGCGATGCTTTTCGTTCAAATGTTTTTTGCCTTACAAAAGGTATCAGTTTTTTCGCATCCGTTTTCTTGATGGGGATTCCTTGTTTTTCAAGCACATGGCATATGGTGGCAGATCCTGAATGATATCCGACAACATATTCACATTCCTTTTTCCCAACATGATCCGGTTTGAATAGTTGGTATGAGGAGACCTCTTTTAACAAACCTGAGCAATGAATTCCTGATTCATGCCGAAAAACATTTTTTCCGATAATGGGTTTCAACGGGTGGATATCCTGGTCCGATGCCTTGGCAACCAGATGGCAGAGTCCTGTTATGAAATATTTATTGATGGTTCCCTTATATCCGCCTACTTCGAAAAGTGCCATGGCAACTTCTTCCAGAGGGGCATTACCGGCTCTTTCTCCCAGACCGTTCACCGTGACACTCAAGGCGGATGCACCGGCCTCCACAGCAGTCACCGCATTGGCAGTGGCCATGCCAAGATCATTATGCCCGTGGAATTCAAGGTCAAGCCAAGGAACCCTGTGGATGAGATCAGTGATGATTTTCATCACCATAATGGGATTGGCCATTCCAATAGTATCTGCGATCCGGAGACGGTCTGCTCCTGCTACCAAAGCAAGGGCAGCAAATTGATGTAAAAATTCGCACCGCGTCCGGGTGGCATCTTGGGCCCCCACAGAAACCCGGTCAAAATTTTTTTTACCAAGGCCCACCAACCGAACAAGAGATTCCATCACCCAGGCCTCATTCTTGTTAAAGATTTTAAGAAGGATGGAAGAAGTCGGAAAGCTGATATGGACTCCCGGCGTATTGCAGGTTGAGGCCTGCTCAATATCCCTCTCATCTGCCCTGCACCAGCAGGAAAGGATGCAGGGCAGATTTAATTTCGCAATCTTTTTAATATCCCGGCAGGCTTGATCTCCCATGGCCGGTATACCGGCTTCGATTTCATCTATTCCGATCCGGGCAAGCGCTGTTGCAATTTCTAATTTCTCATGCGTATTGAACACAACCCCTGGCGCCTGTTCTCCATCCCGCAATGTGGTATCCACCATCCATATTTTTCTTTGGTTGTCAGACAAATCCATGATCGCATTCTCCCGGTTTACAAGGTTATAAGAGGTATTCTTCTGCTGTCCCACCTGTTTCAAGGGCATCCAGTATCTTGTCAATGATCGCTTCCGACTCCACATGCCCATACCACGCGTTCTCTGGGTAAACGATCATGACCGGACCCTCATCACAGAGTTTCAGGCAGCAGGTAGAGGAGACAATGACATTTTCAAGTCCCCGGTCAATGATCTCGTTTTCAATATAGGGGAGAAATGCCGCAGAATTTTTTCGGTGGCATTTTCCCTTAGGCTCTCCGTTGGGTCTGAAGCTGGCGCAGACCAGTATATGGTGCTTTGGTTTTTCCATTGTTTTTTCTCCTGTTGACTTACATGCAACCCGTTCCTGACCCTGAACATTCAGCATGGCAGCGCATGGGCTCCCGTTTTAAAAAATGATTCATTTCCTGTTTGTTGTATATGGCATCCAGAATTTCAAGGATGAGTCCGTCAAGGACAAGGATTTCAAATCCTTTTTCCGTCAGGATTTTTTTAGGGGCTTCTCCGATACCGTTCACCAGGAGAAGCCGGCAGTCCTTAATCTGTTCTGCCATGGAATGCCACCTGAAATCTTTTCCGCCGGGAGAGGGTATGGTTCGTTGCTCCACAAATTCCGGTTTTCCTGAACTCATATCATAGATAGTCAGCTGTTTTGCTTCTCCAAGATGCTGATTCACCAGAACTCCTTCCCGTGTTGCCACGGCGATATAAGGTCTTTGCCTTGTTATAATAGGGGGTTGAATTTCTTCTTTTATCTCAGCGCATTCCCTGAGATTGATCAACTGCATGACATCTGTTTCTTCACCCAGCAGCCCTGCTGCATCGGCCCGGCACCGCTTGCAATGCATCATCTGGGGGATATATGCCTTGGCCTCTGTCTGTATTTTTGTCATGGCTTTTTTGGACGGCTCAAAAAGATCGGAAAGATTGGACCCCCGGTTGGGATAATAGGGCATGCAGTTCAACAGATCCACTTTGAGCTTTGCCATTTTTTTGGCTATATCAGTAACATGGTGATCATTGATGCCGGGCAGGACAATGGTATTGACCTTAACGGTGATGCCCTTTTCTTTCAACCCGGCCACCGATGCCATCTGATTCTCTAAAAGAAACCCGGCCCCTTTTTCAGGGCTAAGGGATTTTTTGCCATACCTGACCCAGGCATATATTTTTTCTCCGACGGCAGAATCAACCGCATTAATGGTGATGCTGACATGGCTGACCTTAAGCCTTGCAATATCAGGCAGATACGGGATCAGGTTCAACCCGTTGGTGGCCAGGCAGAGCAGCATATCCGGATAGGTTTTGCGAACCATTTCAAGGGTGTTCAGGGTCTCTTCAGGGTTTGCAAAGGGATCTCCCGGTCCGGCAATACCCACCACGGAAATATTTTTTTTGGCTGTCATGATTCTTTTAAGGTATTCCAGGGCCTGGAAAGGTTTTAGGATCGCACTGGTGACACCAGGCCGGGTTTCATTGACACAGTCAAATTTTCGGTTGCAGAAATTACACTGAATATTGCAGCGCGGGGCAACGGGAAGATGGACACGCCCATGGGTAATGCAGGCCTTGGGATTAAAACAGGGGTGATGTTCAATATTCATTTTTTTTCCTTATCTCTACATATAGGCATAGCCGATGGTTGAGTCGTCCTGTTGTTTTTGAAGCAGGGTATTAATGATGGTATCAAACAACTGCTGGGTTCCCGTGTAACCGATATGCAGGATACGGGCTCCCCCCACCCGGTCATGGATGGGAAAACCAGCCCTGACCAGTGGGACACCAAGATTACGGGACATGGTATACCCCTTGCTGTTTCCAATCATAAAATCAGGGGAGAGTTTTATGGCCTCCTGTTCCATTTGCACAAAATCCATGCCGTGGTGCACATGCACCTGACTCTGAATGTTCTGGGGAAGAATGCTTTTTAAGCCCTGTTTCAAGAATCCGCTCCTGCCCCCGGAAGCACATAGGACCGGAATGATGCCGATTTCGGCAAGGAAACCTGCCATGGCAGTTACAAAATCTTCTTCCCCATAGATGACCGCCCTTTTTTTGGATACATATTTATTTCCATCCACATAGGCGTCGATCAGCCTTTCCCGCTGTCTCTTGTATTTTTCAGGCAAGGTCGCTGACGTTAATTTTTCCAGAGCTGAAAAGAAAAGATCCGTGGCTTTGACACCCATGGGGATTCCCATGGAAATCAGGGGAATGTCAAATCTCTGATTTAAAATAGACCCGGCTGTTTCTTCTCCTTTCCGGGACAATCCGGCCAATATGGTTCCGAACTCAATGCTGGCATGGGAATGGCCCATGTCCCGAATATCTTTAATGGGGGTCCCTCCTTTTTGAATGGCGTGATATTCAACCCAGGAAGGGCCTTCCAAACGTTCGGAATAATCCGGCAGAAGAATGAGTTTTGTGTCCAGATCCTCGAAAATCTCTTTTAAATGCCGAAGATCCTCATTGGACAACATGCCTGGAAAAAGGTTGATCCTTTTACCGGCTCTGGGTCTGCGGCCGGTCCTGCCGCCCAATGGATTGCAGTGTGCCGTCACTGCCCGGACTGCATGATGGAACCCGTCCATATGGGTCCCGGTATAGCTCGGCGTCGAAACATGGACAATATCGGCCCGGCCTTCCCAAGAATCCATACCCTTTAAAATAATGGGGACATCATCGCCAATGGTTTCGGAAAGACAGGTGGTGGCAATACCGATCATCTCTGGGGAATATTGACGGGTTATATTTTCAATAGCCAGTTTCAGGTTGGCTCCGCCGCCAAAGATAGCTGTTTCCTCTGAGAAATTGGAAGATGCAATATCCACAGGTTCTTTAAAATGACTGATCAGATATCTTCTCATATAGGTTGAACAGCCCTGGGAACCGTGCAACAGCGGTATCGCTCCTTCAATCCCGTGGAATACCAGAGCAGCCCCCAGCGGGGTGCAGATTTTACAGGCATTCCGGGTTGCAGTATAATTTTTTGCAATGTTCATATTGATTTTCCTTATTTTGAATCAGCTCAGCAACCATCCATGGAGTGTCTTCTCGGGACAAGCTCCCAGATGGGACTTGTAACCGTTTCATGGACCTCCCTGCCAAAATTTTTCATTCCTTCAAAC
Source organism: uncultured Desulfobacula sp. (assembly GCA_964619205.1). Lineage (GTDB taxonomy): Bacteria > Desulfobacterota > Desulfobacteria > Desulfobacterales > Desulfobacteraceae > Desulfobacula. Next base: position 157,882 of record CAZUDE010000001.1, on the reverse strand, counting down.
CCTGCCAGGGGGATTTTTCTTTCATGGTTGTGATCGCAGAACCCAAGACCCAGCTTATAGGCAATAGGTCTTTCCTTTACTCCGCCGATAAACAGATGAGCCTCCTTTTCCAGGACATATTTGGCCAGTTCCAGGGGATTGGCATCATCCAGAATAATGGTTCCGGGATTGCACATTTCCTTTAAAAGCACGTAATCCTCTTTGTTTCCGGTCTGGGACCCCACGAGCACCGTTTCCATACCCAGATGTTTTAAGGCCTTGATCAAAGAAAACGCTTTGAATGCACCACCGACATAGATGGCGGCCCGTTTCCCTGCAAGATCGTTTCTCATTTTATGGAGTTCCGGGAGAATCGCCTTGATTTCCTCCCGGACCAGAAGGGATGTTTTTCCCATGATCTCCGGACGATCAAAAAAAAATGAGGCTACGTCATAAAGCGCGCTGGAAGTATCCTCAATCCCAAAATAGGAAACCCGGATAAAAGGGATGCCATAGGACTGTTCCATTTTCTGAGCCAGATGGGTCAAAGAACCGGAACACTGGACCACATTCAGGCAAGCCCTGTGTGCTGATCCCAGATCCTTTACCCTGCCGTCACCCGTCATCACCGACACCACCTCGACGCCCATCTTTTTATAGTAGTCCTTGATGATCCAGGTTTCTCCGCCGATATTGAATTCTCCCAGAATATTAATACTGAAGGGAATTTTTTCTTGATTTTCACAGGTTCGATCAATGAGGTTGAACAGGGCGTCACAGGCAGCCTTATATCCGTCTTTTTTGGTGCCCTTAAACCCTTCGGAATGGACCGGGAGTACCGGGATGCCGACTTTGCCCTCAACTTTCTTACAGACAGCGGTCACATCATCACCGATAATCCCCACAATACAGGTGCAATAAACAAAGGCAGCTTTGGGTGTATACAATTCAATGAGTTCAAACAAGGCCTGTTCCAGTTTTTTCTCACCGCCAAAGATAATATCCGTCTCGGAAAGATCTGTAGAAAAACTCATCCTGTGGAGTTCCGGACCCGAGGACAAGGCTCCTCTGATATCCCAGGTATAGGAGGCACAGCCGATGGGGCCATGAACCAGATGCAGGGCATCGGCAATGGGGTAAAGGACCACCCGTGACCCGCAAAACACGCAGGCCCGCTGGCTCACCGATCCTGCCAGGCTCTTTTTTTCGCAGGAGATGTCAAACTCATCCCCGCCTTTTCGGTAAACCTGATTTTTCCGATCTTCCAGTATGGATATGGTTTTCATTTTATCGATCCTTGATTCACGTTTACATCACCAGTTCAAAACCCTCTTCCGGGGCATCTCTGTCAATGCGGTCCAGCATGACATCCAGGATTTTTTCCAGAAGCCGCATCCCGCCCTTGTAGCAGACCGTGGGGAAATAAGAGTGACCCACCCGGTCTGTTATGGGGAAGCCATACCGCACAAAAGGGATATCATCATCTCTTGCCATATATTTTCCATAGGTGTTGGCAATAAGCAGATCCACAGGCTCGTTTTTAATCCACTGGTGGAGCAGATACAGATCAGCCCCCCCGCCGGCTTTGACATTGACCTTGTACGGCAGGTCGGCCGTCAGTTCTTCGATCCGCTGCAAAAAGGCTTTTCCCGGCGTTCCCGTGACGATATGAACCGGCATCATGTCGATGCTGATGAGAAATTCCACCAGGGGAATCAAGTGATCCGGATCTCCTGCCAGTGCTACTTTTTTATGGTAAAAATATGCCTGCATATCCGTGATGATATCCAGAAGCTGCCCCCGTTCCCGGGTAATGCTGTCCGGCACGGTGACCCCGGCAGCCTTTCTTAAGGCATCAATGAATCGATCGGTTGCAGCCAGCCCGATGGGAAGATCCTGCACCTTGCAGGGTACCCGCCATTTAACGTCCAGAGCCCTTGCTGCGTCGGCCGAGGCTGTCTCTCCCAGGGCAATGGTGCCGACACTGTCCCCGGTGCTGGTAAGATCTTCGATTGTGACACCGCCATCAGGAAACATTTTGTATTTTCCGGTCTGGGGTCCGTTAAGAACATTGGACGTATCCGGGAAAAGGATGGGTTTGATTCCCATCTCTTTTACCACTCTTTTAATTTCCGACATGTCCGAAGGTTCCACATATCCGGGAATAATATTGAATTTGCCATTGTGGACCCCGGTGGCTTTTGAAAAGTACATAGCCATGGCCTTTGTCATATTGGCGAATCCGGTGACATGGGAGCCGACATAACTGGGAGTGCTGGCATGGATCACATGTTTCCCCTTTGGCACTTTTCCGTCCGTTACCGCCTTAATGGCGATCTGGTTCACATCATCGCCTATGGTTTCCGAAAGGCAGGTGGTATGAACGGCAATGATGTCCGGCTCATAGGTGGTAAAAATATTATCAATGGCCTGAAGCAGGTTGGCCTGGCCCCCGAAGACAGAGGAACCTTCAGTAAATGAACTGGTGGCCGCCATGACCGGTTCCCGGTAATGGCGGGTAAGTGCGCTTCTGTGGTAGGAGCAGCATCCCTGGGAACCGTGACTGTGGGGCAGGCAATTGTGTATCCCCAGAGATGCATACATGGCACCCACGGGCTGACAGGTTTTCGCCGGATTTACCGTGAGAACCGATCTGTCTTTTATCTCTTTAGTCGTATGTCTGAGTAACATTTGCGAACTTCTCCTGTTTTGACGTAAATTTGTATCGTGATATGGATCAGGTTAAACGCCAGGGGGATTTATCCCCATACGTATTTGGCGGACAGTTCCGGATTTTTCTGCCAGGGCGCCTTCAGGTATTTCCAGACCCTGGAATTGACCATCCGGTCGATCTCTTTGTAAAAATTGATCGCTCCTTTGAATCCGGCATAGGGACCTCCTGAATCATAGGAATGGAGCTGCTTCATAGGAATACCGCTTTTCTGGACAGCATATTTTTCCTTGATTCCGGCGCAATAGATCGCAGGTTTATAAATTTCAATCAGCTTCTCTGTTTCATACTGGCTGATATCATCAATAACAAGGGCGTCCGAATCCATATCCGGCATCATGCCACCATACTCTTTGAATGCGATCCCTTTGGCGATCAGTTCCTTGACTTGCTCATCCGTTTTTCTGGGCTGGTATCTTGTTTCATCCCTTGTCACCTCAAGTTCCTGAATATTCCGCGAATCAGCATCCACCTTGATATCATCAATGACTCTTCTGCCTTCATAATCATCTCTATGGGCGAATTCATATCCGGCCGAAACAGTTTTCATGCCGATTTCCTTGAAGATACCCTGGTAACTGTGGGCTCTGGAGCCGCCGACAAACATCATGGCCAGCTTTCCCTCGCATCTTTCTTTAACTTGTGCCTTGACCTTTTCTATTTCAGGCATTTCCTTTGCGATGACGTTCTCCACTCTTTCAATCAGTTTGGGTTCGTCAAAATACCGGGCTATTTTTCTAAGGGATTTGGCTGTGGCCTCGGCACCGATAAAATTAATCTTGATCCAGGGGATACCGTATTTGATCTCCAGCATGTCAGCCACATAGTTGATGGACCGGTGGCACATGACCGCATTCAGATCGGCTGTATGACAATTGGCAAACTGGTTATAACTGGAATTACCGCTAAAGGTTGCAACAAGGGATATGCCGCAGGCTTCCAGAATTCGATCAATCTCGAATGCATCCCCCCCGATGTTGTATTCCCCCAAAAGATTAATCTTATAATCTGCGTCCATGATGGTGTCATTCTCGCCCACAACATGGGTAAATATTCCGTTATTGGCAATGTGGTGCCCTGCAGACTGGCTCACGCCTTTATATCCTTCGCAGGAAAAACCAAAAACATTGATCCCGAGCTTTTCCTTCATTTCCCTGGCTACGGCATGGACATCATCTCCGATGAGTCCTACAGGACAGGTTGAAAAAATACTGATGGCCTTGGGTTTAAAAATGTCATACGCTTCCTGTATGGCGACCTTGAGCTTTTTTTCGCCGCCGAAAACAATGTCTTTGTCCTGCATGTCCGTGGAAAAGCAATAGGTCATAAAATTGTCATCTTTGTCCGAGGCGGGACGTGTCTGGTTCCGCCGGGTCAGCCAGGAGTAAAAACCGCACCCTATGGGACCGTGGGTAATATTGACAATATCCCGTGTGGGCCCCAGGATAACCCCTTTGCAGCCGGCATAGCAGCAGCCCCTCTGGGTGATGATTCCGGGAATCGTCCTGACATTGGCCCCCATGACCGGAGTTTTGCCGCTTTCATCGGTTTTGTTGGGCAGGATCTGTTTTGATCTTTTTCTGGCCACCTTGGCCGGATATTTGGAGATCAACTCTTTTTTAACCTCTTCCGGATCAGGAATATCTGCTCTGCCCGGTTTGATGGTGTTGGGTTCCTTTATGGCAATGCTCATTTTTTATTTTTCCATTTTTAAATTTAGGTTAAAACTCGTCGAGAACCTTATCTCCGAACTCGCTGGTTCTCACACTCAGGGCATCAAAAATCGGCATGACCCAGATGACGCCGTCCCCTGATTTTCCGGTATGGTTGGCTTCAATGATGGTCTTGACGGTTTTTGCCACCAGCTTTTGCGGGACCACAATAGAGATCGCTCGCTTGGGGATCAGGCGCCCCCCCTGTCCCAGCTGGGCAATGGCCTCTTCATATCCCTGTTCCGCACCCTTTAAAAGTTTTAAGTCCACAAGACCCTTTCCCCTGCCCAGGACTTCGAAAGCGGTCATGGAGGAAATGTCCGCGTCAATGAGGGCCCTTTTGGTCTTATTGATCATATTCATTCGGATAATGGCCATTACCTCTTTCATGCGACCACCTCTTTGGCCTCTTCTTTACCGGTTTCCACAATCCCGGAACTTATGGTGTAAACTTCCTCCACCGGGCTGACAAATATCTTGCCGTCTCCAAAGGCGCCTTTTTCACCGCTTTTGGCGGTTTTCATAACGGTCCTGATGACAAAGTCCTTGTCCTTTTCATCCACCACTGTGATCAGCATTTCCTTGGGGATTTCATCATAGGTGATCTCGCCGATCTTAATCCCTCTCTGCTTTCCGCGTCCTGCCACGCTCATGCGGGTAACAGCCGGGAAGCCTGCTTCCATGAGCGCGGCCATGATATCATGGGTTTTTTCCGGCCTGACAATTGATCTAATCATTATTTTCATTATGTGTTTTATCCTTATTGTTTGAGGTTTAAGCCGCAATTCCATGCTTGATCAGCAGAGCTTCCAGTTCTGAAATGGTGATAGGTGTCGGAATAACAAAGGTTTTATTTTCATCGATTTTTTTTGCAAGGGCACGGTACTCATCTGCCTGGGCATGTTCAGGTGCAAACTCAATCACTGTTTTTCTGTTGATCTCAGCCTGCTGAACCATATTTTCCCTGGGGATGAAATGGATCATATGGGTTCCCAGTTTCTGTGCCAGCACTTGGATCATTTCCTGTTCGTTGTCAACCTTTCTGGAGTTGCAGATAAGGCCGCCCAGTCGGATACCGCCTGACTCGGCAAATTTTACGATTCCCCTGCAGATATTATTGGCCGCATACATGGCCATCATCTCACCGGAGACCACGATATAAATTTCCTTGGCCTTGCCTTCCCTCATGGGCATGGCAAAACCGCCGCAAACCACGTCCCCCAGTACATCATAAAATACATAATCCAGCTCTTTATTATCATAGGCTCCCAGCTGTTCCAAAAGATTTATGGACGTAATGATTCCCCTTCCGGCGCATCCTACACCAGGCTCAGGCCCACCGGATTCAGTACACAGGGTGCCGCCGTATCCTGCCTTCAGGACGTCTTCAAGAAGGACATCTTCTCCTTCTTCCCGAAGGGTATCCAATACGGTTCTCTGGGCAAGCCCATTGAGCAGAAGCCGTGTGGAATCAGCCTTTGGATCACAGCCCACTACCATTATTTTTTTCCCGGCCTCCACAAGTCCTGCAACCAAATTCTGGGTTGTGGTAGATTTTCCAATACCCCCTTTCCCATAAACTGCTATTTTTCTCATTGGTTTTCCTTTAGTTTTTCAGGTTGGTTAAAATAACTTTAGCTCCAATCGTATGAAATGGATTATTGCAATGACCATTCCAAGATTTGTGAAAAATGGAATAATTTTTCTAATATGCTGAAATTGAATGATTATTGTTTGAATTAATTAAAAATTATATGCAAAATATTTTCTATTAAAAATATTAATATCAATTTTGTATTTTATATATCTCAATTTTGTAATAAAATAAATTTACCTCTCTGATTTCGCCCTGTGCTTATAGTCGACACCTATAATAATCAAATTAAAAGCATGTGATGATCTTGATATTTAATTTTATAATTACATTTTTGTGTTTAAATAACTCATAAATGAAATTAAATTGATTTTTTCTAAACATTCGTTATTCATATAATTTTCTTTTATTTCGGATAGTTAATAGTTAATTCTCTCTATTCTTCGTTTCTGGCACTCGTCTTGCTATTAAGGAGAACAAATGGTTTTGAATAATAATAAAAGGAGAAGCAAATGAAAGAGATACTGGCAGTCATCAAACCGTTTAAGGTTGATGAGGTAAAGGATGCCTTGACAACCATCAACATCAAGGGAATGACCATTTCCGAAGTCAAGGGATTTGGCCGTCAAAAAGGTCATAAGGAGATATACAGGGGTGCGGAATACCAAACAGACTTTGTTCCCAAAGTCGAGATAAAGATCGTTGTCAATGACGATCAGGTAGATGAAGTAGTTGAAACAATTATTCGAGCTAGCAAAACAGGCAATATCGGAGATGGAAAGATTTTTATTTCACCCATTGAGAACGTGATTCGCATCAGGACCCACGAAACCGGCATTGACGCTTTATAGATATAAAGGAGAAAGATAAAATGAAGAAACTCAGTTTAGCACTTATTTATTTGTTGTGCTCACTTTCGGTTGTCTGGGCCGGTGATGAAGTCCCCACTGCAATTTCCAACAAGGCGGCCATTGATCTGGTTCAATCCCATGCAGATTACATATGGACCCTGATTGCAGCAGCCCTTGTGTTTTTTATGCAGGCAGGATTTGCTATGGTTGAAACAGGGTTCACCCGGGCAAAAAATGCGGTTAATATCATGATGAAAAACCTGATGGATTTTGCAATGGGGTCCCTTGCCTATTGGGCCATTGGATTCGGCCTTATGTTTGGTATTTCCAAAACCGGATTTTTCGGGATGACCGGTTTCTTTTTAAGTGATTTTAAGGTTGGCGGAGATCCATGGGTATTGGCATTCTGGATGTTCCAGGCTGTGTTCGCAGCAACCGCAGCAACTATAGTATCCGGCGCAATGGCTGAGAGGACCAAGTTTTCCGGATACCTTATCTATTCTGTGGTGGTATCCGCATTAATTTATCCGATTTTCGGAAGCTGGGCATGGGGAAGTCTGTTCAATGGAAGCGGGTGGCTTGAAGGACTTGGATTTATCGATTTTGCAGGCTCCACAGTCGTTCATTCAGTTGGTGGATGGGCTGCCCTTGCCGGTGCCATTGTTTTAGGGCCTCGTCTTGGGAAATATGCAAAAGACGGAAGAGTAAAACCGATATTGGGACATAACATTCCTCTGGCCGCCATAGGTGTATTCATCCTCTGGCTGGGCTGGTTCGGATTTAATCCTGGCTCAACAACCGCAGCAAATAAAGATATTGCTATGATTTTTGTCAATACAAACCTTGCCGCCGCAGCTGGTTGTGTAATGGCCATGTTTGTTTCATGGGTGAAATTTGGGAAACCCGACGTTGGTATGAGTTTGAATGGTGCTCTGGCAGGACTTGTCGCAATTACCGCCGGGTGTGCAAATGTTACACCTGGCAGTTCAATTCTGATCGGTCTCATTGCAGGTATCATTGTTGTATTCTCAGTTGTGTTTTTTGATAAAATTAAAATTGATGATCCTGTCGGGGCGATTTCGGTTCATGGTGTAAATGGAGCCTGGGGGACTCTTGCAGCCGGTCTTTTCAATATGGATGGAATGTCCCTTAAAATTGTTTCAGTTCAGTTAATTGGAATTGCGTCCTGTTTTGCCTGGACATTCACTTTAGCTTTTCTTCTCTTCAAACTGATTGATGCCACCATGGGACTGCGGGTCTCTCGAGAAGAGGAACTGGAAGGTCTTGATTCCAGCGAGCACGGTGGTAATGCGTATCCTGATTTTAGCACCATAAACCATGGAACAACGGCGGAGGCTTCTTTTATCGGATCTGGAGGCTCCGGCTATAAGACTGTGCCCTCCTACTCATCCAAAAAATTAGCTGATCAAACATAATAGCAAGGTGTAAAAAACAATACCATAAAACCTGTCACTTCTTTATTATGGGTGGCAGGTTTTTTAACATTGTTCGATTGAACCCCTCTCAGAAAAATGGAAACTGGAGATATGGCTTAACTGTTGTCTTTGTCTATAAGGGCTGTGAATGCTTCAGGCTTTGATGGTGTTTACATACATTCATAGGGCTCGGTCCGGATAAATTTTAAAAAACCCCCCATAGGGTATATTATGTTTTTTTAGTTTCAAAATTTCAATTTAAATTTATGAGCCGTATTCATCATCTCCTGTCATTCTTCCGGAGTGTTTTTTATACATAAAAACTTGAAAAATTGATGTGGCTTGTCAGTCAAGGTTAATTATCCATTTCAAAATCTGAAAAATCGGCTGAGGGTCAATGATACCAGAACATAAAAAATTTTTGATGATTTAAGCCGATCACAATATATTGCGGTTGTGAATATACACGCTTTATGGCAAAATCAGATAAATCATTGGTAAAAAGTGCGTGGGTTTTGAATGGGGCCGGGAATAATACCAGAAATCGGTGTCAGCATGATGTGAAAACAGGACCCATGTGAACCGTTTTTTTCCGGTATTTGCCTTTTGAAACGAAAAATGCGGGTTGCTTCTGCAAGGGATATGACTGACGAAGAAATGAAAGGAGAAGCCCATGACGGAATTTAAAAATGTGACCGTTATTAAAAAAGGTAATATTTATTTTGACGGAAAGATGACCAGCCGGGCGGTTGTGTTCCCTGACGGCTCAAAAAAGACACTCGGTGTCATGCTGCCCGGCGAATATGAGTTTAATACCGATGCAAAGGAAATCATGGACATTATGTCCGGTCATCTGGAAGTACCTTTTCCGGGCCATGGATAGCCATCTAAAGGAAAAACTCGACTGTCTGTATTCTGCCTATAATCAAAGGCGGTTTGTAAACCCAGACCCACTCATGTTTCTGTACGATTATCCGGATAAAAAGGACCGGGAAATTGCCGGACTCATGGCTGCCTGTCTTGCCTATGGCCGGGTGGAGATGATTCTGAAAATCGTGGGCAATGTCCTTGAAAAGCTGTCGCCCTCACCCCATGCCTATATCCTGAACCGGACCCGGATGGATATGGCCCGGGAGTTTAAAGGGTTTCGATACCGGTTTGCCGATGAAAACCATCTGGTTCACCTCTTATGGGGAATCCGGCAGGTCCTGGATGAATTCTCATCCCTTGAAAATTGTTTTTATCAGGGGTGGTCTTTGAGGGATGAGACTGTTCTGGAAGGGCTTTCCTTTCTTTCCCGGCAGCTTGGCAGGGGGCTTAAAATGGGTCATCTCCTGGCTGATCCCCAAAAAAAGAGCGCCTGCAAGAGAAGCCTGTTGTTTTTACGCTGGATGATCCGGCAGGATGCGGTTGATCCGGGCGGTTGGGAAAAGGCATGCCCATCCCAGCTGATCATTCCCCTGGATACCCACATGCACCAGGCAGGCCTGATGCTGGGATTTACCCGGCGCAAAAATGCGGATTTGATAACAGCCCTTGAAATTACACAAGGGTTCAGAAAGATTTCAAAAAATGACCCGGTGAAATATGATTTTTGCCTCACCCGGTTCGGCATCAGGCGGGAAATGAGCATGGACGGATTAAGACAGGTGGTCTGCAGTTGAATTATGATGGAGTATCCAGCGCGAGCGATGCGGGATTTATCCTGCCGCCCCTGGTTTTCGGAACCCTGATCCGGCGGCATAAAAGGTTTCTGGCCGATGTGACCCTTGAAACAGGGGAAACCGTTACGGTCCATTGTCCCAATTCCGGGTCCATGAAAGGCTGTGCCGTTCCGGGATCAAAGGTTTTTCTTTCTCAAAGCGACAACCCCAAACGAAAATACCGGTATACATGGGAGCTTGTTCAGGTGCCCAAAACCCTTGTCGGCATCAATACCCAGGTTCCCAATAAATTTTTAAAACACTGCATTGAAAAGGGTCTGATCCCTGACCTTTCGGGCTATGACAGGGTTACAGGGGAAGTGAAAACCAGTGCCCATACCCGTCTGGACCTTCTTCTTGAAGGCAGCCCTGATTCTGAAACCGGGGAAAACCGGAAATGTTATATAGAGATCAAAAACTGCACCCTGGTGGAGGACGGCATGGCCATGTTCCCGGATGCCGTGACAAAAAGGGGGCAAAAACATCTGGAGGAGCTTGAACAACTCGTGGGCCTCGGCCACAGGGGCGTGATCTTTTTTCTGGTTCAGCGGATGGATGCAAAAGGGTTCAGGCCAGCGGACAAAATCGACAAGAGTTATGGGGAAAAACTCAGAAAAGCCTTTAAAAACGGGGTGGAGATAATGGTCTGGGATACGGTAATCACTGCACGGCAGATCAGGATGGGTCAATCGCTTCCCATATGCCTGGATTGACAGTCTAAAAATCATTTCTGTTTATTGACTTTCTACCACGCTGTAGTATTTTAGGCTAAGATTATTGAATAACACTGAAAATCCTTGAAAAAGATTTGATGAAGGAGAAGATATATGTGGGATTATACAGATAAGGTGAAAGACCATTTTTTAAAACCCCGGAATGTGGGGGAGCTGGAAGGCGCCAATGCCGTCGGGGAAACCGGTTCGCTCAATTGCGGAGATGCATTGAAGCTGTTTTTAAAAGTGAATGAGAATGAAAGAATTGTGGATGCGTCCTTTATGACCTTTGGATGCGCCAGTGCCGTGGCTTCGTCTTCAGCCCTGACAGAGATCATCAAGGGCATGACCCTGACAGATGCTGCAAAACTCACCAATGAGGATATTTCAGATTATCTTGGGGGGCTGCCCAAGGAAAAAATGCATTGCTCGGTCATGGGACAGTCAGCCCTGAAAAAGGCCATTGCCAATTACAGGGGAGTCCAGATCCTTGAAAAACCGGGACAGATGGTATGCGAATGTTTTGATGTGACAGATCTTGAAATTTTAGATGCAGTCAAGAAAAACGGATTAAAAACCACCGAAGATGTGACCCATTATCTCAAGGCCGGCGGCGGTTGCGGCAAATGCCTGGACAGGATAGAAGATCTCATTGAATCAGTCATGCTCAAGGACAGGATGATAAAATGAAAACAGTTTACACAGACAACAATGCAACAACAAAAGTGGCTGATGAAGTCATTAAAGAAATGCTTCCCTATTTTGGAGAGCTTTACGGCAATCCTTCTTCCATGCACACCTTTGGGGATCAGGTGGGGAAAAAGATCAAAGAAGCCAGACAGAGGGTGGCGGATTTCATCAATGCCGATCCGGATGAGATTGTGTTTACGAGCTGCGGCACGGAAAGCGATAATTCAGCCGTTTATTCCGCCATCAACGCCTATCCGGACAAAAAGCATATAGTCACCTCAAATGTGGAGCACCCGGCCATCAACAACCTTTATAAGCTCTTGAAACGGACAAAAGGATATGAGGTCACCTTTGTGCCTGTGGACAAAAAAGGTCTTCTCAACCTGGATGTTCTTTATAAGAGCCTGTCAGGCAATACCGCCATTGTGTCTTTGATGTGGGCCAACAATGAAACCGGGGTCCTGTTCCCCATTAAGGAAATTGCACAAAAGGTAAGGGAAAAAGGCATCCTTTTTCATACCGATGCAGTCCAGGCTGCAGGAAAAGTTCCCATTGACGTAAAGGCCGCAGGCGTGGACATGCTGAGTCTTTCCGGGCATAAAATCCATGCGCCCAAAGGGGTCGGCGTGCTATATATCAAAAAAGGGCTGAAGTTTTCCCCCTTTCTCATCGGCGGCCATCAGGAAAAAGGCCGGCGGGGCGGAACGGAAAACGCAGTTTCCATTATCGGGCTTGGAAAGGCAGCTGAGCTTGCCAAGGAACATCTGCCCATCATGGATACAAAAGTCAAGGGCTTGCGGGATTATCTTCAGAATGCACTTCTTGAAAAGATCCCATCTTCCTCGGTCAATGGTGATCTGGAAAAACGGCTTCCCAACACCCTGTCCATCGGGTTTGATGCAGTGGAAGGCGAATCCATCCTGCTCATGCTGGACCGTGAAGGCATCTGCGCCTCTTCAGGCTCTGCCTGCACCTCCGGGTCTCTTGACCCTTCCCATGTGCTCATGGCCATGGAAGTACCCTTTAAATCGGCCCACGGGTCCATCCGGTTTTCTTTGTCCCATTACAATACAAAAAAAGAAATGGATCATATCATTACCGCCCTGGTTCCGGTGATTGAGAAATTAAGGGCCATGTCCCCCTTCTGGAAAGACGGCAAGGTTATATGATCATCCTTCAAGAGTGCCACCCTGACTTTGCAGGGGAAATTCAGAAAAACACAGGGGTTGATTTTAATCTTTGCCTGCACTGCAAGACCTGCGCAAACGGGTGCCCTTTTGTGGAAGGAATGGACTATGCCCCAAACAAGATCATCCGCCTCATCCAGCTCGGCATGGCGGATGAGGCTTTAAAAAGTTCCACCATCTGGGTGTGTGTGGGGTGCAACACTTGCAGCAGCGGCTGCCCCATGGCCATTGATATCCCGGCACTCATGGACGGGCTTCGGCATAGGGCCCTTGAAACAGGGGTTGAAATTGCAGAACCGGATATCCTTAATTTTCACAGGGAAGTCTTGAACACGGTTCGAAAATACGGCAGGACCCACAAGCTTGAGATCATGATGCGGTATAAACTGAAGAAAATGGACCTTCTCAGCGATATGGGCGTTGGGCTGAAAATGCTGAAAAAAAGGAAACTGGATTTAACCCCGTCAAAAATTCAGGATAAAAAAGCCATTGATAAAATCTTCAAGAACAAATGACGCAGGCCTTAAACCCGGAAAATTAAGATTTTCATTTTTCCCGGGATGTTCCTTAAAAGCCTCAGGCCATGAAAACACCCTGTCTCTGCTTAAATTCTGTAAAGCCGTCAATATTGAGCTGACAGAACTTGAAGACTGGAACTGCTGCGGGTCTTCCTCTGCCCACAGCATTGACAAGAAGGCTGCCAAATTTCTCCCCATGAGAAATATTTCCCTGGCTCCCAAAGGCATCCCGCTTTTGATTGCCTGCCCGAGCTGCCTCCTTCGCCTGAAGTCAAGCTTTCTCAAAATCAAGGCTGACCCGGCCTTAAGGCAGGAGTATGAAGACTTTTTTGAAAAGCCCTTTGATGACGAGCTGGAGATCATCCATTTTTTTGAGATTTTTAACCGAATCCGCCTGGAAGACTACATGGATGCCCCTGAAACCAGATTAAAACACCTCAAGGCGGCCCCCTATTACGGGTGCATGCTCTCCATGCCGCCGGATTTAAGGTTTGAAAAAAGTCATGTGGGGATCATTGAAAAAAGCCTGAAGCAACTGGGGGCGGACATTGTTTCCTATGGCTATGCCAACCGATGCTGCGGCACCTATCTGTCCGTTGCAAAACCGGATATCGCACGAAAGGTTGTCAATGAAATCATTTTCAAGGCCATGGAAGCCGGGGCTGAATGCCTTGTAACCGCCTGTTCCATGTGCCATTTGAATCTTGAAATCCGCTGTACCCTTGAAAATCCCATCCCGGTCCTTCATTTTTCCGAGCTTTTGTCCCTTGCCCTGGAATCCGGGGACCAGGAAAAATGGTTCCCTCGGCATATCGTGGACCCGGTCCCCCTTCTTAAAAAACGAGGGCTGCTGGCCTGATCAACCAATCCTGACATGCTGAAGGAAAAATTTTCTGAATTCATCCTCCCGGTGGCTGACATAGAGGATGGTAGAGATATTTTCTTTTGCCATATCTTCAATAAAATCAAGCACGGATTTTCTGTTCAGTTCATCCAGTCCCTGGGTGGGTTCATCCAGGATCAATAGTTTCGGCACTTTGATCAATGCCCGGGCTATCAGCACCAGGCGCTGATCACCAAAACTTAAATTCCGGAAGGGGGTTTGACCCCTGCTTTTCATGCCGATACGTTCCAGCCATGTCATGGCCTCTTGTTTTTGACCGGGGGTTGCATTCTGATATACGCCGATGGAGTCAAAATAGCCTGAAATCAAAGCGCTCAAGGCGCTTCCCGGCACATGATAATTCCGGTGAAGCTCAGAGCTGACAATGCCCATGTCTTTTTTCAGGTCCCAGATGGATTCTCCGCTGCCCCTTTTGATGCCGAAGATGGACAGGTCATTCTGGTAGCAGGCCGGGTGATCCCCTGTGATCATCTGGAGCAGGGTGGATTTCCCGCTGCCGTTGGGGCCGGTGACAAGGGTGTGCTGCCCTGGTGCGATGTTCAGGGTCAGCCCCTGGAACACAGTTTTGCCGCCATACCCGGCAGATCCCTGGTTCAGCCGGACCAGGAAGGTGTCATCAAACCCATTATGATGCAGTGTCTCAGCTTTTTGAAGGTCCTTAGATGATGCCTGGAAATCAGGAATCCCCTGTTTCAGTTCATGGGCAAGCCATTGGGCTCCTTTTTCGCGCGGCCCCTGAAATACCAGGCTGCCCTTTGCCATGACCGCAATATGGGTGCAAAAGGCCGGGATATCGGACTGGTTAAAAACAAAGAGAATCAGCAGCACCCCTGCTTTGTGAAGGTTTTTGAGGGCCTCGCTCAATTCCATGCAGCTCAAAGGGTCCAGCCCCTCAAAAGGGGTTTCAATGATGAGGCAGGAAGGTTTTTTTGAAAATTCCGAAAGAATCATGAGTTTTCTGGACTGGCCGGTGCTGAGTTCACGATATCCCTTTTCCAGGCATTCGGTCAGATGAAGAGCCTCTATCAGGCCTTTATGGCGTTCGGCATCAACAATAAACTCCCAGGCCAAAGTCCCGGTATCAATCCTGTCCATAAAGTCGGTGTCGTCTTTTTTCAGCTCTGATTCATAGACAGCCTGCTGTTTTCTAAAGGACACAATGCCGGGGTTTTCCGGCAGGTCCAGAACCTCTGCCAACGCTCCGGGCATATCCCCGGTGATGAGCCTGAAAAATTCATGAACCCCGGAATGGATGGTGCCAAAGATGCACCAGGCCTCTTTCTCACGGGCGGAAAACCGGTCAATCAAAAGGCCGCCGGTTTCTGCACGGACAATATGGATGACCGGGTTCAGCACGAGGGTCTTTCCAGCAACCCGGCCTGCTTTTTTGCCTTAAGGCCTGCCAACAATCCCATGATGGACCCGGTATCGCTGAGGTCTTCTAAAACAGCCGCATCAGACCCGAAGCCGCCAAAGGCAAATACATCCCTGATGCAGGCCTTTCCCAATTTGTCCACTGCCGGAGGGATGACTGAAAAAAGGTGCTGAAATGCACGGTCAAAGGCTTTTCCGGAAGCTCCGCCATCTTTGAGCAGGGTGCTGTCAATAGCAAAAAGAAGCATGTCCATTTTATTTTGCCTCGTCAACCATCTGAATGGTTTTTTTCTCCACATCATTGGCAATCTGGGCCAAGAAAGGATCATCGGACAAGGCGGTAAGCATTTGAAGCGGCCGGATCAGACCGATCTTGGTTTTCCCCTTGTCCGTAAATACCGATATCCGGCATGGCAGGGCCATGTTCAGGCGCATGTCGGTTGCCAGGACTTTCCCGGCCTGGATCGGATTGCAGACTTCAAAGACTTTGCAGTCCTCTTCCAATGAAATGCCTTTGCCGCGAAGCGTCGTCCCGATGTCGTGGACATGCAACACGCCAAAGCCGTTGCCCTTTACCGCAGCCTCAAGGTCTTCCGATGCCTGAGCAAACGATTTATGTGTTTCAACAATGTAATACATGTTCTTACCTCCATGTTAGGGGTTGGCGCTCCTGGATATCATATCCGCATTATCTGCGGAATGTTTAAGATACAGGAAACCGTATGGAGATGCAATCGGATCTGAAACATCCCCGTTGAAATGAGTCTGGAAGGAATTTCCTGTCCTTTTATTGCAAGGGGTAGCGGGTTTGAGAATCAAATATTGTATAAATTATCTTATCCTTAGAATGTGATCTTTTTTTCAAGTATATTATTTACTGTAGGGTTGGAATTCGGTCATGGTTCAGCTTTATATCCTATAAAACTGAATGAATGAAATCTGAAAGAGGGATGTTTCTATATAAGCTAATCGATAGATGCCTTTTTGGTTATTTTAAAAGAATGAACTGATAATGGCCGTTTTAGTGCTGAATGTGTAAATTGAATAACCACTTTTTCTTCCTTATTTATTCTAAAAGGCGAAATCTTAGCCATAACATTTGCAGTTACTTCAGAATTCACTTCATCAGGAAAATCTTTTAGCTCCACTAAGTTAGTTGTAGTGTCGGATTGTTTTATGGTTATTTTCAACCCAGATAAATTCGTTTTAGGGCCTTCAAATGTAAACATAAAGCAAAGCGTCGGTAATATAGTAGGGATATCGTCTACTACAATATCTCTTAGATAGATGCCCATCAATGACGCCTTACCACCAATTTCATGTCGTATATCATCACAAACAATAGTATTTATTTGGTTTGCTAATTTCATTTTATTACTCTATTTTTGATTCAAGAAGATTCTCATCATTCCAGTCTGTGTACATAATATATTTTTCGACTGATCTGACAGGCATTAGACCAGCCTTTTCATGAGGGACGTTAATAAAAGTAGTATTCCTTTGGTTTTCTTTCAATAGCTTTTCAATTTGATGTTTTAAGTGTTGTTCACTCAAAAGATGTACCATATATGAATTTAATGAGACTCCTTCTCTATCTGCTTGCCTTGCTAACTTAGCATGGAGGGATTTTGGCAATCGAATTCGGGTTTGACCACTGAATTCACTTAGGGTTTGTGGCTCAGGAATTGTGCATCCATCCTCTTTATAAACCTTAAGAAAAGCCTTTAGAGCAACTTTGGCCTCTTCGATAGCTTCTTCTGGCGTATCACCGTGTGCAGATAACCCATTAAATTCTGGGATGGTTGCTATATAGCAACAGTCTTCCTCGCTCCAAATAATATTAATTGAATATTTATCCATAATTTATTCTTCCCTGATTATTTTATTATCATCAATAAAACTAATCAATTGAGACACTTGATAACGTTTTGCTTTACTTTTATCTCTTTTGTCAGGCTGAAAATTCATAATCTGATTATAGTTAGGATGTTTGTAAATAGAGTGACTTCCTGATTGATTCCTAAAAACAAAACCAATTTCTTCAGCCAATTTACAAAGATCTGAAAACGAGGCATTATTCGGCGAATCTTTAACCTTTTTATATAATTTTAACAGCCTGTCTGTCATTTTCCTTAATTATAAGTACCGTATGTGGTACCACCCAGTCAATGAAAATTAAATTTTATTATAATAATTTTTTATCATCTTCTCAGCGCGCACTATATGTTGTTATGAAATGCAAATTGAATCACAAGTTTCCCCCTATCCCATAAAGATTTTATTCAATGCATATCACCTGATAAAATACCTGTAAATATTTAAATATGCCTCATACTCAATATTAATCTTTATACATACTAAAGTTTAATGAAATCCTTGTCTGTCCATTCAGGAATATTGGAGAGCAACCGGATTTTGGAAAAGTTTAAATTTCTGAGATTGTGGGCAAAATTACAATTGGATAATGACCAAGAGATTTTTCACCAGGATTCCCTATGCCGGTAATGATGCCAGTAATGGAATTTTAGAAGACCTGCCGGGACCAGTCATGGGACTGTCATTGGTTTATGTCGTCCTGAACAGATCCGTGCTCAGATATCTTTCTCCTGTGTCGCAGATGACAAAGACAATGGTTTTGCCTTTATTTTCCGGCCGTGAAGCCACAAGTTTGGCTGCATGGAAGGCGGCTCCCGATGAAATGCCGCAGAGGATGCCTTCTTCAAGGGCAAGATCTTTGGCGCCCTGAAAGGCTTCTTCGTTCTGCACCTGGATGATTTCATCCAGGATATTTACATTCAGGTTTTTGGGGATGAAGCCTGCACCGATTCCCTGGATTTTGTGGGGGCCGGGGTTGCCGCCGGAGATGACGGGCGAGGCTGAGGGCTCCACGGCAATGGCTTTGAATCCGGGTTTTTTCTGTTTCAGGACTTCGGATACGCCCGTGATGGTGCCGCCGGTGCCCACGCCGGCCACAAAGATATCGATTTTGCCTTGTGTGCCGTTCCAGATTTCAAGGGCTGTGGTTCTGCGGTGGATTTCAGGGTTGGCCGGGTTGGAAAACTGGTCCGGCATAAAGGCATTGGGGGTGTTCTCTATGATTTTTTTTGCCTCTTCGATGGCCCCTTTCATGCCTTTGGCACCTTCAGTCAAAACCAGTTCTGCGCCTAGATGTTTTAAGATCTGCCGCCGTTCAATGCTCAGGGTTTCGGGCATGGTGAGGATGAGTTTGAGGCCCTTGATCCTGGCCACAAAGGCCAGGGCAATGCCGGTGTTGCCGCTGGTGGGTTCCACGATAATGGAACCGGCATTGATTTTTCCGGTTTGAAGGGCATCCTCTATCATGGCCCGGCCGATGCGGTCTTTGACACTGGACAGGGGATTAAAAAATTCAGCCTTTCCATAGATGTCTGACCCGGTTATCCGGCTGGCGGTTTTGATATGGATGAGCGGGGTGTTGCCGATGGCATGTATCATATCAGGCCTGATATTCATGGGTTTTCTCCTCTGTTTCCTGGTATTTGTAAATAAGGCGGGGAGAGTCGATAAACACCTTGGTGTCCGGCGGGATGGAGCTTGTGAGCCAGACATTTCCACCCACAACAGACCGGGCGCCGACCACGGTGTCCCCGCCCAGGAGGGTGGCCCCGGAATAGATGATGACATCATCCTCAATGGTGGGATGGCGTTTGGCGCCGCGAAGCTTTTTGCCGGCATTGGGCGGCAGGGACAGGGCGCCGATGGTGACATTCTGATATACTCTGACATTGTTTCCGATGACACTGGTTTCCCCGATGACAAGACCTGTGCCGTGATCAATGACAAAGCGATTGCCTATTTTGGCACCCGGATGGATATCAATCCCGGTCATGCTGTGGGCGTGCTCGGTCATGATCCTGGGCAACTGGGGAACCCCCTGGTTGTGAAGAAGGTGGGCGATGCGGTAGACCGTGATGGCATAGAGTCCGGGATAGGAGAAAATGATTTCATCATGGCTTTTGGCAGCCGGGTCCCCGTCATAGGCGCCTTTGATATCTTCGGCCAGTGTGACGCGCAGATCCGGGATTTTTTTGATCACGTTCAGGGCAACATCATTGCCGCTGTGTTCACATTCAGTGCAGGCCTGGCCGTAGCGGAGGCAGTCATGCCTTAAGACATGGATGATCTGTTCGGACAGGATGTCGTAGAGTTTTGATATGCCCTGGCCCAGATGATAAACAAGATTGGCTCCGTCTATTTTTTCATCTGAAAAATAGCCCGGGAAAAGGACTTCCCTGAATTTATCAATCATTTCCCTGACAGAGGTTGAAAAATGAATGGGCGCATCCCCGATATGGGCAAAACACTGTTTGTCGTCCATGGAGGATAGAATGGTGTTGATTATGCCCGACAGCTCTTTTCGATGGTCTGAAGCATTTTCCCTGCCGGTCCGGCATAGACTGTTAATGATAAAATCATCCATGATATACACATCCTTTTTCAGGGTTCAAAAAAACTTTTAAATACTTTGCAGCAGCTGCATTCTTCCATTTTGTCTTCCCAGGAATTCTGAGCTTCTCCGCTGCATTTGGTCCCGTTGATGAACCAGCAGAGCTCTCCGGAATTAAATTCAAAGGCCGGGCATTTTCTCTGCCGTTTTTCCGGGCATTTTAAAATATCCCAGCATTTATCGTTGAGTTTTCCGGCAATCAGCAGAGCCCTTGAAAAAAGAAAAAGAATCTGGCGCTCAACATGGTGGGGGATTTTCCGCCATCCCTGCTCATAGCTGTGAATGGCCTTTATGGAAACCCCCAGAAGCTGGGCCATTTCTTTTTGCGTCTTATTGAGCCTTGCCCTGATGGTTTTAAATTTTTCGCTTTCCATTCCTGCTCTTTTTCCAATAATATTTTAATGTTATATATGTAATGCTCCATAAAATATACCACAGAGTAGGAGCTGTCAATGACAAAACAGGAGACCGGACAGGGGAGATTAAATAAAAAAATGGAAATCGGCTTGACGGTGGAGCGAGTTGCATTACTTTATTTCAAAAATCATAAAAAATAATGAAAGGTGATCCATGAAACTTGATAAGCTTACGGTGAAATCTCAGGAACTCGTTCAATCCGCCCATGATTTTGCAGAGAAATACGGGAATCAGGCCATTGACCCCATCCATTTTTTAAAGGTCATGGCTGAGGATGACCAGGGAATTGTCTTATCCATATTGAAAAAAATCGGGGTTGATATTGATGCCCTGAAACGGGATGTTCAGGCAGCTATTGACCGGCTTGCCACCGTGTCCGGACCCACAACTGTTTATCTTTCACAGGATGGCAAAAAGATACTGGATGCGTCTTTTTCAGAAGCAGAAAAAATGAAGGATCAGTATGTGAGCCTGGAACATATCCTCCTGGCCCTTGCTGCCGTAAAAGGGGAGGCGTTTAATATCCTGAAAAAAAACGGTGTGTCCCGGGAGGCCATATTGACGGTGCTCAAAGACATCCGGGGAAACCAGAGCGTCACCGACCAGAATCCTGAAGAAAAATACCAGGCCCTTGAAAAATTCGGCAGAGACCTGACAAAGCTTGCCCGTGACGGAAAACTGGACCCGGTTATTGGCCGGGATGAGGAAATCCGGCGGATTGTCCAGGTTCTGTCCAGGCGAAGAAAAAACAACCCGGTTCTCATTGGTGAGCCGGGCGTGGGCAAGACCGCAATTGTGGAAGGTCTGGCCCAGAGAATTATTGAGGGGGATGTGTCTGATTCTTTAAAAAACCGGCGGGTCATTGCCCTTGATATGGGCGCGCTGGTGGCTGGAGCCAAATTCCGGGGTGAATTTGAAGAACGCCTGAAGGCTGTCTTAAAAGAGGTGGAGGCAGCTGAAGGGGAAATCGTTCTGTTTATTGATGAGCTGCATACGGTTGTGGGTGCAGGGGCTGCCGAAGGTTCAGTGGATGCTTCCAACATGCTCAAACCCGCCCTTGCCAGGGGGACCTTAAGATGTGTCGGCGCCACCACCCTGAATGAATACCGCAAATATATTGAAAAAGATGCCGCCCTTGAGCGGCGGTTCCAGCCTGTTCTGGCAAAGGAGCCCAGTGTTGAGGACACCGTTTCCATTTTAAGGGGGCTGAAGGAAAAATACGAGGTTCACCACGGCATAAGGATCAAGGATTCCGCCCTTGTGGCCGCGGCCACCCTGTCCAACCGCTATATTGCCGACCGGTTTCTGCCGGACAAGGCCGTGGATCTGATTGATGAATGCGCCTCCCGGTTGAGGATTGAAATAGACTCCATGCCAAGGGAAATTGACGAGATCCAGCGTAAAATTACCCAGGCCCAGATCGAACGCCAGGCCTTGATAAAGGAAAAGGACAGGGCATCTGTGGAGCGGCTGGAAAAGCTTGAAAAGGATATTGCAGCCATGCAGGAAGAGGTTGCTCCTTTGAAACTGCACTGGGATACTGAAAAAAAGATCATCCAGGAAATCAGTGCGGTCAGGGAAGAGATCGACCGGTACCAGACCCAGGCCCATGTGGCGGAACGAAACGGGGATCTGGAAACCGTGGCCAAGATCCGGTACGGCACCATTGAGCAGCTTCAAAGGGATCTTTTAAATAGAAAGCAGGCCCTGGACGGTCTTCAAAAGGATAAAAGAATGCTCAAAGAAGATGTGGAAGCCTCTGATGTGGCTGAGGTGGTTTCCTCCTGGACCGGTATCCCGGTAGCCAGCATGTTGAAAGGAGAACAGGAAAAACTGGTCCAGATGGAAAGCCATATCAAAAAACGGGTCATTGGCCAGGAAAAAGCCATTGACGCGGTATCCAACGCTGTCCGGCGCGCCCGGTCCGGGCTCCAGCCCGAAGACCGGCCCATCGGCACCTTTATTTTCATGGGGCCGACAGGTGTGGGAAAAACCGAACTTGCCAAATCCCTGGCAGAATTCATTTTTGATTCCAGCCAGGCCATGATCCGGGTGGACATGTCCGAATATATGGAAAAGCATTCCGTGGCAAGGCTCATCGGCGCCCCCCCGGGATATGTGGGCTATGATGAAGGGGGATATCTCACCGAGGCAGTGAGACGGCGTCCCTATTCGGTCATCCTGTTTGACGAGATAGAAAAGGCTCACCAGGATGTGTTCAATGTGCTGCTCCAGGTTCTGGACGACGGCAGGATGACGGATGGTCACGGCCGGACTGTGGATTTTAAAAATACCATCATCATCATGACCTCCAATGTGGGGTCAAGGCTTCTACAGGAAGCAGGCACACAGGGGCTTGAAGATGAAGGGGTGAGGCAGGGGATTGATCATGCCTTAAAACAAGCCTTTCGGCCTGAGTTTTTAAACCGGATTGATGAGATCATCACCTTCCATTCCCTGACCCTGGAGAATATCCAGGAGATTGCTTCCATCCAGATCGAAAAACTCAACAAACGGCTGAACTCACGCAACCTTTCCATCAGCCTGGACAGCCGGGCCATGCAGCATCTGGCTCAGAAGGGCTATGACCCTGTATTCGGGGCAAGGCCCTTGAAACGGGTTATCCAGCAGGAACTTGAGAATCCCTTGTCTCTTGCGATTTTAAAGGGAGAATTCAAGCCCGATGCGACCATCCGATTCGGGTTTGATGAAACAGAGAAAAAATTAAAGATTCTGGATTGATATTATCAGACCTGGTCTGCATAATGTTTTAATTCTTCATTCTGGGTCAAAAACCTGTAAAGGGTTGCTCTTCCAACCCCTAAAACCCTTGCAGCCTTTGATTTGTTTCCCCCGGTCTTTTTAAGGGCGATCTTGACCGATTCAAGGTCCAGCTTCCCTTTGAGGGGAATCGTGTCTGCCTGAACTGTGGATCTTTGGGATGATCTGACCATGAGATCCCTGCCCTGGGTGATTTCCAGGGGAAGGTCAGAAGGCAGGATTTTGTTTCCCCGGGACCGCACCACTGAAAACTGGATCACATTCTTCAATTCCCTGACATTGCCGGGCCAGTGATAATCTAGGAGAATATCCAGGCTTTCGCCGGTCAGTTCCGGGATGGGATTATTGCTTTCCTGTTCAGCTTCCTTTAGAAAATGGGCAGCCAGAAGAGGGATATCGCTTTTTCTCTGTCTTAGGGGCGGCAGATGAATGGGAATCACATTGAGCCGGTAAAACAGGTCTTCCCTGAATCTGCCGGTCTTGACTTCTTCCTTGAGATTTTTATTGGCTGCACTGATGATCCGGACATCCACGGATTCTTTTTTTTCCCCGCCGACTTTTTCAAAGGTTCCTTCCTGAAGGAATCTTAAGAGTTTTACCTGGGTCTTCAGGGGCAGATCAGCCACTTCATCCAGGAAAAGGGTTCCCTTGTGGGCCAGCTCAAACCGCCCTTTCCGGTCTTTAATGGCACCTGAAAATGCGCCTTTGACATGCCCGAACAATTCGCTTTCCACAATTCCTTCGGGAATGGCCCCGCAGTTGACCGGGACAAAGGCGCCGTTTCCATAGGCGCTGATATCGTGGATGGCATAGGCCACGCGCTCTTTTCCCGTCCCGGTGTCTCCTGAAATGTGAACCGGATAATTATACAGGGCAACATCCCTGATCTGCCGGAAAATATCCTGCATGATTTTGTCTTTGCCGATGATGCCGGCAAAGCTGGAAAGGTTTTCCGCTTTCAGGGAAAGATTAAAGGATTCCGTCACATCCCGAAAGGATGCAAGAACACCCTTGAAAATGTTGGCATGGTCGATGATGGCGGAAACGGTCATCTCCAGCTGACGGGTTGAACCGTCTTTTGTAACAATGCTCAAAGGATATTCTTTTGTTCCTGAGAAAAATGCTGAAGCGTTGTCACAAAAAGAGCATTTGCCGCCGCAGAAAGGGGATTCAAAAACAAGATGGCAATCCTTGCCGATTACCTCTTCCTTATAATACCCTGTGATCCTTTCGGCTTCTTTGTTAAAGACTGTAATGATCCTGTCCGGGGTATGGGCAATAATGCCGAGTTTCAGGCTATCAAGAACAAGATTGAGGTTTTCGTGATCAAGAAGTGTATGTGTCAAATCCGACATTCTGGTATATCCCGTATATTAAACATTGGTTGCTGATCCATAATGAAGAGGTAAATGACACATTTGTGTATCAGGTGCAATGGTTTTCTAATGGATGGGACAAAAATTTATGATTTTTTTAAAAATTTAAAAAAAGAAGGGGGGCTTTTGGACAAGGCTTGCCAGCCGTTTGGGCCGGGTTTTTATTCCCAGGTAATGCAATCTTTTGGGCAGTTTTTTATGGCTTCATGAATCTCTTCATCAGAATAATCATCCAGCGGGAAAACCTCCACATAGCCTGCATCATTAATTTTAAACGCGTGGGGAGCAATCTCAACACAGACTTCGCAGAGGATGCAGCATCCTAGATCAATTACAGGAACCCTCATTAATGCTTTTCCTCTTTGATTGAATTGTCCCACCAGCCTTTTTGCACGTGCGCTGCTTTTTCTTTCTGCGCAAGATCTAAAAGCCTATAGCCGGAATCCAGGAGGATGCCGTAAAGAATACCGCAATTCGGATCTTCTCTGTCTTCATAGCCGGACTGAGCAAGCTTGATCATTTTTTTTGCAAGTTCAATGGTCCGGGCAATGTTTATGTCACATTTTTTTTTCAGCATGGCATTTTTTTTCTTTCACACGCATTGGGCTGCTCATAATTCGTTTGAGCCCTTATATAAAAAGCATATTTTATACAGGTCTTGTTCGACTATGCAAAATATCCGTACAATATCCATGCCACAAGGCCTGTTACGCAAAAAATCTTTTGCCCTCACATTCTCTTATAAGGTCTGAAATCCGGGTTGAGTCAAAATCCCAGCCGTTAAAAAGATCCACCTGCCGGTCATCGGCAATGATGTGCTCAGGCACAAGGCTGCAATAAAATTTTTTGGCATTGGATAGCGCCCTGATGCAATAGGCAAGTTTGATCGGGTCATCGGCCTGCAGGCACCCGTAAAGGAGCCCTTTTGTTTTTTCGCTGAGATCATGGGGGTGGGCTTTAAGATAAGTCCCGATTCCCCATAAAACCCCCCGTTGAAGCATTTCATGTTCAATATGATTTCCATCCGGATCAAGATATGAAAAAAGAATGGATTTGAACTCAAATGCAAGTTCCGGGCTAAGAGATAAAATTTCTCCCATTGCTTCGGGTGAGCCCCACCCGATTCCTCCTGATTCGTCATTCAGATTCCACATGATGCGTCTCAAAACGATTCTTGCTTTTTCCATGTTCCGATGGGCAATGCGGGAGCCCAGAAGGCCCATGGCTGAAATACTCCGGAATTTGATGAGTTCATCTTTATTGTAGAAATAAGAAAAAAGGTGACCCACAAGCTGTTCATCAGGGATCAGAGCCAATTTTTCCAGGGCGGATTTCCGGCCGGGTTGCATAAGAATATTGCCGACTTTTTGTTTTGTTTTTCTTCCATAGGGTCTCATCAGGGCCACCTGTTTTCTTTTGTACCGCTATCCTTTTCAAAATAACAGCATAAATTATGCCTGATCAGTCAGGGCATGCAATATCAATGAAAACAAGACAATTCAACCGGGGTAAGGATGGTGATCTGTCTCATACCGCGGTACATTTTTGTTTCGAGAGACAAATAAATATTCTTTTTTTATGAATATTAGGATAAGAATAATGCTTGCTAAGAATTTGAACAGGACAATAAAATTATGGAAGTCTATCTTCAACCGACATATTATATTGACAGCGACCACCCGGAAATTATTGCGTTTGCAGAGCAGCACAGCCAATCCGGGAAAACCGACACGGAAAAGGCCATAGAGATGTATTACGCCGTTCGGGATACCATCCGGTATAACCCATACAGTATTGAGCCTAAAAAAGAATCCATGAAGGCAAGTACCATTCTGAAGCGGCAGTATGGCTATTGTGTGGCCAAGGCTGTGGTTCTGGCAGCCTGTCTGCGGAGCCGGAAGATTCCGGCAAGGCTTGGATTTGCCGATGTTCAGAACCATCTGAATACCAAACGCTTAAGAAAACTCATGGGAACAGATGTTTTTGTGTATCATGGCTACACAGAAATCTTTCTGAACGGGAAATGGGTCAAAGCCACACCGGCATTTAATCTTGAGCTTTGCAACAATTTTAATGTCAGACCCCTGGAGTTTGACGGAATAAAGGATTCCATTTTTCATCCCTTTGATAAATCAGGGAATCTTCACATGGAATATGTAAAAGACCACGGCTCCTTTGCTGATCTTCCCTGGGATGCCATCCTTGACGAATCCATGAAACAATATCCCCTGTATTTTGAAGATCTTGAAGTGCGCTCAAAGGATTTTTCAGCAGAAGCCCTGAAAGAAAACCAATAGGGCAAGAAAACCAATATGCTTGATCAGGATTTTCGGAAGGCCTCGGAAACTTCCCGGGTCAGCCTTAAAACTTTTTTTGCAGACTCAAGATCAAGGGAGCCGGTTCCGCAGCTGGGTGTAACAAAGGTCTGGGAAAGGATGGTTTTTTTATCAATTCCCGTCTTTTGTGATAATTCATCCATCTGGTCATGGAGCAGCCGGGTCAGGCCCGGAGTGTTCTGGGCTGAAACGAGTTCCGGTTTTGCCGTGGGGACAATGCCCCAGGCAAGTATTTTGCCCTGGTTTAAAAATGATCTGATCATTTCAGGATAAAGAATGAATTTGTCAAAATAGGAAAAAGCATCAAAGCTGATGATATCAATGTCTGAACCCAAAAGCATATCCCATTCCGTGTTGGCACATACATGAACCCCGGTAAGACCTCTTTCCGAATGGATTTCCCGGGAAATTTCCTCAATACAGAGCGTAACGTCTGCTTTGCTGATGGTAATATAGGCTGAGGTTCCGAATCCGGCCAGGGCAGGCTCATCCAGGAAAATAATGGGAAGTGCCCCTCTTTTTGAAAATTCTTTTGCCTGCCATCTTGCATTCATGGCCAGTTTTTTAATGGCCGCATCCCTCAATTGATCATGATAGAATATATCCTTGTCGTTTTCATCCTTTACAGCGGTTCCAAAGGTAATGGGGCCTGTTACCTGGCCCTTGAGGGCAATAAAGGGCCCGCCTTTTTTATCCACCTGCCGCAAAAATTCAAAAAAGCCTTTTCCCCTGGAACCGGACAGGGCAAACCGTGAACTGCTCAGGTCTTCACCGGAATCAGCCAGGGCAAGATAATCTTCAAAAAAAGACACCATTTCGTTATCAAAACCGGGCTTGGAGGTGTCTAAAAGATTTTTTTCAGTTCCCCCGGCAAATCCTGGAAGACCGGTGAGAAACTGGCTGATCATACCCTCTTCTTTGTAAAGGGGCAGCTGTACCCAGAGCGGAATATCCGGTGTATGGTCAAAAACAAGCTTGAGCGCTGCTGTGTGGTCGGTCATGGGAAGACTGCCGATCAAAAGGGGCAGCGCATTGGGTTTGAAAGTTTTCATCTGATGGCGTCCATCTGTAAAAGGGTTCTTTTCTGATCATCCTTGAAAAAAGTACTGAATTATATCATCATTGGTTAGAGATGAAAACAGGGAAGATAATTATTCGTCCGGTAAAGAAGAGGGATTGTGACCATTAGACCATTAGAATTGCTGTCACCGGCAAAAAACAGGGAACTGGGGATGGCTGCCGTCAGCCATGGCGCAGATGCGGTATATATCGGTGCTGCAGGATTCAGCGCAAGGGCGGCGGCGGGTAATGAAGTGGGTGAAATTGAAAAATTGGCTGCCTATGCCCATTTTTACAAGGCAAAAGTGTATATCGCCCTGAATACAATCCTTTTTAATCATGAGCTGGATGAGGTTCATAAACTGATCCGGCAGTTGTGGGAGGCCGGAGCTGACGCTTTGATTATCCAGGATCTGGGGATTCTTGAACTGGATCTGCCCCCCATTGCCCTGTTTGCCAGCACCCAGCTTGACAACCGCACTGTTGCCCGTGTCCGGTTTTTGGAGTCGGCAGGCTTTGAAAGGGTGATCCTGGCAAGGGAACTATCCCTGAAGGCCATCCGGAATATCCGGAAGAACACTGCCGTGGATCTGGAGGTTTTTGTCCATGGGGCCCTTTGTGCGTGCTACAGCGGTTGCTGCTATTTCAGCGCTGCCATTGGGAAAAGAAGCGCCAACAGGGGAGAATGCGGACAGCCCTGCCGCCTTGCCTGGGACCTTGTCAATGGTGCCGGCCATGTGCTGGAAAAAGACCGATACCTTTTGTCCCTGAAGGATATGAACAGGTCTGATTATCTCCGTGATCTGGTTGAAGCCGGTGTTACTTCGTTTAAAATCGAGGGACGCTTAAAAGACATCTCCTATGTAAAAAACATTACAGCCCATTACCGGAAAAGACTGGATGCCATCATTACAGGATCATCCGAATACAAACCGGCGTCATCGGGCAGAACAGAGTTGTTTTTTATGCCGGATCCCTTAAAAACGTTTAACCGGGGGGAGACCGATTATCTGCTTTTCGGAGGCAAATCCGGCATCCAGTCCCTCAACACACCGAAATCAGTCGGAGAGCATATGGGGGTTGTTGAGCATGTGGAGCAACGATATTTTACGCTGAAAAATCCCCGGGATGTTCAAAATGGTGACGGACTTTGTTTTATTAATCAATGGGGAAAACTCGAAGGATTCCAGGTAAACAGGGCGGATCAGGAAAAAATTTATCCGGCCGGGTCTCATGATCTGAAAAAAAGCGGCCTTTCTCCGGGAACTGAGATATATCGAAACCATGATCATTTATTTCATAAAAAACTGGCCAAAAAATCTTCAGAGCGCAGAATAGCCCTTGACCTGACTTTTATTGAAACTCCTGAAGGATTTGTTCTTCAAGGCTTGGATGAGGATGGGAACACGGCCGAGGCTGTGACTGAATCCAAAAAGATCGAAGCTAAGGATGAGGACGGCGCCCTTACGACCTTAAAAAAGCAATTGAGCCGTCTGGGTGACTCCCTGTTTTATCTCAGGAGTCTCAGTGTTTTTTCAAAACCGTATTTTATCCTTACAAAAGAGTTAAACCGGATCAGAAGGGAGCTTTTGGAAACCCTTGCGCAAAAACGAAGGGAAAACTATTTCAAAGAGCCTTCAAATCCAAGGCCCGACATTCATCCATTTTCTCAAGACCATCTTGATTTTACATCCAATGTTTCCAATCGAAAAGCGATTGAATTTTATCAAAAACGGGGGGTAAAAACCATTGATCCTGCCTTTGAGCTTGATCATCCGGGTGCAGGGAGGGTTGTCATGACGCTTGGGTTTTGTATCCTGAAAGCCAGGGGGCAGTGCCGCAGGGATATAAAAGTGCTTCCGGAATTGTGGGAAGACCCTCTTTTTCTTGAAAACAAGACCGGCCGGTTTCTGCTTGAGTTTGATTGTATCAACTGCGAAATGCGGATCAAAACGATTTAAAAAAAAGACGGGAAGGCGATACATCGCAGATCCCGTCTTTATAAGTTGATTCAGGATAAGGTCTATCTAGTTTGGGAACATCTCATCCTCAATATCCACGGCGACACTGCTGACATTCATGAGTGCGTTGAACCTGCCCAAAGTAATGGGAAGCTGGGTTTCCACAAAAAATTGCAAAGACCTGATGATGCCTTCATAAAAAGAAATGTCTTTCTTTTTGGCAGTTTCAAGCTTGTTCACGGCAAGGACGGCTCTCCAGAGCAGCATCCAGGCCATGGTGACATCTCCTGTGGCATCCTGGAAAGGATGGGCATTGGCAAAAGCATTTAATACTTTTTCCGACATGGCTGTTGTTCCCATGTGAATGGAAACTTCTGCAAGTTTGTTTAATGCTTCTTCTATTTTGGCGGCCTGTTTTTCAATCCGGGGAATTGCTTTTCCCGCCACTACCCATTTCTGCATTTCGCCGAACAGATCCATGATGGGTTTTCCCTTGTTCAATCCAAGTTTTCTTCCCAGAAGGTCCATGGCCTGGATGCCATTGGTGCCTTCATAAATCAGGGTGATCCGGCAATCTCTTAAAAGCTGGGCCATGGGGTATTCTTCAATAAATCCATATCCGCCGTATACCTGCATGCCCTGGCTGCAGACCTCAAAAGAGCGGTCTGTGACATAGCCCTTGGCAATGGGTGTCAGAACTTCAACAAAGCCCTGGTATTTTTCTTTTTCTTCTTTTGTGGGCGCATGAAGGGCCATGTCGGCACAGTACTGGACAAAATACAGAAGAGATCTCATGCCTTCCACAAATACCTTCATCATCATCAACTGCCGTCTGACATCCGGGTGATTGATGATGGCAACGGATTTGGCATTGGGATTCATAAATTCAAGAATATTTTTGCCCTGGACCCGGTTTCTGGCATAATCAAGGGCATACATATAAGCGGCTGTGGCACAGGCAAAGCCCTGAAATCCGACAAGACGTCTGGCTTCATTCATCATGAGGAACATGGCCTGCATGCCCTTGTTTTCTTCACCCAGAAGGGTGCCCATGCAGTTGCCTTTTGAGCCAAGGGAAAGAGAGCAGGTGCTGTTGGCATGGATGCCGAGCTTATGTTCAATGCCGGTGCAGATGACATCATTGAATTCACCAAGGGTTCCATCGGGTTTGACCCTGAATTTTGGGACTAGAAAGAGGGAAATGCCTTTTGTGCCTTCAGGCGCACCTTCTATTCTGGCAAGCACCGGGTGGATGATGTTCTCTGACAGATCGTGCTCGCCGCCTGAAATAAAGATTTTTTCACCGGTAATGGAGAAGGTGCCGTCACCGTTTCTGACTGCTTTTGTTGTGAGGGCGCCGACATCAGATCCCGCACCCGGTTCGGTCAGGAGCATGGTGCCGGTCCATTTGCCGGTATACATATTTTTCAAATATATATTTTTTTGTTCGGGTGTACCGAATTTTTCCACCAGGTGGCCTGCTCCCTGGGTCAGGCCCGGGTACATCATAAAGGGGAAATTGGCACCGTTAAAATATTCAGCACCGGCTGAAGCAATCGTTCTCGGCATACCCTGGCCGCCCCACTCCGGGGTTTCGGTCACGGCAAGCCATTCTCCTTCATTGAATATTTTATACAACCGTTTAAAGGATTCAGGTGTGGTGACTTTGCCGTTTTCAAGTTTGCAGCCTTGCTGGTCACCTTCTTTATTTGCGGGCAGGAGTTCCTTGATCGCAAAATTTTTGGCTTCGCTGATCACAAGGTCGATGGTTTTTTTATTGAAATCGGAAAAATTTTCATGAAGCCCGGATAGATTTTCGGCTTCAAGCTGTTCATGGAGTACAAATTCGATGTCTCTTCGATCGGAAATAAGTTGGGTCATTTTTAAACTATCCTCCTGCTGTTTGTGTTGCAAAAAAAGTTTATTATTATTTTTCTATATTATTTGTGAATGAATTGGTGCTCATTCTCATATGATGACGATTGTAGATTCCTGAAAGAGCTGGCCTGGGTATCTGAGTATAATTTTTAGACAATGATAATAAAAACTTATGAAAAACTCTATCAATCATTTGTAAAAAACAGTACCCTCCTGTCAAATGTCTGTTTAAAATGAATGATAATTCATTACATTAAATTTTATGCGTGTCAATGATTATTTTTACAAATTCTGAATAATCATGTAGGGTTATTAGGTGGAAAAAATATTAATAAGTGCCTGTCTCGTTGGGGATCTGGTTCGATATGACGGACAAAAGACACCTCTGGGAAATGTTCTTTTAACCCGTTGGCAAAATGAGAACCGGCTGATAAAGATCTGCCCCGAGGTTGCCGGCGGCATGAAAGTTCCGAGACCCCCGGCTCAGATAGCGAATGGAAATGGCATGGATGTGTTAAAAGGAAAAGCAAAGGTGACGGATGAGAAAGGCCGTGATGTGACGGATTGTTTTCTCAGGGGCGCTGAATATGCACTCAGTATGGCAAAAAAATATGATATCCGGTTGGCCATATTAAAGGAAAAAAGCCCATCCTGCGGTGTCCATCAGATTTATGACGGCAGCTTTACCGCAACCCTTATGCCGGGCTCCGGGGTAACCGCAACACTTTTAAGAGAAAACGGCCTTTTTGTTTTTTCAGAACATGAGCTGGGTCAGGTAATGATTTTTCTAGGTGCAAATCCCGGCCCGGCTGAGCATGAACCTCTGTTTTAATCAGTCCATGTAATATTCATTTTGTCAGATAAGAAAAAAATTGACAGACGATTGGAGAATAGTTAAACTGTCCTACAGTTTGATTATTTCTCAAGAAAACGCTGTTTCTTAGGAGGCAATAGATGAATGTTCAATTTAAAAAAATGAAACCCCTTAAATCATACCAGCATGTTGTGGATGAGATCCAGACCGCCATATGCGAAGGAAATATTAAAGAAGGTGAGACGCTTCCATCGGAGATGAAATTAAAAGAAATGTTTGATACCAGCCGGGGGACCATTCGTGAAGCCCTTCGGGTGCTGGAGCAAAAAGGGCTTGTTTCCGTCAGGACAGGGGTAAATGGGGGCGCGCGGATACAGGGCGCCAATACAAAACCCATCATTGACAGCGTGGCCATTCTTATCCGCCAGCAGAAAGTTTCCCTTCATCACCTTGCGGAATTCAGGAAAATGATGGAAGGCCATATTTCAGCCCAGGCTGCAAGAAATGCTGAAAAAAGGGATATCAAAAAGCTGAAGGATATTTTGCGCAACGCAGCCGCCCATATTGAAACAAAACCTTCCGGGTGGAAAGAGTTTCACAAACTGGATGCAAGATTTCATCAGACCCTGGCCAAGATAGCAAAAAACCCGCTTCTGGAGGCCAATCTGACAGCTGTTCATGACAATATCCAGATTTATTTTCATGATTATCTGCCGTGGAGCGAGGACCTGCTCCATGATAATTTCAAAGATCTATGCGAGATTGTTGCCGCCGTGGAACAAAAAGACCCTGTTGCTGCGCAGCGGATGGCGGAAGACCATGTATCAAAATTCAATGCCCTGATGGAGAAGAATATCGAAGGATGAAGGATCCATATGTTTTTAAAATTCAACGATATTCCATTCATGATGGCCCCGGCATCCGGACCACGATCTTTTTCCAGGGCTGCCCCTTATCCTGTCCATGGTGCCATAACCCGGAAAGTCAGAAAATGCCGGGCAAAATGGCTCTGAAAGATATGGATATGATTGTCGCTGAAATAATGGAAGAAATTGAAAAAGATATAATTTTTTATGATGATTCAGGAGGCGGGGTTACCTTTTCCGGCGGCGAGCCTCTTTCCCAGCCGGAGCTGTTGCTCAGGCTTTTAGATAAGAGTCGTGAAAAAGAAATCCATACCTGTCTTGACACTTCAGGATATGCAGATCCAAACCTACTTTTAAAAGTACAGGAAAAAACCGATCTGGTCCTTTATGATATCAAACTGGTTGGTGAAGCAGCCCACAAAGCCGTGACAGGAAAACCTGTGTTCCCTGTGCTGAACAATTTAAAGCAGTTGTCGGAACGTAAAGCAAATGTCAGCATCCGGTTTCCTCTTATCCCGGAAATCACGGATACAAAAGAGAACATAAACAGTATGATTTTTTTTCTGATAAATCATACCTGCTTCCGGGATATCCATATCCTGCCCTTTCATAGGGCGGGCGAGGGGAAATATGCCGCATTAAACATGAAAAACCATATGGAAAATAAAAAACCGCCTTCTGAAATACGAGTGGTTGAACTTAAAACGCAGTTTGAAGCCCATGGATTCAATGTAACTCTGGGCGGGTAAAAAAGGTGAATATAAAATGAACTCAAGAATCAATACGCTCAGGGTGAAAACCCGGGAAAAAGAAGTGAGCCTTTCCCATGAAAGGGCCGGGCTTGTAACGGAGTTTTATAAAACCTATATCTCTATGGATGAATCCATACCGGTCCAGCGGGCCTTATGCCTGAAACATATACTTGAAAATAAAAAGATATATATGGAAGACAATGAACTGATCGTTGGGGAAAGAGGGCCGGAGCCAAAGGCTGTCCCCACTTATCCTGAAATATGTCTTCATTCCCTTAAAGATCTTGAGATCCTGAACTCAAGGCCCAAGGTGGCATACAAGGTATCCGAAGAAACCAGAAGGATATATGAGGAAAAAATCATTCCTTTCTGGAAAGGCAAGACCATCAGGGAAAAGATGTTTGCAGCCATGTCAGAGCCCTGGATCAATTCCTTTGACGCCGGAATTTTTACTGAATTCCAGGAGCAGCGGTCACCCGGCCATACGGCCGGAGGAGATTTGATTTATAAAAAAGGGTTTATGGATTTGAAATCAGATATCCGCCAATGCCTTGAAGGGGTTGACTTTTTTAAAGACAGCAAGGCCCTTGAAAAACAGGAAGTGTTGAAAGCCCTTGATATTGCGGCCGATGCCCTGATCACCTTTGCCAACCGCCATGCTGACGAGCTTGATCGCCTGGCCGGAAGGGAAGATGATATTGCCCGCAAAGCAGAACTTCATACCATGGCCAAAGTCTGCAGAAGAGTCCCTGCGTATAGACCGGAAACATTTCATGAGGCATTGCAGTACTATTGGTTTTTGCATGTCGGGATTATTACGGAGCTTAATCCCTGGGATGCTTATAACCCAGGCCGGTTTGATCAGAATCTTTACCCATTCTACAAAAAAGATATTGAAAACAAGATATTAACCCGGGAACAGGCAAAGGAACTGCTTTCCTGTTTCTGGATTAAATTTCATAATCATCCGGCCCCCCCCAAAGTCGGTGTGACTGCAAAAGAAAGCAATACATATGTGGATTTCTGTCTGATCAACCTCGGCGGAGTGACGCCCGACAACAAGGACGGGGTAAATGAGCTGACCTATCTGGTTCTGGATGTCATTGAGGAAATGAGGCTGCTCCAGCCCAGTTCCATGATCCAGGTATCACGGAAAAATCCGGACAGGTTCATCAAACGGGCCCTGAAAATTATTGCCACGGGATTCGGCCAGCCCTCGGTCTTTAACACCGATGCCATTCTCCAGGAAATGGCCCTTCAAGGTAAAAGCGTTGAGGATGCAAGATTGGCAGGGGCTTCCGGATGTGTGGAGGCCGGCGTATTCGGAAAAGAATCATATATTCTGACCGGGTATTTTAATCTTCCCAAAATTCTTGAAATTACCCTTCACAATGGCTGGGATCCGAGGACAAAAAAACAGATCGGTCCAAAAACCGGAGATCCGAAAAACTTTAAAACCTTTGAGGACCTTTTTGACGCCTATCGACAGCAGATGGAATATTTTGTTGATATTAAGGTCAGGGGCAGCAATATCATTGAACAGATTAACGCAAAATACATGCCGGTGCCATTGCTTTCGCTTGTGACGGAAGACTGCATAAAAAATGCAAAAGACTATAACCAGGGCGGTGCAAGATATAATACCTCCTATATTCAGGGGGTCGGCATGGGAACCCTTACCGATTGTTTTTCATCATTGAAATATCAGGTGTATGGTCAAAAAAAAATTTCCATGGAAAAGATTCTTTCTGCACTTGAACATGATTTTTCAGAAGACGACATCCTGCATCAAAAGCTAAAGAAGTCTCCTAAATACGGGAATGATAATGATGAGGCAGATGATATCCTGAAAATGATATTCAAGGCGTTCCACGATGCTGTAACCGGGAGGCCCAATGCCAAGGGCGGTGTATACAGGATCGATCTTCTGCCCACCACCTGCCATGTTTATTTTGGTGAAATCACCGGGGCTCTGCCCGATGGAAGAAAAGCAGGGGTTCCTTTTTCCGAGGGCATATCACCTGTTCAGGGTGCGGATACCTGCGGCCCCACGGCGGTGCTCAAATCCGCTGCCAAAATCGATCATTTAAAAACCGGCGGCACCCTTTTGAATCAGAAATTTCTTCCCGAACTGATGAAAGATGAAAAAGGGAGCCAGGCTGTTGTTCATTTGATCCGTTCCTATTTTAAAATGGACGGACATCATATCCAGTTCAATGTTGTGGATGAAAAAACCCTGAAGGATGCTCAAAAAAACCCCCAGAATCACAGGGATCTGATTGTCAGGGTGGCAGGGTATTCCGATTATTTTGTGGATCTTACAGAGGCCCTCCAGGAAGAGATTATACAAAGAACGGCGCACCATACATGTTAGAAAAAAACCGTCCCTGCCGGTTTTTTCTTGACTTGTCAGCCAAGTATTAATAAAAATGTATATTTTGTTAATTTGTAAATCCTGCAAATTATATCTGGTAATTTAAATGGATATACAAAATGTTTCATGGTTTTTTGTATTATTAATTAATTTAAAGGGGAGAAAAAAGATGAAAAGGCGTAAATTATTATCCGTTGCAGGCATCGCAGTTCTTTTCTGTATGCTTGCGATATCTGCTCAGGCAAAAACCCTTGTTTTCTGTTCGGAAGGTAGCCCGGAAGGGTTTACCCCGGCGCTTTACACATCCGGAACAACATTTGATGCGTCATCCAGGCAAATATTCGACAAACTGTCCATGTTTGAACGCGGAACAACAAAAATTGTTCCCGGGCTTGCAACTTCCTGGGATGTATCCCCGGATGGAACGGTATATACCTTCCATTTGAGAAAAGGCGTTAAATTTCACACCACACCTTATTTCAAACCCACCCGGGATTTTAACGCTGATGACGTTATTTTTTCTTTTTGGCGCCAGCATGATAAAAATCATCCTTATAACAAAATTTCCGGCGGCAGCTACGAGTACTACGCCGGAATGAGCATGCCGTCTTTGATAAAATCCATTGAAAAAAAAGATGATTATACAGTTGTATTTACGTTGACCAAGCCCAATGCTCCGTTTATCGCCAATATGGCAATGGATTTTGCTTCCATTCATTCTGCAGAATATGCAAACAAAATGCTGATAGCAAAAACTCCTGAAGAATTTGACCAGAAACCCATTGGAACCGGCCCCTTTGTTTTTGTTTCCTATCAGAAAGACTCAGCCATCCGTTACAAGGCCTTTGATAAATACTGGGCAGGAAAAGCAAAAATCGACAAGCTTGTTTTTTCCATCACTCCTGATGCGTCTGTCCGGTATGCAAAACTCAAAGCAGGCGAAGCCCATATTATGCCGTATCCAAACCCGGCTGATCTGGCTGCCATGAGAAAAGATGCCAATATCAACCTCATGGAGCAGGAAGGGTTGAATGTCGGTTATCTTGCATTTAATACGAAAAAAGAACCGTTTACCAATGTCAAGGTTCGCCAGGCATTGAGCATGGCCATTAATAAAAAAGCCATTCTGGAAGCGGTTTTTCAGGGCGCCGGAAAAGTTGCAAAAAACCCGATCCCCCCAACTATCTGGTCTTATAATGATGCAGTAAAAGACTATGAATATGATGTTGCAGCAGCCAAAAAACTTCTTACCGATGCCGGTTTTGCCAATGGGTTTGAAACCGATATCTGGGCCATGCCGGTACAGCGCCCTTACAACCCCAATGCCAAAAGAATGGCTGAAATGATTCAGGAAGACTGGTCAAAAATTGGTGTAAAAGCAAAAATCGTCACCTATGAATGGGGTGAATATCTGAAACGCTCCATGGCTGCTGAACACCAGACCTTGCTTCTGGGATGGACCGGAGACAATGGCGACCCGGATAATTTTCTTGCCGTTCTCCTGGGCTGCGACGCGGTTGGCAGTTCCAACAGGGCCCAATGGTGCTATAAACCGTTTGATGACTTGATCATGAAAGCAACACAGGTATCAAATCAGGCAGAAAGAACCAAATTATACGAACAGGCTCAGGTTGTCTTTAAAGAGCAGGCTCCCTGGGTCACCATTGCCCATTCTGTTGTGTTTAAACCCATGAGCAAAAAAGTAGTTGATTTTAAAATTGATCCTTTTGGCGGACACATTTTCTATGGTGTAGACCTGAAAGAATAACAGTCTGATTTTGTAATTAATACTGGCGGTACAACGCTCTCAAATGTGTTGTGCCGCCGCTTTAGTATAAAGAATGTGGTGCCATTATGGTTCAATTTTTTTTTAGACGGTTGCTTCACGTTTTCCCCGCCTTTATCGGCGTAACCCTTCTGACATTTTCTCTTATTCATCTGATTCCCGGAGATCCTGTTGAGCTCCGTGCAGGAGAGCGGGGAATCGATCCGGGAAGGCATGCTGAGATAAAGGCTGAGATGGGTCTTGATAAACCTCTCTACATCCAGTATTTCAGATATATCGGTAATGTTTTTAAAGGTGATCTGGGCAAATCCTATGTCACGAAAAAACCAATCCTTGAAGAGTTTTTTACCCTTTTTCCTGCCACGTTCGAGCTTTCCATCTGTGCCATGATTTTTGCGGTTCTGTTCGGGCTTCCGGCCGGAGTAATCGCAGGGGTCAAAAGAGGAACACCTTTTGACCATACCATCATGGCCACCTCTTTGACAGGGTATTCCATGCCTATTTTCTGGTGGGGGTTGCTGATGATCCTGTTTTTTTCCGTTTTTTTAGGTTGGACACCCGTGTCCGGCAGGCTTTCTGCGCTTTTCTGGATTGAACCCAATACCGGTTTTATGCTCATTGACACCCTTACCTCGGACGAACCCGGAGCCTTTAAGTCCGCCTTAAGTCATTTAATCCTGCCATCCATCGTTCTTGGGACCATCCCTCTTGCTGTTATCGCCCGCATGACACGATCTTCAATGCTTGAAGTCTTAAAGGAAGACTATGTCAGAACTGCAAAGGCCAAAGGCCTGTCCGACCGCAGGGTCATACTGGTCCATGCATTGAGAAATGCAATGATTCCGGTTATTACC
Source organism: uncultured Desulfobacula sp. (assembly GCA_964619205.1). Taxonomy (GTDB): domain Bacteria; phylum Desulfobacterota; class Desulfobacteria; order Desulfobacterales; family Desulfobacteraceae; genus Desulfobacula. The sequence goes on along the minus strand of CAZUDE010000001.1, from coordinate 118,750 downwards.
GTTATCGGCCTTCAAACCGGCGTTCTTCTGGCCGGTGCCATTTTGACGGAAACCATATTTGCCTGGCCAGGGGTGGGAAAATGGATCCTTGAATCCATCAGCAGGCGGGATTACCCTGCCATACAGGGTGGGATTCTGATTATTGCCACATTAATTATTATTGTGAATCTATGCGTGGATGTTCTCTACGGCATTATAAATCCACGGATTCGATATACCAGTTAGAACAGGAATTCAAAATGACCGAAATCACAGTCACCACCCAGGATAATTCAATGCCGCCCCATCCGCTGAAAGAGTTCTGGAAATATTTCAGCGAAAATAAAGGCGCCGTTGTCGGGTTCTACATCATTATTATTGCAATTTTTCTTGCCGTATTTGCAGATTATATTGCCCCCCACAGCCCCTTTGATCAATACAGGGATGCAATCTTGCAACCGCCTTACTGGATGGACGGCGGGACCAGCAAATTCCCTCTGGGTACGGATGATGTGGGAAGGGATATTCTGTCAAGATTGATTCATGGGGCGCGCCTGAGCCTTTTTGTGGGGGTTATCGTTGTCACTCTTTCCCTTGCCGCAGGGATTATTTTTGGAGTGACCTCAGGATATTTCGGCGGGATCTATGAGATCCTGATCATGCGGCTCATGGATATAATCCTGGCCTTGCCCAGCCTTTTGATGGCCCTGGCTATTGTGGCCATATTGGGGCCGAGCCTGCAGAATGCCATTTTATCCATTGCCGTTGTTGTTTTGCCGCATTATGTCCGGCTGACCCGGGCCTCAATTCTGGCAGAAAAAAGCAAGGATTATGTGACAGCCTCCAGGGTCTGCGGCTCAGGTCCTTTCAGAATGATGTTTGCCGTGCTGCTTCCCAATTGCATGGCCCCTTTGATTGTCCAGGCCACCCTGGGGTTTTCAACGGCAATCCTGGATGCGGCTGCCTTGGGGTTTCTCGGCATGGGTGCCCAGCCTCCCACCCCGGAATGGGGCGCAATGCTTGCAGATGCTCTTCAGTTCGTTCAAAGGGCCTGGTGGGTGGTCACCTTTCCCGGGCTGGCCATTCTGATTACAGTGCTGGCCTTTAACCTTGCAGGAGATGGACTTCGGGATGCGCTTGATCCTAAAATGAAGCGGTAAATCATACCAGTAGAGAAAAAAAATGAATCAAATATTAGAAATTAAAAATCTTTCTGTGGATTTTGACGGATTTAAAGCCGTACTGGATGTGGATCTTTCCCTGGACAAGGGAAAAGTTCTAGGGGTTGTGGGTGAATCCGGCTCAGGAAAAAGCGTTACCCAGCTTGCCCTCATGGGATTGATTCCCTACCCCGGCATTATTGAAGCGGATACGCTCATATTCAATAATCATGATCTCTTAAAGATGTCCCAAAAGAAGAAACGGCAGATTACAGGCAAAGAGATTGCCATGATTTTTCAGGAGCCCATGACAAGCCTGAATCCTTGTTTTACAGTTGAATTTCAGCTGACGGAAACTTTGAAAATTCATGAGGGCGGGTCAAGAAAACAATTGCACGAACGCGCCATTGAATTGTTAAAGCAGGTAGGTATCCCGGCTCCGGAGGACAGGATGAAAAGCTTCCCTCATCAATTGTCCGGCGGAATCAGCCAGCGGGTCATGATTGCCATGGCCATTGCCTGCAGCCCGAAACTTTTGATCGCAGACGAACCAACAACAGCACTTGATGTGACCATTCAGGCACAGATTCTGGATTTGCTGATAAATCTCCAGAAAAAAACCGATATGGCCATGATTCTGATTACCCATGATATGGCTGTTATTGCCGAAACAGTTGAGGATGTCGTGGTCATGTATGCAGGCCAGGTGGTGGAAAAAAATACAGCCAACCATCTTTTTACAGCTCCGAGACACCCTTACACGGATGCTTTGCTGGGGTCACTGCCGGAACGGAACGTCAATTCAAAAAGGCTGCCGACAATTCCGGGCGTTGTGCCGGGTAAATATGATAAACCTTCAGGATGCCTTTTCCATCCCCGATGCCGGTTTGCAAAGGAAAAGTGCTCAACCGTGCGCCCGGTTTTGACAAAAGAAGGCGATAGTGCTTACAGATGCCATTTCCCATTGATAAACGGAGTCCCTCAATATGAATGAAACGCCAATTATTAAGGCCCGAGATCTTAAAAAATACTATGTCATCAAAGACGGGATGTTTTTTAAAACTTCTTCAACACTGAAGGCACTGGATGGCGCATCTTTTTCCATAAAACCGGGTGAAACCTTTTCAGTGGTCGGTGAATCAGGATGCGGGAAATCAACCCTTGCACGGCTGATTACCATGATTGAAAGACCGACGTTCGGGGATTTTGAAGTTGATGGAATCAATGCCGTCACCAGTGATCCTGAAGCCATGAAAGCATTGAGAGAAAGGGTTCAGATTGTTTTCCAGGATCCTTACGGATCTTTGAATCCCAGAAAAAAGGTAGGTGCGATTCTGGAAGAACCGCTTTTGATCAACACGACACTCAATGCAGAGGAGCGACGGGAAAAAGCCTTGGCTATCATGGATAAGGTGGGTCTCAGAAGGGAACAGTATTCACGCTATCCCCATATGTTTTCAGGCGGCCAGCGGCAGCGTATCGCTGTTGCCAGGGCCTTGATGCTCAATCCCAGTCTTGTGGTTGCTGATGAACCGGTATCAGCCCTGGACGTGTCTGTTCAGGCCCAGGTCCTAAACCTTCTTATGGACCTCCAGGATGAGATGAATCTTGCCTATCTGTTTATTTCCCATGATCTGAGCGTTGTCCAGCTGATTTCAGACCATGTCATGGTCATGTATCTTGGCAGACCGGTGGAGCAGGGTGAAAAGACCGTCATTTTTGAAAACCCGATTCATCCTTACACAAGAGCCCTTCTTGCGGCAACACCCCATGTGGATCGAAAAGACCGCACCAAAAGAATCATCCTGACCGGAGAAATTCCCTCCCCGTTAAGCCCGCCGCCGGGGTGCACGTTTCATCAACGGTGTATTCACATGACCGATATCTGTAAGGAAAATGTTCCGGAATTCCGGTCTGTAGGCGGTAGAATGGTGTCCTGCCATCATGCTGAAAAATTCTGTTGATTTAATAAAGCAAATGATAAAAAGCTGCTGGTCAGGATTGTCATTCTGACCAGCAGCTTTTTTTTATAAGCCAAGGGGCATTAGAAATCAAATTCCCGTGAGGTCACCGTATCCTCCATTCTCTGGATTCGGCGTTCAATGTTTTCGAATTTCTTTTTGATTCTCTGGATGGCCGATTGTCTTGAATGGGAATAGGCATCATAAAATTCCGCATCATTTTCATCCCGCAACGGGGAAACGGGCTCCATTTTCAAAAAAAGGCCTGCGAGGATATACATGACTCCCACAGGCCAGAACCCGGTAAAAAGGAATAGTAAAAGGGTGATGAATCTGAGCCAGAAAACACTGAAATCAAAATATTCGGCCAGACCCCGGCAGACTCCCATGAAGATGCCTCTTCTGGATCGGTAGATCCCCCGGCTGGATGCAAGGGTTTTAAAGTGGTTTTTCAGTCCGTTGTAATGCATCTTGCATCTTTCAAACTGAAAATTGTGTTTATATCCATGATATGGTCTCATTTTTAAAATTCCTTTTTTTTGCGCTCAATCAATATGGTTTCAAGGGCTTCAACCCGTTCTTCCATTTTTGTTAACCCATGGTAAATGTCCTGGATCATCCTGGTTTCTTCTGCCTGAGCCTGTTTGTTTTTCCCGGACAGCCCTCCGGATTTGGAGGCCCTGATGATTCCGATGATTACCAATCCGATGGTGGCGATAAAGAGGATTGCCCCGCCGATTGATATGCCTACGATAAGTGCGCCCATCATAATTTAATTGCTCCGGTTGGGTTGGTGTTTGAGGGTTTATGAATCAATTCTATCACTATTTTTCAAAGATTGGGAAGATTTTAATTCATTGAGCTCGGCCTCAATTTCATCATCTGCTTCAAGGGCGTCAAACTGGTTTTCAAGAGATGACGGCCTGCCAAAGTCTACAAGGTCGGCTTCGGCTTCCATCCTTTCGATCTGCTGCTCAAGCTCTTCAAATTTCTGCATGACTTCTGAACTGTCGGCTCTACGGATTTCTTCCCTTGCCCTTTTTTTGTGTGTGGCCCGAAGATGTCTTTGAACCAGCATTCTCTGTTTTTCTCTGGCGGATTTAAGTTTGTTTTCAAGTTCCTGAATATCATCCCGATATTGCTCAATCATGACACCGAGTTCAGAAACTTCAGTCTCAATGACTTCGGCTTTCTGCGTATATCGTCTTTTTTCCTGAAGCGCCTGGCGTGCAAGGCTGTCTTTGCCTTTTTGAACGGCGAGTTCTGCCTTCTGGTTCCAGAAAGTTTCCTTATCTTCAATTTCATCAAGGAAGCGCTGAGCCTTTTTCTGACCGGCAATGGCATTGGCACATGAAGTCTTTATTTCAATCAATGTGTCTTCCATTTCCCTGATCATGAGTTTTATCAATTTTTCCGGATCTTCTGCATTATCCAGCATGGCGTTTATATTTGATGCGACAATATCTTTAAAGCGTGTGAAAATTCCCATTTTGTCTCTCCTTGTGTTTATTTTTTTTTACTTAATTTATTGTTTGGTTCTGCAGATAGAAATAGCATTTTGTGTGCCAGGTTGATTTTGTCATGAAATATCTATTAATATCATGTGGTTATATGTATTGACAATTCAACATGGACTGTAGTTATATTTGCCATATCTTAGTATAATCTACCAATAGTTGATATATTTTTGTAATTTTGGAGAGAACAATGATTTTGTCGGATCAGGACCAGGACAGGGGAAAGTCCTTTTCCATGCCTGAAGCACTGGGTCAGTCGGAAGCGTTTATTGAATTCCAGGAGCAGATTTCAAAGGTGGCGCCCATAGACCGGCCTGTTCTCATCGTTGGAGAGAGGGGGACGGGAAAGGAGCTTGCGGCTTTGAGGATTCATTTTTTATCAAAGCGATGGTCAAAGCCCTTGGTAACTTTGAACTGTTCTGCTCTGACCCCTGGGCTTATCGGCTCTGAGCTGTTCGGATATGAAAAAGGAGCCTTTACCGGCGCCGCCTCCCGGAAGGCCGGTCGGTTTGAGAAAGCCTCGGATGGAACGCTTTTTCTGGATGAAATCGGAACAATCCCCATGGAAGTCCAGGAAAAAATTTTACGGGTCGTGGAATACGGGAGTTTTGAACGCGTGGGCTCATCCGATCCTGTTTTTGTGGATGTCAGGATTGTGGCTGCAACCAATGCCGATCTGGAGAGGATGGCGCAGTCCGGGGAGTTCAAACAGGACCTTTTGGACAGGTTGTCCTTTGAGGTCATCTATGTACCGCCGCTCAGAGATAGAAAAGAGGATATTCTGATCCTGGCCCATCATTTTGCAGGCAGAATGGCCTATGAGCTGGGATGGGAAGATATTCCGATACTATCAATGAATGCGTCCCGTTCCCTTGAGGCCTATCCTTGGCCGGGAAATATAAGGGAGCTGAAAAATGTGATTGAGCGGGCCGTATATAAATCTTCGACCCATAAAATTGAAGAGGTTTCCTTTAATCCGTTCACTTCTCCTTTTGGCTGCCCTTTTGAAAACAGGGCAAAAGGAAATATAATGGAAGAAAACAATGGGCAAAAGGCAGATTTGCCTGAAACAGGAGAAAGACAAAAAAAGTTATCTGATGAAGTGGATCAGATTATTAAAAAGCCCTTCAAGGAAGCCATTGGAGAACTGGAAAGGATTCTCCTGTCAAAAAGCCTTAAAGAGAGCAGGTATAATCAAAGAGCTGCGGCAAAAAAGCTTGGTTTGTCCTATGACCAGCTCAGGGGGCTTTTAAAGAAGCATGGCAGCCGGATTTAGCAAAACAGAGACCGGTTCATTATAATGAACAAATATGGCAGGGATGGGACGGTGGCAGTAATTGCAGTGAATGCTGCAGCGGCTGCAACGAATAATTATTCCATATACATTAAAAATAGATTGACCGGACCGGGTTGCGTCATGTATCATTATTTCCAATATGTTCATGATGATGAACAAATGTTGCCGGAATAATTCCAGACCTTGGAAGAGGCAAAGATGATAAGAATGGAGGTCTTTTGCAATGGATGTTAAAACGCTCATAATCCATCCGGAGAAATGCAATAATTGCGGTGATTGTGTAACTGCATGTATCTCAACCCGTACAAGCCTTACCAGTATGGGCCTGTCCTGCATCCGGATACTGAAAGACGGTGGCGATGAAGAATTCTTTTTCCCTGTTGCCTGTAAGCAATGCGAGAACCCGCCCTGTCTTGCAACCTGTCCCAAAGAAGCCATTTATAGGGATATTCATCTGGAGCGAGTGCAGATCGACCGCCAGAAATGTGTGGGATGCGGCATGTGCGTATCTGCCTGCCCCTTTGGCGCAATGAGGCTTGATAAATTGAAAGCCAAATCTTATAAATGTGATCTGTGCAACGGCGACCCGGAATGCGTAAAAGTCTGTGAGCCGGCTGCCATTGAATATAAAGACGTTGAAATGCTGAAGATGCCCAATATGTTTCATGCGGCCCGGAAATTGTCTCGGCTGGTAAAACCTTAGGTTAAGTCAGGAGAAATCTTGAGGAGATACGGAGATGTCCTTTTTTAAAGTAAATGAAAACTGCAACGGATGCCTGGCCTGTGTACAGAACTGCCCGGCAAGCGCCTTGAATTTTTATGATGAGTCGGAAAACCGCAAGATTCTGCATAATATGGCGCTTTGTGCAAGATGCGGACACTGCTGGAGGGTTTGCCCCCAGGATGCCATTGAATTCAAATATCTGATCACCGGAAGATTCGATCTGGTTAAAACCCTGGAATTGCTTCATTGCAAAGTATGTGGTGCGCCAATTTACACAACCGGGCTCAGTGATACGGTTTCAAAAAAGACCGGCAAGGATATTGAAGCCTTTTGTCCGGATCATAAGGGTTCAGAACCTGTGAATGTGTGGAAGAATCTTGCATCCAAGAGAGTTGCAGAATAGGAGAGGACTATGATAGTCGGCGAACATAAACCCATTGAAGAAATTATTGAATCGGTAAAAGAATATTCAAACGTTCTTGTGGTCGGATGCCAGACCTGTGTGGCGGTAAGCCTGACAGGGGGGGACAGGGCGGCAAGATTGTTGACCGAAGCGCTCTCAACTGCTTTTAAAGGCAGTAAAAAACTACATATTTTTGAAAACAGCATGCTGGAAAGGCAGTGCGAAAGAGACTGGATTGATCCGTTTTTTGACCTTCCAAAAGGCGTAGAGGCTATTCTGTCACTGGCCTGCGGGGCCGGGGTCCAGACCATGGCCGATGCCTTTAAGGGAATTCCTGTTTTGCCTGCATTGAATACAACCTTTATCGGCGCTCTGGATATAAGAGGTCAGCTGGATGAAAAATGCGCGGGGTGCGGAGACTGCATTCTTGCCCTGACCGGCGGCATCTGTCCCATTGCAAGATGCGCCAAACGTCTTTTCAACGGTCCCTGCGGCGGGTCATCCAAAGGCAAATGCGAGATCAGTATTTCCGTTGGCCGGGAGGTTGCCTGTGCCTGGCATCAGATCATCGACCGCCTCATGGAATTGAACAAGATAGATAATTATGAAAAGATCAGCGCTGTGAGGAACTGGACCAACAGCGGCTCAGGCGGCCCAAGGCGGCTGGTCCAGGGCGAGCCCCTGTTTTAAAATCAGTATTCTAGTTTTAAACGCCATGACAGCCTGTCCACCCATTCGGGTCCGGACAGGCCTGTTGACTTGATTCCAATGATGAACTTTGAGTGACCGGTTGAAACGATCTGCATGGGACAGGCCGGGTTAATGTCCTCCTGATCCAAGCCCAGGGCGGCCGTGATCCTTTGGCAGGCAACTTTTCCAAGGGGCGGTTTAAAAAATATTGCCCCTGAGTCATGGTCACCTGGATTTCATATTAATTCTCTTTTAGCTTGCCGATAATGGGATATTTGATTTTCTGTTTCAGCTGAAGTGAATTAAAATTAATATCGGGGTTGTATTTTTTTAGCAGCCAGAACGGAACTTCAAGTTCATTTTCGCATAGACGCCAGATATTATCCCCATTTTTAATTTCATATATTTCAACCCCGCTGATGGAAAAAGAACCGAAAAAGTCCTCTTCAATTTCCTTATGAAATTCAAACCGCTGCTCTTCAAATTCCTGGGCTGTTATTTTTTTCAGGGGGATTTTAATTGTCCTGTCAATGGAGATGGGGTCTTTGGCCTTGAATGCATTCAGTTTGCGGATTTCCTGGGTTGAGACTTTCAGCCACCCGGCATAATGACCCAGGGTTTCTTCTGCTTCAACCTTTATGACACCGATGGGGAGAGCTCCTTTTTTATCAATTTGAAGTATTTTAATATCGCTCATATCAATCCGTGGATTGATGACGGCTACATCTGTCAGAGGTTCGGCAATGGCATTAAAAATCGGATCAGCTTCATTTCCTTGGGTTGCAGCAGCTTCAATCATGGGGTCAAGTCCGGTAGCCGGTTTGATCAGATCAGGTGTGGGGATTTCTTTTTGTTCCGGTTCCGTCTTTGGTGGAATGACAGGTTCTGGAGAAGGTGCAGGGGCTTCCGGAGCCTTGGCCAGCGCTGTTTCAACTTCACTCGGTTTGATTTCCGGGACAGGCTTTTGCAAGGCCGGTTTCTGGGTGGCCGGAGTCAGTACTTTGGGTTTAACCTGTTCTTTTTTGGCTGAAATGATGTCATCCCTGACCGGGATTCTTAAATTCTGGCCGATAAAGATAGCCGCTTTCTGGCCCAGGTCATTTGCATTGATCAAATCATTGACCCGGATGGAATGAAGTCTTGCAATGGAACTTGCTGTATCTCCCTTCTGGACCGTGTGGAATCTGCTGGGTTTTTGGCCGGATCTGTAAAGGCCTGCCAGCCGGCTGTGTATTTCATTCATGGAGAAGGTTTTCGGAAGTTTGAGATTGAATCCTTTGGGTATGTATTTCTGCTCAGTGAAAACAGGGGGTCTTAAGGACGGGTTAAGGGTTTGAATATCTTCAAGACTGAGGTTGAATTTATTCATCAGGTCCTTTGCCGTGAGAAATCCCTTGGTTTTTACCGTCTGAAAAGCAGCAGGACTTTGAAATCTGAGATTTCCGAAATGTTTTTCATGATTTTTTGCAACAATCCTGGCGGCCAGAAATTCAGAATAAAAATTCCTTGAAGCAAACTTAAATGAGGGGCCTTGGTAGGTTTTAAAAATATTCTCATAATTGCCAGCTGCATTTTTAGCTCTCAGCATGCCGGTTAAACCATGGTTATAAGCCGTAATGGCCATGGGCCATTCTCCCAGCACCTCATAATTTTTTTTCAGGAGCCGGGCTGCCGCATCCGTTGAAATATAAGGGTCCCGTCTTTCATCCACAACATAATCGATATTCATATACATTTTTCCGGTTCCATGGGTGAATTGCCAGATCCCTGCAGCCCCCAGCTTGGAATAGGCCTTGAAATTATAGGAAGATTCAACACAGGGAAGATAGACAAGGTCTGCAGGAAGGCCATGGGCCTTGAAAATCCTCTTGAATTCATCCAGCACGGCGCCGGCCCGGATGAGCCCCTCCTTGAATTCCTTACTGAGCCCGGTCTGGCATCTTATACTTGAAGCGGCAAGTTCAAAATCTGCAAGGGGCGCACTCTGTCCGAATAAGGAAACCACACGGGTTTCTTCATCTGAAGAAGGGGGTATCCCTTTTGATAGGTTTGACAGAATTTCTCTATATTTTTGAATGGCTGATGTTTTGATTTTCTGGTTGCAGGAGTTTGCAGACACGGTTTCCGATGGGTCCAGCGTGACCACTTCATAGATGATGGAAAGATTGTTGGTATCATGTATGACGCCGTGGGATTTGGAGTATTTTGTGAAAATTGCGATCCAGAAATCCACATTGGGTCTGATGGCTGGGTAGAGGGGAAATTCATTGTCGGTTATATCGGTTATGGCAGCCTGGGCCTGGGGAGCTGGAGAAAAATAAATGCTGCAAGCTATTAAAAAAAGGATTGAAATGGTTTTTATAAAATATTTTTTGGTGTTCGCCCCAAACCAATACGTGTCCGTCATAAGATCTCCCCATCCAGATGGTTACCGAGCATGAATTCGTGAAAACGAAGGCTAACACAATCTTCGGGGTTTTGAAAGTATGGGCATAAAATATTTAGAGGGTCTGGATTGTGTCTGCAAGTTTGCCTATGGCCACCTCAATGGTTTTTTCATCTGCCATGTCATAATTCAGACGCATGGTTTCGATTTCCTCGGCCTCATTCGTAAAAAAAAATTCCCCGGCACAAGACACTCATCATCCATGTCCATGAGGATATAGGTAGGCTCATAGGGGTTGAATGCCGAAATGGCGCCCAGATAAGTTGGCGCCTCAATCGCTATTTTATCACCTTTAGAAATGAGAAGCTTGGCAATGGCATCCAGGAACACCCTGTGAGCCGGAAGTGATATTGATGCTACCGGGAGGAGTCTTTATTCCCCGTGATTCAAATGGCATTGGCTTTCATCAATTGTGTTCTGTCTGCAAAAAGGGCATGATAATCCATAATTCTCCGTATTACAGCCGGTTGATGGGAACATTGGCGAGCTGTTCCTCAAGATAATCATCCATGAGGTCTTTGTATTTTTCTTCAGGGTATGTTTTTGCGCAGGACCTGCAGCAGAAATACACCTTTGTTCACGTTCTTTTGATATAGAGCTTCCCGCCGCAGGAAAGGCATATTCCTTTTATGTCTTGCAATAGGTTTGTCCTTTATTTTTTATTATCCTGCGGATAAAATAAAGCCAAACCAATCAAAAGTCAAAAATAATAAAAACAGATATAAGAGGAGCATTGATCATTCATGGAAACCACTGAGGACAGATACAGGCGCAATTATCCCATTTCCTGGGAACAGCTTCACAGGGATTCAAAAGCCCTTTCATGGCGGCTCCATGATATGAATCAGGCCTGGAAAGGTATTGTTGCCGTCACCCGGGGCGGTCTTGTTCCTGCAGCGGTCATTGCCCGGGAACTCGGCATCCATCATATTGATACGGTCTGCATAACAAGTTACAACTGGCAGGATCAGGGAGCGATTAAAATTTTAAAAACGGTTGAAGGGTCGGGGAAAGATTTATTGATCATTGATGATCTTGTAGATACAGGCTCCACAGCCAAAATTGTGAGAAAAATGCTGCCCGAGGCTTATTTTGCAACAGTTTATGCCAAGCCGGCAGGAAAACCCCTGGTGGATGCCTATGTAACGGAAGTGAGCCAGGATACCTGGATTCTTTTTCCCTGGGATTCGGAATCCCAATTTGTGGAACCCATAGCCGGGAAATAAAAAAAAAGACCCTGACCGGGAAACCAGGTCTGTTTTCCGGTCAGGGTGAAAGTGAATTATTTTTTCTTATCCATGATGTTTTTATGGGCCATTAGACGGATGGCGTTGATCTTGATAAAGCCTTCTGCATCTTCCTGGTTGTAGCCGCCGGCAATATCCATGGAGGACAGATCCTGGTTGTAAAGGGAGGACGGGCTGGTCCTGGCAACGGGATAGGCCGTGCCCTTGAAAAGCTTCAGGGTCACTTCGCCGTCAATAACTTCCTGGCTCTTGTTGATGGCCACCATGAGAAAGTCCATTTCAGGGCTGAACCAGAACCCATAATACACCAGTTCTGCAAATTTGGCAGACAGCATGTCCCGAAGCCGCATGACCTCCCGGTCCATGGCAATGCCTTCAATATCCTTGTGAGCCACATGGAGGATGGTTCCGCCGGGAGTTTCATATACCCCCCTTGATTTTATGCCCACAAATCGGTTTTCAACCATATCCAGCCGTCCGATTCCGTTTTCTTTGCCCAGCCGGTTGAGATATTCAAACAGCTCAAGGGGGTCTGTCTTGACCGTCGTGTCGTTCAGGTTGGTCACCTTTATGGGAATCCCGTCCTTGAATTCAATTTTGATTTTTGTCGGTGTGTCCGGTGCCTTTTCCGGGGCAACGGTGTGAGAATAAATGCTTTCTTCGCATTCATGCCCCGGATCTTCAAGGATACCGGCTTCATGGGAAATGTGCAGCAGATTGTCATCTTCACTGTAAGGTTTGGATGCCGACTGCTTGGTCGGGATGCCGTGTTTTTCCGCATAGGCCAGAAGATCGGTTCGGCCTTTGAAGGTATTCAGAAATTCAGCATTTTTCCAGGGTGCTATGACCTTGATCTTTGGGTTCAGGGCATAATAGGACAATTCAAACCTGACCTGGTCGTTTCCTTTTCCGGTTGCGCCATGGGCTACAAATTCTGCACCCACTTCCTTTGCAATCTCGATCTGTTTTTTTGCAATCAGCGGCCTTGCAACGGCGGTCCCGAGAAGGTAGCGTCCTTCATAGATGGTGTTGGCCTTAAACACAGGGAAAATATAATCCGTGACAAATTCTTTTTTCATGTCCACGATGAACACTTTTTTTGCGCCGATCTTCAGGGCTTTCTGCTCTGCTGCCAGAAAATCTTCTTTCTGGCCAATATCCGCCATATAGGCATATGTTTCATATCCTTGTTCCAAGAGCCATTTCAGTATGACCGAGGTATCAAGCCCGCCTGAATAGGCAAGAACAATTTTTCCTTTTGACATGGGATCTCCTTTTATCTTCCTGAATTCCAATCATAATCAGATGGTATGGCTTATTAATGAAGAAAAATGCTCAATTAGTCAAGGAGAAGCTTTGGCAAAATACCCTTCATTTTTTTTCCCTAAAAAGTCAAGGGCCTTTCCTTCAATGTGCTTGCCGGGAGTTTTTTAAGCTTTCCTTTGACTTTCAGCCGGTTCAGATAGGTAAAGGGTGCTCTGGAAACCTTTGCCTTTCCTTTTACGGCATTCTCCGGGTCAAACACAAGATCAAGAACATGAAAGGCGCTGGACTTTCTGGACAGATGGTTCACGCAACCGGCACAATAGGTTGCAATTTTATGGGGATGGGCTTCCATTGCTCTTTTATCTGCCCATTCGGTGGAAAAACCCGTTGAAACACAGCCCACAGCCCCGCCTTCGCCACAGCAGAAGGTGTTTTTGCCGGTATGGGGAGTTTCAATAATATCAAGTCCGCGGGCGCGGACAAGAGACCTCACGCTTTCATGGATAAGGGTTTGGGTTCTGACCGGGCAGGGGTCGTGGAGGGCGATGCTTCCGTTCAGTTTATGGTCAAAAAGCCCATGACGGGCCATGACATCATAAACGGTATTAACCTTCAGCGGCTTCCCAAAGGAATTAAAAATCTTATGACAGTTGGGGCAGGCCACAATCACTGTTTTAATTTCATTTTTGAGAAGAAATTCTTTCATCTCTGAAAACATGAGGTTAAAATAATTCTCGCGCCCAAGATCATGGGAGGGTTTGGTACAGCAATCCAGAACCATGCCCACGTTAGGAACATGCTTTTTGAGATAGCTATGGGTCTTCAGGGTTATTTCCGGGCGGGTTCCGGTCAGGGTGCAGCCCGGAAAGAAAACGGTATCGCAGGTTTCAGGCAGGCTGTAGCAGGTGTATCGTTTTGATGTTCCCTTTTTCTCGTAATTCAAAAGACCCTGGTAAATTTGAAAATCAACCTGGTTGGAGGCTACAGATTCTTTTCTGAAATCATGAAACAGGGCAGACGGGTCAAGGTTCCGGGGGCAGACTGATGAGCACAGACCGCAAAGGCTGCATTCAAAAGAAATAATCCGCCACCTGTCAGGGTCGGCCTCATACTGGCCGGCGATGGTTCCGGGATTCCCATGGGTTTTGAGGAAGTCGCATTCCTTTTGACAGATCCTGCACCCCTTGCAGAGGTTAACCATTTCAGCAGTTCTGGAAACCGGGCGGATTTTATTTTCAATCACTGTTGAATCTTTGAACATGTCTTTCCCTTGGGTTTGTTCTTACGGCATATTAGTTAGGGCAGATCATGTCTTGAGTCAAAGTGATTATTTTAATCGAAAATTGGTTTTGTATCGGCTTTGCCGATACAATTGAAAAAGCCTGGTTATAAAGCTGCCAAACCCTTTAGTCTTTCAGACAGTCCTTTTGGCCCCGAAGTTTCAAAACCTGCGTAAATGGATTTTAAAACTTCGCGGATGATTGCGGTCTTGGGTTTTGGGGAAAGCATCTGAACCTCAATGGTTTTGATATCCAAAATCATTTCTTCGATCTGAGGGTAGGCCATCTTGTTATCAGCGAGATTCTTTTTTATTTCCGGGAGTATGATATCAATGGCTGTCCGGCCCTGATCATCCAGAACCGGCCCCTTGCCGAGGGATAAGGAGGCATCGGGTCCGTCATCCTTGGTTATGTCCAGAACGGTCAGGCCTTCACGGGTGATACCTATACCGCCGGAAAGGGTTTTCAGTTCTGCAAGGCCCTGTATATAGAGGCTTTCAGCCATTGTCCCGGCTTCGTTTCTTCCCATGCCGAGGGCCTGGCCCACATCATACATGGAAACCTGGGCATCAAGGCCTCCACCTGTCCGGGTATACAGTTCATATAAATAGGCATTTGCTTCACTGCTGATCTTTGCCATGGCGTTTTTCCTTTGTTTATGGGGTGCTCAGGTTTTTGATCATAGCATGAACCAAGGGGTAATGATATCCAAAAGAAGTCTGGTAAAAACATGAATTGAATTTGTATGAGGTCTGCCCTATAATGAGTTTCATGCATTGTTTTTTCATGATGCAATTCAGCTAAAGGAGTCAACAGCTTTCGGGAGGAAAACAAATGGCACTGATACTTAAATCGAATGCATTTGCCGACGGGCAGGAAATTCCAGTTCAATATACCTGTGAAGGGGAGGATATCTCTCCTGATTTAAAATGGGACGGGGTCCCTGAAAATGCAAAAAGCCTTGCGCTGATTGTTCATGACCCTGACGTACCAAGCCCGGATAACCCTAAGCGGATATGGGTTCACTGGGTGTTGTACAATATTCCGCCGGATGCCCGCGGTCTTTCACCGGATATAACGGCAAGGGATCTGCCGGCGGGAACCCTTGAGGGATTGAGTGACTGGAACACTACCGGGTATGGAGGCCCCTGTCCGCCCAAAGGCCGGCATCGGTATTTTCATACCCTCTATGCCCTGGATACTGTGCTGAAAAAATTGCAGAATCCGACCAAATCAAAACTTGAGGCTGCCATGAAAGACCATGTTCTGGCAAAGGCCGAATTGATCGGCACATATATGAAAAAGCATAACAGCTGATCCGGGCGAGTAGTTTTGTAAACGATACAGGAGATTTTTATGGATGACAGTATTCATGCGCATCTGGCAAGACATTTGTCCATGATGGGATTGCCCCTGGCAGACGGTCTTGTGGATATTATAAGGGAAAATTTTTCAGCAGAGGAAGCCAAAATTGCGCTCCTGCTTCCCGCCGCCGACATCCCTTTAACACCTGTAACACCGGAAGAACTGGCCCGAAAGACCGGCCTGAATCAAGACGATGTCGCCAAAACCCTTGAAGCCCTTGCACACAGAAAACTCATATTCACCGGCCTGACCGGGAAAAAAGAAAGGGGTTATGCCCTTCACCAGGCAGGGTTTGGTTTTCCTCAGTCGTTTTTCTGGGATGGAAAAAACACACCCTTTGCCCTGAAAATGACAAAACTGGTTCTGAAATATTTCAACCGTAAGGTCACACAGGAAGCCTTTGGCGGGAAAAGCACAAAAGCCTATCGCTATATCCCGGTTCACCAGTCCCTGAAGCCAGAAGTCCAGGCCGTCCTTCCCCATGATATGATGGATACCATGCTGGATCAGGCGCAACGCTTTGCCGTAGCCCATTGTCCCTGCAGGGTGCAGGCAGGTCTGATGGAAAGGGCCTGTGAACATCCGCTGGAAGTCTGTCTCAAATTTGATGAAATGGCAGCCTATCTGATTGAACAGGGGCTTGGCCGGGAAATCACCCGGGAGGAGTCAGGAGCAATCGTTCGGGGCGCTGCCGAGGCAGGCCTTGTGCATTTTGTGGACAATGCCGCCGGAAAAATCAAGCACAACTGCAACTGCTGCGGCTGTTCCTGCTGGAATGTCGGCATGATCCGCAGGAGAAAGATCAAAAGAGACGAACTCATGGCGGTCTATTTCCTCCGGGAAACAGACCCTGACCTCTGTATCGGCTGCGGCGCCTGTCTGGATATCTGTCCCGTGGCCGCCATCACCCTTGAAGACGGATTGGCCAGAGTGGATAAAAACTGGTGTATCGGCTGCGGGGTCTGCGCCCTGAAATGTGATTTTGATGCCCTGAAGATCCTCTATCGTAAAGATCAGAATCAGGACAAGGTGCAGCCGGATTTTGAAACCCTTCACAAGACCATTCGCAAAGAAAAAGAATCTATTTCCTGATTTTAAGAAGAAGATTTTTTATTCAGGATTCAAATTTTTCTTATGCTATGATTGTAGATCATCTTTTGCAGAGGATTGGCTCTTATATCTCACATATGAATCAAATGTGACGGCTGCGGTCCTGTATACAAAATGGGCAAGTTTGGAGTACGGAGCAAAAGCGACCAGATTGAATGCTAAAATTATATGAAGAAAATATAAGGGATAGGCGGCTGTGGACAAATCCGTCAGTCTGGACAGCTGCGTCATCATTCCCGTGACCCCGAGAAAAAGCGCCAGAAAAAGCAGCTGCCAGTCAAAATAGCTGCTCTTCTGCTCTTTGTCCTTTATCCGGTCCTTCATCAGCCACAGGGTTCCGCAAATCAGGGCAATACCTGAAAGATTGGCCAGAATTTTTATGGGGTTAATCTGGGAATAAGGGGCGTGGCTGTTAAAAAAATATAGGGCAAACGCAAATGCACCCGCTACAAAGGCAAGACTTACAAAGGAAAAAGAAACCATGAGATGAGAGAGCTTCCTGTTTTTTTTTTCAGAGCAATCTGAAAACCTTTCATGTTTAATGATGGGGACAAAGTTTTTGATCATTGCCATCAGGTATTCAATCCCATTGATTCTATTTTTGGGCAAAACAATTCCCTGGTCTGCATAATGTTTTTTCATATCAGCGATGAGTCTTTTTAATCCAAAAATAAAGACCATTGCTGAAAAAAAAGATAAAGGAATAAATAGGAGTTCTATTAACGGGACCGGAAAAAAATTGGAAAAAATGATATTCCCGTTTGCAGGATTAAAGTCCATCAAGCCGGTCAAAGAGCCGAGAAGCAATATAACCACAGCCGGTATGAGAATCAGCAGCGGGATATGTTTTGGATCATTCAAAAGGGTATTGAGGCAGGCAGGTTTGGAATAATACCCGATAGATGCTTTTCTGATTGCAGCAAGCACATCGCCTGGTCTGGCACCTCTCGGACATCGGGTTGAACAGTCTCCGCAATTATAACACAGCCAGATATCAGGACTGCCCATGAGCTTGTCCTTTAATCCCAATGAGGCAAAAAGCATTTCCTTCCTGGGGAAAGGGCGCTCATCATGGGAGATGGAACAGGTAACCGAGCAGGTTGCGCACTGGTAGCATTTTTTAAGCGAGTATCCTTCAGAAGATGTAATCGTTTTGATAAACTCCAAATCCGGTTCAACACGTATGGGGTGATTCATTTTTTTCCCTTTCATGACTTGGCGTTGCAAGATGATCTAACAAATGGTCTGTTCAATCAGTTTCTCAAGAAATGACAGCAATTGCCCGGGGTCGGCAATTTTTTTTCTGAGAAACAAATCCCACAGCACAAAAAAATAGTCTGCCATAAGTGACAAAGCCACAAACCGGCAGTCTTTTTCATGGCTGATCTCTCCACGTTTCTGCGCCGCGCACACCAGTTTGGCAACTTCTTCGAAATAGGATTCGTCAAATACTTCAATCTTTTTAAACCAATCCCCTTCCACAAAAACGATATATTTCAGGTATTCCCGGGAAAGCCTTGACCGGGAAGTATAATATCGATAATTGAATCCTGCGAGGTGGATAAACTGATCCTTGATCCCGGCCTCGCCAGGGATTGTGCTTATGGCCTCGTTAAACAGCCGGACCAGATCATCATATAAGGCAGCAGCCAAAAGCGATGTTTTATTGTTAAAATGCTTGTAAATAGTACCAAGCCCGATCTCTGCATGGGATGCGACTGCCCGAATGGTGGTTTTTTCAAATCCATTGGTTTCAAACAGGAATCGAGCGCTTTCCAAAATCACGGCATAGGTTTCGGTTTTTTGTTTTTCCCTTCTCCTGCCAACAGGACTTTCCGATTTCAGGGCCATTTTATTCTCCATTAAAGAAAACAGGTTCTCTTTGTGAACACGTTCACTTAATTAAATGTGTTCATATTTCCTGTCAAGACTTTTTTCATGAACGATCAGAATTTTAACCAGGATGTTTACAAATATATTTGGATATTTCTGCGGATATCAGTTAAAAACATCCTATAAAATTAGAAAGACAAGAAAAGGCTCAACCATCCTGAACCAGGGAGAAAAAATGATGATGACCGCCCGCCAGCACGCACTCCTGTTTGCATTGATATCAAAATTGCTGATTCGCGAGATCGGCATTGAAAAAGGAGAACCAATGATCAGGAAGGCTGTCCGGGAATACGGCCGCCAGCGTGGGAAGCGGATGGCGCTGAGGGCGAAGGAAAACGGGCACAGCCTGACCATGGACAATTATTTTGCCTATGGGGAATGGGCAGTAACGAAAAATGAGATGAAATTCAAATTTATTGAAAAAACTCCCCATGCACGGATGAATATTTTTCAATGCCCGTGGTATGAGACCTGGAAAGACAGCCGGCTTCTGGAATTTGGAAAATACTTCTGCCAGGAGATTGATGCGGCCCTTGTCCATGGCTTTAATCCGCAACTTGTCATCCATGTGAATTCAACCCGGACCAATGGGGGAGAATATTGTGATTTTATTTTCAGGGATGCCGGGCTCTCCTTGTTCAAATCTTTTCATCTGATATTTAAAAAGAAAGTCAGGCCCGGCCGGAATGCGGTCATGCCCTGGGAATACCATTGCGGCCATCTGTATAAAACCATGGGGGATGTGATCCATAAAGAGCTTGGGCAACGGACCGATATGATACTGAATGATGTCGTAAAAGAGGCAGCCCCCTTTTTCAGGGAGGATCAGATTTCAAGGATTGTATCATACAAGGACACGGATTTTGAAATTCTGCCATAGAGAAAAGCATATATGAAATTTCTTCACACTTCAGACTGGCATATCGGCCGGGCGTTGTATGGCCGGAAACGCTATGATGAATTTTCAGCCTTTTTTGACTGGATGGCCGGATTTATTGAAACCCAAACCATTGATGCCCTCCTGGTGGCAGGGGATGTCTTTGATACAGGAATGCCGAGCAACCGTGCCCAGGAGCTGTATTACCGGTTTCTTTGCCGGGTATCGGCGTCTTGCTGCCGCCATGTGGTCATCATTGCGGGCAATCATGACTCACCCTCCTTTTTAAATGCCCCTAAAGAGGTTTTAAAGACCTTGAATGTTCATGTGGTGGGGTCTTTTACAGGGAATCCGGAAGATGAGGTCATGGTGCTGAAAGATTTTTCAGGCAGACCCGAAGCCGTTATCTGCGCCGTACCCTATTTAAGGGACAGGGATATCCGTTCCTCCGAGGCCGGGGAAAGCCTGGATGACAAGAATATCCGGCTCATCCAGGGAATCGAGACCCATTATGCAGAAGTTTCAAGACTGGCTCAAGAAAAACGGAAAGCCTGCGGCAGGGTCCCGGTTATTGCCATGGGCCATCTTTTTGCTTCAGGCGGCAGAACTGTTGAGGGCGATGGGGTCCGGGAGCTTTATGTCGGGTCTCTGGCCCATTTGGGAAAGCAAGTTTTTTCTTCAGGCTTTGATTATGTGGCCCTGGGTCATCTCCACCTTTCCCAGAAAGTGGGGGGAGAAAATCATATCCGATACTCGGGATCACCCATTCCCATGGGGTTTGGAGAGGCAGCCCGGGAAAAGAACCTGATCCTGGTCGAATTTGAGGGCGGTCGGCCCCCGGGCATCAGAGAACATACCATTCCCTGTTTCCAGGCCCTGGAAAGAATATCCGGGGACATGGAGAAAATTTTAGGCCGACTGTCAGCGCTCAAAACCCAGGGAAGCCGGGCCTGGCTGGAAATTGAATATACGGGCCGTGACATCATGCCTAATTTGGGGCAGATGATGGAAGAGGCTGTAGCCGATACTGCCATGGAAATCCGTTGCATCCGAAACCGCCAGATCATGGACCGGATTTTAAAAAAGAAAAAACAAGAAGAGGAACTGGACAACCTGAGTGTCAACGAGGTATTTCACCGTCTGCTGGATACCTGTGAAGTGGAGATGGAAAAGCGCCAGGCCCTCATCCATACCTACCGGGAAACCCTTGTCATGCTGTATGAACAGGACACCCATGCAGAATAAAAAGGGGTTATCGTGAAAATACTTGATCTCAGATTTAAGAACCTGAACTCCCTTTACGGCGAGTGGTATATTGATTTTACAACGCCTGAATATGTCCAGAATGGTATTTTTGCCATCACCGGCCCCACCGGTGCCGGAAAGTCCACCCTCCTTGATGCCGTCTGCCTTGCCCTGTACGGCAGGACGCCGCGGTTGAATCTTATCACCAAAACCAGTAACGAAGCTATGTCCCGCAAGACTGGGGAATGCTTTGCCCAGGTCACCTTTGAAACACAGACCGGGCGTTTCAGATGCCACTGGAGCCAGAGGCGGGCAGGACAAAAACCCGACGGCAATCTTCAGGATGCAAAGCATGAGATTGCAGATGCCGACACCGGACAGGTACTGGAATCGGGAAAAAGGGAAGTGGTGCAAAGGATTGAACAGGCTACGGGAATGGATTTTATCCGGTTTACAAGATCCATGCTCCTGGCCCAGGGCGGGTTTGCCGCATTTTTGTCCGCAGCCCCGGACGACCGGTCCCCTATCCTGGAGCAGATCACAGGCACGGCGGTTTACAGTGAAATTTCAAAACTGGTTCATCTAAGAAAAACCGATGAGCATAAAAAACTGGATCTTCTCACGGCCCAAACCGCCGGGATAATCCTTTTGAGCGACGAGGAAGAAGCCTTTATTCTTGAGGCGCTTGAAAAGAAAAAAGAATTGGAAAAACGATCAGGCCGGAAAAGTAATAAACTCCAGGCTGATATCCTCTGGCTGACCGGGATGGATATGCTTAAAAGCGAACTCCTGTCCATTGAGGCCGAGTCCAAAAGCCTTTCCGTGGCATTAAAGGCCTTTGAGCCGGACCGGAAAAGATTGGAAAAGGCCAATAAAGCCTCAGAACTGGACAGCCTTTATGCCGGACTTCAGTCCCTTCGCCATCAGCAGCAATCAGATCTTGACGCCCTTTCAAAAATTGAGACCTTGATTCCTGAAAGGCAGAAAGCCCTTGAAATAAAAGAGACAGCCCTGAATAAGGCAGAATCAGACCTTTTGTCCGTCAAGGCAGAGGAAAAAAATGAACTTTCCCTGATCAAAGAGGTCAGGGCCCTGGATTTCCGGATTTCAGAAAAAAAGGTGTTTCTTAAAACCCTGTCAAAAGAACGGGAAAAGATTGAGGCTGATGCAGCAGGGAAAAAAGAGGACCAGAAAAAGGCAAGACAGGATCAGGCCTCGGCAGAAAAGACCCTTTCAGAGGCGAACACCTATCTTTTGGCCCATGCTGCGGATGCAGAGCTTGTGACCAGGCTCGCCGGGATTGCGGAACAGGTCAGAAATCTTAAAGCTGCCGGGGAAAAACACACAGCAGTGAAAAAAGAAATATCCGGGCTTGAGAAAAAATTTCAAGCAGCGGAAAACCGCTGCCAACAGCAGGAAACTGCCTGCCAAATCCTTGGAGAAAAGCATGGGGCTGCCCTCAGTACAGTGGAAAAAACAAAAAAAGACATAAAAACCCTTTTGGGGAGCCGTCTGCTCAGGGAATACAGGGCCGAGCTTGAAGGCCTTTTGCGTGAAATGGCCTATTTAAGAAGGATCCAAAGCCTTGAAGAAGATCGGGCGAAATTAAAGGACGGCAGCCCCTGCCCCCTGTGCGGGTCATTGCATCATCCCTTTGCCCTGGGCCAGGTTCCTGAGGCAGATCCGGCAGAAGAAAAAATCAGCCTTCTCTCAAGCCTGATTCAAAGGGCGGAGGATCTTGAAAAACTTCTGAAAGATATGGAAACTCTGGAAAAGACATCGGGATCAGCGCTTGTCGAAGCTGAAAAACAATGGGTCCTGGTTTCGCACCAGAAAGAGGAAATCCATACTGCAATCCAGAGGGCTGAAAAAGAGAGCTTAATTGTCTCAGGAGAGGTTGCCCTGCACCATGAGGCCCTTGTTTTGAACCTGCAGTTTTTTAGCGTTGAAAGCATTCCTGATGCAGGTCTTGATCCCCTGATGGAGAGCTTGAAAACCCGGCAGAAAAATTTTCAGGACCGCCTGGATCAGAAAGCAGGCATTGAAAAATTACAGTCTGACCTCACCGCACGGATATCGGGTTTGGACATGATCATCAAAACCCTTGAAGAAAGGATGAATGAAGTCAGGGAAAAAGGCAGGGCTCAAAAGAAAGAGCTTGAACAGCTGACCCTGGACCGCAGTCGGTCCTATGGCAGTAAAATTCCGGACATGGAAGAGGCAAAGCTGGAAAAAAAGGTCGAGGAAGCTGAAAAAGCCGTTAAAACTGCAAGAAAGGACCGGGATGACATTAAAGAGGCGCTCAAGGGAGGTTTGACACGGATCGCAGCCCTTAAGGAAAATAGGGGCAGCCGCCAATCCGAGCTTTCTGTGCTTAACGCTTCTTTTCTTCACGCCTGCCGTGTCACCGGTTTTGAAAATGAGACTGTTTTTCTTTCCTGCAGGCTTTCCCCGGATGAAAGAAAAAGACTCCAGGAAAGAGCGGGAAAGTTGGATGAAAGTGTCATGGAAATTGCGGCAAGAAAAAATGATCGGGAAAAACGTCTTTGGGCTGAAACAGAAAAAAAAATGACGGATCAGGGGCTGGAGGATCTGGAAAAAGAAGCGGCTGGGCTAAAGGAATCCTTGAAACTGTTTGGAGAGGAAATCGGGGCCATTAAGCAGAAACTCTCCGATAATGCATCGGCAAAAGAAAAGCTTTTGCAGAAGAAAAAGGCCATTGATCTTCAGAAAACAGAATGCGCCAGATGGGACAGCCTTCATGGGCTTATCGGGTCGGCAGACGGCAAGAAATACAGAAATTTTGCCCAGGGTCTGACCTTTGAAGTCATGGTGGCCCATGCCAACCGGGAGCTTGAAAAGATGTCGGACCGCTATCTTCTGATCCGTGATGAGGCACACCCCCTGGAGCTGAACATCGTGGACAATTACCAGGCAGGTGAAATCCGTTCCACAAAAAACCTTTCCGGAGGCGAAAGCTTTATTGTCAGTCTATCACTGGCTCTGGGCCTGTCCCATATGTCCGGCCGCAAGGTCCGGGTGGATTCCCTTTTTTTAGACGAAGGCTTCGGCACCCTGGATGAGGACGCCCTGGAAACAGCCCTGGAAGCCCTGGCCGGACTGCACCGCCAGGGAAAACTCATCGGCATTATTTCCCATGTTCCGGCCTTAAAGGAAAGGATCGGCACAAGGATCAGCATCACGCCGGTCTCAGGCGGCAAAAGCACTCTCACAGGCCCTGGATGCAGGGCTCTTTGATTCGGATGATCAAATTATTTCTGCGCCTCTTCAGGCGTGGCCCAGAGGATGTGGTCTTTATTGACAAACAGGGTTTCATACCGTTCCGGACCGTCCTGGCCGGCTTTATAAACGCTTGAATTCATCAGGACCAGAAAGGGTTCTCTGTCGCTGCTGATGAGATCGCTCAGCCGGCTGTATCCCGGCTGCCGGTCAATATTGACACTGGCGCTGATTCTTGTTCCATCCACCAGAGTGATCCTAATGGTGCGGGTGTTCATATCCTTATACAGTTCATGATCGTCCATATCGGCCTCCTTTGATTTAAAATTCAGAGTTGTTACGGCAAAGGTAAGAACAGATTGAAAGCCTGTCAACCATTCGATTTTATTGCCTGTTTTATGATCATGGCCCTGAGTCCTGGAACCTTATAAACAGTGCCAGCCCGAAGAACACCAGCACCATCCCGGTAATGGAAACCAGGTCTGGAAAGGGTGAGTTCAAAATGATGATTTCACCGATCAGGGCAAAAATCACCTCGCTGGACTGGGTGGCGTCCACGGCGGCAAGCTCGCTGGGGCTTGTAGATTTATTTCTTGCAGAAAGAAACAGGCTTGTGGCCAGAACCCCGGAGAAAACCGCCACAAGAAAGGTGTGGATCATCTGTCCCTCTGAAGGCGGCCCGGGTCCGACCAGGGCGATGAGCAGAATCCAGAAGGGAACCGATCCAAGGGACATCAAAAATACTTTGTGAAACGGGTTTGCCACAAGGGGATCATCAATCCTGGGCAGAGATGAATTTTTATGGGTGGCTTCCCAAACCAGCTGGTTTCCGATCGGATAGCAGAAGGCAGCCAGGAGAACCGGGATCGCTCCCATGAGGAGTTCTTTTACAGAGGTCATCCGGGCATGGTTCAGGTTGATCATGAGAACCCCGGCAAAGACAATAAGGGAAAAAACCCATATTTTTTTTGGAAAAGACCTTCCAAACCCCATGAGTACAAAAAGGGTGGCTATGATGGTCAATTGCCAGGTGGCGGCAATGACCCAGCCCGGTGAATAATCCGCGGCAAAGCAGAGTAGGGAATAAAACCCGCCAAAACCAATACTGCCGGACAGGGTCCAGAATTTCCAGTTCCTGAAAAAAACCGGGAAAAGACCTTTCAGGGTGCCAAGGCCTTTGAAAAGAGAAATCAGCAGGGCAAGAAGAAGGATCATAAACGCGTACCGAAGTCCTGCCGACCATACCCAGTGACCTCCGTCAAGGCTCATCATGCGGTTGAGAATGAAAGAGGAACTGAAAAACAGGCCGGACAGAAGCCCCATAAAGATGAGTAAAATCATACCTGCTTTCTTGTCGTGTTATTAACCAAAACCCTTTGTCGGATATAACACTCTTATCCAAATATCAAGAATTATTCAGGCTGCGGCTTTACAACGGCCCGGACAAGGTTATCTTTTTCCCATGAAACCGACACATAATTCCATACCCTTTGAACAAGGCCCCATCAGGCCCGTTGATGAAGCCGCAGCCTTTTGATCCGCACCACCCGGGTCTGCCCATGGAACCGGTGCACTTTCTGCTCCCAGTATGAGGATATGAAATTTTCCCTGAGACCCGTGGCAGAGATTAAAAAAGATATACTGGCAGCCAAAGCCTATTTCAACGGACATCCCTTTGAAACCTGTTTTCTCCAGGACGGGGACAGCTTTGTCATGAAAACAAAGGATCTGGTGGAAGTTCTGACCGCACTGAAAAAATCCTTTCCCTCATTAAAGCGCATCAGCTCCTATGGCAGGGCCCAGACCATGGTCAAAAAAACGCCCGTGGACATGAAGGATATTTTTTAAGCGGGGTTGAACAAGCTTTACTGCGGCATGGAATCCGGCTCCGGCCTAGACCATGCCATGAAAAAAAAGGTTCACCCTGCCCACGGAAACCCAGATGATTGCAGAGCAGCGCCTTCTGCTGGAGCATCTGGATGGCATCACCAGCCATTATGCCAACCATCACAGCGTTGACCTGCTCCTTGAAGTCCGGGGAACGCTCCCGGAGAACAGGGAGCGCCTGCTTTCCATCCTGGGCCGGTTTTTACGTTTAAGCCCCGACGACCAGACCCATTTTGTCCTGGGACGGCGTCTTGGCTGTTACAGATCCCTGTCAGACATGGATAACTCGTTTCACCACAGGTTTGTGGAGAATCAGGTCAAAAAAATCAAACAGGCAGGCTCGCCTTTCTTTGATCAGATTTTTCACGATCTTTGGCGACAGGTGATCTGAGTTCCGGTACGACCATTTAAATCAAATCGATATTCCTCAAAATTTTGCCCGGCCGTTGACAGGGGATAATTCCTGTGATTACCTGAACCAATGATGAACCCCTTTAAAATCAGGAGGCAGACCCCATGACCGATGCCAGCATCAAAGCCCTTGAAACCATCCGGGATCTTTCCATGCTCAAATGGTATGTGATACCGCTTCTGGCCATTGTCTTTTACATCTATGCAGCGGAAATGAAAAAGGCCAGGGACACCCGCAACTGGAATGCCTTATTTTCCGGTCTCACCGTATTCGGCATGGATTTTATCAATGAAACCTGGAACGGCTGGGTCCTTCATTTCACCGGTCGTTCGGCCTTCTGGACCGCCCCCGGCGATACCGCCCTTCGAACCATGGTGGGCTGGAACATCGAGATCATGTTCATGTTTGCCCTGTCCGGCATCATCTATTACAATACCCTTTTTGAAGACAGAAAAGAAAAAGTTCTGGGTATCCCCAACCAGTGGTTCTGGGCCGTCGGCTATTCCGCTTTTTGCGTATTTGTGGAATGGTTTTTAAATAAAGGCGGCCACCTTGTCTGGGAATATCCCTTCTGGAACCGTTCATTTAAAGGGGTCTGGCTGATCTTTTTCTTCGGCTATTTCCATTTTTATGTGGCAGCCCTTCTGGTCATCAACATGAAAACCGTCAGGGCCAAGCTGATGACCGTCACAAGCCTCTACTCAATTGCCGTTCTGGCCAATATTTACGGTCTTGGCATCATGAAATGGCAGTATTGAGTTAACAATTCCAATCAGGTTGTCTCAGACAATAAAATTATGTGCAGATATTCTCATAATAGATGAATTCAGCAGCTGCGGAGAAAATTTCTTTCGGGATAAGGATATAATGAAACTGATCGCAGATAACCTTCGGATTACAAAGCCGGATATTCGGGAAGCCTTGAAAAAGCTTGATCCTGAACCTGTAAAAACTCTGGTGAAGACGTGCGCGGACAAGGGAGCCTTTGCCATTGATGTCAATACCGGACCCTTGGGAAAAAACCCTGAAGCAGATATGCGGTTTTTTATTGAAGCTGTGGAAAGCGTAACTGATCTGCCGCTGCTGATTGACACGACAAATCCAAGAGCCATGAGGGCCGGGCTTGAGGCTGCAAAAAACCGGGCCATCATCAACGGGTTTTCCCTTGAACCTGTCAAACTTAAAAAAATCCTGCCCCTGGCAAGAGAGTTTAATGCTGATATTGTAGGGTTTTTATTGTACCCGGACAGCCGGGTGCCGAAAACCGAGGCAGAGCGGTTTGAGATTTCCCTGGAGCTGATGGACAGGGCCGAAGCCGCCGGTGTGGCAAAGGAACGGGTGATCATTGATCCGATTGTGCCGCCGCTGGTATGGGAAGACGGGATTGCCCAGGCAAGAAGCGTCTTGAACATGATCCGGGCTCTGCCGGAATTGCTGGGTTTTTCCATTAAAACCATAGGCGGGATATCCAATCTTTGTACCGGGGCAAAGGACAAGGGCAAAAGACGGCTGCTGGAACAAAACTATGTGGCCATGCTGGCCTCGGCCGGTCTCAGTTTTGCCCTCATGGATATTCTGGATACGGAACTGGTCAGGTCGGCACGGGCAGCAGGAATCCTGGCCAAAGCCGAGATCTTCTCCTGGGGCATGGTTCCTGAAGATTAAAAAGGATATGTGGAACAAAGGGGGTTTTCCGGAGATGAATCGACAGCGTTTGGAAAATCTGACAAAGACATTGGAAATTTTTCCAGGCCATGACTTTTTTTCGGGAAAATTGGCCGGGATCCTTTTATCTGCCTCTGAAAAAGAAATAATTGCTCATGATGAGCTGAATCAGGGAAAGCTTGAGGATTTCAGCGATGTGCTTCTGTTTCTATAGGAATTAAAATTCGCCCTGCCGGTACGCTCGGCCAAATGCGGGGAATGGGATTCACGCCTTTTGACGACCGGACCGGGCGAGATATTTGAATTGCCCAATATCTCAAGGGTTCTGGTAAGGCAGGCTGCCCGAACCGGAGCCTGGGAGTCAAGGTCTGCCATTGTTGATCTTTTTTTGCTCATGGGGGAACCTGAGGCTTTGAAAATGCCGGATCTGGTCCTGGAGATGCGGAAGAGGTGCTTGCATTATAGCCTTACCGGGGCCAGGATCGGGGCGGCCTGCATCAAAATCATGCGGGATACGCGAACAACTGCATAATGATTTGTTCGATGAATGATGATTGCATCATCAGAAGAATCAATTCAAAGGTTTACAGAAATTTAAGCTATAAGACAAAAAAGTGAATATGGAGCGTTTAATAAAAATGAAATTTTTTCCGCTGATTTGTATACGGTTGCTTAAAAATATGGGGGGATGGCGTCAAACTGCTTGCTTTTAGCAATTATTTTAATTGACAAAAATCAATCCCCTGGATAATGTACTCCATTATTTTATCCATGATCAGGAGAGTGCATCATGATGGAGCAGACCCGCGATACAATCCACGGCGTAAGGGCGTTTAACCGGTATTATACCTGGAAGATCGGGCTTTTGAACAACAGGCTGTATGGAACCGAATTTTCACTGACCGAGGCCCGGATGATTTTTCATGCAGGAGAAAATAAAGGGGTGACAGCGGGCGAGATCGCTTCATTCCTTAATCTTGACCCGGGATATACCAGCCGTGTGATCAAAAAACTGACCACGGCCGGAATCCTGTTAAAGGAAAAATCCGGAAAAGATACCCGAAGCTATCACCTGTCCCTCTCCCCCAAAGGGGAAAAAATACTTGCCGATCTTGAGAAGATTTCCGGGGATTTCATAGACGCCATTCTCAAGCCGCTGACGGTTTCTGAAAGGCTGGAGGTCCTCTCAGCGATGGAGAAGATCAGAACCCTTCTTGAAAAGGATGAGACAAGGGCCGATATTTACACCATCCGAAGCATGAAGCCGGGAGATCTCGGGTATGTGGCCTCAAGCCATATGATGCTTTACGGTGTTGAACACGGGTTTGATAATACCTTTGAATATTATGTCGGCGGTGATGTCATGGCCTTTGCCAAAAAAATTGATCCTGAAAAGGAAAATCTCTGGATTGCGGAGAACAGGTTCCGGAGGATGGGGTCCATTGCCATTGTGAACAACGGTGATGGTGTGGCCCAGCTTCGGTGGCTCCTGGTGGAGGCCGCGGCAAGGGGGTGCGGCCTGGGGGAAAAATTGGTGGAAACGGCGGTTGGATTTGCCAGGCAAAAAAAATATGAAAAAATCATCCTCATGACCACGGATTTTCTAACACCGGCCAGGCGGTTGTACGACAAATTCGGTTTTTACCAGGTCTCGTCAGAAAAAACCGTTGAATGGGGAAGACCCATGTCCATTGAATATCTTGAGCTTGGGCTTTGAGAAGGTCCGGCTGGAAAGGGTTTCTCATCCCATAATGGTCAGACCGGCGCCGGTGATGGCCAGAACAATGGCAAGGGTTTTATAACGTGTAATTTTTTCCTTTAGAAAAAGGGCTGCCAGAATAAATATGAAGATAGTGGACATCTGGTTTAAAATGGCGGCCTGTGAAGCAGTGGTATATTTCATGCCCGCCACCCAGCAGAGAAGAGCCAGATAATTGCCTGAAATGGATGCAGGAAGAGCAACAAGCCAGCTTTTTGAGAATCTGAGTTCCCGGATATAGTCTTTACGCCTGGGGTGGCACAATAGATATATCAGAAGGGACAAGGTGCCGGCCAGGACCCTGACAAAATTTGCCCAGAGGATGTCGGTCTTGTCCAAAAGCTCCTTGATGATCACTATCCCGATGGCCACCAAAACCATGGCAAGACAGCCGACCATGATACCGGACCATGACGTCTTTTTTATCACGGAAGAATCTGTAATTTTTGTTCCGGACAAGGCACCTACAAAAACGGCGAAGAATACAAGAACCCCGCCGATAATTGCCCCTGTGGTCAGGCTCTCCCCTAAAAGGAGAAATGAAAAAAAGATGACGCTGGGAAGATACAGGCATTCCACAATGGCCACAAGCCCTGCACCCAGGCGGTTCAGAGCCATGAAAAAGAAAAGGTCGGACAGGGTGATTCCGAAAAAGCCGGACACTGCAAGAAGAAGCCAGTCATTGAGGGGTTTGCCCGGGAAAAAGGGAATCTTCATGATGACCATGGTCAGCGAAATCAGGATTAACGCCACAAGACTTTTATAAACATTAAGGGAGACGGGAGAAAACACCTCCCCGCTTTTTTTGAAGAGAATTACGGCGCTTGCCCAGAAAAAGGCGGCGCAAAGAGACAGTATGGCACCCAGCATGATTTGATTTCCTTAATCTTAATTTAAAAGGAGTCTTCCTTTCAGATGGGGAAGCCCTTTCTGCTGGTCTCGAAGCTCAAACACGATCATTGTCTGGCTGGTTTCTACATCAACAGCAGGTTCCCAGCCAAGCGTGGTCGAGGCCGGCATGAACACCGGCAGCTTGAAAGAGGCTTCAATGCTGAGAGGGCCCTGGAAACCGAATTCCTTTTCAAGGCTTGCCGTAACCCTTGCAAGGCTCCACATGCCGTGGGCAATGGCCTTTTTAAACCCAAAAAGTTTGGCTAAAATTGTATACAGGTGATGGGGGTTATAATCCCCGGACACGGCTGCATAAAGACGGCCGGTTCCGGACGGGACCGGGATGGTCTCCTTTTTTTCCAGAAATGTTTCATCGGGTTTTTTGGGAGAAGACGTCTTTTTTTTTTTGATCCTCGTAAAAAAAACGGAAATCCCCTGCCAGACGATTTCATTTCCAGTGCTGACTTCCAGGGTAAAGCGGGTTTCAATCCCGTTTTCTTTTTTTGTGAAACCCGAGAGAATACAGGCAAGATTAAGAGGCTCGCTGGTTCTTACAGGCCTTTTCTGCTCAAAGGACTGGAAAATCTGGATCAGTCCCATGGGATTCAGGGGAAAAAAGGGGGATGTGATGAATTTTCCCAGAAGGCCTATAAAAAGGGTCTGCAGATAGGTAATGGGAATCATGTCAGGGGTATTTTTTTTAAAACCGCACACGGTTCTGTATTTATTTATGAGGTCATGGTCCGGCATAAAATCCCGCATGACCATCCGGGTCTTATTAATGATGGCGCCGTCAGCAAGGGTATTGGAGCGGAAAGGGGAGATCAGCAGGGCCTTTAAAAAAATCAGTCCCATGCGGGGCGTCTTTTTGATTTTTATAAAGGTCTCAGGGCCTGTGGGTGATATTGTTATGAGATCGTGATCCGTTTCCATAAGCAGGTTACTCTATCGGTGTTTTGGGAAGAAGTCAATAATGCTTATTGCGGATAACTTCTATTTTCTGATATAAAAAAAACAGTTTAATAAAGTTTCAGGACAGACAATGGGGTTTGTACTGAGAAATAAACAAGGACGTTTATGCCGGATTGGAAAATCCGGAACCTTAACAGGAGAGAGAAAATGAGCACTATACTGGATATCGTCAACGCAAGAGATCCCTATGAAAAAGAATTTCATCAGGCGGTTACGGAAGTTGTAGAATCTGTTAAGCCGGTTCTTGATAAAAATCCTGAATACCGTCATGCCGGAATCATGGAGCGAATTGTCGAACCTGAAAGGGTCATTCAGTTCAGGGTTCCCTGGGTGGATGATCAGGGCATTGTTCGGGTCAACAGGGGTTTCAGAATTCAGATGAACAGTGCCATAGGACCTTATAAGGGAGGTCTTCGGTTCCATCCCTCTGTCAATCTTTCCATTTTAAAATTTCTTGCCTTTGAACAGGTTTTCAAGAATGCCTTGACCACTCTTCCCATTGGCGGCGGCAAGGGCGGGTCGGATTTTGATCCCAAAGGCAAATCCGATAATGAAGTCATGAGATTCTGCCAAAGTTTCATGGGTGAGCTTTTCCGTTATATCGGACCCTTTACCGATGTCCCGGCAGGCGATATCGGTGTGGGCGGCAGAGAAATAGGATATCTTTTCGGCATGTATAAAAAACTGAAAAATGAATTTTCAGGTGTTCTGACAGGCAAAGCCCTGAACTGGGGCGGCAGCCTGATCCGGCCTGAAGCCACTGGTTATGGAGCAGTCTTTTTTGCCGATGAAATGCTGGCCACCCGAAAACAGACCCTCAAGGGTAAAATCTGCCTTGTGTCCGGTTCCGGCAACGTGGCCCAGTATACCACGCAGAAATTGAGCCAGCTTGGTGCAAAGGTGGTCACCCTTTCTGATTCTTCAGGCTATATTTATGATGAAAAAGGCATTGATGAGGCCAAGCTCAATCATGTGCTTTATCTTAAAAATGTAAAACGGTCCAGGATCAAGGATTATGTTGAAAAATATCCGGAAGCCGTCTATACTCCCCTGGATTTGGCAGCCGGGTATAACCCCCTCTGGAATCATAAGGCCGACTGTGCCTTTCCCAGCGCCACCCAGAATGAAATCAATGCCAAAGATGCCCAGAATCTTGTTAATAATGGGGTTGTTGTTGTGAGCGAGGGCGCAAATATGCCGACCATGCCGGACGGGATTGATATATTCCTGGATCATAAAATTCTTTATGCACCGGGCAAGGCAGCCAATGCCGGGGGTGTTGCCGTATCCGGCCTTGAAATGTCCCAGAACTCCATGAGGATCAAATGGTCCAGGGAAGAAGTGGAGGCAAAGCTTAAAGGGATCATGAAAAGCATTCATCTGGCCTGTATATCTGCTTCGGAAGAATACGGAACTCCGGGCAATTATGTAAACGGGGCCAATATTGCAGGATTTGTAAAAGTGGCCGATGCCATGATGGACCACGGTATTGTATAAAGATTAATCAGGTTTCATTTAAATCATAATAGATGGAAAGGGCCGGTTGAAAAGGGATTTTAACCGGCCCTTTTTTACATGTCAGCCAGATAGGGTTTTATCAATTCAAGTTCATTGGGCCGGATGGGTCGCCAGGGGATGGCATACAGCGTTGCCTGGGTCAGTTTCGGATCAGGATGAATCCGCGTCACCTGAATGGTATCATCCAGTTCAATCCATAGGGTTTTTTCCATGTCAAGGTGATAGGTTCTGGATATTTTCTCTGCAAAATTATGGATATAGTTTTTCAAAGAAGTATTCATGGCGGGATTTGTTCTTGCGTTTTTCAGGATCACGGCAAAGGGCACAAGATAGCTGATGTCTTTATTGTCTGTACCGAGCCGAATAATCTTTACATGATAGGACCCCGGCCACCAGGAGACCGGTTTTTCGCCTTCTGTACTTTTCCCGTCCCATTCATAGATAAAATCGTGAAGGATCATGATGATGTCCTTACCATGCGGCAGGCCTGGGCAACATCTTCGGGATAAGCGCCGCTGATCCACCTGAGCTGGGCTTCGGAAAAAGTAGCGGGTGCGTAGGGAAGCCTGGGGATGAAAGAATAAAGAAGCCGCTGGTCTGTATCTGTTGAATCAAACCGTTTTGAAAACTCAATGGCAGTTACAAATTGTGCCCCCAAAGATTCAAGGGTTTTTACAGCCGTCAGGATGGATTTATCAAGGGACCCTCGCATCTTTGTATCCGCTTCAAGAATATTGCCGCAGGGGTTTTTTGGCATGAGCTGGAGTTCCCATTCCGATACCTGGGCCTTTGGGACAAACAAAAGGGTATGATCGTCTTCAAAAAGGATCAGTGAGGAAGGGCCTTCCTTGTTTCCATCGGTTCTGGTGTTGTTTTTTATGCAATGGATATAGGTTTCAAAAAAGGGCTTCCCGGTTGCCTGGCGGTATTGAATAATAAAATCCCGGATCAGATCGCCAGAGGCAAAGGATGGGATATCTTCACCCGATTCCGTCTGTACCTGTTTCGGTATGAGGGCATTCTGCTGGTGAATCATCTGGTGGGAGGCATGGAGCCTGTGGCCCTGGGCATATCCAAAACCGAAATTCCATCCCCAGAGGGTGCTGTCAAACATCAGTGAAGGGGCGGGGGGCTGCCTCAGTGTGGCAAGGAGCTTTTTTCTCAGATCCTCAAGGGTCTCTTCAGTCAGGGCATCCCTTTTTTCAGGGCAGGGTATATGAAGCTCTGCCCCGAGCCGGATAAAGGCCCTTTGATAGTAAAGGTGACGGATGCCTTTCATGTCATCCTGGGTCAGATCCCTGGCCCTGTATCGGATGGCATCATTGGCCATGTTGGATGCAAAATGGCCCCATGGAATATAGGAATTTCGTCTCAGGTATTCAAACACATGGGTGTTGCCATCAGGTGAAAGATATTCCCCCGTGATCTCATTGGTTCCCTGAATCCCGGGCTTTAATACCAGGGCATTTTTATAAACATCCGGCAGATGGGGATTGTTCACCAGCACTTCAAAAAGTTCGGCATCATGGATTATCGGGCTTATTTTCCCGGATGGGATCTTTTTATACCCCATTCCCACTGGCGTTTCAGGTTGATCCTGGTCAAAAAGGATTTTGCAGGATTTTTTTGCCAGCAGCATAAGCTCTTCAGGGTCTGTGGATGCCTGGGCCAGTGCAACCTGAAGGGGGTGGGGAAGAAGGCCCAGAAGCCTTGTTTTCCCTTTGGAGGATTTGAAATTCTGAAGCAGAGAGCAGGGCTTGGGGGCTGGGATGCCTATGGTTTCGGGTTCTGCTGCTTTTGCATCAGCCCATGCTGAATTGATATATGTGGTTCCCCTGAAGGGAAAAGGATTATGGATCTCATAGATGGTGTCGGCTTTGGGTTCATAAAGATCCTGGTCCGGGAAGTTAGGCCGGTTATCAATGACGGTGCCCTCTTCAAGGGCTCCAAGGGGTTGCAGGAAATCATTTTTCCTTTGGTTTCTTACTTCAAAAAAAGGCCTGTGAATCCCGACAATAAACCGGCCGTCTTTTCCCACGCAGGATCTTAAATCCGTCATAGCTCCGGCACTCCTGAAGGGATAAGGCAGACAAAGATAAAGGGTTTTTCAGACGTGTTCCTGAATTGATGCTCATTATTGGCGGGGACAAAGACGGCTGATCCTTCCTTGAGCGTATGCCACACATCCTTGATAAAGACCTCTCCATGGCCGGAATGGACAAACACTTCATGTTCCCAGTCATGGGAATGCTTTGGGGTATACCCGTTCGGACCCATTTCAAACAGGCGCATGCAGAAATTTTTTGCGCCATCTTCTTTGCCGATCATTAAGCGGCCTGCCACATGCTTTATTTTTTCGTTGTCCATGACAATGGGCAGAACGTCTTTATAATTGATTATTTTCATTTAAACTCCCTTTTGAGTTGCATTTATCCACATGTTTCAAATTGATTATGGTCAAATAAAAATATGCTATTCATTGCTGGATTGTCAATGGGGTTTGGCTTCTCGTTAAACGCATGGGAGCTTATGCCTTTTTTGATTCCAGAGTATCCATGGCGTCTTCGGCCGCATCCATCAGATCCTTGTGATCCAATTCTGCAATCTTTGCCTTTATCCATTTTTTTGTGGTTTCATCCCCTGCAAGTCCCAGGACATAAAAAATGTCTCCTTTTACAGGGATTTCTTTTTCATCAAAGCGTTCCATGAGGGCAGGGCAGAGTCGGGCGGCAAGTCCAGGGTCGGTATCGCAGAGTTCTTCGACAATCACCATTGCCCCCAGCCTGACAGACCAGGTGTGGTGAAGCAAAAGCGTAAGAAAGCCGTCAAAGATCTGGTTTTTTTCCTTCATCTGCCGGGTGATCCAGGCCGCATCCCCCTGTTCGAGAATGGTCTGCAAGGTTCCGGCGCTGAGTTGTGACGGATCCCGGTGGAGGATCATGCTGAGGATTTCATCGGTACTCACCTGGCCGGTCCAACGGAATCCATCATCCAGGATGAGGTAGGGGGCGGACATGACCCCGTCTTTTAAAGCTGTTTCCGAAAAAAGGCTTCCGTCAATGATGTGAAGGCTGATATGGGGGCAGTAGATCGCCAGCGGAAAAACCGTTTTCACCACCGTGGGGCAAAAAGGGCATTGAAGGGCAATATACAGGGTCAGCCGAACCGGGATGTCGATATCAGCCAGGGTTTTTTGAATGGTGTCGGACAGGCCGTCTTCATGTCCCGAAAGAATGGACAGGGCTTCAAGAAAAGGCTCCAGCTCTTTTTCAAGGGGAAACGCTGAATAGGTAATATTGTGTTTGAGCCGGAGTCCGGGCAGACCGGCTTCATTTTTTTTGATTTCAACCGTAAGATCCGGCATAAGGGCAGACAGTCTGTGGGAAATTGAAAGAAATTGATGATCTTCGGCATGAGTTGTTGTGATCACCTGAATCCGGGTGTGTATGTTCCGGGTCTGACAAAATCGTTGGATCAGTGTTTGTGACTTGGCATCAAAAAAGGTCATGACGGACTCTCTTTCCCTTTAAGGTTATTGAATGAATATCTTTACCTTGTTGCCGCCGCTGTCCATGGCCGATGCGAGAGCATGAAGGGCGTTTTTTGTGAGATCGTGAAAAGCCATGGCCAATGTGTGGTCATATGCGGCAATGCCTATGCTGACCGTGAGTCTTAAAGGAGTTGTGCCTGCTTCAAACCTGAAGCCTGCCAGTTTTTCTCTGATTCTTTCGGCCAGCAGTCCGGCATTGTTCAGGGCAGTATTCGGCAGGATAATCCCGAATTCTTCGCCTCCATACCGGCAGACCATGTCGTTGTTTCTGACCATGCTTTGAATCAGGACAGCACTGGTTGTGAGGATGGCATCACCGGTTTCATAACCGTAGGCCTTATTCACGGTTTCTTTAAACCGGTCAAAGTCCAGAAGAAGAATGGATAAAGGGGTATGATAGCGTTTTGCAGCGGAAATTTCAGATTCAAGTTCCTGTTCAAAGCATTGCCGGTTGTAAAGCCTGGTCAGAAAATCCTTTCTTGAAATCGTGACGATTCTGTTCTGGGCATCTTCTGCCTCCCGGGTAATCCTGGCTTTTTTAAGGGTGTTGTGAAGGATACAAAAAATGTGTTGGGCAGAGATTTTTTCTTTTGCAAAATAGGTGAAAGCCCCCTTTGCCATGGCCTCAGGACCTTTATGGAGGCTGTGTTTCTCCAGAGTGAAAATGACGGGAATATCCGACCGCAGCCGGTTTAATTTTAAAAGCAGGTCAAACCCGTTACCATCTGGCAGGATATCGTTAATGAATATCATGTCGATTCTTTTTTCGGAAATGAGTCCAAAAGCCTCTTCAAGAGTTCTAGCCTGATATAGGGTGCAATGGATCACCCCTTGGATAAAATGGCTGAAAATATTGAAATCTTCATTGGAATCTTCGATATAAAGAACCTGGTAACCATGGTCCGGGACTGAGACGTCATCGCTTTTCATCAGGCTGTGTTTTGATTTTACAGGATGGGCTGCCAGTATTTTTGTAATCAGGTTGATTCTGTCGGCTGCGGTTTTGATGGAGGCAAGATTGGATTTGATTTTCGGCGTGATGTTTTTATTTTGAAGCAGTTGATTCATATTCCCCTGAAGGATTCTCAAGGGCTGCTGTATCTGAGTGACGGCGTTGACTGACCAGCCGGTCATTTCCTTTTTTAAAAAGTCCTCCTGAATTGCCAGATCATGCTGGCTTGCAATTTTTTTATAGATTTTATCCAGTTCGCTGAGACTCTGATCAACGGCCATTTTTTGTTTAAAGAAGTCATGAAAAATATTGATTTTGGCCTGGAGCAACTGCCGGTCAAAGGGTTTCTCCATATAGTCGATCCTGAGCGCCTTAAAGTCGGACAGAAATTTTTCCGGGGCAATGGCGTCGGTAATGATGAGCAAGGGGGCATTGTATGTGCTTCTATGGCTCATGAGCATGGCCCCGATGTTATATATATCAAGTTGGGGCAGGGTTTCATCCACCATGACCAGGACAAAAAAATGGTTATAAATCAGCTCAAAGGCTTTTTTTTCGGTAGCTGCTTCAAGAATTTCAAGATGGGAATAATCCTTGAGAGACTCCATGACGGCAGCTTTTGTGTCTACCCCGGCCATCAGGAGGAGTTTGTCTTTTGCTCTATTCATTTAGAACCCTTTCATATTCAGTGTGAAAATGGATAGATATCCTTTATCAGAATCCTGCTTTAAAAATAAGAGGAAATCATGTAATTATCAATTGAGTAAAAAACCATCAACCTTTGAACCGGACAAAGCAAAATGAAATTCATAGCCGATCTTCATATTCACTCCAGATATTCACGGGCAACGGCAAAAGATCTTGATTTGGAGCATCTTTATCATGCAGCTCAGGTCAAGGGGATATCGGTTGTGGGGACCGGGGATTTTACCTATCCTGCCTGGATTGAGGAAATTGAGACAAAACTTCTGGAAACAGAACCGGGGCTGTTTTCCCTGAAAAAAGAAATTGCAGATAAAATCGACAAAACCATTCCCGGAAATCTAAGGGGCCCGGTTCGTTTTATTCTTCAGACGGAAATCAGCAATATTTACAAAAAAGAGGGAAGGGTCCGGAAAAATCATAATCTTGTCTATTTTCCGGATATCAGGAGTGTTAAAAAATTCAATGCAAAACTGGATACCCTGGGAAACATCAAATCCGATGGTCGTCCAATTCTCGGCCTGGATGCCCGTGATCTTTTATCCATTATGCTGGATATGGATGCCCGGGGATTTTTTGTGCCGGCCCATATCTGGACCCCCTGGTTTTCCCTTTTCGGGTCAAAATCAGGGTTTGATTCCATGGAGGAATGCTTTTCAGATCTTAAATCTCATATCTTTGCCGTTGAAACCGGGCTGTCGTCCGACCCGCCCATGAACTGGCGCATTCAAGACCTTGATCATGTCAGGCTGATATCCAATTCCGATGCCCATTCGCCTGGGTATCTCGGCCGGAATGCCAATGTCTTTAATACCAAATTGGATTATTTTCATATCCGTCAGGCCCTTGAGAAAAATGACCTCAATGCCTTTCTCGGAACCCTTGACATGTATCCCCACCAGGGCAAATACCATTTTGACGGTCACCGGAAATGCAATGTTTGTTTGAACCCTGAACAAACGGCAGCCTTGGATGGTATCTGTCCCGAATGCGGCCGCATGATGACCCTCGGGGTGTTGAACCGGGTTCAGGAGCTTGCGAGCAGGCCTGAAGGGTATGTGCCGCAAAACCGTCATGGATTTAAGAGCATTATTCCTTTATCGGATATTCTTTCTGAAATTTTTGATGTGGGACCGAAAACAAAAAAAGTGGTGGAAGCTTATAAACGAGCCACAGAGTCCCTGGGGCCCGAGCTCCATATCCTTACGGATTTATCCATGGAAGAGATCAAAGGGGCTAATATTCCTTTGCTGGCTGAGGCTGTCAAACGGATGAGAGAAGGCAAAATCAATATAGAGCCGGGTTATGACGGTGAATTCGGCAAGGTGAATATTTTTTCAAAACAGGAAAAACAAAGCCTTAGGGGAGAAAAAGCATTTTTATTTGCTTTTCCAGAAGAACAGCAGGAAAAAAAGGCAGATAAGGTTGACAAAAGACCACCGGATGTAAAAAAAAGAGTAAAGATACTGCCAAAGCCCATGCCAAAGGTCCGGAACACGGATGTACTGGAAGGGCTTAATCCTGATCAGCAAAAAGCCGTTGAATCCTCTGCAAGGGCCATCATCATTCAGGCAGGCCCCGGAACAGGAAAGACCCGAACCTTGACCGCTAAAATTGCCTATCTCATATCGGAAAAAGGAGTTGATCCGGGTTCCATCCTTGCCCTGACATTTACCAACAAAGCTGCAAGAGAGCTGGAAAAGCGCATACAAAAATATCTGCCCGATTCAAACAGGCCTGTTCTGGCAGCTACCTTTCACGCCCTTTGCCTTAAACTACTAAAGGAATATAAGGGGTTTGATGCAGTCATTGCTGATGATGCCATGCGGACAACCCTGGTCCGGGAAGCCATGGACAGGAAAGCAAAAAAAGGGGATATCAATTCAGCAGATTATCTGATCAGCTTTTTCAAGCAGAATCTGTTGGGGCCTGAGGATGATCTTGAACGGCTTTCGGGTAGTGACGCATCAGGGACTCTCAGACAGGTTTACAAAACTTATTATGCTCTTTGCAGGGAAAAAAATGTGGCGGATTTTGAAGATCTCATTTTTTTGACCGTGAGGATGCTGGCTGAAGAAGAAAACATTCTTTCTGATGTCCGTGGCCGGTATGGATATATTTTTATTGATGAATATCAGGATCTGAATTACGGACAGTATGAGCTGGTAAGGCTTTTGTCCGGGGAGAACCATATCGTTGTGATCGGTGATCCGGATCAGTCCATCTATGGGTTCAGGGGATCGGACAATATCTATTTCAAACGGTTTGACCAGGATTTTCCAGGGTGCGAAAAGATAATTCTGACCCGAAATTACAGATCGGCTCAGACCATTCTGGACGCATCCTTCCAGGTGATCAGTAAAACCCTGGAAAATCATCAAAAACTTCGGGTCTTTTCCGATATCAGAAGTATAAAAAAACTGATCATCAAGGAAACCGATTCTGAACAGGCAGAGGCCGTTGCCATTGGAAAAATGATTGAAACCCTTGTGGGAGGGACTTCTTTTTTTTCAATGGATTCAAGGAAAACAGAGTTTGATACGTCCAAAGAATATTCGTTTGCGGATTTTGCCGTTTTGTTTCGGACCCGCAACCAGTGTGAGGTTTTTATTAATGTGTTTGAAAAGACGGGTATCCCCTTCCAGGCTGCAGATAAGACCAATATGCTGACGATGGAGGGAATTTCCCAATTGATCACGCTTTGCAGGTGCATAACCCAAAAAGAGGAGTGCATAGGGGAAAAATTCTTGCCGGATGGGTTCAGCCCTGAAGAAATCAAAGCCATGAAAAACGAGGTACGCCTGCTTGAAAATGAATCAGGGTTGAGGTTTTTGTGCCAAAAAACAGGCCTGAATGAAACTGTGGAGAAAAACAGGCGAATAAAGACTGCCTTTGAAAAACTGGTTGCCCTGTCACGGCTTCACAATGATCTGAAGAGTTTCATTGATGCCCTTGCCCTTGAACAGGATGCGGATATCCTGGAATATGATGTGGAAAAAGTTTCCCTTCTGACCCTGCATGCAGCCAAGGGTCTTGAATTCCCGGTTGTGTTTGTGGCAGGCTGCGAAGAGGGCCTGATACCCTTTGCAAAAGATGGGAAACATATCGATGATATGGAAGAGGAACGCCGTCTTTTCTATGTTGCCATGACCAGGGCCATGGATATTCTTTGTTTGACTTATGCAAAAAAAAGACGCATATATGGCAGAAGTTTTACACGGCAACGGTCTTTATTTATTGAAGATATTGAAAAAAAACTGACCCGGTTGGAAAAAAG
This sequence comes from uncultured Desulfobacula sp., assembly GCA_964619205.1. Classification (GTDB taxonomy): domain Bacteria; phylum Desulfobacterota; class Desulfobacteria; order Desulfobacterales; family Desulfobacteraceae; genus Desulfobacula. The sequence continues at coordinate 77,465 of CAZUDE010000001.1, read as the reverse complement.
TGCGGATCGGGTGCCTGAAGTAAATAAACCCGAACAGATGGAACTGTTCTGAAAATTTAAACAAATCGTGACAAAGGAAATATCAAAAAGAGAATGGAAAAAAGGATCATAAAGACACTTAAACTTGAAAACGGCCAGACCCTTGTGATATCGGATTTGTCCCGTAAAATAAGTGAACCTGGATGGGTTGTGGTGATGAAGGCAAATATGGAGATTAAGATAGCAAAAGAGCTGTTTTATGATAATCCCTTGTCAGATTTTAAATTCCAGGATATCCTGAGCGTCTTGGGGGATAAGGTTGTCTATGAATACAAAATTGAGCGTAATTTTATAATGGACCATGACAAGGACACGGTGTTTAATGCTATTGTTGAAACCTATATTCAAAATATGGGGCAATATGTCGCAAAACAGGGTTTTCCAGGGAAATTTATCTTAAAGGAATATAAAAACAGGATGAAATGAAAAAAACGGTTTTCTTCCATTTTGGGATGTTTTTTTTGAGCCTTATTTTTATTCACACTGCAACAGCAGATATCTATATGTATGTTGATAAAAGCGGTGTTGTAAATTTTACCAATGTCCCCACATCAGGCAAATACAAATTGTTTGTAAAGGAGCTGCCTGCAAGAATAAGAAGGAGCTTCAGCACTGCTGAATATGATCACATTATCAGGAAAGCCGAAGAAAAATATGCTGTGGACTTTTCCCTGATAAAAGCCGTGATTGAGGCTGAGTCCAATTTTGATCCTGAGGCGGTTTCAAAAAAAGGAGCAAAAGGACTGATGCAGATCATGCCGGGCAATTTTCAGTATCTTTCCGTGCAGGATCCGTTTAACCCCGCACAGAACATCATGGGGGGAGTGAAATATCTTAGGGAACTTCTGGGACGATATGAAAACAAACTGCCTCTTGTTCTTGCAGCCTACAATGCAGGTCCGGAGGCTGTCGACCAGTATCGTCAGATTCCACCCTATGAAGAAACCCAGAATTATGTCAGAAAAGTCATGAAGCTCTATAAGCAGTATAAAGATTCATGATGCGGGTCAGAATTTTTTCTCAATTTCTCTTATAAAGCTGATCAGCTTGTCTCTCATGTCAGGTCTTTCCAGGGCAAAGGCAAGATTGGCCATCTGGAAACCGACTTTATCACCACAGTCAAACCGTTTTCCTTTAAACCGATATCCAAAGATGGGCTGCTCATTCAGAAGGGCCTTCATGGCATCTGTGAGCTGAATTTCTCCATTGGCGCCTTTTTTCCCTTTTTCCAGGTGATGAAAAATTCTGGGGGTTAAAATATACCGGCCTACAATGGCAAGGTTGGAAGGGGCATTTTCAGGCTTTGGCTTTTCGATCATATCATCAATTTTGACAATATCGTCTTCTATCTGCTGGGCTTTCAGGATACCGTATTTATCGGTCTGGTCTTTTTCAATTTCCATGATGGCGGCGATGGAGGCCCTGAGGCGGTCAAATTTTTTGACCATTTCAGAAAGCACGGGTTTGTCAGTCTGAATAAGGTCGTCTGCCAGAAGCACCGCAAAGGGTTCGTCTCCTACAATATCCCTGGCGCACCAGATGGCATGCCCAAGTCCCAGGGGTTGATTCTGACGGGTATACACAATGGTTCCAGTCTGTGGTACGAGCTCCTGAATCTGCTTTAAAAGGTCATCTTTTCCTTTTTCCATCAGGGTGTGTTCAATTTCAAAGGATCGGTCAAAATGGTCTTCCAGGGCTTTTTTACCCCGGCCTGTAACAAAAATAATCTGCTCTATACCGGCTTGGAAGGCTTCCTCCACCGCATACTGGATAATCGGTTTGTCCACAACCGGCAGCATTTCTTTGGCCATGGCTTTAGTGGCGGGGATAAATCTTGTTCCAAGCCCGGCTACTGGAAAAACCGCTTTTCTAATTTTCATGAGTACCTCTCAAAGTGATTTGCAAAAACATGAATCAACCCTATGGTGCCAAAAACTGTTTTAATGATATTTATTTTGAAAATGCACATCTGTCAATTCATTTTGGTCCGGTTTCCATCATGTTCCGCCTGACGAAAACATGGAAGAACTGTAATCATTTGACATTATTGTATTTTTTCCGTATAGTCCACAACTTTGAGCAACTACTAAAAAATGATGAGGAAGATAGAATGACCGATACTATTCCCAAAAGATCAGAAATACCACCGGAACAGCTCAGTCTGAGAAGCCGTTTCCAGTTTCACTGTCATAAGGGCGTGAAATGTTTTACAGACTGCTGCCGGGGAATTGATATCATGCTGACGCCCTATGATATCCTGACTATGAGAAAAAAGCTTGACATGAGTTCGGATGAGTTTCTTGCTGTATTTACACAACCGGAGATTCTTGAAAAAGCCGATCTTCCCGTTGTGACCCTGAAGCTTCTGGATGATGAAAGAAAATCCTGTCCATTTGTTGAAGATAAGGACGGCTGCGTTATCTATGAGGAACGACCCACGACCTGCCGGTATTATCCATTGGGAGTGGGTGCTCTGAGTTATTCCGGAGAAAAGGGTGAAAAAGATGAATTCTTTTTTACCGTAAAAGAGGCCCACTGTCTTGGATTTGAAGAGGATAAAAAATGGACTGTAGCCGAATGGCGAAAGGATCAGGGTGTTGATCTTCGGGATCAGGTCAATGACGGGTGGATGGAGCTTATTGTCCGTAAAAAATCTTTGCCGCCGAGCATGAAACTTACTGAAGAAGGCAAACGGATGTTTTTTCTTGCCTGCTACAATATCGACAATTTCAGAAAATTCGTTTTTAACAGCACCTTCCTTGAAAGATATGTCCTGCCGGAAAGTGAGATCGAAGATATCAGAAAGGATGATATAAAGCTTTTACAGTTTGGTTTTGAATGGCTGAAAGCTACTTTTTTCCAGACCGGACAGGAAAAATTCAAAGTAAAAGAAAAATAATAGCAAGTTCATACGGGTTTTCTACGAGGCCATTCCGGAAACGGCATGGCCTCGTTCTGTCTGATATCAATAAGAGTACCACAGATTTTTCTGGAATTCAGGATCATAAAGCCTTTTTTCAATATTCACCTTAAAAAATGATCCAATGGGTTCAAATATTTCCGGGTGGCTGGAAAAAATCCCTCTGACTGCATCGAGAAGGACGATAAAGCCTTTTTGTGTCATTTTCCCAAGGGGTTTCCGGCAGGGGCCCGAAGGCATCCCCAGTAGTTGCATCAGTGTTTTAACGGGTACCGGGTTTCTTGATCTGCAGGTAACAGGTCCAAACTCACAAGTTTCCTGTGTGGTCACAACAACAAGATCCAGCACTGGTTTTAATGCAGCCTGAATTTTCATGGCCCCGGCCGTATCGCCCTGGTTCAGGAGAGCAACGAGCTGGGTCATGGCTTTGGGGGCAATGTTGGCCATGACGGATATGGAACCACAGGCCTTGATCTCAGGATGGGTCATGATGTCATAGACCAGGGCATCATCCCCTGAGAATATCATGAAATCATTCCCGCAATATTTGCGGGTGAGTTTCATATTGTCAAGATTGCCGGTGGCTTCTTTGACGCTGGTTACATTGGGGCAGTTTTTTGCCAGGATGGCCAGGTCTTGGGGCAGCATCTGGGCCCCGGTTCTTCCAGGAATGATATAGGGGATGATGTTCAGGTCTGGAAATTTTCCTGCGACAACCTCGTAATATTCTTTACGGATTTCCAGGGAGCTGGGGCCATTGTAATAGGGATCAACCATGAGAACGGCATCCACATTTGCCTGGGCTGCATGATCAATTGCTTCCAGAGCTTCCATGGTGTTGTTGCTGCCTGTTCCGGCGATCCTGAGGCATTTATTTTTGGCAAGATCTGCAACCAGCGCGATCACATAGTCGTGTTCCGTCCATTTGAATGTCGGGCTTTCACCTGTTGTTCCGGTAGCAAGTATCCCGGTGATCCCATTTTCAATCTGAAAATTAATAAGTTTTCCCAAACCTTCCCGATCAAGCTCTCCTGCCTGATTAAAAGGAGTGATTAATGCGGTATAGCATCCTGGTTTCATGTCTGCCTGCCTTGTCAATAACCTGTAAATAAATAATCTTTCGAAGGATGATTCTTAATTACCTGCTATCACAAGTCTTGTTCAGGTTCAAGCCTAATTTGAAAATGCCGAATAGTTTAATGGGACTTGACACAAAACTGTATCAGAAATAATATACCTGATTTTAAAATATAATATTTTAATTTTCAGCAATCAGAATATAAGGATATTCATAATGACGGATACGGATCAGGCAAACAACCTGCCAAAAAGTGCGGATGAACATATCGCCCGGTTGAAAAGCCAGCTTACAGGCAATGAAGAATGCGGGACAACCCATTACAACCTTGCAGTGGCCCTCATGGGAAAACAGGAATATGCAGAGGCTGAAAAAGTGCTTCATGATGCCATTGACTGCAGTCCGACCCTGGCTGAAGCCTATGTTCTGTTAGGCGGCATTTGTCTCCAGAGAAATGATCTTGAAGGCTGCTACAGGTATAATCTGAATGCGACAAAGGCAAGGGCCGGTTTTGCCGAAGGCTATGGGAATATGGCCTTTGTCCTTTTGCAGATGGTGGATGGCAAAGATGCAAAAGAAGATGAAGAAAAAGTTGATAAAGCTATCAAGAATCTTAAAAAAGCCATCATCCATAACAAAAATTTTGTTCAGGCCTATACCACTCTCGGAAATGCATATTTCATGAAGGGGCTTGTCCGGGAAGGGATCGAAGCCAATCTTGAAGCCATAAAAATAGCCCCTGATTTTCCCATTGCCCACAATAACCTTGCTGTGGCTTATCTTGAAGCCGGCGAGGTTGATAAAGCCATTGCCCATTGTGACAGGGCTGAAGTACTGGGGTATAATGTTCCGGAACAGTTAAAAGAAGAGCTTTTGCCCCATAGAAAAGCCTGATGGAAAACCCCCCAGTTCACTTTTTTATATCGGGTAAAGAAAAAAAGGTTTTGCCTGGGTCAAAATTATGGGAATTTCCCTTGTCAGGGAAAAGAACCCATGGAAAAAGTGGTTTAAAATCCGGGACGGTGAGTCAGGGAACACAAATTACCATTGGGGATTTTTTTTCAGCTGCCTGGCAGGCCATATCAAATAAAGAGGATTCTATCCTCATGGCAGGTCTTGAGGCTGTTTTTCAAAGGCCGGTTTCAGGGGAGGACATCCATTGTATTTCGGTTTTTCTTGAAAAACACGGTGCTTTTTATCACCCCCTGAAAATAAAAGTTGACCTCAAGGAGTCCCAGACACTTCTATTTGTTCTGAACGGAGCTGTTTCAAAGCCAGGCCTGGCCTTAATAGAAACCGAATATTATCTGATTTCAAGATTAAATAAGATTTTTTCAAAACAATATCTTCCCCGTGTATTTGGCCTGAATATTTTAAAAACAAATCATGGAAGGATCGGATTCTTTTTAGGAGAATGGTTTGAAAACTATAAGGAATTCCATATAACGGATGGTCAGGGTCAACGGCAGATTGTGATATGGGAATCCGATGGGGGCTGCCGGTATCTGCCGGTAGTAAATGCCCTTCCTATTTATCGGGAAATATCAAGGATATTAACCGCCTATTATAACATTGAGACCTTTGAACAGATTTTTCCCTGGCATCATGCAGCGGGTGATTTTATTGTTAAACAGATAGGCGGTCAATTCCATGTCAGGCTGATAACTGTTCGAGGGTATTCTTCCTTAACGGACTTCGGGTCAGGTGAGTCGGATATAAAAATCCATATTCTGCCCTCGTTGCTATTTTTCTTTTTTAACCTTACCCTTAGAATGCGTCTGGATCGCCTGGATGGTACAGGTAAAATTGTATGGCTTGGGGATGAGGTCCTGGGGGCAACTGTGGAAGGTTTTTTAACGGCTCTGGATGAAAAATCCAAAGATTATAACCATGGGGATTTGAAAATGAGCATTATTGCCTTTGTAAAGGGATGGAGTCTGGATCAGGTGATGAATATCATGGTCACCCTCATAGAACCCTATGATATCAGCCCAACGGAGAATCGATTGATAATGGAAAATCTTGAGACTCATTGCAGAGTTCTTGAGGGGATTTTTAAAACCTTTTAAAAAAAACCTTTTTTAATTGACATGTTGAAACAGAAATTTTATATCTGCAATGTTATTTTTTTTGTAATATTTTTAGGACAGACGGGTTATTAATTAACTCTCTATGAGCAACAAAGGAATAGATTATTAAATGAAAAGTTTGGAAAACCTTTTCATTCGTGATTGTAATTTAACTATTAACGGAGGTAAGTAAATGGCAAAACATAAGACTCCTTTACTGGACCAACTGGAATCCGGCCCCTGGCCTAGCTTTGTCTCTGACATGAAAGCGCAGGCAGAAAAAAGAGCAAAGAATGTTGAAGGTGTTGAATTCCAGATGCCCCAGGATTGTGTCGACGATCTTCTGGGTGTTTTGGAGCTGTCTTTCAAACACGGCAGGACTCACTGGAAACATGGTGGCATTGTTGGTGTTTTTGGTTATGGCGGTGGTGTTATCGGAAGATATTGCGATCAGCCCAAATTGTTTCCGGGTGTAGAGCATTTCCACACTGTGCGGGTTAATCAACCGGCAGGTAAATTCTATAAAGCCGATTATCTCAGACAACTGACAGCACTCTGGGATCTAAGAGGTTCCGGTATGACCAATATGCATGGTTCAACCGGTGATATTATTCTTCTTGGCACACAGACCCGCCAGCTTGAAGAAATTTTCTGGACGCTGACCCATGACATGGGTCAGGATCTCGGCGGATCAGGCTCCAACCTGAGAACCCCGTCCGACTGTCTTGGTCAGTCCAGATGTGAATATTCATGCTATGATACCAACGCATTGGTTTTCTTTTTAACCAATAATTATCAGGATGAGCTTCACAGGCCTGCCTTCCCGTATAAATTCAAATTTAAACTGGATGGATGTCCCAACTGCTGCGTTGCATCAATCGCCCGTTCCGACATGTCCTTTATCGGTACCTGGAGAGATGATATCCGGATCGATCAGGATGCAGTGAACAAATATGTTGAAAATGCAGCTGGATATCCTGCCAATGCAGGCGCATTCCGCGGCAGCAGAGACTGGGGCAAATTTGATCTTGAAAAGGAAGTCTTGGCGCTCTGTCCGACAAAATGTATGAAGTTTGAAAACAAGAAACTTTCCATTGATAATTCTAACTGCACCCGCTGCATGCATTGCATCAATGTCATGCCGAGAGCCCTTAAAATAGGTAAAGACACCGGTCTTTCCATCCTTGTCGGTGCAAAGGCTCCGATTCTGGATGGTGCCCAGATGGGATCACTGCTGGTTCCATTTGTGGAAGTAAATCCTGACAATGATTACGCAGCGATTACAGAGGTTATTGAAAACGTCTGGGATTGGTGGATGGAAGAGGGTAAAAACCGTGAAAGACTGGGAGAGCTGATCATGCGTCAGGGATTCCAGAAGCTTCTTGAAGTAACCGGTATAGACCCCATGCCGCAGCATGTATCCTACCCGAGAACCAACCCGTATATCTTCTGGAAAGAAGATGAGGTAACCGGCGGCTGGGAACGTGATGTTGAAGAATACAGAAAACACCATCTTAGATAGAAAGGGAGAATTATAATGGCATTTATTTCTACTGGTTATAATCCAGACAAACCGATGGAAAACAGGATTACCGACATCGGTCCGAAAGACTATAACGAATTTTATCCTCCTGTCATTGCAAAGAACAAGGGCAAATGGTCTCACCATGAAATCCTTGAGCCGGGAGTTCTGGTTCATGTCGGCGACTCAGGAGACGAAGTCTATACAGTCAGAGCTGGTGGCGCGCGTCTGATGTCTACCAGCATGATCAATGAAATCTGTGATATTGCAGACAAACATTGTGACGGGTATGTCAGATTTACAACCCGTAACAACATTGAATTCATGGTTGATTCAAAGGACAAGGTTGAGCCCCTGAAGAATGATCTGAAATCAAGAAAATTTGCCGGCGGGTCCTTTAAATTCCCCATCGGCGGTACTGGTGCCGGTATTTCAAATATCGTTCATACCCAGGGCTGGCTTCACTGCCACACGCCTGCCACGGATGCTTCAGGAACAGTAAAAGCTGCAATGGATGTATTGTTTTCTGATTTCCAGGATATGAGGCTTCCGGCACAGCTCAGGGTTTCCATGGCCTGCTGCCTGAACATGTGCGGTGCTGTTCACTGCTCTGATATCGCGATTCTCGGATATCACAGAAAACCGCCCATGCTGGATCATGAATATCTTGACAAAGTTTGTGAAATTCCTCTGGCCATTTCCGCCTGCCCCACCGCCGCCATCAAACCGTCAAAGGTGAAACTGGCCGACGGCAGGGAAGTGAAATCCGTAGAAGTTAAAAATGAAAGATGCATGTACTGCGGTAACTGCTATACCATGTGCCCTTCAATGCCTTTGGCTGATACCGAGGGTGATGGTATTGTTCTCATGGCCGGTGGCAAAGTTTCCAACAGGATTTCCGCCCCCAAATTCTCCAAGGTTGTTGTGGCTTTCCTTCCCAATGAGATGCCGAGATGGCCATCCATGACCGCAGCTATCAAGAGAATGGTGGAAGCCTATGCAAAAGGCGCACAGAAATATGAGCGCGTGGGTGACTGGGCTGAGAGAATCGGTTGGGAAAAATTCTTTGATGCCTGTGAAATTGAGTTTACACATCATCTTATCGATGATTTCCGTCAGCAGGCCTACATGAGCTGGCGCCAGACAACTCAGTTCAAATTCTAAAAAGAATTGTTGAACCGTAGTTTTAAATAAATTTGTTGAGGCCGGAGTGAGTTTTCACTCCGGCTGAAACATTTCAATTCTAAGGAGAAAGACAATGAGTGATCTTCTTGCTAATAAAGAAGCTGCAACACAGGCAGTAATGGATTGGATGACAAAAAAAGCCGGTACGAAAACCAAGTTCTATTTTAATGATTTCTCAAAAATTTTTCCCGATGACAAGCCAAGAGAAATCAAAAAGGTTGTCAATAAACTGGTTGAAGAAGGTGTGCTTGAATATTGGTCTTCAGGAAGCACAACCATGTATGGGCTTAAAGGCTCCGGTATCCAGCACTCGTCTGAAGGTGAAGAGTAAAAATTAAAAAGCCTCAGGTTTAAAGGGCTCATGCAAAAAAGCGGTAAAAAAGTGCCGGGAATTGTTATTGCCGGCCTTAGGGGCGGATCCGGGAAAACGGTGATATCCCTTGGGATTACTGCTGCATGGAAAGAAAATGGTTTCAGGGTTTCTCCCTTTAAGAAGGGGCCGGATTATATTGATGCCGGCTGGCTTTCAAAGGCAGCCGGTCGTTCCTGCCATAATTTGGACACATTTTTATGTCCTCCCTTGATCGTAAAACAATCCTATATTGAACATTCAAATAATTGTGACATTTGTGTTGTTGAAGGCAACAGGGGCCTTTATGACGGTATTGATATTGATGGCTCAACTTCTACGGCAGAGCTTGCAAAACTTCTGAATCTGCCTGTTCTGCTCGTCCTGGACTGTACCAAGGCGACACGGACAATAGCTGCAATGGTCCTCGGTTGTATGAAGTTTGATCCGGATATCCGGATTATTGGAGTTATTCTGAATCGTGTGGCTGGTAAGCGCCATGAGAAAAAAGTCAGGGAGAACATAGAAAAATTTTGTAATGTCCCGGTATTCGGAGCCATTCCTAAATTGGATGCTGAAGATTTTCCGGAACGGCATATGGGGCTTGTCACATCTGAAGAACATCTTTTTTCAGACAAGGCTATTCATGCGGCTATTCAGACTGTAAAGCAAAATGTTGATCTAAAAAGGCTGTATCATATGTTAAGCCATCATGATAATTCCAATGATTTGATCGTCGAAAATATGCATGAAACCTTTCAAAGCCGAAAATCGGATACTGTAAGCGTAACAATAGGAATTATCAGAGATTCTGCTTTTCAATTTTATTATCCCGACAATATTGATGCTCTGAGGAAACTGGGTGCAACCATCATCTATATCAGCCCCTTGAAAGAATCATCGATCCCGGATGTGGATGCCATATACATGGGTGGAGGATTCCCAGAGACCCATGCGCCTGAACTTGCACGGAACAATACCTTCAAGGAGGATCTGAAAAGATTATCTGAGAAAGGGCTTCCCATTTACGCCGAGTGCGGAGGCCTCATATTCTTGGGGCAAAGTATACGCCTGGAGGGTAAAGATTACCCCATGTCAGGGGTTTTTCCGATTCAGTTCGGGCTTTGCATGAAACCCCAGGGGCATGGCTATACCAAGGTTGAAGTCGTTCATGAAAACCCGTTTTTCAAGACAGGTGAGAAATTAAGAGGTCATGAATTCAGATATTCAAACATCATCGGCATTGAATATAAAGATCATGAACTGGCGTTCAGGATGGAGCGGGGAAAAGGAATTATTGATAAAAAAGACGGTTTTTTCAAGCAGAATACCTTTGGAACATACACCCATATTCATGCACTCGGGGCGCCTTCCTGGGCTCCTTCTCTAATCCGGAAGGCAGTTGAATACAAGTCTTCTAAATTCTGATTCATCTTAAAAGATTTTTATCTATAAAATAATAAGAGTTTTCCGAGAAGATCAGAAAACTCTTATTAATCTGAAAAATACTATTGAGAAACGTTAGGATTTTTTCTCAGGAATATGGCAGTTATTGCATGAAACAGGGGCATTGCCTTTCATGCCTTTGGGATCTCCGGCTTTAATATTGGCCTCTTTATGGCATTCAATGCAGTTGCCGTGCATTGCGTTTTCAAGCGCCATGATGTCTTTAGGGTTCTTTTTGTCTTTTTCCATGATATTATGGCATTCCGCACATTTTTGAACGGCATCACCCGCTTTTAGGGTCAAGGGTTTTTTATCCTTGTCATGATGGCATTCACCGCAGGAAATTTTGTAGTCTTCAGAATGTTTTTTGTGGGTGAATTCGACAAATGAAAATTTTGGCGGGGTTTTAGTTCGTTTGGTATAGGCATTGGTGTCCATTTTTATTGTGTCGGACGCTTTTGTCCCGGCATTTAGACCCGTTGCAAGAAAAATCACAGCAATGCTTGCAGCCAAAAACCAAGTCAGCAATTTTTTGTTCATGATCACTTCTGCTCCTTTTTAAATTACAATTTATGTTGCCTTTTTCCGGTAACAATTACAAAAGCCACCGGGAATCTCTCTGTCTATGTCGCCTCATTTTTACACCCAAAACAAGGCGAAAGTCAATATAAAAAAGGATTCAGGAATCTAACGAAGATCGGCTTTTTTCATCGTCAGCGTCTTCTTTTGAATCAGATTCTTCATTGGTTTCGGTATCCTGTTTTTTGCTGAAAATTTTTGCGCCTATAATACCGATTTCGTATAAAATCATTAAGGGGCCGGCCATCATAAGCTGGCTGATGACATCGGGCCCTGGGGTTAGAACCGCAGCCACAATAAAAATAATCAAAATGGCATATTTCCGGTTTTTTTGTAAAAAAGGGACTGTAACAAGACCCATTCTGGCCATGAAAGCCAGAACCAAAGGCAATTCAAAAATAAACCCAAAGGCAAGGAGCAGGGTTGAAGCAAAAGAAAGATATTCCTTCATGGACAGCATGGCATGGATGGCATCGGTTGAAAATTCAAGGAAAAATCGAAATGCATAGGGGAAAGCGATGAAATATCCAAAAGAAGAGCCTATAACGAAGAAAAAAACAGACAATAAAACAATGGGCAAGAAATATCTTTTTTCTTGTCTGTAAAGCCCGGGAGAGATAAACATCCAGAATTCATAGAAAAGAACGGGTGTGGACACGGCAATACCCGCAATTAATGAAACTTTTAGATATGTAAAAAATGCTTCAGGCAAACCTGTAAAAATCATTTGGGTGTTCTTATTCTCACCAATGGCTTTTACAAGGGGAGCAGTGAGAATTTCAAACAATTTTTCCTTGAAAAAATAGGCAATACAGAATCCGATTCCAACGGCAATGGCAGAGCGGATCAATCGATCTCTAAGTTCACTGAGGTGTTCAGTAAAGGGGCTTCTTTCTTCGGTAGTCATAGGTGGCGTATCAAATTTTTGTGTTATCCATATCTGGCATGTTGTTTTTTTCGGAAGTCTGATCCTTAGATAGCGGGTTATCTTTTAATTCTGGAGTGTTCATGCTGGCATCTTTGTCGATCGATGAAACAGTTTTCTCTTTAGCATTGGCGTCTTTCAGAATATCTTTAAGATCTGTTTCAGGCAGGTTGATGTCCTTAATGTCTTTAACGGTTGTTTCTATATCAATGCTGCGTTTGAATTCTTGAGCCGATTTTTTAAATTCGCCCATGGCACGGCCCAGAGTTTTGGCCAGGTCAGGTAGTTTTTGGGGACCTATGACAATGAGGGCGATCGCAAGGATCAATAAGATTTCAGGCATTCCAAGACCAAACATAATATTATAGCTCCTTTAATGAAAATTGCCGGTCATATTAAGCTATCCCATTTACACTGAATAATCCTCAAGTGTCAAGAAAGGACTTTGGATCAAGGCTTGGGTTTGCGTTTAAACGGCTTTCGCCCCGACGGTTTCGGCTTTGAAAGAAACTTTTTCCGGGGTTCGGGCAAATTTTTTTCCAGGGCTTCGGATGGGTATTCACAGGCAATTTTATACCCAAGAACCTTTTCTATTTCCGGGATGAAAAAAGAGCTTGTTTCATCTGCAAAACTGATGGATATGCCGGATGCCCCAGCTCTCCCGGTCCGGCCGATCCTGTGAATATAATGATCAGGTTCATTTGGAAGATCATAGTTGATCACATGGCTGATATTTTCAATATGAAGACCTCTCGCTGCGACATCGGTTGCAACAAGAAGATTTATTCTGCCGGCCTTAAAACTTTCCAGAACCTTGAACCGTTTATCCTGGGGAATATCACCGGAAAGCACACTGCACCTCTGGTTGTAACGTTCAAATTTTGATGCCAGAAATTTAGCCGTGTCTTTTCGGTTTACAAAAAGGATTACGCGGGTAAGGTTTTCACTGGTGATCAGATTATAGACATGCTTGAATTTATCAGTTTCCGTTGTGATATAGACAATCTGTTGTATGCTGTCCGCTGCTGTTTGCTCCGGATCTATCTCGATCTGAACTGCATTGTCCGTTGTCCAGGTTTGAGCCAGTCTTAATACTTCCGGTGTCAGGGTGGCTGAGAAGAACAAGGTCTGACGCTTGCTTTTATGGGGGGTCGTGAGAATGATTCTCCGGACATCCGGGATAAACCCCATGTCCAGCATGCGGTCAGCTTCATCAATGACAATGATTTCGACCCTGGAGCAGTGGATCAGTTTTTTATCCATGAAATCCATGAGCCGGCCCGGAGTTGCCACAATCACATCAACAGGAGACGATTTGAGAGCGGTCTGCTGATCATGATACCCGGTCCCGCCATAGACCGCCAGTATTTTAAAGCGTGTGTATTTTGCAAGGGCCTTAAAATCTTTTTCAATCTGATGCACCAGTTCACGGGTAGGGGCAAGAATGAGCGCGCGAGGGGTTCCATTATTGTTTTTTTGAGGTGTTTTGAAAAATGCAGCCAGAATCGTAATGATAAAACTCGCGCTCTTGCCTGTGCCTGTCTGGGCCTTTGCCGTGGCATCTTTTCCCTCA
>CAZUDE010000001.1:0-63770 GCA_964619205.1 uncultured Desulfobacula sp. | reverse complement strand
TTTGGCCTGGACAGGAGTGCAATAATTAAATTTCAAATCGGCAATGGCATGCAGAATGCTGTAATGAAGACCAAGATCGTGAAATCTTGTTTCTCCTTCCATGGGCTCTACCGGGAAATCGTGGGGTGTCCATTTTTTTCTTTGAGGCCTTGAACGGGTTTTTTGAACAGGTTCTGCTGCCAAAGGCAGTGTCTGTTTCGGGATATTGTCCGGGACGGTAACGGGTGAAGTTGGTGATTTTTTTGTAAAAAGCGTTTTTAAAAATAATAGGAATCGTTTCAATCGTTTCTTTCTTTTTTGTTGTTAAAATTGAAAAGCCGGTCTTTAATCAACTGCTAATTAGCAGACAGCCTGGGATTTGTGAAGCTAAAACTGAAAAAACTATCATATCAGCCTCCAGCCACAAGAGGTAAAAGCTCGATTTTTGAATTGTCTTTGACTATGGTATCAGGGAATTTAGGGCTGGACACCAGTTTGCCGTTTAGTCGGATTACAGAGCAAAATTCAACATTTTCAAGGTTCTGTAAGAGAGAGGCAAGGGTCATGGGTTCAGACCAGGGCATTTTTTTTCCATTCACTTCGATCATTGTTTATTCAACCCCGTTTTTTTTCAAGACGTCCATCACTTCAGGGAAATCAATACCCAGCCGCTTGATGGTTTGGACAGTGGGGATACCGTTTTCTGTCCACCCCCTGCGTTTATAAACAGCATCTTTGAGTTGTTCATACTGTCCTTCTCTCTTTTTTCGCAACACTGATAATTTTTCATTGGTATCCATAACGCTGATATCCAAACCGTATTTATCCATGAGCTGCAGATCATATCTTTCTTTTCGGGATTCATATTCTTCTGCTGTCACAGGACCGACAGCCCTGTAGGGCAGTGTATCGTGTTTTCTGGTGCCAAACCCCATCCTCAGATTGAAAACCCGCTGAAAATTATAAACCGCCTCACTCATGGCGATGATATCCTCAGGTCCGGTCTTCCTCCCGGTGACCGAGCTGAAGAAGTCAGCATACCACCCCACATGCTTTATAACCTTTGCAGGCTCAGGCGTTTTTTTATTGTCTTCGGGAACAATGTCGTTCCAGGGAAGCTTGCACAGGCCACAGAGGCTAAACCATGTTCTGAACATGGGGAACCAGTGAAGGGCCTCTGCCTTGTTTTCAAAGGTCGGCATGAAATTATGCACCATATCAAGGAAAATCAGCCAGGCTTCATCATGCTGGGGACCTTTCAGGGCAAGACCGTAGCCCCCCTGTTGCGCAAGGGATTCTTTGGTGATGTATTCGGAAAATTCAAGCCCCTTGGATTCCATTCCAATGTCTTGCATAAAGCCCGGGTCTGCTCCAAATTCTTTTGCAAAAATTGCCTTCATGTTTCTGATACCCTTGCCAACAATGGCACCAAAACCCTCCCCCCTTGCCATCTGATGAATGATTTCCAGGGTATTGAATCTGTTGCCGAAACTGAAATCCATCCCGCCGGTGTGATTTTTTGTAATCAAACCGTTTTCAAAACATTCCATGACAAATCCAAGGGATGTTCCAACGGAAATGGTATCCATCCCATATGCATCACAATAGAAATTGATTTCAAGAATGGTATGGGCATCAAAAATTCCCAGGTTTGAGCCGCAGCCGGCAATGGTTTCATATTCAGGTCCATCCACGAAAACTTTTTTTCCTTGATAAGGGCCTGTCATCGGAGAAAAATCCTTTACGCCATGGGCGCAGGCAACTGCGCACCCTCTCCAGCAACCATCAAACCCCTTGTCAAATATATGCTCATAGATTTCTTCTCCTATGGCCCTGCTTTCCGGATGGGAACCGAATTTGAAATTATGAACCGGCAGACAGTCATGGTCATTCATGATGGGAACGAGATGGGTGGTTCCCACCAGAGCCATGCGGTTTTGTTTTGGGTCGAGTTCATGGATTTCTTTCGCATGGTTTTTTGTAACTCGTTTTAGTGATTCGAGATCTGCAGGGTTGTTGGATTTCATTGAAATTGCGCCGTATCTGGCAACAACGGCTTTGACCTTTTTATCGGCAAAAACAGTTCCAATGCCGCCGCGACCGGCCTGTTTGTACCGGACTCTTTTTCGTCCGGCATCCCACCAGGAAAAGTTCAAACATCCAAAGAATGTATGTTCGGCGCCCGGGCCTGCTGTCACCACAGAAACATTGACTGGCTTGTCGGCATCAAAATGCCGAGTCAGTTCATCTGATAATTCATAGGAATCTTTGGGGAGGTTTTTTGCTTCAAAAATTTTTATTTTATTCTCTATGCCATCAATCAGGATAACCCTGTCCGTGTTTGCTTTGCCGTCAATCTGAATGACATCAAAACCGGAAAATTTTTTATAGGGTCCGAAATATCCGCCGACATTGGAATCAATGGGTGCCCCGGTGAGAGGGGAAATGGAGGTAACGATACTCTTTCCTCCGCCAGGATAGCCCGGGGTCCCGCCAAGGGGCCCGGATGATATGCAGACGGCATTTTCAGGGTCATTCCATCTGGTTTTTCCGGAAACGGAATTCCACAAAAGCCAGAGATCATATCCCTTCCCCCCGATAAAAGTATTTTTGATCTTTTCATCAATGGGGCTGATGATAACGGCGCTTGAATTCAGATTGATGCAAAGGGACATATCTGTATACCCTTTTATAATATTTGCTTTTTCATAAGAGACAGACTTAATCTCTTTTAACTGGAAATTGCCCATATCGTTACTCCTTGGCTATTAGTATATTTTTTTTGTTGTAGATTAGCCGTAAAAATTCTTTGGGTCGGATTTTTTGACATTTATTATATCATATTTTTTATTTTACTCACAGATGCAACCCGGATTTTGAAAATCCAAATGGTTAAACCATTAATAAACCATTCTGCTAAAGATGTCAATCAGGAACCGTGTAAATTTAATCCGGCTAAATATTTAAAAAAACTTGACTTTTTGCAGTATTCATAGTTAACCAGTGGATTGTGGAAACAAGAGAATCATGGAAAAAGGGTAGTTCAAATGTTCATTTTAGCCAATTTTTTTGACGCCGTAGCCGGAGTATTGGGCTGGGCACTTGATATTTATATGTGGATTGTGGTTGCCGGGGCTGTCCTGTCATGGGTGAGCCCTGATCCCTACAATCCTATTGTCAGGTTCATCAACAATGCCACTGAACCTGTTTTTTATCAGATAAGAAAAAGACTTCCCGTAAATTTTGGGGGACTTGACATCTCTCCCATCATTGTAATTTTAGCGATTTATTTCCTTCAGAGATTTGTTGTGAGCAGCCTTCATGGACTGGCGCGGGCAATGGCATAATAAAAAGCGAGGTATTTTTTATGGGAATAACACCACTGGTTGTTAAGCAGAAAGAATTCACGACAAGATTCAGGGGCTTTGATGTTCAGGAAGTGGACCATTTTCTTGAAGATGTGGCAAGAGAACTGGATCAATTGAACCATTCCATTCAAACCCTTCATGAAGAAAATCACCGGCTGAATCTGGAGAATCAAGGCTATCGGAAAAGAGAAAACTCCATGAAAAATGCCATGATTCAGTCCCAGAAAGTCTTGGATCAGATGAAGGAAAACGCAAAAAAATCTTCCGAGATCATTATCGCAAACGCCGAGGTTGAAGCTGAAAAAATATTAAACAGAGCTCATAAACGGCTCTCTCAGCTCCACAGTGATATTATTGAGCTGAAGCGTCAACGGATACAGCTTGAAATGCAGATCAGCGCAGTTCTTGAGTCACACTCAAAAATGCTTGAGATGACCAAGGAAGAAAATAAGGCTGCCGATGAAACTGATGCCACTTTGAAATTTTTAAAGCAAGCATAATTAAAATAGCAATCCTTAACTAAAAAGGGCATTGGCAATGGCTGAAATTGATGCTTTTTTTAAGCTGATGCATGAGCAGGGGGCCTCCGACCTCCATCTGTCTTCCGGACAGCAGCCTGCATTAAGGCTCCATGGCGATATTCAACGGATTAAATATGATACCCTCACAAGCGACAAGCTCAGGGGGCTTTTATATGAGATCACTTCCCAGGAAAAAATCAAGGTCTTTGAGGAAACCGGTGATGTGGATTTCGGATATGAGATTCCAGGTCTGGCCCGATACAGAGCCAATTATTTTATGCAGAAAAGCGGTATTTCCGCTGTTTTTCGTGAAATTCCCTCTGAAGTGCTGACTGTGGAGCAACTGGGTCTGCCACCGGTGATTTCAAAATTGGCGGAACTGCCCCGGGGGCTAGTTCTTGTGACAGGACCCACAGGGTCAGGAAAATCTACCACGCTTGCCGCCATTGTTGATCAGGCCAACAAGACCAGAAAAGATCATATCATAACAGTTGAAGATCCCATCGAGTTCGTCCACAGAAGCCAGAACTGTATAGTAAACCATCGGGAAGTCGGGTTGCATACACAATCATTTTCATCTGCACTTCGGGGGGCATTGCGAGAAGATCCTGATATTATTCTGGTGGGTGAGTTAAGGGATCTTGAAACCATTTCCCTTGCCATTGAGGCGGCATCCACAGGGCATCTCGTATTTGGAACCCTTCATACATCCAGTGCCGCCAAAACCGTTGACAGGATTATCGAGGTCTTTCCATCCACAGAACAGGCCCAGATCCGTTCCACACTTGCAGATGGGTTGCGGGCCATTATTGCCCAGACCCTGTTCAAAAGAATAGATAAAAAGGGCAGGTGCGCAGCCCTGGAAATTCTTGTTGCAACACCGGCAGTAAGAAATTTGATCCGTGAAGCCAAAACCCATCAGGTGCCGTCCATGATCCAGACAGGAAAACAATATGGGATGCAATTACTGGATGATGCCATCATGAATTTGTACAAAAAAGGATGGATCAGTGCTGATGCTGCGTACAATAAGGCTAATAACAAATCTTTATTCAGGTCTTTTTTGAAAACCCCGCCGGCTGATTTTACCGAGGCATAGACGGTCCTCCAAAGATACAATAAAAGGAAAACAGCTTGAAAAAACAACAGATTGATCACATCCTGTCAAAAATGCTGGACTCCCATGATAATGTTTCCGATTTGAATTTTACTCCGGGAAAACCCCTTCAGGTTGAAAGTTCCGGCCAGCTGGTGGCCGTCCATATTGAGCCTGATTTCAAGGTATTGACCCCTTTTCAGACGGAAATCATTGCCCTGAATTTGATTAATAATAGTCGAAAATTGATGGAAACGCTTATTCGTGAAGGGTCATGTGATTTATCTTATCAGCTTGGAAATAAGGCCCGGTTCCGTGTGAATATTTTTTCAAGATCGGCCCGGTATTCAATTGTCTTACGTAAGCTTGAAACTAAAATTCCTACCATTGAAGAGCTGGATCTTCCCAAAGCCTTTCACAGAATGGCGGAAGAAAAAAACGGCATCATCTTTGTGACCGGGGCGACAGGTTCGGGTAAAACAACATCCCTTGCAGCATTATTGGATAAAATTAATGAAACAAAATCCGTTCATGTCATTACTCTTGAAGACCCCATTGAATATCAGCACCCGCAAAAGAAATCCACATTCAACCAGAGGGAGCTGGGTGCGGATTTTGACACCTTTGCAAGCGGTCTGAGAGCTGCTTTGCGTCAGGCACCCAAAGTCATTCTGGTGGGGGAAATGAGGGACAGGGAAACCGTTGAAATAGGTCTTTCTGCTGCAGAGACAGGCCATCTTGTCCTCTCGACCCTGCACACGGTTGATGCCGGACAGACTGTCAATCGTGTTCTCGGCATGTTTTCCACTGAAGAAGAAAAACAGATCCGGATCCGCTTGGCAGACACCCTCCGTTGGGTCTGCTCCCAGCGCCTGCTGCCGAAAATTGGTGGCGGCAGGGTGGCTGCCTTTGAAATTCTGGGAACCAATCTGCGGGTAAAAGATTCCATTCTCCATGGTGAATCTGAAGGAAAGACCTTCAACGATATTATTACAGCGGGTAAACCTCAGGACATGGTATCCTTTGATGAGTATATTATTTCACTTTATGAGGAAGGCAAAATCAGTGAAAATATTGCAGGGTCCTACGCGTCAAGAAAGGATATTGTCGGGCGAGGACTTGATTCAATCAAAAGTTCAAGAGGTGAGACCACGAGCAAGATTGATTCGCTGGAAATTGATCATGGATATAAAGGAAAGTAATCGCTATGAATATCACCTGCCATAACTGCAATACAAAACTGAATATTCCGGATCACAAATTGCCCAAAGATAAGGAATCGACTGTCACATGCCCAAAATGCAGGGAAAAGCTCCAGGTGCCGGCGCCAAAACCCAATCAATCCTTGGGAGAGAAAAAAAAGCAGTCTTTTCAACGGCCGTTTGAAGACCGCCTGAATGCCCTCGTATGCATTGACCGGGCTGAAGTGAAACAAAAGATAAGCTCGGTAATAGATCAGATGGGATTGAATGCCGCACTTGCGGTTGATATGCGGGATGCATTAAACAAGATGGAATACAATGCATATCACCTCCTGATACTGAATGATGATTTTGATCCGGACAATAAGGGAGCAGCAGGCATTATCGACAAAATGAATGCCATTGACATGTCTTTAAGACGAAGGATCTGTATTGTTTTAATCAGCCGGAAGTTCAATACCAACGACAATATGGCGGCTTTGAATTCAAGTGTAAACAATGTCATTCATCAGGATGATATCCATCATATGGAATTGTTTTTATCCAGAGCCCTGGCAGATCATAAAAATTTATATTCTGTTTATAATGACTCATTGAAATTGACCGGAAAAGCTTAAGATGAGGGAGTGACACAAGATTTTTATGGCCCGGTACTGGTATGAACCCTTGACTTTTTCCGAGTGGTTTAAAAGGACATTCTCTTTTCTAAATATTGGCCTGTTCATGCTGACAGCAGTTTTTTTCTTTTCCGAATTCAGGTTTGACTGGCTTGAAAAGTTTGTAGGGACTTATCTGGTTTCTACCAATGAGCTTCGTCCTGAAACCGGGGTGGTCTGGGAAATCGGAAAACAAACCACCAATGCCCATGAATACCTGAACGCCATTGTCAGCAAAAAAGAAGATATACGTCAGAATGCGAATAAGGCGGGATCTTTTTCAGAGCTGTTATCCAGCCTCCTGCCGGGAGAATGGGTGACGCTCGAAAAACAGCAGTTTAAAACGCTTTATCTCAGCCTTGAAAAATCAACTTCTTTAAAGGTCATTGACCCTGCACGACTGGTGTGGCTGCTTAACGGCAGCAATCTCGACAGAATTTTCTGTGAAGGGATTAAAGGGGGGGTAAAATTTTTTTTTATCGATTCTGAAAACAGAGTTTTAAAAGAGATTGAGCTTCAGAAAGAAGATATTATTGAAATTGAGAATGCAGATAAGCCTGTTTTTGGAATTTTGACGGACATGGCCGGATTTCAGGGTCGTATTTATCCGGCTCAGATTTTTTTTGATGCGCTGTTAAAATTGCCGCCGGAAATTATTCCGGATCTCATAGTAGACCCCGAAGCCCTTCTCAGACAGGAAGGAAAAATCATCCGTGTCGGAATTTTTAATGAAGCCGTCAACGGGTATATAAAGCTTGGCTTTGAATTTGAGTTACCGGGAGGAGCGCAGATCGTATTTCTCAAAGGCCGTGAGTGGGCTGTCTGGCAGTTAAGCCTGAACCTCAAAGGGGCGGGGAATTGAATTTTTTTTTAAGGGTGTCAGCAATTTTCCGGTTCTGTTTTTTTTTGGGATTGAGTCTCATTTCCCTTGGGAGTCTTTCAGGGATGTTTCTGGTTTTTCACATCTCAAAGGATCTTCCAAAACTTCCGGCACCGTTAAGCAAAATTATTGAGACTCCCCAGACCCAGATTTTTGCTTCAAACGGACAGGTTCTGATCAGTCTCGGTGAAAGGCAGGCCGTGTCTTTGGATATGGTTTCAAAGAATTTCATCAATGCCATCCTGGCAACAGAGGACCATCTTTTTTTTGAACACCGGGGCGTGAATAAGCTTAGGACATTAAAGGCCCTTTTTGTGACACTGACGTCTAAATCCGGAAAAGTAGAAGGGGCATCCACCATTACCCAGCAGCTGGCCAAAAACCTGTTTTTCAGTTTTGAAAGAACTTTTTCCCGAAAACTAAAAGAAATGCTCGTATCTTTTCAGATAGAAGCCTCCAATACAAAGGAAGAGATATTGCAGACGTATATCAACCAAATACATTTTGGGGCTGGTGCTCAAGGCGTGGAAAAAGCGGCCCAGGTCTTTTTTGGAAAGACGGCACTTGATTTGACGCTGCCCGAGGCTGCACTTCTTGCCGGGCTCCCGAAATCCCCGACAAATTATAATCCTTTCCGCCATTATGAGCTTGCGCTCAAGCGACGGGACATTGTCTTAAACAGAATGGTCAAGGCAGGATTTATTTCTGAAACTGTGGCCCGGGAAGCCATATTGACAAAGCCCATTCTTCATCATGAGCAATCCGATTCAAGAACCGGCAGCTATTTTCTTGATGCCCTGATCAGCGAACTGATTTTAAAATATGGGGAAGATGTGGTTTATCACGGCGGGATCAAAGTCTATGCAACCATTGATACAAGACTTCAATCTTATGCTCAGCAAGCTTTGAAAAAAGGACTTGAAAATCTCGACAGCATGATGGGGATAACCGATGATACAGGGGATCACCCACAGGGAGCGCTTGTTGCCATTGATACAGGGTCCGGTGCTGTAAAAGCCATGATCGGCGGACGGAATTATTACGAGAGTGAATTCAACCGCGCCACAAAGAGCAGAAGACAGCCTGGAAGCGGTTTTAAACCCTTTTTGTATTATACAGCTTTAAAAGATTTGGGGTTCCATCCAGCTACCATTCTGACGGATAAGCCTGTTCTTATACCGGTAAAAGGGG
Organism: uncultured Desulfobacula sp.; assembly: GCA_964619205.1. Taxonomy (GTDB): domain Bacteria; phylum Desulfobacterota; class Desulfobacteria; order Desulfobacterales; family Desulfobacteraceae; genus Desulfobacula. The sequence continues at coordinate 54,877 of CAZUDE010000001.1, read as the reverse complement.
CGGCAGACTGGGAACCCCGAAATTTCAGCAAAACGTTTGCCGGCAGGATGATTCTGAAAAAAGCCTTGACCGAGTCCGTCAATACCATTGCGGCCCAGATTGTGGAAAAAGTCGGACCTGATGCAGTGATAAGAACGGCAAGAACATGCGGCATTCAAAGCCCGCTGCAGGAAGTTTATTCCGTGGCCCTCGGGACCTCAACGGTTACGCCTTATGAAATGGCGGCAGCCTATTCTGTTTTTGCAACCCTTGGTGTCATGCATGAGCCGTTTTTATTCTGGCGGGTTGAAGATGCATATGGCAGGATTATTTTTGAACACATTGTCCAGGAAAAAAGAGTGCTGGACGCCACTACAACATATCAATTGGTGGATATGATGAAATCCGTTATTGACATCGGTTCCGGAAAGTCTATCCGGGCGCTGGGATTTAACCGGGCCGCCGCTGGGAAGACAGGAACAACGGATAGTTTTAATGATGCCTGGTTTACGGGGTTTACGCCGACGCTTTGCACCTCTGTATGGACCGGGTTTGATAAGGATAAAAAACTTCTGGACAGCCACAATATAGGCATTACAGGGGGGAGAGGGGCTGCGCCCATATGGGCTGATTTTATGAATAATGCTCTTAACTCAGATCCTGAGAGGGATTTCCCGATTCCTGACAATGTTCATTTTGAAACAGTGGATACGATAACCGGATGCTCCCCAGAGGGAAACAGAGGCAGTCGTGAACTGATGACGGTTCCTTTAAAGACGGAACAGCAATTATGCCGGGATAAAGAACAATGATCTGGTTTTTAAGAAATATTGGTGTTCGCCTCTGGATCACCTCTCTTTTGACCATACCTTTCGGGTTTTATCTTCTGCCCGGTGTTACAAAATTATTCCCTGGAATCAACCCGCTTTGGTTCTTACTTGTCATGACTATCGGTTTTGTTTTACTGATCGGATTTCTGATGGATATGGCTGCTAAAAATGCAGTGCTCAACCTTATCAAAGAAGGTCAGGCCTGGGAAAGAGCGGGAATTAACGCCAAAGCCGAAAAAAAATATAACAGAGCCTTAAGACTCTACGATACTTTTCTTTTTGGCATGTTATCCGCAAAAAAGACAACCCGGAAAATATCGGCGGCCATTGCAAGATTCAAATTGAACACATCCCTTGGAAATGAAAATTTCAATCTGGCCACCGCTGTATATTTGAAAATGAATCCGACCGACGAAGACATGGCTGAACGCTGGCTCAGGCAAGTTCAAAAATTGCGGGAGGTAAATCCCCTTGAAGAGGAGGTATTGACTCTCCTTGCTGAAACATCTTACGCCAATAACTCTTTGTCTGCTCTGATAACAGATATTTTCCAAAAATCCGGTAGAAGGGATTATGCTGCAAAAAAAATGTACCGGCATGCACAAAAACCCCCGTCATCTGCAAAGGTTTACCCGGAGACCATTGGAGGCACGCCTACCAGCCCAGGCGAAACCCTTGAAATGCAAAAGCCTTATTACCAGCCTAAAATAAAACCAATTAAGAGATCAAAGACTGAAAAGAAGGTTGAGATTAAAAAATATATTCAGGCTGTTTCAGAAAAAGCAGGTCTTTTAATTCAATTTGCTGCTCGTCTTATCGGTTTTGCTTTCAGCTTTCTGATTTTATCTGTTCACCAGGTTTATGGGTTTATTAAAGATCACGAAAAGGTTCAATTTTACCTGAAAATGGGATTGCTTGGGTTTGTTTCGATCTGCCTGATGGTTTTTATTGTTAATACCGTGTCCCATATGGTTAAACCCATTCCCGCAACCGATGAAAAAATGGTTGAAAAAATAGACATTCCAGTGGCCAGACCCTTTACAATTCAGGTATCGGCATATCTGAAAAAAGAATTTGCCGATACCTATGCGAATGCCCTGAAGAAAAAGGACATCGAGGCGACCGTAAAAAAGGTGGATGGAGGGGGCAAAACCTGGTTTGTCGTTCGGGTTTCTGAGTTTTCGGATAAAAAAAGTGCTGATATTTATGGGCAGCAATTAAAAAAGCAGAAAATCATTGATGATTTTTTTGTAACCAATAAATAAACAAGGGGCCAGAGCAATTAAAGGCTTTGGCTCTTGAAGTTTAAAAAAACAAGCAATCATAAATTGATCACTTTGTCTGCCAATTGCATGGATGTTACGATATCCAGCATATTGGTTGTTTGCCCGATTTCTTTTTCTTCAAGCAAATTAAGATGGGTCAGGCAGGCGCCGCAGACAAGGAGGCTGACACCGTAGGATTCCAGCTCCATAAGCTCATCAATGAGTGCCGAGCCTTTTGTTGAAAATTTTACGCCATGATTGACAAAAACAATTCTCCAGAGATCGGTCCCCATTTCTTTCAAGGTTTTAACAAAATTGACCATGAGTTTTTGTCCAAGTTCGTCATCTCCTTTCCCGATACTTTGAGAAGAGATCATGATGAGGATCTTCTGGGAATCACCTTTTCCATTGGTTTTTATGGATTCATGGCGGGGTTCTGTTTGTTTTACATGTTCAGGATCCCTTAAACCTGAAATCGTTGAGAAATGGCCATCAGAGTCCACGGATACGCTGAACCCCTGAAAATTGAGAAACCTGCTGACGTTTTCAACTGCCGCATCATTATCGACAATAACACCAATCTCAATGGCGGCTTCTTGTTCCAGATATTGTTTTGTCTTTAGAACCGGTGCCGGACACTGAAGCGTTCTGCAATCGATTATCTTTTTTTTCATCGCACCCTCCTGTGATAAGCTTTTTGCCGAAAATATTATGAAGTCTTATGATTTTAGTCAAATAGCAATAACCAATATGGATTTGAATTGTTATTGAAAATCCGGATATCGGGAGGTGCCATCATTGCAAATTCAGGGCGGATATCTAAAAAGATTTGACAGCAAAGGGCATATATGGAAGTATTTTTTAACTGCCCGTTAAAATAATCGATTGAAAAAGGAGAAACCCATGGTCATTATTTCAAATGTTACGTATCCACCTGAAAGTACAAAGGAAATTGCAAGGCGATACCTTAAAGCGCCGGTTCTGCCGGAGTTTCTGACAAAAAGAGGGCCCTATGTCTCTTCCAGTATGGCCGGTGGTATGAATTCCATCACATTTTATGAATTGGATAACAGCAGGCTGGCAGAAGGCCTAAAGGCTATCGGGGAAAGTCTGGCCATTTATTTTGGTGTCCCGGGATACACCTATGACCTGAAACCCTATTTTGAACTTGAAGAAGGACTTACCATCCTAGGCCTTTAATCATTTCTTTTTTTTGATTCATTTATAGCCCAGGCACAGACGGTTTCAAAGCCCTTGAATTTCCATTTGAAAGGGAATTCAAGGCATTGACTGGGTTTAACGGCATTGATGCTGCAGCCCTCATCCATCAGAAACATACACTCGCTGTTTTCTTTTTCTGTCAATGATAAAGTCAGCCTGTCTTTTGTAAGGATCGTGAAGGTTTCTATAAAATAATGAACATCCATTGAAAGAAAGTCCGCAATGATGTCGGCTTCATTTTTTTTAAGCCGGACATACCCTTCCTGCCGGCAGCAGGCACCGCATCTAAGACATTTGAAGTGTGACAATTCCATACTCAAACACTTATAAGATTTTGATAGCAGCCCTTATTTGATTTTTTGTTGAGATGAAAGTCATAAATATCACTGCTTTCTTCAAGTATCGAACAAATCAGCTCCTTTGATGTCTTTCTTCTTCTCGACAGCCTTATCCATCCGTTTTCAACCACAACCTCTGCCGGCATGGGGCGAAGATTGTAAACCCCGCCCATTGAATAACAATAGGCCCCGGCATCATTGATGGAAAGAAGATCCTTTTCCCTTATTTCGCTGATAAGCCTGTTTTTTGCAAACAGATCACCTGTTTCACAGATATTTCCGCAGATATCATATTCCATTTTTTCACCATCAGGATTACTGATATTATCAATATGATGATAAGCATCATAAAACATGGGACGGATCAACTGGGGAAAACCGGAATCTGTTCCGCAGATTGTTTTTCTGCGATTGGTTTTGATGGTATTGACCTCAACCAGAAGGCGTCCGGCTTTTGCAGTAAGAAATTTTCCAGGCTCAAAATAAAGACCTATCTTTTTGCCGTAAGCATCACAGAACTCAGAAAATAACGTAATAACATCCTGCCCCATTAGTTTATAGTCGATTTCTCTTTCATCCGGACCATAGGGAACCTTAAAGCCCCCTCCAAAATCAAGGAATTCAAGATCGGGAAAATTAGTTTTTGTAGCAATGGACATGATGTTCTTCATTGAATTTAAGATGGAATCCGGTTTGATAAGCCCTGAGCCGGTATGCTCATGCAACCCGACAATTTTTAACCCGTTATTTCTAACAATCTTGAGGACCTTGTCCACATCTTCCAGCAGAATACCGAATTTTGTCAGATCCCCACCGGTTTTAATTTTGTCGTGCTCACCATCCACTACATCCGGATTGAATCTAAGACACAACCTTGTCCTTGGATATTTCAAAGCATATTTTTCAAGACGGGATAAAGATCCAATATTCATTAGAACCCCTGTTTCCATTACTTCATCGACTTCTGAATCTTTCATATTGTTGGCCGTGTATATGATCTGGGAAACATCAAACCCGCACTTCATGGCCATATATAAATCCCCTGGACTCACAGCATCAATGAAAGCACCAAGGGAATGTATTGTTCTTAAGACAGTGGGATTGTAATTGGCTTTCATGGCATAACAAATGGTCAGTTTCGGCCAGGGAAATGCTGCCTGGAAATATTGATATCTTTCTTTGATCAGGTCTATATCGTAGACATAAGTCGGTGTTCCATAGAGGTGTGCAATTTTTTTTAATAGTCGGGATGTAAGGTTCATGGTGGTCTCCAATAGCATATTGAATTATGAATAATCATCTAAATTATATTATAAGTCAAGAATAAAATTCTAATTTATATATAGATATATAAATTTTAGTCTAATATTTTCTATTTTATAAGAATAAATTTAAATTTGGTCTTGAGAGGATTTCCGGGTCGGATTCAAATATTGATATGAGGTTGTTTCTGATATCAACCATGGTTTGCGCATGAACAAGTTTCTTTAAAAATTGGTGTCCGAATTTGAAATTGGCACAGAAATAGGGGGCATATTTTTTAAAGAGACGGACGGAAAAAGGATCATTAAAGTGATCCGGAAGGATTTCTGAAAATCTTAAAACCGTTTTATAATAGATATCATTTCCAGGGATGAATTTGTTTGTCCACTGGGCAAACAGCCATGGCCTTGCAACAGCCATCCTGCCGACAGACAGACCCTGACAGGATGTCTGGCGGATCATTTGAATTCCGTCTTTTTCTTCAAACAGGTTCCCGTTGCCGAACACGGGAATAGAAACAGCATCCTGAACAAGCCGTATCATATCCCATCGGGGCGGGCGGGTCCTTCTGTCCGGAGCAACCCTTGGATGAAAGGTGAGTGCATCAGCTCCGGCATCTTCAAGCCGCCTTGCCATGTTTACGGGTGGCAAGGGGTCATTTTCCCAGCCTGTTCTGAATTTCACAAAAACAGGAATGGATACAGCATCTCTGACAGCTTTTACAATGGTGGATGACAGTTCGGGATTTTTTAAAAGCGCTGCACCATATCCTTTTTTGCAGATTGCAGCAACAGAACAACCAAAATTCAGGTCAACACCAAAAAAGCCTTCTTTTTCTATGCGTACGGCAGCGTTTGCCATGGCTTTCGGATCTGATCCAAAGATCTGGCAGACAAGATACCTGAGCTCTTCTTTCCGCCATTTGAAAACCAAAGATGTGTCCGGATTTTCATGGGGGACTGCCCTGGCATTGCACATTCCGGTAAATAGCAGTCCAAACCCCCCGAATTCAGAGACAAGCTGTCTTAATGCAATGTGACCAAGTCCTGCCATGGGTGCCAGAACCATTCTGTTCTGAATCACACGGTCCTTTATGGGCAGTTCTCTAACAAGATACTGGGAAAGCACCGCATCCATTATTCTGTGCATTTGATAAGGGTTGTCATTAACATGCTGTTAACTAACCGAGGAACAAATATATTGTCAAGATGGTTTATTTATAAATATCCGGTCTGGTAATCCATAAACTTAGGTTTTTCCATTTTCTTGACATCAGTCGGCTGCTATAATATCTTACACTGTTATTTTGAGGAACAAAAGGTATGATCAATACACACGAGCATGAAAAAAAGCAGTTTAAAAGATTGTTCCAGCAGCAGGGAATTGACCGGTTTGATTCCAGGCTTCTGGTTCTTGAAGCTTTTTTAAAGCTTGAACATCATGTCACCGTCAAGGATCTGATCGCACAGCTTGAAGAGGACAGGGTTTATCTTGAAAAAGAATTTGTACTCAGCAGCATGGAGCTTTTATATCGGTTTGGTTTTGCAACAAAAATTGAGTTTGAAGACAAAGAAACCCAATATGAACACCGGCACCTTGGGTTACATCACGATCACATGGTTTGTACAAAATGCGGGATGATTCTGGAATTCAAGGACGAGTCCCTTGAAAGACAACAGCTCGTGGTTGCAGAAGCTTACGGATTTCATATGCTGCAGCATAAAATGGAGATCTATGGCATCTGTTCCAGCTGCTTGAAAGACCGAAGCCCTCTTGTTCCGCTTCATAAGGCTAAAAAAGGGGAAAAACTAATTGTAAAAGAACTTGAAGCTGGTAAACAGATGCAGCTTCGAATTTCTTCAATGGGGTTGAAAATAGGAGATCTGATTGAAATTGTATCTGCCGGTTTTGGCGGTCAGGTGGTTATTGCAAATGGTGAAAATCGGTTGGTTCTCGGCAAAGGCATGGCTGAGAAGATTATGGTTCAGCTTTTCGATCAGATGGCACAACAGGACCGAGGCATTGACAAGACTTTTGATGAACTGCCTCAGAAGACCCTTCTGCTCAGTCAGATGAAATCAGGTCAGGAAGGAATTGTCCAAAAGGTCTCAGGAGAAGGTGTGTTGAGACGGCGCTTGCTTGAAATGGGAATCAACAGGGGTACTGCAATTTATGTGGAAAAATATGCCCCCTTAAAAGACCCCATTGAGATCGTTGTTAAAGGATACCATATGTCACTGAGGGTCGAGGAGGCCTCCAGCATACTTGTTGAGAATGTAGGATTTAAAAATAGAAAAAAATGAATAAGAATATCACTCTTGCCCTTGCCGGAAATCCCAATTGCGGCAAAACAACCATTTTTAACAATTTGACCGGCGCCCGTCAGAAAGTTGGGAATTGGCCCGGGGTTACGGTTGAGAAAAAAGAGGGAAAGCTTAAGTTTAAGGATTATGACCTGACAATCGTCGATCTTCCCGGAACTTACAGCCTGACACCCTTCTCAATTGAAGAAATCACAGCAAGAGATTTTATAATCAATGAGCGCCCGGATATTGTTGTCAATATTATTGACGCATCCAATCTTGAACGAAGCCTTTTTCTTGCAATTCAAATCCTTGAACTGGGAAGACCCGTCATCTTTGTATTAAATATGGCTGACGTGGCAGAAGCAAAAGGGGTTCAGATCAATGAGGAAAAATTGTCTCAATTGCTGGGATTGCCGGTTGTTTTTACAATTGGAAATAAAAACAAAGGAACGGATCATCTTGTAGAGACTGCCATCGATGAAATTATAAGATTTGATAAAGGAAAAGAAAGCCGGCCCATCAGGTACAGTCAAGATATAGAAACATGCATTTCAAGCGTTGAAAAGGAATTGGCTGGGTCAGGCATCAACATGGAAGGATTGCCCAGATGGAATGCCATCAAAATTCTTGAAGATGATAAGGTTGTTAAAGCAAAGCTCCAGGACATGTCCGCCCCATCCGCAGAAAAGATATTTCAGGCTGCCCGTGAATGCCGGAAAAGAATTCAAGACCTGTTTGAGGATGATTTTGAGAGTGTATTGACGGATGACCGCTATGGGGTTATTGCCGGGATTGTAAAAGAAACCGTAACCAATCTGGCCAGAAAGCGGATTGATATGTCAAGGAATATTGATCTGGTGCTGACTGATAAATTCTTTGGGATACCGGTATTTATTTTTTTTATCTGGGCCATGTTTCAACTGACGTTTTCCCTTGGGGCATACCCCATGGGCTGGATTGAAAGTGCAGTTTCATTGATTTCCGCGGGCCTTGAAAAAAGCCTTCCTTCCTCCATGTTAAAAGATCTCCTGGTAAACGGAGTGATCGCCGGGATTGGAAGTGTTGTTATTTTTCTTCCCAATATTCTTATCCTGTTTTTCTGTATCGCTCTTTTTGAGGATACGGGCTATATGGCAAGGGCAGCTTTCTTAATGGACAGGGTGATGCATACGGCCGGGCTTCATGGTAAATCCTTTATCCCCATGTTGATGGGGTTTGGCTGCAATGTTCCTGCCATTATGGCCACCCGGACACTCGAGAGCAGGAAGGATCGAATTCTGACCATTTTGATGACGCCTTTTATGTCCTGTTCAGCAAGGCTTCCTGTTTACATTGTACTGGCAGGAAGTTTTTTTTCAGATCAGGCAGGGTCGGTGATATTCGGTTTATATTTTGCCGGAATCATCATTGCCATCCTGTCCGGCAGATTCTTAAGGCGTGTTTTGTTTAAAGGAGAAGACGCCCCTTTTATAATGGAACTGCCACCCTATCGAATCCCTATGTTCAGAAGCCTTATGATTCATATGTGGGATAGAGGCAAAATGTTTTTAAAAAAAATGGGGGGTGTTATCCTTGTCGGTTCCATTATTATCTGGATGCTTTCAAATTTTCCAAGACACATATCCTATTCAGAGGATTATGATCAAAAGATTCATTCTGTAAAATCAGAATATGCCGAAACGATATCATCGGCAGCCGCACAGGAGATAGAAGCATTAAACCTCCAATTGGAATTGATTATAACAGAAATTAATCATAAACAGGAGCAGGAGCGGATTGCCGGCTCATATATCGGTAGAATGGGAAAAGCATTGGAACCGGTTTTTTTACCCATTGGTATTGGATGGCAGGCAAGCGTTGCCCTAGTCTCAGGTTTTGTTGCCAAAGAAGTTGTTGTCAGCACTATGGGAGTCCTTTACGGTGTAGGCAATGAAGGCGGGGAGGCACTCGAAAAAGCCCTGAAAAAATCAGGAATGAATGCCCTTTCCGCTCTTTCAATAATGGTTTTTGTGTTATTGTATGTGCCTTGTTTTGCAACGGTTATGACAATTTACAGAGAGGCTTCTGCCTTGTGGGCAGTCTTCAATCTGATTTATACGACAATGGTTGCATGGGGCATGTCATTTCTGGTATATCGGGCAGGAATGATGTTGGGTGCAGGTTAGGACAGGGCTCTGGGAGGCTTTTTATGAAGTATTTCAACATGACTGTTTTTATTGGACTGATCATATTTGTTGTTTTTTCAATATTCTTTATGCCGGGTGCGGTTCTTGCTGAGGAAAGACTCTCTGTTGTTGCCAGTATTGCTAATATGAGGTCTGGTCCTGGGACTGAGGATAGTGTCCTGTGGCAGGTTGAACAATATCATCCTTTGATTGTTGTTGAAAAAAAAGGGAACTGGTATAAAGTCAAAGATTATGAAAATGATGTGGCCTGGCTTCATAATTCTTTACTGGGGAAGGTTGACAGTGTGATTACGATTAAAGACAAATCCAATGTCCGGTCTAAACCTGATGCAAAGAGCAGCATCCTGTTTAAAGTAGACAAAGGAGTCCCCTTCAAGGTTCTTGAAAGAAAAGGAGGCTGGGTTAAAATTCAACATGCCGATGGTGATGTCGGTTGGGTTCATAATACACTTGTGTGGTAAATTGAATAATCAATATAATTTTTAAGGCGGAAAAAGACAATGGCGGATAAAATCTCAAGAGAGCGGAAAAAGGAATTGGAGCAATTGGATCCTTTCCAGGAAAATTTATTAAAGGTGATGGCCTATGTAAAAGAGTTTAAAAAACAATTGATTCTGATAGGGGGCGCAGTTGTTCTGGTGGCCCTTGTTTTTTCAGGCATTATGTACAATTTCCAAAAGGCTGAGAATACAGCCGATGCCTTGGTGATCGAGGCATTAAAAAAATATGCAAATACAAATGACCCGGAAAAAGGATATCTGGAAACAGAAGCGGATTTTAAGGTTATTTTTACAGAATATGCCAACACAAACGCAGGCAGGCTTGCCAAAATAAAATTTGCCAAGATCTGTTATGAGGCTTCAAAATTTGATGAAAGCTATGAATACTATAAAGAATCCCTGCAACTATTTGAAAAGGATGAACTTATAAAAAATTTTCTTCTCGCTTCATTGGGGCATGTCTGTATTGCCAGAAAAGAGTTTGATGAGGCAAAAGACTATTTTCTGAAGATCGAAAAAGGTAAAACAGATTTATTGAAGGATGAAGCAAAATTTTTACTGGCAATGCTGGAGGAAGCTTCCGGTAATACAGTTGAAAGTAAAAAAATGTATGAAAAAATTGTAACTGAGCATGAGAAGTCTATGTACATGTCGATTGCTAAAGGTAAGATTCAGGAAATGAATTGATAAAACTTAAAAAGGCTGCTGTGCAATTTGCAGAAGCAGCCTTTTTAAGAAAAGGAAAAAAGATGAAAAACTAACATATTGTTAGTTTATATGTATAAAGCAAAATTCCTGCCAAATGCCATGATATCCGAAGAATAATTTTAATATTAATATAATTGTTTGAAATAATTGATATTTTTTGAATAAAAAAAACAAACAGCGGTTTTGGAAATAAGAGATTCAAAGGCTTAAATCATAAACAGGTTCAAAATTTTAAACTCTCTTTTAATCGAGAATTATTAAACCATCCCTTCCAGTATTGTAAATGTGGCCTTTATCGATGGGTTGAAGGATAGTTTACAATTTTAAACTGATTATAAACCGGTTCGCTATTTATCGAGATTGAATTTTTTAAGTTTCTGGTTCAACCCGCTTTTGCCTATCCCAAGAAGGTCGGCTGCTTTTGTCTGTATATTCCCCGAAAGCTTCATGGCTTTTTGTATCATCCTTTTTTCAACGGCGGCCATTGTTTCCGCCAGTCCCACTCCTTCCGGAATTCCGTCAAGATCTAGAATGGTTGGCGGATTGTGCCTGAGCTGTGCTGGAAGATCGGCCACCGTTATTGTTTCACCATTGCAAAAAATGACCGAGCGTTCGATTACATTTTCAAGTTCTCTGACATTCCCCTTCCATCTGTAGTCACATAAAATCCTGACGGCTTCCGGTGAAATTCCGGATACTTTTCCGACAGACTGAGGTCCAAGGGTATATTTATCAATAAAATGTCTGATTAATAAGGGGATATCGTCGGATCTTTCTTTGAGAGGGGGGAGCTTAACTTTGACAACATTAATTCTATAAAACAGGTCTTCTCTGAAATTTCCATTTTTAACTTCTTCTTCAAGATTTCTGTTGGTGGCTGCAATCAGCCGGAAGTCAACTGAAATGGAGTCTGTCCCACCAACCCGCTCAATGGTTTTTTCCTGGAGAACCCTTAATAGCTTAACTTGAAGGGCTATTGGTAATTCACCGATTTCATCCAGAAAGAGAGTGCCCTTGTCTGAGATTTCAAACCGGCCTTTTTTCATGGTATTTGCTCCGGTAAAGGCACCTTTCTCATGACCAAATAATTCGTTTTCAAGCAGGGATTCTGCAAATGCAGCACAATTTACAACAACCATGGGGTTGCTTTTTCTAAGGCTGTTATAATGGATTGATTTGGCTACCAGTTCCTTTCCCGTTCCGCTTTCGCCCTCAATTAAAACGTTTGCGTTTGATGGCGCAACCTTTTTTATTGTTTCATAGATCTCCTGCATGGGTTTGCTTTTCCCAATGATATTATCAAAGCTGAACCTGGAGATGACGGCCTGCCTCAACATGTTATTTTCCTGAACAATACGGTAAACGGAAATGGCCTTGGCAATATGGGCAATCAGCGCCTGGTTTTCAAAAGGCTTGAGAATAAATGTATAAGCACCCTTGTGCATTGCCTCAACAGCTTTTTCAACACTTCCGTAGGCGGTCATTATAATGACCGGGAGATCGGGGTTAATTTCCTTAATTTTTTCAAGCAACTGAAGTCCGCTTATCCCAGGCATTTTTACATCGGTTAAAACAAGATCGATGATTTCATTGTTTAAAATATCAAGTGCTTCCATCCCACTGGAGGCTGTTAAGGATGAGTAGCCCTCCTCCTGAAGAAGTTCACTGATGATCATGGGATAGTTTTTTTCATCATCAACGATCAGTATGTTTTCCATTTCGTCTATCTCCTAAGCCGGCAGCCTGATTTCAACATTTGCACCCTTTTCCGGTTCATTGGTGATGGTAATCGTACCATTGTGGGCCTCGATAATATTTTTTACAATACCAAGTCCTAACCCTGTGCCGGTATCCTTTGTTGTAAAGAAAGGTGTCCATACTTTTTTTAGAACCTCTTCCGGAACCCCTTCTCCATTATCAATGAAGTTAATAACAATATGCCCGGGGAGAGATTTCATTCTTATTGTTATAATACCGTGTTGTTTCAAGGACTGGAATGAATTGATCAGGATATTTAAAAATGCCTGGTAAAGCATAGCACTATCAGCCAATATTTCAGGCAGGGAGTCCGATATTTCCTTAATAATCTTGAAATCGTTGTCTTCAATCTGAGGGCTGAGATAGGAAATATTTTTTTCAATGATACTTTCTATCCTGCACGGGTGAAAATCCGGTGTTCTGGGTTTGGCAAAATTCAGAAAATCCGTGATAATATTATCAAGCCTGGCAGACTCTTCGATAATAATATCCGGAATAGTAGATTGAGCATCCACTTTTTCCATTTTTTTCTTTAGTAATTGTGCACTGCTTTTAATAATTCCAAGTGGATTTCGAATCTCATGGGATACCCCGGCGGTCATTTCACCAATCGCTGACAAATGTTCAGTCTGCCGAAGTTTTTCTTCAAGTTTGAGTCTTTCATCGGCCCTTCTTTCAATAATCCTCTCTCCATGCTTCACCACATATCGAAGAACGATAAACAGGATTCCCATGACAATAAAACAAGAGCCGATAACCAGCCCTTGGAGTTTAAATACCTTTTTATAATCATCGGAAACATCTCGGACAATCTCAACAACCCCCAGAACAGGCCCTGCAAGACTTGAGGGTGATTTTGGCTGCTCAGCCCGCAGGGGAGAAAAGGTGATGATTTTCGTTTCCTGAGGAAACCAGAACATCAACTCAAGGAAACTGCCTTGTTGTATCAGTCTTGAGGTGGCTTCTTTTTTCATTGCTTTTTCGTAATGGAATCCCCCGGCATTTTGTTGGCCTATCTTTGAAGCATCAAAGCTGTAAGATATAATATTATTTTCATCATAAATGGTGACCATCTCAACATTGAAGCTGTGCAGGGTAGATCGGACAACCTTGTCCATCAAAAGACGCTGCTCTTTTTCCCGTAGCCTGATCTCTCCATACTGTACTAATACGGGGATCATGAATCTAGAAATGATCTGGTGATTCAGATTTTCAACAAGAAGGGAGGCATATTCCTCACTCTTTTCAAGAAGGATGTTTCTGACCCAGTGTGCATTCAGTGCTGAGATGACTATTGTGGCTGTAAACATGATCACAAGAGAAGAGAATGTGAAAAATTTAACCAGCCGGAAAGGTTTTACGCCTTGCAGATCATTTATTCTTTGTGACATTTATTCCATATTTTCATTTTAAGAGTTTAACAGCCTTATCGGTTTTTTTCAGATAAAAGTCCAAATGGTTACGATAATGCTTGACATTAGAGTAATACCATAGAATATATATAGTAATATTGGGATGAGATATCAATATAAAAATGTGTGTTGTCTATATCTGAAGCGGTATTTGTCTTTTTTAATTGTTGTGAAGGCACATGATGTTTCGTAAAAAAGATCATCTTGTAGGATTGGATATCGGTTCCTCTTTCATCAAGGTAGCTGAACTGAAATCAACCGGTCAGGGGCATGTCCTGCAAAAATTCGGCATGACCAGGATTGCACCCGGCTCCATTGTTGAAGGCAGAATTGCAGATATGCAGAGCCTTTCAAACGATATTAAGTCTCTTTTTAAATCCCAGAAAATCAACGAGAAAAATGTTGCAATTTCAACGGGGGGGCACTCTGTTGTCATAAAAACGATCAATACAACAACCCGTCCTGGAAAAGAACTCCACGATACAATATATTCTGAGGCAGAGCAATATATCCCGTATGATATTGATGATGTCAATATTGATTATCAGATAATCGGAGAAAGCGAGTTTTCACCGGAACAGATCAATGTTCTGCTGGTTGCAGTAAAAAGGGATCTTGTTGCTGAATATATTGAGTTGATCCATTTGGCCGGTTTGAATCCAAAAATTATTGATGTGGATACCTTTGCCCTGCAGAATGCCTATGAAATTCTTCCTTATAGAAATATTGAACAGATAACACTGCTGGCTGATATCGGAGCATCAAAAATGTCTTTGAATATTCTTAAGGCCAATGCATCACTGATGATGAGAGATAATATGTCCGGAACCAACCAGGTCCTGGAGGAAATCTCCAATCAGGCCGGAATAACACTTGAAGAAGCTGAACGTGCATTAAATGGAGAAAGAAAGGATCTTGCCGACAAAGACATGATTCATTCCATTTCTTTAAAAATGGCACAGTCATGGTGTTCGGAAATTTTTGAAGCAGTGAATGCTTTTCAATCCAGTGCCAATAACGAAAAAGTGGAAAAAATTGTATTAAGCGGAGGCGGTGTTTTTGTTCAAGGATTCAAGGATTGCCTTCTTTCAGAGTTAGAGGCGGATGTTTCAATCATTAATCCATTTGAAGGGTTAATCGTAAATGAAAAGAAATTCCCAGACTCTTTTATAACCAAAGCGGCACCTCTGGCACCTATTGCCATTGGGCTTGCATTGCGAAGAGTAGATGATAAATGATAAAGATTAATCTTTTACCCTTTAGAATTGCCAGGAAAAAAGAAAATATCAGACGGCAGATATCTATTTTCTTCCTGCTGATTGTTTTTACGTCAGTCTTGATGTTTTGGTATGTCCAGATTCTTGATAAACAAATTCTTTCTGTTAAGGAAAAAACCGAACAGGTAAATCAACAGATCGCAAAATACAAAGAGAAAGCAGACAGGGTTGCCCAGATTAAAAAGGATTTAAAGGCGCTTGATGAAAAGCTTGAAATCGTCTCATCCTTAAAAAAAGAGAAAGAAAAACATTTTATCCTTTTCAAAAGTATGCCTGACCTTGTTATCCCGGAAAGAATGTGGCTTGAAAGTTTTAAAACAGATCCTGCCGGTCTTACTATTAAGGGGATTGCCTTTGATAATCCGACCATTGCAGAGTTTATGGAAAAACTTGAAAAATCAATGCTGTTCGCTAAAGTTGATTTAAAGGCAGCAAAAATGAAAATATTTAAAGATGATGTGATGTTAAAATCGTTTGAATTGATGTGCCAAACACAGAAAAGTCAGGAAGAGGTGAAGAAAGAAGATTTGAAAAAAGGTAAAAATGAGCAGCCTAAAAAATAAAACAGAAGAATTCAGAGGGAAAATTGCCGTTGCTTTAGAAAAAGTCGGGATGCTTTCGAGACTTCAGCGCCTTCTGATTTGTGTTGTGACTTTCTCTATCATCGGTGGCGCATACTATTATTTCATCTTAATGCCGCGGCAGGACGAATATATCAAAGTTCAAAAGATTTATAATACCCAGATGGATATGCTTGCAACCTATAAAAAAAGAGCTGAAGAGATTAATACCTATGAAAAAAAAATGGCCGAGACTCTTGAGTCGTTTAATGAGGCCATGAAAGCACTTCCTGATAAAAGGGAGATTCCTTCTCTGCTGACGGGAGTCTCTATGGCCGGTAGCAGTGCCGGACTGTCCTTTCACCTGTTCCAGCCTGAAAATGAAATCAGCAAGCAATTTTATAACGAAATTCCCGTATCCATTAAGGTGGAAGGAAAATATCATCAGATTGCAGACTTTTTCTTTCAGGTTCTTCATCTTAACAGAATAGTGACCATTAACGATGTGGATGTAAAAAGCAAACAAAATGGGCAATCTTTGGAAATGAGCTGTAAGGCGGTAACCTATATGTTCGTTGAAAAACAGGCTTCTCCAGAGAAAGATCAGAAGCAAAAGGGAAAATAAAAAAAGATTTAGGAATGATGCATAAATCAAATAAAATAATATTAACTGTTACATCCTGCCTGTTCTTATTTTTCAGTGCATGTAATGATCCGGCAAGTGTCAACAGGTCTTCCGCCCCGGAAGTTGTATCAGGGAAAATTATGCCCCCTGTTACTCATAACGAAACAGCTCCAATAGATAAGAAAGATGCTATTTCAGGGGAAAAAACAGCAATACCGGAAGTTAATAATGATATTCATGCCCAGGAAGCGTTAAAGGATGACGAAAAGATAGAGTATTATGATGCCCAGGGGAAAATTGATCCTTTTCTGCCACTTATCCAGGAAAAAGTAGAAGAACCTCAGCCTATAGTTGATGATCAGCCTCAAAGAATTCTGACACCTCTGGAAAAAATAGAATTGAGCCAAATTCGTTTAGTTGCAATTGTTATAACGGAAAAAAGGCGGATAGCAATGGTTGAAGAAGCTACCGGAAAAGGATATGAAGTCACAATAGGGACCTATATAGGGAAGAACCAAGGTAAAGTTTCAGAAATAAATAATAACAGTATTGTGGTTACAGAGCTTGTTAAAGATTTTAAAGGCAAGCTTAAAGAGCAGACTCAGGAAATAAAACTTCATAAAAATGATGAGGAGTGATATGCCTTTTCCCCTGACAAAAAGATTTAAAATTTTGATGATGAATATATTCAGTTTTATATTTATCGTGTTTTTAACTGCGGGGTGTGTTGCTCAGAAAACTGAAAACACGAAAACCGCTGAACAGGATCAGGCGAAATCCCAAACAACAGAAGCAAAAACCAAGGTTGAGAATGACAGGCAGATAAGCTCGGTCAATGTTGATATGCTTAACGAGAATGTTGTTGTCAGCATTATGGGGAATCAAAAACTTGTATATACATCCATTAAGCAATCCTTCCCTTTTGGAATTGCAGTCTATCTTCCTGAAACCAAAATGTCCTCTGATTTTAAAACCAATGTAAAGGAAAATGAATATATCAGTAATGTGATTGTGAACTATGCAGATAAGGAAATGACAGCGGCAAAAATTGAGCTTCTGTTAATTAAAGATCTTGATTATGAAGTTACTGAAACCGACAATATATTAAAATTTGTCCTGTCACAACCCATAAATCTGGTCAAAGAGAAAAGCGCGCCTGAACCGACTTTAGGTGTAGAAGAAAAGAAATCAGCCAAGACCCCTGGAAAAGATAATGAGATTAGAATCCCAGCACAGACAGCAACGCTTAAAAATATAGAGTTCAACACAATGGAGGATGGGAAATCCAATATCGTTGTTGAAACCAATCATCCCATAAAATATGATATCACGCTGGGCAGCAAGGAAAAATTATATTTGAATCTCTATAATACAATTATTCCAGATATTCATAAGAGGCCTTTGCTGACTCAGTATTTTAAATCAGCTGTTGAAAGTTTAATGCCGGTTGAGGTCCCGGGAAAACAGAAGAATTCAAAAATAGAAATTAATATCAGAGATCTTGTCCCTTATCGGGTTGTCCAAGATCAAAATATCATTTCCATGTATTTTGAGCCAACCCTGCTTGAGCCACCAGTTTTTTCCAAGTCAAAGATAACATTAGATGGTAATATTCAAACCGAAACAATTGATCTTAAGAAAAAAGAACCTGAATCTCAGGTAAAACTTCTGGGATCAGGTGAAAAAGACAAAACCCTTGAAAAAGAATTATACGGGCAGCCAAAAAAATTTACAGGCGAAAAGATAAAACTGGATTTTTATGAAACAGATATAAAAAATGTATTCAGGATTTTAAGAAGCGTTGGCGGACTGAATTTTGCTATTGACAAGGATGTTGAAGGAAAAGTCACCTTAGCCCTTGAAGATCCGGTTCCCTGGGATCAGGTGTTGGATCTGGTCCTGAAAATGAATAATCTCGGGCAGAAATCAGAAGGAAATGTTATCCGGATTGCGACGCTTGATACGATCAGAAAGGAAGAAAAATTCGCTCAGGAAGCCATTACGGAAAGGAAAAAATCCCTGGAGGATAAAGCAAGTTATGAGCCTCTGGTAACAGAATATATCCCGATAAACTATTCAGATGCGGAAGCGGATATAAAGCCCCATATTGATCAAATCCTCACAAAAGACAGGGGGAAAATAAGTGTTGATAAGCGTACCAATATGATCATCGTTACCGATGTCCAGTCTAAGATCGATCAGGCCAAGGAAACAATTTATCGCCTTGACAGAGTAACCCCGCAAATTATGATTGAAGCAAAAGTAGTTGAGGTTTCAAAGACTTTTTCACGTGAACTGGGTCTTGGGTTAGGGTTTCAAAAAACTCAAACTGCCTGGACAGGCAGAGAAAAAGACTTCAACGTTGCCCTCAATTATCCTAGTTCCGGAGCGGTTAATACCGGCGCATTTAATTTTTATAATATTCTAGGGTCCAATTTTTTAAACCTGAAAGCACAAATTGCAGCGGCAGAAACAAAGGGGGATGTAAAAATCATTTCATCACCCAGAATACTCACGCTGGACAATAAGAAAGCCAAAATAAAACAGGGGCTTGAATTCGCCTACCTTGAGCGGGATAGTGCAGGTGGGTCGTCAGTTAAATTTAAAAATATTGATCTGCTGCTGGAAGTGACTCCCCACGTGACACCGGATAAAAGAATTTCAATGATGGTTTATCTGACAAAGAATGACATTGATTCTATTTCCAATGGTATACCCTCGCTTTCAACCAATGAGGCTGAAACGGAACTTCTGGTGAACGATAACGATACCATTGTTATTGGTGGAATAGTAAAGACAACAGATAACAAAAGCGACTCAGGAACGCCAGGACTTTCGAGTATCCCTATTTTAGGACGACTATTTCGCTTTGACAAAGATATAGATAATAGAAATGAACTCCTGATATTTTTAACACCATCCATTATTCAGCTGGAGCAGAAGCGAAATAAGCTTATATCAACAGATTAGTTTAATTGATCAAGCTTTTTTTTTGCTTCTCGTGAAAGCATCGAGGTCTCAGGAACAAGTTTCAATACAATATTCCATGATTCCTTTGCTTTTGAGAAATTGTTGACCCCTTCATAGGCTTTGGCAATATCTGAATGAAGGATTGCGGCGCCGGGATCTCTTTTCAGTTCTTTCTCAATAAAATCAATGGCCTGGAGATAATCTCCTTTTTGTAAAAAAACAGAAGCCAACCCGTGGATAGAGATTAGAAATCTTGGATTGATTTCTAAAGATTTCTTAAAGTAAGAGTTGGCTTTTTCATATTTTTTCTGATGAAAATAGGCCCATCCCAGATTAGAAAAAGGTATCTCAGGATAGCTGTATGTTAGATTTTTTGCGACATCCTCAAAACATTCAATAGCCAGAGACCATTTTTCCTGTTTCAGATATGCTGCACCAAGATTATTTTTCGCATCAACATAGTCTTTTTTTAACGCCAAGGCTTTTTTAAAATGATTTTCGGCCAAGTCATATCTGTCTTTTGCCAGATAAACGAGCCCCAGGCTATTGTTTAAATAGGGGTCATCAGGCAGCGTTTCGTATGCTTCCAATAGATTGTTTAATGCAAGTGTATAGTTACCAGAATTATAAAACCCTTCACCAACTCTTTGGGTCGCAATAGCGATTTCATTTTTTTTCCCCGGATTAGCGTTCTTGGAAGCACATGATGCCAGCAATACGATGGAAACGAACAGGCAACACAGATTTTTCATTTGGAGAGCTCCTCTGTCTTTACTGCGTATTGACATATCTTACTCAATTGATAAAATTTTTATATTTTCTTTTTTCAGATATGCCATCGCAGAAGTGCTCAATGGTTCGAGCGGGATAAACAATTTATTATGATCTTTAATCGCATAGATACCACCTATTTTTTCAACTGTTTCTCCAGTGGAAAAAGACGGGTTTTGCCATGTGGAATACCCGAGGCGAGAAAGCAAGAGAGCTACCACTTCAGGCGGTTTAAGTTCCGGGGTTATGGAGATGATCTCAAATTCACGTTTTTCAAGGACTTCAAGAGCAGAGCCATAAACGTTTCCAAAATTTATCAGCAAATCTGTTGAATCTTTCCTGGTTACCCTGCCAAAGGAGGCTTCAAGATTGAGATGGTGTAGAGTGAAGGGGATTTTTTCATCTGCTGTATAATCAAATCCGGCCTGAGATAAAAGTGACTGAATCATTTTTTTATTATTTACCGTAGTATTCCCATTACCCCTGTCTTTATCTTTGTCTGTTCCTTTTTCTAAAGCATCAAATAATAATTGGGTCTTTAGATTTTTCCAGTAGGATTCGATATTTTCCAAAAGTTCATCACTCAGTATATTATCGGAAGTAATAATGATTTTCTCTCCCCCGGCAGTTTCAATTACAGGAGTTTTTGATAAATCAATAAAATGGGTTGAATTGTTTTCTCCGGGAAAATAAATTTTGCCTTCATTTAATAGGACGCCTCCGATAAGAGAGGAATATTTTTTCAGCCTTGCAAGTTTATAGGCCTCAAGACTATTGTCTTTTTGTTGATTATTCCCGTTGTTTTCAGCAGAATTTGAATTTCCGGATATAAGAGGTCGGAACCATGGCTGAGATCTGATAGATGGATCCGGCAAATATATCTCATTTCCTTCATATAGAATATTGATATTCTTAATATTCGGGTTTGCCAGTTGAAAGATTTTTAATCCTTCCTCGGACAACACCCCTTTTTTTTGTAAAAAATCTTTATCAATCAGATCTTCAACCGTTTCACCCTTCTGAATGGTGTGTTTTTTCAGAAAGGGCTGAAGGTCCGGATCTTCAGCAATGGCTGAAAATTCAATGACAGGAACAACAACATTTTCAGGCGTACTTAGGTTGTAGTCCCCTTTATTTACTTTTTTCAGCGGAATCAGAATATTATAGCCCGGCTCTATTGCATCAATATTGCTGATCTGGGGGTTTATTTCTTTAAAAATGATTATAAAATGTGGGAAATCCTTTTCTGAGATTTCTCCTTTTTTTCTGAGGATCTTATATAACCAGTCATCTTTTGTAACTGTATAGGGTTCGCAAAGGACATCTTCATCTTTATATTTTAGTATTGAATACCGCTTATAGGAAGTCTTGACACCACTGGTTTTTGAATGGGATGGAAAGGGAGCAACAAAACAGGCATAGATGGATAGAATAATAAAAATGCATATTTTAAATCTCACATTTTTTTTCATAAGCTATTCATATACTTCCAATTTCAATTTATTAGCAATTTTATCGGAGATATCTTTAACAAACTTTTTGAAGTCTTTGTCATTTAATCGTTTTTGTTGAGAAGGTATGATATCTTGATCATCGGGCATCACCAGTGATGGCAGATTAATAAAATCTGGGTTGGAATGGACCTCATAGTCTTCAGGAATTGCAGAGTTAAAATAAAGGTCCTGGAATTCTGAAAATTTAACGGCATGAGCGGTTGCATCAAGAATAGCTGTTTCGTAAGGAGTAACAATCTCTTTTACAAAAGCTTCTGCTAGGCCTGCAAGACATTCTCCCCCCTGGGTGCAGGCAATGTGACCGTTCTGGTTCGCCTGGAGCTGCCAATCCATAATGGACTGTTCTTTGACCTGAACATAGAATACATGCTGACGTCCGGCAATTTCATTGTATTTTTTTGAGATCTCTATGACACGCGGCATGGATACCGGATTCCCGATCATGGAAGCCTGGGCAACGCTTGGTTTTGTATTTACCGGGACAAATTTTCTTTTTGTTTCATCAGGCTCGAGGTAATATCGAAAGACAGGGTCTGCATGCTCTGACTGGACACCGATAATTTTGGGCAGGGCATCTATTATGTCGGCCTCAAAGAATTTAATAAACCCGCTCATCACCGCAGAAATATTCCCTGCATTCCCGATGGGGACAACGATCGCTTTATCCTTCATCTTCCAGTCAAAATCCTGCGCAATTTCATATGAATAGGATTCCTGACCCAGTATGCGCCAGGCATTTTTTGAATTCAACAGGACAACTGAATACCGGGATGAAAGGTGTTCAACTATTTTCATGCAGTCATCAAAAACTCCTGGGATTTCAAAAACTTTTGCCCCGCTTCCAAGAGGTTGCGACAATTGCTGGGAGGTGACCTTTTTATGGGGTAATAGGACTGCGGATTTGATCAGAGGTCCAAGATAAGAAGCATAGAGAGCAGCTGAAGCAGACGTGTCTCCGGTCGATGCACAGATGGCAATGACATTGGATATCAGTTTTTGATCAATAAGGTATTTTATACTGGATAATGCACTGGCCATTCCGCGATCCTTAAAGGACGCGCTGGGATTTTGGCCGTCATTTTTATAGAAAAAGGAAAGACCGATTTTTTCTTTCAGCCGCTGATTTGCTTCCACAACAGGCGTATGGCCTTCCCCAAGATAGATGATAGAGTCTAAAGGAATGCAGGAGCCGATAAATTCGTGATATCTGTAGATCCCTTTGAGAGCCGGGATTTTGAGCATTTTCCTGAAATCAAATATTTTCTGCCAGACAGGGCCTGGAATTTTTTTCAACGACAGGGCATTTCGGTCATGGATCAGCAGAACCTCACTGCATCCAGGGCAGACATACAAAAGTTTATCAACGGGATATTGGGCAGAGCATCCAAGACACTGATAATACAAGTCACCTTTTGCCTCGGGTATTATATAAGGTTTGATGTCTTCCGGAAAATAATCAGGCATCATGGCGAATAATTTTTTGACCTCCCATATACGGAATTAATATTTCCGGGATTGTTACAGAGCCGTCAGGATTTTGATAGCTTTCCAGTATGGCGGCGAATGTTCTACCGACTGCAAGCCCGGACCCGTTTAAGGTGTGGACATATTCCGGTTTTCCCCCGGATTTTCTTCTAAACCGGATATTGGCCCGTCGGGCCTGAAAATCAAGGCAATTGCTGCAGGAAGAGATTTCTCTGTATTTATTCTGACCAGGCATCCAGACTTCAATGTCATATGTTTTTGCGGCAGAAAAACCAAGGTCTCCCGTACAAAGTGCAAGTACCTGATAGGGAAGTTCAAGAAGCTGAAGGATTTTTTCTGCATTTGCAAGCAGGGATTCCAGCTCTTCAAATGAGGATTCAGGTGTTGTTAATTTGACCAGTTCTACTTTATTAAACTGGTGTTGTCGGATCAGGCCCTTTGTGTCTTTGCCATAGGATCCGGCCTCTGATCTGAAACAGGGGGTATATGCTGTGAATTTACAGGGGAGAAGCGATTCGTCGATGATCTCATTGGCATAAATATTGGTCATGGGAACTTCAGAGGTTGGGATTAGAAAATAGTCCCATCCCTCTAATTTAAAAAGGTCTTCGCCAAATTTGGGCAATTGGCCGGTCCCTGTCATGGTTGCCCTGTTCACAATAAAAGGAGGAAGTGTTTCCTTATACCCATGCTGGGAAACATGGGTATCCAGCATAAAATTGATCAACGCCCTTTCAAGCCTGGCTCCGTTCCCAAAATATAAGGGGAATCTTGCTCCGGCAAGTTTACTGGCTCTCGCAAGATCAAGGATGCCTAGGTTTTCACCGATCTCCCAGTGAGGTTTTATTTCAAAATCGAATTTCCTTGGTTCTCCGTATGTTTTTTCAAGACGGTTTTCCGTTTCATCTTTGCCGACAGGAACGTCCTCATGCGGAAGATTGGGCAATGAGATGAGAAAATCCTGGATAGCTGTTTCAATGAAGGCAAGTTCTTTATCCAGTGTTTTAATGGTATCTGATACAGCTTTCATTTTTTCAATGAGAGAGCCGGCATCTTTCCCGGATTTTTTTAATTTTGCAATTTCATCAGAAACAATATTCCGTTTATGTCTTAATTCTTCTATGTTTAAAAGTAATGCTTTTCTTTTCTCATCATTGTCCGACAGAAGGGAAAAGTCTATTTTGGCTCTTCTTTTGTTCATGCCGCTTTTCACAGCTTCCAGATTGGTATTAATAAATTTTAAATCCAGCATCTTTCCTTATTTTTCCCTCAATAGAATTAGCTATTTACTTCATTTGTATGATTCTTCAACGATCTTAACCTGATAGCATGCAGGGTGGAAACAGTCAATGATTATTGCTGGTTGACAATTTGGGGCATGTGTATAATATTTGAAAAAACTTTTTTTGTAATCAGAGGAACGAAAGTTATGGATGATATGAAGAATGTAAAAAATAATAATCTGGCGATTGTGGCTGAGCGCCTGAAGAACCTCACAAAAGAAGAGCTTTATGCCAAATATGGAAAAATTGAGCATCGGCTGTTTGAATTTGCAAACTTTATGGAGGCTCAACTGGCCTTTTTATATACTCCTGTAAGCAATGAAATTCCCACTGAAGGGATTATTAAAAAAGCACTCCAGATTGAAAAGGGAATTTCTTTGCCGGTTTTCACAGATGCAAAAAATGCAATCAATGTTTATAAGATAAGCAGTTATAGCAAGGACCTTATCAGAAATGCCAATGACGTTCTGGAACCGGATATTGAAAAATGTAAAAAAATATCTTTGGATGAAATCAATATTGCAATTATCCCGGGGCTTGCCTTTGATGACAAGGGAGGTCGGATAGGGTTTGGGAGCAATTTTTACAACAAACTTATTACCCGGTTGCCTGAAACATGCAGGAAGGTAGCCCTTGCCTATGAAGAACAGATCGTGGATCAGATTCAGATGGAATCAAGAAAATTTACCGTGGATATCATTATCACGGATCAACGGGTGATATACAAAATATAAGCCTGTGTGCCCATTGACCGGCCCAGGCGGGTAAAAACAAATCAGGGTTAAATTTCAGCTCCCTTCAGGGTTGATGGCCTTTGAAAAATTTCTTAAATCCACTGTCTTTCCCATTACAATGACTGTATCCTGAGGTTCAATCAATGTTTCAAAATGAGGATTGAAAAGCATCTCTCCGGATGCTTTTTTTATTGCAATGATAATAAGATTGAAATCCTGCCTTATCTTGGAGTCTTTCAAGGCGATATGGGTATATTGAGACCTTTTTGGAACAAAAAGTTCTTCAATTTGAATGGCTTCACTTTTTCTTGACAGTGCGATGTCAAGAAAGCTGCTGACGCTTGGCCTTAAAAGCTTCAGACCCATGGATATGGCGCCTGTGTCATAGGGTGATTCCACAAGATTTGCTCCGGCAATCAATAATTTATTCCTGACATCGGGGCTGCTGGCCCTGGCCAGGATATAAATGTCAGGGTTAAGCTGTCTTGCCGTCAGAACAAGAAATACATTGGCCGCATCCGTCCCAAGAGCGGCAACCAGAAAGGATGCATTTTTGATGCTTGCTTTTTCAAGAAGATCTTCATCAGAAGCATTGCCGTGAAGGTAATGCATTTTGTCTTTTTCTAGGGCGTCTATAAGGTCATCTTTTTCTTCAATTACAACAATGTCGTTTGTTTCTTCTTTGATGAGCTGGCATAAAACTCTTCCAATACGTCCATAGCCACAGATTATATAATGATTTTTCATATTGCTGATCTTTTTATCCAATCTTTTTCTCCCTAATATGGATTGTATTTCCCCCTCAACAATGGACTGTATGATGAGCCCTGCAATGTAGACAAAATATCCAACACCAAAGAATATCAGGATAATCGTGAATATCCTTCCTGCTGAACTCATTTCATGAACTTCCATGAACCCTACAGTGGTAAGGGTTATGGCCGTCATATAGGCAGAATCAAGAAGATTCCATTTTTCTATCACCATATATCCGGTGATGCCAATGAAAAATATGACCCAGGAAACAATGACGGCTGTTATAATCTGTTGGAGTCTGCTCATGGGTTCATCAATACTGATCTTCCTTTAAAAAATCAAGCTGAGTTTGCAGGATGGAAAAGGATTGTATCATCTTGACGGATGGATATCTTGCTGATATTAAGGGGGGCATGAAAGACGAACCTAAGAAATTTGCCCGTTTGCGAAGTGAAATGATAGAAAAACAGATTGTTTCACGGGGTGTTACCGACCCCCTGGTTCTTCAGGCAATGTCCAAAGTTCCCCGGCATCTGTTTGTGAGTGAGGCCCTTGTTGACAGCGCATATGGAGATTTCCCGCTACCTATCGGTGAAGGTCAGACCATTTCCCAGCCCTATATTATTGCAGAAATGACTCAAAGCCTTGAATTAAAAGGTCATGAAAGGGTCCTAGAAATCGGAACCGGTTCCGGATACCAGGCGGCGGTTCTTGCTCAGATTGCCTATAAGGTATATACCATAGAAAGAAACAACGTCCTTTTTTTGCAGACAAGAAAATTATTTGATAAATTGAAATACTATAATATTGTCACACGATATTCGGACGGAACCCAGGGATGGAAGGAAGAAAGTCCGTTTGATGCCATTATGGTCACTGCGGGCGGTCAGCAGATTCCAGCCCCGTTGATTGATCAGCTTTCAATCGGAGGATGCCTGGTTATGCCTGTGGGCGGAACTTTTTCCCAGGAACTTCTGAAGCTTGAAAAGACGGAAACCGGTATCAAAACGAGTAATCTGGGGGCCTGCCGGTTTGTCAGATTAATCGGCCAGCATGGCTGGGATGAATAGAACCCAAAAGTCATTTCCTATATTTCCGACAGTACTCAATTTATTTTAATATCGATTCCAGTGTCTGTTTGAGTTCCATAATCTGATAGGGCTTTTCGAGATAGGCACAGGCCTTTGAAAATATTTTTTTCTGATCCTGGTTGGTGACATGACCGGAAGCAACTATGACTTTAAGGCTCGGGTTTATGTTCAACATTTTTTTAAACGTTTCTGCGCCTGACATTTTTGGCATGATGATATCTAAAAGAACTGCATCAATGGACAGGGGATTCTTTTTGAATAGGACAAGCCCTGCTTCACCATCGCAGGCATCAAGTGTATTATAGCCAAAGGCTTTTAATGCTTTGACGGCCATATCCCTTACCATATCCTCATCTTCAATGACCAGAATGGTTTTTGTTTCGAAATGGCTGTCTTTTTTCTTTTCTGAAATATTTTTTTCTGCAAGGGGCAAATGAATATGGAAGATTGTGCCCTTGCCTGGCGCAGTCTCAATATCAACGGATCCCTGATGCTTTTTGGTGATGATGTAATGGGCCGTTGCCAGGCCCAAACCCTTTCTATCACCAGTTTTCCATTTGGAAAACATGGGGTCGAAGGCTTTTTTCCTTGTTTCCTGTGTCATGCCGCAGCCATTGTCCTCAAAGCAGAAATGAAGATATTCTGAATCAGGAAAAGAAAGCCCCTTTGGCGGAAAATGATTTTCCTTTGGGATATATATCCTGACAAAGCCTTCCATAGGCGATCCCTTTTCTTCAATAGCCTGTAAGGCATTAACACTAAGGTTCATGAATACCTGATAAAGCTCCTCTTCATACCCTTTGATGAAAAATTGATTTTCAGAAAATTCAATTGTCTTTTTAATCAGGGGACTGGGGGCCTGTCCCAGTAAATTGAAAACAGTTTTGGCAATTTTATAGATGTCCATAGTTGAAGTCATTGAAGGGTTTGAAGCGGTTAAGGCCTGTAGTTGCCTGTTGAGTGTTACAGCTTTCTGGCAGGGAATCAGTGCATTGGCAATATGATTCTTTTGGGTCATGATCAGGCCTTCCTGGTCTGTGCTCAGGAGCTCAAGGTTCCCCATGATTCCAGACAAAAGATTGTTAAAATCATGGGCAATACCCCCTGCCAGTAATTTGATGGGGTCTATTTTCTGATGAGCAGTCAGTTTCTCTTCAAATTCTTTTATCTGTGAAATATCTTTTCCAATAAAAACGATTTTTTCAAGAAAGCCGTCTTCGTTCCTGATAAGATCAAAGGCACCGTCAATTTTCTGGAAAATTTTATTTTTGTCTTTCATTCTGAACTCCATGGGGATATGGGAAACACTTCCGGGAATTCTCTTTTCAAGGAAAGGGAGAATATTTTCAACGTCGTCCGAATGGATAAGATCAAGAAATGATGACCCTATCAGATCCCGGTGCTCATAACCGAGGGTTTTGTGGGCAGGATTGGCAAATTCATATATTCCCTGTGAATCCGCAATGACCACAAGAGAGGCTGTGTGGTCAGTGATGAGACTCAAGGTTTTTTCTTTATTTTCAAGTTTATCCAGAATTTGTTTTCTTTCTATGGCAATGGCAATCTGATCAGAGACAGAAATAAGAATTTCAAGATGCCGGTGAGAGAAATAACCAGGATCTGAATAGTGCTGAACGCAGATAATGCCTATAACGGTTTCCTTAATGATCAAGGGAACACCGATCCAGATCTTGGGTATTGTGCCCGAGATCTTGTTTTTTTTTGCCCTGTCCATCAGCATGTTTTCCTTAAGAAAAAGCGGCCGTTTGGCAAGGATTACTTCTCCTGTGAGACATGAAGGGTTATCAAGGTTTTCAATAATGGGGAAATCATCATCATATTCATCAATGAAATATTCGAAATTTATGGTTTTCTTAATATTGTCATAAATCGCAATATAGAAATTGGGCAGCGGCATCAGTCTGTTCAGCGAATTATAAATGGATTGATATAATTCCTCTAGATTACGTGTTGTATTGACAGCATTAGAAATGTCATAGAGGGTATAGTTTATTTTTTCTAGATCCTTCAATGCTTCAGAGGATTTTTCAGAATTTATATTTTTATATATTGGTTTTTTATCCATTGTTTTGCCTATTAGCACTTGTTAATTTCTCAAGATAATTATATTATCAAATGCTTTTTATTCTAACGGAAATAGATAATCACAGCAAGAAAGAAGGAAAATATCTCTTAAATACTATCAGGTTTTTATATAATGGAAAATGAAATATTAAAAATCAATATATTGTCCATCACCATTTCAGGTCTTTTAATGATGCTGGCAGGCATTGTCCTGTATTATTTCAAAGAGAGCCTTGCCGGAGGGATGATTCGATTTTTTCTGCCGATCCCGCCCATTGGGGTGGCGGCCTATATATTTGTATTCAACATGTTCAAGCACTATCAATGTACAACCCCATCCAAATCCATCATGATGTCTGAAATACTTGTCGCAACTTTTTTATCCGGGCTTTTCTTTTTTATTTTTATTGCCGTTCTCATTCCTTTGATCGGTTTAATTAAAAATTTATAAAAGGAGTCTTCAAAGAAAGCTAAAGGGTTTCCGGAGTAAATAAAATCACTTCATCAATGTCCTTTGCGTTGCAGAAAAGCATGACAAGCCGGTCCACACCCAGCGCCATACCGGCAGCACCCGGCATGGTGTCAAGGTCTTTAAGAAAGGAGTCAGGCACGGGGAGCAAGGACTTTCCCTGTGACACCCGGATTATATTTTCCTTATGAAACCGCTGTTTTTGTTCAGCAGCATCCGTGAGTTCGGTAAATCCATTGGCAAGTTCAATACCGGCAACATAAAATTCAACTCTTTGAGCATAATCAGGGTTTTTTGGCAGAAGCTTTGCCAGCGACGCAAGGCAGGCTGGGTAATCATATAAAAATGCAGGCGTGGTAGTGCCGAGGTGGGGTTCTATCTGAAAGCTGATAATTTCATCAAACCGGCTCAGATTAAGGGCTTCTGAGACAGATATGTCTGAATGCAGGCGGAACGCTTCACTGACAGTGACCCGCTGCCATGACCGGTCCAGGGCAATGGTTTCCCCCTGATAATGAAGCTTGCCGCCTATCCCCAGTCTATCCGCAATATATTTTACCAGGGCCTCGCATTGATCCATAAGATCAAGATAGGTGTGATCTTTTGCATACCATTCCAGCAGGGTCAGTTCCGGCATGTGGTATCGGCCTCTTTCATTTTTCCGGAAGCATTTGCAGATCTGAAAGATTCTATCAAACCCCTTTGATAATAATCGTTTCATGCACAGTTCCGGAGAAGCCTGGAGAAACCAGTTTTCCGATATAACAGGATCAATTTGCGCCTCCGGAATAATGGATGGACACCGTATCGGGGTCTCAACTTCAAGGAAGCCGTCTTGGTTAAAAAAATCCCTTATGGCCTGAATCACAAGGGATCTGATATGAATGTTCCTGGAATGGGTTTCGAAATTCACTTTATCTCATAGATGTCTTTGGTTCGGTCTTGCAGAATGATCTGGTTGAATCTGGTTTTGTCTGCTTGGCCGAAGAGCCTGTATCCCTCTTCAGCGCATGTTTTGCAGGCATTGATGGGGATATGTACCCCCAATATATGGTTCCCGGTTGAAGCAGACGAATCAATCTCAAAACACCCGCCGCAATCGCGGCAGATGCGGATTTTTTCCTTCTGGCGCTCGAAGATATTATCGGTATCATAAAAAATTTCCCGGTGTCTTATCTCAAAAGTCCCCGGTGCCCCTGCTTTCTGACGAAGTTCATCTTTTACTTTCCAGTAAGAATTGATAATATCCGTGGTTTTTTTAATTTTATCCGTAATACTGACGGATTGCTTTAACCGTTCCGGGTCATAGTCAGGTTCCACAACGCCTGAATAATCGATTCCTGCCATGGCAAGGATGATCCCGAGGTTGACATAGGGCAGAGCCCCTTCAATGGAATATCCGCCTTCCAGGACGGCAATATCGGGCTTTAGAAGGGAGGTCATCATGGCATAGCCCTGGGCGCTGAAATTCATATTGGTCAATGGATCGGTATAGTGGTTGTCCTGTCCTGCGGAATTAACAATCAGATCTGGTTTGAATTCTTCCAGTATTGGCAATACGCAGTTTTTAATGACATAGAGATATCCTTCCGTTGATGTTCCGGGAGGCAACGGGATATTCAGGTTGGAGCCTCTGGCATTGGGGCCTCCCAGCTCTCCTGTAAAGCCTGTTCCTGGATAAAGGGTCCGGCCGTCCTGATGAAGGGAAATGAACAATACATCGGGATCATGCCAGAAAATGTCATTGGTGCCGTCCCCGTGATGACAATCGGTGTCAATCACCGCTATTCTTTTAAGACGGAACTGGGATCGGATATACTCCACCATTACGGCCTCGATG
This sequence comes from uncultured Desulfobacula sp., assembly GCA_964619205.1. Classification (GTDB taxonomy): domain Bacteria; phylum Desulfobacterota; class Desulfobacteria; order Desulfobacterales; family Desulfobacteraceae; genus Desulfobacula. The sequence goes on along the minus strand of CAZUDE010000001.1, from coordinate 23,651 downwards.
TTAATATGACAGAATCCTCTACCCCCATGGGAAACCCTCATGGAATGATGTCCCGGGGGCCGAACCAGTGCAAATCCGCTTTTTACTTCCTTGTTCAGAACCGCATTGGCAATGGCTTTGGCCCCGCCGGCACTGATCAAATGGGATTCGGTGGTAACTGATTTTTCATCCGGGATACAGAAATGAGCCCGTCTTATATCCTGGGTGGTGACCAGCTCAGGTTTGTATTCAATGATACCGCTGATATCAAATACACCTTCCTCGGTGACCTGATCCTGAGTGTATAAAAGCCTTTCTTCCCTTTCCGGGTGGGTGGGGTCAATGGCCCAGTCAAAGGCAGGGAAGAATACAAGACCTGTTTTGTTTAATGCTTTCAGCATGGCTACCTCTTATGGATGGGGCAAAATAGTTTCAAACCCTTTTATGAGCCCGGGTTTAATCTGCATTTTGGTCCTGAAAATTTTACCCTTGGGTGAGAAATTCCGGACAATATTGAATTTTTGGAACTCAACCACTTCCACATCGTCTATATCATCCGGGTCAGCTCCTGAATGAAGGGCCTTTTCTTTTAAGAGCGCGTGGGCTGTTTCAATGAGATCATCTTCAGAATAGGTTTTGGAAATGGGTTCGGCAAAATCTTCTTCGTGGGCTGTTACAATACCCTGCTCTGTGTCCGCATTCAGAGTAATTTCACAAGTGGTCCTGGCAAGAGCGGCTCCAATGGCATTGGCAACAGAGGATTCAGGTACGGCAATGGTCTTGATGTGGTAAAGCTCTTCTATTTTTTTTGCAAAATAGGGAGCCGGACCACCCAATAGAAGGATTTTCCTTGGGCTGATTTTATAATTTTCCAGGAATTCATGAACCGTATATACTGGCTGGGAATTTATTTTATCAATCATTTCAAAGGTTTTTTTGAGAATAATGGAGCAGCATTTTTTAAATATTTTATCAGCCGCTTCAGTATCACTGAGACCCAATTCCAGAGCGATCTGATGGATCCCGTTAAAGGCCTTTTCCTTGTCGCCTTCCGGCATGAGCCCAAGAACAATAAGGGCGTCCGTGGGTGTCGGTTCAGGACCACCAAAGGCCATGGCAGGGCCTTTCCGGTCAGGGCCGATGACAAGCTCCTTGTCTTTTGCCCGGACAACACTGTCACCGCCGATCCCCTTTGAATCGGTCCGGAGCGACCGGATCAGGCTTTTGTACTGACCTCTCTGGATTCCTATGGGTTCCAGAAGCGGGGCTTTATTGACAAGAAAGGCAATATCCGTTGTGGTGCCACCGATATCCAGCACGATGGCATCCTGTTTTTTCGGTGCATAGGGAATGGCCCCCATGATACTTGCGGCAGGTCCGGACAGAACGGTCTGTCCGGGAAACGACATGGATGACTCAAGGGACATGGTTCCCCCATCCGCCTTAAGGATCTGGATGGGGATGGAAAGTCCCATTTCAGCCAGAGAGCTTTTAACGGCCTCAAAGAACGTTTTATGAAGGGAGAACACTCCGGCGTTGAGATGGGTTGTGGCAATCCGGCGCGGAAAATTCAGGTTTCCGGAAACGTGATGCCCGAGAAATATTTGTCTAAAATGCTTGTTCAGAATCCGTTTGATGAGGATCTCATGACTCGGGTTCCGAATGCAGAATTTGCTGACAACTCCCACATATTCAATCCCGGCTGTTTTCATTTTTTTGGCAATATCTTCGATTTCCATTTCATTTACCGGCGCTTTTTCTCTTCCCCGGTGATTTATGGAGCCTGAAACACAATAATAATGATCTCCGGTTCTGAAAAATTCAGGATTTATGCCGGGGCCGGCTGAGACCACCATGCCCACCGGATTCATCTCCTGCTGCACAATGGCATTGGTGGTCAGTGTGGTGGAGATGACAATGCGTTTAATTTTTTTGGGATCGACACCTTCCAGAAGCTTTTTAAAGCAGGAGAGAATGGTATGAAAAAGGTCGGTAGAGTCAGTGGTCTCCTTGATTTTTTTTTCAATTCCATTGCTGCTTAAAAGAACAGCATCTGTATGTGTGCCGCCAACATCTATTCCAATAATCATGGCGTTTCCCTGTCCGAATGGATTTGAGCCCTAATTTGGGCTTTCATATTAAGGGGGAGCTTGTCAGAAAAAAAAGGGGATGTCAATTAGATTTTCTTTTTGAAAACCGCCCTGTTTTTGCAGCTTGATTCCGGTTTTAACTTGAATTATAAACCGGTTTGTTTTATGACAGAAACACTGTTTACTTAAAAAGTATAGATATGGGAGATTGCTTTATGCCGGTCATGGAATGGGGAAAAGACGGTTCTGTTGCCATCATTCAGATGTGCAACACGGCCAACAGACAGAATCTTGTCTTTGTGGAGGAGATGAATCATTGCCTGGATGAAATAGAGGCGGATAAGGATATTTATGCCCTTGTTCTGACTTCAACCGATGAAAAAAATTTCTGTCAGGGCATTGATATTGATTGGCTGACCGGGAAAATGAATGAAAACGATCTTGACAGCATTAAATCTTTTCTTCATGGGATCAACGGCATTTTTAAACGGTTATTGCTCATGCCTTTTCCCGTCATTGCCGCCATCAACGGCCATGCCTTTGGGAACGGCGCCATGCTGGCCTGTACTTGTGATTTCAGGCTCATGAAAAAGGACAAAGGTTTTTTTTGTTTTCCTGAGGTCGATATCAGCATCCCCTTTTTGCCGGGCATGATCGCATTTGTCCGCAAAGCCATTCCTGAATATAAATTTAATGAAATGATCCTGTCAGGCAAACGGGTAGGAGCAGAAGAACTTTACGAAAGCCGTGTGATTGTAAAGGCCAGTGCCGACGCAGAAGAGCTGCTGAGAGACGCCCTTGATTTTGCCCGGACCTTTACAAAAAAAAGAGGGATTTTTGGGGAATTGAAAAAAAGGATGCACAAAGGCATCATTAAGGTCATGGAAACCGAGGATGTTGAACAGATTGAGTCCATGAGCCTTTTTATTGACGGGTAAAAATTAATCTGCTTCAGACAGATGGGAGGGGCAATCCCTCCCTATGGTAGGCATTTCTATGGATGACCAATTGGTTTTTTCCATTGTTTCGTGTTATTTTTCGCAGGAAAAGAAGATCTGTTTGGTCACAATAAAAATAAAATTCAAAATTTGTTGACTTATTCAAAAAAAATTGAAATAGCTTGAGTCATATCTGAATATTAAGAAAGGTTAATATATAGACGATGACTTTAGAGCGTGACGTTATATTTGATAATATGAGGCGCCTGGCTTCAGTTTTCACTAAAATGTTTGGACAGAAGGCGGAAGTGGCTGTTCATGATTTTTCAAAGCTTCCCAATTCACTTGTTCATATCGAAGGGAAAGTAACCAGAAGAAAGCTTGGGGCACCCATTACCGATCTTATTATCAAACGCTTGAGGATCGATGGTGATGATGTCCAGGATATCAACAGCTACAGGACGGTTACCAGAGAAGGCCGTATCCTAAAATCATCCACCACATTTATCAAAGACGCTTCCCATAAGGTTATCGGAGCTTTTTGTATAAATTTTGACATAACCGACTATTTGAATGCGATTTCCCTGGTCAATGAGTTTGTTGAAATGGAACACCCTGTAGAAGTGGCGGCAAAGGAAACGTTTACAAATTCTCTGAAAGAGACCATTGAAGCAATTATGGAACCCGTGATCCTGGAGATCGGGAAACAGCCGGTTTCCATGTCCAAAGAGGAAAAGATTCAGCTCATCCAGGCCCTGGAATACCAGGGAGTGTTCTTATTAAAGGGGGCAGTGGAATATTTGGCAAATCTTTTGGGCGTTTCTCGATACACGGTTTATAATTATCTTAAGGAAATCCGGTTGACCATTCAGTCCAAATAAGAAAAATGAAATTTTTAATCTATGTTCCGGGCAAGTATAAATATTTAGTGAAACACTGACATAAGAAAAACATTTTAAAGAAAAGGAATGCAAATGTATCCAGTTAAGCAAAAGGCACCCGTCATGACAAAACAAGCCCCGGAGGCAATAGGCCCTTATTCCCAGGGGGTAATGGCCGGAGATTTTTTGTTTGTATCCGGCCAACTGCCCATTGATCCTGCAAAAGGGACTTTTGTTGAGGGAGACATAAAAGACCAGACCCGTCAGGTTTTTGAAAATATTAAAGCCATAGCGTCGGCTGCAAAAACCGATATGAATCACATTGTAAAAACCACTGTGTTTTTAAAAGATATGTCTGATTTTCAGGCCATGAATGAAGTGTATTCAGAGTATTTCAGCGGTGTTTTGCCGGCAAGATCAGCCATTCAGGCAGCAAGACTTCCCAAGGATGCCACAATTGAAATAGAAACCGTTTTCTATTTACATTGATAAAAGGGCAAAATGGATTATTCCTTTGATAATTTAATTGTTCGTAAAGACACGGATTCGTATAAATGGGATTTTTTACCTTTCCCATCCGGGCGGGCTGATCTTATTCCCATGTGGGTGGCAGACATGGACTTTTTATCTCCCCCCCAGATTACAGAGGCCTTAAAAAAAAGAGCAGCCCATGGTGTTTTTGGGTACACTTTAAGATCTGAATCCTATATCAAATCGGTTTTCAACTGGATTTCAAACCAATATCTGTGGTCCATTGAACCGGACTGGCTTTCATTTTGCCCACCTGGTGTCATTCCGGCCATTTATGCATTGATCACCCTCAAGACAAACCCAGGAGACGCCATCATTGTCCAGGAACCTGCCTATGGACCCCTGAGAGATATCATCGTGAAAAGCGGAAGATCAGTGTTTGAAAACCCGTTAATTTTGAAAGAGGGCAAATATTCTCTTGATCTTGAACAAATTGAACAAAAAATTGATTCAAGCACCCGGATGATGATTTTCTGTAACCCGCACAACCCCACAGGCAGGGTATGGACCCGGGATGAACTTGAATCCTTGGGGAGTATCTGCCTTAAATATGGGATTTTTGCAGTATCGGATGATGTCCATGCAGATATTCATTACCAGGGACACCCATATATCCCGCTTGGGTCAATCTCCCCTGAGTTGGCCAATCTGACCGCCACCTGTTATTCCCCGGGTAAAACCTTTAACATAGGCGGTCTCCAGACTTCAAGCCTGGTTATTCCGGATTTGAAAACCAGGAAAGACTATGAACAGGTCATGGAAATGTTTCAGATGCGTCTGGATAACCTGTTCAGTGCTGCGGCCCTGGAAGCAGGGTATACGCATGGTAAGCAATGGCTTTCACGCCTGATGGCTTATCTTGAAGAAAACAGGCAGTATTTGCTGGAGTTTATTGCCCATAATATTCCAGGTATTCAGGTGATCAAACCCCAGGGAACATTTCTGGTCTGGCTGGATTTTCGGGGACTGAATTTGAAGGCCACATCACTTAGGGAATTCATGCTGGAAAAAGTCGGTGTAATTCCAAGTTTTGGGGATGAGTACGGCAAAACAGGTGAGGGCTTTATCCGTTTAAATATTGCCTGTCCTAAAATTACGCTTGAAACAGCTCTCCATCGTCTGGAAAAGGCCGTGAAAAATATATGAAGAAAATTGATTCGCAGGGTTGTTGCCCGGAATATAATTTATTGAAGGGCCACAAGAGGATAAACAATAAATGAGGAAGATATGAAAATTTTAGTTTTAGGCGGATGCGGTATCCAGGGAAGAACCGCTCTTTACGATCTTGCGTCTGATGATGAAGTCAAAAAAATCATCTGTGCAGATGCCCGGTTTGATCAATTGTCAAAAATCGCCGGTTTTACAAAGATGGAAAAAATAACAAAGGCAAAGATGGATGCAAAAAATCCATCAGAGCTTCTGGACCTGTTTCAGAAGGTGGACGTGGTGATCAATCTTTTACCCAGGGAATTTGACACGGTTGTCAATGAAGCTGCTCTTTCAGCCAAGGTGAGCGTGGTGGACACCAATTACATGTATCACCCGGAAGTACTGGATAAAAAAGCAAAAGATGCCGGGATTGCCATCATGCCCGAATGCGGTCTGGATCCGGGGATTGATCTTGTGATTTACGGGGATGCAAAAAAGAGGTTTGATTCCCTTTTCACAATCAAATCCTATTGCGGCGGATTTCCGGAGAAAAAAGCCTGTACCAATCCGCTCAATTATAAAATATCCTGGATCTGGCGGGGTGTATTGAATTCTACCATGCGGGACAGCCGTATCATCCGGGACGGTAAAATCATTATAATTCCGGCCTTGAACCAACACGATATAGAACATGTGCATGCTGTTGAATTCCCCGGACTCGGTCAACTGGAGGCGATCCCCAACGGAGATGCCGTCTATTTTACCGACAGCATGGGCATAACCGGTCAGATCGTCCATACCGGCCGTTACTCCCTGCGCTGGCCGGGGTGGAGTGCTTTCTGGCGGCCTTTAAAAGCTTTGGGGTTTTTAGGCCAGGAACCTGTAGAAGGAATTCCCGGAAAGGTCACACCTCTTGATTTCATGGATAAATTTTTAGGTCAGCAGCTGGTATACAAGGACGATGAAAAAGATATGGTTGCCATGATTAATGTTTTTGAGGGGGTCAAAGACAAGATCCCCATGCGGTTTACCAGCTCCATGCTTATTGAAAGGGATCTGGATACCGGGATCATGGCCATGAGCAAGGGGGTTGGTTATACGGCCTGCATTGTGGCAAAGATGATTGCAAAAGGCGAGATAACTGAAAAAGGAGTTTTATCACCGATAAAACATATTCCTGTCAGGCCCTTTATGGACAACCTCAAAAAAAGAGGGATTCTGATCCGGGAAACAATGGAAAAAATATAAAGGAAGAGTATATGCTTTCTATGGGTATCGAAACGGTACGGTTTCAACCGTTTATTTTATAACAGCAACATAAAAAAGGAGAAGAACATGAAAAAAATTGTGTCTGCTATTCTTGTCATTATCACATCGGTATTTTTTAGCGGAATCTGCTTTTCAGGAACCCTTGCCGAGATCGTTTCAAGGGGAGAACTCAGGGTTGCGGTTCAATCGGGTTCCGCACCCTATGCATTTGTCAACAAAAATGGGGTACAGGCCGGCTCCATGGTGGATTTTGCCAAAGGAATGGCAGATGAAATGGGAGTAAAACTCGTTATCCTTGATTTTGACTGGGACGGCTTGATCCCTGCCCTGCTGTCTGGGAAGGCCGATATCCTGGCAGCTGACATGACCCCCACCCTGAAACGGGCATTGAAAATTACCTTTACCGATCCTTGGATGTATGTTCAGCCGTGTATCTTTACAAAAACCGATTCCAAGTTCAAGACGCTTGAGGATGTAAACAAAGCCGGAGTGACTGTAGGGGCTTTATTAGGGTCAACCAGTGAAACCAATGCCAAAAAGTATCTGCCCAATGCAACGATCAAAACCTATAAAGGCAGCGGCAGACTGATCGTCCAGGCCCTTCTTGCCGGACATGTGGATGCAGGTGTCAATGATGACATGGCCGTTCTCACCGTTCTTCCGGATTTCCCTCCAAATTCAGTCCGACTTTTGGATAAACGGCTTGGAACGGGTAAGGATGCCCTGTCATTCGGCGTTCGCCAGGAGTCTGTCGATCTCTGGCAATGGGTCAATCTGTATTTCCAGACCATCCGGTCCAATGGGGTGTATGATGCCAATGTCGCCTACTGGTTTGGAAGTGCGGACTGGAAAAAAGATCATTAGACCCTGTTGAACCAGCGGCGATCAGTATTTATTTAATGGTATGCGCTTGATTCTTTGAGCGCATACCGCTTTTAACCAAAACGGAAGACGCCATGCTTGCGGATTTTAATTTCAGAATCATTATGGAGTATCTGCCCCTGTTTTTAACCGGGCTCAGATCCACATTTTTTATATCCCTTGTTTCCATTTTTCTTGCCATTTGTACCGGTATAGTTGCTTGCGCATGTAGAATCTCAGGTATCAGGGTGATAAAATATCCTGCCATTGCCTATATTGAGGTTATCCGGTCCACCCCATTACTGGTGCAGGTTTATTTTCTTTATTTCGGGCTGCCCACCCTTGGGGTGAGGATACCGGAAATCCAGACCGGCATCCTGGCCCTGATGCTGAATTCCGGGGCATATATTGCTGAAATTGTCCGGGCCGGGATCACCTCAGTGGATCAGGGGCAACTTGAAGCTGGTGTCTCCTCAGGGTTGAATTATATTCAGAGGATGCGGTTTATCATCCTTCCCCAGGCTCTGGGAGTCACAGTACCGCCGCTGTTGGGTCAGGCCATTGTTCTAGTGAAAGATTCAGCGCTGCTTTCCCTGATTTCAGTCATGGAGCTGACCCGGTGCGGACAGGTCCTGACGTCAGAGCGGTTCATGCCTTCGGAAGCTTTTTTTACCGTGGCCTTTTTCTATATGTGTATCTATTTCTGTCTCAAGTCTCTTGCAGACTGGTCTCAGAAAAAACTGATTTTCAGGGAGGCTTATTGATATGATGGCATTTTATTTTGCCCGGCTGGTGGAAATTTTTCCGTTTTTCCTCCAGGGTCTGTGGATGACAAGCAAAATTGCCTTTATCAGCCTTGTGACCTGTACCGTGATGGGATTTATCCTGGGGATTTTCAGATCAGGGAAAAGCCGGATTCTCAAATGGTCCATTGGAACTTATGTGTCATTTGTCCGCGGCACTCCCTTTGTGGTTCAGATTTTTATTATCTTTTTTATTTTTCCTGAGTGGGGACTTCAGCTGGAAGCATTCCCGGCAGCCTTGCTGGCAATGGGCATCATGGGAGCGGCCTTTATCTGTGAGATTGTTTCCGGTGGCATCAAGGCCATTCCCAAGGGACAATGGGAAGCGGCGGCTTCCTCCGGGCTTACCGTGACCCAGCAACTGCGACTGGTGATCATGCCCCAGGCCATGAAGGTGATCCTGCCACCATTGGTGGGGCAGTATGTACTTCTGATAAAAGACACTTCCGTGGTGTCGGTCATCGGAGTGATGGAATTGACCCGGGTAGGATGGGTCACTGTGGTGAGGATTCCTGAAGGGCTTATGGTTTTTTCACTGGTCGGGGTTTTATATTTTGTGATTTCATACCCCCTGATCCTTTTATCCAACTATCTGGAGCAAAGAATGGCGGGATAAAGAATCCACGGTGACCAAAGACGGGTAAAAAGGCAGGTCAGGGATATATCAGGATATCAACAGGGAATACGGAAGGGCAACATGATCGAATTTAAAAATGTAAACAAATGGTATGGCAAGCACCATGTGCTGAACAATATCAATCTGAGCATAGAAAAGGGAGAAGTGCTGGTTATCTGCGGTCCCAGTGGGTCAGGGAAATCCACACTGATCCGGTGTATCAATCGTCTTGAGCAGATCCAGAAAGGGGAGATTATTGTGAATCAGATCCCGGTCCATCTGAAATCTTCCAATCTTACCCGATTGCGCGCCCAGATCGGTTTTGTGTTTCAGCAATTCCATTTATATCCCCACATGACCGTGCTGCAAAATGTAATGCTGGCGCCGGTCAATGTAAAAAAGATGGTAAAACATGAAGCTGAGACAATTGCCATGGAAAAGCTCAAACAGGTCGGTCTGACAGATAAAATAAATGCATATCCGGCTCAACTGTCCGGAGGCCAGCAGCAGAGGGTGGCCATTGCCAGGGGGCTTGCCATGTCGCCTGAAATAATGCTTTTTGACGAACCCACATCCGCTCTAGACCCGGAAATGATTGGAGAAGTTCTGGATGTCATGGTCAATCTGGTATCCGAAGGCATGACCATGTGTGTGGTGACCCATGAGATGGGGTTTGCCAGAAAAGTGGCAGACCGGGTCCTGTTTATGGATGAAGGCAAAATCATTGAAACCGGAAAGCCTGAATCTTTTTTTGACAATCCAAAAACTGAACGGGCAGCCAATTTTATCAGCAAGATTTTAACCCATTAGAAAGAATCAACAAGGCTTTGCCCGAATCTATTTTTAATTCCCCATGAAGGCTGAGGCAATAATGAACAAAGTTTTTTTTGAACCATTACCAGTATCAGGTATATCAAAAGAAGATATCATGCCCGAAGCCTGGGCAGAAATCAACACCGGCCATATCGTGCATAATATTAAGAAAATAGGCTGCTTCATAAATAATATACCCATGTTGCCGGTTATAAAAAATAACGCCTATGGACATGGGATCGTTCCTGTAGGCAGGCTTTTGGAGAAGATTGAGGGAGTTGCAGGCATATGCGTGGGGAAACTGTCAGAGGCCAGGCAACTGATAGCAGGCGGCGTAAAGTGTCCGATTATAAATTTTGGGCCCTTTGATAAAATCGATGTTCCGTTTATTGTGGAGAATCGCCTTCACCAGTCCGTGTTTCATGAAAATATTGAATTACTGGACGAATATGCAGGTCTTAAAAACAAGAAAGCCCATGTGCATATTAAAATCGATACAGGACTGGGAAGGGTGGGTGTCCAATTTGATAAAGCCAAGGCCTTTATTGAAAAAGTGTCGAAAATGGCCCATATTCAAATTGAAGGTATCTTTACCGCTTCAACAGAAGACTTGGATTTTGAAAGCACCCAATTAAGGCGGTTTTTGGATGTATGTGAACAGGCCCGGCAAAAAGGAATTCATGTGGGCATAAGACATATGGCTTCCAGCGCTGCCATACTCAGCTCTCCCAATACCTATCTTGATGCGGTAAGGCCGGGAATATCGACCTTTGGATATTTTCCGTCCCAGGCCGAATATGAGCAAAAAAGAATTGAGTTGAAACCTGCCTTTTCACTCAAGGCAAAGGTATCCTTTGTAAAAAAACTAAAACCGGGAGATAGTGTTTCCTATCACAGACTCTACAGGGCAACCCATGAAATGTATGTGGCAACGGTTTCAATCGGGTATTCCGATGGCTGGTTTTTAAATAATACAGATCATGCCTCTGTTCTGATTAAGGGAACAAAATATCCGGTCGTGGGCAGCATTACATCCAATCATCTCAGTGTTATAATACCCGACCCCTCCAATGTGAAAATTGGGGATGTCGTGACATTATTCGGTACTGAAAATAAAGCGATGCTGCCTTTGGAACCAATCGCATATCATGAAAAATCCAGCGAGTATAAACTGCTGTCACGGATTAATCCCTTTTTGCCAAGGTTTTATAAATAGTATTTTATCAAACTCTTTTACAGGCATAGAGAATGTGGAATAAAAAAGGGAGTTGTCTGTAACTTTTATCTTTTCAAAAGGGGGGTATGATGAACATAGACGGTTTGGCCAGATTTTATCTGGCAGAATTTCCAACACCTGTCCATTATCTAAAGAATCTGACAGAGGCTTTCCAGGGGCCAGCCATTTATATGAAGCGGGATGATCTCATTTCTCTTGGCATGGGCGGCAACAAAGTAAGAAAGCTTGAATTTCTCATTGGAGAAGCTCTGGAACAGGGAAAAGACACCCTGGTCACAGCAGGCGGGCTCCAGTCCAATCACTGCCGCCTGACAGCAGCCGGTGCAAGAAAGGCGGGCCTTGACTGTCACCTGGTGCTGAACGGAAAACCTCCCGGGAGTTTTAATGGCAACCTTCTTTTAGATACCGTATTTGGGGCAGAGCTCCATTTTTGTGACAGAAAGGACAGGGATGCAAGGCTCTACGCAGTGGCGGATGACTTAACCAAAGCTGGGAAAAAGCCTTATGTGATTCCGGTTGGCGGTTCCAACAGTACAGGGTGTGTGGGTTATGTGGATGCCATGCTGGAGCTTGAAAAGCAAATGAACGAGATGAGTATTAGCCCGGATACCATTGTGTTTGCCACAAGCTCAGGCGGCACACAGGCCGGTCTGGTGCTGGGTGCCGGGTTGATCGGGTTTAAAGGCAAAATTCTTGGCATCAGCATCGATCAGACCAAAACCGGGCCTGAACCCTTCCCCCCAATCCTGACTCGGATTGCCAATGACACTGCCAAAAGGATCGGATCGGATATCAGGATGGTGGAATCCGATTTTCTCCTTGATTGTAATTTTCTGGGAGCCGGATATGCAGTCCCAGGTGATCTGGAATTCAACGCCATCCGGGATCTGGCGAAATATGAAGGGATTCTTCTGGGGCCTGTATATACCGCAAGAGCCATGGGCGGGCTTTTAGAGATGATTCAAAAAAAAATTTTTAAAAAAGGTGAGACGGTTCTGTTCTGGCATACTGGCGGAACGCCTGAATTATTCGCCTGGGCATCGGATTTAAAAAGATTTTAAAAAGACACTACAGGGCCAGTCGTGCAAATTCTATGAATTTTTTACCGATGGGTGACAGGGACCTTTTGGCGGATGTGGTCAGATAAAAGAAGCGGTTCATGTCCAGACCTTTTACAGACAAGGCTTTCAATCGGCCCTTGTCGATCTCATCCTGAATGGCAATGGTGGACAAAATGGAAATCCCCACATGGTGGAGGATGCCCTGGATCACGGACACGGTGTTTCCCATGGTCACGGTTGTATTCAGGGTCTTTGGATCAAATCCGGCCCTGGCCATGCTTTTCAGGATGGACTGCCAGGTTCCTGAACCTTTTTCCCTGGCAATAAAGGGTTCATTTATAAGTTCCGGGAAGCCGGCAGCGGTTTTTTTTGCCCATTTGTGGTCAAAAGGAATAATAAGGCGCATTTCATCAGCCACAAACTCCTCCTGGATAATCAGAGGGTCCTCGGTTTTAGCCCCAACAATGCCGACCTCGATTTTACCCTTTTTGATTTCCTCTATAATCTGGGCAGTGTCACCGGCAAAAAGTTCAATATGGATATCGGGATACTTTTTTGAAAATGGTCCTATGATTTTTGGAAGGATATAACCTGACGGGATGGTGCTGCCGCCTAAAAATAGGCTCCCTTTTGCTTTGCCCAGAAAATCATACATGGCGGTTTTTGTTTCGTCCTTCAAGGACAACATTTTTTTGGCATGCTGATATAAAATTTCCCCTGCCTTTGTGGGCTCTGTGATTTTTCCGAGACGGTCCAGGAGGCGGCATTTGAAATAGTCTTCCAGTTCTTTTATATGACTGCTCACCGTGGGTTGTGAAAGGTTGATAGCTTCAGACGCCTTTGAAAAGCTTTTATTCTCCACCACAGCCACAAAAATATTCAGTTGCCAGAGGTCCATGAGTTTGCCTTTTATTTTCTCATTTTAGGAAATTTTTCCATCAGTTTGAGCTTGACGGCTTCAGGGACCATATCACTTATTTCTCCGCCGAATTGTGCCGCTTCCTTGATGATGGAAGAACTGGTAAAAATCCATCGAAACCCGGTCATCAAAAAGACAGATTGTACTTCCTTGTTCAGTTTCCGGTTCATCAGGGCCATCTGAAATTCGCTTTCAAAATCTGAAAGCGCCCGCATACCGCGGATAATGGCAACCGCATGTTTCATTTTGGCATAATCAACAAGGAGTCCGCCAAAAGAATCCACCAGAACGGATTTTTCACCATTAAAGCTCTGCCGGATCATTTCAACCCGCTCTTCCATTGTAAACAGGGCTTTTTTATTGGGATTGTGCAATACAGCAATAATCACCTCATCAAAAATACCAAGGGCGCGTTCAATGATATCAATATGTCCGTTTGTCAGGGGGTCAAAGGAGCCAGGGTAAATTGCCGTTTTTTTCTTTTTTATCATGGGTGCATCATCCTTTTGAGATAAATGAGAGTATGGTTTTTGAGTATTTTTTTTGTCTGAAAATGTCAAGGGTCAAAAGGCTGATTTGAAGACTTTCTTTAGCGGAGTGTTCTGCAATGATGATGCAGCCGGGGGCCAAAAGGTCTAAAAAATTATGTTTTTCAAGGGTTTTTTCAATGTATCCGGTTTTATAGGGCGGGTCAATGAATACAAAATCAAAGGTCTGCCCTTTGAGAATTTCCGGCAGGGGCTGACTGACGATGTCATGGCAGATGACTGTACTGCCGGCTTCAAATCTGCAAAGTTGCAGATTTTGATGGATAATATCACAGTTAAGGTCAATAAAGACGGCATGATCCGCACCCCGGCTCAAGGCTTCGATACCCAGAGCCCCGGTTCCGGCAAAAAGGTCCAGCACCCTCGCCTGCCGTATGGTATGCCCAAGGATATTGAAAATGGCCTCTTTTGTCCTGTCGGACGTTGGCCTGACCCGTTTTCCTTCAATCCGGACAAGTTTTCTGCCTTTTCTGATCCCACTGATAACTCTCATGGTTATTCAGATTCTAAAATAGCTTTCTTGATATATTTGACGCTTGTGCCAAGTTTTTTTGCTGTGGAGATGATATCCCCTCCCTCCAGGGAAATCTTTTGAAGGAGATATTCTTTTTCAAAGCGTTTTCTTGCCTGCTCCAGATCATCTTCATAGAGAAAAAAGTCATGCAGGCCTGAACCCTGCGGCTTCAGTTCCGGGCTATAGGGCCGGGGAATATCGGCAACATCAATCTGGTCCTTTTCCACCATAATGGAGAGTCTTTCCATGAGATTTTTAAGTTCTCTGACATTGCCCGGCCAGTCATAGGTGCTCAGAAGCTTCAAGGCCTTTTCCGTCAGGGTTTTCTTTTTCCCCGGAGCCTGCCGGGATGATTTTTCCAGGAATGCGTCCACCAGAACGGGGATATCTTCTTTTCTTTCTCTTAAGGCCGGGACATGGATGGGAATCACATTGAGCCTGAAATACAGGTCCTGCCTGAAATTTCCAGCTTCGATCTCTTTTTCCAGATCCTTATTGGAGGAGGCAATGAGGCGGACATCCATGTGAAGGGTCCTTCCGCCGCCGATTCTCTGGAAGGTCTTGGATTCAAGGGCTCTTAATATTTTTGCCTGGGTCTGGATATTCATGTCCCCGATTTCATCCAGAAAAAGGGTCCCTTCCGAGGCCAGTTCAAATTTGCCTTTGTTCTTTGATTTGGCCCCTTCAAAGGCGCCTTTTTCGTGGCCAAAAAGTTCACTGTCTAGGTTTTCAGACGGTATGGCCGCGCAGTTGATAATGATAAAGGGCTGCTCCGGTCTTGAACTGAACTGATGGATGGTTCTGGCCACCAGTTCCTTTCCGGTCCCGTTTTCTCCGGTGATCAGGATGGAGGCGTCCGATGGTGCCGCACTCATGATTTCACCATACAGCTTTTGTATGGCAGTGCTTGTTCCGGTAATGGAATTTTTTTGAATGGTTTTTTTACGCAGATAGATATTTTCTTCTTCCAGTTTCCTAAAATTCAGGGCATTGCTGATGGTGACCATGACCTTGTCAAGGGATAATGGTTTTTCTAAGAAATCATAGGCCCCTGATTTTGTGGCGTCAACGGCTGATTCAATGCTGCCGTGGCCCGTTATCATTACCACAGGAAGATTGGGGGCGATTTTTTTGATTTCCTTTAAGGTTTCAATCCCATCCATGCCCGGCATCCAGATATCCAGAAGGACAATATCAGGGGAGGCGGTTTCAATTTTCTTTAATGCCTCATACCCGTTATAGGCATGGATGACTTCAAATCCGTCATCAGACAGGATTCCTTCAAGGGATTCAATAATTGTGGTCTCATCATCAACAATCAATACTGCAGGATACATGGTTTTATCTCCTGGTTTCCTTATGAATGTTTAAGCCGGCAGCTCAATAATAAATTTTGCACCCTTTGGCTTGTTATCCTGGACCCTTATTACACCATTATGATCTGAAATAATAGAACTAACAATGGCAAGGCCAAGCCCCATACCTGTTTTTTTGGTTGAAAAATAGGGTTCAAACAGCCTTGTCTTTTCTTTATCGGAGATGCCTTTGCCGTTGTCGGATATCTCAATCCTGACTATTTTCAATATTTCGTCATAGGATACATCAATGAGGATCAGCCCATTTTTATCAACCGCATAGACAGCATTGTCAATCAGGTTGATAAATGCCTGTTTCATATGCTGGTGATCCAGTTTCAGAACCGGTGTATTGGAAGCAAAATTCGATTGGATATCCACTTTTTCAAGCCCTTCCCTGTAGAGAGCAATGGTTTCAAGGATAATGTTTTCAATCCTGCATTGGGCAATATTGGCATCCGGGAATTTGGCAAAGGTTGAGAACTCATTGACAAGGTTTCGGATGAGATCCACATGCTCCACAATGGTGTCTGTGCAGCTGGTAAAAATATCATCATTGATCTGGTGGGCATATCTTCGCTTGAGCCGTTGGGCTGAAAGCTTAATCGGGGTTAAGGGGTTCTTCACCTCGTGTGCGATTCTCCTTGCAACCTCCCGCCAGGCAGCTACCCGCTGGGCTTTTTCAAGCTCGGTGACATCATCAAAAACAAGAACCGCCCCCAGATTCTGATCTGAATCATCCTTTAATAGGTTGAAATTTAAAGAGAAATGCTTTGGTGCGCCTGAAATCGTTATGGACAGAGGCATTTCAATGCTTTCCTGTCCCTGCGCCACCTGATCGTAAATGCTGTCGGCAAGCTTCAAATACTCGTTTTTCAGGACATCTTTATAGTTTTTGTGTAAAATATCACGGCTGTTGATATCCAGAAGGGATTCCGCGGCTTTGTTAATGGTGATGATTGTTCCTGTATTATCAACGGAAATCACTCCTGCGGAAATGTTTTTTAATACAATTTCAATATACTGCCGGCTTTTTTCAAGTTCTGAGTTCTGGGTTCTGAGTCTTTCTTCTGAAAGGGCAATCTGCTGCCTTCCCGAGGCAAGCTCTGTTGTCATTGAATTAAAGGATTTAATCAGGGTCCCGATTTCATCATCGGTCTCAAAATCGATCCGGTAGTCCAGATCTCCATCGGCAACCCGCTTTGTGCCTTCAGCAAATTTCATGATGGGGATGGTAATGGTTTTGGCCAGCTGAAATCCAAACCAGATGGCACAGAAGATGACCAGAAGGGCAACCACTGAAAGCGCAATATAATAGAATGTCAGGGCCGGCTTTTTGGCAAGCTTAAGCTGGTGATACTCTTCTATCCCTTTTAAAATGGACTGGATATTTTGGGACAGGTCCGGCGGTAATAGGGTTGAAATAACAATAAAGGCTTCCGCTTTTTTGGGGTCCGAGGCAAAGGGAATGGTTGCAATGGTTCTGAGCAATTCACCTTCCTGGATATCCTGGGAAAGGGTTTTTGAGAGATGCCCTTCGGGGATATCGGTGAGTTCATTGCTTGTCAGAAGTCCGAAATGAAGATCTTCCAGCCTGTTTGAAAGTGACAGGCTCACGCGTCTTGCATCCGGGGTGTAAATTTCGACTGCATGATGGTTAAAGGCACGCTGGATGACTTCAGCATACCGGGTCAGTTTGGTTTCATTTTCCTTGTCTAAAAGTTTTCTTGAATCTATCTGAAACACAGCTCTTTTGGCAGAGAATTCATTTTCCGTCTCAATGTATTCATAGAGTTTCCGGCCCACCGTCATGGAGCTGTCCAGTGTCTGCTCAACCGGTGCATTAAACCAGAAAGCAATGCTGGTGGAGATGAAATGAATGGAAAAAAAGAAGAGAACGGTTGTGGGCAGAAGCGCCAGGACGATAAAGGCCGCTATCAGCCGGGTCTTAAGTTTTGTCCCGAGGATTTTGTTCTTTTTTTCATAGTACAGCTTTGCAAGGTTTCTGAACACCAGCAGCAAAAGCGCCAGAAGCAGCAGCAGGTTTGTATTGATCAGGATGAACATCAATACCGTGCTGGACAGAGGAAAATCATTGCCGAAATGAGTAATCCGGGTTTCAATAAACGTAAGGACAGCAACCGTAATCAGAATGATAAGGATGAGAATGCCTTCTCGCTTCTTTCTTTTCCGGTCAGGATTTGAACCTGTCGAATCGGTCATATGATGTTATTCCCATGGGGCTGGATCATGATGACGGTTAATAGGAGAAATTGACAAGATACCAGTTTGTTTCAAAATTCCAGTAAGAGACAAAAAAGAAAATATTATGGAGCGACAGGGGCAGGGTGATTTTGTCAAGTTCTGCCTTGATGCGCAGCTGATATTTGTCTCCTTTGGCGAGCCGGTTCAGGGGGATGATGAGCAGGTTGTCGATTTCGGTCATAAGGGTTTTTGCTTCTTCAAAAGACTGGGTGACAACCGGGTTTTCATTTTTCCAGGGCCGCAGAATCGAGAATTCCTTTTTTAGGGAATTGTACTTGATCGTTGATTTGATCTGGATATCGGATATGTTTTTATCCAGCCAGGAACTGTCGTTTTTGTAAAGTGCGATATAAAATGAAAAGGTTGTGGGGACGCCGTTCAGTATGGCCTGGTTGATCTTGTCTGAAAACGCCTGGGTGACCTTAAAATAGGTCAAAAGGTCATCTCTTGTATTGACAAGCCGGATATCCTGAATCTCGGCCATACCCTTTGCAAGAGCAAAAGAGGAAAAGCAAAGCCCGAAAGTAACCATCATCAGGAAAAAGAAGATAAATCTGCCTTTGATGAGAAATGATATTGTTTTCTTATTAAGCGTCATTGTATTTTGCAGGCCCGGTTTCCCAGGCGCCCTTGTTTTTTAAAAAAGTTTCGATAAATAAATGATTCAGCATATGTCCGGATTTATGGGTGATGATATGTCCTTTTATCGGCATGCCAAGAAGAGAGAAATCTCCGAGACTGTCGAGAAGTTTGTGCCGGACGAATTCATCAGGATATCTTAACCCCTCTTCATTTAAAATTTTATCTTCATCAATTACAATGGCATTGTCAAGACTTCCGCCTTTGCCCAGACTGAATTTTTTCAGGAGTTCCAGATCCTGGACAAACCCGAAGGTTCTGGCGCGGCTGAAGTCCTTTTCAAAATTGTCTTTTTCCCTGTCAAAAGAGATTTCCTGTTTTCCGATCAATGGATGTGGAAAATCAATGCGGCAGGTAATTTTAAAACAGGACTCCGGGTATGCAATCACTGATTTATCACCATCAAATAATTCAATGGGTTTTTTTACAATAAAATAATGCTTCGGCGCATCCTGGTAAACAATGCCCGTTGCCTCTATCATCTGGGTAAAGATTTTAGCACTCCCGTCCATAATGGGGATTTCATAATCATCTATTTCGATCAGGGCATTATCAATACCAAGGCCTGAAAAACCGGCCATTAAATGCTCGATGGTGGAGACAATGGCCCCATTGGTCCCCAGCACGGTGGCAAGGCTTGTATCCACCACAAATTTATACAAAGCCTGGATATCTTGTGTGCCGGGAAGATCCACCCGCCTGAATTTAATGCCATGGTTTTCCGGTGCGGGTTTGATGGTCAGATGCGTCAGCTTTCCTGAATGCATCCCTACCCCTGAAAAAGAGATGCTTTTTGAAAGCGTTGTCTGTGCTATATAGTCTGTCATATTTTGAATATTCTGTATTAACTGTCATCATTCATTTTAGATAGCTATATATCTGATTTTAATATTCAAAGCAAAGTAAATGAGAAATATCTTTGGTTCATTCAAGTTTTTTGATAAAGAATAGGGGGCTGAGCCGGTGATAAAATATTTTTATCATTTCCGGTTTGATTTGATAAGGGAGCTTAGGTGATAGCAAAGGTAAACTCATGTTCGGTAACAGGGATTGAGGGATTTATCGTTGAAGTAGAAGTCGATATCTCCAGCGGCCTTCCGATATTCAACATGGTGGGGCTGCCGGAAATTTCGGTCAGGGAAAGCAAGGACAGGGTTAAAACCGCCATAAAAAATTCCGGATACGCCTTCCCCATGGACAGGGTGGTGGTCAATCTCGCACCGGCTGATGTGAAAAAGGAAGGAACAGGCCTTGACCTGCCGGTTGCCATCGGCATTCTGGCGGCATCCGGCACACTGCCGCCGGATAAGCTTAAATCCTATATTTTTTCAGGGGAGCTGTCCCTTGACGGCGAGATAAAGCCTGTGAAGGGAATTTTACCTTTTGCCCTGACAGCAAAGGAAAAAGGGTTCAAGGGAATCTTGATTGCTGTTGAAAATGCCGATGAAGCATCCCTGGTAGACGGAATTGAGGTTCTGCCGGTGCGGAGCCTGTCTCAGATTGTGGGTTATTTTTCAGGGGTTTCTGATTTAAAATCCCATGAGAGGACGTTCACACCAGGCCCGGGGGTTGCAGACTATGGAGTTGATTTTTCAGAGGTAAAAGGCCAGCTTCATGCCAAAAGAGCCATTGAAATAGCTGCGGCCGGGTTTCATAATCTTCTGTTAACCGGCCCGCCTGGGTCTGGAAAAAGCATGCTGGCCAAGCGCCTGCCGACCATTCTGCCGGAACTGACCTTTTCCGAGGCCATTGAAGTGGCAAGGATTTACAGCGTTCTCGGGCTGATTGAAGAAAAAAAGCCGTTTTCATTTGCAAGGCCTTTTCGATCCCCCCATCACACCATATCCGACGCAGGTCTTGTGGGCGGAGGGTCAAAACCGGTTCCAGGGGAAATCAGTCTGGCCCATAACGGGGTTCTTTTTCTTGATGAGCTGCCGGAGTTTAAAAAAAATGTCCTGGAAGTGCTGCGCCAACCCCTTGAAGACGGAAAGGTTTCCATAGCCAGGGCCGGCATGAAAGCCACCTATCCGTCAAAATTCATGCTGGTGGCTGCCATGAATCCCTGCCCCTGCGGCTATCTGTCCGATCCCCATGGCAAATGTACCTGTACACATCCCCAGATTCAGAAATACCGGTCAAAGATTTCAGGGCCGTTATTGGACAGAATCGACATCCGCATTGAAGTGCCAAAGGTTCCCTACAAGGATCTGGGTGCCGGGGCAAGGGGAGAAGCATCCTTTGCCATTCGCAAAAGAGTGGGCCGGGCAAGAGGCATGCAGACTGTAAGGTTTTTGAAATCCGGTATTTACAGCAATTCCATGATGCAGAGCCGCCATTTGAAATTATTCTGCCGCCTGGATACCGAAGGTGAGCAGCTTCTTGAAAAGGCTGTTGATATCCTCGGGTTTTCCGCCCGGGCCTGTCACTCGGCCATACGGGTGGCAAGAACCATTGCCGATCTTGACCATGCCCCGGAAATCAAACGGCGCCATATGGCAGAAGCCATCCAGCTTCGAAGTGTCCGGTAAATCATTAAATAAAAGCATAAGGATTATGATTAAGAAAGATATTTTTAAAAGAGATATACGGGAACAGTTCAGGGCATCGGCCAGGGACAGAATGCACAGATTTATCATGGCTGGCCAGACAATCAAGGGGGCCATTATCCACTCCACAAGAATGGTCAATGAAATGAGGGCAAACCATGATCTGGGACCCCTGGAAACCCTGCTTCTGGGTCAGGCGTATGTTGCTGCCGGCCTTTTAACATCGGTCCTTAAAGGCAAAAATGACCGGATCAGCCTGAATATCCAGTGTTCAGGTCCTATCAAGGGATTGGATGTCGAATCCAACGGCTGTGGGGAAGTCAGGGGATATCTGAAAACAGACCGAATTGAAGTCAAGAATCCGGAAAAACTGAAATTTCTGTCCTCTCTTTACGGGGCAGGTTTTCTGACCGTCACCCGGTATCTTGAAGATTCGCCAACCCCTTATTCCGGCCAGGTGGCCCTTGAGCACGGGAGCATGGCCGAGGACCTGGCCAATTATTTTTTAATTTCCGAGCAGAACCCGACCGGGTTTAAACTGAGTGTCTTTTTTGATGATACAGAAGAGGTCAGGGGAGCAGGTGGGATTTTTCTCCAGGCCTTGCCGGGTGCAGAATTATCAAAGCTTGTTGAGGCTGAAAAAATTATACAGGGCATCAATTCCCTGGGTGAAGTATTTTCAAAGGGGAAAACACCTGAAAAAGTTATCCTTGAAGAATTTTCAACCCTTGATCCCCAATTCCTGGGAAGCAGCCTTATTGAATTTTTCTGCAGGTGTTCAAAGGACAGGATGCAGGGTTTTTTAAACGGCCTTTCTAAGGAAGAAAGAACAGATATCATGACAAACGGTCCTTTTCCGCTTGAGGTTCGGTGCCATCATTGCAATTCTTTGTATCAGTTCAGCCAGGAAGAATTGGCAGCGCTTTCCGGATAGCAGACCGGATAAAGTTTTCCTTGCCAAACAAAAAGGATATCCCTATGATGCTCAAAAAATATAATGAAAGGTGGTAGTTATGTGTAATCAACCCGGCGGCCATAGTCACAGCCATGATCATCCTGAGATTGTTCAGTTGATGCCTGTGCAAAAAGATCTGTATGCAGTCTATCAGACAGAAAAACCCCATGATTTTGCCCTATTGACGGGAAAGAGCAATCTTAGTCTTGTCCCGGTCCTTTTCATGGCCCTGATCCGGCACGGTGAAAAGACCATGGTGGAAGGCTTTTTTGCCTCTGTCGCTATTGATTCCTGTGAAGCTGTGGAAGGCTTTAAGGGCTATGCATCCTCCCTTGAAGATGCGGAGAAATTATACTCATAGGTGGAAAATTACAAATGAGAGAGAAAACCATACAGATCATCAACGGGCCGAATCTGAATATGCTGGGAAAGCGGGAACCCCATATCTATGGGGCCATGACCCTGGATGAGATCAATAAAAGCCTTGTGCAGGAGGCAAAACCTCTGGGCATTGTACTTCATTTTTTCCAGTCCAACCATGAAGGGGCCCTTGTGGATAAAATCCATGAATTGTTTGATCACCCTCCCAGCGGCATCATCATCAACCCGGGCGCACTGACCCATACCAGCGTTGCCTTGAGGGACGCTCTGCTGCTTTTGTCCTGCCCGTCGGTGGAGATTCATCTGTCTAATATTTACAAGAGAGAGGCCTTTCGTCACAAATCCTTTCTGGCCGATATTGTAACCGGCCAGATTTCCGGTTTTGGCCATTTCGGCTATCATATGGCATTAAAGGCCATTGCCGGGATGATTCATGAATCCTGACCTTCTCATTGTCTGTGCCACCTTTTTTGAGATTTCCTTTTTTCTGTCTGCCTACCCGCCTGATTCAAAAAGACAGACCCAAACCGGGCTTAGGGTCTTTTCCGGCAAGATTCATGAGAAGTCCTATGACCTTATGATTACCGGGCCCGGTGTCTTTAATACAGCCCATGCACTTACCGTCTATCTTGAGCAGTCATTGCCTGCTTTGATTTTACAGACCGGGATAGCAGGCGTTTTCAGGGAAACAGGCCTGAGCCTCGGCGATGTGGCCATTGCCACAGAAGAACACTATATCCATACAGGAATTGCAACAGATTCACCAATTAATGCCTTGCTGCCCTTTGATCTTATTGAATCTTTCCCCTTAAGCCGGGAAGGGCGATACTCCTTTGATCCAGTCCTGGCTGAAGCCTGTCATGGAAAAATGTCCAGGGAGTTTGCACAAAAAAGGATCAGGGTGGCCAAAGGGCCATTTATAACCGTCTCCACCCTAACGTCTTCCTTCACACAGGCAGAGCTTCTCTATTCTTCTTTTTCCCCGGTCATGGAGGCCATGGAAGGGGCGGCCTCAGCCCATGTTGCCATTCTGTATAAGGTTCCCATGGTTGAAATCAGGGCAGCCTCAAACTTTGTCGGTGAAAGGGATAAAACAAAATGGGACATGGAAAAAGCGGCAAAACACCTGGGTGTGGCCTGCGCGGCAATCTGATTTTTATTGAATGATTTTGATCTGTATGATGCATCAACCCTGATATGGGCGTATCCCCTCTGTTACAGGAAATCTCCATATTAAAATTGAATGCTAGCCCGGATATTTCATGAAACATGAAAATTGGAGATTTGAAAAGCAATTTTGC